>NZ_CP166850.1:3658125-4877500 GCF_041346945.1 Amycolatopsis sp. cg9 | reverse complement strand
TGAGCGCCACGGTCAGCGCCACCGGGTAGGCCGACCCCGCGCCCACGACCGCGCCGAACACCGAAGCGAGCACCGCGGTGCCGATCGCGGTGCCGATCCGCTGCCCGGTCTGCAGCGCGCCGCCCGCGACCCCGGCCATCCGGACCGGCACGCATTCGAGCGTCAACGTCGTGTTCGGCGAGATCACCATCCCACCGCCGACCCCCGCGAACAGCAGCGGCAGCGCGAAGGCCCAGCCGGACGCCGCGGGCGGGACCAGCTGGGCGAGCAGCGCGACGGCCAGCAGGCCGAGGACGACCACGCCCAGACCGGTCACGGTGAGCAGCCTGCCGAAGCGGGGCACCAGCCGCCCGGCGACGGCCGCGGACACCGCCGAGCCGAGCGCGAACGGCGTCACCGAGAGCCCGGACTGCAGGGGTGTGTAGCCGAGGCCCTGCTGGAAGAACACGGCGAAGACCAGCCAGATCCCGGCGAACCCGCAGAAGTAGAGCGCGCCGACCGCCGCGCCGGTGGCGTAGCCGGGGGTGCCGGTGAACAGCCGGGTGTCCAGCAGCGGCGTCCGGCCGCGCCGGGACACCGAATGCTCCCAGCGCACGAAGGCGGCACCGAAGACGAGGGCGACGGGGAACAGCCACCAGAGCCGCACCAGGCCGTCGTCGTCGGACTCGACCACCGGCAGCAGCACCGCGAGCACCGCGATCGCCAGCAGCGCGATGCCCGCGAAGTCGATCTCCGACCGGATCCTGAGCTGCTTCTTCTCGCTCCGCGGCAGCAGGCGCAGGGCCAGCGCGAACGCGAGCACGCCGATCGGGACGTTGACGTAGAACACCCAGCGCCAGCCGTCCTGGGCGCCGAAGACCGCGATGATGGCGCCGCCGAGGATCGGGCCGACCGCCGTCGAAATCCCGACGACCGCGCCGAACATCCCGAACGCGCGGCCGCGCTCGGCGCCGCGGAAGAGGTCCTGGATCAGGCCGGTGTTCTGCGGGGTCAGCATGCCCGCCGCCACGCCCTGGGCCAGGCGGGCGAGCACCAGCGTCGTCTCGTTCGGGGCCGCGCCGGCCAGCGCGCTCGTGAGGACGAAGGCGGCGAGGGCGCCGAGGAACATGTTCCGGCGGCCGAACGCGTCGCCGAGGCGGCCGCCGGTGACCAGGACCAGGCCGAACGCCAGCGCGTAGCCGGACACGACCCAGCGGATCCCGCCGCTGCTCGCGTGCAGCCCGGCCTGCATCGACGGGAGGGCGACGTTGACGATGCTGACGTCGAGCAGGCCCATGAACCCCGCCGTGAGCGAGACGGCGAGCGCCTTCCAGCGGCGGGGGTCGGGTTCGTGCGTCATCGTGTTCAGCAAACACGAAAGGCGGGATCCGCGCGCGTCGTGCCCGCGGATCCCGCCCTTTCGCGGGTCACGTGGAAGCGGTGATGCCCCGGATGCCCTTGAGCTCGCCGATCAGCATCGAGCTGACCTTCACCGGGTAGTCGTAGAGCGCGAACACCGTCTGGTTCTTGCCCACGAGCTTGAGGTGCACCGGGGTTTCCCCCTTGTGCGCCAGCAGCGTGGACCGGAGCTCGCTGACGACCGACTGGTCGATCTTCTCCGCCGCGGCCAGCAGGACCAGCGGGGGCTCGTCGTCGCCGTTGCCGGTGCCGACCTCGGACAGGTCGAGCGTCGCGAGACCGCCGCCGAAGACCGACATCTTGTCCTCGCGCCAGTTGACCCGGCCCTTGACCAGCACCGCGTTGTCCTCGATCAGCTCACCCGAGAACAGCGCGTACGACTTCGGGAAGAACAGCACCTCGAGCGAGGCGTCCATGTCTTCGACCGTGCAGATCGCCCAGGGCTCGCCCTTCTTGTTGACCCGCCGCTCGAGCGACGTGATCAGCCCGGAGATGACGATCTCGCCTTCCCGAGGCGGATCGGCGAGGATCCCGGCGATCGGCTTCGGGGCGTGCTTGCGCAGGATCCGCTCGGCCCCGTCCAGCGGGTGCGCCGAGACGTACAGGCCGAGCATCTCGCGCTCGTAGGCGAGCAGCTGCTTGCGCGGGTACTCCTCCTCGCCGAACTTCAGGTGCGCGAGCGGTGACGACGACGGCGCCGCCTCCCCCTCGTCGCCGCCGAAGCCGAACAGGTCGAACTGGCCCATCGCCTCCTGGCGCTTGAGCGGGACGACGGCTTCGACCGCGTCTTCGTGGACCTGGATCATCGACAGCCGCGTGTGGCCGAGCGAGTCGAACCCGCCCGCCTTGATCAGCGATTCGATGACCCGCTTGTTGCAGGCCACGAGCTCGGACTTGTCGAGGAAGTCGGTGAAGGAGGCGTACTTGCCCTTCTCCTCGCGCGTCTTGATGATCGATTCGACGACGTTCGCGCCGACGTTGCGGACGGCACCCATGCCGAAGCGGATGTCGTCCCCGACGGCCGCGAACCGCAGGGCCGACTCGTTGACGTCCGGCGGGAGCACCTTGATGCCGAGGCGGCGGCACTCGGACAGGTAGACCGCCGACTTGTCCTTGTTGTCACCGACCGAGGTCAGCAGCGCGGCCATGTACTCCGGCGTGAAGTTCGCCTTGAGGTACGCGGTCCAGTAGGAGACCAGGCCGTACGCGGCCGCGTGGCTCTTGTTGAACGCGTAGCCGGCGAACGGGAGGATCGTGTCCCAGAGCGCCTTGACGGCCTCGGCGGAGAACCCGCCCGGGACCAGGTCACTGGCCTTCATCCCGGCTTCGAAGCCCTCGTACTCGAGGTCGAGGACTTCCTTCTTCTTCTTGCCCATCGCGCGGCGGAGCACGTCCGCGCGCCCCATCGTGTACCCGGCCACCTTCTGGCCGATGTGCATGATCTGCTCTTGGTACACGATCAGGCCGTAGGTGTCGGCCAGGATCTCCCGCAGCGGCTCGTCGAGCTCCGGGTGGATCGGCTTGACCTTCTGCCGGTTGTTCTTCCGGTCGGCGTAGTCGTTGTGCGCGTTCATGCCCATCGGGCCGGGGCGGTACAGCGCGCCGACCGCGACGATGTCGTCGAAGACCGTGGGCTCCATCCGGCGGAGCAGGTCTCGCATGGGCCCGCCGTCCAGCTGGAACACGCCGAGCGTGTCGCCGCGGGCGAGCAGCTTGTACGTCTCGGGGTCGTCGACGCCGAGGGTGTCGAGGTCGATGTCGATCCCGCGGTTGGCCTTGATGTTGTCGATCGCGTCGCCGATGACCGTCAGGTTCCGCAGGCCGAGGAAGTCCATCTTGAGCAGGCCGATGGCCTCGCACGACGGGTAGTCCCAGCCGGTGATGATCGAGCCGTCGTCGCGCTGCCAGAGCGGGATCGCGTCGGTCAGCGGGTCGCAGGACATGATGACCGCGCAGGCGTGCACGCCCGCGTTGCGGATCAGGCCCTCGAGACCGCGGGCGGTCTCGAAGATCGTCTTGCACTCTTCGTCGGTCTCGACCAGCGCGCGGACCTCGGCGGCCTCGCCGTAGCGCTCGTGCTTGCTGTCGACGATGCCCGAGAGCGGGATGTCCTTCGCCATGATCGGCGGCGGCAGCGCCTTGGAGATCTTGTCCGCGATCGCGTAGCCCGGCTGGCCGAAGTGGACGCGCGCGGAGTCCTTGATCGCCGCCTTGGTCTTGATCGTGCCGAAGGTGATGACCTGGGCGACCTTGTCCGAGCCGTACTTGTCGGTCGCGTACCGGATCATCTCGCCGCGCCGGCGGTCGTCGAAGTCGATGTCGATGTCGGGCATCGAGACGCGCTCGGGGTTCAGGAACCGCTCGAACAGCAGCTTCTGCGGGATCGGGTCCAGGTTCGTGATGCCCAGGACGTACGCGACGAGCGAGCCGGCGGCCGAACCACGGCCCGGGCCGACCCGGATGCCGACGCGGCGGGCGTAGCTGATGAGGTCGGCGACGATGAGGAAGTAGGCCGGGAAGCCCTTCCCGATGATGACGTCGAGCTCGATCTCGATGCGCTCGTTGTAGTACTCGTCCGGCACGCCGTCCGGGAAGCGCCACTTGAGGCCGCGCTCGACCTCTTCGCGCAGCCAGGTGCCCTGGTCGTAGCCCTCCGGCACCTCGAAGAACGGCAGCCGGTCCTTGTGCGCGTAGACCTCTTCGTAGGACTGGACGCGCTCGGCGATCATCAGCGTGGTGTCGGCCGCGCCGGGGACCTCCTTGTCCCAGTACTCGCGCATGTCCGCGGCGGACTTGAGGTAGTAGCCGTCGCCGTCGAACTTGAACCGCGTCGGGTCGTTGAGGGTCTTGCCCGCCTGGACGCACAGCAGCGCCGAGTGCGTGTCCGCCTGGTCCTTGGTGACGTAGTGCGAGTCGTTCGTGGCGAGCGGCTTGAGGTCGAGCAGGCGGCCGACCTCGAGCAGGCCCTCGCGGACCGACCGCTCGATCGGCAGGCCGTGGTCCATCAGCTCGAGGAAGAAGTTGTCCGCGCCGAAGATGTCCTTGTAGTCGGACGCGGCCTGGATCGCCGCCTCCTTCTGGCCCAGCCGCAGCCGGGTCTGCACCTCGCCGGACGGGCAGCCGGTGGTGGCGATGATGCCGGAGTGGTTTTCGGAGATCAGCTCGCGGTCCATGCGCGGCTTGCGGTAGTAGCCCTGCATGCTGGCCAGCGAGGACAGCTTGAAGAGGTTCCGCAGCCCGGTGGCGTTCTCGGCGAGCATGGTCATGTGCGTGTAGGCACCGCCACCGGAGACGTCGCCGCCCTCACCGAACTCGTCCGAGCCGCGCTGGTTGGCCTGGCCCCAGAAGACGGGCTTCTTGTGGAACCGGCTCTCCGGCGCGACGTAGGCCTCGATGCCGATGATCGGCTTGATGCCTGCCTTCTTGGCCTGCTGGTAGAACTCGTCGCCGCCGTACATGTTGCCGTGGTCGGTCATCCCGACCGCGGGCATGCCGAGGCGCGCCGCCTCCGCGAAGAGAGGGGCGATCTTCGCCGCACCGTCGAGCATCGAGTACTCGGTGTGGACGTGCAGGTGGACGAAAGAATCGTTCGACACCAGCGAAAACCTCCCCTGTCTGGATGGGACCGGCGCGCCCGGGTCCCCCAGCCTATCCCGCACTCGCCGGGCTCGATTGTGCGCCTCTGGGGCCTGCTCCGGGTGGCACGACGCGCCACCGTTTCGGGCGGTGGTGATCACGGCACGGGGTGCGGCCGGACGGTTACGCGGGGCGGCCGGTCCGGCGGTCGGGAGCGTCTTGAATGAGTCATTCAGGTCTTGGGGGGTCCTGAATGACTCATTCAAGACCTCTGCCGGGGAGCCGGAACCGGCATCGGGACCGCGGGTGCGGCTCGCCGAGCACGAAGGGCCGCGGCCGGTCCGACGCCATGAACGCGGCGATGTCATGAAAGGGTCGTTCACGTCGTCTGACTAGGTGAACGACCCGTTCATGACGGCCGGTGAGGTGGGCCACACCCGTCGGCTCCCGCGTTGACAGCCGCATCCCCGGCACCGAGCATTCCCCGCATGAACCTGTCTGACAGCCAGACAGCCGGACAAGGTGGTCCTCGCCGGGTGAGCGCCATGGAAGCCGTGCTGGCCCACCTGCGGCAGCTGATCGAACGCGGCGACTACCCCGTCGGCGCCAAGCTGCCCTCCGAAGCGTCCCTGAGCAGGGAGTTCGAGGTCAGCCGGTCGGTCATCCGGGAGGCCCTGCGCGGTCTGCAGGCCCTCGGCATGACCGAGTCGAAGACCGGCAAGGGCACCTTCGTCACCGCCACCGGGCCCGCCGAGAACCCCACCTTCGGGCCCTACTCCGCCCGCGACCTCATCGAGGTGCGCCGGCACGTCGAGATCCCCGTCGCCGGCTACGCCGCCCTGCGACGCAGCCAGGACGACCTCGACCTGCTCGGCCACCTCGTCGAGCGGATGGACGCCGAGACCGACAACACCGCGTGGGTCGCGCTCGACTCGCTCTTCCACATCACCATCGCCCAGGCCTCGGGCAACCCCGTGTTCGGGAAGGTGATCGAAGAGATCCGGGACGCGCTCGCCCGCCAGTCCGCCTTCCTCAACCAGCTCGGCGACCGCCGCGCGCAGTCGAACGTCGAGCACCGCGCGATCGTCACGGCCATCGAGAGCGGTTCCGAAGAACAAGCCGTCGAAGCCATGACCGCGCACCTCACGCACGTCGAAGCCACTCTGACCAGCATCGTGAACGGGGACCAGTGACCGAGCAGACCCTCACGCCGTCCGACAACACCACAGACGCGGGCGACGCCGGCTACCGCAAGGCCCTCAAGCCCCGGCACGTGAACATGATCGCCATCGGCGGGGCCATCGGCACCGGCCTGTTCCTCGGCGCCGGCGGCCGGCTCGCCCAGGCCGGGCCGGCGCTGGCCATCGTCTACGCCGTCTGCGGGCTCTTCGCCTTCTTCGTCGTCCGCGCGCTCGGCGAGCTCATCCTGTACCGGCCCTCCAGCGGCGCCTTCGTCTCCTACGCCCGCGAGTTCATGGGCGAGAAGGGCGCGTACGTCGCCGGCTGGATGCACTTCCTCAACTGGTCGACCACCGGCATCGCCGACATCACGGCGATCGCGCTCTACGCGCACTTCTGGTCGTTCTTCTCGCCGATCCCGCAGTGGGTGCTCGCGCTGATCGCGCTCGCCGTGGTCCTCACGCTGAACCTCGTCTCGGTGAAGCTGTTCGGCGAGATGGAGTTCTGGTTCGCCATCGTCAAGGTGGCCGCGCTCGTGCTGTTCATGGCGATCGGGATCTTCCTGCTGGTGACGCGGACGCCGATCGACGGCAGCGCCCCCGGCCCGCAGCTGATCGCCGAGCACGGCGGGATCTTCCCCACCGGGCTGCTGCCGATGGTGCTGATCGTGCAGGGCGTGGTGTTCGCCTACGCCTCGGTCGAGCTGGTCGGCGTCGCGGCCGGCGAGACCGAGAACCCGGAGAAGATCATGCCGAAGGCGATCAACTCCATCATGTGGCGCATCGCGGTCTTCTACGTCGGCTCGGTCGTGCTGCTGGCGATGCTGCTGCCGTGGAGCTCCTACTCGAAGGACCAGAGCCCGTTCGTCACCGTGCTCTCCCACCTCGGCGTGCCCGCCGCGGACAGCGTGATGAACCTGGTCGTGCTGACCGCCGCGCTGTCCAGCCTGAACTCCGGCCTCTACTCGACCGGCCGGATCCTGCGGTCGATGGCGACGGCGGGCTCGGCGCCGAAGTTCACCGGCGTGATGAACCGCAACCACGTGCCCTACGGCGGGATCCTGCTCACCGCGGCCGTCTGCGTGCTGGGCGTCGGGCTCAACTACGTCGTGCCGAAGGACGCCTTCGACATCGTCCTGAACTTCGCCGCGATCGGCATCCTCGCCACCTGGGCCATCATCGTGCTCTGCCACCTGCTGTTCGTCCGCAAGGCCGAGCGCGAAGGCATCGAGCGGCCGTCGTTCCGGCTGCCGTTCTCGCCGTACACCGAGATCGCGACGCTGGTGTTCCTCGCCGCCGTCGTGGTCTTGATGGGCTTCGACGAGACCGGCCGGATCACCCTCCTGGCGCTGCCCGCGATCCTCGTGGCGCTGGTCGTCGGCTGGTTCGCCGTGCGCAAGCGGATCGACATGCGCGCGTTCGACGAGGAGGGCGTGTGAGCCACGAACCCCTGGTCGAACTGGTCCGCGGCGGCCTGGTCGAGGGCGTGCACCACGGCTCGCTGGTCGTGCTCGCCCCGGACGGCTCGACGCTGTTCGCCGCGGGCGACCCGGACGCCGCGATGTACCCGCGGTCGACGGCGAAACCGCTGCAGGCCACGGCGATGGCCCGGCTCGGGCTGCGCCTGTCCCCCGCCGGCTTCGCGATCGCGGCGGCCAGCCACTCCGGCGAAGAGATGCACCTCGACGCCGCCTCGGACGTGCTCGGCGGCCGCTCACCCGACGCGCTCGGCAACCCGGCCGACTTCCCGTACGACCCGGTCGAGCGCGACCACTGGCTCGCGACCGGCCGCGCCCCGAGCCGCCTGGCGCACAACTGCTCCGGCAAGCACGCGGCGATGCTCGCGACCTGCGAGCTGAACGGCTGGCGCACCGAGGGCTACCTCGACCCGGCCCACCCGCTGCAGCGCGCGATCGCGGCCACCGTCGAGGACCTGACCGGCCGCGGCATCGAGCGCGTCGCGGTCGACGGCTGCGGCGCGCCCCTCTTCGCGACGACCTTGCGCGGGCTCGCGACCGCCGTCTCGAAGATCGCGACCGCCGCGCCCGGCACGCCCGAGCACCTGGTCGCCGCCGGGATCCGGACGCACCCGGAGCTGGTCGGCGGCAGCCGCCGCGACGTCACCGCCGTCATGCGCGCGGTGCCGGGGCTGATCGCGAAGGACGGCTTCGAAGCCGTCCAGGTCGCCGCGCTGCCGGACGGCACGGCGATCGCGCTCAAGATCGCCGACGGCGGTGACCGGGCGCGGTACCCGGTGCTGGCCGCGGCGCTGGAGCTGTGCGGGATCGACGTCCCGCCCGGCCCGGACAACCTGCGTTTCACCGGAAACCTGTCTGTGGGGAGCCTGCGATGACCACCCGCCGCGAACACGACCTGCTGGGCGACAAGGACGTCCCCGCCGGCGCGTACTGGGGCGTGCACACCGCCCGCGCCCGGGAGAACTTCCCGATCACGGGCACCACGATCGCCGCCTACCCGCACCTGGTCGAGGCGCTCGCCGCGGTGAAGGAGGCCGCCGCGCGCGCCAACGCCGAACTGGGTCTCCTCGCACCCGAGATCGCCGAGGCCATCTGCGAGGCCTGCCGGGAGATCCGCGAAGGCGCGCTGCACGGCGAGTTCGTCGTCGACGTCATCCAGGGCGGCGCGGGGACGTCGACCAACATGAACGCCAACGAGGTGATCGCCAACCGCGCGCTCGAGCTGCTCGGGCACGCCAAGGGCGACTACCACGTCGTGCACCCGAACGAGCACGTCAACCTCGGGCAGTCGACCAACGACGCCTACCCGACCGCGGTCAACGTCGCGACGATCATCGCCGTGCGCGAGCTGGCCGAGTCGATGGTCGTGCTGGAAAAGGCGTTCGCGGCCAAGGCCGTCGAGTTCCACGACGTGCTGAAGATGGGCCGCACGCAGCTGCAGGACGCGGTCCCGATGACGCTCGGCCAGGAGTTCGGCACCTACGCGGTGATGCTGGGCGAGGACCGGCTGCGGCTGGAGGAAGCCGTCGCGCTGCTGCACGAGATCAACCTCGGCGCGACCGCCATCGGCACCGGCCTCAACGCCGCGCCGGGGTACGCCGAAGCCGCGTGCCGGCACCTGCGCGAGATCACCGGGCTGCCGGTCGTCACCGCCGCGGACCTCGTCGAGGCCACTCAGGACTGCGGCGCGTTCGTGCACCTTTCGGGGGTGCTCAAGCGGATCGCCGTCAAGCTCTCGAAGAGCTGCAATGACCTGCGGCTGCTGTCCTCGGGCCCGCGCGCCGGGCTGAACGAGATCAACCTGCCGCCGGTGCAGGCCGGGTCGTCGATCATGCCCGGCAAGATCAACCCGGTCATCCCCGAAGTGGTGAACCAGGTCGCGTTCGAGGTGATCGGCAACGACGTCACCGTGACCATGGCCGCCGAAGCCGGGCAGCTGCAGCTCAACGCGTTCGAGCCGATCATCCTGCACGCGCTGTCGGAGAGCATCACGCACCTGGGCGCGGCCTGCCGGACGTTGGCCGAGAAGTGCGTTTCGGGGATCACGGCCAATGTGGACGTCCTGCGTTCGTACGTCGAGAACTCCATCGGGCTGGTGACGGCGCTGAACCCGAGCATCGGCTACGCGGCCGCGACGGAGATCGCCAAGGAGGCACTGGCCACCGGCCGGGGCGTGGCCGAACTCGTCGTCGAGAAGGGCCTGATCCCGGCCGAAGAGCTGGCCAGGCTGCTGCGTCCCGAAACGCTCGCGCGCGCGAACTGAGGTACCGTCGGATCCGGAAGGGTCTACTCCACTTCGGAAGGCGGGCGCCCGTGCTGGACCGACTTGTCGACAAGCTGCTCGGGCTGCCCCGCGCCGAAGGACCGAGGCCGGTCGTGACGCGAGACCTGGCCGCGCCGATGCCCGACGGCGTCACGCTGCTGGCCGACCGGTACGCCCCGGCGGGCACCACGTCCGCGCCGGTGGTGCTGATCCGCACGCCGTACGGCCGCAAGGGGCTGCTGTCCAAGCTCTTCGGCGACACGTTCGCCCGGCACGGGCTGCAGACGGTCGTCCAGAGCACCCGCGGCTCGTTCGGCTCCGGCGGCGAGTTCCGGCCGTTCCACCTCGAGCGCGAGGACGGCGTGGCGACCGCGGAGTGGCTGCGGGCCCAGCCGTGGTGCGACGGGACGGTCGCCATGGCGGGCGGCAGCTACCTCGGGCACACGCAGTGGGCGGTCGGCCCGTACCTCGACCCGCCGCTGGCCGCCATGTGCCTCGGCGTGACGGCGTCGGAGTTCGTCTCGACGTTCTACCCGGGCGGCGTGCTCGCGGCGGACAACATGGTGTCGTGGTCGGCGATGATCGGCCGCCAGGAAGAGCGGTTCGCCGCGCTGCCGAACCCGGTCCAGAAGCGGAAGACGCGGCGCGCGATGGCGCACCTGCCGCTCGGCGGCGCCGACGTCGCCGCGATCGGGAAGCCGGTGCAGTTCCTCCAGGACATCACCACGCACTTCGTGCCGGACGACGACTACTGGGTGATGTCCGACCACAGCGCCGAAGTCGCGAAGCTCGACGTCCCGGTGTCGATGGTCACCGGCTGGTACGACCTGTTCATCCGCGGGCAGCTGCGCGACTTCCGGATCCTCGCCGAAGCGGGCAAACAGCCGCGGATCACCATCGGGCCGTGGGCGCACGGCGAGCCGGCGAGCATGGGCCCGATGATCCGCGACCAGCTCGGGTTCCTGCGCGCGCACCTGCTCGGCGACCGCGCCCAGCTGCAGCGCTCGCCGGTCCGGCTGTTCCTGCAGGGCGCGAACTCCTGGCTGGACTTCGAATCCTGGCCGCCGCCGTCGACGCCGACCGCGGCCCACCTGCGGCCGATCGGCGGGCTCGGCGAGGCCGCCGAGCAGGCGCTCCCGACGACCTTCACCTACGACCCGGCCGACCCGACCCCGGCGGTCGGCGGCCCGCTGCTCACCGGCGACACGAAGCAGCGCGACAACCAGGAGGTCGAGGCCCGCCCGGACGTGCTCGTCTTCACCGGCGAGCCGCTGCCCGCGGACCTCGACGTCATCGGCGAGGTGGCCGCGACCGTGCACGTGCGCACCGAGCTCGGCCACGCGGACGTCTACGTCCGGCTCTGCGACGTCGACCCGGACGGCGTGTCCCGCAACGTGACCGACGGGATCCTGCGGCTGCGCCCGGGTTTCCCGGCGGCGGACCCCGACGGCGTGGTGACGGCGGAGGTCGACCTCGACCCGACGGCGTACCGCTTCCGCCGCGGCCACCGCCTGCGCGTCCAGGTGGCGGGCGGCGGCTTCCCCCGCTTCGCCCGCAACCACGGAACGGGCGAACCGGTCACGTCGGCGGTGGACGGCAAACCGAACCGCTTCGAGGTCTTCCACGACGCGACCCGGCCGTCGCGGATCACGCTGCCGGTGTTCAGCCGCCCGTAACGCCGGCGCGGCGGCCACCGACCTACGCGCGTGACCGCATCGCACCCCCGGTACCTCATCGCCGCGCTGGCCGCCGGGCTGCTGCTCGCCGGCTGCGGTGGCGTCCGGCAGGAAGCGAGCCCGGCGTCGACGACCGAAGCCCCGACGACGTCCGAGACGCCGACTGACACCCCGGCGACCACCGAACCGGAAACCACGACCGAGCCGGAAACGACCACCGGGGCAGAGACCACCGAGGAGGAGACGACGACCGAGGAGGAGCCGAGCGGGTCCCCGACCGGCTCCTACGACGTCACCATCTCCGGTTCGGTCGAGGGCCGCTCGTTCCGCCGGTCCGCGACCCTGCGCGTGGTCGAGACGATCTCCTCGACCGGCACCACGAACGACGTCAACCCGGTCGACGTCTGCCTGGTCTCCGGCAACCCGGCCGCCCAGCCGCAGCCCGGCGCGATCCGGTTCGGCTCCAACTCCGGCTGCCTCCCCGGCACCGCGGCGGCGGACCTCGACCTCGCCGAGGTCGGCGCGGACGGCGGCACGATCACCGTCGAACCCGTGGAGAACATCGCCGCCACCGGCGGGAACCTCTTCACGGCGTCGACGAGCGTCGCCGCGTGCCCGTACTACCCGGTGTCGGGGCGGCTGCGCGTGACGATCGACGGCGGCGACGTCTCCGGAAGCGTCGAAGTCACCGGCTACGGCGGAGCGTTCTGCGGGAACACGAGCTACGAGGCGACCATCTCCGGCTGAGCCGTCAGAGCGGAACCACGCGCTGGTGGCTGGTCACCCGCCCGTCGTCGTGCAGGACGTGCAGCAGCAGCCCCGGCGGCCGCTCGAAGTCCAGCGGGCCGCCCTCGGCCCAGCCGCGGTCCGCGCCCGGCTCGACCGGCAGCAGGGACTGCGAGACGACGCCCGGCGCGATGCGCAGCGGCACGCCGGCGAACACCGTCGACGCGCCGGTGTGCACGTGCCCGGCCAGCAGCGCCTTCACCCGCGGGTGCCGGGCCAGCACGGCGGCCAGCCGCTCCTCGCCGCGCTGGCGGATCCCGTCCACCAGCGGCACGCCGACCTCGACCGGCGGGTGGTGGAAGGCGACGATCGCCGGTCCGTCGCCGCCGGAAAGGACGTCGTCGAGCCACGTCAGGGTCTCGTCGGCGAGGAAACCCGCGCCGCGGCCGGGGATCGTCGAGTCGCACATCGCGAACAGCACCCCGCCGACCTCCTGGGCGCTGTCGATCGGCTCGTCCGACGGCGGCAGTCCGAGCAGGCCCGCCCGGAACTCCGCGCGGACGTCGTGGTTCCCGGGGCAGACCAGCACCGGCGCCGGGTACTCGAGCAGTTCGGCGGCACGCGCGTACTCGGTGGCCGTGCCGTGGTCGGCGATGTCGCCGGTGACCACGACGGCGTCGACCGGCCGCGCCAGCCCGCGCAGGTAAGCCAGCACGGCGGCGACGCGTTCTTCGGCCCGCGGCTCGCCGTCGAGGTGCAGGTCGCTCAGGTGCGCGATGATCATCGTCCGTCCTTCCCCAGGTAGGCCAAGGCTTTCACCCAGTTGCGGACGAGCACCGCGGACGCGGTCGGCAGGTCGCCGTCGCGCAGTGCCGCCGCGATCCGGCGGTGCTCGCCGATGCTCTCTCCGGCGCGGCCCGCGCCGCCGAAGTAGCACGATTCGTACCGCTTGAGCAGCGGCTTGGTCTGCCCGAGCAGCCGCAGCAGGTGCGGGTTCGGGCAGCGGGACAGCAGCAGCGCGTGCCATCGGTCGTCCACATCGGACAGATCGCCGCCGCCGGCCAGCGCCGCGTCCATCTCGTCGGCGACGGCGTCGAGTTCGTCCGGCAGCCCGGCCAGCTCCAGCGGCGACGTCCAGCGCAGCGCGAGGGCTTCGAGCTCGGCGACCAGCGGGTAGAGGCGGCGCGCCTCGTCCGGGTCGAACGGCGGCACGAGGAACCCGCGGCCGGGCGCGGAGACGAGCAGGCCGCGGTCGGCGAGCCCGATCAGCGCCTCCCGCAGCGGCGTCCGGCTGACGCCCAGCTCGCGGGCCAGGTGCACCTCGTTGACGCGGGAGCCGGCGGCGAGCCTGCCGTCGAGCACGCGGGTGGTGATCCGCTCGATGAGGTCGCTGCGCAGCGGGGTCCGAGCCATGGCCGGGAGTATTGCATACAGTACCTATCTACTGTATTCAGTTGGTATGGCCTTCGACGTCGAACGCGCACGCCGTGAGACCCCCGGCTGCGCCGAAGTTGTCCACCTCAACAACGCGGGCTCCGCGCTCCCGCCGTCCGTCGTGACCGACACGGTCGTCGACTACCTGCGCCACGAGGCGCTGACCGGCGGGTACGAAGCGATCGCCGAGGCGTCGGACCGGTTCGACGCCGTGTACGCGTCCGCGGCGCGGCTGGTCGGCGCCGAACCCGACGACATCGCGCTCACCGACAACGCGACGCGCTCGTGGCAGGCGGTGTTCTACGCGCTGCCGTTCGGTCCCGGCGACCGGATCCTCACCTCCCGCGCGGAGTACGCGAGCAACGCCATCGCGTTCCTGCAGGTCGCGAAGCGCACGGGCGCGGTCGTCGAGGTGATCGGCGACGACGGCTCCGGGCAGCTGGACGTCGAGGAGCTGCGCCGGCGCGTGGGCGGCGACGTCAAGCTGATCGCCGTCAGCCACGTGCCCACCCAGGGCGGCCTGGTGAACCCGGCCGAGGAGATCGGCGCGATCGCCGAGGCCGCCGGCATCCCGTTCCTGCTCGACGCCTGCCAGTCGGCGGGCCAGCTCGACCTCGACGTCTCCCGCCTGAAGTGCGACGCGCTGTCGGTGACCGGCCGCAAGTACCTGCGCGGCCCGCGCGGCACGGGCTTCCTCTACGCGCACCCCCGGCTGCGGGACCGGCTGGAGCCGGCGATGCTCGACCTGCACTCGGCGAGCTGGACGTCGCCGTCGGAGTACGTCGTCGACCCGACCGCCAAGCGCTTCGAGGTGTGGGAGAAGGACTTCGCCGCCGTCCTCGGCCTCGGCGCCGCGATCGACTACGCGCTCGATTGGGGCCTGCCCGCCATCGAAGCGCGCGTCACCGCACTGGCCGCCACCCTGCGCGAACGGCTCACCGAAGCCGGCGCCCACGTGCACGACATCGGCGCCCGCCGCTGCGGCATCGTCACCTTCACCGTCGACGGCACGCCGGCCAAGGAGCTCAAGGCGCGGCTGGCCGAAGCCGGCATCAACACGTCGGTGTCGTCGCGGACGTCGGCGCAGTACGACTTCACCGCGCGCGACCTGCCGGACCTGCTCCGCGCTTCGGTGCACTACTACAACACCGAGGACGAGATCGACCTGCTGGTGCGGCAGGTCGAGAAGCTCTAGAAGGCGTTGACGCCGGTGAGCTCGGCCGACACCGTCCACAGGCGCTCGGCCAGCACCGGGTCGAGCGCGTAGTCCTTGACCCCGGCCCGCACGTCACCCGCGGGTTCCGCGACGTCGCAGTCCTCGAGGTAGAGCCCGCCGAGGCCGTCGAGCTGCGGGGACGTCGCCGCCCACACCTGCGTCGCGGCGCCCTGCTCCGGGGTCTTCGCGCCGCCGGTGACCCGGCCGTCGGCGTCCACCATCCCGGCGTCGATCAGCTCCTGCCGGTCGAGGTGGCGGACGAGGTCGGTCAGGATCCGGCCCGGGTGCAGGGCGAAGGCGCGCACGCGGTCCCGGGCGAGCTTGTCGAGCTGCACCGCGAAGAGAACGTTCGCGGTCTTCGCCTGGCCGTAGGCGACCCACTTGTCGTAGCCCTGCCGGAATTCGAGGTCGTCGAAGCGCACCGGGCCGTAGTGGTGGCCGCGCGAGGACACGGAAACGACGCGGGCGCCGTCGGCGAAAGCCGGCCAGAGCCGGTTCACCAGGGCGAAGTGGCCGAGGTGGTTGGTCGCGAACTGCGCCTCCCAGCCCGGTCCGACGCGGGTCTCCGGCAGCGCCATGATCCCGGCGCTGCCGATGAAGACGTCGATCCCCCGGCCCGAAGCGACGAAACGCTCGGCGAACGCGCGGACGCTGCCGAGGTCAGCCAGGTCGAGTTCGCCGACCTCGACGTTTTCGAAGCCCCGCAACGCTTCTTCGGCCGTCTCAGGGCGGCGGGCCGGGACGACGACGTGCGCGCCCGCCGCCGTCAGCGCGCGGGTCGTCTCGAGGCCGATGCCCGAGTAGCCGCCGGTGACGATCGCGAGCTTGCCGGTCAGGTCGATCCCCGCGACGACCTCGGCGGCGGTGCTTTCGGCGCCGAACCCGGAGCCGATCTTGTGCTGTGCGGTGGTCATGTCAACGACCGTAAGAGCTGGAGTGAACTCCAGCGCAAGTTCAGCCCTTGAGCAGCTGCCGCGCGATCACGAGCTTCTGGATCTCGCTGGTGCCCTCGTAGATGCGGAACAGCCGCGCGTCCCGGTAGATCCGCTCGACCGGCACCCCGCGGACATACCCCATGCCGCCGTGCACCTGCACCGCGCGGTCGGCGACCCGGCCGAGCATCTCCGTGCAGAACAGCTTCGCCGACGACGGGCCGAGCTTGCGGTCCTCGCCGGAGTCGTACTTCGCGGCCGCCTCGTGCACCATCGCGCGACCGGCCGCCAGCTCCGCGTGCGACTCCGCGAGCAGTGCCTGGACCAGCTGGTACTCCCCGATCACCTGGCCGCCCTGGCGTGCGGTCCGCGCGTACTCGACGGCTTCGGCGAGCGCGCGCTCGGCCATGCCGACGCACAGCGCCGCGATGTGCAGCCGGCCGCGGGCGAGCGAGGCCATCGCGATGCCGAAGCCCTTGCCCTCTTCGCCGACCAGCGCGTCGGCCGGCAGCTCGACGTCGTCGAAGACCACCTCCGACGTCCACGCGCCGGCCTGGCCCATCTTGGTGTCGTGCGGGCCGACCGTGACGCCGTTCGCGCCGGCGGGGACCAGGAACGCCGAGATGCCGCGGCTGCCGGTGCTGTCGAGGTCGGTGCGCGCGAAGGCGACGAAGACCTCGGCGAGCGGCGCGTTCGTGATGAACCGCTTGGTGCCCGAGAGCCGGTAGCGGTCGCCGTCGCGGACCGCGCGGCTGGTCAGGCCACCCGGGTCCGATCCGGCCTCGGCTTCGGTGAGCGCGAAGGAGGCGACCGCCTGCCCGGCGGCCAGCCGCGGCAGCCAGCGGGTGCGCTGGTCCGGCGTCCCGTAGTGCACGATCGCCTGGCCGGCGATGCCGTTGTTGGTGCCGAACAGGGACCGGAACGCGGGCGTCGTCCAGCCGAGCTCGATCGCCAGCCGGACGTCTTCGGCCATGGCGAGGCCCAGGCCGCCGTACTCCTCCGGCAGCGCCCAGCCGAACAGGCCCAGTTCGGCGGCTTTGTCCCGGATTTCGGCCGGGATCTCGTCGTGCTCGTCGATCTCCGCCTCGCGCGGCACGACCTCCTTGCGCACGAACTCCCGCACCGCGCCGAGAACCTGCCCGAAAACGTCCGCGTCCATGCGTCGCACGGTACCCGGTAGCGTGCGGCGCGTGAGCACCTTCTTCGACGTCGCCGAGCAGCACCCGGACCGGCTCGCGGTGCTCGCGCCCGACGGGACCGCCGCGACCTTCGGCGAGCTGGCCGCGCGGGCGAACCGGCTGACGCACGCGCTGCACCGGCTCGCGCTCGGCCCCGGCGACGGCGTCGTCGCGATCGTCCACAACGGACTCCCGTACTTCGAGCTGCTGTTCGCGACGCTGCAGGCCGGGATGTACTTCACGCCGGTCAACCACCGGTCCTCGCCGGCCGAAATCGCCTACGTGGTGGCGAACAGCGGCGCCCGGGTCGTCGTCGCGGAGGCGGCCATCGCGCGGGAGTGCGACCTCGACGTGCCGAGGTTCTCGATCGGCCCGGCCGGGGGCTGGGGCGACTACGCGTCCTGGGGCGCGGACGAGCCGTCGACGCCGCCCGAGCCGCGGACCGCGGGCCAGACGATGCTCTACACGTCGGGGACCACCGGGCGGCCCAAGGGCGTCCGGCGCGCGCTGAGCGGGAACCCGCCGTCGCTGCACCCGATCCACCGCGACCTGCTGGCGATGTTCGGCGTGCTCCCGGGGCCGGGGGTGCACCTGGTGGCCTGCCCGCTCTACCACGCCGCGCCCGGTTCGTTCGCCGTCAACGCGATGCACCTCGGGCACAGCGCGGTGCTGATGGACCGCTTCGACGCCGAAGAGACGTTGCGGCTGGTCGAACGGCACCGCGTCACGAGCACCCACCTCGTCCCGACCATGTTCCACCGGATGCTGCGGCTGCCCGAAGACGTCCGCGCGCGGTACGACCTTTCGAGCCTGGTGAGCGTGATCCACGGCGCGGCGCCCTGCCCGCGCGAGGTCAAGGAGCGGATGATCGAGTGGCTCGGCCCGGTGGTGCACGAGTACTACGGCGCTTCGGAGGGGCTGATCTGCGGCGTCACGGCGACCGGGTGGCTGGCCGCGCCGGGCACCGTGGGCCTGCCCTTGACCGGTGTGCGCCTGAAGGTCCTCGACGACGACGGCGCCGAGGTGCCCGGCGGCGAGCCGGGCACGATCTGGTTCAGCTCCGCCCACACCGCGCTCGACTACCTCGGCGACCCGGAGAAGACCGCGGCGAACCGGTCGGGCGAGTTCATCACCGTCGGCGACTTCGGGTACCGCGACGGCGAAGGCCGCGTCTTCCTGCTCGACCGCCGGACCGACCTGATCCTCTCCGGCGGCGTCAACATCTACCCGGCCGAAGTCGAGGCGCGGCTGCTCACGCACCCCGACGTCGCCGACGTGGCGGTGATCGGCGAGCCGGACGACGAATGGGGGCAGCGCGTGATCGCCGTCGTCGAGCCGGTCCCCGGGGTCTCCCCCGGCGACGACCTGGCCGCGCGGCTGGCCGAGCACTGCCGGGCGGCGCTGGCGGGGTTCAAGACGCCGAAGCGGTTCGACTTCACCGATCGCCTGCCGCGCACCGAATCGGGCAAGATGATGCGGCGCACCCTGCGCCCGTCGTGAGGAGTACCGCCCGATGCGCAAGACCTGCACGATCATCGCCGCCACGGCACTCGCCGCCGCACTGCTGCCCGGGACGGCGTCCGCGACGCCCGGCAGCGGCGTCGCCGGGACGATCCTGGCCCAGAAGACCGTCGGCAAGACCGACTACACGCTGCGGGAGATCACCATCCAGCCCGGCGGCTACACCGGCTGGCACTTCCACGACGGCACGCTCTACGCGTACGTGAAGGCCGGGACGCTGACGCACAACCTGGCCGACTGCAGCCTCGACGGCGTCTTCGGCACCGGGCGCGCGTTCAGCGAAAAGCCCGACCAGGTGCACATCGGCCGCAACCTCGGGTCGACCCCGCTGGTGCTGGAGGTCCTGTACGTGCTGCCGGCGGGCAGCCCGCTGTCGGAGGACGCGCCGGACCCGGGCTGCGGCTTCTAGCTCGTGAACCACCCCGCGGCGTCCAGCCGGTAGGCCGCGGGCCCGACGACCTTGCGCAGGTCGGCTTCGAGCGCGCCGATCCGCTCGGCGCCGACCGCGCGCGCCCACTCCGCGCGCAGGTCGTCGAAGATTTCCGCCGACTTCGTGAGCGCGTCGACGCCATGCGCGCTGAGCCGCACGATCTTGCGGCGCGCGTCGGCGGGGTCGTCGGCGCGCTCGGCGTACCCGAGTGCTTCCAGGCGTTCGACGGTCTTGCCCGCCGCCTGCTTGGACACGCCGAGGCGACGCCCGATCTCCGACGCCGTCGCGCCCTGGACGCCGATGGCCTGCATGGCGAACCCGTACGACGGGCGGACGTCCGGGTGGCCGCGGCGCGCGAGCTCGGCGTGCAGGCGGTCGATGAGCGTGCGGAAGCCGCCGAAGAGCAGGAAGGGCAGCTCGTAGCCGGGCGGTTCGGCCATTACCCCTTGCCCTTTTCGACAACCAGGTTTACGGTTTCGACAACCACGTTGTCGATCCTACCTCTGGAGGCGCCTTGTTCCCCGATCACACCCCGGAGTCTGCACCCCCGGCCGCGCGCCCGACGATGGCGGCCACCGCGAAGAAGTTCGGCCACGTCCCGGCGGCCGTCGCCCGGATGGCGACGTCGCCGGAGACGCTGAACGGGTTCCTCAAGCTGAACGCGATCTTCGAAGCCACGACGCTGACGGCGCTGGAGCGGGAAACCCTGGTCATGACGGTGGCCACGCGCAACGGCTGCCACGTCTGCGTCGCGATGCACACGGCCTCGCTGGAAGGCCTTTCGGCGCCGCCCGAGCTGGTGACGGCGTTGCGTGCGCAGGCTCCGCTGCCGTCCGCGCGGCTCGAGGCGCTGCGGCGGTTCGCCTTGACCGTGATGGACACGACGGGCGACGTCCCGCCTTCGTCGCTGGCCGCGTTCGTCGAGGCCGGGTTCACCCCGCGGAACGCGCTGGAGGTGGTGCTGGGGATCGGGACGTACACGGTTTCGACGTACGCGAACCGGTTGATCCAGGCGCCGCTGGACGAAGCTTTCGCAGCTCACGCCTGGGATTCCGAAACTGTCGGTGCCTCGCGGTAGCTTCCTCCCACCGGCGGCGAGGGGCCGCCCGAGAAGGGGGATCCACCATGGAGTTCCGGCGAAGAGCGGCTGCTCTGGGGGCCGTGGCCGCGGTGCTGACGGGGGTGCTGGCCGGGCCGGCCGCGGCGGCCGCGGACATCGGGGAGCTGGAGGGACTGGTCTGGTTCGACCGCGACGGCGACTTCCAGCACGACCCGGGCGACCCCGGCCGCGCGGGCGCCAAGGTCGTCGCGCACCTGATCACCCCGGCGACCGACTACGTGACCTTCACCGACGCCCAAGGGAAGTACTCGTTCACCGGCCTGCCCCTGGGCGACTACCGGATCCTCGGGGTCGACGACGGCTACCGGTCGATCAGCTCGAACACCCACGACCGGACGCTGACCGAGCAGTACTGGTCCGGGTACGACGAATTCGCGCAGATCGGCGGCCGCCTCCATGGCCGCGCCTGGGACGACACGAACGGCGACGGGATCCGCCAGAGCACCGAACCCCGGCGCGAAACGCAGATCTCGCTGGTGGGTCCGAGCGCGTACGAGGGTTTGCTGAACCGCACGGTGACCACGACGAACGGCGAGGACTACTACTTCGAAGACATCCCGCAAGGTACGTACAAGCTGCGGACCACGCCCCCACCGGGCCTGACGGCGACGAAGTTCCACGCGGGCACGGAGTGGTACCTGGACTCGGACTTCCACGGCGGCCTGGGAAGCACGCTGTCGACCGATCCGATGCCGGTCTGGCCGTTCCAGTACGAGCCCAACAACGACGTGGGCTTCGTACCCCGCTGAGCCGGGCTACCGGGGAACGACGGTGGTGCCGGTGGCGTCCCCTTCGACGAGGTCGCGGTAGGCCTCGGCGACGGCCGCCACCGGTGTCCCGCCGGCACCGTCTTCGCCCATCGCCTCAAGGGTTTCGCTGATCCACCCCGGGCTCACGAGGTTGATCCGCAGGCCCCGCGGCAGCTCCGCGGCGGCCGACCGGACGAACCCCTCGAGCCCGGCGTTCACCAGCGCGCCGAGCCCGCTGCCGGGGATCGGCTCGGTGAACGTGCCGCCGGTGAGCGTGATCGAGCCACCGTCGGTCAGGTGCCCGGCAGCGCGCCGGGCGAGGGCGACCTGGCCGAGCAGCTTGCCGCGCAGGTCGTCGAGCACCTGCTCGTCGGTCAGGTCGGCGAGTGCCCGCAGCGGCACGTTGGCGGCGCAGCACACGACGGCATCGGCCCCCGCGGAAAGCACCGCGTCGAGAGAGGAGGGAGCACCCAGGTCGGCCCGGACCCCGGACGTCCGCGAGACCCGGACTACGTCGTGACGCGGCTCCAGCGCGGCGACGACGGCCCGCCCGACGAGCCCGGTCGCGCCCAGCACGATGATCTTCACCCCGCCGACGCTACCGTCACCTGATCGGGTCGCCGGCAGGACAGCGGGGTCGCGCGCTTCGATACTGAGGCCGTGGACGGGGACGCGGAGCTGGCGCGGGTCGCCGCCGTGCGCGCGCTCGACCTGCTCGACACCCCCAGCGAAGAACGGTTCGACCGGATCACCCGGCTCGCCCAGCACACCTTCAGCGTGCCGATCGCGCTGGTGTCGCTGGTGGAGCTGGACCGGCAGTGGTTCAAGTCCTGCGCCGGGCTCGACGAGCGGGAAACCCCGCGCAGCGTTTCGTTCTGCGCCCGGGCCATCGAACGCGACGACCTGATGGAGATCCCGGACGCCCACCTGGACCCGCGCTTCGCCGACAACCCGATGGTGACGGGGCCGCCGTACATCCGGTTCTACGCCGGGCAGCCGTTGACCACGCCGTCCGGGCACAAGGCCGGGACGCTGTGCGTGATCGACCGCGAGCCGCGGCGCCTGACCGCGGCCGAACGCGGCCGGCTGCGGGACCTCGCGCACTGGGTCGAGCTGGAGGTGTCGGTCGTCCAGGCGCGGCGGGACGCGAACCGCGCCCGTGAGGTGCGCGAGGAGCTCGTCTCGCTGGTCAGCCATGAGCTGCGGACGCCCCTGACGTCGATCCACGGCTCGCTGGAGCTGGTCGGCTCCGGCCGCTTCGGCGAACTCGGCGAGCGCGCCGCCCGCCTGGTGGCGATCGCGGCGAAGAACACCGACCGGCTGATCCGGCTGTCCAACGACGTCCTCGACCTGACCCGTCTGCAGGGCGGCAGGCTGCGCCTCCGGCTGTCCGATGTGGACATGGCGGGGGTGCTGGAGAGCGCGGTGGACAGCGTCGAAGGTGCGGCCGAGCGAATGGGTGTCCGCATCGAGCGCGCGGGCGAGACGGGCCCGGTCCGCGGCGACGCCGACCGCCTGGTCCAGGTGTTCACGAACCTCCTGGCCAACGCGGCGGCGGTGGCCCCGGAAGGCACGGCCATCACGGTCGGCGCCCGCGACGACCGGACGTGGGCCGAGGTCTCGGTCCGCGACCACGGCCCCGGCGTACCCCCGGGCGAGGAAGAGCGCATCTTCGAGCCGTTCGCCCAGGCCGGCGCCCCCACCGGGGGCGCGGGCCTGGGCCTGGCGATCACCCGCGGAATCGTCCAAGCCCACGGCGGCACGGTCCGCGCGAGCGCGGCGCAGGGCGGCGGCAGTGCGTTCACGGTCCGCTTGCCCTCCGCGGGCCCGGACACCGAACAAGCCTGGTGGTAGCCCGGCGGCCTGAGGACAACTCGCCGACCCGGCGCAGCCAGTCAGCCTCAGCCGTCCCAGCGCAGCAGACCCGCCAGCCGCGTGCCGATGCCCAGCGGGTCGAACGGCTTCGCCAGCACCGCGAGCGCCCCCAGCTCCGCCAAGCCCGTCGTGTCCGCGGCCGCCGTCAGGAACACGACCGGCAGCGCCGCGTGCGCCGCCCGGAGTTCGAGCAACGTGCGGCGGCCGTCGTAGCCCGGCATCTCCACGTCCAGCACGACCGCGTCCACCCCGCCGGAGCCGCACCGCAGCACCGCCTCGGCGCCGCCCGCCGCCGTCTCCACGCGCCAGTCCGAAAAGGCGCTCAGCGCCAGGCTCAGGACCTCCCGCACGTCCGGGTCGTCGTCGACCACCAGGACCGTGCGCGTCACCGGACACCCCGGTCGATCCGGTAGCCGACCCCGCGCACCGTCGCGATCAGACCCGGCGCGCCCGCCGCCGCCAGCTTGCGGCGCAGGTTGGACAGGTGGACGTCGACGGCGTGGTCGTCGGCCAGCCAGCTCTCGCCCCACGCCCGGCGGCGCAGCGCCTCGCGGCTGCACACCGCGCGGACGTTTTCGGTGAGCGCGTCCAGCAGCTCGAACTCGATCCGGGTCAGCTCGACGTGCGCACCCGAAACCGTCACGTCCCGGGCTTCGACGTCGATGCGGACCGGTCCGACCAAGCGGCCCGCGACGACCGGGACGGCACCGAACGAACGCGGCCGCCGCAGCATCGCCTGGATCCGCGCCACCAGCTCGCGGGGCGAAAACGGCTTCGTCAGGTAGTCGTCGGCGCCGCTGGCCAGCCCGACCAGCTTGTCGACCTCGTCGGACTTCGCGGTGAGCATGACGACGTAGGCCTCGGAAAACCCGCGCAGCCGACGGCACACCTCGAGGCCGTCCGGGCCGGGGATGTTCAGGTCGAGCACGACCACGTCCGGGTCCCACGCCCGCAGCTCGGCCAGCGCGCGGTCGCCGTCGGCGGCGGTGCGCACGTCGAAGCAGGCGTCGTCCAGCGCGAGCTCGACGACTTCCCGGATGCTGTCGGTGTCCTCCACCACCAGAACCTTCGCCATGATCGCGATTGTGACGGCCCGGCGGCGGGTCAGCAGCTTCACCACAGCGCCCGCTTCGCCGCGACGAGCAGGCAAAGCCCGGCGAACACGATCACCGCGACGCGCACCCCGCTGTACTGGCCGAGCAGCGCCACCCGCCCGATCCACGGCACGTGCCCGGCGACCACGGGCACCGTCGATGACGTGATGCGCAGGCGCTGCGGGTCGGCGTCGGCGTTGTTGTCGCCCTTCGTCCGCACCCGCGGCTCGGCCTGCGACCGGTCGACCTCGACGACGCGGTGGGCGTACCGCTCCCCCGGCGCGTCCGGGCGGGGCAGCACGACGACGTCGCCGATATCCACCGATCGGGCGTCCACCTGACGGGTGACGAGCAGGTCTCCCGGCGCGAACCCGGGCTCCATGCTCGGCGACAGCACGGGCGCGAACCCGATCCGGAGCACGAAGACCGCGACCGCACCGGCGACGGCGAGCACCGCGACCAGCCCGAGCAGCACGCCCGGCAGCCGGCGCGGCGGGCGGCTCGTGCGGTGCCGTCCGGGGGCGGGCGCGGTGGTGACCATGGGGTGGCTCCTACGAGTTCGTGGTGGTGGCGGCGCGGATCTGGGTGCGGGACACGGAGACGCCGACCGTCGCCGTGGTCGTGACCCCGGTGCCGGTGAGCGCGATCCGCAGGCTCAGCTGGTCGCCGACCGCGAGCGCGCGGGCGACGGACGACGAGCCCGCGGCCGAGTCCGACAGCGCGACGACCGTGCCCGGGCACGTGCCGCCCGACCAGGTGCCGCCGGCGCACGCGTCCAGGCGGACGCCCGCCGGGAGGAACCCGCCGGTGACGGCGACCGCGTAGGTCTCCCCCGCCAGCGCGACCGTGCCGTTGTTGCGGACCGACGCGTAGCGCGGCGCGGTGTCCAACAGTCCCCACGAGACGGTGAGCGGTTTGCCGGTCTGGACCGCGCCCGAGCTGTCGGCCAGCACCGCCGACCACGTCACCGTCGTCGCGCGGACCGCGTCGGCGGCAGTGGCGAGACCGGCCGCGCCGGCGGTGGCGGGCACGGCGGACAGCGCGGCGGCCGTCGCGGTGACGGCCGCCGCCCGCACGGACCAGGACCGGCGCACGGCTCAGGAGTTCGTGGTGGTGGCCGAGCGCTGCGTCTCGGCGAACGTGTAGGTCAGGTTCGCGGTCAGGCCCTGGATGGTCGACGTCGGCAGCGCGCCGTTGACCGTCGTCTCGGCCTGGTCCGGCAGCTGCACGGAGACCTGCAGGTGCGAGACGGAACCCGCGGCCACCGCACCGGCGATCAGCGACTGGGCGCTGCTCAGGCCGCTCAGCGCGGTCGCCGGGAGCAGCGTCGTCGCGGTGCCGCCGCTGCACGCGCCGGTCGAGGTGTTCCAGGTGCCCGGGCACTGCTTGACCGTGACCCGCAGCGCCTTCGTCGTGGCGCCGTCGGTGACGAGCGCGCCCGAGCCGGTGGCGGCGACCTGCATGGTCAGCGCCTGGGCGTCGAGGCTGCCGCCGCTGGTCAGGTCGACGTAGCGGTTGACGGTGTCGCCCGGCGCGAGGTTGGCGATGGCCTGGTCGAACCCGGCGCCGTTGGCCGCGAGGGTGAGCTTGAGGGTGCCGCTGCTGATCGTCTCGGGCGTCACGTTCGCGGCGGTGGCCGAGAGCGTCGCCCAGACGCCGGCACCCATCGCGAAGAGGACGGAGCCACCGACGACGGCGAGGGCGACGGGGCGCCACGGGGAGCGGCGGCGGGCGGGGAGGGCGTGGTCGGCCATGGCGGTCCTTGTCCGGCGGGCACCACCCGGTGTGGTGCGCTGGAACCAGGTTCGGGCCCGGACCTCCGGCGTCCCTCCGCCGTTCCTCAAGATCGCCTCAAGAAACTTCCGCGCCCGTGTCCGGTCCTGCCCGACGGCTCCGACCCCCTGGTGTTCGAACCACCGAGAAGGAGTCGAAATGGACAAGCCTGCCGGACGGCGGGAGTGGCTGGGCCTGGCGGTGCTCGTGCTGCCCACCCTGCTCGTCGCGATGGACATGACCTCGCTGTTCCTCGCGCTGCCGCAGCTCAGCGCCGACCTCGGGGCGAGCGCCACCGAGCAGTTGTGGATCACCGACAGCTACGGCTTCGTGGTCGCCGGGTTCGTGATCACGATGGGCACCCTCGGCGACCGCATCGGCCGCCGACGGCTGCTGCTCACCGGCGGCGCGGCCTTCGGGATCCTCTCGATCGTCGCGGCGTTCTCGACGAGCCCGGAGATGCTCATCGTGGTCCGCGGCGCCCTCGGCGTCGCCGGCGCGACCCTGATGCCGTCGACGCTGGCACTGATCACGAACATGTTCCGCGACGACCGCCAGCGCGGAACGGCCATCTCGATCTGGGCCACCTGCCAGTTCGCGGGCGGCGCGGCCGGCCCGGTGTTCGCCGGCTTCCTGCTCCAGCACTTCGCGTGGGGCTCGGTGTTCCTGGTCGCCGTCCCGGCGGTGGCGGTCCTGCTGGCGGCCGGCCCGTTCCTGCTCCCGGAGTTCCGTGCCCCGGCGTCCGGCCGCCTGGACCTCCCCGGCGTCGCGCTCTCCCTGGCCGCGGTGCTGCTGATCGTGTTCGGCCTCAAGCAGCTGACCACGGGCTCGCTGCCGCTGCCCCTGGCCGCGATCGCCGCCGGCGCGCTTCTCGGCACGGCCTTCACCCACCGCCAGCTGACGACGGCGTCCCCGCTGCTGGACCTGCGCCTGTTCCGCAACCGCCCGTTCACGGCGGTCCTGGTGGCCCTGGTGTTCGCGGGCGTCGCGATGGCGGGCGTCGGCCTGCTGGTCACGCAGTACCTGCAGAGCGTCCTGGGCTACTCCCCGCTGCTGTCGGCGGTGTTGTTCGCCCCGATGGGCCTCGGCGTGGCGGTGGGCACGATGACGGCCCCCACCCTGATCCGCTGGCTACCCCCGGCCACAGCCATCGCCGGCGGCCTGCTCATCTCGGCGGCGGGCAGCCTCCTGCTGGTCTTCACCCACGGCCCGGCCCTGGTGATGGTGGCCATCGCGATCCTGACCCTGGGCACCGGCCCACTGTTCGCGCTGGGCATCGGCCTGGTGATGGGTTCGGTCCCCCCGGAGCGCGCGGGTTCGGCGGCATCGATGGCCGACACGGGCAACTACCTGGGCGGCTCCCTGGGCCTGGCCCTGATCGGCCTGACCGCGACAGCCGTCTACCACGGCGTCTTCCCGGCCGGTTCCACGCTCGCCGTGGACGTCACGCACCCGGACCTGGCGGCCCAGGCGAAGGAAGCGTTCACGACGGCGCTGAACGTAACGGGCGTGATCGCGGCGATCCTGTTCACGGGACTGGCGGTGCTGGTGCGAGCGATGCGCTCGGCCCCTGTCCCGGAACCCGCGATGGCGGAATGAGCGCCCGCGAATCATTCCGGTGTGTCCTCGCCATCGCCTTGGTAGGCGACGAGCCAGGCAGCGGAGGCGAGGGTGTCGGGGTGATCGGCACCCAGGGCGCGTTTGCGGCGGGAGAACGTGTCCTCATCCAGTTCACGAGCCCGCCGGTAGTCACCCAACCCTCTGAGATCGCTGGCGAGGAAGCTGGCGGAGGCGAGGGTGTCGGGATGATCCTCGCCCAGAACCCGCTTCGAACGAGCGAACGTGTCCTCGTCCAGGTCACGGGCCCGCCGGTAGTCACCCAGTTCCCTGAGGTCGGCCGCGAAGTGGTTGGAAGCGACGAAGGTGTCGGGGTGATCGTCGCCCAAAACCCGCCTGGAACGAGCGAACGTTTCCTCGTGCAAGTCGCGAGCACGCTGGTACTCGCCCAGCGATCTGAGGTTGGAGGCGAGCTGGATGACGGAACCGAGCGTGGTGGGGTGATCGTCGCCCAGAACGCGCCTTGAGCGGTCGAGAGTGTCCTCGTGGAGGTCACGAGCACGCTGGTGTTCACCCAGCGCGGTGAGGTCGGCGGCGAGGTTGTGGGCGGTGATGAGGGTGTCGTGGTGGTCGTGGCCGAGAATGCGCCTGATCCTGGCCAGGGTGTCCTCGTGCAGGTCGCGAGCCCGTTCGGTCTCACCCAGGTCCTTCAAGGCGACGGCGAAGTTGTGGACGGACGTGAGGGTGCCGGGGTCGTCGTCGCCGAGGAGCTCTCTGCGAAGGGTGTAAGCACGCTGGAACAACGGCAGCGCGGCCCGAGGGTCCCCCCGGGTCTGGAGATAGGAAGCAAGGCGGTCCAGCAGGTGGCCGACTTTCTTTGCGACCGGTTGCCAAGCGCGCTCGGGATCGCACCCGACGAGCAGATGTGGCACGAGCACCCGCCACTGCGGCCAGCTTGGCGGATTGTTCCAAGGGTTGTCGGGGAGGCCGGCGTCCAGCAGCCGGACGACGGTGACCGGCCAGCTGGCGTCCTGGTCGTCTTCCGCGGTGTTGTCGCGGCGGGTGCGAGCTCGCAGTAGTGCGGCGGGGACGCGGTGGAGCTGGATGGTCGTCGTGGTGACTTCGGCCATCCCGTGGGTGCGCAGGATCGTGGTGATGTCGGCGAAAGCCAGCGGGTCGCGTGCTGCGGCTCCGGCATCGCCGTCCTGATAGGTGAGCAAGGTGAGGGGCACGGGTTCGGGAGCCAGCCAGGCCACCACGGTGAGCGTGTTCAGCGCGGCGGGGTGGTCGCGGGCGAGCTGGTCGAACGACACCGCCCAGGCCGCGGCCAGCGAGACGGGGTAGCTGCCGCCGCCCTCCCGGCGAGCCAGGAGCTCGTCGGTGCGCCGGGCCAGCAGGTCGAGGTAGGTGTCGGCGGTCCAGCCGGTCGCCGCGAGGAGTCGTGCGGCTTGGTCGACGGCGAGGGGCAGGTCGCCGAGGGCCTCGGCGATGCGGTCGGCGTCGGGTTCGGTGAGCTGGTCACAGCGTGAGTGGAACAACTGGACCGACTCCGCACGGGTGAACTCCCGCACCGGTAGCGCGGCGCCGATGTCGTCCCAGGAGGGGTTGCGGGAGGTGATGATGACGTGCCCGTCGCCACCGGGCAGCAACGGGCGCAGAGCGGAAGGATCTTCGGCGTTGTCGAACACCAGCAGCCACCGCTCGCGCGATTGCAGCGCCCCGCGCAACCGGGCCAACGCGACCGCAGGCGGATCTTGACCGGTGGCCAGGTCCAAGGCGCGGGCGAGGTCGGCCAGGTGGCCGGCCACCAGGCCCGGGTCTTCCGACGGCACCCACCACGCCACGTCGTACTCGTCGGCGTAGCGGTGCGCGTATTCGATCGCGGTGGTGGTCTTGCCGACCCCGCCCATCCCGTTCAGCGCCTGCACCACCGCAGGCCGCCCCGAGCACAACGCCGCCCGCAGCCCGGTCAGCAGCTCGTCGCGGCCGGTGAAACTCACGCTCCGGGCCGGGATGTTCGAGATCCGGCCCGCCGGCATCGACAGCTGCCGCGGGCGGACGAGCTCGGTCAGCGCCTGCAGCAGCCTGGTCTCCAGCTGCTCCGGCGACGACACCTTCGTGACCGCCACGCCGCTGTCGTGCAGCCGGCGCCGGAACGCCTCCTGCCGGGCGCCGAACTGCAGGTCCCGGAACAACGCCGGCGGCCCCTCGGTGTCTTCCGCCAGCACGAACACCAGGCGCGGCAGACCGGCGTCCGTCGCGATCTGGAACTCCTGCTCGGTGTACGAGACCTCCGGGCGGTCCCGCACCGGCATCCCGTAGCGGAAACCCGCGATCAGGACGTACACGTCCGCGTCGGCCAGCTTCTCCTGGTCGAGCTGCTCGGGTGTCACGTCCCGGGCGGTGAAGTGGGCCATGTCCACCACCGCGTCCCCGGCCGCCGCCACCGCCGCCTGGGCGGCCGCCGCGAACGAGCGCGGCTCCGGCAGCTCGCCCAGCTCGCTCGTGTGGCTCAGGAACACCCGCCGCGGGGGCGGCTTCCGGGCTTGTTCCTCGGCAGGCACCGCCGCACTCCCCTCACGCAGCCGACTCCCTGGAACAGTCTCCACGGTCTGCGCGGGCGTTACGGCGAAAGTGGTGGGCGCAGCAGGGTTCGAACCTGCGACCGCTCGGGTGTAAGCCGAGTGCTCTTCCGCTGAGCTATGCGCCCCGCCGGCGGCGGGCCCCACCGGGGGACCGCCGCCGGGGAAAACTCAAGCCGTCAGTTCGGCGACGGCCTTCTTCCAGCCCTGCTGGTCACGCGCCTCGCCCGGTGCGTTGACCTCGGCGAACCGGACCACACCCGAGGTGTCGATCAGGAACGTCCCGCGAACGGCCAAGCCGGCCTGCTCGTTGAACACGCCGTAAGCGCGAGCCACCTCGCCGTGCGGCCAGAAGTCGGACAGCAGCGGGAACTGGTAGCCCTCCTGGTCGGCCCACGCCTTCAGCGAGAACGGCGTGTCGACCGAGACGCCCAGTACCTGGACGCCCTTGCCGTCGTAGTCGGCGAACTCGTCGCGGAGCTGACAGAGCTCGCCGGTGCAGATGCCGCTGAACGCGAACGGGTAGAAGACCACCAGCACCGGCTTGTCACCCCGGAAGGAGGACAGCTGGACCGGCTGCTTGTTGTAGTCGTTGAGCGTGAAGTCAGGGGCCTCAGAACCGACCTCGACGGCCATACCGCGTTTCCTCTCCCGTACGGACACGTGCCTGCGACGACAACCCTATCGTGTCCGACGGGCGGGGCCGGGTCAGCGCTGCTTCGACTTCGACTTGGGGGACACCAGCCGGGTGCCGATCCAGTTCGCGCCCACGCTCATGTTGGCGGTCTGGGTCAGTCCGACGGCGGGTACCGCTTCGGCGATCTCGCTCGGCTCGACGTGCCCGGGCTGTCCCGTCTTCGGGGTCAGCACCCAGATCACGCCGGTCTCTTCCAGGGGGCCCCTGGCGTCGATGAGCGCATCGCCGAGATCGCCGTCGTCTTCGCGCCACCACAGCAGCACCACGTCGATGACCTCGTCGGCGTCCTCGTCGAGGATGTCCCCGCCGATCTGCTCCTCGATCGCCGCGCGGACGTCGTCGTCGACGTCCTCGTCCCAGCCGATCTCCTGGACCACCATCTCGGGCTTGATGCCGAGCCTCTCGGCGACGCTGCTCTGATCAGCGTCTCCCGCGGCGACCACTGCTTTCACTCCTCCAACTACGACGGAGCGTGGCGTTCCCCACCCTCTCCGGAGGGTACGGCTCCGCCACACTCGGCTACCCGGTTGCCGATAGCGAACACTGGTAGGGCTCCGCGCGCAACCGTCCACACCGGATCTTTGACAACTCGTGTCGCAGGATACGGCCCGGGAGGGACCCGCCGCGACGGCGTTTCGGGTGCCTCGCGCGACCGGTCTGCCACCCCTTCGGGGGCCGTCCCCTAGGGTGGGGGAGAAGAAAACGCGCGCGCGATACACCGCGCGCGGGGAGTGGCCCGACCGGGTCGGCCCATGTTACCGCCAAGTAGCGGTGCGGAAGCCGGGACGGAAGACGACGATGGAGAGTCGTACACGCCCGCGCACGAGCACCACCGGCTACAACTTTTCGCAAGGAGACCCCTTGGCCCCGCAGAACGACGGCGCCTCCGGCAAGGAGACCCCGGCACGCGTACGCGTCATCCGTGACGGACTGGCGGCGCACCTGCCCGACATCGACCCGGAGGAGACCGCCGAGTGGCTGGACTCCTTCGACGAGGCTCTGGCGAGGGGCGGGCAGCAGCGTGCCCGGTACCTGATGCTGCGCATCCTCGAGCGGGCCCGGGAGCGGAACGTCGGCGTCCCGGCCCTGACCTCGACGGACTACGTCAACACGATCCCCACCGAGAACGAACCGTGGTTCCCCGGTGACGAGGAGATCGAGCGTCGCTACCGCGCTTACATCCGCTGGAACGCGGCGATCATGGTGCACCGCGCGCAGCGTCCCGGCGTCGGCGTCGGCGGTCACATCTCGACCTACGCCTCCTCGGCCGCGCTGTACGAGGTCGGGTTCAACCACTTCTTCCGCGGCAAGGACCACTCCGGCGGCGGCGACCAGATCTACATCCAGGGCCACGCCTCCCCCGGCATCTACGCCCGCGCGTTCCTCGAGGGCCGCCTGAGCGAGCAGCAGCTCGACGGGTTCCGCCAGGAGTACAGCCACGCCGGCGAGGGCGGCGGCCTGCCGTCGTACCCGCACCCGCGGCTGATGCCGGACTTCTGGGAGAACCCGACGGTGTCCATGGGCCTCGGCCCGATGAACGCGATCTACCAGGCGCGGTTCAACCGCTACCTGCGCGACCGCGGCATCAAGAACACCGACGACCAGCACGTCTGGGCGTTCCTCGGCGACGGCGAGATGGACGAGGCCGAGTCCCGCGGCCTGATCCACGTCGCCGCCGGCGAGGGCCTCGACAACCTGACCTTCGTGATCAACTGCAACTTGCAGCGGCTCGACGGCCCGGTGCGCGGCAACGGCAAGATCATCCAGGAGCTGGAGTCGTACTTCCGCGGCGCCGGCTGGAACGTCATCAAGGTGATCTGGGGCCGCGAGTGGGACTCGCTGCTGCACGCCGACCGCGACGGCGCGCTGGTCAACCTGATGAACGTCACCCCGGACGGTGACTACCAGACGTACAAGGCCAACGACGGCGCGTTCGTCCGCGAGCACTTCTTCGGCCGCGACCCGCGGACGAAGGACCTGGTCAAGGACCTCTCCGACGCCGACATCTGGAACCTCAAGCGCGGCGGCCACGACTACCGCAAGGTGTACGCGGCGTACAAGTCGGCGCTGGAGCACCACGGCCAGCCGACGGTGATCCTGGCCCACACCATCAAGGGCTACGGCCTGGGCCCGGCGTTCGAGGGCCGCAACGCCACGCACCAGATGAAGAAGCTCACCCTCGACGACCTCAAGCTGTTCCGCGACTCGCAGCGGATCCCGATCAGCGACGAGGAGCTCGAGCGCGACCCGAAGCTGCCGCCGTACTACCACCCGGGCGCGAATTCGCCCGAGATCGAGTACATGATCGGCCGCCGCAAGGCGCTCGGCGGGTTCCTGCCGGAACGCCGCCCGAAGGCCGCCAAGGCCCTGGTCCTGCCCGGCGACAAGGTCTACGAAGGCATCCGGAAGGGCTCCGGCAAGCAGGAGGTCGCCACCACGATGGCGTTCGTCCGGCTGGTCCGCGAGCTGGCCAAGGACTCCGAGATCGGCAAGCGCGTCGTCCCGATCATCCCGGACGAGGCCCGCACCTTCGGCCTCGACTCGATGTTCCCGACCGCCAAGATCTACAACCCGCACGGCCAGACCTACACCTCGGTCGACGCGAGCCTGATGCTGGCCTACAAGGAGTCCGAGAAGGGCCAGCTGCTGCACGAGGGCATCAACGAGGCGGGCTCGACCGCGTCGTTCACCGCCGTCGGCACGTCGTACGCGACGCACGGCGAGCCGATGATCCCGATCTACATCTTCTACTCGATGTTCGGGTTCCAGCGCACCGGTGACGGCCTCTACGCGGCCGCCGACCAGATGGCCCGCGGGTTCGTCCTCGGCGCCACCGCCGGCCGCACCACGCTGACCGGTGAGGGCCTGCAGCACGCCGACGGGCACTCGCTGCTGCTGGCGGCGACCAACCCGGCCGCGGTGGCCTACGACCCGGCGTGGTCGTTCGAGATCGCGCACATCATCAAGGACGGCCTCCGCCGGATGTACGGCGAGACCGGCCCGGACGGCAACGGCGAGAACGTCTTCTACTACATGACGATCTACAACGAGCCGTACCAGCAGCCCGCCGAGCCGGAGAACCTCGACGTCGACGGCCTGCTGAAGGGTCTGTACAAGTACGCCGACGCCCCCGGAGGCGACGGCCCGGAGGTGCAGATCCTGGTCTCGGGCGTCACGATGCCGGACGCGCTCAAAGCGCAGAAGCTGCTGGCCGAGGAGTGGGGCGTGCGGGCCGCGGTGTGGTCGGCGACGTCGTGGACCGAGCTGCGGCGCGAGGCCGTCGAGATCGACCACGACAACCTGCTCTACCCGGGCAGCGAGCCGCGCGTGCCGTACGTCACCGAAGCGCTGCAGGGCGCGAACGGGCCGGTCGTGGCGGTGTCGGACTGGATGCGCGCGGTGCCGGACCTGATCCGCCCGTACGTCCCGACCGACATGCTGACGCTGGGCACCGACGGGTTCGGGTTCTCCGACACCCGGCCGGCGGCGCGGCGGAAGTTCCTGATCGACGCCGAGTCGATCACCGTCGGCGCGCTGTCGATCCTCGCCAAGCGCGGCGAGGTCGAGCAGGCGAAGGTCCTCGAAGCGGCCACGAAGTACCGGCTCGACGACATCGCGGCCGCCGGGCCGCAGACGTCGGATTCCGGCAGCGCGTGACCTGGTGCTAGAAAGGGACCCGGCAGACATCGGATGTCTGCCGGGTCCCGCTCGCTTAGGGAGTTGATGAAGGTGACGAAGCGCCGACTGCCGAAGCCGGACGAGCTGAAGCAGCTCCTGCGACCGAAGCCGCTCGTGCTCAACCCCACCGACCGGCGGCTGGCGAACGCGCACACCATCGCCGACCTGCGGACGATCGCCCGCAAGCGGACTCCCCGGGCGGCGTTCGACTACACCGACGGCGCGGCCGAGCTGGAAGACAGCCTGCGCCGCGCCCGCCAGGCCTACCGGCGGATCGAGTTCCACCCCAACGTGCTGCGGGGCGTGTCCGATGTGGACACCACGCGCGAGATCCTCGGCAAGACCTCGGCGCTGCCGTTCGCCTTCGCCCCCACCGGCTTCACGCGGATGATGAACCACGAGGGCGAGGCGGCGGTCGGCCGCGTGGCGCAGCGCAACGGCATCCCGATGGGCCTCTCGACGATGGCGACGACGTCGATCGAGGACCTCGCCGCGGCGGCGCCCGAAGCCCGCAAGTGGTTCCAGCTCTACGTCTGGCGCGACCACGGCGCGGGCGAAGATCTGATGAATCGCGCGTGGGAGAACGGCTACGACACGCTGATGCTGACCGTGGACACCCCGGTCGGCGGCGCGCGCCTGCGGGACGTCCGCAACGGCCTCACCATCCCGCCGGCGCTGACGCTCAAGACGTTCCTCGACGGCGCGACGCACCCGGCGTGGTGGTTCAACCTGCTCACCACCGAGCCCCTGCACTTCGCCTCGCTGAGCCACTTCGACGGCACCGTCGCCGAGCTGCTGAACAAGCTGTTCGACCCGACGCTGAACTTCGACGACCTCGACTGGGTGCGCCGGACCTGGCCCGGGAAGCTCGTGGTCAAGGGCGTGCAGAACGTCGACGACGCCCGCGACGTCGTGAAGCACGGCGCGGACGCGGTGCTCATCTCGAACCACGGCGGCCGCCAGCTCGACCGCGCCCCGACGCCCCTGGAGCTGCTGCCGGCGGTGCTGGACGAGCTCCAGGGCGGCGCCGAGGTGTGGATCGACACGGGCATCCTGTCGGGTGGCGACATCGTGGCGGCGATCGCCCGCGGCGCCGACGCCGTGCTGGTCGGCCGCGCGTTCCTCTACGGCCTGATGGCCGGCGGCGAGCGCGGGGTCCAGCGGTGCGTCGACATCCTGCGCACGGAGATGGTCCGCACGATGCAGCTGCTGGGCGTCCGGACCCTGAAGGACCTGACGCCGAGCCACGCCACCCTGCGTTAGACCTGCGCCTGGCCGCCGTCGACGAAGAACTCGACGCCGTTGACGAAGCTCGCCTCCCCGGAGGCCAGGAACAGCGCGGCGGCCGCGATTTCCGAAGGGTCGCCGAGGCGGCCCAGCGGGACCTCCGCCACGAGGCCGTCGACCAGGCCCTGCTGCTCGTCGCCGGGCACCAGCCCCAGCAGGCCCGGGGTGCGCGTCGGTCCCGGGCTCAGGACGTTGACCCGCGTGCCGGTTCCCTTCAGGTCGAGCGCCCAGCTGCGGGCGAAGTTGCGCACTGCCGCCTTCGTCGCCGCGTAGACGCTGAAGGCCGCGCCGGGCCGCGTCGACGTCGTCGAGCCGGTCAGGATGATCGACGCGTTCGCGTTCAGCAGCGGCAGCGCCTTCTGGACGGCGAAGAGCACCCCCTTGACGTTGGTGCCGAACGTCGCGTCGAACTGCTCTTCGGTGATTTCGCCGAGCGGGGCGAAGGTCCCGCCGCCGGAGTTGGCGACCACGACGTCCAGCCCGCGGCCGCGCTCGGCCACCGCGCGGTAGAGCTCGTCGAGGTCGGCCAGGTTCGCCGAGTCCGCCCGGATCGCCGTGACGCCGCCGCCGATCTCGGCCACCGCGTCGTCGAGGGCTTCCTTCCGGCGGCCCGTGATGAACACGTGCGCGCCTTCGGCCGCGAAGCGCTTGGCGATGGCGAGCCCGATGCCGGTGCTGCCGCCGGTCACGACCGCGGTCTTGTTCTCCAGGTTCACGTTGCTCCTCCAGTTCTTGACTATCTCGTCCAGAACGTACGCCGTTCTGGACGAGATAGTCAAGAATGGGTAGCCTGAGTCCATGGCGAGACCCCGGAGCTTCGACGAGGCAGCGGTCCTGCGCGCGGCCAGGGACCAGTTCTGGGAGAGCGGTTACGCCGGCACGAAGGTCGACGACATCGCCGCCGCGACCGGCCTCGGGAAGGGCAGCCTCTACGGCGCCTTCGGTGACAAGCACGCGCTCTTCCTGCGCGTCTTCGACCACTACTGCACCAAATCGGCCGACGGCGTGCGAGAACAGCTCGAAGGCCCCGACGAAACGGCCTACCGGCGGCTCGGCGACCACGTGCGGGCGATCGCCGAGTCGGTCGCCGCCGACCGGGCGCGGCGCGGGTGCCTGATCGCGAAGAGCACGGCCGAATGCGCGGAGCACGACGAGGCAGTCGCGGCCCGCAGCCGGCAGCTGTTCCGCGACCTGCAGGACCACCTGACAGCGTGCATCGCGGGCGCCCAGCGCGCGGGCGACATCGCCGCCGGCGCGGACCCCGCCCACCTGGCCGGGCTCGTGCTGGCCGTCTTGCGCGGCCTCGAAGCGCTGGGCAAGGGCGGCGTCGAGCCGGAGGAGCTTCGCGCGATCGCCGAGACGGCGCTCGCCGTGCTGCCCCGGCCGTGAAGGGCTGACTCGTTGGGCCAACCGGTCTCAACTTCTTGACGGACCGCCTGGTTTGTGACGAAGATCTCGGGCACTCGCCGAAAGGCCGTTTTCGCATCGTGGAAAACGGAGGTCGCCCGTGTTCGTGCAAGACGTGACTCCCCTCGGTTCACTCGGCCTGTCGGCGCTCGTCGCCGTGCTGCCGCTGGCCACCGTCCTCGTGCTCCTCGGCGCCGTCCGGATGCGGGCGCACCACGCCGCCCTCATCGGGCTGCTCGTCGCGCTCGTCGTCGGCGTCGCCGCGTTCGGGATGCCCGTCGTGCAGGCCGTCTCGGGGGCGCTCCAAGGCGCCGCGTTCGGGCTGTGGCCGATCATGTGGATCGTCGTCAACGCGCTGTGGATCTACCGGCTCACCGTGCGGACCGGGCACTTCGACGTCCTGCGCCGCTCGTTCGGCCGGATCTCCGACGACCCGCGGATCCAGGCCCTCATCATCGCCTTCTGCTTCGGGGCCCTGATGGAAGCGCTGGCCGGGTTCGGCGCGCCCGTCGCGATCAGCGCCGTGATGCTCGTGGCCGTCGGCTTCCACCCGGTGAAGGCGGCGGTCGTCGCACTGGTCGCGAACACCGCGCCGGTCGCGTTCGGCGCGATGGGCACGCCCGTCGTCACCCTCGCCCAGGTCACCGGCCTGCCGCTGCAGGAGGTGTCCTCGATCGTCGGGCGCCAGACGCCGCTGCTCGCGCTGGTCGTGCCGCTGCTGCTGGTGATCATCGTCGACGGCAAGCGCGGGCTGAAGGACACCTGGCTGCCCGCGCTGGTCTGCGGGGTCGCGTTCGGGCTCGTGCAGTTCCTCGCGTCCAACTACGTGTCGCCGCAGCTGGCCGACATCGGGGCCGCGCTCGCCGGCGCCGCCGCGCTCGTGGCGCTCCCCCAGACCCGCCGCCCGGTGCCCGAAGCCGTCCGGATCGGCACCGGCGGGACGGCGACCGCGGAGGCCCCGCCGGAAGACTCGCGCACCGACGTCGTCAAGGCGTACCTGCCCTACGCGCTGATCATCGTGATCTTCTCCGTCGCCGTCCTGCCGCCGGTCAAGAAGCTGCTGGACAAGGCGACCTGGAAGTTCCACTGGCCCGGCCTGAACGTCGCCGGGCCGAACGGGAAGCCGGTCTCCGGCAACACCTTCTCGCTGCCGTTCCTCAACACCGGCGGCACGCTCGTCCTGCTGGCCGGGGTCCTGACCGCGGCGGTGCTGGCCGTCTCGGCGAGCGGCACCGCGCAGGAGTGGCTGGCCACCGTCAAGGAGCTGCGGTTCGCGATCCTCACCGTCACCGGGGTGCTCGCGCTGGCCTACGTGATGAACCTGTCCGGGCAGACCAGCACGATCGGCACGTTCATCGCGGCGGCCGGCGCCGGGCTCGCGTTCCTGTCCCCGGTGCTGGGCTGGTTCGGCGTGGCCGTCTCGGGCTCCGACACGTCGGCGAACGCGCTGTTCGGCGCGCTGCAGGTCACGGCGGCGGCCAAGACCGGCCTGCCGGCGGACCTGTTGGCCGCGGCCAACAGCTCCGGCGGCGTCCTCGGCAAGATGGTGTCGCCGCAGAACCTCACGATCGCCTGCGTGGCCGCGAACCTGCCCGGTGAGGAGGGCAAGCTGCTGCGGAAGGTGCTGCCGTGGAGCCTGGGACTGCTGCTGGTGATGTGCCTGATCGTGTGGGGGCAGAGCACGCCGGTGCTCAGCTGGATGCTGCCATGACCCCGGACGAGGCCGCGACGCGCTTGGCGGAGCGGTTCCAGCTCCACCAGCCGTGCACGACGAGCCCGGCGAACACGATGTAGATCGCCGCCGAGAAGTACAGGCCGGAGGAGATCTGCAGCGGCACGCCGATCGCGTCGACGACCAGCCACACCAGCCAGAACTCGACGAGTCCCGCGCCCTGAGCGCCGAAGGCGACGAGGGTGCCGACGAAGATCGCGGCGTCCGGCCACGGCGCCCACGACGCGTCCAGCGCGTCCAGGACCAGGGCCATCACCGTCGTGCCGACGAGGAAGGCGCCGAGCATGGCCAGCCGTTCGGCGAGCCGGCCCGAGCGGACGACGACGCCGAACACCGGGTCCTTGCGGCGCGTCCAGGCCCACCAGCCGTAGAGCGAGATGGCGAGGATGGCGACCTGCCGGGCGGCGAGCCCGCCGAGGTGCGCGGAGACGTAGACGGCGAACAGCAGCACGGTCGCCCCGACCTGCACGGGCCACGTCCACAGGGTGCGACGCTGCGCGAGGAACACGACCGCCAGCGCGAACACCTGCCCGGCGAGCTCCGCGATCGAGATCCACTGGCCCAGCACGGTGATCCCGTGGTGCAGCAGGAAGTCCACGGCACGCCCCTTTCGTCCTACCGCTCCCAACATGCTCCGCGGGAGGTGAATTCCCTAGGGAGTGTGAGGGGCGGAACATCCCACCTCGTGGACGTCCCCGACGCGGAGGACGCCGCCGCGGACCACGCGGGCCTGCACGCCGAACGTCACGCCGTTCACCTCGGAGATCGTCTTGAGCAGCCCGGGCGCGGCCGGCAGCCCGTCGCACGGCAGGCCGACCATCACGCAGCGGACCGCCTTGCGGAGGACCGCCAGCTCCACTTCGCCGATCCGCACCCGCTCCCCCACCCAGGATTCCTCGGTGCGCCCGGGTGCCGATCCGGTGTCGAGCAGGAGGTTGGCCCGGAACCGCCGCTCGTCCAGCGCGACCCCGGGCGCGCGTTCGGCCAGCCAGGCCAGCGAAGACGTCGTGACCAGGTGGACGTCGGCTTCGTCGTGGTGCGGGATGTCCGCTTCCTTCGCCAGCTCGACGCCGGGGAAGTCCAGCGCGGCGGCGAGCTCGGCGTGCACGCCCGCGGCGTCCCCGCGGAGCACGCGCCCGTCCGGGAAGGTCAGCACCGGGACGGCGCCGTCGTAGCGCGCGGCGAACGCGTGCAGGCCCGGCATCCGCCGGAACCGGGTGGAGTTCTTGCCGCTGCCGAACCGGCCTTCGGGATCCCGGACCGCGTACAGGCGGTCGCCCTCGAGGCCGCGCTCCCCGACCGCCACCTCGGCCAGCCGCTCGCCCGCCATCGACTTCACCGGATAGCGCCAGAGCGCCGCCACGACCCCCATCGCCCCAGCGTAGTGCCCGCCCGGGACGTCTTGAAGCCAAGACGGCGCTCCCGGCCCGATGGCAACAGCTCCACCAAGGTCGCGAATGACTCATTGGGGACCGCGGAGGTCCCCAATGAGTCATTCGCGACACCGCAGCAGCAGCCAGAACCACCCGGCTTCCTCGTCCGCCGAGCCCGTTCCCGCCGCTACCCGGTCAGATCTGGGGACGCGGGGTGCCGGCCGGCGGCGTCGGGGTGTTGTCCGCCCCCACCGGCATCCGCGGCCGCTCGGCGGTGCCCATCTCGCCGGTGCGCTGCTGCGGCGTCTCCAGCTGGTGCTCCATGTTGGCCATCCAGCCGCGCCAGCGGTCCTGGGCCGGCTTGATCAGGCCGCCGCCGAAGCCGACGACGATCACGCCGCCGATCGTGGCGAGGACCGCGATCAGGACCGGGCCGGTGATCGCCGTCGCGATGTTCACCTGGCCGAGGGCGGCGATGATGCCGAACGCCATGATCAGCCAGTAGGCCGCCATCGAGAGCGGGCGCGCCGCGCCCCGGCCGGACAGCGCCGACGCGACGACGTCCCGCACGACCTTCGCGATGGCCGCGGCCACCACGACGAGCACCAGCGCGACCACGATCCGCGGCAGGAACGCGATGATGTCGTTGAGCAGCTGGCTCACCGGGTTCGTCGGCCCGAACACGCCGAACGCCAGCTGCAGCGCGATCAGCAGGATGAAGTAGTACACCAATTTGACGAGGATCCCGGCCGCGTCGATCTTCTGGCTGCCGATGTTCCCGGAAAGACCGGTCTTCTCGACGAGTTTCCCGAACCCGACTTTCCCGAGGACGAGCCCCAGCGCTTTCGAAACCGCCTTCGCGATCAGCCAGCCGATCAGCAGGATGATCAAGAATCCCACGAGTTTCGGGACGAACGTGGCCACCAGGTTCCACGCCTGCCCGAGCCCGTCCTTCAGTTGCTGGCCCATACCGACTCCCTCCACGGGTTTTGCGCCCGAATCTCCACCCGCGGATTCGGGGTGGTGCCGCTGTGTTGCACCGGATCGTTGATCAGGTACCCAGCGGCGGCAACTCGTGCGCCCCACGATCGAGTGAGACGACTGGCGCGGAAAGATCACCGGTGGCCATACTGGTTCTACCGGTGGGGACCGGGGAGACGAGGCCGTCCGGCGCAGCGTAAACCGCGAGCGCCGGGCGGCCTCGAGCATTTATCGGACAACAGTGTTCCGGCCCCCGGACACCGAAGCGTCCGAGGGCCGGGTGAACAATCGGCGAACCTCAGGCGGCGCGCAGGGCGTCGCGCAGTTTCACCTTCGCGCCACTGCGCATGACCGCGTTCCGGTAGATCCGCGCGGCGAGCCAGATCAGCCCCGGGATCATCAGCACCACCAGCCCCACCGACACCACGGCTTCCCACACCGGGACCCCGCCCATCGCCAGCCGCATCGGCATCAGCGTCGGCGCGAAGACCGGAATCACGGAAAGCACCTCGACGAACGTGTTCCCCGGGTCGGACGGCAGCACGGAAATGCCGACGACGTACCCGGCGATCACGAACATCAACGCGGGCATCGTCGCGCCGCCGACGTCTTCCTGGCGCGAAACCAGCGCGCCCAGCGCGGCGAACACGATCGAGTACATGAAGAACCCGAGCAGGTACCAGACGATCAGCCAGACGACCGTCCCGACGGCGGCCGAAACGGAAATCGTGAGCACCCCGGCCGCCAGTCCGGCGATCACCCCGCCGGCCCCGATCACGAGCATCTGGATCAGCCCGACCACGCCGATGCCGAGCACCTTCCCGGCCATCAGCTGCCACGGCTTGATCGTCGACAGCAGCAGTTCCACGACCCGTGACGTCTTTTCCTCGACCACGCCCTGCGCCACGCTCTGGCCGTTGATCATCAGCGAGAGGTAGATCAGGATGCCGGCCGCGATGCCCAGCACCAGCTGCTGGCCGTTGTAGTCGTACGGCTGCTCCAGCGGCGGGTCTTCGATGAACTTCGCGGCCGAGACGGCCGCTTCGAACTGCGCCGGGTTCCCGCCCAGCGCGGTGATCTGCTGGTCGAGCGCGACCTGCCGGGACAGCAGCTGCAGCACGTTCGAGAGCTTGCCGTCGAGGTCCTTCTTCACCTGGACGTGCACGGTCTTGCCGTCGCCGGTGAGCAGCGCGTCGATCGAGCCGTCGGCCAGCTTGGCGCGCCCGGCGGCTTCGTCGGCGAACTGCGTGACGTCGATGGTCTCGCCGACGGCCTGCCCCCCGGCCTTCAGCGGCGCCGCGAACGGCGCCGTCGCCGGGGTGTAGCCGACCGTCGAGTCGGCGCCGCCGCCGCCCGAGATCAGCTTGATCAGCACGATGCCGACGACGATCAGCAGCAGCATGACCACGGTGGTGACGCGGTAGGCCTTCGACTTCACGCGGGTGCTGATCTCGCGGGAGGCGACCAGGCCCACCGCGCTCATCGGGCTCATCCGGACGTCCGGGAGCGGGCTGTTCATGCGGGAACCTCCTCGGTCGTCACGACGGAACGGAACAGATCGGCCAGCGTCGGCTGCTCGCGCGCGAACTCGCGCACCGGCCCGGTGGCCAGCGCGGCCTTGAGGACGTCCTGGTCGTCGGCGCCGTCGCCCAGCTCCAGTTCGGTGACCGTGCCCTTGCGGCCGAGCACCCGCACGCCCGCGACGCCGTCGGCCCAGCCGGCACCGGCCTCGGGGACGTCGACGCGCAGCCGCACGGCCCCGCCGGCCCGCAGCTCGCCGACCGTGCCGACCTCGACCATCTGTCCACTCCGGACGATGCCGACCCGGTCGCACAGCCGCTCGACGAGGTCGAGCTGGTGGCTGGAGAACACGACCGGCACGCCCTCGGCGGCCTTTTCCTTGAGCACCGCGCTCATCACGTCGACCGCGACCGGGTCGAGGCCGGAGAACGGCTCGTCGAGCACCAGGATCCGCGGCTCGTGCACCAGCGCCGCGGCCAGCTGGACGCGCTGCTGGTTGCCGAGGCTGAGCTTCTGCACCTCGTCTTCCCGGCGGGCGGCGACCCCCAGCCGTTCGGTCCACTTCTCCGTCGACGCCGCCGCGTCGGCCGCGGACATGCCGTGCAGCCGCGCGAGGTACGTCAGCTGCTCGGCCACCTTCATCTTCGGGTAGAGCCCGCGTTCTTCGGGCATGTACCCGATGTGGCGCCGCGTTTCGTGCGTCACCGGCTGCCCGTCGTAGCGGACTTCGCCGGTGTCGGCGGACAGCACGCCGAGCGCGATGCGCATGGTCGTGGTCTTGCCGGCCCCGTTGCTGCCGACGAACCCGAACAATTCGCCCGGCCGGACGTCGAAGGTCATTTCCCGCAGAGCGACCACGTCGCCGTAGCGTTTGGAGATCGCGTCGATCTCTAAACCGGTCATTCCGGTTCCCCCAATTCTCTCCAGCTTCCCCGTTGCCCGCGATCCTAGGCAGTACTGACACGCTCCGCCTACCTTCCCGCGTTGCCGCCGGGGGCTACGAAAGTTGCGGAGCACGTAGGATCGCTTCAGCCATGGATGGAACCACCACCCCGCGCCGGGTGCCGAAGCACCACGGACTGTCCGCGAAGACGCTCCGGCGGCTGGAGCACGCGTCCGGCAGCCTGGCCAGCGCCAGCATCGCGGTGATGGAGCAGCGGCTGACCTGGTTCGCCCGGCTGCCCGCCGACCAGCGCGCGAGCGTGCTGCTGATCACCCAGGCGGGCGCCGCGGGCTTCGTCGGCTGGCTGCGGGACTCGAAGGAAGCGCTGAAGCTGACGACCGAGGCGTTCCGCGACGCCCCGGCCGAGCTGTCGCGGTGGGTCAGCCTGCGCCAGGCGGTCGGCATGGTGCGCCTCGCGATCGAGGTTTTCGAAGAGCAGCTGCCGGAATTCGCCGCGAACGAAGCGGAACGGGCGGCACTGATCGAAGGAATCCTCCGCTACGGCCGGGAAATCGCGTTCGCGGCGGCCAACTCGTACGCGGCCGCGGCGGAAGCTCGCGGCGCCTGGGACGCCCGGCTGGAGGCACTGGTCGTCGACGGCATCGTCCGCGGCGACGCCGAGGAGTCGGTGCTTTCCCGCGCCACGGCGCTGGGCTGGGACCCGACGGCGGCGGCGACCGTCCTGGTCGGGAACCCGCCGTCGGACGACCCACCCGCCGTGGTGTTCGAGGTCCGCAGCCGCGCCGCCCGCGTCGGCCGCCCGGTCCTGCTGTCGGTCCAGGGCTCCCGGCTGGTGGTCGTGGTCGGCGGGCCGACCGAAGGCGGGGTCAAGGAGCGGGAAATCCTGACGCGCATGTCGGTCGCGTTCGCCGAGGGCCCGGTGGTCGCCGGCCCGACGGTCCCGTCACTGGCCGAAGCCCACCACAGCGCGACGGAGGCGCTCTCGGGGCTGCGCGCGGTCGTCGGCTGGCCGGGCGCGCCCCGGCCGGTCCGGTCGGGGGACCTGCTGCCCGAGCGCGCGCTGTCCGGGGACGCGGAGGCCGAGCGCCTGCTGGTGGACGCGATCGCGCGCCCGCTGGAGGAAGCGGGCCCGACGCTGCAGCGCACGGTGGAGGCGTACCTGGAGAGCGGCGGCGTGCTGGAGACGTGCGCCAAGACGTTGTTCGTCCACCCGAACACCGTCCGGTACCGGCTGCGGAAGGCGGCGGAGCTGACCGGCTGCCAGCCGACCGACCCCCGGGACGCGCTGGTGCTGCGGATCGCGCTCACGGTGGGCCGGCTGGCCCGCGCCCGCGGCCTCTGGTGAGGGCCGCGTCACGTGATGGACTTAACAGCGAAAGGTGATTGAACCCGACAAGGCATCCGGGTTACGCGCGAGCTTCTCCGGCGCGTCTTTGGAGGGTTCCGACAAAGACGCCGCGTAGACACTGTGAGCGTCGGCATCCCGGGAAAGCACCCCCGCCGTGTTGTCTTGAAGGGTGACAGCAGCAGTCCTCGCTCCCGGTCAGGGGTCCCAGGCCCCCGGCATGTTCACGCCCTGGCTCGACCTCGACGGCGCGCGCGAGCGCGTCGCCCAGTGGTCCGACCGCGCCGGGCTCGACCTGCTCCGCCTCGGTACCGAGGCGGACGCGGAAGAGATCCAGGACACCGCGGTCGCGCAGCCCCTGATCGTCGCCCTCTCGCTGCTCACCTTCGAGCACCTGCAGGCCACCGCCCCGGTCGCCGCGGACGCGCCGGTCGCCGGCCACTCCGTCGGCGAGCTCGCCGCGGCCGCGATCGCCGGGGTGCTGAGGCCCGAGGACGCCGTCGCGCTCGCCGCCGTCCGCGGGGCCGAGATGGCCAAGGCCTGCGCGCTCGAACCGACGTCGATGGCCGCGGTCATGCTCGGGGACCCCGAGCAGGTCGTCGCGTGGCTGGAAGAACGCGGCCTGACCGCCGCGAACCGCAACGGAGCGGGGCAGATCGTCGCCTCCGGCGCGGCCGACGCCGTCGCGAAGATCGTCGCCGAGCCCCTGGAAGGCACGAAGATCCGCGCCCTCAAGGTCGCCGGCGCGTTCCACACGCAGTACATGGCGCCCGCCGAAGAGGCGTTGCGCGCCCACGCCGCCGAGCTGACCCCGGCCGACCCCACCCGGCCGCTGCTGTCCAATGCGGACGGCGCCGTCGTCACCAGCGGAGCCGAGTACCTGGAGCGGCTCGTTTCCCAGGTCACCCGGTCGGTCCGCTGGGACCTGACGATGGACGGCCTGGTCTCGCTCGGCGTCACCCGCACCGTCGAACTCGCGCCCGCGGGCACCCTGACCGGCCTGGTCAAGCGGCAGCTCAAGGGCGTCGTCACCACTACCACCGCGCTGAAGTCGCCGGCCGAGCTGGCCGCGCTGCGCCAGGAGGACGCCTCGTGACCGACCGACCGGCCCTGAGCCTCAACCCGGGCTCCCACGGCAGCCGCGTGCTGGGCGTCGGCAGCTACCAGCCCGAGCGGATCGTCAGCAACGACGACCTCTCGAAGATCATGGAAACCAACGACGAGTGGATCCGGACTCGCGTCGGCATCATCGAGCGCCGCTTCGCCGAGAAGGACGAGCTGCTCACCGACATGGCGGTCGCCGCCGGCACCGCCGCGCTGGCCGACGCCGGGGTCGATCCGTCCGAAGTGGACACGGTCATCCTGCCGAACTGCACGATGCCGACGCCGATCCCGAACGCGGCCGCGCAGGTCGCCGCCCGGATCGGGATCCCGAGCCCCGGCGCGTTCGACCTCAACGCCGCGTGCGCCGGCTTCTGCTACGGCCTGGGCGTCGCCTCCGACCTGATCCGCGGCGGCTCGGCCAAGAAGGTCCTCGTGATCGGCGCCGAAAAACTCACCGATTCGGTGAACCCGACCGACCGCGCGAACGCGATCATCTTCGCCGACGGCGCGGGCGCCGCGGTGGTGGGCGAGTCCGACGAGCCGCAGATCGGCCCGGTCTCCTGGGGCAGCGCGGGCGACCTCGTCGACCTGATCGGGATGACCGAGGACGAGTTCATCTACCAGGAGGGCCAGTCGGTCTTCCGGTGGGCCACCACCCAGATCGCCCCGATCGCGCTGCGGGCGCTGGAGGTCGCCGGGCTGAAGCCGTCCGATGTGGACGTCCTGATCCCGCACCAGGCGAACCTGCGCATCGTCGAGGCGATCGCGAAGAAGCTGCGGACGCAGGGCGCCCGCGAGGACATGGTCGTCGCGGACGACATCAAGTACTCCGGCAACACCTCGTCGGCGTCCATCCCCCTCGCGCTGGACCACATGCGCAAGGCCGGGACGGCGAAGTCCGGCGACGTGGTGCTGGCGGTCGGGTTCGGTGCGGGCCTGTCCTACGCCGGGCAGGCGTTCGTCTGCCCCTGACCACCGTTACGCTCCCCGCGGGCAATTCGCCCGCGGACCAGAGACCCAAGAAACACCGAGAAGGGAACAACCCCATGGCTGACAACGCTGAGATCCTCGCCGGCCTCGCCGAGATCGTCGAAGAGGTGGCCGGTGTGGCTCAGGACGACGTCACCGCCGAGAAGTCGTTCGTGGACGACCTGGACATCGACTCGCTGTCGATGGTCGAGATCGCCGTGCAGGCCGAGGACAAGTTCGGCGTGAAGATCCCGGACGACGAGCTCGCCAACCTCAAGACCGTGGGCGACGCCGTGAACTACGTTTCGGCCAACTCCAAGTAAGTCCTCTTCCCCTCCTTGAGGAGACTCCCATGAGCAACATCGACGTCGTGATCACCGGTCTCGGCGCCACCACACCGCTCGGCGGGGACGTCACGTCCACCTGGGACGGTCTGCTGGCCGGGCGGAGCGGGGTCCGGGCGATCGAGGCCGACTGGGTCGAGGAACTGCAGCTGCCGGTGAAGATCGGCGGTCAGCTGGCCGTCGATCCTTCGGAGGTCCTCCCGCGGGTGCAGGCCCGCCGGCTGGACCGCTGCGAGCAGGTCGCGCTGATCGCCGCCCGCCAGGCGTGGGCCGACGCCGGGTACGCGGAACCGACGGACGAGCACACCGACGTCGACCCCGACCGCCTCGGCGTGTCGATCGGCACCGGCGTGGGCGGCCCGGTCACCCTGCTCACCCAGAACGACCTGTTGCACCAGCAGGGTCTCCGCAAGGTGTCGCCGCTGACCGTGCCGATGCTGATGCCGAACGGCCCGGCCGCGCACGTCGGCATCGACCTCAAGGCGCGGGCCGGCGTGCATTCGCCGGCCTCCGCCTGCGCGTCGGGAGCCGAAGGCATCGCGAGCGGGGTGGAGATGATCCGCTCCGGCCGCGCCGACGTCGTGGTCGCCGGCGGTGCCGAAGCGTGCATCCACCCGATCACGCTGGCCGGCTTCGCCCAGGCCCGCACGGTGTCCACGCGCAACGACGACCCGGGTGCGGCCTCGCGGCCGTTCGACGCCAACCGGGACGGCTTCGTCCTCGGCGAGGGCGCCGGCGTGGTCATCCTGGAGCGCGCGGACCTGGCGAAGGCCCGCGGGGCGCGCGTCTACGCGACGATCGCCGGGCACGGCATCACCTCGGACGCCTACCACATCACCGGCAACCACCCCGAGGGCATCGGCCAGATCGCCGCGATGCGCGCGGCGATGAAGATGGCCGGCGTCACCGCGGCGGACGTCGGGCACGTGAACGCCCACGCGACGTCCACTGTGGTCGGTGACATCGGCGAGGCGGCGGCGATCCGCAACGCGGTCGGGGAACACCCGGTCGTGACGGCGCCGAAGGGCGCGCTCGGCCACCTCGTCGGCGGGGCCGGCGCGGTCGAGGGGATCATCACGATCCTGTCGCTCTACCACGGCATCGTGCCGGCCACGATGAACCTGACCGATCTGGACCCGCGGGTGCAGCTGGACGTCGTCGCGGGTGAGCCGCGCAAGGTCGAGCTGACCGCGGCGATCAGCAACTCGTTCGGCTTCGGCGGTCACAACACCGCCCTGCTGTTCACCCCCGCGGCCTGACGGACGCGGAAAAAGGGGCCCGGCTTCGGCCGGGCCCCTTTTTCATCAGCATTTTTCGTGTTCGGGTGGCGGGCCCTTGTCGATCGAATCGATCTTCAGCGCGGCCTGCTCGACGACCATCGGCAGCACCAGCCGCCACTTGATGCAGGGCTCCTGGAAGAACGGCGGGGCGTCCTCGGGGTTCTGCACGCTGGTGAACCCGACCAGGACCCGCAGCGACGAGCCGGAGCCGCGCTCGATCCGGTAGACGACGGCGTCCCTGTCCTTTGTGGTCCGGACGCCGTTCTTCCAGGTCGTGAGCGACTGCTCGGCCACCCGCTGCGCGCTGACCACGCTCGTCCACTGCTGGTACTGCTTGGTGTTGATGGCCGAGAAGTACGTCTCGATGACCCGGCGGACGGCGTCGGCCTGCGGGTGGGCCCGCGCGTCGTCGGTCATCCGCACGGCGTCCGCGGCGGCCGGCTCGCCGCTGCCCGACGTCGACGGCGTCGAGACCGCGGCGGACGTGTCGTCGGCGGGCTGGTCCGGACGGCGGTAGAGCTCGCGCGCGAGCAGGCCGGCCCCGACGGTCACGGACAGCACCACGACCACGACGGGCACCAGCCAGCGCTGGCGAGAGCTGGGGGCGGGGGTGGTCACGCCGTGAGCGTACCGGGCCCCCGTCCCGCGGCTAGCCGACCTGGTGCAGCCAGGTCACCGGAGCGCCGTCGCCGGCGTGGCGGAAGGGTTCGAGCGCCTCGTCCCAGCTCGCGGCGAGGAGTTCGTCGAGCTTGTGCGCGAGGGACTCACCCCCGCGGGTCATGGCGACGAGGGCGCGCAGCTGGTCTTCGCCCACCACGATGTCGCCGTTGGCACTGGTCCGGCCGTGCCACAGGCCGAGGCCGGGCGCGAAGCAGTACCGTTCGCCGTCGACGCCCGCGCTGGGCTCTTCGGTGACTTCGAACCGGATCATCGGCCACGCCTTGAGGGCGGACGCCAGTTTGGCGCCGGTGCCCGCGGGCGCGCGCCAACCGCATTCGGCGCGAAGCTGACCCGGACTGGCCGGCTGCGCCGTCCACTTCAGGTCAACGCGGGCACCCAGGGTGCCCGAAATGGCCCACTCGACGTGCGGACACACCGCAGACGGCGACGAGTGGACGTACACCACACCTCGGGTGCTGCCACGGGTGCTCACTGCTACCTCCGCTTGTTGCTCGACGAGGGACGTCTTCCCCTACGCCCTGACTCGAGCTGCGGAACGGCTTCAGCGCGGCTCCCGAATACCGCCTCCGATGCGTTGTAGCACATTCTGCACCCCAACCGTGCTGTTTGGCCACATGAACACCACAAGTCACCCGGGGCACCACTTTCGGAGGGCACGCGGCCGCGTCGTCCCCGTGTCGCACGATGGATACGGCCACGCGCGCTAGCGTGATGACCCGGAACGACGAGCAGGGAGGGTTTTCGGTGCGACTGGTGCGCCTGGAGCGGCAGCAGTCCCGGGTGGCCGACGACATCCGGGCGGCACTGGCATCCCTCGGCCGCGGCAGCACCGTGATCGGCGGCATCGCCCTGATCGGTGTCGGCGCGGTTGCGGACCGCCCGATCGAGGCCGTGGTCCTCCTGCCACACGGCGTGATCATCGTCATCGGCGTCGACCTCCCGGACCCCGCCCTGCGCCTGGAAGCCCCGCTGGGAGCCGAATGGCGAGCGGACGGCTGGCCCCTGGTCGCCGACGACGACGCGGTCAACCCGGCGACCGAGGCCCTCGACGTCTCCCAGGCGTGCGAGCGCAAGATCGCCGCCCTGGTCCCGGGCACGGCCCCGGTGGGCACGATCATCGCGGTGGGCCCGTACGTGGAGACGGTCGACCAGCCGGCGGGCGACCTGGCCGGCCCGGTCCGGGTCCTGCACCCGACCCCGACGACGATGCTCGCGGCGACGGTTTCACTGGCAACGGCCCACCGGCCCCGCTCGGTGGACCAGGTACGCGCGCTGATCCGCGGCCTGGCCCCGGACGCCCCGGAGTTTTCCGACGACATCCTGGTGGGCGAAGGCTTCAGCCGCTTCACGGACGACTCGCCCCCGGAGTCCCTTTGGGACAGCGGCCCGGAGGTCCCGGCCCAGGCAGCGACTTCCCCGGCTTCGGCGGCAGCTGCTGCTTCGGCACCAGCCGGTGGATCCGACTGGCGGACCGAGACCCCGGTCCCACCCCACCCGAAACCGGTTGCGGAGCCTCCTGCCGAGCCCGAACGCGCCCCCGCCGGGGCGACGGTAGCGGAACCGCCCGCGGAAGCCGCACCACAGCCCGAACTCCCCCACACCGCCGAGCCGGCACCCACCGACACCACGGCAGCGGAACCACCCACGGAATCCGCGCCCGCCACAGCGGAGCCACCCGCACCCGCCAAGCCCGCCACAGCGGAGCCACCCGCACCCGCCAAGCCCGCCACAGCGGAGCCACCCGCACCCGCCAAGCCCGCCACAGCGGAGCCACCCGCACCCGCCAAGCCCGCCACAGCGGAGCCACCCGCACCCGCCAAGCCCGCCACAGCGGAGCCACCCGCGGCAATCGCACCCGCCGAGCTCACCGCCGCGCGACCGTCCGAGGCAACCGGGCCCGCGCCGGAGCCGAACCCTCCCGCAACCTCCGAAACCACGCCCGCCGAACAGCCGCCCGCGGCAACCGGGCGCGTGCCGGACCTTCCCGCAACCTCCGCAGCCGCACCCGCCGTGCAACCACCCGCGGAAACCGAGCCCGCACCGGAAGCGGACCTTCCGGCCGCCGCCGCATCCGCCGAGCCCACCCCAGCGGGAACCGGGCCCGCACCGCAGCCCGAACGTCCGGCAGCCACCGATTCCGCACCTGCCACCCCCGCACCGGAGCCAAAACTTCCCCTCGCCGCCGAAATCTCGCTCCCCCAGGTCGCACCGACCCCGGAGACCGAACGCACCGAAGTCCTCCCAGCGCCACCGGCCTTCCCCGGCACCGAAGCACCGAGGTCCACCCACTCGAGTGAGCCCGGACCGTCCACCACGGACACCGAACGCACCGAAACCCTCGAACCGGACGCCGCGCGCACCGAACGCTTCCCCACCACACCGCGCCCGGAGCGAGCCGCACCCCCACCGCAGCCCCCGGCCCGGCAGCCGATCCAGCCGGCCGCTCCCCAGCCGTTCCCCCGGCCCCGGCCGGAGCCCGAGGGCAGCTCCCGCACCGTCCGGTGGCTTCCCCTCGGCGCCATCGGCCTGCTCGTCCTGCTGGTCGTCGCCGCGATCGCCGTTGCCACCACCGGGGACGACACCGCCGCCGCGCCGACCGGGCCGCCCACGCCCGCCACCCAGCCGCCGCCCGCCAGTGCGACGAGTGCCGCTCCCGCGCAGAGCCTGCAGTTCGCCTTGCGCGCCGCCGACGCCGACCAGCGGTGTGCGTCGCACGCCTTCGGGGACGCCCAGGCCAGCTTGCAACAGACCAGCTGCTCCGGGGTGCGGCGCGCCAGCTACGCCACCACCGTCGACGGGCGGCCCGGGGCCGTCACCGTCGGGATCGTCGAATTCCCCGACGCCGCGCAGGCGGCCGCTTTCAAGGCCGTCGCGGACACGCCGGGCGGGGGCGGGATCCTCGACCTCGCCACCGAGACCGGCAAGTGGGGCGAAACCGCCCTGCCGAGGTTCGAGAACGCCGCCTACGCGTCGAAGGTCGAAGGCACGTCCGTGCGGCTGGTGCAGGCCGTCTGGGCGCCGGGACCGTCCACTCCGGACGATCCCGGCCTCACCCGCGCCGCGAAGGCGGCGCTGGACCTGCCCACGCAGTGAGTCAGAGCCCGTAGGCCTCGAGCAGCCGCAACCACACCTCGCTGATCGTCGGGAACGACGGCACCGCGTGCCACAGCCGGTCGAGCGGCACCTCCCCGACGATCGCGATGGTCGCCGAGTGCACCAGCTCCGAGACGTCCTGGCCGACGAACGTCACGCCGAGCAGCACGTTCCGCTCGGTGTCGACCACGATCCGGGCCTTGCCGGTGTAGCCGTCCGCGTGCAGCGACGAACCCGCCACCGCGATGTCGATGTCGACGACCCGGTCGGCCGACCCCGGCCGCGCGTCCGCCAGGCCGACCGCCGCGACCTCCGGGTCGGTGAACACCACCTGCGGCACGGCGTGGTGGTCGGCCGTCGCGGTGAAGCGGCTCCACGGCTCGGCGGAGACCTCGGTACCGGCGGCCAGCGCCGCCACCGTGTCGCCGGCCGCGCGGGCGCCGTACTTGCCCTGGTGGGTCAGCGGGGCGCGGCCGGTGACGTCGCCCGCCGCGAACAGCCAGCCACCGTCCACTGCGGACACCCGGCCGGTGTCGTCGACCGTCAGCGCGGAGCCGGCTTCCAGGCCGAGCGCCTCCAGGCCGATGCCGGCGGTCGCGGGACGGCGCCCGGTCGCCACCAGGAACTCGTCGACGACGACCATCTCGCCGTCCTTCAAGGTCAGTTCGGTGCCGGACGCCCCCGCGGCGACCCGCTCGACACCCGACTCGGTGTGGACGAAGACCCCGGCTTCGCGCAGGCCGTGCAGCACGAGGTCGCCGGCGAAGTGCGCGTTGCGCGGCAGCGGGCGCTCACCGGTGATCACCAGGTGGACTTCCGAGCCGAGCGAAGCGAACGCCTGCGCCATTTCGACGCCGACCACGCCACCGCCGAGGACGCCGAGCCGGGCCGGCACCGACTCCGCCGACGTCGCTTCGCGCGAACCCCACGGCCGGATCGTGTCGAGACCCGGGATCTTCGGCGTGTTCGGCACGCTGCCCGTGCACACGATCACCGCGTGCTGCGCGGTCAGCACGCGGTCGCCGCCGACGGTCACCTCCCGCTCACCGGTGATCACGCCGCGCCCGCGGACCGGTTCGATGCCCGCGCCGCGCGCCCAGTCGACCTGTCCCGAGTCGTCGCCCTTGCCGGTGAACCAGTCACGGCGCGCGAAGACGGCCGCCGGGTCGATCCGGTCGCCGACCGGCACGCCGGGCACGCGCTTGGCGGCGGCGAGGAGATTTCCCGGCCGCAGCAACGCCTTGCTCGGGATGCAGGCCCAGTACGAGCACTCGCCGCCGAAGCGTTCGTGCTCGACGAGGGCGACCTTCAGCCCGCCGCGGGCCGCCCGTTCGGCGGCCACCTCCCCCACCGGACCCGCGCCGATCACCACTACGTCAAAAGTCTGTGCAGCCATGGGTTCAGCGCACACCACCGCGCGGGATCGCGCAAGCCAACGGTTATCCTCGTCCGGAGAAGCTGCAAGGTCTATCGGCGGCACCGGGTGCCGTCGACCCGGTGCGCCCGAAGAGCACGGGAGGTTGTCGTGGCCAAGAACACGGCTGTGCGGGTGCTGGACGATCTGACCGGCGAGGCCGCCGCGGAGACGGTCGGGTTCGGGCTGGACGGCATCGAGTACGACATCGACCTCTCCTTCGCCAACGCCGACGCGCTGCGCGAGCTCCTGCAGCGCTACGCCGACGCCGGGCGCCGCACCGGGGGCCGCAAGCGCCGCCCGCGGATCGTGCCGGGCGCGAAGCGGCCGCGCGCGAAGGCCGTGGCGAAGACGGCCACCAAGACCACGAAGGCGACGACCACCAAGGCCGCGCCGAAGGCCGCCGCCAAAGCGAAGCCGGCCGCGGCGAACGCCGAGCCGGCGAAGACCACCCGTGCCCGGAAGACGGCGGAGCCGAAGAAGACCACGCGGGCGACGACGCGCAAGGTGCCCGGCGTCACGTTCTCGGCCGCCGAGTAAGTCCACAGTAGACAACGGCGGTCCGGGAGTCAGGCCGCGCGCTGGGCGCCGTCCGCGTGCCACAACGGGTAGTGGTAGCGGGTGTGCAGCAGCGCGCGCTGCCGGTCCCGTTCGGCCGAAGTCGGCGGGCGCGGCACGAAGGTCCCGAGGATCTGCGACGCCGCCGCCCGCACCGCGGCCTCGACCGCCGGGAAGCCGGGCCGGATGCCGTGCTCGGCCAGCGACGCCACCGGGCTGCGGTGCGAGTCGAGCGGCCGCGGGTCCGGCGGCGCGCTCGTCAGGTAGCGGCCGACCAGCGCGGCCGACGTCTCGACCAGCAGCGTCGAGTGGGCCAGCAGCCCGGTCTTCGTGCGGAAGACGGCGAACCCGCACAGTTTCGCGTCGCCGACGAACAGCCCGCGGTCGCCGATCCGCGGCACCAGGCCGAGCTGGTCGACGGCGGCGCTCATCACCTGGCCGAGCGCCTCCAGGGGCCGGTCGGCCGGGCCGGGCAGCACCAAGGTCACGTTCAGGTTGCCCGGGTCGTGGAACACGGTGCCGCCGCCGCTGGCCCGCCGCAGCACCGGAACGCCGTCACGGGCGCACTCCTCGACGCGCACCTCGCGAGCGATCCGCTGCCCGCGCCCCACCACGACGCAAACCGGGTTGCGCCAGAGCCACAGCACCGGTGACTCGGGCGCAACCCGGAGGAGCGCTTCGTCGAACGCGAGGTTCTCGGCGGGGTCGGTGAACGCGGCACGCACATCCGACCCGGTCGTCATAGCGCCTTGAGTTCCTCCACGATCTCGCCCACCGACGACTTGGCGTCCCCGAAGAGCATGCTGGTCTTCGGATCGTAGAACAGGTCGTTGTCGATGCCCGCGAAGCCGGACGCCATGCCGCGTTTCAAGACGATCACGGACCGGCTTTCGTTGACCTTGAGGATCGGCATCCCGTAGATCGGCGAGCTCGGGTCGGTCTGCGCGGCCGGGTTCGTGACGTCGTTCGCGCCGATCACGAGCGCGACGTCGGTCTGGGCGAACTCGGAGTTGATCTCGTCCATCTCCTTGAGCTGCTCGTACGGCACGTCGGCCTCGGCGAGCAGCACGTTCATGTGCCCGGGCATCCGGCCGGCGACCGGGTGGATCGCGTAGGCGACCGTGATGCCCTTCTTCTCCAGCAGCTTCGCCATTTCGCGGACGGTGTGCTGCGCCTGCGCGACGGCCATGCCGTAGCCGGGCACCACGACGACCTTGCTGGCGTAGGCCATCTGGATCGCGGTGTCGGCCGCGCTGGTCGAGCGCACCGGGCGCTCCTCCTTGGCACCCCCGCCGGCCGAGATCGCCGGACCACCGCCGAAGCCGCCCGCGACGATCGCCGGGATGGACCGGTTCATCGCCTTGGCCATCAGGTTGGTCAGGATCGAGCCGGACGCGCCGACGATCATGCCGGCCACGATCAGCGCGGTGTTGTCCAGCGCCAGGCCCATCGCCGCGGCCGAAAGCCCGGTGAAGGCGTTGAGCAGTGAGATGACGACCGGCATGTCCGCGCCACCGATCGGCAGCACGACCGTGAGGCCGAGGACGCCGGAGGCGACCAGCAGCCCGACGATCAGCAGCCAGGAGTCGCCGCCGGCGATGATGGCCACCGCGCAGCCGAGCGCGGCCAGCAGGAGCAGCGCGTTGACCGGCTGCTGCAGCTTGCCCAGGGTGATCGGGCGGCCGCTGATCAGTTCTTGGAGCTTGCCGAACGCGACGTTCGAGCCCCAGAAGGAGATCGACCCGATGATCGCGGCGAACAGCGACGCGATCGCGATGTACGCCGGTTCGTGCGCGTAGCCGCCGGTGGAGTTGAACTCGACCCACGCGATGAGCGCGACCGCGCCGCCGCCGACGCCGTTGAACAGCGCCACCATCTGCGGCATCGCGGTCATCTTGACCTTGCGCGCCGACGGGACGCCGACGACCACGCCGATCCCGACGCCGAGGGCGATGAGCACCCAGTTGCCCATCCCGGGGGTGAGCAGGGTGGCGATGACGGCGATGCCCATGCCGACCGCGGCGATCCAGTTGCCGCGGACGGCGGTGCGCGGGCCGGTGAGGCCCATCAGGCCGTAGATGAAGAGGGCGAACGCGATGATGTAGAGGATCGCGATGAAGTCGGTCACTTCTCGTCCTCCTCGGCCGGCGCGGGCTTCTTGCCCTTGAACATCGACAGCATCCGGTCGGTGACGAGGAAGCCGCCGACGACGTTGATCGTGCCGAAGGCGATCGCGATCACCAGCAGGATCTTGTTGAAGACGCCGTCGACGCCGAGGCCGAGCACGACCAGCCCGCCCAGCAGCACGATGCCGTGGATGGCGTTGGTGCCGGACATCAGCGGCGTGTGCAGGGTGTTGGGCACCTTGGAGATGACGGCGAAGCCGACGAACCCGGCGAGCACGAGCACCGCCAGGTTCTGCACGAGTGGGCTCACGCGGCACTCCCTTCGCGCCCGGCCACGCAGGCACCGGCGACGATCTCGTCTTCGAAGTTCAGCTCCAGCGCGCCTTCCTTCGTCACGAGCAGCTCCAGCAGCTCGGTGACGTTGCGCGCGTACAGCTCGCTGGCGTGCGAAGGCATTTCGGCGGGCAGGTTCAGCGGGGACGAGATGGTGACGTCGTGCTCCACGACGTCCTCGCCCGGCTTGGTCAGCTCGCAGTTGCCGCCGGTCTCGCCCGCGAGGTCGACCACGACCGACCCGGCGGGCATGCCCTTGACGGCGTCCGCGGTGACCAGCGTCGGCGCCTTGCGGCCCGGCACCAGCGCGGTGGTGATGACGACGTCGAACTTCGTGATCGCCTCGGTGAGCCGCCGCTGCTGCTCTTCGCGCTCCTCCGGCGTCAGCTCGCGGGCGTACCCGCCTTCGCCGACCGCTTCGATGCCGAGGTCGAGGAACTGCGCGCCGAGCGACTTGACCTGCTCGGCGACCTCGGGCCGCACGTCGTAGCCGGTGGTCTGCGCGCCGAGCCGCTTCGCCGTGGCGAGCGCCTGCAGGCCGGCGACACCGGCGCCGAGCACCAGCACCTTGGCCGGCGGGACGGTGCCCGCCGCGGTGGTGAGCATCGGGAAGAAGCGCGGGAGCTTCTGCGCCGCGAGCAGCACGGCGCGGTAACCGCCGATGCTGGCCTGCGACGACAGCGCGTCCATCGCCTGCGCCCGGGAAATCCGCGGGACCGCCTCCATCGCGAACGCGCGCAGGCCCGCTTCTTCGAGCTTCGCGAGCCCCTCCGGGTTGCCGCGCGGGTCGAGGAAGCCGATGAGCACGGATCCCCGGCTCAGCTTCGCGACCTCGTCCGGCGTGGGCGGGTTGACCTTCACGACGATCTGCGCGCTCCACGCGTCGCCGAGTTCGGCGCCCGCTCGGGTGTACGCGTCGTCACTCAGGTGCGCCCCGGCCCCGGCGCCCGGTTCGACGACCACGCGCAGCCCGCGCTGCGCCAGCCTCCCGACCAGTTTGGGCACCACGGCCACCCGGCGCTCCCCGGGGCGTGACTCCGTCACCACACCCACGGTGAGCTGCTGACTCTGTTCGCTGTCCGTCACACGACCTCCTCATCGGCGAGGCACGATCCGAGGGTTGTACCACGCCGGACCGACAGTCCCCAGTGACGTGAGTCGCAAGTCTCGGGGTTCTCCCGGGAAATACGAACGTCGTGCGGGAAACGTTCAGCGAGTTTTCCAGTGCGGGATGCCGAGCAGGATCAACCGCAGCCGTTTTTCCGCCGTTCCGGTGATTTTCGCGTCTTCACCTGGGCGGGCTTCCAGCAGTTCGACGGTCGTCGTGATCATCACGGAAACGATCAAGTCGGCCAGCATGTGCAGGTCTTCGGTGCTCCACGACCGCAGCGGGGTGAACCGGGCCAGATCGATCGCGAGGTCGCCGGAGAACATGCGCAGTTCGACCGCGATGGCGCGGGCGAGCGGCCCGCCGCCGTAGCGCTCGCGGGTCAGGAACCGGAAATGGTCCTCGTTCGCACGGACGAATTGCTGCACGGTGGCCACCGAGGCGCTGATCATCCCCTGGTAGGTGTCCGGGTCGGTGCGGGCCGAGCGCATCATGCCGCGCAGCGTGCGCGTCGCTTCTTCGACGAGCGCGACGCCGAGTTCCTCCATCGAGGCGAAGTGCCGGTAGAACGCCGTCGGCACCAGGCCCGCGCCCTTCGCGACCTCGCGCAGGGAAAGCGTGGCGAACGGGCGGTCGGCCAGCAGCTCCAGCGCGGTGTCCAGCAACGCCTGGCGCGTGCGCTGCTTGCGCTCCTGGCGGCTCACCGGCTCCTCTGACACGTCCACCAGCGTACGGATGTCCACCGCGTTGCTCACGTCACATCCTCCGCGTTCCGCGTTGACAGGCAGTCCACTCCTGCAGTGCACTGTTCAGTGTACAGTCGTTCACTGTAACCGAGGAGGACCGATGACGGCGCTCATCCCCCGGCGGGTGCGCAGCCTCGCCTCACTGGCCGAGGCGCTGCTGACGCCGCACGGGATGGACCGGTACCTGGAACTCGTCGACCCGATGCTGGTCCGCCGCGAGATCCGCGGGCTGGTCACGGCGGTGCGCAAGCAGACGCCGGACAGCGTCACCCTCACGGTGCGGCCGAGCCGCGCGTGGCCGGGCTTCACCGCCGGCCAGTACGTCCGCCTGCAGGTGGAGATCGACGGGGTCCGGCGCACGCGGTGCTATTCGCCGTGCGGCTCGCAGTACGACGGCGAACTGGAGTTCACGGTCAAGGAGCAGGGCCTGGTGTCCGGCCACCTGAACCGCGCGCTCGGCGTCGGCTCCGTGGTCAACCTGTCCACTCCGGACGGGAGCTTCACGTTGCCCGCCACCCGGCCGGACCGCGTGCTGCTGATCGCGGGCGGCAGCGGCATCACGCCCGTGCTCGCGATGGCCCGCACGCTCGCCGACGAGGGCCACGCCGGCGAGATCGTGTTCGTGCAGTACTCGAACGGCCCGGCCGACGCGCTCTACCGCACCGAACTGGCCGAACTCGCCGCCCGGCACCCGGGCCTGCGGGTCGTGCACGCGTACACCCACACCCAGGGCGGCGAACTGCGCGGCTTCTTCTCACCGGACCACCTCGAACAGGTGGCGCCGTGGTTCCGCGACGCGGAGGCGTTCGTCTGCGGCCCGAAGCCGCTGATGGACGCCGTGCGTGATCATTTGGGTGAACGCGTGCACACCGAAGAGTTCACCCCGCCGGCGTTGACCTTCGACACGGCGAACGCCGAGGGCCAGGTGCGCTTCAAGCGCAGCGGGCGGGAGTGCGCGAACTCGGGGAAGCCGTTGCTGGAGCAGGCCGAAGAAGCGGGCCTGTCGCCGGAGCACGGCTGCCGGATGGGCATCTGCTTCTCCTGCACCCAGCTGAAGACCGCCGGGCGCGTCCGCAACGCGAAGACGGGCGAGATCTCCGGCGAAGAAGACGAAGAAATCCAGCTCTGCATCTCCGTCCCCGTCGGGGACGTCGAGATCGACGCGTGAGGAGACTGCCATGACCGGTCTGCAGGACCGCCTGACCGCGGAACAGGTCGAGGAGTTCGGCCGCGAGCTCGACGCGCTGCGGCAGCGGATCGTCGACGACCTGGGCCAGGAAGACGTCGACTACATCCACAACGTGATCAAGACCCAGCGCGGCCTCGAGGTCGCCGGCCGGGCCTTGCTGTTCGCCGGGTTCTTCCCGCCCGCGTGGCTCGCCGGCGTCGGCGCGCTGTCGGTGGCGAAGATCCTCGACAACATGGAGATCGGCCACAACGTCATGCACGGCCAGTACGACTGGACGCGAGACCCGGCGCTGAGCTCGCAGCGCTTCGAGTGGGACACCGTGGCGCCCGCCGAGAACTGGCGGCACTCGCACAACTACATCCACCACACGTACACGAACATCGTCGACAAGGACCGCGACGTCGGCTACGGCATCCTGCGGATGGACACCGCCCAGAAGTGGCACCCGTACTACCTGGGCAACCCGGTGTACGCGACGCTGCTGGCGCTGTTCTTCCAGTGGGGCGTCATGCTGCACGACCTCGAGGTCGAGAACGTCGTCAAGGGCGAGCGGTCGTGGGCCGACAACGTGCCGGTCCTGAAGAAGATCGTGCGGAAGGCTTCGCGGCAGGTCGGCAAGGACTACGTCCTGTTCCCGCTGCTGACCGGCCCGCTGGCGCCGCTGACGTTCCTCGGCAACGCGACGGCGAACCTGACCCGCAACCTGTGGGCGTTCGCGATCATCTTCTGCGGCCACTTCCCCGCCGACGTCGAGAGCTTCACCGAAGAGGAGACGGCTTCGGAGTCGCGCGGCCAGTGGTACCTGCGCCAGATCCTGGGCTCGGCCAACATCACGGGCGGCCCGCTGTTCCACATCATGAGCGGCAACCTGTCGCACCAGATCGAGCACCACCTGTTCCCGGACATCCCGGCGCGCCGCTACCCGCAGATCGCGGGCGAGGTGCGCGCGATCTGCGAAAAGTACGGCCTGCCCTACCACACGGGGCCGCTGCACAAGCAGCTTTGGTCGGTCGCGAAGAAGATCGTGAAGCTCGCCCTCCCGCAGAGTTCGCCGTCGCCGACTACCGTGGAACCCGACCGGCAGCTCCGAGCAGCGTGAGGGCGACATGGTGGGCCAGTTCGAACGAGACAAGGACACCCTGCAGGTGATCACCGAATCAGCCGCGACGCACGTCGGCAACATAGCTTCGATCATCACCGGCGCGATCCGCGACATCGCCCGCGAGACGGGCGACTGGCTCACGGACGTCATCGAGATGCGCGAAGCCGCCCAGCGGGCCCGGGAGGACGACCCGGACACCCCGTGACCCGGCGTTCGTGAAGGCCACGTTGAGTTCCTCAGCGTGGCCTTCACGGCTTTCGCGAGCCGGGATTGTCGGTGGTCGCCGGTAAAGTGGAAGACGGGGGGCGCCCCCGCGGGCCCGTCGTCCGCGGCGCTTCGGGGCAGGTCTCCGGCAGGTCGCGAATGACTCATTCGCGACCTCTGAGGTCCCCAATGAGTCATTCGCGACGCACGCCGGCCAAGCGACCCGCCCAACCGCTCAGCCGATCCGCGACACCCACCAGCCAAGCGACCCGCCCAACCGCTCGGCCGATACCCGCGCCCCGAGTCCTTGAAAGGCCCCACCTGGGCGCTTCCCCGAGCCCGTCCCGGGGGAAAACCGGATGGGCACCACGACCCTCCCCGGCGAGACTGAACCCGTGACCAGCCTCGACCTGCCTCGCCCCCACCCGCTCCGCCGGGTGTTCGGCCCCCTCGCGGCGCGGGACTTCTGGGCCGAGTACGCCTGGCTGTGGCTCGCCGGCCCGCTCAGCCTGTTCGCCCTCTTCACCTTCCTCGTCGTCGTCTTCGCCGGCCTCTGGCTGACGCCGGTCCTCCTCGGCTTCCTCGTCCTCGCCGGCGCGCTCCTCTACGCCCGCGCCCTCGGCGCCGCCCACCGCGGCCTCGCGAAAGCCCTCCTCGGCGTGAGCGTCCCCGCGCCGCGCCGTCCCGAACTGAAGCCCGGGCTCTGGAGCTGGGTGAAGGCCCGCGTCGGCGACCCGGCGGGCTGGCGGACGGCCGGCTACCTGCTGCTGCGCCTCCCGCTGACCTTCGCGGGCCTGCTCGCCGTGGGCTCCGCGACGGTCTACGGCGTGGCCGCGACGACCTTCGCCTTCTTCTGGTTCCCGCTCGGCGAACGGGAGCTGCCGACCTTCGGCATCCGGGCCGACCACTGGGCGGGCGCGCTCGCGTGGTCCGCGTCGGGGCTGCTGGTGCTCGTGGTGCTGCCGTGGGTGACGCACGCCTTCACCGCGCTCGACCGGCTGCTCGTCGTCGGCCTGCTCGGGGAGCGCGTGCTGTCCGAACGCGTCCGCGACCTCGAGGCGAGCCGCGCGACCGCCGTCGAGGACGCCGCCCTGCGGCTGCGGCGCATCGAGCGCGACCTCCACGACGGCGCCCAGGCGCAGCTCGTCGCGCTGTCGATGAAGCTCGGCCTCGCCAAGGAAGAACTCGAAGGCGTCGACCTCCCGCAGGTGAAAGAGCTGGTCACCGCCGCCCACGCCAACGCGAAGCAGGCGTTGACCGAGCTGCGCGACCTCGCCCGCGGCATCCACCCCGCCGCGCTGGACGCGGGTCTCGACGTCGCGCTCGCCACGCTCGTCGCGACGTCCGGGATCGACGCGCGGGTCACCGTGCACCTGCCGCGCCGCCCGCCGCCGTCGCTGGAGACGATCGTCTACTTCAGCGCCGCCGAGCTGCTCACCAACGCCGCGAAGCACGGCGGGACGACGTCCGTCGAAGTCACCGAGGAGCGCGACGTCCTCTGGCTGCGCGTGCGCGACGACGGGACCGGTGACGCCCGGATCGTGCCCGGCGGCGGGCTGGCCGGCGTCGCCGAACGGCTGCGGACGGTCGACGGCGAGCTGGCCGTCACGAGCCCGGTGGGTGGTCCGACCGAAGTGATCGCACGGGTGCCGCTGCCCCGCTAGGGTCGCGGCATGCGGATCGTCATCGCGGAGGACTCCACCATCCTGCGCCAAGGCCTCGTCGAGCTGCTGACCTTTCGCGGCCACGAGGTCGTCGCGGCGGTGAAGGACGCCGACGCGCTGCGGACCGCCGTCGAGAGCCACGACCCCGATGTGTCCATTGTGGACATCCGGATGCCGCCGACGCACACCGACGAAGGCCTGCGGGCCGCGATCGCCCTGCGCGGCGAGCTCCCGGGCTGCGCGATCCTGCTGTTCTCCCAGTACGTCGAGACGAAGTACGCGGCGCAGCTGCTGGCCGACCGCGCCGGCGGCGTCGGCTACCTGCTCAAGGACCGCGTCGCGGAGGTGTCGGACTTCCTCGACGCGCTGCGCCGGGTCGCGGACGGCGAAACGGTGCTCGACCCCGAAGTCGTCAGCCAGCTGTTCTCCGCGACGCGCCAGACCGACGCGCTCGGCGGCCTCACCCCGCGGGAACGCGAAGTGCTGGGCCTGATGGCCGAAGGCCGGTCGAACTCGGCGATCGCGGCGAAGCTGTTCCTCTCGGCCGGCTCGGTGGAGAAGTACGTGACGTCGATCTTCGGCAAGCTCGGCCTGCCACCGTCCGAAGGGGACAATCGCCGGGTGCTCGCGGTGCTGCGCTACCTCGACTCCTGAGCCTTACGCTGAGAGCCATGTACTCCACCGAGATCGAGGTCCGCACCGGCTCCGACGCCGTCGTCCACGACCTCACCCGCGAAGCCGAAGGTTTCCTGCGCGACGCCGACGCGGCCGACGGGCTGCTGCACGTCTGGGTCCCGCACGCCACCGCCGGGCTGGCGATCCTGGAGACCGGCGCCGGCAGCGACGAAGACCTGCTGACCGCGCTCGACGAGCTCCTCCCCCGCGACGGCCGCTGGCGGCACCGGCACGGGAGCCCGGGTCACGGCCGCGACCACGTGCTCCCGGCGCTGGTGCCGCCGTACGCGACGATCCCGGTGCTCGGCGGCGTGCTCGCGCTGGGCACCTGGCAGTCGATCTGCCTAGTGGACACCAACCTCGACAACCCGGTCCGCCGGGTGCGGTTCAGCCTGCTCGCGGGCTGAGGGCCACAGCGTCACCAGCAGCCCCGCGGCGAGCAGGGCGCCCAGCACCCAGAGCCCGGTCGTGACGTCGGGCGCGTCCGGCACGCCCTGCAGCAGGCTGCGCAGACCCTCGGCCGAGAAGCGGAACGGCGTCCACGACCACAGCAGCGCGCGGTAAGCCGGGTCGAGCAGCTCCGGCACCTGGCCGGCGACGGCGGGCGCGACCAGGTACAGCGGTCCCAGCACGGCCATCGCGCGCAGGCCGAGCAGGCGCAGCAGCCCGGCTTGCACCGCCGCGAACGCCGTCGCCGCGAGGAAGACGAAGCCGAGAACACCGGCGTCCAGCGGCAGCGCCGGGTCCCACAGCGCGAAGAACCCGGCCACGACCGCCGTGAGCAGCACGCCGACGCCGACGACCTGCGCGAACCGTGCTCCGGCGCCGGGCACGCGGCCGGTCCGCTTCGCCAGCTGCGTCAGGCCGAGGCCGGCGACCAGCGCGCCGATCCAGGCCAGCGCGGACGCGGCCAGCGGCGCGGTCCGGCCGGCGAGGCTCACCGGGTGCCGCACCTCCTGCTTCGGCGGCCCGGCCAGCGCGGCCGCGGCGCCGGTCAGCGCCTGCTGCGCGACCTGCGTGCCCGCCGGGTTGACCGCGCCCGACGTCACGACCGTCGCGACCGGTCCGGGTCCGAGTTCGAGCACGCCGTAGACCTTCTTGTCCTCGAGGAGCTGCCGCGCTTCGGCCGGGGTCGCGACGGTCCAGGCGAGCTGGCCCCCGCCGTGCGCGGCGATGCGCTGGGCGATTCCGGGCGGCGCGGCGACGGCGACCGGGACGCCGTCCGGCGCGACGGTGGCCTGCGCGCCGAAGGTGAGGAACCCGAGCACCACCGCCACCAGCGCGCCGGCCGCGGCGGCGACCAGGGCGAGCGCCCCGGCGGGGCGCCGGACAGGACCGGTCATGACAACCTCCAGTTATTCGTCGCGTGTTGAATTAAACGCTAAGACCACGCCGCCCCGGAAGTCAACACGTGTTGAATAGTCCCGCCGGTAACCTCGATCTCGTGACGAAGAAGCGGCTGGTGCTCTGGGACATCGACCACACCCTCGTGGACTTCACCGAACTGGGTTCGGCCTGGTACGCGACGGCGTTCACCGCCGCGACCGGGGCCACCCTGCGCGTCGACCCGGTCTTCGGGGGCCGCACGGAGCTCGCCACGACGACCGACCTGCTCACCGCGAACGGCTTCGAGGCCGCGCAGGAGACGATCGAAGCGCTGTTCAAGGCCCTGGTGGCGGAATCCGAACGCGCGGCGCACCGCTTCCCGGTGGAAGCCCGCGTGCTGCCGGGCGCGGTCGAGGCGCTGACCGCGTTCGCCGGGCACGACGGCGTCGTCCAGACGCTGGTCACCGGCAACCTGCCGGAGATCTCACGGCACAAGCTCGCCGCGTTCGGCCTCCAGGAGCACCTCGACCTGGAGATCGGCGGCTACGGCACGCTGTCCGTGCACCGCCCGGACCTGGTGCCGCACGCCGTGGGGCTGGCAGCGGCCAAGCACGGGACCGAGTTCGACGCCGACGAGGTCGTCGTCATCGGCGACACCCCGAACGACGTCAAGGCCGCGCTGGACAACGGCGCGGTCTCCATCGCCGTCGCGACCGGCCACTTCTCCGCCGAGGAACTGACCGCGGCGGGCGCCCACACCGTCCTGCCGGACCTGGCCGACACCGACGCCGTCCGGGCCGCCGTTCTCGGCTGACCTCCTCCCGAAGAGGGGGATACCCCTCAGCCGAAAGGACGACTCCCCTAGGGGAAATCTCCGTCTGCTGCCCGATGCCCACGGCGACCGCGGCTCGACAGACTCTTCCCATGACTCAAACAGGGGCGGCGGGCAAGCTCGCCGGAGGGGGACGCGTCCGGGGCACGGTCGCGGTGCTCAGAGAGCGGCTGCCGTTCACCAGCACCGTCACGGCGGCCATGCTCGTGCTGGCCGTCGCGTCCGGCGCGCTCTGGAGCGCGGCCGAAGACCGCGCGGCCTACCCGTTCATCGCCTACGGCCTGCCGTCGCTGGAGGCGGGCCGCTGGTGGACCATGCTCACCGGCCCGTTCTTCGCCGTCATCCCGTGGTACTACCTCCCGATGGTCGGCAGCTTCGCGCTCTTCGCCGGCTTCGCCGAGTGGCAGCTGGGAACGCGGCGCGCGATGGCCGTGACCATCGGCGGCCAGATCGCCTCCGTCCTCGTCGCGACCCAGTTCCTCGCGCTGTGCCGCAACTCCGGCTGGCTGTGGGCCGAGCGGGTCGCGGGCAGCCTCGACGTCGGGTTCTCCGGCGGCGCGCTCGCCGCGGTCGCGGTCGCCAGCGCCACGCTGCGGCCGCCGTGGGCGCTGCGGCTGCGAGCCGGGCTGTGCGTGTACGCCGGCGTCGCGATCGTCTACGTCGGCACGCTGGCCGACCTCGTGCACTTCTTCGCGCTGCTGCTGGCGATCCCGCTCGGCAAGCGACTCGTCGGCGGCCGGCGCTCCGGCGACGCGGCGGGTCCGAACCTGCGGGAGTGGCGGCTGCTGACCGTCGCCGGCCTGCTGCTGCTCACCGTCGCCGAGATCGTGATGTTCCTGGTGCCCGGCGACGGCCCGTTCGGCTCGGCGGAAGGGGTTTCGCTGTCGGCGCCGGAGCTGGCGATCCTCGTGGTGCTCGTGGTGCCGATGCTCAACGGGCTGCGCCGGGGCGGGCGCGTCGCGTGGCGCTGGGCCGTCGCGCTGTCGGCTTTCGTGACGCTGCAAGGGCTCGCGGTCGCCACCCTCGTCGGGCTGGCCGACGTCTTCGGCGGCGACTACGACACCGAAGGCCTGCCGCTGTTCTTCGTCGACAATCTCTTGTGGACGGTCGAGCTCGGCGTCCTGATCGCCGCGCGCCACGCGTTCCGGGTGCCTTCGCGACGCCGGCTGCGGCGCCACGCGCAGGGCCCGGGGCCGGCGCTGGCCCGGTCGCTCCTGGGGCACCACGGCGGCAGCACGCTGTCGTGGATGACGACCTGGCCGCGCAACACCTACTTCGTCCGCGAAGACGGCCGCTCCTACCTCGCCTACCGGCGGCACGCGGGGGTCGCCGTCGCGCTCGGCGACCCGATCGCGCCGGACGGCACCGCGGCGGCCACGGTCACCGAATTCACCACGATGTGCGAGAACTCCGGCCTGGTGCCGTGCGTGTTCTCGGCGACGGAGGCCACCGTCGCGGCGACGCGCGAGCTGGGCTGGCAGCACGTCCAGGTCGCCGAGGACAACGTGCTGGACCTCGACGGCCTCGAGTTCCGCGGCAAGGCGTGGCAGGACGTCCGGTCCGCGCTGAACAAGGCCGCCAAGCAGCAGATCGACTTCCGGCTGGTGCGCTTGGCCGACCAGCCGGAACCCATCCTCGCGCAGGTCCGGGCCCTTTCCGAGGAGTGGATCGCCGACAAGGGCATGCCGGAGATGGGGTTCACCCTCGGCGGGCTCGACGAGGCGATGGACCCGGCCACCCGGGTCGGCCTGGCGGTCGACGCGGAGGGCACCGTCCACGGCGTGACGTCGTGGCTCCCGGTCCACACGGGAGCGGGCAAGATCGGCGGCTGGACGCTCGACGTCATGCGCCGCAGCGCGCACGGCTTCCGCCCGGTGATGGAATTCCTCATCGCGTCGGCCTGCCTGGCGTTCCGGGACGAAGGCGCGCGGTTCGTTTCGCTGTCGGGAGCGCCGCTGGCCCGCAGCGGCTCCGGCTCGGCGCGGCCGGTGGACCGGGTGCTGGAGTCGCTGGGCCGGGTGATGGAGCCGTACTACGGGTTCCGTTCGCTGCACGCGTTCAAGGCGAAGTTCCAGCCGCGGCACGTCCCGCTGTACCTGGCGTTCCGCGACGAAGCCGACCTGCCCCGGATCGGGCTGGCGCTGAGCCGGGCGTACCTGCCGGACGTCCGGCTGCGGGAACTGGCGAGGCTGGTCAGTAGCTCTCGGGCACGCTGATCCGCTGGGGGAAGCGGATCTTCCGGCGGCTGACGACGTTCTGGTCCTTCTCGATCAGCCTGCCGTCGGTCAGCCGGAGCCAATGGCCGTTCCGCGAATCGGTGAAGGCGAGCATCACCCCCGGGGTCATGTCCGGACGCTGCCACTCTTCGCGGATCGGCATCCGCCACTTCCCGGGCGGGAGGATCGCGTAGAGGTACTCGTCGTCTTCGATCACCGGCCCGCGGTGCAGGGTCGACCCGGTCATCGGCAGCTGCCGCACCAGGTCGAACGAGACGACGACGTGGTTGACCGCCTCGGCGTTCGCGTTGGAGACGACCATGTACCCGGCGGCGTCCGCCCCGGCCTCCGCGCGCTCGATCCACGCGGTGACCTTCGCGGCTTGCTCCTGCCGCTCGCGCCGGTCCCGTTCCCGCCGGTCCGCCTGCGCGACCCGGCCGTCGCGGATGGCGATCCACAACGCCACGACCACGGCGCCGATCGTGCCGATGCCCCCGACCCACTGCCCGGAGGCGCCCCACCAGTCCGGGTCCCGCGGCCGCACGAGCCAGCTCCCCACCTTCGCCAGCAGCGGCCCGAAGAGGAGCAGGACCCCGGCGACCCCCAGTACCGCGAACGCGCCGATCCGGATCCGTGCGAGCCGTCTGTCCGCGTCACCACCCATGGGGGCAGCCTGCCGAATTCCGGCGCCTAGCGGTAGGTCGTCGGCGGCGGAGTCGTCGTGCCCCGGTCCGCCGCGGCGACGAACCGGTAGCTGCGGACGATCCCCAGCAGGTCGTCGCGCACCGAAGGACCGCCCCGATCGCTGTCCGCGTACGCCACCACGACCCCGGCGGTGCCCGAGTTCCCGCCGAACGCCATCGCCGCCACCAGCGCGTGCTTGGCCGCGCAGTCCCCCGTTTCCGTGGGGACGACTTCCGCGACCACGATCCGCGACGGCGCTTTCGTCCCGTCGGCCTTCGTGAGCTGCGCGTCGATACCGGCGTCGGCGGTCACCGCGGCGAGCGGGCCACCGTCCGGGCTGAAGGCGCTGACCCCGAGGTCGGTGACCGCCTTGCGGGCCGCCGCGTCGAGGTCGGGCAGCGGTTCCGTGGTCACGCCCGCCCCGCCGAGGTTGCTGTCGCCGCAGAAGTCCTCGCCCAGGAACGCGCTCGTGATCAGCCGGATGCCCGGAACGGCTCCGGTCTGGTCCCAGCCGTGCAGCGTGCCGGGTTCGGGCGTCCAGTTCGGCGGGACGTCGTAGGCGTACGAGCCGTCCCGGCCCGCCACCGACCGCCAGCCCGCGACCACCGGCGGGACCGCCGCCCGCGGCGACGGCGTCACCACCACCGGCGAACGCGGTGTGGGCGTCGAGGACGCGTCACGCGGCTTGCCGACGCCCAGCGCGTTCAGCACACCGGCGACCAGCGCGATGAACACCAGGCCGAACCACGGCGCCCGCCGCCACTTCAGCGGCTTCACGGCCGGGCGGATCCGCTTCGGCCGCGCACGCGGGACGTCCGGCGCGTCCGCGGGTTCGTAACCGCCGAACCCGCGGAGCGCCGCGTTGTCCTCGTACCCCGGCGTCTCGTCTTCGGGCCGCCGGCGGAACCGGGCCATCAGGACCGGACGAGCTTGACCAGGTGCTCGGCGACGGCGTCGACCGCGATCTCTTCGCGCTCGCCGGAGCGCCGGTCCTTGACCTCGACGACGCCGTTGGCCAGGCCGCGCCCGACCACCAGGATGGTCGGCACGCCGACCAGCTCGGCGTCGGCGAACTTGACGCCCGGCGTCGCCTTGCGGTCGTCGAGGATGACCTCGAGACCCGCCGCGTCCAGCTCGGCGGCGATCTTCTCGGCGCCGGCCGCGACCGCCTCGTCCTTGCCCGCGATGACGATGTGCACGTCGAACGGCGAGACCTCGCGCGGCCAGATCAGGCCGAGGTCGTCGTGGTTCTGCTCGGCGAGCACGCCGACCAGCCGCGAGACGCCGACGCCGTACGAACCCATCGTGATCCGGATCGGCTTGGAGTCCGGGCCGAGCGCGTCGAGCTCGAACGCGTCCGCGTACTTGCGGCCGAGCTGGAAGATGTGCCCGATCTCGATACCGCGCGCGGCGACCAAGGTGCCCTGGCCGTCCGGCGACGCGTCGCCCTCACGGACCTCGGCGGCCTCGATCGTGCCGTCCGGGGTGAAGTCGCGGCCGGCCAGCAGGTCGACGACGTGGTGGTCGACCTTGTCGGCGCCGGTGACCCAGGCGGTGCCGGGGACGATCCGGGGGTCGGCGAGGTAGCGCACGCCGTTGTCCTGCAGCGCCTTCGGGCCGATGTAGCCCTTGACCAGGAACGGGTTCTTCGCGAAGTCGGCCTCTTCGAGCAGCGCCACCTCGGCGGGCTCCAGCGACGCTTCGAGGCGCTTCATGTCCACTTCGCGGTCACCCGGGACCGCGACGCAGACCAGCTCCCACTCCTTCGCGCCCGGCTGGCGCGTCTTGAGCATGACGTTCTTCAGCGTGTCCGCGGCCGTGAAGGTGCGGCCCAGGTTCGCGTCGTTGAGGAAGTTGACCAGCGTCTCGATGGTCGGCGTGTTCGGCGTGTGGTGCACCTGCGCGTCGGGGCGCCCCTCGATCGGCTGCGCGGGCGGCGCGGGCGTGACGACGGCTTCGACGTTCGCCGCGTAGCCCGAGTCCGTGCTGCGGACGTAGGTGTCCTCGCCCGTCTCGGCGACGGCGAGGAACTCCTCGGACGCCGACCCGCCCATCGCGCCCGACGTCGCCTTCACGACGACGTACTCGAGGCCGAGCCGGTCGAACAGCTTCGTGTAGGCGTCGCGGTGCGCCTGGTAGGAGCGCTCCAGCCCCTCGTCGTCGAGGTCGAAGGAGTAGGAGTCCTTCATGACGAACTCGCGGCCGCGCAGGATGCCGGCGCGGGGGCGCGCTTCGTCGCGGTACTTCGTCTGGATCTGGTACAGCGTGACCGGGTAGTCGCGGTACGAGCTGTACTCGCCCTTCACGGTCAGCGTGAAGAGCTCTTCGTGCGTCGGGCCGAGCAGGTAGTCGGCACCCTTGCGGTCCTTGAGGCGGAAGAGGCTGTCGCCGTACTCGGTCCAGCGACCGGTCGCCTCGTAGGGCTCCTTCGGCAGCAGCGCGGGGAACTGGATCTCCTGCGCGCCGATCTTGTTCATCTCGTCGCGCACGACGTTCTCGATGCGGCGCAGCACCCGCAGGCCCAGCGGCAGCCACGAGTACCCGCCCGGGGCGACCCGGCGGACGTAGCCGGCGCGTACCAGGAGCCGGTGGCTCGGTACCTCGGCGTCCGCCGGATCCTCGCGCAACGTGCGAAGGAACAACGACGAAGTCCTGGTGATCACTGCGGGGCTCCCTGCGCCGGGCGGGTGTGAAAGTCCCGCTCAGGGTAGTCACTCGCCCCGCCGTGACTCCAACGGGTTACTCGGCGGCCCGTTTTTGTCGGGGATGGTCGCTAGCTTCGGGGACATGGCGATCCACATGGGCATGATCACGATCGATTGCGCGGACCCGCGCGGCCTGGCGGAGTTCTGGACGGCGGCGCTCGAGACGACCGTCGCGCAGGACTACGAAGGCGAGTTCCTCATCCTCGCGCCGGCCGACGGCGGCCTCCCGCTGGCGCTGCAACGGGTGCCGGAGCCGAGAGCGGGCAAGAACCGGGTGCACGTCGACTTCGGCGGTGACGATCGCGAGGCCGAAGTGAAACGCCTGGTGGGGCTGGGTGCGAAGGAGCTCGCGGAGCACCAGGTGCCGGGGCTGACCTGGACGGTGCTGGCCGATCCCGAGGGCAACGAGTTCTGCGTTTCGGGAGGTGGGCACTGAGCGCGCGGCGTCCCGGGGCGGGCGGGTAGAAAGGCGGCATGAGCGCTCGCGTACTGCTGCCCTGGACCGACATCGAGGTACCGGACGAGGTCGAGGCCGCGTACTACGACGGTGGCGAGGCCGTTCCGGACGGCCTCGCCGACGTCGAGTTCTACGTGCTGCCCTACGACCGCGGGCCCGAGCCGCCGAAGCTGATCAAGGAGCTGCCCGCGCTGCGGGTGGTGCAGTCGCTGTCGGCCGGCGTCGAGGCGCTGGTGCCGCTGCTGCCGGCGGGCGTCCGGCTGGCGAACGGGCGGGGCCTGCACGACCTGAGCGTCGCCGAGCACGCCCTCGCCCTGATCCACGCGGCGCAGCGGGACCTGCCCCGCTGGTTCGCGCAGCAGGCGCGGGGCGAGTGGGTGCGTGAGCACACGCGGTCACTGGCCGACAGCCGCGTGCTCCTGGTCGGCCACGGCTCGATCGGGCAGGCGATCGAGCGCCAGCTCGTCGCGGCGGAGGCGGTGGTGACGAGGGTGGCGAGCCGCCCGCGTCCGGCGGAGGACGTCCACGGCGTCGCCGAGCTGCCGGAGCTGCTGCCCGCCGCCGACATCGTGGTGCTGATCCTGCCGGACACCCCGGCCACCCGCGGCATCATCGGCCGCGCGGAGCTGGCGGCGCTCCCGGACGACGCCCTGGTGGTCAACGTCGGCCGCGGCACGGCGATCGACACCCCCGCGCTGCTGGCGGAGACCCGCACCGGGCGGCTGCACGCGGGCCTCGACGTCACCGACCCGGAACCCCTGCCCGCCGACCATCCACTGTGGACGACACCGGGCGTGGTGATCACCCCGCACATCGCGGGCGGGTCGGCGTCGTTCTACCCGCGCGCGAAGAAGCTGGCCGCGGAGCAGCTGAGGAGGTACGTGCGAGGCGAGGAGCTGCTCAACCTCGTGGAGCACTGACGGGCCGGTTCAGGCCAGCACGTAGACGTGCCACTCGTCGGCGACGCGGTACCCGCACCGCTCGTAGACCCCGAGCGCCCGGTGCGCGTTGTCGACGTCGACGTTGAGCGCCGACCGGTCGAACCCCGCGGCTTTCGCGGCCCGCAGCGTGTGGCCCAGCAGGCCCGACGCGACCCCGCGCCCGCGCAGCACTTCGCGCGTCCCGACCCAGGTGGCGTGGTGCTCGCGGACACCCGTCGCCGCGGCGTCGGACGCGTAGAAGTGGCTCAGCACGAACGCGAGGACCTTCTCCCCGTCGAGGACGAGGAACGACAGGTCGGGACGGAAGTCCTTGGAGCCGGTGACCAGGTGCCGCCACGCCTCCGGCTCGTAGATCGTGCTGCCCCAGTGGTCCGCGAAGGTGTCGTTGCGGGCGTCGAGGACGGCCCGGTCGTGCTCGAACCCGAACGGCACCGCCTCCACGCCGTCCGGCAGCGGCGGCTGCGGCGGCAGGTCCGCCAGGCCGACGCGCATGGTCACCATCGTCCGGCCGTGCCGGTAGCCCGCTCCGGCGAGGACCCCGGCGATCCAGCGCTCGTTCTCGTGGAGGCCGTGGTGCAGTTCCAGCGGCGCGTCCGGGAAGAAGCGCTCGTGGACCTCGTGGCTCGTCCGCGAGAACCACCCGGCCAGGTGAGCGCCGAGGACGTCGTCGCGGTGGTCCGGGTGCACGATCGACTGGAGCCGGATCATGTGCACGGGGTCGGCGGCGTCGCGGCGGCGGATCAGGCCGTACCCGACGAGCCGGTCGCCGGCCCAGGCGCCGATCGTGGCGCGGGCCAGGTCGATGTTGGGACCTTCCAGCTCCTCGCGGAGGTCTTCCTCGCTGAAGTGCTCACCCGTCCGGTCGACTTCCTCGGCCACCTCGTACAGCCGGGTCAGGGCCGGCACGTCGGCGAGCGTCAGCGGACGCCAGGTCAGGTCCATGCCGGGAGGCTAGGCCGGACGGCGGCGCCGGCGCACCCCGATTTACGCTCGGCACGTGCTGGTGCTCCTCCCCCCTTCAGAGACCAAAGCCGACGGCGGCCGCGGCGGCCCGCTCGACCTGAGCGCCCTGTCGTTCCCCGAGCTGAACCCGGCCCGCGCGAAGCTCGCGGACGCGCTGGCCGAGCTCGCCGCCGACATCCCGGCCAGCCTCGCGGCCCTGGGCCTCACCGAGCGCCAGGCCGGGGAGGTCGCGCGCAACGCCGAGCTCTGGACGTCCCCGACGATGCCGGCCCTGCGCCGCTACACGGGCGTCCTCTACGACGCGCTCGACGTGAAGAGCTTCACGAAAGCGAGCCTGGAGAAAGCCCACCGCCGCCTGGCGGTGACGTCCTCGCTGTTCGGCGTGGTCTCGGCAACCGACCCCATCCCGGCCTACCGCCTTTCGGGCGGCAACTCCCTCCCCGCGCTCGGCACCGTGCGCGGCCTGTGGAAGCCGGTCCTCGAGCCGGTGCTGCAGGCGGTCGAAGGCCTGGTCGTGGACCTGCGCTCCGGCACGTACTCGGCATTCGCCAAGCTCCGCCCGGACGCGGTGACGGTCCGCGTGGTCACCGAAAACGCCCGCGGCGAACGCGTGACGGTCAGCCACTTCAACAAGGCGTACAAAGGCCGCCTGGCCCACGTGCTGGCCGCCACCCGCGCCGAACCGTCCACTGTGGACCAGCTGGTGAAGGTGATCACGAAGGCCGGCCTGGTGGTCGAGCGCACCGGCGACCACGCGCTGGAGCTGGTCACCGAAGGCTGACGGCCCGCTCGAACAAGGCGCCGGAACCCCCGGGCCCGTCGGCGATCCGCACCAGCCGGAAGCCCTGCCGCCGGTAGTAGGCGTGCAGGCGGGCGTTGCTCTTCCACGCGTCGAGCCGGAGCCACCGCTTGCCCCGCCGCGAGGCCTCCCGCGTGGCTTCGTCGAGCAACCACGCGCCGACGCCGAGCCCGGCGAACGCCCGGTCGACCGCGAGGTGACTCAGGTACAGCGCGGCGGAGCGGTCGTCCGCCGGGCACCAGAAAGGCGCCGCTTCCTCGCCGACGGTCACGGTCGCGATCGGCACGGGCGCCGGGTCCGCGGTTTCCGCCACCCGCAACGCGCCGGTCGCCAGCCCCGGCCGCAGCTCGTCGGTGCGCCACGGCGATCCCGCCCATTGGTCGAGCCCTTGCGAGCCGAGCCACGCGACCGCGCCGTCGAGGATCGTCACCAGCGCGGTGAGGTCCGCCTCTGTCGCCCGGCGGAGGCGGTGGCCGTTCAGAAGCGGTCCGGGGTGAACGGGGTCAGGTCGAAGCCCGGGTCCTCCCCCACCGCCAGCGCCGCGACGAGCTTGCCCGCGAACGGCGCGTTCGTCAGGCCGCCCGCGCCGAAGCCCGTCGACACCGCCAGCCCGGGGCGGAGCAGCCCGAGGATCGGCAGGCCGTCCGGCGTACCCGGGCGGAAGCCGACCCGGGTCTCCGCCAGCGTCGCGTCCGCGAGACCGGGCGCGACCGCCAGCGCGTTGTCCAGCACCTCGCGCTGCCCGGCGGCCGTGACGCGGTAGTCGAAGCCGGCGTCCGCCTCGCGGGTCGCGCCGGCGACGACCCGGCCGCCGCCGAAGGCAAGGAGGTAGTGGCTGCTGCGCGGCAGCACCACCGGCCACGCCGCCGTGTCCGTGTCCGGCAGGTCGAAGTGGCTGATCTGGCCGCGGTGCGGCGTCACCGGCAGGTCGATGCCCAGCGGTGCCAGCAGGTCCCGGCTCCACGCGCCGGCCGCGACCACGACGCTGTCCGCCTCCAGCGGTCCCGCTTCACCCGCGACCGTGCCGTCGGCCCGGAACGCGACCTCGCCTTCGACGAACTTCGCGCCGCGGCGCTCGGCGTCGCGCAGCAGCGCCCGGCGCAGCTCGTGCCCGTCGACGCGGCCGGCGCCGGTCAGGTGCACCGCACCCAGCCCGGGGGCCAGCGCCGGGAAAAGCTCGCGTGCCTGCGCCGGGTCGAGCAGGCGGACCTCGCCGATCTCCGGCGCGTCCGCCGCCCGCTTGCTCAGCCGTTCCTGCGCCTCGGCCAGCTCGGCCTCGTCGGCCGACACGATCATCCCGCCGACCACCTCGAACGACGAGCCCTCGAGCTCCGCCGTGAATTCGCGGTAGTACCGGCCGGCGGCCGCGGCGAGCGGGTAAACCGCGTCTTCCCACCTCGACGTCCACGGGCTGACGATCCCGGCGCCGGCCTCGGTCGCCGTCCCCGGCCGCGCCGCGTCCGCCACGACCACTTCCACGCCGCGGCGCGCCAGGTGCCAAGCCGTCGCCGCGCCGCCGATTCCGCTTCCGATCACGAGCACTCGCATGGTTTCCACCCTGCCCGAACGTGCCGCGCCCGGGCCAGCGGGATTGCCCCGCGCCACAACCCGGTCGGTCGTATGCTGCGCGCCATGCCGAGCCGTGCCGAGCGGTATGTCGCCCATCTCGACACCCTGACCGGGACCAGCGAACCCCGTCTGCAGCCGATCCCGTCGACCCACGACGGGCTCGACGACGTCATCGCGTTCGTCTACGCCGACGAGCCGGAACCGCGCTACATGACGGGCGCGACCTACGGGCTTTCGCTGGCCGAGCACCCGGACTGGCACGGCATGAGACCGGAGCTGTGGATCAGCGTCCGGTCCGACGACCCGACGTGGGCCCTCGCGATCGGCTACCTCGCCGAACAGCTGCGCGGCACCTGCCCGTTCGTCTACGGCGACACGATCGACTTCGGGCAGCCGATCGCCGAGGAGTCCGCGATGACGGCCTTCGCGGTTTCGGCACCCGCGGGGCTCGACGCGCACCAGTACACGCTGATCGACGTCGGCGGCGCGCCGATCAGCATCGCCGGCTGCTTCCCGGTGCACGACAGCGAGCGGAAGTTCATCCGCGAGCAGGGCATCGACGCGTTCTGGCAGCTGGACTGGGACCTCTACGACGTTCGCCGCGCACCGGTGGTCTAGACCGGGGTCGCGAGGGCTCGGTCAGGCGCGGTACGCCGCTGACGCGATGTGGGCGAAGGAGTGGACCAGGGGGTTCGCGGTGCCCTTCTGCCACGCCATGACCACCTGGCTCGGCGCCATCGCGGGCAGCGGCACCACGACCAGGTCGCCGGGCGGCTGGTGGCCGAGCGGGGTCAAGCCGACCGTGCCGTTCCAGAGGACCGCCTGCAGGCATTCCTGGACCGCGCGCACCACCGGGCCTTCCCGGGGTTCGCCGCCGTGCCAGTACGACTGCCAGAGCGGGTCGGTGCCGTCCGGGAAGCGGAACCAGCGCCGGCCGGCCAGGTCGGCGAGGTCGAGGTGGTCGCGGGTGGCCAGGGGGTCGTCGGCGCGCAGGACCGCGCCCACCGGGTCGGTGCGCAGCTCGTGCACCGCCAAGCCGGTCTCGTCGAACGGTCCGCGGGTCAGCGCCACGTCGACCAGGCCGGTGCGCAGGCCGCAGGTCGGGTCGGTCAGGTCGGCGTCGCGGACGCGGACCTCGACGTCCGGGTGGCGCCGCCGGTAGGTGTCGGCGAGCCGGACCGCGTCCGGGTCGGTGCTGTCGCCCAGGATGCCGACGGTGAGCACCGCTTCGCCCGCCGCCGCGGCCACGCGCACGCGGGCGCGGTCGGCTTGGTCGAGCAGGGACCGCGCTTCCGCCAGCAGTGCCGCCCCGGCCGGGGTGAGCGTGACCCCCGTGGCGGAGCGCACCAGGAGAACCGCGCCGACGTCGCTCTCCAGCTGCTTGATCGCCCGGCTCAGCGGCGGCTGGCTCATGTGCAGCCGCGCGGCGGCCCGGCCGAAGTGGAGTTCTTCGGCGACGGCCACGAAGTACCGCAGCGTGCGCAGCTCCATGACCGGCGACGATAGCCACCCGGTATCGGCACCACCGAACCGGTCTTGGACGTCAGCGCCCGGCAGGCGGTGGAATCGGGGCATGACCGAACTGACCGATCCCGTCGTGCGCGTCGACGGCGCCGAGGAGATCGCCCCGGACCTGCTGGTGATCCCCAACCACCGGGTCGACCTGGTGCCCAACATCGGCGTCGTCGGCGGCTCGGAAGCCGTCCTCGTCGTCGACACGGGCATCGGCACCGCCAACGCCGAGCAGGTGCTCGCCTTCGCGACGGAAGTGGCGAAGGGCCGCCGCCTGTACCTGACCACGACCCACTTCCACCCCGAGCACGCCTTCGGTGCCCAGGTGTTCGCCGGCGAGGCGACCTACCTGGTCAACCGCGCCCAGGCCGACGACCTGGTCACCAAGGGCCCCGGCTACCTGGAGATGTTCCGGGGCCTGGGCGAGGTGGTCGCCCGGCGCCTCGACGGTGTCCGGCTGCCTGTTCCCGACCACGTCTACGACGACGGGTACGACCTCGACCTCGGCGGCCGGACCGTCCGGCTGCGTCCCACCGGCCGCGGCCACACCCGGGGCGATCAGGTCGTCGAGGTGCCGGACGCCGGTGTCCTGTTCACCGGCGACCTGGCCGAGACCGGGCAGTTCGCGATCTTCCCGTGGTTCCCGCCGCACGACGCCGACGTCTCGGGCGTGGGCTGGCTCGCCGTCGTGGACCGGCTGGCCGCCGCCGGGCACCGGGTGGTGGTTCCCGGGCACGGAGAGGTCGGTGGCGGTGCCGTACTCACCGACGTCCGTGACTACCTGCGGGAACTGCGGGACGAGACCTGGCGGCGACGGGACTCGGCGATGGGCGTGGACGAGGTCGTCGCCGAGGTCCGGTCGCTGCTCGTCGAACGGCACCCGGAGTGGGCCGGCCGGGAGTGGATCGAGCCGGGCGTCGCGTGTCTGTGCACCGAACACGACGCCTGACCCGGGTCACCGGACGCCGAGGACCGCCATGGCCGCGTTGTGGCCGGGAATGCCGCTGACACCACCTCCCCTCGCGGCTCCCGCGCCGCACAACAGGACGCGATCGTGCGGTGTTTCCACGCCCCAGCGGCCCGCCTGGGCCGGATCCTCGGCGAACGGCCAGGACAGGTCCCGGTGGAAGATGTGCCCCGCCGGCAGGCCCAGCTCGGCTTCCAGGTCCAGCGGGGTTTTGGCTTCCACACAGGGTTTTCCGTCCGGCGTGGACAGCAGGCAGTCCTCGATCGGCTCGGCCAGCACGCTGTCGAGGGAAGCGAGCGTCGCGCGCAACGCCGCTTCCCGCGCCTCTTCGTTGCGCCCCTCGAAGAGCCGCGCCGGCATGTGCAGGCCGAACAGGGTGAGGGTGTGCGCGCCGGCCGCGCGTTCGACCGGGCCGAGGATCGACGGATCCGTCAACGAGTGGCAATAGATTTCGCACGGCGGCAGCGTGGGGATCCTGCCCGCTGCCGCCTCGCGGTACGCCGCCTCCAGCTGGGTGAAGGTCTCGTTGACGTGGAAGGTGCCACCGAACGCCTCGGCCGGGTCGACGTCCGGGTCTCGCAGCCTCGGCAACCGCGAGAGCACCATGTTCACCTTCAGCTGCGCACCTTCCGGCCGGCTCGGCGGCTCCTCGCCCAGCAGCCTCGCCAGCGTGGACGGCGCGACATTGGCCAGGATGTGCCCTCCCACGACGACGTGCTCGGCGTCGTCACGCCGGTAACGCACCTCGCCGCCGGGGTCCACCGAGAGCACCTCCGCGCCGGTCACCAGGCGCGCACCCGCGGCGGCCGCGGCCGCCGCGAGCGAGCCGGTGACCGCGCCCATGCCGCCGACCGGGACGTCCCAGTCGCCGGTGCCGTTTCCGATCACGTGGTAGAGCAGGCACCGGTTCTGCCGCAGGTCCTCGCCGTCCGCCGGGGCGAACGTGCCGATCAGCGCGTCCGTGAGCACCACGCCGCGCACGGTGTCGTCGCCGAACCACGACGTGAGCGTTTCGCCGATCGGCCGTTCGAACAGCAAGGACCACGCCCGGTCATCACCGATCCGGTCGCGGAAGTCCACTTCGGACAACAGTGGTTCGGTGAGCGTGCCGAACGCGCGCCCGGCGACACGTTCGGTCAGCTCGTAGAACCGCTGCCAGGCCGCGAAATCCGAGGTGGACCCGGTGATCGCGCGGAACGACGCCGCCGTCCGGCCGGCGTCGCCCGTGTCGACAAGGAGACCGGAGCCGCCCGACGGGGTGTACGACGACATCCGGCGCCGCCGCAGCTCCACGTCGAGGCCGAGGTCGGCCACGATCTTCTTCGGCAGCAGGCTGACGAGGTACGAGTAGCGCGAAAGCCGGACGTCCACGCCCTCGAACGCGCGGAACGAGACGGCGGCGCCACCGGTCTCCCCCCGCCGTTCGAGCACGAGCACCGACCGGCCCGCCCGCGCCAGGTACGCGGCCGCGACCAGGCCGTTGTGCCCGCCGCCGACGATCACCACGTCGTACGCGTCCATCCGCTCCTCCTCTGTTCTGCCTGCCGGTTCATCGTGGCCACGGCCGCGGGCCGAATTCAAGGAAACGTCACGAACGGACCGTTCGCGCTATTCGGTTGCGCGGCCGGGGAACGGTCCGGCAAGCTGAACGCATCCGGCAGGGAGCCGGTGCGGAAGAGCAGGGAGGTGCCTGTCGTGATGGATGTCCGGGCCCTTTCGCGCCCTTGCCCACCTGCCCCCTGGAGCTGACCACGCGCCCGGTGGGGCATCCCTGATCGAGGAGAAACCCACCAGTGCGCCAGCACGATTACGAAGACTTCGACCGTTTCGACGACCAGCCCTCCCGCCGTCGCACAGCGCGCCGGCGCGGGCGGTTCGACGATCCCGAGCCCACCCGCAGCGGGCGGCTCACCGAAGGTGAGCGCGTCCGGCTCGCCAAGCTCCGCGACGACGCCTACACCGAAAACCAGCTGCCCGACGGGGCCGACCGCTGGTCCACCTGGGACGACGCCGAACACGGCCCGCGGCCCCGGCCGGACTGGGTGGTCACCGAGCTCGCCGCGGTCGACACCGACCTCGGGGTGCTCAAGACCGGCAAGGAGGCCGACGTCCACCTGCTGCGGCGCGGCCTGCCGGGCACCGACGGCACGCTGCTCGCCGCGAAGCGGTACCGCAGCGACGAACACAAGCTGTTCCACCGCGACGCGGGCTACCTCGAAGGGCGGCGGATGCGCCGCTCCCGCGAGATGCGCGCGATCGAGCACCGCACCGCGTTCGGCCGCAACCTGATCGCCGAACAGTGGGCCGTCGCGGAGTTCGCCGCGCTGAGTCGCTTGTGGACGCTCGGGGCGCCGGTGCCCTACCCGGTGCAGCGCAACGGGACCGAGCTCCTCCTCGAGTTCCTCGGGGAGGAGGACGGAACCGCCGCACCGCGGCTGGCCCAGGTGCGCCCGGACGCCGACGAGCTGAAGGACCTCTGGTTCCAGGCCATCGCGGCGCTCGAACTGCTCGCCGCCGAGGGGCTCGCGCACGGCGACCTCTCGGCGTACAACCTGCTCGTGCACCGGGGGCGGCTGATGGTGATCGACCTGCCGCAGGTCGTCGACGTCGTGGCCAACCCCGGCGGTGCCGAGTTCCTGGCCAGGGACGTGCGCAACCTGGCCGGGTGGTTCCACGGCCGCGGGCTCGGCGAGCACGTGACGAACACCGATGAGCTGCTGGCGGAGCTCGTGACCACCGCCGGGCTCGGGTGAGGGCGGGGCGGCGTCGCGGCTGTGGCGCGGAACACGTCTGCGACGCCGCCCACAACCGGTGACCTCGATGCGTAGTCCCAGCTCCGGCTCGGGTACAGTATGTACAGACCGCAACCGGCGGCGTGGATGAGTTGGTGTCCGTCGCCTCCAGAGCCACCGAATGGCTCGCGGTGATCCGTAAATCCCATGCGGCGCGCAGTGTCGGCAAGCGAAAGACACGGTGTGCCGGGTCCGTCCCTGTGAACGCCCACTGCACACCATCTTGCCCTGCCTGCGCGCGGGCAGCTCGGGCCTCCTTGCGACGAACCACGTCCGAGAGGCATTTGTGACAGTCACGTTCAACTCCGGCCACACCTCGACGTCCGCGCGCGCGGACCGTCCCGACCGCAAGCCGCGCCAGCGCCCGGCGGGCGGGGACATGCTGCGCGACGACGCGGTCGAGACCGTGGCCACCAAGACCTTCGCCCAGCTGGGCCTGCCGGAGCCGCTGCTCCGCGCGCTGGCTGACGCGGGCATCAACAACCCGTTCCCGATCCAGTCCGCGACCATCCCGGACGCGCTGGCCGGCCGTGACGTGCTGGGCCGCGCCCAGACCGGCTCCGGCAAGACCCTGGCCTTCGGCCTGGCCATGCTGGCCCGGCTCGACGGCGGCAAGGCCCGCCCGAAGCGCCCCCGCGCGCTGATCCTCGTCCCGACCCGCGAGCTGGCCATGCAGGTCGCCGACTCGCTGACCCCGCTGGCCAAGTCGCTCGGCCTGTGGTGCCGCACGGCCGTCGGCGGCATGGCCTTCGCCCGCCAGGCGGACGCGCTCTCCCGCGGTGTCGACCTGCTGATCGCCACCCCGGGCCGGCTGTCGGACCACGTCCGGCAGGGCACCGCGCACCTGGGCGACTGCAACTTCATCGCGCTCGACGAGGCCGACCAGATGGCGGACATGGGCTTCATGCCGCAGGTCCGCGAGATCCTCGACCTCACCCCGCCGGGTGGGCAGCGGCTGCTGTTCTCGGCGACGCTCGACGGTGACGTCAACCGCCTGGTCCGCCAGTACCTGACCGACCCGGTCACGCACTCGGTCGCGCCGTCGACCGCGAGCGTCGACACCATGGACCACCACGTGCTCCAGGTGTCGCACCAGGACAAGCAGGACATCATCACGCAGATCGGCGCCCGCGAGGGCCGCACGATCATGTTCGTGCGGACCAAGCACCACGTCGACCGCCTCACCGAGCGCCTGCGCGAGCAGGGCGTGAACGCGCAGGCCCTGCACGGCGGCAAGACGCAGGGGCAGCGCAACCGCGTCCTCGCCGACTTCAAGGAAGGCCACTCGCCGGTGCTCGTCGCCACGGACGTCGCGGCGCGCGGCATCCACGTCGACGACATCTCGCTGGTGCTGCACGTCGACCCGGCGGCCGACCACAAGGACTACCTGCACCGCGCGGGCCGCACGGCGCGCGCCGGGGCGTCCGGTGTCGTCGTCACGCTGGTCACCAACGACCAGCGCCGGATGGTCAAGCGGATGACCGACCGGGCCGGCGTGCGCGCCGAGTCCACGATGGTCCGTCCGGGTGACGAGGCGCTGTCCCGCATCACCGGCGCCCAGGAGCCCAGCGGCGAGCCGGTCATCGAGCGGCGGCGCGAGAACCCGCGTCGTGGCGGCGGTGGCTTCCGCGGCGACCGCGGCTTCGGCGGTTCGGGTCGCGGCGGCTACCGCGGCGACCGCGACCGCGGCGGTGACCGTGGCGGCTACGGCGGCGGCGACCGTGGTGACCGCGGCGGCGACCGCGGCAGCTTCGGCCAGGGCGCTCGCGAGGGCCACGGCCACCGCGAAGGCCGTCCCGGCGGCTTCGGCGGCCGCGGCCGTCAGCCCCGCTCGGGCAACGGCGGTGGCTACGGCCGCCCGAGCCGTGGCCCGCGTCGCGGCTACGACAGCTGATCGATCCACCCTGGGAGCCCCGGACCGCTGGTCCGGGGCTCCCGGCGTTTCCAGGGGCCGCCGCACGACCGCGCGGATCGCGGATGGGAGACTGCGGGACGTGACTACGCCGCCGACGCTCCCGCCCGATGAGGTTTTCGACTGGCTCGACGTCGAGGCGGAGAAGCGGGCGAACGCGGGACTCGTGCGGCAGCTGCGGCCGCGTCCCGCGCAGGCCGACGAGCTGGACCTGGCCGGGAACGACTACCTCGGGCTGGCCCGCGACAAGCGCGTCGCCGGAGCCGCCGCGGCCGCCGCGCTCCGCTGGGGCGCCGGGGCGACCGGGTCCCGGCTCGTCACCGGGTCGACCGAGCTGCACACCGAGCTCGAGCTGGAGCTCGCCCGGTTCTGCGGGGTGCAGGCGGCGCTCGTGTTCTCCTCCGGCTTCACCGCGAACCTGGGGGCGGTGACGGCGCTGTCCGGCGCCGAATCCGCGATCGTCACCGACAAGTACATCCACGCTTCGCTGATCGAGGGCTGCCGGCTGTCGCGCGCCGATGTCGCCGCCGTCGCGCACTCGACGCCGTCGGCGATCAAGCACGCCCTCTCGACGCGGCGCAAGCCGCGCGCGCTCGTGGTGACCGATTCGGTGTTCTCGGTGGACGGTGACATCGCTCCGCTCGGCGAGCTGGCCGGCATCTGCCGCGAGCACAGTGCGGCGCTGCTGGTCGACGACGCACACGGCTTCGGCGTCCTCGGCGACGGCGGCCGCGGCGCGGTTCACGCGGCCGGGCTCGCGGGTGCGCCCGATGTCGTCACGACGTTGACGCTGTCGAAGTCGCTGGGCGCGCAGGGCGGGGCGGTGCTGGGCCCGCGTCGCGTGATCAAGCACCTCGTGGACACGGCTCGCAGCTTCATCTTCGACACCGCGCTGGCGCCGGCGAGTGCGGCCGCCGCGCTGGCCGCGTTGCACGCGTTGAAGGAAGAGCCCGGGCTGGCCGGGAAGGTCGTCGAGAACGCGGGCAACCTGGCGATGTCGCTGAAAGCGGCCGGGCTGAAGGCGAGCTTGCCGGACGCGGCCGTCATCTCCGTTCAGGCGCCTTCGGCCGAGACCGCGGTGGCGTGGGCGGCGGCGTGCGCGGAGCACGGCATCCGCGTCGGGTGCTTCCGGCCGCCGTCGGTGCCGGACGGCATCTCGCGGCTGCGGCTGACCGCGCGGGCGGACCTCACCGAGGCCGATGTGGACCGCGCCGTGAAGGTGATCACCGCGACGGCGCCGCGGGGCGCGATCGCCTGACCCGGTGGCGGGTCGATGTCGGCTCGGCACGTCGGCACCCGGGCGGGCAGCGGCTCGGCGGGGACAGCGGTCGGCGCGAGGAAAGCCCGCGGTCAGCGGGCGAGGCGGCGCATGCGGATGTGCGGGATGCCGTCCTCGTCGGTGTACTCCGCGCCTTCCGCGATGAAGCCGTAGCGGGCGTAGAAGCCCTGGACGTACGTCTGGGCGTCGAGGACGTACTCGCCCGGGATCTTCAGGGCCTCGTCCATCAGCCGGGCCGCCAAGCCCTGGCCGCGAGCGTTCGCCGCCGTGGCCACCCGGCCGATGCGACGGATGTCGTCGGGGTCTTGCAGCACCCGGAGGTAGGACGCCACGCCGGAAGGGGTCTCGAACCAGAGGTGGCGGGTGTCCGCCGTCAAGTCACGGCCGTCGAGTTCCGGGTAGGCGGCTTTCTGCTCCACCACGAAAACGTCCACGCGGAGACGGAGGATGTCGTGGAGCTGGGCGGCCGTCAGTTCGGGGCCGGTCGCGTCGTGCAGGGTCGGCATACCCCTGCTTACCACGCTCAGGGGAAGAGGGTGCGCGGCTTGGCCTGGGCTTCGATGTCGTCGGTGTACGCCGAGACGCGGGTGTACACGCCCGGCTTGCCCGCCTTGCCGCAGCCGTCACCGAAGGACACGATGCCGATCAGGGTGTCGTCCACCACGAGCGGGCCGCCGGAGTCGCCCTGGCAGGCGTCCTTGCCGCCTTCGGGGTAGCCCGCGCAGACCATCGTCTTCTGGTTGTAGACGTTGTAATCGGCGCTGCAGTCGCTGTCGGAGACCAGCGGGACGTCGACGCTGCGCAGGTAATCGGAGCGGGCGCCGCCGTCGGCGGTGCGGCCCCAGCCGAGCACCGTCGCCTTCGTGCCGGCCGCGTACATGCTCGCGTCGCCGTTGCCCGGCAGCTTCGCGGGCCGGTAGTCGAGCTGGCCGCGGACGGTCAGGACCGCGACGTCGTCGCCCTGCGTCGGGTCGCTGTAGCCCTTGCTGATCCAGACCTTGGAGACGCCGAGGACCTGGCCGTCGTCGGTGCGCTTGTCCTCGCGGCCCGCCACCACGCGGACGTCCTGCTTCGCGACCGCCTTCGCGCAATGGGCCGCCGTCGCGACCGCCGTGGAGCTGACGATCACCGCGCCGCAGAACTGGTTGCCGCCGCTGTCGGTCAGGTACACCGCGTACGGGTGGTCGCCGAGCGATGCCTTCTCGCCGCCGACGATCCGTGCCTGGTTGCCGGATCCGGGGTCCGCCGACGCCGTGCCGACCACGACCGGGACGGCCACCGCGGCCACGGCGAGGAGCGCGCCGCTCGCGAGCAGCAGGGATCGACGGGACTTCACGGACATGGGACGTTCCCCTCATCAGACACGGCAAAGAACGAGCGCTCGGCACCCGGGCGACTCCGGTGCGTGAACGCCGTGCGCTGAATACCCTAATCGGAGTGGGCCCAAAGCGGTGTCACTGGAACGGGTGGACTCCGCGCTCCGCAGCCGCCTCTGCCAAGCTGGCCGGATGCGGCGAACGGCAGCGGTGCTCGGGGCGGTCCTGGCCCTGGCGCTGACCTCGTGCGCCTCCGAAGTGCCGTCGACGCCGCAACCAGCACCCTCGGCACCCGCTCCGGCGAGGACCACGACGACGGTTCCGGCGACGGCCCCCATGCCGGCGTCGAGCGCGCCCGCCGTCACCTGGCAGGTGGGTGCCCGGCCACTCCCCCGGCGCCCGGACGGCTTCGGCGAGGTCGAACCGACGCCACCCGAACTGGTGAACCGGGCACTTCCGACAAAAGACCTCCTTCCGCCGCCCGCGGGCGGCCGGTACGCGTCGACGATCGGCGCGGTGCCCGCCGACGTCCTCGCGCGCAGCACCTGGCAGGCCGCCTGCCCGGTCAAAGCCGGCGACCTGCGCTACCTGACGATGTCGTTCTGGGGCTTCGACGGGCGCGCGCACACCGGCGAAATGCTGGTCAACGCGAAGGGCGCCGCCGGGATCACCGAGGTGTTCGGGCAGCTCTTCGCGGCGCGCTTCCCCCTCGAAGAGATGCGCGTGACCAGCCCGGCCGAGCTCACCGCGCCGCCGACCGGCGACGGCAACTCGACCAGCGCGTTCGTCTGCCGGCCGGCCCGCGGGCAGACGTCCTGGTCGGCGCACGCCTACGGGCTCGCGGTGGACGTCAACCCGTTCTGCAACCCTTACACCCAGGGTGACCTCGTGCTGCCCGAGCTGGCCTCGGCGTACGTCGACCGCGCGAACCGCCGGCCCGGCATGGTCCTGGCCGGCGACGCGACCGTGCGGGCGTTCGCCGCGATCGGCTGGAGCTGGGGTGGCGCGTGGAGCAGCCCGAAGGACCGGATGCACTTCACCGGCAACGGCCACTGACCACGTAATACGACGTTAAGCACATCGGGGAACACCAGCTCCCCGGACCCGGTTGGCTAGGGTGAACCGACCGAGCCGACCCCGCGGAGGATGCAGTGCCCCACTACGACCTGGTGATCGTCGGGACGGGATCGGGGAACTCGATCCTCGGCCCGGAGTTCGCCGGCAAGAAGACGGCGATCGTCGAGAAGGGCACGTTCGGGGGCACCTGCCTCAACGTCGGCTGCATCCCCACGAAGATGTTCGTGTACGCCGCCGACGTCGCGTACACGCCTTCGCACAGCGCGAAGTACGGCGTCGACGAAGAGCTGAAGGGCGTGCGCTGGCGCGACATCCGCGACCGGATCTTCGGCCGGATCGACCCGATCGCCGCGGGCGGCGCGGAGTACCGCCGCAGCCACGAGGACAACGCGAACGTCGACGTCTACGACGGCACCGCCCGCTTCACCGGGCACAAGGAGCTGCGCGTCAGCTTCGCCGACGGCCGGCCCGACGAGGTGCTGACCGCCGACAAGTTCGTGCTCGCCGCGGGCGGGCGTCCGGTGGTCCCGGAGATCCCCGGCCTGGAGACCGTCGAGTACCACACCTCCGACACCGTGATGCGGCTCGACGAGCTGCCCGAGCGCATCGTCGTCCTCGGCGGCGGGTACATCGCGGCCGAGTTCGCGCACGTCTTCGCCTCGTTCGGCGTCCACGTCACGCTGGTCAACCGGTCCGGGCGGCTGCTGCGCTCGGAGGACGACGACATCAGCGCGCGCTTCACCGAGCTGGCCGCGCAGCGGTTCGACGTCCGCCTCGACCGCAAGACCGTGCGGGCGCGCAAGACCGACCGCGGGGTCGCGCTGGACCTCGAAGGACCGCAGGGCGCCGAAACCGTCGAGGCCGACGTGCTGCTGATCGCCACCGGCCGCCGGCCGAACTCCGACGTCCTGGACGTCGCCGCCACCGGCGTGACCACAATGGACAGCGGGCACGTGGTGGTCGACGACTACCAGGAGACCGTGGTCGAGGGCATCTACGCGCTCGGTGACCTTTCGTCGCCGCACGAACTGAAGCACGTCGCCAACCACGAAGCCCGCGTGGTGCAGCACAACCTGGTGCACCCGGACGAGCGGATCACCGCCGACCACCGGTTCGTGCCGCACGCGGTGTTCACCCACCCGCAGGTGGCGTCGGTCGGGCTCACCGAGCGGAAGGCCCGCGAACAGGGCGTTTCCTACGTGACCTCGAAGCAGGACTACGCCGGGATCGCGTACGGCTGGGCGATGGAGGACACCACGGGCTTCGCGAAGCTCCTGGCCGACCCGGCGACCGGGCAGCTGCTCGGCGCGCACATCATCGGGCCGCAGGCGTCGTCGGTGATCCAGCCGCTGATCCAGGCGATGAGCTTCGGCCTGGACGCGCGGAGCATGGCGCGCGGCCAGTACTGGATCCACCCGGCGATGCCGGAGCTGATCGAGAACGCCCTGCTCAACCTGCCCCTGGACTGAGTCGCCGCGGGCCGGGCGGGGTGACCGCCCGGCCCGCGGGGGTCCCCTACAGCGTGATCGACCAGGTGTCGAGGGTGCCGGTGTCGCCGGGCCCGTAGTCGGTCACGCGCAGCTGCCACTTGCCCGACGCCGGCGAGGCGGCCGCCGGCACGGTGAAGGTGCGAGCGCCGGTCCAGGGCGTGCACGTGCTGCCGCCGCTGTACTTGAGCGCGTACGCCTTGCCCTTCGGGTCCAGCAGCGTGACGCCGAGGTCTTCGGCGCAGGTGTGGCGAATCGTCACCGCGACCGACAGCGGGATCGCCGCCTGGCCGGTCAGGGTGGACGTGATCGGGCTGAAGACCTGCTGGTAGTCGCGGATCGCGTAGTCGGTGTCGTTGGTCAACGTCCGGGCGCCGCTACCCGCCTGGGTACGCGCGGACACCGCCGGGCTCGCCGCGGAGGTGTTCCCCGCCGCGTCGCGTGCCTTGACCGTGAAGGAGTACGCCGTGTCCGGGGACAGCCCGGTCACGGTCGCCGAAGTCCCGGCGACGCTCGTGGCGAGCGCGGAGCCGTTGTAGACGTCGTAGCCGGTGACGCCGACGTTGTCCGTCGAGGCGTCCCAGGCGAGCGAGACGCTGTTCGCGGTCGTGCCGGTGGCACGCGGGCCGGTGGGCGCGCTCGGCGCCGTCGTGTCGCCGGTGCCGCCGCCGGTGACGAGGGTGAGCTGCCACTTGTTCAGCGCTTCGGCGACCGGCTGGAACAGGGACATGTCCCCGTCGGAGGGGTTGTCCACGCACTTCGACGGGCCGCCGTCGTGCAGGCCGGTGGCCTTGTCGCCGAGCAGCCAGCCGCCGCCGGAGTCGCCGCCGAGGGAGCACGCCGTCGTCCAGGTGAGGTCGTCGATGACCAGGCCGCCGCCGTAGTCGACGGACTTGTGCGTGTACTTCACCTCGCCGCACTGCCAGTGCGAGGTGTTGCCGGAGTGGCAGACGCGATCGCCGACCATCGCCTCGGCCGCGCCGGACAGCGTGATCGCGGGCTGGCCCCAGGTGTTGACCGACGCCGACAGGTTCCAGCCGGCCTCCGTCACCGCCACGACGCCCATGTCGCCTTCGCGGGCGTTGACGCTGTGGGTGCCGCCGACGTTCGACGTGCCGATCCGGTTCTGCTGGCCCGAAGCGCCGTACGCGGCCTGGTCGCGGTCGTTCGTGCAGTGACCCGCGGTCAGGAAGTGCTCGGCACCGCCGGAATCCGTCACCGGGAAGCCGACCGAGCAGTTGCTCTCGCTGCCCGGCCACCACGGGTTCCCGGTCTGGATCGTCCCGGACTGCTGCCGCGGCGACGAGCCCGTTTCGGTGATCCGGACCCCGATTTCCCTTACGCGCGACAGGAAACTCTCGGTCGCCGCGGTCTTCTTCGTCCGGTCGACGTCCACGCCGACCTCGTTGCCGCGGACGTCGACGCCCCAGCCGTAGACGCCCGGCACGCCCGTGCCGACCAGCGCGCGGACCGCCGCGTCGGTGCGCTCGAGGTCGGCCCGGCTCCGGGTGACGACCTGAGCCGCCGCCCCCGCCGCGCGGGCCTCGTCCGCCGCCGCCTGGGTGGTGACGGCGACGGTCAGCTTCCCGGCGGCGGCGTCGAACCACTGCCCCGCGGCCTGCGCGCGGACCGATCCGGGCAGCGTCGCGGCCAGCCGGTGGGCGCGGTCCTGAGCGGCCAGCTGGGTCCGGGCCTGGTCCGTGGACAGGCCGAAGGCCGCGGCGACTCCCGCCACCTCGGCGTCCGGGTGGTCCGAGGCCGCTTCGGCGGGCGCGAAACCCAGCCCGAGTGCGGCCATCGCGGCCACGCCGGCGACGGAAACGAATCTGCGCATCGGTTTCTCCTCGATTCGGCGAAGGAAGTGCGCAGACGGTAAGCCGCCGGAAAGCCCGCGTTGAAGATCCGGAAGTCCTTAACAGTTAACTGGCGGGCCAATCCCATTCGAAGCCGTACCGGCCGGGGCCGAAGTTGAGCGCGACCCCGTGCACCGCACCGGCTTCCGGGATCACTTCGGTTTCTTCGCCGGGTTCGGCGAAGCGGCGGCAGACCGGCGGGACCGCGTCCGGCGAGAACCGGATTTCGAGTACGTATTCGCGGACCGGGAGCCGGAATTTGCGTTCGTAGTTCGTCGCGACCGGGTACGGCGCGCGGTTCACGAGCGTGTGCTCGGTGATCACCGTTTCGCCGCGTTCGAGGGGACGGGCGAAGAGCAGTTCGACGACGAGGAGGCCGTCTTCGGGCTTCAGCACGCTGCGGCCGGGGTGGCAGCCGCGCAGCGAACGCAGTTCCGGCAGCGGCCGGTCGTGCTCGTCCAGGTGCAGGATCACCACCCACCGGTCCGGGCCGTCGGCCTCGGCCCGCAGCACCTGCCGCGACCGGAACTCCAGCTCCTCGCGGCCGGCTCCGACGGTGACGACGTCGTGCTGGCTGAGCCGGGTCAGCCGCTCGTCCCACCGGGTGTCCACATCGGACACCGCGGCGTCGATCCGCCGTTCGTCCGGCCAGAACCGGCCGATCTCCGCGGCCGCGGACCGGCGCGCGCGGGGCGGGCCGAGCAAGGCGACGAGCGAACCGGCCGGCACCTCCAGGACGGCTTCGAGCTGCCGCAGCCCGCGCACCGACTCCCGCCGTTCCGGGCGGCTGCGGCCGGACTGCCAGTAGCTCAGCGTCGCCGTCGTCACCGAGACGCCGCGGGTGCGCAGGTGTTCGCGGAGCCGGTCCAGGCTCAGCCCGCGGGCGCGGATCGCCGCGCGCAGGGCGGCGTCGAACGGGCCCTCGCGCAGCAACGCCCCGAGGTCGGGGGACGGCACGGCCACCGAACGATCTTAAGCCGCGCCCGCCCCGGCGAAACTGTTAACAGTTAAGAATCAGACGAACCGGCGGCGGCCGGCGAGCGCGCCGAACACCACCTGCACGACGAGCAGGCCGAGCAGCATCGCCAGCGGCACGGTCCAGCCGCCCGCGAGGTCGTGCAGCAGGCCGAAGAGGAACGGCCCGAGCGCGGCGAACAGGTAGCCGAAGCCCTGCGCCATCCCGGACAGCCGGGCGGTGTCCGCGCCGGTCCGCGCCCGCAGCGCGATGACGGTCAGGGCCAGCGAGAACACGCTCATGCCGAGCCCGATCAGCAGGCTCCAGAGCAGCGGCGACCACGCCGGAGCGAACATCAGCCCGGCGGTGCCGGCGAACCCGAACACGCCGAGCGCCGCGATCCACGGCCCCTGCCCGCGCTGCCGGGCGGCCATCGGCGCGACGAAGAGGCTGATCGGCACGGCGATCAGCGAGACCAGGCCGAACAGCAGGCCGGCGTCGTCGCGGGACACGCCCGCGTCCATCAGCACCTGCGGGAACCAGCCCATCGCCGCGTAGGCGTAGAACGCCTGCAGGCCGAAGAACACCGTGACGATCCAGGCCAGGCGGTTGCGCAGCAGCGACCGGCCGCCCTCGGCGGCGTCGCCGTGCCTCGGTGCCTTGCCGGTGCCGCGGGCTGCGAGAATCCACGCCAGCAACGCGACGACGGCCACCACGGCCCAGCTGCCCAGGGCCGGGCGCCAGCCGCCGAACGCGTCGCCGAGCTGCGGGGTCACCGCCGACCCGAGCGCGCCGCCGCCCTGGAGGGCCGCGGTGTAGACACCGGTCATGACGCCGATGCGGGCCGGGAAGGAGTCCTTGATGACCACCGGGATCAGCACGTTGATCAGGGCGATGCCGGCGGTGGCCACGAGCGTCCCGCCGAGCACCACGGCCGGGCCGTCGACCACGCGCAGCACGAGCCCGGCCGCGAGGGTGCCCAGCGCGAGCGCGATGGCGGCGCCGATCCCGGCCCGGCGGGCGAGCAGCGGCGCGGCCAGCCCGGCGCCGGCGAAGCACAGCGTCGGCAACGTCGTGAGCACGCCGGCCCAGACGCCGGACGTCCCCAGGTCCTGGCGCATTTCCGCGAGCATCGGGCCGACGCCGGTGATGGCCGGGCGCAGGTTGAGGGCGGTGAGCACCACGGCGACCGCGAGCAGCGCCCCGGCGGCGACCACGCCCGGGGTCCGGAACTCCACGGCGCCGTCCAGTTCGGGTTCGAGGCCGGATTCACGGTGTTCGACGCGCATGACGGCTACTATCGCATACGTAGGATGATTGGATGAAGGGATAATCCTGTGCCTCTGGCCACCACCCGGCGAGCAGGCCTCGTCGACCAGGTCATCGAGCAGCTGCGGACCGCGGTCACGCAGGGCGAATGGCCCATCGGCGAACGCATCCCCACCGAAGCCGAGCTCGTCGACCAGCTCGGCGTCGGGCGCAACACCGTCCGCGAGGCCGTGCGCGCGCTCGCCCACACCGGCCTGCTGGAGGTCCGGCAGGGCGACGGCACGTACGTGCGCGCCACGAGTGAGGTGTCCGGCGCGATCCGGCGGCTCTGCGGGTCGGAGCTGCGCGAGGTCCTGCAGGTCCGGCGCACCCTCGAGGTCGAAGGCGCGCGCCTGGCCGCCGCCGAGCGGACCGAAGAAGAGGTCGCCGAGCTGTGGGCCCTGCTCTCCCGCCGCGAGGCCGAGCTGCGCGACGGGCGCTGGGAGGACTTCGCGCGCACGGACGCGGAGTTCCACTGCGCCGTCGTCCGCGCCGGCCACAACCGGCTGCTCACCGAGCTGTACCGCGGGCTCACCGAGGTCATCACGGCCAGCGTCGCGGCGACGTCCAGCATCACGCCGGGCGCGGAGCACGTGCCCGAAATCGGCCACGAGGGCCTCGCCCGGGCCATCGCCGATCAGGACGCCGAGCGGGCCACCGCCGAGGCGTGCGGCTTCCTGGACGAGCTCCTGGCACGCATCGAACACGCCTGACCTGCGCAATCACCACGGTGGCACCAGGATCGACCCCTAAGGGTGCCAATTCAGGGTTGTCGTGGCACCACTGTGGCGCCATAGTTGTGCCATGGACCTGACGCCCTTCGTGGACGAACTCCGCCGGGAGCTCGCGGTCGCCGCCGAAGCGGCGGGCGAGGAAGCCGTCGCCCTGGCCGAGCGGCTCACCGCGCCGCTCGAATCGGCGATCCGGCTCACCCTGCTCGACGCCCTTTCCGCCGCGGCCGACGAGATCACCCGTGACCTCGCCCCCGGCTCCGTCGAGGTGCGCCTGCGCCGCCGCGAAGCCGAATTCGCCGTCGCACTGCCGGCCGCGCCCGAACCGCCGCCCCAGGAGACACCCCCGGTGCCCCCGGAAGCCGACGACGGCGCCGTCGCCCGGGTCAACCTCCGGCTGCCCGAAACGCTCAAGCAGCGCGTCGAAGAGGCCGCGAACCGGGAAATGCTCTCGATCAACGCCTGGCTCGTGCGGGCCGCGAGCGCCGCCCTCGGTCCCGGCAAGAGCCAGCCGCACCGCCGGTCGGTCTTCGGCGAGAAGTACACCGGCTGGGTTCAGTAACCCACCCCTCTTCCGTTCACCCCCACGTCTCCGACCTGCGGAGACGTCACCCGAGCACCCCAGGAGGGCGCAGCCATGCCCGTTTTCGCCACCCCCGAGCCGATCTCGGCCACGATCGACGTCAGCATCGCCGACATCCGGATCGTCGCCGGCGAGCGCGCGGAAACCACCGTCGAGGTCGAACCCGCCGACCCGTCCGAACCCGAGGACGTGAAGGCGGTCGCCAAGACCCGCGTCGAGTTCGCGAGCGGCGAGCTGCTGGTCAAGGGCCCGAAGTACGCCACCAAGCTGTGGGGCAAGGGCGGCTCCCTGCACGTCACGGTCGAGCTGCCCGCCGGCTCGCGCCTCAAGTCCACGGCCGCCATGGGCGACATCCGGGTCAGCGGCCGGGTCGGCGACAGCCGCATCAAGACCTCGGTCGGCGACATCCACCTCGACGAGGCCGCCCGGCTCGAGGCGAGCACCGCCACCGGTGACGTCTCCGTCGAGCGGGCCACCGGGCACGTCGAGGCCGGCACCGGCTCGGGCGAGCTGCGGATCCGCGAGATCGACGGCACCGCCGTGCTGAAGAACTCCAACGGCGAGACCCGTGTCGGCGAGGTCACCGGCGACCTGCGGGTCAGCACCGCGAACGGCGACATCTTCGTCGTCCTCGCCCACGCCGGCGTGCACGCCAAGACCGCGTCCGGCGACATCCGGCTCAACGAGGTCATGCGCGACTCGGTCGTCCTCGAGACCGCGGTCGGCGAGATCGAGGTCGGCGTCCGCGAGGGCAGCGCCGCCTGGCTCGAGCTCAACTCCCTGACCGGCTCCGTGCGCAACACGCTGACGCCCTCCGAGGGGCCCGGCGGGACCACCGAAACGGTCGAGGTCAAAGCCCACACCTACACCGGCGACATCGTCATCCGCCGGGCCTGAAACTCCGCACAGAGAAGGGGAAGACCATGCCAGACGCCATCGTGGCCGAAGGGCTCGTCAAGAAGTACGGCTCCGTCACCGCCCTCGACGGGATGGACCTGCGCGTCCCGGAGGGCACCGTGCTCGGCGTGCTCGGGCCGAACGGCGCCGGGAAGACCACGACCGTCCAGATCCTCACGACGCTGCAGAAGCCGGACGCCGGCCGCGCGACGGTCGCCGGGTTCGACGTCGTGAAGGACGCGCACGAGCTGCGTTCGCACATCGGCGCGTCGGGCCAGTACGCGGCCGTCGACCAGGAGCTGACCGGGGCCGAAAACCTCGAGATGGTCGGGCGGCTGTACCACCTGGGCACCAAGCGGGCCAAAGCGCGCGGCCGGGAGCTGCTGGCCCGGTTCAGCCTCGACGAGGCCGCCGACCGGCCGGTGAAGGGCTACTCCGGCGGCATGCGGCGCCGGCTCGACCTGGCCGGCGCGCTCGTGGCCAACCCGCCGGTGCTGTTCCTCGACGAGCCCACGACCGGGCTCGACCCGCGCGCCCGCACCGAGCTGTGGGACGTCATCACCGAACTGGTCGCGGGCGGCACGACGCTGCTGCTGACCACCCAGTACCTCGAAGAGGCCGACCGGCTGGCCGACAGCATCGCCGTCGTCGACCACGGGCGCGTGATCGCCCGCGGCACCGCCGACGAGCTCAAGGACCTCGTCGGCGGCGAGCGGATCGAGCTGACCGTCGGCACGCACGCCGACGTCGAGGTGGCGCGGCGGGCGCTGGCGCGGCTGGCCAGCGGCGAGCCGCAGGCCGAAGCGTTCCGGCTCATCGTGCCCGTGACCCACGGCGCGAAAGCGCTTACCGAAGCGCTCGCCCTGCTCGCCGCCGACGGCGTCGACGTCCGCGACGTCGGTGTCCGCCGCCCCACCCTCGACGACGTTTTCTTGTCCCTGACCGGTCACGAGGTGGCCGAGACCGCGAAGGAGGCCGTGTGATGAACGCGGTGCAGATGGCCGTGACCGACGGCGTGACCGTCGCCAAGCGCAACTCGATCAAGATCGTCCGCTCGCTGGACCTGCTCGGGTCCATCGTGTTCATGCCGGTGATGTTCGTGCTGCTCTTCGGCTACGTCTTCGGCAGCGTGATCGACATCCCGGGTATGTCGTACCGCGAGTTCATGCTCCCGGGGATCTTCACCCTCGCGGTGGCGATGGGCAGCATCGTCACCGGCTACGGGCTGACCGACGACCTGCAGAAGGGCATCATCGACCGGTTCAGATCCCTGCCGATGTCGCCGGCTGCGGTGCTGATCGGGCGGACCACCGCGGATCTGATCCTCAACGTGACGAGCCTGCTCATCATGGGCATCGTGGGCCTGCTGGTCGGCTGGCGCATCCACACCGGCCCGCTCGAGGCGCTCGGGGGCGTCGTCCTGCTGCTCGCCTTCGCCTACGCGCTGTCGTGGGTGATGGGGACGCTCGGCCTGGCCGTGCGCAAGCCCGAGGTGTTCAACAACGTCTCGAGCGTGGCGATCTTCCCGCTCACCTTCCTGGCCAACACGTTCGTCGACAGCGGCCGCCTGCCCACGCCGCTGCGGGTGATCGCGGACTGGAACCCGGTCTCGGCGATCACGCAGGCGGCGCGGGAGCTGTTCGGCAACACCAGCGCGTCGATGCCGGTGCACGACGTCTGGCCGATGCAGCACGCGGTGCTCGCTTCGGTCCTGTGGATCGCGCTGCTGCTGGCGATCTTCGTGCCGCTTTCGGTGCGCTGCTACAAGAAGGCCACGAGCCACTGACTCAGGGCAGCGTGAGGATCTCGCTGCCGTCGGCCGTCACCACGAGGGTGTGCTCGAACTGAGCGGTCCACTTCTTGTCCTTCGTGGTGACGGTCCAGTCGTCGGACCAGATGTCGTAGTCGATGGTGCCCAGCGTGATCATCGGCTCGATCGTGAAGGTCATGCCCTCCTCGATGATCGTGTCGACGGAGGGCTCTTCGTAGTGCAGGACCGTCGGCGGCGTGTGGAACGCGGGGCCGACGCCGTGGCCGGTGAAGTCGCGGACCACGCCGTAGCCGAAGCGCTTGGCGTAGGACTCGATGACCCGGCCGATCACGTTGAGCCGGCGGCCCGGCCGGACCGCCTTGATCGCCCGCAGCGTCGCCTCGCGGGTGCGCTCGACCAGCAGGCGGGCCTCCTCGGAGACGTCGCCGGCCAGGAACGTCGCGTTCGTGTCGCCGTGGACGCCGCCGATGTAGGCGGTGACGTCGATGTTGCAGATGTCGCCGTCCTCGATCACCGTCGAGTCCGGGATGCCGTGGCAGATGACCTCGTTCAGCGAGGTGCAGCACGACTTCGGGAAGTGGCGGTAGCCCAGCGTCGAGGGGTAGGCGTGGTGGTCGAGCACGAACTCGTGCACCACCTTGTCGATGTCGTCCGTGGTGGCGCCCGGCTTGACCGCCTTGCCGCCCTCCTCCAGCGCCTGCGCCGCGATCCGGCTCGCGATCCGCATCGCCTCGATCACCTCGGGCGTGCGCACGCCGTTGCCGGTGTCCCGCTTCGGCGCCGGCTTGTCCACGTACTCGGGACGGGCGATGGAACTGGGGACGTCACGGCGCGGCGTCTGGACGCCGGGAACCAGCGGGGCACGAACGGACATGCCCCCACTTTACGACGGCCCGCTCAGCCGATCCCCGCCAGGAACCGGTGGGCCGCCTGCACCGCCGGTTTGGACGAGCCCGCTTCGGTGAGCAGCACGGCGAACGCCAGGTCGCCGCGGTAGCCGACGAACCAGCCGTGCGAGCGGGAGCCGTCGCCGAACTGGGCGGTGCCGGTCTTGCCCGCGACGTCGGGGATGTCCCGCAGGCCGGTCGCGGTGCCGTTGGTGACGACCTCGCGCATCATCCCGCGAAGCGCGTCGAGGACCTCCTGGGACGGCGCGTCGCCGACGTTCTTCGTGCTCGCCGGCATGCCCCTCACCAGCGACGGCGTCGGCACCTTCCCGGCCTGCACGGTCGCCGCGACCAGCGCCAGGCCGAACGGGCTGGTCACCACCGTGCCCTGGCCGAAGCCGTTCTCGGCGCGCTGGACGGCCGAGTCGCTGGCCGGGACGGCGCCGGTGACCGTGGTCAGGCCGGGGACCACGAAGTCGGCGCCGAGCCCGAACGAGCGGGCGGTGTCGGTCAGCGCCGAGGCCGGGAGGCCCGCCGCGAGCCGGGCGAACGTCGTGTTGCAGGACCGCGCGAAAGCCGTCGTCAGCGGGACCCGGCCCAGGTCGAAGCGGCCTTCGTTCGGCACGACCCGGTTTTCGATCGTCGTGGTGCCGGGGCAGTCGACCGGGCTGCCCGCGTCGACGTCCCCCGCCGAGAGCGCGGCCGCCGCCGTCACGATCTTGAACGTCGACCCCGGCGGGTAGCGCCCGGACAGCGCGAGCGACCCCTCGTCGTCGGCGGCGTCGTTCTGCGCCACGGCGAGGATGTCGCCGCTCGACGGCTGGATCACCACCAGCGCGGCCGGGTACTCCTCGGGCTCGAGGGCCTTCTCCGCGGCGACCTGGATCCGCGCGCTGAGCGTGCTCGTCACGGCGGGCGCGGGGCGCGGCGGCTCGGCCTTGAGCTCGGCCGCCTCGCCCCCGGTGACGTCCCGGGTGACGATCCGCCAGCCCGCCGCCCCGGCCAGCTCCTGCTCGACCAGCGCGCGGATGCCCGGCAGGACCTGCTGCCCGGACCCGCGGGTCACCGGCAGCAGCCGCTCCTGGCTGGCGAAGCGGACGCCGGGCAGGTCGTAGATCACCGGCTTGACCCGCTGGTAGTCGCCGGCGCGCAGGCTGATCACCGGGTAGGCGTCACCGGGCTTGGTCTTGCTCATCCCGTCGAGCACCGACCGGCCGGTGACCGACGGTTCGTACCGGTGCAGCGCCTTCGCGAGCATCCCGGCGACCGCACTCGGGTCACCGGCCTTCTGCGGGTCGACGACCACGCCGATCACGGTCTGCGGGCGCATCAGCGGCACGCCGTCGCGGTCGAGCACCGGCGCCGTCTCCGGCAGCTGGGGCAGCACGCCGAGGGTCTGGCCGACGGCCAGCTGCGGGTGCACGACGGTCGGCTGCCAGTGCACCTGCCAGCCGTTCTCGGCCGCGCGCAGCTGCGCGTCGGCGCGGTAGGACCAGCTGCGGCCGTGCGGCAGGTGCCAGGTGAGCCGGTAGCCGGCCGTGACGACGTCGCCGTCCGGCTGCTTCACCTCTTCGTCGTCGACGTCGAGGGACTCCGGGTCGAGCACGCCGCGGACCTGGCTCAGCACGGTCTTCGCGGCTTCGGGCGAGTCGGTGTGCGCCGCGGCGCCGGCGACGTCCCCGGACGCGACGGCGTCCAGGAAGGCGGAGAGGGCGTCCTCGGGACCGTCGCCCGAGCACCCGGCCGTGGTCGCGGCGGCGAGCAGCAGCACCGCGAGCACACCGCGGTGTCGACGTGCACTCATGGCGGGATGATGCCTGGTCAGCACGGGTGCGGCGGCCGTGAAACGCCGCCACGGAAGAGTGGCTAGAAGAGCACCGTCGCGTACTGGCCGACCTGCTGGAACCCGATCTTGCGGTAGGCCGCGAGGGCGGGGGTGTTGAACGCGTTGACGTAGAGGCTCGCGGTGCGGCCCAGGCCGCGGACGAGCCGGTTGACGACCGCGGCCGTGCCGGCGGTGCCCAGCCCGCTGCCGCGGCGCTCGGGGTGCACCCAGACGCCCTGGATCTGCCCGACGGTCGCCGACATGGCGCCGATCTCGGCCTTGAAGACGACTTCGCCGTTCTCGAACCGGGCGAACGCGCGTCCGGCGCCGATCAGCTCCGTGACGCGGGCACGGTAGCTGGCGCCGCCGTCGCCGCTGCGCGGGTCGACGCCGACCTCCTCGATGAACATCGCGACGGCCGCGGGCAGGTAGCGCTCGAGCTCGTCCGGCCGGACCGGCCGCACGAGGGGGTCGGCGGCCACGAGCGGCGTGCTGTCGAGGGCCATCAGCGGCTGGTCGTCGCGGACTTCGCGGGCCGGGCCCCACTCGTCTTCGAGCTCGTCCCAGAGCCCGAGGACCTGCTCGGCCGGGCCGACGAGGGACGAACACGTGCGTTGCCGGCGCAGCGCGCGGTCGGCGAAGGAACGCAACGCGGGGGCGTTGCCGCGCAGGGGGATGAGGTTCGGGCCGGAGAAGCACAGCCCTTGGAGCCGCCCGGCACGAACCGGACGGCTGTCGGCGGCCCAAAGCTCACCACCGAGCCGCCACGGGTCGAGACCGGCAGCCTCGACCCGGGCGCTGACCATGCAGCTGCCCACCGGGTCGGCGGCGAGCGCGGCACGGACCGCCGGATAGTCCCGATCATCGAGCAGCCGTGCACCTGCAAGCCGCAACACGGGTTCCAGGGTGCCAGATTCGGCCGGTAAACGGAACGCGAGGTCGTCGACACGCTGAGATGAACAGCCCGGTTCGCGCTCCGCGGGGCGGCCGCCGATGTCATGAACGGGTCGTTCATGTCGTCCGGCGAGGTGAACGACCCGTTCATGACGTCCGGGACGGCGGCTCGGGTCAGGGAGCGCCGCGGTAGGTGCCGATCGTCCAGGAGTTGCCCTCCGGGTCGCGAAGGCTGAATGTGTGCGAGCCGTACTCGGTGTCGGTCAGCCCGGCCGTGATCTCCGCGCCGGCGGCGCGCACCCGCGCGTGGATCTCGTCCACCCGGTCCGACACCACGTACACCGCGCCCGTTCCCGGTTTCATCGCGTCGTGGACGCCGTCCGGACCGCGGACGCTGCCCAGCATCACCGCGCCGCCCTCGGGCCAGCGCAGCTCGGCGTGCGCGATCAGGTCGCCTTCGGGCACCACCAGTGCCTCGGTGAAGCCCAGGACGTCGACGAGGAACCGGACCGCGGCCGGGGCGTCGTCGTACCGGAGGGCGGGCCAGACGTTCGGTTCAGGAGTCATGTCGGCGAGTCTTGCCCGGCGGCCCCCTCCTGGTCTTGGAGGAACGGGAGCTCCTCGGCGATCCACGTGCCCGGCGTGCACCCGGCCAGCGCGCGCCACTCGTTGGTCAGGTGCGCCTGGTCGTAGTAGCCGCACTCCACCGCCAGCGCGGCCAGGTCCGTGCGGCCCCGGCGCAGCAGCCGCCCGGCCCGCTCGAACCGCAGGACCCGCGCCGCCTGCTTCGGCGCCAGGCCCAGCTCCGCGCGGAACCGCTCCCCCAGGTGACGGCGGCTCCAGCCGATCTCGCCGGCGAGGTCGGCGACGCGAACCCGCCCGTCGGCGCCGCGCATCCGGCGCCACGCCTCCCCCAGCTCGGGCGGCGGCGCCACCGGCTCGACGGCCCGGGCGGCCAGGACGTCGTCGAGCAGCGCGAACCGCCGCTCCCACGTGGGCAGCTCCCGCAGCCGGTCCGGCAGCGAGCCGAGGCCGAAGTCGGCGAGGTCGGCCACCTCGCCGCTCAGTTCCGCCGCCGTGACGCCGAAGAGCGTGCGCACGCCCAGCGGGTCGAGCTCCAGCTGCAGCCCCTCCTGCACGCGGTCCTGCCGGATCAGCACCGCGCTCGTGTGCAGCCCGCCGACCAGCGCGCGCAGGCTGCGCCCGGCCATCCGGACCGGCCCGGCGAGGCTGATGACCAGCGTCACGTGCCGGGACGGCAACCCGCGGTGGACCGGCAGCGTCACCGCGTTCTGCGCGTACCCGACGTAGCGCGTGACCAGGGGCCGCACCACGGGGTGCGGCCGGTGAATGGCCCAGGTCACGCTCACGAATGCCAGCGTAAACGTCACCACCGACAGTTCCGGTTCTGATAACACGGAGGTGCGCCCCACCGCGGAAGGAACCACCCGATGACGATCCAGGAACAGGCTCAGCAGCTCGAGCTGCTCGCCGACCAGGTGCCGACCGGCATCGCGCTCGCCACCAAGAGCGACCTCGAAGACCTGCAGGCCCAAGTGCTCGGCCTGCTCGGCGAGACGTCCACCGCGACCGCGATCCAGGGCGCCATACAGCTGGCTTCCCAGCAGATCGACGAGGTGGCCGCCGCGCTCGAAAACGTCCGCTTGCAGATCCGGGACGCCGCCCAGCACCACCTGCAGGGCTGAAGACGCGCTGAAGCCCTCCTCACCGCGAAGGTGAGGAGGGCTTCAGCGGAAAACTCAGCCGGCGGTCACGACCGGGGCGCCCTCGCCGAGGGTCTCGCCCGTCTCTTCGGCGATGCGCATGGCCTCTTCGATGAGCGTCTCGACGATCGCGTGCTCGGGCACGGTCTTGATGACCTCGCCCTTGACGAAGATCTGGCCCTTGCCGTTGCCGGACGCGACACCCAGATCGGCCTCGCGGGCCTCGCCCGGGCCGTTGACGACGCAGCCCATGACGGCCACGCGCAGCGGGATCTCCATGCCCTCGAGCCCGGCCGTGACCTGCTCGGCGAGCGTGTAGACGTCCACCTGCGCGCGCCCGCACGAGGGGCACGACACGATCTCCAGCTTGCGCTGCTTGAGGTTCAGCGACTGCAGGATCTGGATGCCGACCTTGACCTCTTCGACCGGCGGCGCGGACAGCGAAACGCGGATCGTGTCGCCGATGCCCTGGCGCAGCAGCGCGCCGAACGCGACCGCCGACTTGATGGTGCCCTGGAACGCCGGCCCGGCCTCGGTGACGCCGAGGTGCAGCGGGTAGTCGCACTGCTCGGCGAGGATCTCGTACGCGCGCACCATGACCACCGGGTCGTTGTGCTTCACCGAGATCTTGATGTCGTGGAAGTCGTGCTCGGCGAACAGCGACGCCTCCCACAGCGCCGACTCCGCGAGCGCTTCCGGCGTCGCCTTGCCGTACTTGTCCATGATCCGCTTGTCGAGCGAACCGGCGTTGACGCCGATCCGGATCGGCGTCCCGTGGTCCTTCGCGGCCTGCGCGATCTCCTTGACCTGGTCGTCGAACTTCCGGATGTTGCCCGGGTTCACGCGCACCGCCGCGCAGCCGGCCTCGATCGCCGCGAAGACGTACTTCGGCTGGAAGTGGATGTCGGCGATCACCGGGATCTGCGACTTCTTCGCGATCGCGGGCAGCGCCTCGGCGTCGTCGGCCGACGGGCACGCGACGCGGACGATGTCGCAGCCCGCCGCGGTCAGCTCGGCGATCTGCTGCAGCGTCGCGTTGACGTCGGAGGTGAGCGTCGTCGTCATCGACTGGACGGAGATCGGGAAGTCGCTCCCGACGCCGACCGGGCCCACCTGGAGCTGGCGGGTCTTGCGGCGCTCGGAGAGGACGGGCGGGGGCAGGGCGGGCATACCGAGTGCGACGGTCACGGTTTCCAGCGTACCTACCCCGACCGGGCCACCTTCACCATGTCAACCGTCACGGTGAGCAGCATTACGGCCCGTGTGGCCCGCCAGGGACGGGCCGCAACCCCTCCGTGGCGGCTACTGCCCGATACGAATCGGGTTGACGATGTCCGCTGTCACCGTGAGTAGCGTCACCGCGCCCCCGATGAGCACCAGGACCATCGTGATCCCGGACAACCGCGTGTAGTCGACGGGCCCGCCCGCCGCCTTGCCCCGCCGGGCGCGGATCCAGTCGCGGACGCGCTCGTACCAGACCACCGCGATGTGCCCGCCGTCGAGCGGCAGCAGCGGCAGCAGGTTGAACACGCCGATGAAGAAGTTCAGGCTGGCCAGCAGGAAGAAGAACAGCACCCAGATGCCCCGCTCGACGGCCTCGCCGCCGATCCGGCTGGCGCCGACGACGCTGACCGGGGTGTTCGGGTCGCGCTCGCCGCCGAAGATCGCGGTGACCACGGCGGGGATGCGCTCCGGGAACTCGACGAGCCGCTGCGCCGTCTCGGCGAACATCGTGCCGGTGAAGCTGAACGTGGCGCCGACCGCGGCGACCGGGCCGTACTGCGTGGTCGCCGAGGACTTCTGCGGCGAAGCACCGATCATGCCGACCTCTTTGACGCCTTCGCTGGTCCAGCGCTGCACCTTCGGCACGTCAACGGTGAACGAAAGCCGCTGCTCGCCGCGTTGCACCTCGAACGCGGTCGGACCGCTGGTGGCCTGGACCGCGGTGAGCATCTCGTCCCAGCTCGCGATCGGCTTCCCGCCGACGGACAGGATCTTGTCGCCCGCTTGGAGACCGGCCGTCCTGGCCGGGGTGAGCGCGTCGGCGGCGCAGGTGGGGTTCTGCGCCTGCGCCTTGGCCTGCTCTTCGGTCGTGATCGACTGGGCGCACGACGTGGCCGACAGCACCGCCGGGGGCGGCGTGAGGTTCGGCAGGCCCATCGTCACGGCCATCAGGTAGAGCACCACGAAGCCCAGGATGAAGTGGGTGATCGACCCGGCCGACATCACGACCGTGCGCTTCCAGGTCTTGAACCGCCACATCGCGCGCGGCGCCTCGTCCGGCGTCACCTCGTCGAGCGCGGTCATGCCGGCGATGTCGCAGAACCCGCCGAGCGGGATCCACTTCAGGCCGTACTCCGTCTCGCCGCGGCGCCACGAGAAGACCGTGGGCCCGAAGCCCACGAAGTACCGGCGGACCTTCATGCCGAAGGCCTTCGCGGTCAGCATGTGCCCGGCCTCGTGCAGCGCGACCGAGACACAGATCCCCAGCGCGAAGAGCACCACACCGATGATGTAGGACACCCGCTACTTCCCCTCGATGATCGAACCGGCCCGCGCGCGAGCCCAGCGCTCGGCGGCGAGAACGTCGTCGACGTCGCGCGGTTCGCGACGCCACTCGTCGGCGGCTCCCACCACCTCGGAAACAGTGTCCACTATCGACGTGAAGCTGGTGTTCTGCGCCAGGAAGGCGGACACGAGCTCCTCGTTGGCCGCGTTGTAGACGGCGGGCAGGCAGCCGCCCTCGGTGCCGCAGTGGCGGGCCAGCTCGACGGCCGGGAAGGCCTCGTCGTCGAGCGGCTCGAAGGTCCAGGTCGCGGCCTTGTCCCAGGTGCAGGCCGGTGCGGCGTCGGGCACCCGGTCGGGCCAGTGCAGCGCGAGCGCGATCGGCAGCCGCATGTCGGGCGGGCTGGCCTGGGCGATCGTCGAGCCGTCGGTGAAGGTCACCATCGAGTGCACGATCGACTGCGGGTGCACGGTGACGTCGATCCGCGCCGGCTCGATGTCGAACAGCAGCGCCGCCTCGATCAGCTCCAGGCCCTTGTTGACCAGGGTCGCGGAGTTGATGGTGATCAGCGGGCCCATCGACCACGTCGGGTGCGCCATCGCCTGCTCGACGGTGACCCCGGCCAGCTCGGCGCGCTTGCGGCCGCGGAAGGGACCACCGGACGCGGTGAGCACGAGCCGGGCGACCTCGTCCTTGCGCCCGGCGCGCAGGGCCTGGGCGATCGCGGAGTGCTCGGAGTCGACGGGCACCAGCTGGCCGGGCTTGGCCGCGGCGAGCACGAGCGGCCCGCCGGCGATCAGCGACTCCTTGTTCGCGAGCGCGAGGGTGGCGCCGGTGGCGAGCGCTTTGAGCGTGGGCTCGAGGCCGCGGGAGCCGGGCAGGGCGTTGAGGACGGTGTCGACCTCGACGGCGTCGATCAGCTCGGTGACGGCGTCGGAGCCCGCGAAGAGCCGCGGCAGCTTGAAGTCACCCTGGGCGTAACCGCGCTTCTGCGCCTCGGCGTACAGCGCGAGCTGCACGTCTTCGGCGGCCGTGGCCTTGGTCACGGCGACCGCGTCGACCCCGTGGGCGAGCGCCTGCGCGGCGAGCGCGCCCGGGTCCGCCCCGCCGGCGGCGATCCCGGCCACCCGGAACAGGTGCGGGTTGCGGGCCGCGACGTCGAGGGCCTGCACACCGATGGACCCGGTCGAGCCGAGCACGAGAACGCTTCGCGAGGTAGTCATCGCCGGTCATTGTCGCGCGGCCCGTGTCCGCGGCGCACCCGGAGGTTCGGTGGCGCGGACCTGGGCGGGCGCCGCGACGTTCTGCGGCGCGAGCGCGGCGGCGAAGCGGTCCCCGCCGAGCGCACGTATCGCGGCGGCGCGACGCACCCGGAGGTGCTCCGATCGCGGCGGCGCCGGGTGTCCGGCGCCACGCGGGCCGTGTCCGCGGCGCACCCGGAGGTGTGGGATCATCGGCGCGTACGAGGTTCACGGGTCTTGAGGAGTTCATCGTGGCAGGCAAGGCGGTCGAGAAGAGGCGGCCCGAGGTCGACCCCCGCGACGAGCCGTCCGCGGCCTGGGGCTGGCACGGCACGTTCCCGAAGGCCACCCGCATCGCCGGCTGGGTCAGCGCGATCATCCTGCTGGTGATGATCAAGGGCAACCACGAGAACAACACCGAGAACGTGTGGCTCGTGGGCCTGTCGCTGTTCCTGATCCTGCTGCTCGTGCTGGACATCCGCAAGCGCCGCACGGCCTGGCGCAAGTAGTCCGTTTTTCGCTAACGTCTCCGGCCATGAAGCTGCGCTGGGGTTTGGCCGTCGTCGCTGTCCTGGGTGCCCTCGTGGTGCCCGCCGCTCCGGCTTCGGCTGCTTCGGCGCCGGTGGTCCGGTGCACGTTCACACCGACCCCGGACAACCCGGCGGCTCGTCCGGTGGTGCGTCCGCTGCCCTTTGCGTTGACGCGCGGGACTGTCGATGTGACGTTCCGGTTCAACTACGGGCCGGTGACGGTCCGGCTGAACCGCGCCGGGGCAGCGCCGTGTGCGGTGCACAACATGGTTTCGCTGATCGCCCAGCGGTTCTACGACCGGTCTCAGTGCTGGCGGCTTTCGAACTCTTCGCGGTTGGGTGTGCTCCAGTGCGGGGACATCTACGAGGTCGAGAAGGGCGGGCCGGGGTACAAGTTCCCGGATGAGGTTTCAGGTGCCGAGACTTACCCGCGCGGGACTGTCGCCATGGGGAACCAGGGGCCGGGGACGAACGGGTCGGAGTTCTTCATCGTGCATTCGTTCGCGAACATCCCGGCGAATTACTCGGTGCTGGGGACTGTGGTGCGGGGGATGTCGGCCATTGATCACATGGTGGCGGACGGGATCATCCCGACCGACCCGAACGGGCCGCTGGACGGGGCACCGGCGAAACCGGTGAAGATCCAGCGGGCCACGCTCGGCCGGTAGAAGCGGGCTTCAGGCGAGCCGCCCGGGTCGAATCGAAGACTCGCGAGCGGGAACGAACCGAAGAATCCACGTCGTGAACCACCGAATTCCCAAGTACCCGCATCCGGATTCCCGGACGCGGGAATCGGGTGCGGTCACCGGTCGGGTGCCTCAGTCCTCGTACCAGTCCTCGTAGACGACCTGCGACCAATCGGGCCAACCGACAGTGAGCCCGTCCACGACTGTCATCCCGACATCGATTCCGGTCTTCTTGCTGGCGACATAGCGATGATGCCCCTCCTCGATGTACATCCTGCCGTCGGGCAATCGCTGAACCTCGATCGCGTCGACCTGCTCGCCGGCCAGAAGCTTGCTCACGTAGCGATCAACCTGCCTGGGGTTGACGTAGTCCTGCATCGGCCTCAGCGCATCGTGCTTGGTCCCGACGATGTCGTGCCCGGCCGTCCCGGCGCCAGAGCCGGCCCTGTTTCCTTCACCCGCGTCACCGCCGAGTGAATCACCGCACGCATAGCTCGTCCGCCGGGTCCCGCCGTTGAAGTCGTCCCGCAGGACGCCGCCACCGCAGTCGTCCCAGGCCGAAACCTGGGTGGGCAGCAGCGGGGACGGGACCGGCGGATCCACGTCGTGGACCACCGGGTTCGTCGGGTCCAGGATCTGCTGGAGGAAGCCCTGGTAGATGTCCACCAGGTCCTGCAGGTCCCCGAGCAGGCCCGCGACCACACCCGCCGGCAGATCGGGATCCGACGAGACGCCGCCACCGCCGTAGTACGGGTTCTTCGCGCCGTCCGGGATGGGGTCGGCGACCTTGCGGGCCTTCTCGTTCTGGTCGATCCGCGCCTGGATGCCCGGCGGCGGGGGCGGGGGCGGCGGCGGGCACCAGCATCCCCGCGGCGGCGGTGAACAGGCCCCACAGCCACCCGGCTGCGGTGGGTTGCCGGGTTGCGTACCCGCGTCCGGGTTCCCGGACGGGTTCCAGGCGCGGTCGCTGCTCGGGTCCACCCAGTAGCTGCCGCCACCGGAGGTGAAGTATCGGACGGAACCCCTGGTCGCCGTGCGGACGGGTATCTTCTCGACCTCGAACAGCCAGCCGTAGGGCAGGAACCCCAGGAAGTCGTTGATGGGGTCGGCGCTCACCCTGGTGCCGCGGGTGCCCGGCAGGTTCGGCGTCGGCTTGGGAATCCGGAGATGACCGTCCGGATCGACATGGTCGACCGGGGCACCCCCGCTGTAGGCGTACCGGTTCGCCATGCCGGACGGCGTCACGGGCAAGTCGATGTCGTCCCGGGCGCTGAACGTGCCCGTGCCCGGCGAGTACCAGCGGGCGCCCATGTCGACCGCGCCCGTGGCCGGGTCCGTGTAGTCCGACTGGAAGCCCAGCGACGACGTCGTTCCCGACTGCGCCACCTTCGCCCCGAACGGGTCGAAGGTCGCCGAGCCGCTCAGTGTGCCCGTCGGGGACAAGCCGCCGATCACGTCGGAATGGCTGTCGGTGAGCGTGAGCTGGTTGGTCCCGGCCGCGCCCTGGGCCTGCAGGTCGCCCTGCGTGCCCCGGGCGAACGTCGACGTGCCGTCCGACGTCAGGTCCAAGCTCGTGCCGTCGTAGCTCAACTGCTGGCCGTTCCGCGACGACGCCCGGTTCAGGCCGTCGTACGCGTACGTGACCGAGCCCTGCTTCACCGCCCGGTCGAAGGCGTCGAACTCCGACGTCACCGTCCCGGACGCGCCGGTGCGGGCGTTCAGCGTGCCCCGCGCGCTCCACGTCAGCGTGTCCGCGCCGTCAGTCAGCTGGCGGTTGCGCTCGTCGAACGTCGCCGTGCGGTCGCCCGCCTGCACACGGTTGCCCGACGCGTCCCACGCGTACGAGGTCGTCTTGCCGCCGACACTCCACGACGTCAGGCGGCCCGCTTGGTCGTAGCCGTAGGTGTTGTCGCCGGCTCCGGCCACCCCCGTCGTCTTCTTGCCGGTGAGGCGGTCGTCGAGGTCGTAGCTGTAGGCGAGCGCGGCGAGCGAGACGCCGCCGGTCGCCTTGAGCTCATCGCTCGTCTGGCGGCCGAAGTCGTCGTAGCCGTAGGTGCGGACGCGGCCGCCGCCGTAGTCGATCGACGCGAGGTTGCCCGCGTCGTCGTAGCCGAGCGTCTGCTTGACCCCGGTCAGGCCGTCCTGCTGGGTCGCCAGGCGCCCCTGCTGGTAGCCGAACACCGCGGTGCCCGCTCCGTCGACGCGCTGGGTCAGCCGGCCCGAACCGTCGTAGGAGTAGGTCGACGTTCCCGAGAGCGGCCCGGTGCTGGTCAGCAGGTCACCGCGGTCGTCGTAGGTGAACGTCTTCTCACCGCTGGGCGCGTTCACCGCCAGCAGGCGCCCGGCCGGGTCGAACCGCTGGACGCGGTCCGGGGTCGGCTGGGCCGCGCCGGTCCCGGTCTCCAGCGTCAGCCGGCCCAGTGCGTCGAACGTCCGCTGCCGAACGACGCCGCCCGGTGCCTGGAGGCGCTCCGGCCGGCCGGCGAGGTCGTACGACGTCGTCCACGTGCGGTCCGCGGCGGCCGGGTGGGCCGCCGTGGCCGGTTCGAGCACCGATTCGGACAAGCCCAGCACGTTGTACGTCTCGATCGTGCTGTTGCCGCGGCCGTCGGTCGACCGGGTCCGGTTGCCCGCCGCGTCGTAGCCGAACGACGTCGTGATCGACGCCGTGTCGGTGGTCGGCTCCTGCTGCCGCACGAGCAGGCCTCGGGAGTCGTAGTCGAACCGGGTGGTGCGGCCCAGCGCGTCCGACGCGGTGACCTTGTTGCCGTCCGCGTCGTAGCCGACCGAGCTCTTGCGCAGCACGCGCTCGGCCGGGTCGAGGCTGTAGAACCCGGTGGCCCGGCCCGCCGGGTCGTAGCTCACGTACCCCGTGCGGCCGTGGCCGTCGGACTGCCGCACCTGGCGCCCGGCGAAGTCGTAGCCGAAGCGCGAAACCACTCCCGCCGGGTCAGTGGTGGTGGTCCGCTGCCCGAGCACGTCGTACTCGTTCTTCGTCAGCTCGCCGGTCGGCGCTGTCGAGCTGACGAGGTTGCCGGCGTCGTCGTAGCGGAGCTTGGTGGTGTACGCGGCCGGCGCCGGACGGCGCTCGAGCCGGGTCGCCGTGACCTGCCGCCCGAAGTCGTCGTAGGTGCCTTCCACCCGCGAACCGGTCGGGTCCGTGGTCGAGAGCAGCTCGCCCTCGGTCGTGTAGCCGTACCGCCACACGCCGCCGGGCTGGTCGCCGTCGGCCGGGTCCGGGTCGGTGCGCTCGACCGGCCGGCCGAGCTGGTCGTACCGGTAGCGGGTGACCGCGCCGGCCGGGTCCGTGACGCTCAGCAGGTTGCCCATCGCGTCGTACTGCCGGGTCGTGGCGACCTTCGCCGCGGTGCTCTCCCCCGGCTTCCGGTAGTCCGGCGACGCCACCTTCAGGATCCGGCTGTCCCGGTCGTAGGTGACTGTCCCGACGTTGCCGTTCGGGTCCTTCGTCTCGGTCTGGTTCCCGAAGGTGTCGTAGCCCCCGACGACCTCCGGACGTACCTGCGCGGCCGCCGCTCCCCCGGACTCGGCCGCGACGAGCGGCTGCGTGGTCCGGATGAGCCGGCCGAGCTTGTCATAGGCCAGGTTCGTCGTGAACGCGACCGGGTCGGCGCCGCGGGCGTTGCCGCGTGGTGCGGTGACCGCGGTCATCAGGCCGCGCTCGTCGTACTTGTAGGTCGTGGTCAGCTTTTCGGTGGCGCTCTTGGTCACGGACTGGCTGATCTGCCTGCCTGCCGTGTCGTAGCCGTACTCGACGGTCTCGCGGTTGCCGAGGTCGAGCCGGGTGCTGTTCGAGCTCTGTCCGGTGTGGACGGTCTTGACGACGTCCCCGCCGGGGCCGTACGTCCATTCGGTCCGGTTCGCCAGCCCCGCCGGGTCGGCGGTTTCCGCCGTGCCGCGGCCCGAGGCGTCGTACTCGAACGTCGTGACGCGGCCGCCGGGCTCGGTCAGCTTGGTCTTCTGCCCCGCGGCGTCGTAGGCGTACTCCTGCAGCGTGACGTCGCGCTTGGGCGCGGCCGGGTTGAAGGGGTCGCGCACGTCGTGGGCGACGACCTTCCAGACCTTCCCGTCCCCGAAGTACTGGTAGCGGGTGGTGCGCCCCATCGAGTCGGTTTCCCGCACCCGCCGGCCCGCGAGGTCGTAGGCGTAGGACGCGAGGACCAGGGTCGGCGCCGACGTCGTGTCGCCGGCACCGTCGGTGTCGCCGCCCCCGCTCGCCGGATCGGTCGCCTGCCCGTTCCAGGCCCGCAGCCGGACCTCGGCCAGCGCATTGCGCGCGGTGTAGCCGTATTCGTACTTGTTCCCGCCGGCGTCGACCATCCAGACGCGGTTGCCGAAGGGGTCGTAGCCGGCGGAGGTGACCCCGCCCTCCGGGTCCACCACCCGGCTCGCCCGGCCGAAGTTGTCGTAGTCGGTCGTCGTGACCCGGGCGGCGTCACCACCGGTCAGGTCCTTCTCCTCGGTGCGCACGACGTTGCCGTCGGCGTCGTAGCCGGTGAGGGTCTGCGCGGTGTGCGTGACGCCGGTGATCGCGTTGGCCACGCCGGATCCGGTCGCGGCGGTCTGGTGCGACCGGGAGTCGTAGGCGTACGTCGTCGTCACCCCGGCCGGATCCGAAGCGCTGCTTCGCGTTTCCGTCTTCTTCCGGCCGAAGACGTCGTACGTGTACGCCGTTACCAAACCGGCCGGATCCACGACCTTCGCCAGGTCGCCGTTCTTGTAGTACGAGTACGCCGTGACGCCGTTGCGCGGGTCGGTCGTCTGCAGCAGCAGGCCCGCCGGGACGTTGCCGCCGCCCACCGCCGCTTCCGTGCCGTTCGCGTACTGGTGGCGGGTCACGCCGCCGTCCGGGGTGGTCTCGGTGGCCAGGAGGCCCCGGACGCCCAGGTCCGTGTACGTGTACGTCGTCGCGTACGCCGGGTCGTCCGCGTTCGCCGAACGGGGGTCGCGGGTGGACAGGAGCTTGTCGTTGCGCGGGTCCGTCACGTCGGCCGCGTTGAGGTAGTACGTCGAGTACGACGTCTGGCAGTCGCCCGGGGCCACGCGGCACGTCTTGCGCGCGATCACGTTGCCGCGCTCGTCGTTGGTCAGGACGACGGTGTTGCCGAGCTCGTCGCCGATCGTGGTCTGGAAGCCCTTGTCGTCGTAGTCGTAGGTGCGGACGCCCTGGCCGTTGACCGGGCCGCCGACCCACGTGCCGTCGCCGCCGACCGGGCCGCCGCAGTACGACGGGTCGGTCGGGTCCTGGGGTGCCGACGGATCACAGGTCGGGTTCTCCGGTGGCAGCGGGTTGCCGTCGCCGTCGCGGCGGTCCTCCGGGCGGATGCCCTGGCCCAGCGGGGCGATGTAGCGCAGGATGCGGCCGCGCACCGGGTCGTAGTCGTAGAAGTGCGGGCGGTTCCCGGGGTCGGTGACCTGCGTCGTGCGCACGAGGTTGGTCTCGGTGCCGGTGACGACAGGACGGCCGAGGCGCCAGTGGCCGCCGTTGCGGTCGACGACCTCGGCGAGGCGGTCGGCCGTGGTGTCGTAGCTCAGCTGCGCGGCGACGCGGCCGCTCGGCAGCGTGATCTTCGTGAGCGAGCTGGCCGCCGCACGCGCCTGGTAGTGCGCGGCCGCGGTCGTCGGGCCGACGGCGTACTCGTAGAACGCCGCTTCGGCGATCTGGCCGGAGAAGAACCGGCGCGCGTCCGTGCCCCAGGCCGGCCACGCCGACGGCGGGACCGTGTACGCGGCGCCGATCTGGTTGTAGACGACGTCGTCGTGCGCGATCTCGCCCTGCGCGGTGCCGACCGCCTTGCCGTCGAGGTAGAGCGTCTGGGTCGCGAGCGCGCCGGAGAGCACCACGTGGTGCCAGGCGTTGTCGTTGACCGCCGTCGCCGACGTGATCGGGGCCGCGCCGCCGTTCCAGAACTGGCCGCGCAGCTTGCCGTCCGTGCCGACGTACAGCACCGGCACCGCGCCGGTGGGCGTGCCGCTGATCGGTGCCTTCTGGTAGCCGAAGAGCGGGCCGCCGGTCGCGGTCTTGAACCACATTTCGATCGCCAGGTCACGGTTCTTGCGCACCGTGCCGTCCGGCAGCGTCACCACCGACGAGGTGCCGTTGAACGTCGCCGCGGTCCCGGTGCCGGTCAGCGGCCCCGGCTGGCCGAGGGTGACGTCCTTGTAGGTCCCGGCGTCCTTGCCGAGCTTGAGCCCGTTCTCGCTGGCCGCCGTGGTCCCGGACGTCTCGCCGAAGCGCCAGAACGACGACGGGCGGGCGTCGACGACGGAGCTGCGGTAGTGCGAACCCGCGGTGTAGTCGTAGCCGGTGCACCCGTTGTCGGGGTCGCACACCTTCGTCAGCCGGTCGCCGTCGTAGGTGTAGGTCCAGGTGAGCTGCTTGCCGTCGATCGGGTCGGTGCTCACCGACGTGACGTGGTTGCCGGTCCACTTGAAGTACAGGATCCGGTCGCTGGTCAGGCTGATCGCCCGGCTGAGGTGCTCCGGCGTGCCGTAGTCCAGCTGGACGTGGTGCCCGGCCTGGTCGTAGCTCTCGATGAGCCGGCCGTCGGGGCGGAAGCGGTAGAGCGTGGCCGCCTTGTCGGTCAGCACCCAGCCGCCACCCGCGGCTTCCGGTTCGATCCGGAAGTTCGCCTGCCGGCCGGGCGGCGGCGCGAACGTGCCGTCGCTGTTGCGGCCGAACCGGACCTGCTGGCCGTCCGGGTAGGTCACGACGACGTTGCCCGAACCGTCGTTGTCGGGCAGGACGCGCATGTCGTAGCGCGTCGCCCAGCCGGCGCCGAAGGCGAGGTCGGTGCGCGGGTCGAGGCTGTTGTAGGTGCGGGCGACCGTCAGCTCCGGCCCGGTCACCTGCAGCGCCGCGTCCACCGCGCTCGAGAAGTAGTTCCCGGTCTGCGGGTCGAAGTCGCGCTGCGCGCCGCTGTAGGGCGCGTTCGCCAGGTGCGACGTGATCTCCGGCTGCGGGACCGCCGTCAGGAGGTGGCTCGGCGTGAGCTTTTCGCTCTCCGAATTCCCGTCGTAGGCGAACACGCGCCACTGGTAGTCCTTGCTCCAGCGCAGCGCGCCGACCGGCACGGTCCAGGTCCGCTTGGTCACGTAGCCGGAGTCCACACAGGACACCCCGGTCAGCGTGCCGTCCGGCTTGGCGACGTACTTTTCGCAGACTTCGAAGCGGTACTTGAGGGTCGAGGACACCGGGGCGTCGACGTCGACCGCGTCGGCCCAGAGCTGCGGGGTGAGCGTGGGCGCCGAGAAGCCGTTCGGCGGGTACTGCGCCTTGACGATCGGCGGGACGTCGAACACGGTCATCGACAGGCGCGTCGGCGGGATCTGCTCGTCGGTGAACCAGGCACCGCCGCGGCGCAGCATGCTGAAGTCGAACAGGTACTGGCCGGGCTCGATGGCCTTGATGGTGGCGTCGAGCGTCACCGAAGCACCGCGCGGCACGTCGTTCGGCAGGGACGCGGCTTCGACCGCACCGACCGGGGCGCCGGCGGCGGTGAAAGCGCGGTAGCCGAGCGCGAAGTCCGCGGCGGTCCAGGTGTCGGCGCCGCGGTTGGTGACGGTGATCTTGACCTTGCCGGCCTGCGTGCGGGTCACCGGCGGCTGGGGAACGCCGCGGTCGACGCGGTATTCGGCGTCGTAGGCGGTGTGCGTGACGAACAGGCGCGGCGGGTTCGCCGTCCGGTTGCCGGTGAACTTCTTCCAGCCGTAGGGATCGGTTTCCGACGCGCGGACCGCGAGGCCGTAGTTGGCCTGCGCACCGGTCACCCAGCGCTGCACGAGGTCGCGGCCGCCGGTGCCGAGCGGGATCAGCTCGGTCGCCGACGGGCAGCTCGAAGCGTGCTGCTGGAGGCCGATGTACCCGTGGGCGAAGGATTCCTGGGCGAGCGCGGGACCGAAGGCGGGCCCGGGGAACCCGGACGCGGTGGTCCACGGCGCGGTGACGCCGTGCACGGTGACCGGACGCGGCTGGCAGGACCATGACCAGGTGCTCTTCAGCGTGAGCTGGGCACCGAGGATCTTGTGGTTGCGCAGCCGGCTTTCCACACCGCTGAAGGACAGGTAGCTCGCGGCCTTGACGGACCCGGTCGTGCCGATCCGGAGCTCCGTCGAGCCGTCGAGCCGGGAACCGCCCTGGAACACGGCGCCGCCGTCGGACGCGGTGGTTTCGACGCTGGGGTCGACCTCCACCGGATAGACGCGCGCGGAGTCCTTGAGCCAGTTCGGGTCCAGCTTGACGCGGAGCACGAACGCGCCGGCGTTTTCCAGCAGTTCGTAGGTCACGCCCTCGGACCGGGCGGGGTCGCCGGTCGCGGGATCACGCCGGGAGTCGGTCATGAACCCGGCGGGGATCCGGGCGCGCTCGCGCCCGGCCGGGTCGGTGAGCGAGATCCGACCGTCCACAAGGGACGGCCGGAGCCCCTTCAGCCGCAACGGGAAGTCCCACGTCGCCGCGGCCTCCGGCGAGTTCAGGACGAGCGTTTCCTTGACACCACCGGGCACCACGTCGAGCCGGAGGTCGGCACCGGCCCGCACGCCCGGGTAGACGATGCGGCTGCCGGAGACGGCACCGGCCGACGGCACGGCACCGCCCACGCCGTAACCGAATTCGTGGTCGCCGTCCAGGGACACCCGGACGAGGTCGTTCCCGGCGGCCTTGGCGGCGAAGGTGATCCGCTCGGCGTCGGCCGCGTTGGACCAGCCGGTGCCCGCGGGCACGATCGCCGTGTCGATCGGCTGGAAGCTGCCGTCCGGCGCGCGGAAGTTGATCGGCTCCTCGCCGAACTCCGTGGTGAGGGTGCCGTCGGTGTTGGCGTAGGTCCTGTCCGTGGCGGTGCGCCGGTCCGGCAGCTCCCGGCTGGTCTTCTCGTCGAACCCGGTCACGTGCGCGGGCGCGCTCCCGACCTGCACGGCGTTCGCGGTGACCTTCGCTTGACCGGCGGCCACCGCGGGGTACTTCGACTGCAGCGACTTCGGCCCGGCGGTGTTGGCCGCCCCGGCCGGGTCGTCCCCCTGCTCCCCCGCCGTCCCCGGCAGTTGCTTCGGGGCGAGCGCCATGGCCTGCTGCAGCAGGTTGGCGCCGGCGTCCGGCCCGGCCGGGATCGACGGCCCGACGATTCCCGCCGTCAGCGCGACGACGAGGACCAGCAACCCGGCCCGGCTGGCGTGCCCGGTCTTGCGTCGTGGAGAAAACATGGGGAATCCCGCCCTCATCGGTCGAACGGCTGCACGGCAAGGGGACGGCCGGGCGGGCCTCGAACCACGTCGAGGCCCGCCCGCCCGTCAGGCGAACTGCGTCAGAGAGACGGCTTCGGCAGCGGACCGCCGGTGAACACCGTCGCCGGGCTCGCGCTGCGCGCGACCGCGGCCGTGACCGGGACACCCGAACCGAAGGCGTAGGTGACGCCGTCGCTGTCCCGGTAGGTCACCACCACGCCGCCGGCCGAAAGCCCGGTGAGCGTCGGGTCCGTGGCGGACTGGTAGGCCGCCCCGGTCCGGGAGTCGACCAGCTTCTGCCAGGCCTGGTAGCCGGTGCTGCCGGGCGCGTTCTGCTGGGTCACGTAGACGTAGCCGTCGGTGGCGCGGACGGCCACGTGGACCACGCCGCCCGTGTCGACGGCGGCGGCCGGGGAGCCCTGCGCGGTGACGCCGGCCAGCGGCTGCCACGTGCCGGTGAAGCCGGCCGCCTGCTCACGCTGGTTGACGACCACGCCGTCCGGCTGGACGGCGAAGGCTTCGAGGTTCTTGTCCGGGTTCGCCGTCGCGGCGAGCTTGCCGGTCCAGCCGGTCCCGGGCACGGCGCTCCAGGCGCCGAGCGTGCCGTCGAGGTACGTCGCCTTGGTGTAGGTACCGCTCGTGGTCCGGGCGACGACGTCGATCCCGTCGCTCTGGGCGACCGCGGTCAGGTCCGCGGTCAGGCCCGACGACGGCAGGACCTTCCACGGCAGGAACTGCTTGCTGGCGGCGTCCTGCTGGCGGACCAGCAGGCGGCCCGCGCCGTCCACGGCGAACGCCGTGCCGGTGCCCGACCGCTGGACGAGGACCGCGGCGCCGGGCGTCCAGCCGCCGAAGCCGCTCGCGGCGGGCCAGGTCGTGGTGGCTGCGGCCTGGGTGCTGCTGCGGGTTTCGCTGTCCTGCCCCAGAGCCGTCACCAGCAGGCTGTCGTCGGCGGCCCGGAGCGCGCTCGGGGTGCCGGTGTACTGCTGGTAGCCGGGCACCACCGAGAAGTCGACGACGGTGATGTCCGTCGAGCGCTGGCGCCCGTGGATGAGCCGGCCGAAGCCGTCGACGTAGAAGTGCTGGAGCTTGCCGCCGGTGCCTTCGACGACCGCGCTCGGGGCGTCGGCGACGACCGGGACCACGGGACGCGTCGGCAGGCCGGGGTCGACCAGCTTGCAGTCGTCGGTCGTGACGCTCAGCTGGTAGTTCGTGCCGATCGTGCCGACCACCTTCCAGCCCAGCCAGTTGCCGGCGCCGAGGTAGCGGTACCACTTGATCTGCCCGGTGTTCTTGTCCAGCGCGTAGAGCACGTCACCGCCGGCCGAGGCGATCTGGGCGTAGTTCTGCCAGCCGCCGCTGCCGACCAGCCGGGCGTACTCGAGCCACCGCTGGCTGACCGGGTCGTACTGGAACCGGTAGAGGTCGCCGCCGGGGGTGCGGGCGTAGAACACGCCGGCGCCCGCGCCGACGATCATGTCGTACTTGGTCGTGGTCCAGCCGGTGTCGATCAGCCGGTCGGTCCAGGTCTTAGTCGTCTCGTCGTAGCGGAGCCAGGCGAGGATGTTGTCGTGGGACCAGTAGAAGTCGCCGGTCGCGTCGACGGTGATCCGGTTGCGCTGGGCCGGCAGGGTGACGCCGTTCCAGCCGGTCGCGATGATCTGGCCGGCGCCGCCGTTCTCCCAGCCGGTGGCCAGCCGCCGCTGGCGCAGGACGCTGCCGTTGTCGGAGATGAGGTACATCCGGCCGTCGGGACCGGCGAGCGTCTTGCCCGCCCACGTGTTGCCGATCGTCGCGCGTCCCGTCCAGGAGACGGCGCCGGTCTCGGGTTCGTTGTGGCGGTCGAGGTCGAGGTGGGTGTCCGGGAGGGTGTAGAAGACGCCGGCGCTGGCGCGGCAGGTGATGGTGTCGGCCGCGGCGGCCACGTTCGCACCGGTCACGCTCACCGCACCGGTGAGGGCGACGGTGAAAGCGCAGCCGAGGACGGCGGATCTCCGGGCGAAGGGTCTCTGGCGCATGGACTACCCCTTGTCGTGAAAGCGTTTTCGAGCAGCGCGGAACAAGCCCGGCGGCGTGCCGGGCAGCGGTCGGCGATCGGTGCGGGGCCCGGATTCGGGCAGACTTCCCCCAGGTGCGCGGCACCTCCCATGCCGCGCGGCGACGAGCTCGCCCTCCCGCGAGCCATTCGATCTCCCCATCCGATCTTCTTGCGGCGGCGTTACCCGTTCCCGGGCGATTGGTCCGTTCGGCCCACTACCGAAGTCGGGAACCACTCGAAACGAAACGGGCCGGGCACCACCCGCGAAGGGTGGCACCCGGCCCGTTTTCTTTGCGCTGTCTAGCGTTCGCTCGTCGGCGACACCAGTTCGCCCGGTCCGCCACCGGCCTCACCGGCGACCGCCGCCAGCTCCTCGCCCACCGATTCGCGGTCCTTCGGGCGCGCGTCCTTCGTCAGGAGCGAGGCCACCGCGCCGATCAGGCAGACCACGATCGCGAAGCCGAACGCCACCGCCAGGCCCGACTGGAACGGGCCCGAGATCAGGTTCGGGAAGAAGCTCCGGCCGGTCAGGAAGGACGCCTGGTCCGGCGGGAGCGTCGCCAGCTGGCCGCCGAGGAGCTGCTGGATCGGGTTGTAGCCCAGGAACGCCGCGAACAGCACCGCCACCGCCGGGAGGTTCGCCACCTGGGACGCCGCCGCGTCGGGGACGCCGTGGGCCACCAGGCCGTCGTGCATCGTGGCCGGGAGGCTGCTCGACAGGCCCGAGATGATCAGGCTGAAGAAGAAGCCGATCGACAGGACCATCGCTGCGTTCTGGAAGGTCGTCATCATGCCCGCGCCGGAGCCGCGCGCGTCGGCCGGGAGGCTGTTCATCACCTCGGCGCGGTTGGGCGAGGAGAACATGCCCATGCCGATGCCGTTGATCAGCAGGATCGCCGCGAACGCCCAGTAGTCGAAGTTCACCGGGAGCAGGATCAGCAGCAGGAACGTGACCGCCGTGATGAACAGGCCGCTCGAGGCGAGGAGGCGGCTGCCGATCCGGTCGGCGAGGATGCCCGACGTCGGCGCGGCCAGCAGGAAGCCGACCGTCATCGGGAGCATGTAGATGCCGGCCCAGAGCGGGGTCTGCTCGAACGTGTAGCCGTGCTGCGGCAGCCAGATGCCCTGCAGCCAGATGATCAGGATGAACTGCAGGCCACCGCGGCCGAGCGACGCGGTCAGGTTCGCGATGTTGCCCCACGTGAACGAGCGGATCCTGAACAGCGAAAGCCGGAACAGCGGGTTGTCCACCTTGGTTTCGATGACCACGAACGCCACCAGTACCGCGAGCCCGCCGATCAGGCAGGTCAGCACGAACGGGCTGCCCCAGCCGGTCGGCGACGAGCCGTAGGGCTGGATGCCGTAGGTGATGCCGATCAGGACCGCGATCAGGCCGACCGCGAAGGTGATGTTGCCCCACCAGTCCATCCGCGCGTGCTTGCGGACGCCGGTGTCGTGCAGCTTGAGGTACGCCCAGATCGTGCCGATGACGCCGAACGGCACCGAGACGAGGAAGATCAGGTTCCAGTCGACCGGCGCGAGCACCCCGCCGACGACCAGGCCGAGGAACGACCCGGCGATGGCCGCGACGCCGTTCATGCCGAGCGCTAGGCCGCGCTGGTTGGCCGGGAAGGCGTCGGTGAGGATCGCCGAGGAGTTCGCCATCAGGAAGGCGCCGCCGACGCCCTGCACGATCCGCCACCCGATCAGCCACAACGCGGCCGCGTCACCGCCGAACCACGTGATGGCCAGCATGATGGAAGAAACGGTGAAGACGGCGAAGCCGAGGTTGTACATCCTCGCGCGGCCGTACATGTCGCCGAGCCTGCCGAAGCTCACCACCAGCACCGCGGTGACCACGAGGAAGCCCATGATCATCCACAGCAGGTAGCTGGTGTTGGCCGGTTCCAGGGGGTTGATCCCGATGCCCTTGAAGATGTCGGGCAGCGCGATCAGCACGATCGAGGAGTTGATCGTGGCGATCAGCATGCCCAGCGTCGTGTTGGACAGCGCGATCCACTTGTACCGCGGCCCCAGTTCCGCGATCGAATACGTCCGGCGTTCCGCCACTGTGCAACCCTTCTGCTCGCCAGTCCCTTAGCTAGGCTAAGCAAGTTGCTTGCGTATGGCAACCAAGTACGCGAAACGCATGGGAGAGCATGATCACAGTCGCTTGACTGTCCTTTGTGGATCCTTTACCGAACGAGTCGTTCACCTCGCCCGACGCATGAACCGAAGGCAAGACCGGGCCACTCGCCCTGATCCCGGATCCCGGACGGGCCGCCCGGGCCGATCCGGCTGCCCCGTTCACCTCGCCCGACGTCAGGGCGCCGGCAAAGTCAGGGCCGGCTGTCGCGTCGCGGGTTCGTGGTGGTCGGCGGTCACCGGGCAGAGGCGGCGGTGGACCGAGCGCGATTTCGCCGCGTCAGCGCGGCACCAGGCGCCCCAGCACCGCGACGCCCTCCTCGATCTCCGACGCCGTCCGCGCCGCGTAGCCCAGCACCAGGCCCGGGCGCCCCGGCCGCTGGCGGTGCCAGGACAGCGGCTGCACCTTCACCCCCTCCGCCAGCGCGGCCGCCGCCACCGCGACGTCGTCCACCTCCCCGTCGAACGTGATCGTCAGGTGCAGGCCGGCCGCGGCGCCGTGCACCCTCGCGGCCGGCATCGACGCGGAAACCGCCCGGATCATCGCGTCCCGGCGACTCCGGTGCCGGGCCCGGACCACCCGCAGCTGCCGCTCCAGCTCGCCCGTCTCCATCAGCCGCGCCAGCACCAGCTGGGCCAGCACCGCGTTGCCCAGGTCCGCGAACCGCTTCGCCGCCACCAGGTCGTCCCGGAACCGCGGCGGCGCCAGCAGCCACCCCACCCGCAGCGCGGGCGCCAGCAGCTTCGACACGCTCCCCGTGTAGCAGACCTCCGGCACCATCGACCGCACCGCGGGCACCGGCGCCCGGTCGTAGCGGTGCTCGGCGTCGTAGTCGTCCTCGACGAGGATTCCGCCGCCGGCGATCCAGCGCATCAGCTCACGGCGGCGCTCGCCGCCCAGGACCACGCCCATCGGGAACTGGTGGGCGGGCGTCAGCAGCACCGCCGGCGCGTGCAGCGCGGCGACCCGGACGCCGTCGTCGTCCACCGGGATCGGCGGGGTCGCCAGGCCGCAGTGGTGCAGGTGCTGGCGCGCGCCGAGCGAACTCGGGTCCTCCACCGCGATCTCGGAGATCCCGTGCTGCCGCAGCACCTCCCCCAGCAGCGTCAGCGCCTGCGCCACCCCGGCCACCACGATGATCTCGCCCGGGTCGACGCGGATCCCGCGGTTGCGCGCCAGCCAGCGCGACACCGCCAGCCGCAGCGAGGGCGCGCCGCGCGGGTCGCCGTAGCCGAAGTGGGACGGCTCCAGCTCGTCCAACACCGCCCGCTCGGCGCGCAGCCACGCCGCACGCGGGAACGCCGTCAGGTCCGGGACCCCGGGCGTCAGGTCGAGCCGGGCCGGGATCGCGCGGATCGCGTCGAACACCTCGACACCGGGCAGCGGCGTGATCACCTTCGACGGCACCCGGGCGGGCGCGGGGTCCGGCGGCAGCACCGGCGCGGCGACCACGACCGTCCCCGCGCGGCCGCGGCCCGCGGCGTGGCCGTCGTCGATGAGCCGCTGGTAGGCCTCGGTGACGACGCCGCGCGACACGCGCAGCTCGGCCGCCAGCACCCGGGACGCGGGCAGCCGGCCGCCGACCGGGAGCCTGCCGTCCGCGACCGCGGCGCGCAGCTGACCCGCGAGCCAGTCCGCGAGCCCGCCCGGCGGGGCCTCGCGCACGTCTAGCTGGAGGAAGTCCGACCCTATGGACCCCTCCGAAGGGTCTGCTTTGGCTCTGTCCACCGGGCCATTGTCGCAGCACGCTGGGCTCATGGACACCACTTACGTGCACGGGTACGCCGCTCCCGAAGCCCGCCGCCTCGGCGACCAGGCCGACACCCTCGCCGAGCTCCTGCACGCCGGGACGGCGTTCCCCGCCGGCAGCCGCGTGCTGGAAGTCGGCTGCGGCGTCGGCGCCCAGACCGTCCACCTCGCGGCCCGCAGCCCGGACGCGCACCTGACCGCGGTCGACGTCTCCGAAGAGTCGCTGAAACAGGCCGAAGCCCGGGTCCCGGGCGTCGACTTCCGCCAGGCCGACCTGTTCGGCCTCGACGGCGAGTACGACCACCTCTTCGTCTGCTTCGTGCTGGAACACCTGCCGGATCCGGAGAAGGCCCTCGCCCACCTGAAGACCCTGCTGCGGCCCGGCGGCACGATCACCGTGATCGAGGGCGACCACGGCTCGGCGTTCTTCCACCCGCGCAGCGAAGCCGCGCAAGCCGCGATCGACTGCCTCGTCCGCCTGCAGGCCGACGCCGGCGGGGACGCGCTCATCGGGCGGCGCCTGTACCCGCTGCTCGCCGGCGCCGGCTTCGACGGCGTCGCGGTCGAGCCGCGGACCGTCTACGTCGACGAGTCCCGGCCCGGCCTGGTCACCGGGTTCACCCGCGACACCTTCACCGCGATGGTCGAAGGCGTCGGCGAGACCGCCGTCGCGCGCGGGCTGGCCACCGCCGACGGCTGGGCCCGCGGAGTCGCGGACCTGCACCGGACCGAGGACGGGACGTTCCACTACACGTTCTTCAAGGCCACCGGGAGGACGTCGTGATCACCCGGCGGCTCGCGGGCAGCACCAACTTCGTCGACCGCGACCGCCAGCGGCTGGAAAGCGACCTCGCCGCGCTCGAACCCCGTTATCCGACCACGCGGTCCAAGGCCGCCAGGTGGTTGCGGACGCGGATCGCGCCGGGCACGCACTCCCCGGCGTAGCAGGCCAGCGCGCGTTCCCAGTGCTCGCGCGCGGCCACCGCGTCCCCGAGTCCACAATGGACTTCACCGAGCCCGCAGTGCGCGCGGCCCTGTTCGGGGCCGCACCCGGTCTTCTTGGCCGCGGCAAGGGCTTCGCGGTGGTAGGCGAGGGCCTCCGACGACGCTCCCCGCGCGGCCGCCACCGCGCCCAGGCTGTTGAGCACGCGGGATTCGACGCCCCGATCCCCGCATTCCCGGGCCAGGCCCAGTGCTTCTTCCAGGTGCCGCGCCGCTTCATCGGGCCGCCCCTGCGCCAGCCGGACGTCGCCGAGGTGCTTCAAGGCGACCCCGCGGTTGGTCGGGCTGCCCGTCTCGCGCGCGATTTCCATCGCCCGCTCGAGGTGCTCCGCGGCCTCGGCGTACCGGCCGAGCGCGTGCTCGACGTCGCCGAGGATGCCGAGCGCGTACCCCTCGCTCACCCGCACGCCCATCGCCTGGAAGTGCTCGAGGCCTTCCGCCAGTGCCTGCGCGGCCTCGTCGTGCCGTCCCTGCGCCGACAACGCGTCGCCGAGGTTCACCAGCGCGTAGCCCTCGCTGGTGCGATCGGCGGTTTCGCGCGCGAGAGCCAGTGCCTCCTGGTGGTACCCGGCCGCTTCCGCGTACCGGCCGATGCCGCGGCAGGAACAGCCGAGCACGACCAGGACCAGGCCTTCGCTGGTGCGGTCGCCCGTCTTCCGGGCCACGGCCAGCGCTTCCGTCGAGTAGGTGATCGCCTCGGCGAACCGGCCGAGCGCGCGGCAGACCAGGCCGAGGGTGTTGAGGACGTGGATTTCGGTGCGCCGGTCGCCGGTTTCGCGGACGAGGACGAGCGCTTCCTCCAGGTACCGCCGCGCTTCCCGCGACCGGCCGACGCGCCAGTGCCCGAGCGCGATCAGGGTCAGCGGCTCGGCCTCGGCCGCGCGGTCGCCGGCGTCGTGGGCCAGCGCCGACGCGTGCGTGTGCAGCACCAGCGCCTCTTCGTGGTAGCCGCCGACGTCGAGGTAGTGCCAGAGGATCCCGGACAGCAGGCGCAGGTGGTCGGCCCAGCCGTGGCGGGTCGCGTGCGCGGCGACGGCGAGGAGGTTGCGCCGCTCGGCCTCCAGCCACGCCTGCGCCTCGATCACCTTGACGTCGGGATCCGGCACCACCGGCCGCAGGTGCCGTTCCTGCGGCAGGACCACGTCCATGGCCTGCGCGGCGGAGCGGACGTAGGAGTCGAACAGCCGCTCCTGGGCCGCGCGGCTCTCGTCCGGCCCGGCGGCCGCGAGCTCGGCGGCGTAGACGCGCAGCAGATCGTGCAGCTGGACGCGGTCGTCGCCGGTCTGCTGCGCGAGGTGGGCACGCACCAGCACGCCGGTCAGCCGCTCGGCCTCGGGCAGGGGGACGTCGGCGAGCGCGGCGATCGCGACCGGCGTCAGGTCGCGGCCCGGGTGCAGGCCGCAGAGCCGGAACACGCGCGCGGCGTCGGACGGCAGGTGCCGGTAGGACCACGAAAACACCGCGCGGACGGCGGTCAGCGGGTCGCCGCCGCCGTCGAGCAGGTCGAGCCGCCGCCGTTCGTCGGCCAGCTCCGCCGCGAGCGCGGCGAGCCGCTCCCCTTCCCGGCTCAGCGCCAGCTCGGCGACCAGCCGGAGGGCCAGCGGCAGCCGGGCCGAGTACCCGATCAGCGCCGCGGTGGCGCCGGGTTCTTCGTCGACGCGCGGGCCGAGCAGCGCCCGCAGGAGGTCGCGGGCTTCGGCGTCGGTGAGCAGGCCGACGAGCACCCGGCGGGCGCCGTGCCGGGCGACCAGCCCGGGCAGCGCGTCCCGGCTGGTCACCAGCACCAGGCACGTCGGCGAGCCGGGCAGCAGCGGGCGGACCTGCGCGACCGAGCCCGCGTTGTCCAGCACCAGCAGCATCCGGCGGCCGGCGAGCGCGGTGCGGAACTTCGCCGCGCGCTCGTCCGGCTCGGCGGGGATGTCCGCGCCGGGGACGCCGAGCGCGCGCAGGAACCCGGACAGCGCGTCCCCCGGCTCGACCGGCCGGACCGTGCCGTAGCCGTGCAGGTCGAGGTAGAGCTGCCCGTCGGGGAACTCGGCGGGCGAGCGCTGCGCCCAGTGCACGGCGAGCGCGGTCTTGCCCACCCCGCCGGTGCCGGAGAGGACGGCGATGCGCGCGCCGGTGTCGCCGTCTTCGCGGCGCAACAGCGAGTCCAGCTCCGCCAGCTGGGTGAGGCGGCCGCGGAAACCGGGAACGTCGGCGGGCAGCTGCGCCGGGACGCGGGCCGGGGGCTCGGGGTCGGCGAAGTCCTGCCGCAGCACCTGGCGGTGGACGGCGCGCAGCTCCGGGCCGGGTTCGATGCCCAGCTCCTCGGCGAGCCGCCGGCGTATCTCCTCGAAGACGTCCAGCGCGGCGGCCTGGCGCCCGGACGCGGCGAGCACCAGCATCAGCCGGGCGTGCGCGGACTCGTTGAGCGGCTCCTCGGCGGTCAGCACCCGCAGGTGCACCGCCGCGTCCTCGGGGTCCGCGACCCCGGCGTAGGCCATCACGGCCTTGGCGCGCCGCATCGCGAGCGCGAGCCGGGCGGGGTGCTGGCGCAGGCGTTCGACGTCGGCGAGCGCCGGGCCGCGCCAGAGTTCGAGGGCCTCGCCCGGGGCGTCGCGCGCCAGGAGGGCTTCGAACTCCAGCAGGTCGAGCTCACTTTCGCCGGCGGAAAGCCGGTAGCCGCCCTTGTCGGTGGCGATCAGGTCGGCGGGCCGCAGCGCCCGTCGCAGCCGGGCGACGTAGGTGTGGAGCAGGTCCAGGCACGACGGCGGCGGCTCGTCCCAGACGACGTCGACGAGGTCTTCGCGCCGGACGGTCCGGTTCGGCTGCAGGGCGAGCAGCGCCAGGATCAGGCGCTGCTTTTCCGCGCCGATCTCGACCGGCTCGCCGCCCCGCGACACCGTCAGCGGGCCCAGCACGCCGATCCGCACCGGCTCCGGCGGGGCCTCGGCGAGCACTTCACGCAGCCGCCGTTCGGTCTCCGGGCGCGGCCGCCGGACGTTGCCGAGTTCGGCGTTGCGGACCGCGCGGAGGCTCAGCCCGGCGCGCTCGGCGAGCTGCGCCTGCGTGAGCCCGGCGAGCACGCGGCGCTCCCGAAGCCACCCGGCGAACGACCGGCCTTCCTCCACAAGCGTCCTCTCCCGCGTGCCCGAGCGGAACGTACCCCTCAAGCATCACGATCGTGCCTCCCCACCTGTACCACCGAACGGCGAAGATAACCGTTTCCGCAGGTACCGACCGTGACCGCGGCGTGACTCGGCAGTACAGGCGCTCGTCCACCACGAGTTCCTAGGCTTGCTCCCGTCCGGTGGTGACGAGGGGTTCGCGGAGCAGCCGTCGCGTGGGGTACGACGGCTGCACCCGGGCCTTCAGACGCCGAAGCGCTCCAGCAGGGCGCGCACGGCGGCTGGGTCCTCGACGTGGGCGTTGTGCCCGAGGCCGGCGAGGGTGACCGCGTCCGGGTCCAGCGCGCGCAGCTGCTCCGGGCGGCTCATGGGGTCGTGCTCGCCCGCCGCCAGCACGACCGGGCACCGCGCCGCGGCGAGCAGTGCCGGCATGTCCGGTGCGCCGACGCCGAACGCGGCCGGGTCCATCGCGAGGCGCCAACCTCCCTCGGTCTCGCGAAGCCCGGCCGGGTCCGCGGGCGCGATCCCGAGCAGCCCGGAAACCTTCAGGTACGCCTGTTCGGCGTCTTCCCGCAACTCGAACACCCGCGACGGCTTGGCGGCGAAGCTCGCCGCGCGCCCGAGGTCGTCCTGGCTCCACTCGACCTTCACCCCGAGCGCGAGCACGCCGGCGACCTCGACGTCGTACTTCCCGGACGCCAGTTCCAGCGCCAGCACCCCGCCGAGCGAATGACCGGCGACGACGTACGGGCCGTGCTCCGGCAGCGCGCGGGCGACGGCGGCGGTGAGCGTCCCGAAGCTGTAGTGCGGCAGCGGCGAGGACGGGCCGTGGCCGGGCAGGTCGGGCACCAGGACGCGGCGGGCGAGCGGCGGGGTGAAGTGGGCCCAGACCGCGCCGGTCGCGCCGAGGCCGTGCAGGAGGACGACGGCCGGTTCGCCCTCGCCGCCGGTGCGCATGTTCAGGGTGTCCATCCCGGCAGCCTGCCAAATTGTCGGTGGGCGCGGCTAGGGTCGGCGGCGTGGCGATCACCGATCCGGACACCTACGTGCGAGGGGTCCCGTACGAGGAGCTGGCGCGGCTGCGGCGCGCCGGCCCGGTGGTGCGCGTCGACGACTTCTGGGCCGTGCTCGGGCACGCCGAGGTGCGGCGGGTGCTGCGCGACCCCGGGGTGTTCTCGTCGCAGCTGGGCGGGACGCAGATCCGCGACGCGGCCGATCTCGCGTACGTGCGCCGGATGATGCTGAACATGGACCCGCCGGAGCACGGCCGGCTGCGCGGGTTGCTCACGAAGGCGTTCACCCCGCGGGCGGTCGCGAAGCTGACTTCGCAGATCGAGAGGTGGGCGCGGGACCTCGTCTCGGCGGTCGCGGGTGACGGCGAGTGCGACTTCGCCGCGGTGGCCGCCGACCTGCCGCTGATCACCCTGGCCGGGGTGTTCGGCGTGCCGGAGCGGGACCGGCGGCTGATGTACGACTGGAGCAACCGCGTGATCGGCTACCAGGACGCCGAATACGCGGTCAGCTCGACGGTTTCGGTCGCCGAGGTGAGCGACCTGGCGCGGGCCGCGCTGGCCGTCCGTCCGGCGCCGGGGCCGGACGGGGCGATGCCGGATCCGCGGACGCGCGCGGGCATGCCGGACCTCTACGCGTACGCGAACGCGCTCGGCGACCACAAGCGCTCGCACCCGGGCGACGACGTCATGAGCACCCTGATGCGGCACGTCGGCGACGACGGCGGGCGCGTCTCGCTCGCCGAGTTCGAGAACCTGTTCTGGCTGTTTTCCGTGGCGGGCAACGAAACCCTCCGCAACGGCCTGCCCGGCGGGATGCTCGCGCTGCTCTCGCACCCCGCGGAGTACCGGCGGCTGCTGGCCGACCGGTCGCTGCTGCCGTCCGCGGTCGAGGAGATGCTGCGGTGGTGGTCGCCGGTGATGCACTTCCGGCGCACGGCGGTCTCCGACGTCCGGCTGTCCGATGTGGACATCGCAGCCGGGGACAAGGTCGTGGTGTGGTTCTCTTCGGCCAACCGGGATCCGGCCGTGTTCGCCTCGCCGGACACCTTCGACGTCGGCCGGACACCGAACGACCACCTCACCTTCGGCCACGGGCCGCACTTCTGCCTGGGTGCGCACCTGGCGCGGGTGCAGCTGCGGGCGATGTTCGGCGCGGTCTTGGACCTCCTGGGCGAAGTGGAGCTCGCGGGTGAGCCGGTCCGGCTGCGGTCGAACTTCCAGAACGGGCTGAAGTCCCTGCCGATCCGGTGGGCCCGCTGATGGAGATCCGGGAGATGCGGGCGTTCGTCGCGGTGGTCGAAGCCGGGACGATGTCGAAGGCGGCGCGGCAGCTGCACCTCAGCCAGCCGGCGCTGTCCCAGACGATCACGGCGCTGGAACGGCGGCTCGGCCTCCAGCTCCTGGTCCGCACGAGCACCGGCGTGCAGACCACCGACGCGGGGACGACGCTGCTGGGCGAGGCCCGGGCGGTGCTGGCGCGGCACGACCAGGCCCTCGCCGCGCTGGCCCGGCACACCACGACCGGGGTGCTGCGCGTCGGCGTCCCCCTGGAGCTGCCGCCGGAACTGCTGCCGTCGGCGCTCGCGCGGCTGGCGGCGGCGTACCCGGACACGCGGGTGCAGGCCCGGCACCTGTCGTCGGTGGCGCAGGTGGCGGCGCTGCGGGCGGGCGAGCTGGACGTCGGGCTGGTGCGCGAACGCCCGCCGGGGCCCGACCTGGACGCGGTGCTCGTCGTGGCGGAAGACGTCGGCGTCCTGCTGGCCGCGGACCTGGCCGAGAAGCTGGGTTCGCCGGTCCGGCTGGAGGACCTGGCCGGGCTGGAGTGGTTCGCGTTCGCCCGCGCGGGCAGCCCGGCGTGGTACGACGAGCTGGCGGCGATCCTGCGCAGCCACGGCCTCGACGTCGGCCCGGAGGTCCCGGAAGAGCAGCGGCTGATCGTCGAGCTGAAGATCCCGGCGGTCAACGCGGGCGGGGCGTACGCGTTCGCACCGCCCGAGTGGCCGTACCCGTTGCCGGACACGGTCCGTTGGGTGCCGCTGGCGGGCACCCCGATCGTCCGGCGGACGTGGGCGGTCTGGCCCGCGGCGTCGCACCGGCGTGACCTCGCGGAGTTCGTCGCCGCACTGGAGGGCTATCGAGCGGACTGATCGCGGGCATAAGCAGCGCCGAACGCCGGGCCGGAAGTCCCGGTGCGGGTCTCGCGCTTGAACTCTGCGACCGGGGAGACACCCCGGTCCGGAGGAGTAGAGCGATGAGTGCAGATCTGTCCGGGTCGACGGCACTGGTGACCGGCGGGACGAGCGGCATCGGCCGCGCGACGGCGATCACGCTGGCCGGGCTCGGCGCCCACGTGGTCCTGTCGGGCCGGGACGCCGCGCGCGGCGCCGAGGTCGTCGCGGCCATCCGCGAGGCGGGCGGCAAGGCCGACTTCGTGGCGGCCGACCTGACCGGTGCGGCGTCGGCGCGCGCCCTCGCCGAGCGGGCGCGGGAGGTCGGCGGGCACGTCGACGTGCTGGTGAACAACGCCGGGATCTTCCCGACCGGTCCCACGGCGTCGCTCACCGAGGCCGATTTCGACCGCGTCTACACGACGAACGTGAAGGTGCCGTTCTTCCTCGTCGCCGAGCTGGCCCCGGAGATGGCCGCGCGCGGCCGCGGCGCGATCGTCAACGTGTCCACGATGGTCGCGGCGCGCGGCATGGCGGGCATGGCGCTGTACGGCTCGTCGAAGGCATCGGTGGAGCTGCTGACGAAGGCGTGGGCGGCGGAGTTCGGCCCGTCCGGCGTCCGCGTCAACGCGGTCAGCCCGGGCCCGACCCGCACCGAAGGCACGGCGGCGTTCGGCGACGGCCTGGACGAGCTGGCGGCGGCCGGCCCGGCGGGCCGGGTGGCGGCACCGGCTGAAATCGCGGCGGCGATCGCGTACCTGGTGACGGACGATTCGAGCTTCGTCCAGGGCGCGGTGCTGCCGGTGGACGGCGGCCGGCTGGCGGTGTGAGCCCGCCCGGGGACGGCGTCACCGCAGGCAGGTGACGCCGCTCCGGCGCTGTCGGGACGGCCGAGCCGTCGCCGCGGCCCCGTGCGCGCTCGCGAGCGTCAGCCGCGGGACGGCCACGGGACCACGGCGGAGGTGCGCCGCTGGTAGTCCGCGTACTCCGGGTAGCGCGACTTGCTGATGCTCTCGGTGAACCGCGTCGACCCGACGAACAGCAGGGTCAGCAGGACCGCGCCCAGCACCGTCCACTGCAGACCGCCGGCGACGATCCCGAACACCGCGACCACCCACCACTGCGCCTGCTCGAAGAAGAAGTTCGGGTGCCGTGAATACCGGAACAGCCCGCTCTGCAGGAACCGCGTCGGCGCGCGGCCCGCGTGCTTCTCGCGGTGGAACGCCCACTGCTGCTGGTCCGCGACCGTCTCACCGGCCAGGAACGCCAGGAAGACCACCGCGACGACGACGTCCGCCGCCCCGAACGAGCCCCGGTGCTCCAGCGCGGTGTACGCCGGCAGCGTGATCAGCAGCAGGATCGCGTTCTGGTACAGCGAGATGAAGAAGAAGTTGAACACCTGGAACTGCCACGGCGCCATCCGTTCGCGCAGCACCGCCCACCGGTAGTCCTCGCCGCCCGGCGCGTAACCACCCTTCCGGGCGAAGTTGAACGTCAGCCGGATCCCCCACAGGGTGACCAGCGCGAACATCACGTTCAGCCGGGCGTCGGCGAACCCGGCGGCGCCGGCGAAGATCGCCAGGTAGGCGACCGGGACGATCGACCAGATCCGGTCCACCCAGGAGTATTCCCTGGTCAGTACGGAAGCCAGCCAGGTGCCGAGCGTCACCCCGGCGAAGACGTACAGGCAGACCCGCAGCGCGTCCATCCCCTCACAATAGGACTTAAGATCGGCGGCATGAACCTGCCGCTGCGGGAACGGAAGATCGACGTCTTCTTCGCGGTGCTGTTCTCGGCCTTCACGGTGACGTCGCTGATCAGCGACCTGCTGCCGACCGTCGGGGTCGACTTCTCGAAGCCGTCGGACAACTTCTTCGTGAACTCCAACTACTGGTACGCCCACGACGCCGACCCGCTGTTCATGCACCCGCCGGACTGGATGCGGATCGTCACCGGGCTGTCGGCGTTCGTCTACATGCCGTTCTACGTCGTGCTCGTCTTCGCGCTGGTGACCGGGAAGAACTGGATCCAGCTGCCGTCGGTGGTCTACGCGACGATGATCGTCACGCTGACCGGGGTCGTCGTGTTCGGCGTCGAGTTCTTCGGCGACCCGGCCACCCGCACCGGCAACCCGGCGAAGTTCCTCGCCTTCAACCTGCCCTACGTCCTGGTGCCGCTCCTGCTGCTGGTCCGGATGCGCAAGCCACTCCCGTTCACCCGCCGTTTCTGACCGGAGGCGCCGTGCCGTACTCGTTCCTCAGCCACCTCGACTGCTCCCGGACCGGCGAGCGCTTCGACGCCGACGCCGTCCAGGGGCTTTCGCCGTCGGGTGCGCCGCTGCTCGCGCGCTACGACCTCGACGGCGTCCGCGAAGCCGTGACACCGAAGGAGATCGGCGGGCGGGAGCCGACGCTGTGGCGCTACCACGAGGTGCTGCCGGTGCGCTCGCCCGAGCACGTGGTGAGCCTCGGCGAAGGCATGACGCCGTTGCTGCGGCTGCCGCGCTACGGCCGTGAGCTGGGGCTGTCCCGGTTGTGGATGAAGGACGAGGGCCTGGTCCCGACCGGCACGTTCAAGGCGCGCGGCGCCGCGGTCGGCGTCTCGCGGGCGGCCGAGCTCGGCGTCCGCGGAATAGCGATGCCGACGAACGGCAACGCCGGGGCGGCGTGGGCGCTGTATGCGGCCCGCGCGGGCCTGACGAGCCTGATCGCCATGCCGGACGACGCGCCCCCGATCACGATGCGCGAGTGCGTCGCCGCCGGCGCGGAGCTGTACCGGGTGGACGGTCTGATCGGCGACGCGGGCAAGCTCGTCGCCGCGGCGGTTCCGCGGCGTCCCGGCGTGCAGGACGTCTCGACGTTGAAGGAGCCCTACCGCATCGAGGGCAAGAAGACGATGGGGTACGAGATCGCCGAGCAGTTCGGCTGGCGGCTGCCGGACGTCATCCTCTACCCCACCGGCGGCGGGGTCGGGATCATCGGGATCTACAAGGCTTTGCTGGAAATGCGCGAGCTGGGCTGGGTGACCGGCAAGCTGCCGAAGCTCGTCGCGGTGCAGGCGACCGGGTGCGCGCCGATCGTGTCCGCGTTCGAAGGCGGCCTGCGGGAAAGCGAGCCGTTCCCCGACGCGCGGACGGTCGCCTTCGGCATCACCGTGCCCAAGGCCATCGGCGACTTCCTGGTGCTCGACGCCGTGTACGCGACCGGCGGGACCGCGGTCGCCGTCACCGACGAGGAACTCCTTGCGGCGCAACGGGAACTCACCGAACGCGAAGGCACCTTCGTCTGTCCGGAAGGCGGAGCGTGCTTCGCCGCGCTGCGGCACCTTCGCGAGTCCGGGTGGCTCGAAGGCGGCGAAGACGTCGTCGTGCTCAACACCGGCGCCGGGATCAAGTACCCGGAGACGGTACCGCTCGACGTCCCGCTGCTGGCGAAGACGGACTCGATTCCTTAAAGGACCGAGCGGACCGTTTCGGGGTCGCGGGCGACGACGGTCGTGCCGTCGTCGGCCGTGATGATCGGCCGCTGGATCAGCTTGGGGTGCTCGGCGAGCGCGTCGATCCAGCGGGACCGGTCGCCGGGCGTGCGGCCCCACGTCTTCAAGCCGAGGTCCTTCGCGACCGGCTCGGCCGTGCGCGCGATGTCCCACGGTTCGAGGCCGAGGCGCTCGAGCACGTCGGTCAGTTCCGCCGCCGTCGGCGGGTCGTCGAGGTAGCGGCGCACGGTGTACTGCACGCCCGCTTCGTCCAGCATCGACACCGCGGACCGGCACTTCGAGCACGCCGGGTTGACCCAGATCTCCACGGGCGGGAGCTTACCGCGCTGGTTTTGGAGCAGACGTTCTGTTACGGTCGCGGCATGCCCCGCCCCCGTGTCCACGACCTCGACGCGCTGCTCGACGTCGCCGAGCGGCTGGTCGCGTCTTCGGGCTACGAGAACGTGACCGTGCGCGGCCTGGCGACGGCCGCGGGCGTGCCGAACGGCACGATCTACCACGCGTTCGGCTCGCTCAGCGAACTGCTCGCCCGGGTCTGGGTGCGCGCGGCGACGGCGTTCCTCGACCTGCAGACGTCCCTGGTGGACGCCGCGGAAACGCCGGTGGACGCCGTGGTCGCGGCGGCCGGCACCCCCGCGCTGTTCGCCGACCGGCGGCCCGACGCGGCCCGGATGCTGCTCAAGGTCCGGGGCGACCGGCTGTTCGGGCCCGACCTGCCCGACGAGCTCGCCGACACCCTGCACGCGCTGGACAAACGGCTGGTCGCGCTGCTGGTCCGGCTGGCGCGGCTGCTCTGGGACCGCGGCGACGGGCTGGCCGTCGAAGTCGTCACCACCTGCGTCGTCGACCTGCCGACCGCGTTCTTCCGCCGTGACCTGACCGATCCCCTGGTGCGGGAGCGGCTCGCCGCCGCCGTGCGGGCCGTGCTGACCGTGCCACCCCGAGAAAAGGACCGACCGTGACCGTTTCCGTGCTCGACCTCGGCGACGACGAGAACCGCTTCTCCCCCGAGTGGCTGCAGCGCGTGCATTCCTTTTTGGACGGTGTGGAAGGCGCGCTGGTGACCACCGGCGGCGGGAAGTTCTACTCCAACGGCCTCGACCTCGAATGGCTGACCGCGCACGGCGACCAGGCCCAGCAGTACGTGACCGATGTGCAGGAGCTGTTCGCGCGGGTGCTGACGCTGCCGGTGCCGACGGTGGCGGCGGTCAACGGCCACGCGTTCGGCGCGGGCGCGATGCTGGCCATGGCGCACGACTTCCGCGTGATGCGCGCCGACCGCGGCTACTTCTGCTTCCCGGAGGCGGACATCGACATCCCGTTCACGCCGGGGATGGCGGCCCTGATCCAGAGCAAGCTCACCCCGGCGGCGGCGATCGCTTCGATGACGACGGGACGCCGGTTCGGCGGCGCCGACGCGCTGGAAACCGGTCTGGTGGACGAGATCGCGGCCGATTCGGAGCTGGTCAAGGTGGCGTCGGAGCGGGTGCGGGTGCTGGCGGGCAAGGACCGCGGCACGCTGGGCGCGATCAAGGCGACGATGTTCGCCCCGGCCGTCACGGCGCTGCGCACGCCTGCGTAGGCCTCCGGCCCCCGGTGTCCATGCTACCGGGGGCCACCGACAGTTCCGGGTGATCGCGCGCCCGGACGGAAAAGCCTCAGCCGGCGAGGCGGCGGCGGAGGTGGGCGCGTTCCGGTTCGGTGCCCGCCAAAGCCAAGGCTTCGCGGTAGGCGGCGGCCGCCTCGGGGTGGCGGCCCAGGCGGGTCAGCAGGTCGCCGCGGGCCGCCGGGAACGGGCTGTACTCGCGCAGGCGCGGCTCGCCCGCGAGGGCATCGAGGAGGGACAGGCCTGCTGCCGGGCCGTCGCGCATCGCCACCGCGACCGCGCGGTTCAGGTCCACCACCGGGGACGGTGCCAGGCCGCGCAGGACGTCGTACAGCGCGACGATCTGCGGCCAGTCCGTGCTCGCCACGTCCGGGGCCTCGTCGTGCAGGGCCGCGATCGCCGCCTGCACGCCGTACAGGCCGGGTGGGCCGCCGGTCAACGCGGTCTCGACCAGCGGGGTTCCCTCGTCGATCAGCGCGCGGTCCCAGCGGCCGCGGTCCTGGTCGTCGAGCAGCACCAGGTCGCCGTCCGGGCCGGTGCGGGCGTCGCGGCGGGCGTGGATCAGCAGCATCAGCGCCAGCAGGCCCGCGACCTCGCGTTCGCCGGGCAGGAGGCGGCGCAGGATCCGGGCCAGCCGGATCGCCTCCTCCGCCAGGTCGAGGCGCTGCAGGTCCGGCCCCGAACTGGCCGCGTACCCCTCGGTGAAGATCGAGTAGACGACCTGGAGCACGCCCGGCAGCCTTCCGGGGAGCTCGTCGGGGTCCGGGACCCGGAACGGGATCCGCAGCGTGCGGATCCGGTTCTTCGCGCGGACGATCCGCTTCCCCATCGTCGCGCTCGGCACCAGGAACGCGCGCGCCACCTCGGGGGTGGTCAGCCCGGCGAGGCAGCGCAACGTCAGCGCCGCGCGGTCCTCCGCGGACAACGCCGGGTGGGCGCAGGTGAAGAACAACTGGAGCCGCTCGTCCGGCAACCCACCGTCCGGCGCCGGGGCCGGGGCCGCGCGGTCGGCCTCGACCTGCAGCACCGCGAGCCGGGCCGCGTAGGCCTGGTCGCGGCGCAGCCGGTCGACGGCCTTGCGCCGCGCCGTCGTCATCAGCCAGGCGCCCGGCTTCGGCGGCACGCCCTCGGCCGGCCAGTGCACCAGCGCCGCTTCGATCGCCTCCGACGTCACCTCTTCCGCCAGGTCGAGGTCGCCGAACCGGCGGGCGAGCGCGGCCAGCAGCAGCCCGCGCTCCTCCCGGAAGACCGCCTCGATCGACGCGGCGGCGGCCCGCTCCCCCACCGTCAGTCCTCGAACGTCGCGACCGGGCGCACCACCATCGACCCGCCGTCGCGGGCACCCGGGCAGCGCGCCGCCCAGTCGAGGGCGACGTCGAGGTCGGGGACGTCGATGATGTAGTACCCGCCGAGCACCTCCCGCGACTCGGCGAACGGCCCGTCGGTGACGACCCGCTCGCCGCGGTCGTCGACCCGGACCGTGGTCGCGGTGGTCAGGTCGGCGAGCGAGTGGCCGGTGACGAAGATGCCGGCGTCCTTGACCGACTTGTCGTAGACCTGCCAGTCCTCGAACGTGCATTGCGAGACGGCCTCGCCGTCGGCGTTCGTCGCGGCGTTGATCAGCAGCATGTACTTCACGGTGTCCTCCGGTGTCTCGGTTGCCGTACGTGAGCACTACGAACGGGCGGCGCCGCCTTGGACACCCTCGCCGAAGATTTTCTCATGTCAAGAAACTTTGACACGATGTCTGGTTTGTTTTACCTTGGCGAAGGTGACCCACGAAGAGAAGAACGCCTGGATCCAGGGGTTCGCCGCGGTGGCGAGCTACGCGGTCTACCTCGCACTGGTCCTCGGCCGGGCCGGCGGGCGGCCGCTGGCCGAAGTCCCCTACGTCGCGGCGCTGCTCTGGACGGTCGGCGCGTCCATCGTCGCGGCGATCGCGCTGAGCATCCTCACCGCGGTGGTCTCGAAGGACGGCGAGAAGGACCAGCGAGACCGCGAGATCGGCCGGTTCGGCGACCACGTCGGGCAGTCGTTCGTCATCGCCGGCGCGGTCGCCGCGCTGCTGCTGGCGATGACCGAGGCGCCGCACTTCTGGATCGCCAACGCCGTCTACCTGGCGTTCACGCTCTCGGCGATCCTCGGGTCGACCGCCCGGATCTTCGCCTACCGCCGGGGTTTCCAGCCGTGGTGAAACCGACCCGCGTCACGAACTCGCTGCGCGCCCTCCGGTTCGCCAACGGCCGGATGACCCAGGCCGAGCTCGCCACCCGGATCGGCGTCACCCGGCAGACCGTCATCGCGATCGAGCAGGGCCGCTATTCGCCGTCGCTCGAAGTGGCGTTCCAGCTCGCGCACGTGTTCGGCGTCCCGCTCGAAGAAGTGTTCCAGTACCCGGAGGAGTCCTCGTGAAAGCGATCGTCCAGTCCCGCTACGGCCGTCCGGACCTGCTCGAGTTCCGCGACGTCGGCAGACCGTCGCCCGGTGCCGGCGAGGTCCTCGTGCGGGTGCACGCGGCCGGCGTCGACCCGGGCGTGTGGCACCTGACCACCGGGCAGCCGTACCTGCTGCGGCTCCTGGGTTTCGGGTTCAGGCGGCCGAAGCAGCCGGTGCGGGGCCTCGACTTCGCCGGCACCGTCGAAGAGACCGGCGACGGCGTGACGCGGTTCCGGCCGGGCGACGAGGTGTTCGGCGTCGCCAAGGGTTCGTTCGCCGAACTCGCCGTCGCCGAACAGGACCTCGTCGCGGCGAAACCCGCGCGCTTGTCGTTCGAGCAGGCGGCGGCCGTCCTGGTCTCCGGCGGCACCGCCCTGCAGGCCCTGCGCGACGCGGGCGACGTCCGGCCGGGGCAGCGCGTCCTGGTCATCGGGGCGGCGGGCGGCGTGGGCTCCTTCGCCGTCCAGCTGGCCAAGGCCTTCGGCGCGCACGTCACGGGACTGTGCAGCACCGCCAAGACGGACCTGGTCCGCGCGCTCGGCGCCGACCACGTCATCGACTACACGCGCGAAGACTTCGCGGCCGAGCGGTACGACCTGATCGTGGACACCGCGGGCCTGCGTTCACTGACCCGCCTGCGCCGGGCGCTGACCCCGCGCGGGACGCTGGTGATCGTCGGCGGCGAAGGCGGCCGCTGGTTCGGCGGCATCCAGCGGGTGCTCGTGGCGGCACTGCTGAACCCGCTCGTGCGGCACCGGCTGCGGGGGCTCGTCGCCCGCGAACGCGGCGCCGACCTCGAGACCCTGCGGGAGCTGATCGAAGCCGGGAAGGTCACGCCGGTGCTCGACCGCACCTATCCCCTGGCCGACGCCGCCGCCGCGATCGGCCACCTCCACGCGGGGCGCGCGGCGGGCAAGGTCGTCCTGCTCCCCTGAACCCGCGGTCCGTCAGCGGAACGCGCCGGCGTGCGCCGCCGCCCAGTCGGCGAACGTGCGCGCCGGCCGGCCCGTGATCTCGGGGACGTCCGGGTGGACCGTCGCCTCGTCGAGCGTCCCGCCGACGTAGAAGTCCCAGAACGCCTCGACGTACGCGGCCGGCATGCTCGCCTCGAGTTCCGCGCGCGTCTCGTCGTCGGTGAGCCCCACGAAGCGAAGTTCCCGTCCGAGCACCCCGGCCAGCACGGCGACCTGCTCGGCGGGACGCATCGCGACCGGCCCGGTCAGTTCGTGGATCCGGCCTTCGTGGCCACCCTTGAGCGCTTTCACCGCCACCGCGGCGATGTCGGCCGGGTCGACGCACGCGGCGGCGACGTCCGGGAACTGCGCGCGCACGGTGTCCCCCGCGCGCAGCTGCGGCAGCCAGCGCAGCGCGTTCGCCATGAACGCGCGCGGCCGCAGGAACGTCCAGTCCGGACCGGACGCGCGCACCGCGCGCTCGGCCAGCGTCAGGTACCGCGAAACCGCGTTGTCCAGGTTCTCGAGCGCGGCCGAACCCCCGGACAGCAGGACGATCCGCCGCACGCCCGCCTCGCGCGCCCGCGCCAGCATGCCGGGCATGTCCTGGTAGCCGGGCAGGAGGAAGATCCCTTCGACGCCCTTGAGCGCGTCGCCGAGACCGGCCGGTTCGTCGAGGTTCCCCACGGTGGCCTCGACGCCGTCCGGGAGCACCGCGTCCGGCCGGCGCACCAGCGCCCGGACCGGTTCGCCCGCCTCCGCCAGTGCCGCGACCACTTCCGAGCCGACGTTGCCGGTGGCGCCGGTGACCAGGAACATGAGCGAACCCCCCAGGATCGTCCTGGCCCCACCGTAGCGCCACCGGCCCGCGCGTCAGCCCTGCTGCAGGTCCTCGAACTCGACGACCTGCCGGACCTCCACCTCGATCTCCAGGTCGAACAGCTCGACGTAGCGCCGGGCGAACTCGACGGCTTCCGCGCGGTCCGCGGCGTTGATCAGCGCGAACCCGCCGATGACCTCCTTCGCCTCGGCGAACGGGCCGTCGGTCACCCGGATCGCGGCGCCGCGCGGCTTGCGGACCAGCGCGCCCTTGTCCGTCTTGTGCACGCCCTCCGCCGTGATCAGGATGCCTTTTTCGGCCGACTCCTGGATGAACCCGCCCATCTTCTCGATGAACTCCGGGCTGGGGTTCCACGCCTGCGGGTCGCTCTCGTCGATCCGGTGCATCATGAGGAAACGCATGGTCCTGCTCCCTGGTCGTACGGGCCGGGGTCCGGTGCCTTCCGGACGCGATGACCGGCCTTCACCCCCGCGTCGATCGGCCGCGCACGGCGTTCGACATTTTTCCCGGACATTTTCCCGGGCAGAGTACTGTGACGCGCGTCACCATCGACCGGAGGTGCCGGATGCCCGTCGTACTCGCGATCGGAACGCGCAAAGGCCTGTGGCTGGCGACCAGCCAGGACGACCGGAAGACCTGGGAACTCACCGGCCCGCACCACCCGATGACCGAGGTCTACGCCGTCGGCATCGACACCCGCCGCGCCACACCGCGCCTGCTCGCCGGGGTGACCAGCGAGCACTTCGGACCGAGCGTGGCCACCAGCGACGACCTCGGCGCGACCTGGGACGAGCCGGACCACGCGCCGATCGCGTTCCCGCCGGACACCGGCGAATCCCTGGCCAGGGCGTGGCAGCTGGTGCCCGGTCCGGCGAGCGAGCCGGACGTCGTCTACGCCGGCACCGAGCCGTCCGCGCTGTTCCGCTCCACCGACGGTGGCCGCACGTACGAGCTGGTCCGCGGCCTGTGGGAGCACCCGCACCGCGAGCACTGGACGCCCGGGGGTGGCGGGAAGGCCATCCACACCGTGCTCCCGCACCCGGCCGAGCCCGGCCGCGTCACCGTCGCGATGTCCACCGGCGGCGTCTACCGCACCGAGGACGGCGGCGGGTCGTGGCGGGCGAGCAACACCGGCATCAAGGCCGTCCACGTGCCCGACCCGTACCCCGAATACGGCCAGTGCGTGCACAAGGTCGCGTCGCACCCGGCCGAGCCGGACCGCTTCTACGCCCAGGTGCACCACGGCGTCTACCGCAGCGACGACGGCGGCGGGAGCTGGCAGTCCATCGCCGACGGGCTGCCCAGCGACTTCGGCTTCCCCGTCGTGGTCCACCCGCACCGGCCCGAAGTGGTCTACACGTTCCCGCTGGTCGCCGACGCCCTGCGGTTCCCGCCGGACGGCCACTGCCGCGTGTACCGCAGCGAGGACGCCGGGAAGTCGTGGGCAGCGGTGGGCGCCGGCCTGCCGGACGGCTACTGGGCGGGCGTGCTGCGGGACGCGATGTGCACCGACGACGCCGAGCCGGCCGGGGTGTACTTCGGCACGCGCTGCGGCGACGTCTACGCCAGCCGGGACGAGGGCGACAGCTGGGAGCTCGTCACGGCGCACCTGCCCGACGTGCTGAGCGTCCGCGCGGCGACGGTGTGACCGTGCGGATCACCGTGCTGCTGCCCGGGACCCTGCGGGAGAAGGCCGGCGGCGAGGCGAAGCTCGACGTCGAAGTGGGCGAGCCGGCGACGCTGGGCGCTCTGCTCGACGCGCTCGCCGAGCGGTACCCGGCGCTCGAACGGCGGCTGCGCGACGAGCAGGCGGGACTGCGCCGATACGTGAACTTCTACGTCGACGGCGAGGAGTGCCGTCCCCTCGGCGGCACCGGCGCCGCGCTCCGCGACGCCGCCGAGGTGCAGATCATCCCGTCGGTCGCGGGAGGCTGAGCGCCTCGACCCGGCGGGCGGTGCCCACCAGCGCCAGTGCGAGCAGCCCGGCACCGAGCGCCGCCACCAGCCACCACACGCCGTGGGTGGTACCGGCGAGCGCGACGCCCAGGGTGGTGCCGGTCTGCCGGCCGGTGGACGCCAGCGAGGCGGCCACCCCCGCCATCGAACCGGGCATCCCGGAGACGGCGGTGTTGGTGATCGGCGGGTTCACCGTGCCGAGGAAGACGCCGAACAGCAGGAAGACCGCGAGCACCAGGGGCAGCGGCGTCGCCGGGCCGAGCCACGCCGCCGCGGCGCCGCCCAGGGCGAGCGCGCTCCCGGCGACGACCAGCGGCCCCCGCGGGCCGTGCGTGCCGACCCGCCGTCCGGTGCGCGGCGACAGCACGAGCACCAGCACCCCGACGGGGAGCAGGCACAGGCCGGCCGCCAACGGCGTCAGGCCGCGGACGTCCTGGAGGTACTGGGTGGCGGTGAACAGGAAGATCCCGAACCCGCACAGGGCCAGCACCGCCATGAGGATCGCCGAGCTGAAGGCGACGCTGCGGAACAGGTGCAGCTCCAGCAGCGGATCCGCGCGGCGCGGTTCGTGGACGAGCAGGCCGGCGACCCCGAGCGCGGCGAGGGCGAACAGGCCGAGGACGACCGGCGACGTCCAGCCCAGCGGCCGCGACTCGATCAGCGCGTAGACGACGCTGCCGAGCACCACCAGCACCAGGAGCTGCCCCACCGGGTCGAACCGGCGGGCGCGCGGCGCACGGGACTCGGGCACGAAGAGCGCGGTGGCCACGAGCGCGGCCGCGACGATCGGGACGTTGACCCAGAACACGGCGCGCCAGCCGAAGCCGTCGACGAGCGCGCCGCCGAGGATCGGCCCGAGCGCCAGCGCCAGCCCGGACATCGAGCCGAACACGCCGATCGCGCGGGCGCGTTCGGCCGGGACGGGGAAGGTGGTGGCGACGATGGCCATCGCGACCGGGTTGAGCATGGTGCCGCCGACCGCCTGCAGCGCGCGGGCCGCGATCAGCCAGCCGATGCCCGGCGCGAGGCTGCACAGCAGCGAGCCGAGCCCGAACGTGGCGAGGCCGCACTGGAAGACCCGCTTGCGCCCGAACCGGTCGGCGGTCGAGCCGGCGAGCACGAGGAACCCGGCCAGCACGAGCGTGTAGGCGTCGACTGTCCACTGCAGACCGGAAACGGACGCGCCGAGGTCGCGGCGGATCGCGGGCAGGGCGACGGTGACGATGGAGATGTCCATCACCACCACGACGATGCTGGCGCAGCAGACGGCCAGCACGAGCGCGGGGCGATGAGCGGTCGGAACGTTCATGCGATCGACGCTAGGATTTAGAGCGTGCTCGAAGTCAAACCGCCGATCCCCGCCGAGGGGCTGACCATCGCGGACGCGGCCCGCCGCACCGGGGTCAGCGCGCACACGCTGCGCTACTACGAACGAGCGGGCCTGGTGGTCTCGAAGGTCGACCGCACGAGCGGCGGGCGCCGCCGCTACCGCAAGCCGGACCTGGACTGGATCAAGATCTGCACCAAGCTCCGCGCCACGGGCATGCCGATCAAGACGATCCGCCGCTACGCCGACCTGGTCGCCGCCGGCCGCGGCAACGAGCCGGAACGCCTGGCACTGCTGGAGGAGCACCGCACGGAGGTGCTGGCGAAGCTGGCCGAGCTGCAGGAGAACCTGCAGCTGATCGACCGCAAGATCGGCGTGTACCGGGGCCGTTTGGAAGCGGGCGACGCGGACGGCCTCTGGGCACCCGGGCAGGCGTAGATCCGCCCATCGGGGACGATTCATGGCAACCGCACAGCTTCCGCACATGGCGGGGCAACCTTCCGGCGGCACCGTGAAACCCATGAACCCCACCTACGAAGGCCGCCCACTGCCCCGGCCGCGTGACGAGGTCGTCGACCAGGGCCTCGGCTTCGACATCGGTACCCTGCTCAGCCGGCGGCGGGCGCTGCGGTTCCTCGGGATCGGTGCCGCCGGTGCCGTCCTGACCGCCTGCGGGACTCCCGCCACCTCCACCTCCTCGGCGGCGTCCTCGACGGCCGCGGCGACGACGTCGGGCGAGATCCCGGACGAAACCGCGGGTCCCTACCCCGGCGACGGCTCCAACGGGCCCGACGTGCTGGCGCAGAGCGGTGTCGTCCGCGCCGACATCCGGTCCAGTTTCGGCACCGGCAGCGGGACCGCCGAGGGGGTCCCGATGACGCTGGAGCTGGTGGTCGCCGACCTGGCCAAGGGTGGTTCGCCGTTCGCCGGGGTCGCGGTCTACGTCTGGCACTGCGACCGCGAAGGCCGGTATTCGCTTTACTCGCAAGGGATCCAGAACGAGAACTACCTGCGCGGCGTCCAGCTCGCCGGCGCCGACGGCCGCGTGCGCTACACCAGTGTCTTCCCCGCCTGCTACGACGGCCGCTGGCCGCACATCCACTTCGAGGTCTACCCGGACCAGGCCTCGATCACCGACAGCACCAAGGCGATCGCCACGTCGCAGGTCGCGCTGCCGCAGAACGTCTGCGAAGCGGTCTACGCGCAGGCGGGGTACGAGCAGTCCGTCTCGAACCTCCAGAAGGTGAGCTTGAGCAGCGACAACGTCTTCGGTGACGACAGCGGCGCCTTGCAGCTGGCGACCGTGACCGGGGACGTGACCAGCGGTTACGCGGTGACGCTCAAGGTCGGCGTCGACACCACGACGACCCCGGCGGCCGGCGGCGGCCCGGGTGGGCCGCCGCCGTCCCGCTAGTTCCCGGGCTTGAGCTCGTCGAACAGGTGGGCCAGCTGCTCGGGGAGCTCGCCGCCGAACACGCTCTCGATGAGGACAGCCTCGTCGACGGGGGTCGCGCTGCGGGTGAACATGGCCTCCTCGTACTGGGCGAGGGCGGCCTCGACGTCGCCGGGATGCGCGGCGAGCGCTTGGCCGAGCTCGGCGCCGTCGAGCATGGCCAGGTTGGCGCCTTCGCCGTTCGGCGCGGTGAGGTGGGCGGCGTCGCCGACGAGGGTGACCCCCGGCACGCGCTCCCACCGCAGTCCGATCGGCAGGGTGTGGTGCGGGCGCAGGACCGGCCCGGAATCGGCGTCGGTGAGCAGCGCGGTGAGCTCCGGCGCCCAGCCGTCGAACTCCGCCGCGATCCGGGCGGCGGCCGCGGCGGGATCGCCGAAGTCGATGGCGTCGAACCATTCGAGCGGCCGCTCGAGTTCGACGTAGGCGTGCAGGGTGTCCCCGCTCTCCCGGTGTGCGTTGATCCCTTGCCCCGGGGTGGGGCCGTTGACGAACATCGAGCCGCCCCCGACCGCCTTCGCCACGGCGGCGTGCCGGGTGTCGGCGTCGAAGAGGTAGGTCTCGGCGAAGGCGGTTCCGGCGTACCCGGGGGTCGCCGCCGTCAGCAGCGGCCGCACCCGCGACCAGGCACCGTCCGCCCCGACGAGCACCGCGGCTTCGACGGTGGTCCCGTCGGCGAAGACCACCTCGTTCCCGGCCCGGACGCCGGTGACCTTGTGTCCCCAGTGGACGGTGCCGGCGGGCAGCGAGTCGAGCAGCAGCTGCCGCAGTTCGCCCCGCTGGACCTCGGGACGGCCGCCGGTGCCGTCGTCGGCCTTCTCGAACAGGAGCTTCCCGGTCGAGTCGAGGACCCGCATCGCCTGGCGGCCCTCCAGGACCAAGCCCTGGAACTCGGGCATCAGCCCGGCGGCCTCGACGGCGAGCTGGCCGTTGTAGTCGTGGATGTCGAGCATGCCGCCCTGCAGCCGCGCCATCGGCGACGCCTCGGCTTCGTAGACGGCGGCTTCGATCCCGTGGACGTGCAGCACGCGGGCGAGGGTGAGTCCCCCGAGCCCGGCGCCGATGATCGTGACTGGGGTGCGCATGGTGGCTCCTTCGGTCTCTGGAATTACGTTCCAGAGACTGCCGGGACCCGCTGGCAGGCGACGCACACGGCCCTGGCAGGCGCCTGGCAAGTCAGTGGGCGTGCCTCGACGCCGGTGATCACTGCCCGGAAGGGCGCCCCGGAGCACGTCCGGTTGCTCCCTTTGGTCGGTCCCCGTGCCTCCTCCCCGCCCCGCCGGACCGCCGGACGATGGAGGCCGACGATCGGGGGAACCACCATGGCGTTGACCGTGACCTTCGCCGGCAGGACGCCGGTGAGCACCGGGAGTACGTCCTACTACCACGTCTGGACCTACACCGTGCAGGCGTCGTCGCCGGGTGAGTTCGGGGGCGGCCAGCGGATCGCGCTCGCCCTGCCCGCCGCCGTCGACGTCCAGGACCCGCGCCGGTACCCGGACATCAGCGCGCTCGGCGGGGCGTTCCTGGAGAAGGACGCCGCGGGCAGCCGCCAGTACGCGGGGAAGGTCACCGGGCTGCCCGGGACCACCCAGACGATCGCCTTCGTCGCACCCGCCGCGCAGGCGAACCGGGAGCTGTTCCTCGTCGGGGCGAGCGGGGCCGGCAAGCCGTGGACCGTGCTGCCGTTCGCCGCGAGCGCGGGCGGCCCGGTCGCGAACTCGCAGGCGCTGCCCGCGCCGGCCGTCGGCGGCCGGGTCACCACGGGACGGCCGCTGGCCGAGTTCACCGGCGCGCTGCCGTACGCGAGCGAGTCCTTCGGCCTGATCCAGCCGTTGCTGGGCTGGCGGTCGCAGCGCACGGTGGCCCGGTTCGCCGACGCACTGCGGCGCGCCGACGACACCGTGCTCGCCACCCTGTCCCAGGTCGTCACGCCGCGGGCGACCTACGTGCCGGGCGTCATCCACCTCGCGGCCGCCGAGGCGGCCTCGAGCAGCGACTCGCTGGACCTGAAGACCGGCGACGCCCCGGCCACCGGCTCGTACCACCCGATGATCGCCTCGGTGCTGGCGGACCTGATCCAGGCGCGCGTCAAGGACAAGGACCCGCGCGCCCCGGCGACCTGGCTGCCGCTGCTGTCCCGCGAGAGCCTGGACACGATCCTGGCCGCCGAGGTCTCCCCGGTCCTGTTCAGCCGCGCCGCCACCGTCGAGCCCACCGACCAGGCCAAGCGCCGGGCACTGGTCGAAGCCATGGCGGCCAAGGAGTCCATGGTCGCCGGGCTGCTCAGCTACCTCGCCACGCAGAACCTCGTCCCGACGCTGGCGGACCTGTTCTCCCCGCCCCGGCAGGGCGAGGTCGACACCCCGCAGTACCGCGGGCTGCAGCGGATGCTCGACCCGCTGGAGAACGCGAGCCGTGCGGAGGCGCTCAACCGGGTCAGCCTCTCCCCGGTCGGGATCGTGCACCTGTTCCGCCAGTACTTCTTCGAGTTCGACACGTTCCTCGGCCCGCCGGTGCAGCACGTCTGGCTCAGCCCGGGCAGTTCGCTGGAGCTGATCGAGTCGCAGACCCGGCGCACGCTGGTCGAGCGCGTGGTGGAGGAGGGCCAGGAGCTCACGCAGAGCCGGACCGGCGAGAGCAAGCTCGAGGACGAGGTGTCGACCGCGGTCAAGGACGAGAACGAGCGCAACACCAAGCTCGGCTTCTCGGTGTCGGCCAACCAGCGGTGGGTCTGGGGCGACGCCAACGAGACCGCGACGATGGACATGAGCGACACGCAGAAGCAGGCGCGGGAACAGACGCACAAGCAGATGCGCCAGCAGAGCGAACGGCTGAGCACCGAGATCAAGCGCAGCTTCAAGACCACGTTCCGCACGGTCACCGAGACCACCGACACCTCGAGCCGGCGCTACGTCCTGGCGAACACCACCGACAAGCTGATCAACTACGAGCTGCGCCGCAAGATGCGCCGCGTCGGGGTGCAGGTGCAGGACCTCGGCACCCAGCTGTGCTGGCAGTCCTTCGTGGACGACCCGGGCGCGGCGCTCGGCCTGGCCAAGCTGGTCCACCTCGCCGCGCCCCCGGACGCGGCCGCGGTCGCGCCGGCCAACGAGCTGCCGATGCCCGAGGACTACACCGAGGACGTCGCCGTCCAGTTCGGCTACCCGTTCAACGGCTACATCCGGCCGGTCGGCGGGTCCGGGACGGGCTGGTGGATCGCCGACGTCGAACTCACCCCGAGGGACGGGTACGAGCCGGCGAAGGTCGGCGAAGTGCGCTGGACGGCGAGCACCGCCGCGGTGAAGCTCAAGCTGGGCCGGAAGCCCGAAGACGCGCCCGAGGGCACGCCGCTCCCGAAGCAGCCGGCGCTGTCGGTGTTCCTCTACAACGCGCACGGCGAGCGGAACGAGCTCTTCGCGTTCACCGTGCCCGTGACCTACCGGGCCACGGACGACAAGCGCAAGCAGATCAGCGACCAGAACAAGCTGCTCGCCGCGAAGCGGGACCTCGAACTGGACCGGAAGCAGCGCGAGGCGTACCTGACGGCGGCGCAGCAGCGCGTGGCCGCGGCCAGCAAGATCCAGGTCCGCGACTACGACGTGCTCCGCGAGGAAGAACGCGTGGTGGTCTACCGGCGGCTGCTCGAACAGCTGATGCAGATCGACGGGAGGCGGCCGACCCAGGCGAAGCTGCTGCACAAGCTCGCCGAGCTGATCAACTCGATGTTCGACGTCGAGGCCATGCTGTACTTCGTGGCGCCCGAGTGGTGGCGGCCCCGCCTGCACGAGTCGCACCCGACCTTCGCCCCGGAGCTCGACCGGCTGGGCGACCCGAGGCTCGAGACGCCCGGCGGCGGCCCGGTTCTGGACCCGTCGCTCGCGACGGCCGTCGACCACATCGTCCGTGACAGCCCCACCGGCCTCGACGACCACACCGTCGGCTGGGCCAACGAAGGGGACATGAGCCGGCGCGACAACTACTTCATCACCGCCGACTCCGCGCCGGCCCGGCTGGGCAGCTCGCTGGGCTGGCTGCTGCAGCTCGACGGCGACCACCAGCGCAACGCGTTCCTGAACGCGCCGTGGGTGAAGGCGGTCGTGCCGATCCGGCCGGGCAAGGAACTCGCCGCGCTGAACTGGCTGTCCGACCCCAGCATCGAGGGTGCCACCGGCCTGGACGACCGCTACCAGCCCGCCGCCGACGGCGAGAGCACCCGGATCCTCACCGCGCTGCGGGCCCACCCCTGGTCCGACTCGGCGCTGGTGACCCGCTACCGCGACCTGGCGCCCGACGGGCTGACCATCCGCGACGTCCTCCGCTACGTGGCCGTCACCGTGCTGGCCAAGCACGAAGCGGGCGCCGAGGTGGTCACCGAGCAGCTCGAACCCGGGGTCACGCTGAACTACCTGCGCCCGGACATGGTGTACGAGAAGGGCTTCGACCCGCTGGACAAGGGGTTCAAGGCCGCGAGCGAGAAGGGCTACGAGGTGTTCGACCAGTGGGTGGAGGTCCTGCCCACCGACCAGGTCGCGGTCGTCGAGGTCGAGTACGACCCCAAGACCGGGCAGCAGGTCTAGGCGTGCTCACCCTGAGGGACGTCACGGCCACGACGTGGACGACGCTGAGCAACCCGCCCGCCGGGCTGGCGGTGCCGGTCGAACCCAGCGCCTACTGCCTGCGCGACGCGGCCAAGTGCAAGAAGGAGACCGCGGACCGGGTGAACGCCAGGCCGTTCTTCGCCCGGAACCGGGACTGGCACCCCCTCCCGCTGCCGAAGATCGCGAAGCCGATCCCCTGGCCGTTCCTGAAGTCCCCGATCTTCAAGAGGTCGGCGTTCGCGAAGTGGGACGTGCTCAACCTGGACTTCGTCGAGGAACCGCCCGCCGGCTACACCGTGAAGGTGTACAGCGTGACCTACGACGGCGACGAGCTGCCCCCGCAGTTCGTCGCGGTCGCCTACCCGATGGACCTGGACGTCGGGAAACCACCGCCGTTCCTGGTGCACTACAAGCACATCCCGGGCCAGAGCCGGAACGAGACCCGGTTCGTCCACTTCCGGCCCTTCGGGTTCGACTGGCTGTACTACGACATCTGGAACTGGTGGGTGTACAACGCCGGCCCGCGGCCCGGCGGCGGGTTTGACGTCGACATGCCGTTCCTGTCCGACCAGCAGGTCTCCTTCGGGTTTCCCTACCAGCTGCGGCACGCCGACAAGCAGTACGTGCTCGTGCTGCCCCAGATCAGCCGGGTCTTCGACCAGGCCACCCAGCAGCTCCGCGACTACCAGCTGTACTCGGCGGCGACGCTGCGGAAGATCCTCCTCGCGATCCAGGGCGACATCCTGCCGATCCACGACGACTCCCTTTCCCACGTCGCGATCTCCGCCAACAGCAGCGGGTGCAACGTCCTCGCGAAGTTCCTGACCGACAACGTGACCGCGATGAACCGGGACCCGAAGGTCAAGACCTTCATGAGCGACGAGTTCAACGAGCTCTTCGTCTTCGACCCGCCCGGGGGCTTCGCCGACCCGATGATCGCCGCCATGAGCGGGTGGCTGAAGCTGACGAGCGGGCGCGGCACGTTCAAGGGCAAGAGCGTGCGCTTCTACACGCATTCCTTCCCGTCGGCCGCGACCTCGCTGACCGGCGGCAAGGCGAACCCGTTCACCCGGGGGAAGAACGGGCTGGCGGAGTCCCCCGACAAGCGGGTCTCGGTGGCGTACCTGCCCTTCGACCAGCGCAACGGCGACGACGTGTGGCAGCAGACGTACGACGAAATCCTGCCGGACGGCCGCCTGCGTGTGAACAATTTCGACTTCGTCCACCACGCGATCCCCGCGCTCTGCCTGACCGACGCGGCCGCGCGCAGCCGCTACGTGTGAGTCCGGGCGGTGATCGGCGTCGTCTACGGTAAAGGGCTGAACGGTGGGCACGGCGACGACAAGGTGATGGGTGAGGGAACGCGAGTTGCGGCGCCGCTGCCGGCGGTTGCTGAACGAACTGGGCATCCGGCCGCCGCTGGACGTCGTCGAGCTGTGCCGGAGCGTCGGTGACCAGCGCGGGCGGCCGATCCGGCTGATCGCGCACCGGATCCCGGTGCCGGGTCCGTTCGGCGCGTGGATCGCCACCGAGCGGGCCGACTACATCGTCTACCAGCGGGACACGAGCAAGGCCCACCAGAGCCACATCATCCTGCACGAGCTGGGCCACATGCTGGCCGGGCACCACGCCACCGCGGAGGACGACAGCCTGGTCGCCGGCCTGACCCCGCCCGGGCCGCACCCGGATCTGACGCCCGAGCCGGTCCGGCGGGCACTGCTGCGGACCTCCTACGACACCGACCACGAACGGGAAGCCGAGACGGTGGCGACGATCATCCTGGAATGGGCGTCCGTGCTGGACTTGGTCGCGCCGGAGGCGTCGGACGAGCGCACCGCGCAGCGGATCGAGAACGCGCTGGGCGAACGGCTGGGGTGGCTGTGAACAGCAAGATCGCGCTGCTCGTCGTCCAAGGGGTCATCCTCTACCCCGCCCTGCTGTGGAAGCTCTACCAGCTCAGCCGGGCACCGGAGGACGTGGCGCGCTGGATGGTCACCGCCTGCCTGGCGTGCTTCGCGGCGTCCTACCCGTTCGGCCTCCTGGCCGGGGACGTGAACCAGCCGGACCCCGGTGCGATCGTGCCGCTGCTGTTCCAGCACGTCTTCCTCTGCGGGCTCGTCTACTCCCTGGTGTGCTTCTTCCTGTTCTCGGCGCTACCCGCCGACCGGGCCCGGCGGCGGGCGTGGTGGGAAGCGGTGCCGCTGGGCACCACGATCCTGGTGCTGGCCGCCGTCGCGGTGCTCGTGCCCGCCGGCCCGCCGTCGGCGTACCCCCGCGCGGGCGTCTCGGTCTTCTACCTCGCGGCCGACCTGTACCTGACGTACGGCATCGCGAGCGCGTGCTTCCTCGCGCGGCGCTACGCCCGGGGCGCCGCGCCCCGGCTGGCCCGCGGCCTGCTGGTGGCCTCCGTCGGCTTCGCCTTCGGCGCGGTCGGCGGGGCGACACTGGTCGCGGTCGTGCTGGTGCACTGGGCGGGGGCGGCGATCCCGGCGCTGCTGGTGCAGGCCACGGTGTTCCTCGTGTTCCCGAGCGCGATCCTGCTCGTGATCGGCCTGTCCTACCCCGGCGTCGCCACCCGGCTGGCCGCGACCCGCGTGTGGTGGCGGCACCTGCGCACCTACCACCGGCTCGGTCCACTGTGGACCCGGCTGCACGAGGCCTTCCCGGAGGACGCGCTGAGCCGGACCCCGCTGAGCCCGTGGCGGGACGCCCTGAGCATGCTCGGCGTGCACCGCCGCTACTACCGGCGGGTCATCGAATGCCGGGACGGGCTGGTCCGGATCAGCCCCTACCTGGCCCACCTGCCGTCCGACGGGCCGCTGGCCACGCGGCTCGCCGAAGCCCTGGACGCCCACGCCCGCCGCGAACCGGTTCCGGACGAGGGCATGCCGGTAGCGGTGCCGGAAGGCGGCGGGCTGGACGACGACGTCCGGGAGCTGGTCGCGCTTTCCGAATCGCTGCGGACGGTCACGGCTTGACGTGCAGCCGCAGCGGCGCGTCCGGCCGCAGCGCGCCGGCGTCGTCCAGCTCGGCCAGCAGGGCGGGCAGCCCGGTGGTGAGCATCTTCCGCCTGACCGAGCCGAGCAGCTTCGCCATGACGAACCCGCCGGCCCCGGTGAAGCCGGTGTGGCGGTAGGTGAACCGGGTCCCCTCGGGCCGCGGCTCCAGTTCGTAGCGGACGTAGCTGGGCTCCTCGCCTTCGGCGCCCACCCAGGTGTAGCGCAGCAGCTCCCGCTCGCGGACCTCCAGCACCGTGCAGTCGACGATCCCGCGCCACCCGGGCATCGGCCGGGCGACGAACTGGAACTGGTTGCCCGCCACGGGTTCGAAGCCGACGGCACGAGCACCCTTGCCGGTCGAGGTCCAGTACGGGATCAAGGCGGGATCGGTCACCGCCCGCCACACCTTGTGCGGCGAATGACGGTAGTCGCGGACGATTTCGATCTCGGTCACGGCAGCCTCCCAAGGCCTTACTGACTTCAGTCGCTGTAAAATTACAGTAGCAGAATTTTTATAGCGGCTGGCGTAGTCTGCCGACATGACCACCACGGGGACCGGGCACCGGGAAGGACTGCGCGAACGCAAGAAGCGCGCGATGCGCGGTCAGCTGTCCGACACCGCGGCGCGGATGTTCCTGGAGCACGGCTTCGACGCGGTCCGCGTCGCCGACGTCGCCGAGGCCTGCGGCGTGTCCGAGAAGACGGCCTTCAACTACTTCCCCCGCAAGGAAGCCCTGATCCTCGACCGCCTGGAGACCACGGCCGACGCGCTGCGCACGCACTTGGCGGACCCGGCCCTGCCGCCGGTCGCCGCGATGCTGAAGATCCTGGACGCGGAGCTGCACGCCGTCGGCACGAGCCTGACGGCGACGGACGACCCGGAGCAGGCTCTGAGCGACTACCGTCGCTTCGGCGACCTCATCCGCACCACCCCGGCGCTGCGCGCGTACCAGAGCGACATCGCCGAACGCTGCACCGAAGCCGCCGCCGAGGTACTCGCCACCCGAAGCGGCTTCGACCCGGCCGAGCCCGAACCCCAGGCCGCCGCGGCCGCGCTCCTGGGACTGTGGCGCGTCCAGTTCCGCGCCCTGCGCACGCACCTGCGTCCCGGGCACCCGATCGAGGAAGCGCTGACCGCGGTGACCGACGAGGTGAACCGCGCGGCCGCCCTGATCCGCGACGGCCTCACCACGTTCCCGGCGGCGGGTGACGAGCTTCGCGATCAGCGAGCTGCGCCGGGTGTGCACCCGTAGGATCACCGGCGTGCCGCTCAGCGACCGCGGCCGGCCCGCCGCGGTGTCGCGTCCGCCGAGTTCGCGCGGCCACAACCCGACCGGGCCGGAAAGCGAGGCAGGAGTCCGGTGAAAGGCGCACGCGAGCCCGTCGTGGTCATCCTGACCGCGCTGGACGTGGAATACGAAGCTGTCCGAACGCACCTGGGCAGCCTGCGCGAGGTGATGCACGAGAAGGGGACTCTCTTCGAGGTGGGCTCGCCGCCCGAGGGAACAGGATCCATCGCCCTCGCCATCACCGGTCAGGGGAACCCGGCCGCCGGGATCCTCGCCGAACGCGCCATCGGCATGTTCGCACCCGAGGCGCTCCTGTTCGTCGGCGTCGCCGGAGGACTCCACGATGACCTCGAACCCGGAGATGTCGTCGTCGCGACCAAGGTCTACGGCTACCACGGCGGGCAGGAGGACGCGAGCGGCTTCCACGCACGGCCGCAGGCGTGGGAACTTCCGCACCGCATCGACAACCTGGCCCGCCACGTCAAACGGCAGCGCGAGTGGACTTCTCTCCTGCCTGCCGAGCCCGGCCGGCAGCCGGCGGTGCACCTCCGGCCGGTCGCCGCCGGCGAGGTCGTCCTGAACTCACGGACCACGCCCCTCGCCGAACAATTGCGTGACAACTACAACGATGCGGCGGCCATCGAGATGGAAAGCGCCGGCGTGTCCAAGGCAGCTCACCTCAACGACAGCCACCCCGTCGCCACCATCCGAGGCGTCAGCGACAAAGCCGACGGGCACAAGCACACCGCGGACAAAGCCGGGTGGCAACCCATCGCCGCCGCGCACGCCGCCGCCTTCGCCCTCACCCTGGCCGCGAAGATCATCGATCACGCTCGGCACGAGGAAGCCCGTCACCACGGCACCCCCGAAGCCGGAGGCTTGCCCGCCGCGGCGAGTCATGGTGCGCATCCCGGCGACCGCGGCATCACCGCCCACGGGGACGTTTCGGGGATCACCTCGACCGGGGACGGCACGATCAACATCCAACGGCGATGACCTCGTCGGACCAGGCCGGACACGGCGCGAGATCTCAGGCGCCACCGTCAGACCGCCGCGTCGAGGTGCGGCATGACGCCAGCGGCATCGTCTCGACCGGCGACAACGCGATCAACATCCAGGCCGACGAAGTCACCTTGCTGACCGGCAGTCCTGTACGGACCCGCTATCGCCGGCAGGTGAGCCGGCTCGCGCCGGCGCAGCTCGACGACCGCGAGACCGAACTCGCCGAGCTGGCCGAGTTCTGCCTTTCGCCCGAGACGGCAGGACACTACCAGTGGTGGCAAGGCGGGGCTTGGTCGGGGAAGACCGCCTTGGCGTCGTGGTTCGTCCTCCATCCGCCGGCCGGCCTGCGGATCGTCTCGTTCTTCATCACCGGGCGTCTCGCCGCGCAGAACGATCGCGCCGCGTTCATCGACAACGTGCTGGAACAACTGCTGGCGCTGCTGGGGCACCCGTGGCCATCGAGCCTGACGGATTCGAGCAAGGAAGGACACCTGCTCGAATACCTCGCCGAGGCGGCCGAGGCTTCCAACAACCACGGCGAGCGATTCGTCCTCCTGGTGGACGGACTGGACGAGGACCGGAGCGTTCACACCGGGCCGCAATCCCACAGCATCGCGAGTCTCCTCCCCACGCGTCCGCCGGCAGGCATGCGCATCATCGTCACCGGCCGGCCGAACCCGCCCATCCCCGATGACGTCCCGCCGGACCATCCCCTGCACGGTGGCACCGCCATCCGGACGCTGACGCCCTCACCGCGAGCACAGATCATCCGGCGAGACGCCCACCGCGAGCTCAAAGGACTGCTGCGCGGAACGCGGGTCGAGCGGGATCTCCTGGGGTTGGTCGCCGCCGCCAACGGCGGCTTGTCGGCCACCGATCTCGCCGAGCTGACCGGCCTGTCGGCCTGGGACGTCGACGACCACCTCCGCTCGGTCATCGGCCGCAGCTTCACCACGCGAAGCAGCCATTCCCTGCGAGGCGGACCACAGGTGTTCCTGCTGGGACACGAGACGTTGCAGGTCGCCGCCGGGGAAATGCTGGGCGCCGCCCACATCGCGGGGTACCGCGATCGCATACACGCATGGGCGCAGGAGTACCAGGCCCGGCGATGGCCGATCGGTACACCGGAGTACCTCCTGCTCGGATATTTCCGAACCCTCGGCGGCGACGACGTGGAAACGATGGTGAACTATGCCACCGACCCGGCGCGTCAGTACCGTTTGTTCAGCGTAACCGGCAGCGAATACGCCGCCATCTCCGAGATCGCGGCTACACAAGACCTGCTTGCCGCTCAAGATGAGCCCGATCTGATCGCGATGACCCGCCTGGCCATCCACGAAGAAGACCTTTCCCTCCGGAGCAGCAGCGTACCTCGCCATCTTCCGGCAGTCTGGGCGGCTCTGGGCCAGATCACCCGAGCCGAGACCATCGCCCACTCCTACCGTAATTTCGAGAGGCGTATCGAGGCGTTGGTGTCTCTGAGCGGTTTCATGATCGGCCAAGGTGAGCACGAGCGGGCCGCAGCGCTGCTCGGCCACGCAGAATCGCTCATCGCACACCTGCAACATTCCGCTGCACGAGATTCTCTGTTGTGCGACATAAGCAAGTCGACCGCGTCGAACGGTGATTTCTTACGAGCCGAGGAAATCGCTGAGTTCATCATAAAACCTGAATACCGGGCAAACGCCCTGGTATCGATCGCCCAAGTCGCTGCCGCAGCCGACGCTTGCACGCGAGCGAACGAGCTCGTCGAGCGAGTCGAAGCGATCGTCCGCTCAGTCGAATACGGCTCCTCGGGACTCACACTGGCGTCGGCGTCCCGTGCAGCCGCCGCAGCAGCTGGAGCCGTTAGAGATCGAGCACGGTCGAGAGAGCTTCTCGATCTGGCCGAGAGCGTCGCGAGGGACGCCGGACCGTGGAACCACAACATCGCGTTGACGATGGTCGCCGAAGCCGCAGCCAGCGCAGCGGCGACAGCCGACCGCGCGCTGGCAAGCGACCTGCTCGACCGAGCCGCGACGATCGCGCACTCGATCTCCCACGACCGCCTCAGCGAGGAAACTTTGCTGTCGGTCGCGCGGGCCGCGGTCGCGGCAGGCCGCATTCCGGTGAGCGAACTACTGGACAGAGCCGAGACGCTCGCCCACTCCTTCACCAACCCCGCTGGCGTGACAGGTCAGCTCACCGAGCTGGTGGAAGCCGGAGCAGCCGCAGCCGCTGCCGACCGCGGCCAAGCAGCTGAACTGCTCGGCCGAGTCGAAACGATCACCCAGTCCATCACAGGTCACCACGGACACCGGGTGCGGGCACTGGCGTCCATCGCCCGGGCCGCAGCCGCCACCGGCGACCACGAGAAGGCGACCGATCTTCTCGAGCAGGCCGAAACCGCCGCCCGCTCGATCACCGAGCCGGCAGTCCTGGCTTACGAATACGTGACGATCGCCGAAGCCGCTACCGCCGTCGGCCACCAGCAGCAAGCGAGCAAGCTTCTCGAACAAGCCGAGGCAGTCGCACGCATCCCGAGCCCTCATCGGCGAGCCGCCGCGTTCACATCCGTGGTCAAGGGTTTTTGCGCAGCCGGTCATTTCAAGGACGCCGAGAAGATCGCGGACTTCATCACCGAGCCCGACCGGGGACCAGCGCTTGCTTCAGTCGTCGAATCCGCCGTATCGGCCGGCCACCTCGAACACGCCGAATCGATCGCGCGGTCCATCACCAGTCACTCCGAACGAATGCGGGCGTTTAACCTTGTCGCCGTGGCCTCGGCCGAAGCCGGGCGACGCGAGTGGGCCGAAACGATCGCCCGCTCCATCGCGGAACCCGCCGAACGGGCTCGCACGTTGATAGACCTCGCAGTGGTGGCGAACGATCTCGAAACGGCCAAGAGTTTGGTCCGCACAGTCACCGGCCCGGACACCCAGGCGCGACTTCTCAGAAAGGTCGCCAGAACACTGGCCGCAGGCAGCGACATCGAGCAGGCGTCGACGATCGCGCAGTCGATTGACGAACCTTCCGTTCGAGCAGAGGCGTTGGCGGAGCTGGCTGAAGCCGCTGCCGCGGCCGGCCGCCTTGACAGCGCCAAAACCCTGGCGTACCTCAGCATCGAAGCCGGCACTGGAACCCCTTCGTCGTCCACGACTTACCACTTGCTGCACGCGTTGACTGCGGCCGGCGACCTCGAAGGCGCCGAAGCGCTCGCCTGCACCGACGCCGGAGCCGACTCGCGTGGATCGACCGTCGCGAGATTGGCCCAGGCACTGGCCAGGGCGGGGTACTTCGAACGCGCCGAAACGACAGCTCGTTCCATCACACAGCCCGAGGACCGCAACCACGCGCTCCACTGGGTTGCCGACGCGGCTGCCGCGCACCTCGAGTTCTCGGTGACCGAGAGGGTTGCCCGTTCCATCACCGATACGTTCAGTCGGACACTCAGCCTCGTAACCTTGTCGAGAGCCCTGAGCGCAGCCGAACACTTCGCCCAGGCCGAAAGGGTTGCTCGATCCCTCGACGACCCTGAAGAACAAGCACTGGCACTCGGCAATATCGCCGAATGCGCGGCGACAGCCGGCGACTTCGACCGCGCGGACGCGATCATGCGGTCGATTTCGAGCAGTTCCGTCTGGATGCGAACACGAATGGTACTGGCCGAACACGACCATCGATCAGACAGAGTTCATGCCCTGGCGGACGCGCTACGGACCACGAAGTGGACCGATTGGCTGCCATCGCTGCTGCTGCTCTGCCCCGACGCCGGACCAGCGATCCTCGCGGAGATCGCCGGACTCGAGCAACCGAAGACCATCGTGGATGGGCGAGCGTTCGAGAATCGATGACATCACTCGGTCACCACACCCAGAAGCGGCGATGCTCAGCGGGCGAGCCAGGGAGCGAGCAGCTTCTCCAGGTCGGCGTCCGACAGCGCCCGCGGGCCACCGTGGAACTCGTGCCACCGCGCCGCGTCACACGCCGCCGTGTACTCCACCTCGAAGGCGCGCATCAGGACGTACATGAACGTCACCGAGCTGAACCGGTCGCCCAGCAGGGTCCGCGCGCCGCGGGCGACGTCCGTGGCGCCGGTGAAGTCCGCGAGCCGAAGCTCCTCCGCAGCCGGGTCGAGCAGGCTGGGGGCATACATCACGACAAACTCTCCATCACTGAAAGGGAAACTCAGCCCTCGGCAGCAAGCTGCCCACAGGCGGCGGCGATCTCCTGGCCGCGGGTGTCCCGCACGGTGCACGCTACTCCGCCGGCGTTCACCAGCCGCACGAACTCCCGCTCCACCGGCTTCGGCGAAGCGTCCCACTTCGACCCCGGGGTCGGGTTCAGCGGGATGACGTTGACGTGCACCAGCTGACCCAGGTGCTTCCGCAGCCGCTTGGCGAGCAGCTCCGCCCGCCACGGCTGGTCGTTGATGTCCCGGATCAACGCGTACTCGATGGACACGCGCCGCCCGGACGTGTCCGCGTAGTACCGGGCGGCGGAAAGAACTTCGTCCACCGACCAGCGCTCGTTCACCGGCACCAGCGTGTCCCGCAGCTCGTCGTCCGGCGTGTGCAGCGAAACGGCAAGCCGCACCTGCATCTTCTCGTCGGCCAGCTTCCGGATCGCCGGCGCCAGGCCCACCGTCGACACCGTCACCGAACGCTGCCCGATGCCGAGACCGCCGGGCGCGGGATCGGTGATCCGCCGGACCGCGGCCACCACGCGCTTGTAGTTGGCCAGCGGCTCGCCCATGCCCATGAAGACGATGTTCGACAGCCGCCCCGGGCCACCGGGCATCGCGCCGTCGCGCATGACCGCCGCCGCGGAGCGGACCTGGTCCACGATCTCCGCCGTCGACAGGTTGCGGTCGAGGCCGCCCTGGCCCGTCGCGCAGAACGGGCACGCCATGCCGCAGCCCGCCTGGCTCGAGATGCACAGGGTCGCGCGGTCGGGGTAGCGCATCAGGACGCTCTCCAGGAGCGTGCCGTCGTGAGCCCGCCACAGCGTCTTGCGCGTGGCGCCGTTGTCGGCCGCCAGGGCGCGGACCTCGGTCAGCAGCGTCGGCATCAGCGACTCGACCAGCTTGGAGCGGGACGCCGCCGGGATGTCCGTCATCTCCGCCGGGTCGACCGTCAGGCGGGAGAAGTAGTGGTTCGACAGCTGCTTCGCCCGGAACGGCTTCTCCCCCAGCTCGGCGACGGCGGCCGCGCGCTCGGCCACCGAGAGGTCGGCGAGGTGGCGCGGCGGGAGGCCGCGCTTGGGGGCGTCGAAGACGAGGGGGAGGGCAGTCATAACCGGTCAAGTGTCCCACGCCCCCGAAATCGCCGCCGGGCCCGCCCCGGCCGGGTGTCCGCCGGGTCACACCCGGCACGGCCGATCTCGGTAGCCTCGCCGCATGATCCCTGGGGAAAGCGGCTACGCCGGCATCGCCGAGGCGATGGCCGAAGCCCTGCGCGCGGGCGCGGGAGCCGGCTGGACGAAGGCCACGCTCCAGCTGCGGCACACCGGCGGGTCGGTCTCGTGCACGGCGTGGAGTGACGCGCAGGACGGCTTCCGCGTCGACTACGGCTCGATCGCGGATCGGCTGTTCGAGCTGCCGCCCGCCGTGCTGGAAGTGCGGCTCGACCCCGCGGGGGCGTACGGCTTCACCGCCCGGCCGGACCTCACGGCCGTCTCGCCCGGGCAGCTCGTCTTCGACCCGGACTTCCGCTACCCCGGGCACCCGTTGCCGGGGCGGCCGCGCCCCGCGGCCGCCGAACCGACCGGTGCGGCGACGGATCCCCGGGTGCGCGCCGAGATCTTCCGGCTCACCGGCGAGTACGCGGCGGCTTACACCCGCATCAAGGGCACGGCTCCCCGGTGGCCCGCGGGGAAGACCGAGGCGGAGCTGGCCGGCGCCGAGGCGCGCATGGGCGTCCGGCTGCCCGAGGACCTGCGGGCGCTGTACCTGGTGGCGGACGGCGACCCGTGGGAAACCGGGCTGCTCGGGCCCTACTCCCACGACCCGCTGGACCGCGTCGTCGGCAACTACCTCGAGGGCGATACCGGTTCCTACGGCTGGGAAGACGCGCTGGACGACGACGGCGTCGTGTTCGAGACCGTGCCCTTCGGCCGCGTGAAACGCTTGTCGCGCAACGACTGGTGGATCACCTTCGGCGGCGACCGGGCGATGAACTACGTCGCGGTGGACGTCGACCCCGCCGCTCAGGGGCACGTCGGACAGGTCCTCGAGTACGGCCGCGACATCTACGGCCCGCTGCGCCACGTGGCGACGTCGATCACCGCCATGCTGACCGAGGTCGTGACCGCCCTGCGGGCCGGGCGCTACGAGGACCCGGGCGAGCAGTACCTCTTCGCGGAGACGGAGCTCCGCGAAGCCGCCGAGCGTTCGTACGACGAGGTGATCTCGAAGGCGGCCGAGCTGGACCTGCCGTCGGTGGTGGCCGGGCTGCCCGGCCGGGAGCTGGTGCAGGAGGTCCACCTGAACGACGCCGCCGACGTCGACCTGGCCGTGTTCGACCCGCTGACGTCGCTGCGGCGGCTGAGCGTCAACCGCGCCGCCGCCGTCACCGCGTCGATCGGCGGGCTCGGAGCGCTGGAGTCGGTGCGGATCGGGGCCGGCCGCGCCGACCTCGCCGGGCTCGCCGCGCACCCGGCGCTGTGGGACCTGCACCTCGAAGGCGTCCGGGAGCCGCTCGACCTGGCGGTGCTGCGCACGCTGCCCCGGCTGACGCGGCTGCACCTCGCCGGATCGGCGGTGCCGGACCTCGGCCAGGTCGCCGACCTCCCCGGCCTGCGCGTGCTGCAGCTCGACGCCGGGCAGGTCCGCGGTCTGCTCGACCTCGGGAAGCCGCTGCCCCGCCTCGCGGCGCTGTTCGTCGCCGGGCGGACGACGCTGCCGGAGATGGCCGGGCTGCGGGCCGCGTTCGGCGATGACCGGACCGGTCCGGTGACCGAGTTCTCGGCCGTGCTGCCCAGCCGGCTCTGAGGACGGGCTTCACGGCGCCCCCGGCGCCGCGACGAGCCGCGTCATGTGCGGTGACGGGCGCACGCCCAGCTCGCGGTGCAGCAACGCCCGGTAGTGCTGGTAGTGCCGCAGCGCCGAGCCGCCGTTGCCCTGGGCCAGGTGGGCCGCGATCACCGTGCGGTGAGCGCTTTCCCGGACCGGGTCGATGCCGATCGCGGTGAACGCCGCCTCCAGCGCGGCCAGGTGCGCGCCGGCCGTGATCAGGCGCTGGGCGATCGCCTCCAGCGCGTGCAGGCGGACCTGCTCCCAGCGCTGCCGCTCCGGGGCCAGCCACTCCTCGGTCCAGTCGGGCAGCAGGTCGCGGGACAGCGCGTCGACGAGCCCCTCCGGCGCCGGGCGGGCCGAAGCGCGGACGACGTGGTGGGCCGCGTCGAGGGCGCCGCGGAAGTCGACCGGGAGGGCCGGGGCCAGCCGCAGGTGGTCGACCGGGGTCTCGACGACCGGCGCGGCCGTGGAGCGACGGACGTGCCAGAGCGCCTGGCGCAGGTTGGCCGCCGCGCGCTGGCGGCGGCTCTCCGGCCACAGCCGTTCCGCCGCCGCGTTGCGGTTCACCGCGGCGCCGTCGCGCACCGCCAGGAACGCCAGCAGGCGCTGCGCCGCGCGTGGCAGTGCGACCCGCCCGCCGCCGTCCACCAGCTCGAACCGGCCCAGCAGCACCAGTTCCGGGCCGGGTCTGTCGCCCTCGTCCATCGCGGTCCCCTCGTCTTCGCCGACGCCGTTCACCGGTCTCCGAGCATGGCACCGGCGGTGTCTCCGGGGCGTCTCCCCGCTCTCTCACGCCGCGTCCGGACCGCCGCGCCCGCCCCGGCGCCCCTCAGTCGTGCGCGGGCTTGACTGGTCACCCGGACGGGACCGCGCCGCGACGGCGCGTCGCCGGACGCCCCGGGGAACGGGCGCCGCGGGTCGCCAATGGCCCAACGGCACTGGTCCGCCCCGGTTTAGCCCATCGTGTGACGCCCGACGGCGCGCGGCACGCGGGACCGACGGCCGCGCGACGGCGGCCCCGGACAGTTCGTCCCGGGGCTGCACCGGCCCCGCCCGGCACGAACCGAGGAGCGGAAACCATGACGGACGGACAACGCAAGAGCGTCGACATCCAGATCGACACGGCGGACCTGGAGGAGCTGAAGCACGACGGCTACAAGCTGTGCTTCGCGAAGAAGGTGAACGACACCTACAACGTCGTGTGGCAGTCGGCCGACGGCTACCTGGCCGACAACACCTTCTCCTGGCAGCCGCTGTACGAGCTGTTCGGCAGCAACGAGTTCAAGGGTGACGTGGGGGTGCGCGTCTCGACGAACAAGGTCCCGATCGGCCTCGGCGACGAGGCGGTGCTCGACAGCGCCGGTGTGCTCGGCGCCGCCTCGTCGGGCGGCCCGGCGACCGGCATCACGCTGGTCAACGACTACGGCTCGATCCACCCCGGCCTGTGCGCCTTCTCGACCGGTATCGACGGCACCCCGTCGACCACCCCGATCTACGTCGCCGAGAACGCCATCGTGCCCGGCTCGGACGTGCTGACCCCGGTGGAGTGCGTGCAGGTCTGGTTCGAGCAGGACATCGCCACCAGCACGATGTTCAGCTCCGCGCGCTCCAACGCGGTCGAGATCGACCTGACCGACGACGACTCGGCGGCCCGGCTCTACAGCGGCGGCGCGTGGTCGACGCCGCCGTCGCTCTCCGTCGACGCGAAAGCCATCGTGACCATCGTCGCGGCGTTCGCCACGGCGATCACCGTCCAGACCCTCGTGTCCAAGATCGCCGCGAAGCTGACCGGGGTGTACTCGGGCATCGAGGTCGGCGTGACGGCGCTGAGCGGCACCACCGTCAGCATCGTGTACTCGGAGAAGCCGGGTGTTTCCGTGGTCCAGCGGGAGCTGACGCGGCAGCTGCTGGCGAACGCGGCCACCGTCGACCACCTCGCCCAGTTCGCGCTCGAGGCGTTCGCGCAGCTGCAGGCCGGTTACGTCACGCTGAACGCGACGGTGGCCGCCTGATCCGGGGCGCCCGGGCGGCCTTTACGGTGAAACCGGACGGGCCGCCCGGGCGTCCGAGGTCCGACGAAAGAGGTGAGCCCGTGTCCTTCCGGCACAGCGTCCTGGTCCTCGTGGCGCTCTTGAGCGCCGCGGCCTGCAGCACATCGACCGCGGGGCAGGCCCAGCCCGTCCCGACGGTGACGACGGCCACGGGGCCGCAAGCGGTCGTCGGGACCATGCGCGTGACGTTGCCGGTGGGCGCGACCTACACCGAGCACAGCCAGGACGGCCTGCTCGACGGCTGCGTCGCCGAAGGCACCACGGTCTGCGAAGCGCGGCTGCTGGACCTGCGCGAAGCGACGTCGGACCCGAACGCGCCGATCAACCTCCCGAGCGCGAAGCGGCCCTTCGGCTGGTACACCGGCACGGACGTGCCGACGTGCATCACGGCCGCTTCGCCGCCCGGAGAGGCCGCCGAAGCGACCGGCAGCAACCTCCTCGAGTCCGGCTTCAAGCCGATCGGGCCGAAGAAGGCCGAGTACGGCCGGTGGGCGGTCACCTGCACGGACGAGACGCAGAACAACCAGGTCCGGATGTGGTGGCTGCCGACGAGCAAGATCCTCGTCGTCCAGTACGGGGCCTTCCCCGGCTGGGACGAGAAGATGGACACCCTCCTCGCCGGCGCCACCTTCGCCTAAGCGGTCACGTCCAGCGCGGCCCGGATGATCGCGTCGGTGTCGATGCCGTGGTACCGGTACACGTCCGCCAGCGAGCCGGACTGACCGAAGCCCGTGACGCCCAGCGCGACCGACGGGACCCGGTTGACCCCGGCGAGGAACGCCAGCGTGTGCGGGTGCCCGTCGAGGACCGTGACCAGCGGCTTCGCGCGCGAAGCCGGGAAGACCTGGTCGAGGATCCACGACTCGCCGCCGCCCCGGCCGGAGCGGGCCTGGAGCGCCTCGAACAGCAGCCCGGGGCTGGTCACGCAGACGACGTCGGCCTCGACGCCGACCTGGGCCAGCCGCTCGGCCGCCGCCAGGGTGTCCGGCACCAGCGCGCCCATCGCCGCCAGCGTCACCGCCGGGGAGTCCGCGCGCCGCAGCAGGTACGCGCCCGCCACGACCTGGCGGCGACGGCGTTCGCGCGCCGCCGGGTCCGCGGGCACCGCGGCGAGCGTCTGGTCGACCGGGCGCGTCGAGAGCCGGAAGTACGACGACGTGCCGCCCGGCTTGCCGAGCCGGCCGAGCGCGGCCAGCAGCGTCCACTCGGTGTCGATCGCGAACGCCGGTTCGTAGCTGACGCAGCCGGGCTGCTCGATGCCGATCGACGGCGTGGTGATCGACTGGTGCGCGCCGCCCTCCGGGGCGAGCGTCACGCCGGACGGCGTGCCGATCAGGATCGACTGCCCGCCCGCGTAGATGCCGAACGACCACGGCTCCAGCGCGCGCTCGACGAACGGGTCGTACATGACGCCGATCGGCAGCAGCGGCTCGCCCCAGCGGCTCCAGGTGGCGCCGAGCTCGCCCAGCAGGCCGACCAGGTTCGTCTCGGCGATGCCCAGCTCGACGTGCTGGCCGGTGGGCTTCTCCCGCCAGTGCATGATCGTTTCGGGGTCGTCGTCGAACCAGTCGCGGCGCTCGGTGGCCGACCAGACGCCGACCTTGTTGACCCAGCCGCCGAGGTTGGTCGTCGAGCTGACGTCGGGGCTGACCGTCACCACGCGCTTCGCCGCTTCGGGTGCTTCGCGGGTCAGGTCGAGCAGGACGCGGCCCAGCGCCGCCTGCGTCGTCGCGGTCCCGGACGGCGTCCGCCCGATGTCGGACGGCAGGTCCAGCGAAGGCAGCGAAGGAACGTCCTGCCGGCGAAGGCGCGAAGCGACTTCAGCGCACAACGCGGCTTCAGGCGAGTCAGCGGCGAACCCCTCCCACGGCGAAGCGAGGTCGGTCCCCAGCGACGAAGCCAGCTCTTCCATCTGCTCCACGGTGAGCAGCGACGAATGGTTCTGCGGGTGCCCCTGCGTGGGGAGTCCGCGGCCCTTGACGGTGTAGCAGAAGATCACCGTCGGCCGGCTGTCCGAAATGGACGCGAAGGCGTCGTCGAGCGAGCCGAGGTCGTGGCCGCCGAGGTTCCGGATCGCGGCCAGCAGCGTCTCGTCGTCGAGCGACGCCACCAGCGAAGCCAGCGCGGCGTTCCCCGCCGGCAGCCGGTCGCGCACCTGGGCGGCGTCACAGCGCAGCAGCCGCTGGTACTCCGGGTTCGGCATCTCGTCGATCCGCGCGCGCAGCTCCGCACCGCCGGGCCGGGTGAACAGCTCTTCCAGCAGCCGCCCGTACTTCAGCGTCAGCACCTGCCAGCCGGCGGCGTCGAACATGCCCTGCAGCCGCCCGGCCGCGATGTTCGGGACGACCCGGTCGAGCGACTGCCGGTTGAGGTCGACGATCCAGACGATCTCGCCCAGCTCGGCGACCCCGGGGTCGAGGATGGCCTCCCAGATCGCGCCTTCGTCCAGTTCGGCGTCGCCGACCAGCGAGTACTGGCGGCCGGTGCCGGCCGACGAGCCGCGGGCGGTCAGGTAGCGGCGGGCCAGCGCACCCCAGATCGGGGCGGTCGCGCCGATGCCGACCGAGCCGGTCGAGTAGTCGACCGGGTCGGGGTCCTTGGCACGGCTCGGGTAGCTCTGCAGGCCGCCGAACTCGCGCAGCGTCGGCAGGTAGGCCTCGTCCAGCTCGCCGAGCAGGTAGTTGATCGCGTGGAGCACCGGCGACGCGTGCGGCTTCACCGAGACGCGGTCCTCGGGCCGCAGGTGCCGGAACCACAGCGAAGTCATGATCGACACCAGCGACGCGCACGACGCCTGGTGCCCGCCGACCTTCAGCCCGGACGGGTTCGGCCGGACCCGGTTGGCCTGGTGCACGATCGCCGTGGCGAGCCACAGCACCCGCTGCTCGATCGAGGCGAGCGTGCCCGTCGCCTGAGCCGCCGGGGTGGCCTGAGTCATCGTCGACACCTTTCGTGCAGGAAGCACCCCCAGAACAGCACTGGTGGACGCTTCGCACAACCGATGCCGATCCGGCTGAGCAGAATGCACCCCGGAACCGGACGGCTCAGGCCTCCGGGTGCGCAGAATGCACGCGCTCCAGCAGGGGCGTCAGGCGGTAGGGGACGAGCTCGCGCATGACGAGCGAGATGTTCGTCCGCTCGACGCCGGGCGAGGCGAGGACGCGCCCGGCGATCCGGTAGAGGTCGTCCGCGTCGACGGCGACGACCTGCACCATCAGGTCGCTCGCCCCGGTCAGCCCGCACACCTCGGTGACCTCGGGGATTTCGGCGAGCGCCTCGGCGATCTCGGCGAGCCGCCGCTGGTCGACCTGCGCGTTGACGAACGCCCGCAGCGGGTAGCCCAGCCGCGCGGGGTCGATGCGGCGCTCGAACGACCGGAGCGCGCCGCGCTGCTCCAGCCGCGCGAGCCGGGCCTGCACCGTGTTGCGGGACAGGCCCAGCCGCTCGGCCAGCGCGACCGCGGTGGACCGGGGGTCCTCCCCCAGCGCCTGGAGCAGCCGCGCGTCGATCTCGTCGATGGTTTCCGGCACGCGCCGATCTTCCCACCCGGACGCGGACGTGAGCGGGGTCACCGCGAGCAGGTTGTCATCCGACCGTTTCCGATATATCGTGAAGCAGTCGCAACAGTTCGAGAAAGGAACACAGACATGCGTAGGCAACGACACCCCTTCGCCCACGAGCGCGGGCGCACCCCTTTCGGGCCCTTCGGTGGTTTCGGCGAGTTCCCCCCGGGTTTCGGCCCCGGTGGACGCGGTCGCGGCCACGGACCGGGCCGGCGGGGTCACGGCGGACGGCGCAGCCGCCGCGGTGACGTCCGCGCCGCGATACTGGCGCTGCTCGCCGAGCAGCCCCGGCACGGCTACGAGATCATCCGCGAGATCGGCGAACGCTCCGGCGGCTTCTGGCGGCCGAGCCCCGGCTCGGTCTACCCGACGCTGCAGCTGCTGGCCGACGAAGGCCTGGTCGTCAGCAAGGACGAGCACGGCAAGAAGCTCTTCGAGCTGACCGACGCCGGCCGCACCGCCGCGGAAGAGCAGGACAGCACCCCGCCGTGGGAGCAGATCGCGCAGGACGTCGACCCGACCGAGGTCGGGCTCGCCAAGGCGGGCAAGAACCTGGCCGCCGCCGTCGTGCAGATCATGCGCGCGGGCACCGAGAGCCAGCAGGCCCGCGCGGCCGAGGTGCTCAACGACGCCCGGCGCTCGCTCTACGGCATCTTGGGCGAAGACGAGGACGAGTCCTCGGCTCCCGAAGAAGCAGCCGAGTGACCTGGCAGGACGAGGCCGGTGGGCTTGCTCCGCGTGTGCACGCGGTAGCCCACCGGCAACGTCAGGTCTTCGCCGCGATTCCCGTTACGCTGCAAGGACTCCGCGATCGCCTGTTCGGCGACGGGCTTGCTGAACTCGATCTTCAGCACCGCTTCGAGGTCGGCGGCGGTGCCGAACCGCCATTCCGTGGCGACCCGGCGTAGGCCGAACCCGGCGCGGGCGAAGAACCGCTCGACCGCGACCGGGTCGTAGTGCGGCAGATCGGCGCGCATCCAGCCGCCGTAGGGCTCACTGGTCACGTCGAGGTCGACGATCAGGATCCGCCCGCCCGGCCGCAGGACCCGGTCGGCTTCGGCCAGCCCGGGTTCGCACCCCGGCCCGAAGAAGTACGCCGTGCGCGCGTGCACGACGTCGACGCTCGCGCTGCGGACCGGCAGCCGCTGGGCGCGGCCCATCCGGACGTCCACGTTCGACAGTCCCTTCACGCGCTTCAGCGCGCTTCGCACCAACGGCTCGTGCGGCTCGACGCCGAGCACCGACCGCGCGTCGCGGGCGAAGACCGGCAAGTGGAAGCCGTCACCGCAGCCGACGTCCAGCACGTCCCGGCCGGTCCAGTCGCACTCCTCGCGCAGCACGCGCCAGATCTCGCCGCCGCTGTCCTGCGCGCGGTTCTCCCGCTCGTATGCGGCCTGGTAGTACCAGATGTTGGGGCTCGGCACGACCTCCGCGCGCCGGGACGACCACCGCACCCCGCTGCTCCTTCCGGGTCCTCGTCGCCGTCCCGTGCTCTCCCGGTGGCGAATTCTTGGCGGAAACCTCACGGATCACGCCTAGAATCCGGTGGGTATCGGGAGGAGCACCCATGGCATTCGGCCCGTCCAGTACCCCGTCCCCGGTCCCGGCCGGAATTCCGTGCTGGATCGAGCTGGCCTGCCGCGAGCAGGCCGTGGCGGAAAGATTCTACGGCGCCCTCTTCGGCTGGGAGTACACCACTCAACGGGATCCGGCGACGTCCGACGGCCGGTACGCCATCGCGACGATGAACAACCTCCCCGTCGGCGGCCTCTACCGCGCCGCGCAGGGCGCGCCGCTGGGCTGGATGCCGCACCTTTCCGTGCCGCACACCGCGAGCGCGGCGGAGTGGGTCGAGCACCTCGGCGGGCGGCTGACGCTCGGGCCGATGCCGATCCCGCAGCGCGGCACGATCCTGCACGCCTTCGACGCGTGCGGCGCGCCGGTGGTGTTCTGGGAGGTGCCGCCGGACTGGGAGTTCGTCACCGGGATCCCCAACACCTTCAGCGGCGCGGACCTCAACACCCACGACGGCGTCGCGGCGGACCACTTCTACACCAAGCTCTTCACCTACGGCAGCCACCAGATCGGCGACGGCGAGTCCCTCGACTACGTCGAATGGCTCATCGAGCACGAGCCGGTGCTGTACCGGTACGTGATGGGGTCGGAGTACAGCCTCGACACCCCGCCGCACTGGCTCGTCTACTTCGACATCGACCCGGCCCGCGGCGCCGACGCGGTGGCGGGCGAGGCACTCATGCACGGCGGCACCGTCGTGATCCAGCCGTACGACACGCCGTTCGGCCGGATGTCGATCCTCGCCGACCCCGAGGGCGCCGTCTTCGCCGTGATCGACCACTCGCGCGTCTCCGAAGACTGGGGCCGCGCCGAGGTCGACGACCCCTACGACGACTGACAACCGGCGAACGCCAGCCCCGCGACCAGCGCGTACCCGGCCGCCACCAGCCACATCCCGGCGGCCGGGGCCAGCGCGCCGACGAGCGCGACCCCGATCGCTCCCCCGGTCTGGCGCGACGCGTTGAGCACGCCCGCGGCCAGCCCGGCCCGGCCCGGCAAGGCGTTCATCGCCAGCGACGTCATCGCGGGCATGGCGAGGGAACAGCAGCCGAAGACGACCGAGACCGCGGCGAACGCCACCAGCGCGCGGTCCGCGGGCAGCAGCGCGAAACCGGCCGAGCCGGCGAGCCCGGCCACCGCGCCCGCGACCATCGGCCCGCGCGGGCCGGACCGCCCGGTGAGGCGTCCGCTGAAGAAGGCATTAAGCCCGACCACCGCGGTCAGCGGCACCAGCGCGAGCCCGGCGGCGAGCGCCCCGAGCGACCACGCGCGCTGCAGGTACAGCGCCAGGCTGAAGAGGGTGCCGTAGAGGCAGAAGTTGAACAGGCCGCCGATCCCCGTGGCCACCGCGAAGTTCCGGATCTTCAGGATGCCCAGCGGCAGCACGGGCGCCACGACCCGCTTCTCCACGGCCGCGAACACCGCACCGGCCGCCACTCCCCCGGCGAGCAGCGCGAGGGTCGCGGGCGCGGTCCAGCCCGCGTGCCCGGCTTCGATGAACCCGGCGACGAAGGCGGCCAGCGACACCGTGCCGGCGACCTGCCCGGCGAAGTCGAGGTGCGTCTCCCGCCGCGGCGGTTCCGTGACCGCCCGCCGCGTCAGGACGATCGCGAGGATCCCGACCGGGACGTTGACGGCGAAGACCAGGCGCCAGTCGGCGAGGCCGACGGCGAGCCCACCGAGCACCGGCCCGGCGGCGAGCCCGGCCCCGCTCATGCCGCCCCAGACGCCGAGCGCGTGGGCCCGCTCCCGCGCGTCCGGGAACTGGTGGACGATCAAGGCGAGCGACGACGGCAGCAACGCGGCGGCCCCGGCACCCTGCACGGCCCGCGCGGCGATCAGCCAGCCGGCGTCACCGGCGAGCGCGCAGCCGACGCTCGCGACGACGAAGACGCCGACGCCCGCTTCGAAGACGCGTCGCGAACCCCACCGGTCCCCGGCGGCGCCCCAGGTGAGCAGGAACGCGGCGAGGGTGACGGTGTAGGCGTCGACGACCCACTGCAGCGCGGCCGTCGACGGCTCCCCGAACTCGGCGCCGATCGCGGGCAGCGCCAGGTTCACGATGGTCGCGTCGAGCGTGATCATCAGGAAGCCCAGGCAGACGGCGGAGAGCGCGAGCCGGGCGCGGGTTTCGGTGACCATGTCCCGAGTCAAACCCGCGGAAGCTTCGGCCGTCCACGAACCATTGCCTCCGGCGTGCGAGCCGGAAGCTCCCACCGCAGGTCAGCCGAGCGGGACGAACGCCGAGAGCAGCAGCCAGGACACCACGGCCGAGGGCAGCAGCGAGTCGAGGCGGTCCATGATGCCGCCGTGGCCGGGCAGCAGGGTGCCCATGTCCTTGACGCCGAGGTCGCGCTTGATCAGCGACTCGACGAGGTCGCCCAGGGTCGCGGTGAGCACGATGGCGACACCGAAGATCACGCCCTGCCAGACGTGGCCGTCGAGCAGCAGGCTCAGCGTCAGCGCCCCGGCGACGACGCCGCCGACCAGCGAACCCCCGAAGCCTTCCCAGGTCTTCTTCGGGCTGATGGTGGGCGCCATCGGGTGCTTGCCCCCGAGCACGCCGGCGATGTAGCCACCGGTGTCCGAGGCGACGACCCCGATCAGGAAGGTGAGAACGCGCCCGACGCCGTCCGACGGCGGCACGAGCATGGCCGCGAACGCCCCGAAGAGTGGCAGGTAGGCGGCGGCGAACACGGACGCGCTGATGTCGCGCAGGTAGCCCTTCGCGCCGCCGGGCAGCCGCCACAGCAGGCAGGCGAGCACGGTGAGGACGAACGCGGTGAGCGCGCCTTCGCGGCCGAACGGCCAGGCGAGCCAGATCATCGCCTGCCCGCCGACAAGCACCGGGATCATCGCGACCTTGGTGTCGGCGACCCGGCGCAGCACCCCGGCGAATTCGAAGGTGCCGGCCGCGATCGCGATCGCGATGATCCCGATGAACAGGAAGCGCACGGTGAGCAGGGAAACGATGATCGCGGCCCCGAGCAGCAACCCGACCCCGATGGCCGCGGGCAGGTTCCGACCGGCCTTGGAAGCCTTCTTGGCCTCCGGCGCGGCGTCGGTCCCGGGGGCCGGCGTCTCCGCCGCCGCGGTACCGGCGGCCGACAGCCGGGCCGCTTCACCGGTTCCCGCAGCCGCGGCGCTGCCGGCTTCCGAGGTCGCCGAAGCCGACCGGGCCGCACTGCCGGGCCCCGAAGCCGCGGCGTTGCCGGCTTCCGAGGTCGCCGAAGCCGCCGATCGGGCCGCCTTACCGGGTCCCGAAGCCGCGCTGCCGGCTGCCGAGGCCGCCGTTCCCGAGGTCTCCGGTACGACCGGCGTCTCCGCCGTCGTGCCGGTCCCCGGGAACTCCGGCGCGGCCGGGGTGCCGGCTTGTGCCGGCGCCGGCGTCCCGGGCGCGGCCGCCGGGTGTTCTCCGGTGGCGTCCACCCGGTCCTCGCGTTCCTCGCTCACCTGTGCCATCAGACCTCGAGCAGCTCGGCTTCCTTGTGCTTGACCAGCTCGTCGACCTTGTGCACGTAGGTGTCGGTCAGGTTCTGCAGTTCCTTCTCCGCGCGCGCGACGTCGTCCTCGCCGGCCTCGCCGTCCTTGGCGATGCGGTCCAGTTCGTCCTTGGCCTTGCGGCGGATGCTGCGGATCGACACCCGGGCGTCCTCGCCCTTGCCCTTGGCGACCTTCACCATCTCCTTGCGCCGCTCCTCGGTGAGCTGCGGGATGACGATGCGGATGACCTGCCCGTCGTTGCTCGGGTTGACGCCGAGGTCCGACTCCCGGATCGCCTTCTCGATCGCGCCGAGCTGCGTCTGGTCGTAGGGCTTGATGAGCGCCATCCGGGCTTCCGGCACGTTCACGCTCGCCAGCTGGTTCAGCGGGGTCGGCGAGCCGTAGTACTCGACGACGATCCGCGCGAACATCGTCGAGGAAGCCCGCCCGGTGCGTACCGACGTCAGCTCGTCCTTGGCGACGGACACCGCTTTTTCCATCTTCTCCTCGGCATCGAGGAGGGTCTCGTCGATCACGGCTACTCCCGTTGTTGTGATGGGTGGCGCTTGCTGATCCCAGCAGGTCTAGGCCGGCACCCCGTCGGCGGGGGTGCTGACCAACGTGCCGATTCTTTCACCACTCACCGCGCGGGCGATGTTCCCCTCGGTGAGCAGGTTGAACACGATGATCGGCATGTTGTTGTCCATGCAGAGGCTGAACGCCGTCGCGTCGGCGACCTTGAGGTCCCGCTCCAGCACCTCGCGGTGGGTGATCTCGCGGAACATCTCGGCGGTCGGGTCGCTCTTCGGGTCCGCGGTGTAGACGCCGTCGACGGCCTTCGCCATCAGCACGGCTTCGCAGCCCAGCTCCAGCGCCCGCTGCGCGGCCGCGGTGTCGGTGGAGAAGTACGGCATGCCGACCCCGGCGCCGAAGATCACGACGCGGCCCTTCTCCAGGTGCCGCTCGGCGCGGCGCGGGATGTAGGGCTCGGCGACCTGGCCCATCGTGATGGCGGTCTGCACGCGGGTGGGCAGGCCCTCCTTCTCCAGGAAGTCCTGCAGCGCCAGGCAGTTCATCACCGTGCCCAGCATCGCCATGTAGTCGGCGCGGTCGCGGTCCATGCCGCGCTGCGAGAGTTCGGCGCCGCGGAAGTAGTTGCCGCCACCGATCACGACCGCGACCTGGACGCCGGTGCGGGCGACGTCGGCGATCTGCTGCGCGACCGAGTGGACGACATCCGGATCGACGCCGATCGAACCACCGCCGAACATTTCGCCGCCCAGTTTCAGCAGCACCCGCCGGTAGCCACCTTCGACCCGGTCACCCATCTATGTCGCCTCCTAGGCCCCTCGACCGTCATTTTCTTTTCTGGACCCGACAGTGCCCCGTCCCCGATGGACGGAGACGGGGCACTGTGGGTGTGAAACCTACGCCCTGGCCTGGGGTCAGGCCTGGCCGACCTCGAACCGCGCGAACTTGGTCAGCGTCACGCCGGCCTCGTCGAGCAGGGCCTTGACGGTCTTCTTGTTGTCCTTGACCGACGGCTGCTCGAGCAGGACGTTGTCCTTGTAGTAGGCGTTGACCTTGCCCTCGATGATCTTCGGCATGGCCTGCTCCGGCTTGCCCTCTTCGCGAGCGGTCTTCTCCGCGATCGAGCGCTCGTTCTCGACGATCTCGGCCGGCACCTCGTCGCGGGTCAGGTACTTCGCGCGCAGCGCGGCGACCTGCATGGCGGCGCCGCGAGCGGCCTCGGCGTCGTCACCGGTGAACTCGACGAGCACGCCGACGGCCGGCGGCAGGTCGGAACCGCGGCGGTGCAGGTAGGTCGCGGTCTGGCCCTCGAAGGCCACGACGCGGCGCAGCTCGAGCTTCTCGCCGATGCGGGCCGACAGCTCCTGGACGACCTCGCTGACGGTCTTGCCGTCGAGCTCGGCGGCCTTGAGCGCCTCGACGTCGGAAGTCTTGAGGGTCTTCGCGACCTCGACGATCTTCGCGGCCAGCGCCTGGAAGTCGGCGTTCTTGGCGACGAAGTCGGTCTCGGAGTCGAGCTCGATCAGGACGCCGCCGTCGCCGGTGACCAGGCCCTCGGCGGTGGCGCGCTCGGCGCGCTTGCCGACGTCCTTGGCACCCTTGATGCGGAGGAACTCGACGGCCTTGTCGAAGTCGCCGCCGTTCTCTTCCAGGGCCTTCTTGCAGTCCATCATGCCCGCGCCGGTCAGCTCGCGCAGGCGCTTCACGTCAGCGGCGGTGTAGTTCGCCATTCTGGTAAATCCGTCCTTTTCAGGTACGTAAGCCTTGGAGGGTGCTGCGCCCGTGCGGCCGGCCGGAACCGGCCGCACGGGCGGGTGAACATCAGGAGGAGGCGGTCGCCTGCTCGGTGGCGGCTTCGGTCGCGGCAGCGGCCTCGGTCGCGTCGGCGGCGGCGGTCTCGGAGCCGGCGAGCAGCTCCTTCTCCCACTCGGCCAGCGGCTCGTCCGTGGCGACACCCGGCTCCGGCTTCGCGTCGGCCGACGCACCGTTGCGGCTGGAACGCGCCATCAGACCGGCGGCCGCGGCCTCGGCGACGACCTTGGTCAGCAGCGCGGCCGAGCGGATCGCGTCGTCGTTGCCCGGGATCGGGTAGTCGACCTCGTCCGGGTCGCAGTTGGTGTCCAGGATCGCGACGACCGGGATGTTCAGCTTGCGAGCCTCGCCGACGGCGATGTGCTCCTTCTTCGTGTCGACGATCCACACGATGCTCGGCACCTTGGCCATGTCGCGGATACCGCCGAGGGTCTTCTCGAGCTTGTCCTTCTCGCGGGTCAGCGTCAGGATCTCGCGCTTGGTGAGACCCTCGAAGCCGCCGGTCTGCTCCCGCGACTCGAGCTCCTTCAGGCGGAGAAGACGCTTGTGCACCGTCTGGAAGTTGGTCAGCATGCCGCCGAGCCAGCGCTGGTTCACGTAGGGCATGCCCACGCGCGAGGCTTCGGCCGCGATGGCTTCCTGAGCCTGCTTCTTGGTGCCGACGAACATGATCGTGCCACCGTGCGCGACGGTTTCCTTGATGAACTCGAACGCGCGGTCGATGTAGGTCAGCGTCTGCTGCAGGTCGATGATGTAGATGCCGTTGCGCTCGGTGAAGATGTAGCGCTTCATCTTCGGGTTCCACCGGCGGGTCTGGTGCCCGAAGTGCACGCCGCTGTCGAGCAGCTGCTTCATGGTGACGACGGCCATTGCCGGAATCACACCTCTTCTGTGTAGTGCGCGCCGGTGTTGATCGGCGCGCTGCTCGGTTTTGTCGCTCCCGGCCGGGTGGCCGTTCGCCCTGGTGCCCGTGGCGGCGTCCGGACCCCGAGGTGATGAGGAACCCCAGGGACCGCCGGACCCCGTGCGTCTCCCCCGCGTGGAAAATCGAGGGGAACGCGCACGTGCACGCGAAGTCAGTCCGCTCACACGGACCGCGCAAAAGATTCTACCCCCTCCCACCACCCCACCCCCCACCGGCGGCGATTGGACGGCGGAGTTGTCCACATGGGGTCCGGTTATCCACAGATTCGCCGGCGCTCCCCCACGGGGCCGTCGGGTGCCGCAGGCTGGAGGCATGGAGTCGATCATGCGTTCCCGGCGGTGGGTGCCGGGCTGGTTCGGAGTGGTGTTCGTGCTGGTAGTGGCGGTTTGCGTGGGGTTGGGAGGTGGGGTCGGGACGGCGATGGCGCCTGCCCGGGATCCGGTTTCGGAGAGACCCGAGACGGCGGTCGCGTCCTCGGCCGCGGGGGCGGTGGAGCTGGGGATAGCTGGTGGGCGGGGCGTCGATGCGGGGGTGCCGCCGACGTCGCCGTTGTCCTTGCCCGCGCCGCCGGCTGGGCTGTGGCCGCCTCCCCTGCCGGCCCCGCCTGTGGGGTCTCGGCCGCCACCGCTGCTCGCCTCGCGGTCGGAGCCTGGGCCGCCTTTGGTGCGCGCCTCGCCGCCAGCGTCGCAGCTGCTGCTCGCCTCGCGGTCGGAACCTGGGCCGCCCTTGGTGCGCGCCTCGCCACCGGCATCGCAACCACTGCTCGCCTCGCGGTCGGAACCTGGGCCGCCCTTGGTGCGCGCCTCGCCACCGGCATCGCAACCACTGCTCGCCTCGCGGTCGGAACCTGGGCCGCCCTTGGTGCGCGCCTCGCCACCGGCATCGCAACCACTGCTCGCCTCGCGGTCGGAACCTGGACCGCCCTTGGTGCGCGCCTCGCCACCGGCATCGCAACCACTGCTCGCCTCGCGGTCGGAACCTGGACCGCCCTTGGTGCGCGCCTCGCCACCGGCATCGCAACCACTGCTCGCCTCGCGGTCGGAACCTGGACCGCCCTTGCTGCGCGCCTCGCCGCCAGCGTCGCAGCCGCTTTCGGTGCGCGCCGGGCCGCCAAGGTCGTGGCAGCTGCTCGCCTCGGCAGGGGCGTGGCCGGACTTGCTGCCCGCGCCTCGGCTGCTCGGGTCGGCGGCGGCGTTCCGGCAGTCTGTCCTCTCGACCGCGGGCTCGCCGGCCGGGCGAGCAGCACCCTCCTGGGCAACTGCGCTCCTGGCGGGCCCCGGGGCGGCGCGGGATGTGCGGCAGCCGCGGCTGTCCTGGCCGTTGTCACCCGTTCCGGTGGTGACCAAGTACTTCGACGCCCCCGAGACGCCCTACGGCGCCGGCCATCGCGGGGTCGACCTGGCCGCCGTGCCCGGGCAGGAGGTGCTCGCGGCCGATGCGGGGGTCGTCGTGTTCGTCGGGCCGGTGGGCGGGCGGACCGTCCTGTCCGTCGACCACGACGGTGGGCTGCGCACAACCTATGAGCCCGTCCTGCCGAAGGTGGCCGTGGGCGAGCAGGTGTACCGGGGGCAGGTGCTCGGGACCGTCCTCGCCGGGCACCCCGGGTGCCTGGTGGCGGCCTGCCTGCACTGGGGCGTGCGGCGGGGCGACGAGTACGTCGATCCGCTGGCCCTGACCGGCGAGGTGGGCGAATACCGGCTCAAGGCGTGGGGAGGCGGTGCGTGATCAGGTGCCGGTCTGCTCGACGAGCTTCGCGCGCAGGCGCATGACGGCCCGGGTGTGCAGCTGGCTGACCCGCGACTCGGTGACGCCGAGGACCTTGCCGATCTCGGCGAGGGTCAGGCTCTCGAAGTAGTAGAGGCTGACGACGATCTTGTCCCGCTCCGTGAGCTGCGCGATGGCCTGCGCGAGCTGGCGGCGGTTGTCCTGGTCGACGAGCACCGCGACCGGGTCGACGGCGTCGTCGTCGGGCAGCGTGTCGACCAGGGAGCCGCTGTCCTTGCCGGCGGCCACCAGGTCCTCCAGCGCGACGACGCTGGTCAGCTGCAGCTGGCCGTAGAAGTCGCGCAGGTCGTCGAGGCCGATGCCGAGTTCGGCGGCCAGCTCCGCGTCGGTCGGGGTGCGGTGCAGGCGGGCGCCGAGGCGCTCCATCGCGCGCTCGGCCTCCTTGGCCTTGCTGCGGACCGCGCGCGGCACCCAGTCCTGCGAACGGAGGTCGTCGAGGATCGCGCCGCGGATGCGCTGCATCGCGTACGTCTCGAAGCGGAGGCCGCGCTCGGGGTCGAACTTCTCGATCGCGTCGACGAGGCCGAAGATGCCCGACTGCACGAGGTCGCCGACGTCGACGTGGGTGGGCAGGCCGGTGCCGACCCGGCCCGCGACGTACTTGACCAGCGGGGCGTAGTGCAGCACGAGCCGATCGCGCGACGCCTGGTCCGGGCTGTCGGCGAACTGCCGCCACAGCGCCGCGATCCCGGCGTCGACGTCGTAGCCGGCCCGGGTGTCCGCGGGCGCGGCGGCCTCACCGTGAGTGGTCACTCCGGCGGCTTCGGTCACGTGCGGTCCTGCGGTCATTGCACAGTCGTTCTCGGCATGCGGCTCAGTGTCGTCTCCGTGCTCGTGCGGATGCGCGTGCGCCGCCGGGCCCGCTGCTGACGACCCCGGCGAGACCCCCGGGGCCGCCTCAGGCCCTGGGGTGCGCTCGGTCATGGATCGCTTTCAACCGGTCGACGGTCACATGAGTGTAGAGCTGCGTCGTGGCAAGCGTAGCGTGACCAAGCAGTTCCTGAACGCTCCTGAGATCCGCGCCCCCTTCGAGCAGATGCGTCGCGGCGGAATGACGCAGGCCGTGCGGCCCCATGTCGAGTGCTCCGGGCACCGCCGTGACGGCGTCGTGCACCACGCGCCGCACCGCCCGCGGGTCGACGCGTTTGCCGCGGACCCCCAGGAAAAGCGCGGGCTCGGCGCCGTCACCACCGCTTTCGGCGACGATCTTCGGCCGCCCCTCCTCGATCCAGTCCGTCAGCGCCGCCGCTGCCGGCACGCCGAACGGGACCACGCGCTCCTTCGCGCCCTTGCCGAGCACCGTCACGACACGACGGGAGAAATCGGCCCCGCCGACGTCCAGACCGCACAACTCGGACACGCGGATGCCCGTGGCGTAGAGCAGCTCGACGATCGCGCGATCACGCAGTGCGACCGGATCGCGTTGCTCCGCACCCGCCGCCGACGCCTGCATGACCTCCCCCGCCTGCCCGGCACGCAGCACTCCGGGCAGGGTGCGGTGCGCCCGAGGGGCGGCGAGCCGGCCGCCCGGGTCGGCGGCCAGGACACCGGTCCGGTGCGCCCACGCGGTGAACGTCCGGGCCGAGGCGGCCCGCCGCGCGAGCGTCGTGCGGCTCGCCCCACCGGACTGCTGCGCGGCGAGCCACGCCCGCAGCCGGGCGAGGTCGAGGTCGGCGAGGCCGCCCCCGCCGTCCGCGACGAAGCCCAGCAGCGACACCGCATCGCCGATGTACGCGCGAACGGTGTGCGCGGAGAGGCCCCGTTCGAGCCCGAGGTGCCGTTCGTACCCGGTGACGACGGCCCGGGCGGGCTCGGGCAGCGCGGCCCGGAGCGCGCGCAAGTCGGGACGGCGGGCCCGGCCAGAGCGTGGTGACGGCATGCTGTCACGCTGCGCGAACTACCGCCCGCGGTCAAGGATCGCCACGCGGGCCCACCGGACCGGCCGAACCCCGTCGACGATTTCTCCCGGATTTCGTGGCGTTCACGCGCTTTCCCTCCGGCGTCGCCACCCCGCTTCCCCGCGGACGGCGAATCCGTCGATCTCCAGGGCCGGCAGCAGGGCCCGCACGCGCCGCAGCGGAATGCCCGCTTCGACCGCGATCTCCGCGTCGGACCGGTCCGCGCGCACGGCCAAGGCCTCGTAGGTGCGCAGCGCTTCGGGCCCGAGCCGGTCAGTGGACCGCGTTCGGCGATCAGATGCGGTTTCCTCGGCGATGCCGAAGTGGCCCACCGTCTCGAGGACCTGGTCGATCGTCGAAACCAGCGTCGCCCGGGAGTCGCGGATCAGCTCGTGGCAGCCGACGGACATGGCGGACGAGATCGGCCCCGGCAGCGCCATCACGATCTTGCCGAAGGCGCCGGCGGTGCTCGCGGTGTTGCGGGCGCCGCTGCGTTGCCCGGCCTCGACCACGACGGTGCCTTCGGTGAGCGCCGCGATGAGCCGGTTGCGAACGAGGAAGCGGTGCCGAGCCGGCGGGGTGCCGGGCGGGTACTCGCTGACGACCGCGCCGCCGGAGCGCACGATCCGGTTGAGCAGGCCGACGTGACCGGCCGGATAACCGGCGTCGACGGCGCAGCCGAGCACCGCCACGGTGACCCCGCCGGCGGCGAGCGCGCCGCGGTGCGCCGCCCCGTCGATGCCGTACGCCGCCCCCGAGAACACCGGTACGCCCCGGGTGGCCAGCCCGTAGGCGAGCTCGGCCGCGTGGTGTTCGCCGTACTCGGTGGCCGCTCGGGCGCCGACGACAGCCACGGCCCGGTCGGTGGCGGTACCGAGGGCGACCTCCCCGGCCACCCACAGCGCCAGCGGCGGCACGGCCTCGGTCACCCCGCGCTGCGCGGCCTGCTCGACGGCGAGCAGCGGCCAGCCGGGCCACTCGTCGTCCTCCGGCACGACCAGCCGCGCACCGGCCTCGGCGGCCCGGGCGAAGTCCTGGGCGACCAGGTCGTACTCCCGCCGGGCCTCGGTCGCCTTCAGCACCTCGGCCGGGCAGTCGCCGCCACGGACTCGCCGGGCAGCCGCGACCGGCCCGTGTTCGGCGACGAAGGCGACCAGCGCCGGTGCCGGTGGTTCGGCGACTCGAAGCAGGTAGGCGCGGGCCTGGCGCACCTCGTCGGGACTCATGCCGCCACCCGTTCGCGGAAGTCCAGCGCCGCACCGACCTGTTCGGCGCCGGGGCGGTCCTCGCCGTCCAGGTCGGCCAGGGTCCACGCGATGCGCAGGCAACGGTCGGCGCCGCGGCCACTCAGGAAACCACGGTCCATGGCGCGGTCCAGGAGGACCGTTGCGTCCGGGGGCAGCGCGAACTCGCGGCGCAACGCCGGACCGGGTACCTCGGAGTTCGAGCGCCAGCCCTGCTCCTTCCACCGGTCGGCCGCGCGGTGGCGAGCCTCGAGCACGCGCTCACGGACTTTCTCCGTCGGCTCCGCCGCGTCGGTGTCGTGGGCGCTGAGCGCGCTCAGCGGGCGCAGGCGGACGGACAGGTCGACGCGGTCGAGCAGTGGCCCGGAGAGGCGGCTGAGGTAGCGGCGGCGGGCCGTCGGTGTGCAGACGCAGTCGGTGTCCTTCGGTGGCGCGCACGCGCAGGGGTTGGTCGCCAGCACGAGCTGGAACCGCGCCGGGTAAGTGATCGCGCCTTTGACGCGCGCGATGCGCACCTCGCCTTCTTCGAGCACCGTCCGCAGTGATTCGAGGCGCTCGCCGCCGAACTCGCAGACTTCGTCGAGGAACAGCACGCCGCGGTGGGCGCGGCTGATCGCGCCCGGGGAGGCGAGACCGCTGCCGCCGCCGATGAGCGCCGCGACCGTGATCGAGTGGTGCGGGGCCACGAACGGCGGCACGGTGACCAGCGGTGACGACTTCGACAGCGACCCGTCGACCGAGTGCACCGCGGTGACCTCCAGGGACTCCTCGGGCGACAGCCGGGGCAGCAGGCCGGGCAGGCGTTTCGCCAGCATCGTCTTGCCGACGCCGGGCGGGCCGGTGAACAGGACGTGGTGCCCGCCCGCGGCGGCCACCTCCAAGGCCCAGCGGGCTTCCGGCTGTCCGACGACGTCGGCGAGGTCCGGCACGACCGGCGGGACCGCCGGGCCGGGTGGCTCCGGGTGCGCCAGCTCGCCTTCTCGCTTCAGCCACGCGACGAAATCCCGCAAGTGCGGTGCGCCCGCGACTTCGATGCCGTCGACCAGCGCGGCCTCCACGAGGGACTCCGCCGGGACGACGGCGCGTTCGTAGCCGGCCGCGCGGGCCGCCAGCAGGCCGGGGAGGATGCCGCGGACCGGGCGGACGCGGCCGTCGAGGGCGAGCTCGCCGAGCAGGACCGTGCCGAGCAGCCGGGTCGCCGGGACCGAGCCGGTCGCGGCGAGCACCGCGGCGGCGATGCCGAGGTCGTAGGCCGAGCCGACCTTCGGCAGGTTCGCCGGGGACAGGCCGAGCGTCACCTTGCCCTCAGGCCACGGCTGCCCGGAGTTGCGGACGGCCGACCGGACGCGGTCCTTCGCTTCGCGCAGCCCGGCGTCGGGCAGGCCGACCAGGGTGATGCGGCTGAGGCCGCCGCCGAGGTCGGCTTCGATCTCGATGACCCGGCCGTCGATCCCCAGCAACGCGACGCTCCAGGCTTTGGCGATGGGCATCAGAACGCCGCCTCGAGGTGCTGGAGGCGGGGCTTTGTGCCCGGTTCGGCGAGGATGGTGACGACGTCGTAGCGGACGGGGCACCAGCCGATGCGGAACTCGCGCAGCCAGCGCTGAGCGGCCCGGCGGACGCGGCCGGCTTTCTCCTCCGTGACGGTTTCCGTCGGGAGGCCGAATTCGGTGCCGGAGCGGGTTTTCACCTCGCAGACGATGACGCGGGCGCGGTCGGTGAAGACCAGGTCGAGCTCGCCTTCGCGGCAGCGCCAGTTGCGGGCCAGCAGGACGAGGCCGCGGTCCTGCAGGTAGCGGAGGGCCAAGTCCTCGCCCCAGGCGCCCAGGTCGCGGCGGTGTCTTGCGAGCTCGTCGGTGCCCGTCATCGTGTTCGCCCCCTCGTCGGTCCGCGCCGGTCACCGGGGTGGTCCCGGCGATCACGGTGCGTGTGCGTTCGACGATGCCAGCGGGCGGAGGAGCTCGACCAGAGCCGATTCGCGGACCTGTGGACAACCGGGGTGTTGTGGACAACTGGTCCCGGGGTGCGGCGGAAGGCGCTCGGATTGTCGGTGCGGTGTGCTAGGAGCCCGAGCCGAGGGCGCCGCTGGTGGAAGGCGCGAGCCAGGACAGCCGGCGCACCTGATGCCGGGCCGTCCTGGACACGGCCGCTGCGTGCCAGCGATCGGAAGCTCCGAGGTGACCGGCATGAGAAGTGGCAGCTCAGCGGGCTGCGAGCCAGCGAAGTGGGACGAAGAGCCGCGTCGGCAGGACGGGTCTCCGGCGCGAACCGCGGCTGTCACGCCAGCCGAAAGACCTGCTCGCATCGGGGGAAGCCGAGGGCGTACGAAAAGAAACCGCGCCGGCTCACCCGGGGAGGTGAGGCGGCGCGGTTCCTTCGAGAGCGGGGTCAGCCCGAGAACGGGCCGTCTTCCGGGAGGCGTAGGTCGGGTTTGTCGAGCTCCTCCACGTTGACGTCCTTGAACGTGATGACCCGGACGTGCTTGACGAAGCGGGCCGGGCGGTACATGTCCCAGACCCAGGCGTCCGACATGCGGACCTCGAAGTACACCTCGCCGCCGCCGTCGCGGACCTGGACGTCCACTGCGTTGGCCAGGTAGAACCGCCGCTCGGTCTCCACCACGTACGAGAACTGACCCACTATGTCGCGGTACTCGCGGTACAGCGAGAGCTCCATCTCGGTCTCGTACTTCTCGAGATCCTCTGCGCTCATGAAATCCGCGCCCCTCCTCGGGATCGTGCTGCTGCTCCGCCGGCGGAGCGTTCATTGTGACCCACACCCGCGGCCGGGGCATGCAGCGGCAGGCTGAGTTGTGGCTCGAGTGCTTCGTCGAGAGCCGCGGACAAGGTCGCCGTCGTGCCGGCCTCCATGGCTTTCTCCAGGGCCGCGTACGTCAGCAGGACCGGCCTGGTGGGGCGCACGCCGTGCTTGACCGCCACCGTGGCCACGTTCGTGTAAGACCAGCGGTGGACGTCGCTGGGGCCGTGTTCGCGCAGGGCCGCCAAATGGTCCGACGTGCTGTAACCCTTGTGCACGTCGAAACCGTAGTGCGGCAGGTCGTCGTGATAGCCCGCCATGATGCGGTCCCGCGTCACCTTCGCCAGCACCGACGCGGCCGCGATGCAGGCCACCGAGCGGTCGCCCTTGATCACCGCCGTGTTCGGGGCGGTCAGGCCCGGGACGCGGAAGCCGTCGGTGAGGATGTAGCCGGGGTGCACGCGCAACGCCGACGCGGCCCGGCGCATGCCCTCGAGGTTCATCACCCGGATGCCGTATAGGTCGACCTCCGCCGTCGGGATGACGATCACCGAATAGTCGACGGCCCGGGCGAGGACCAGGTCGTAGACCCGGTCGCGCGCCTTCGCCGTCATCAGCTTGGAGTCGGTCAGCTCGGTCAGCTTCGCCGCGTCGCCCTGCTTGAGCACGCAAGCCGCGACCACCAGCGGCCCCGCGCACGCCCCGGCGCCGGCTTCGTCCACACCGGCGACCGGGCCGAGGCCACGGCGGTCGAGCGCGCCCTGCAGACCCCAGAAGAGGTCGCCGCGCACCACGGCCCGCGGTGGCCGGATCGGCTCGGCCGCGGTGAGGGGAACGGGAAGAGTCAAGGCTGGATCACCCGTCGGGGGTGGTTAGCGTTTCCGGCGCAGTCCGGACTTCAGCTTGCGCCCGAGGAACAGCGTCGGCCAGGCCGCCGCGATCCCGGCGCCGAGCGGGAGCCCGCTCTGCCACGCCGGCGCGCCGAGCGCCACCGGCTGCGCCGACTCCTGCGGGTTGTGGTCGCTGATCCCGCCCCAGCGGCTCGGCGGGAGGACGATGATCCGCGCCTTGCCGATGATGTTGTCCACGGGAACCGCGCCGTTCACGCCGCCGCCGCCCTGGAACCGGGAGTCGTCGGAGTTGTTGCGGTTGTCGCCCTGGACCCAGACCATCCCGGCCGGCACCTTGACCGGCTCGAAGGTCTTCTGCTCCTGGACCGACGGGTCTTCCCAGTGGATGTACGGCTCGTCGAGCGACTTGCCGTCCACGACCATCCGGCCCTGCGAGTCGCAGCACTGGACGGTCTGGCCGCCGACCGCGATCACCCGCTTGACGAAGTCGCGCTCGTCCGGCGGGGCGAACCCGACCAGCGAGCCGAGCCCCTGGATCGCGCGGACGACGATGTTGCCGGATTCCTGCGGCGCGATCTCGTTGTTGATCCAGGCCGGCGGGCCCTTGAACACGATCACGTCACCCGGGGCGGGCTCGGTGAAGTCGTAGGTGACGCGGTCGACGAGGATCCGGTCACCGTGGCAGCCGGGACACCCGTGCAGCGTGGCCTCCATGGACCCCGAAGGGATCATGAAGACTTTCGCGAGGAATGTCTGGATCAGGATCGTGAGCACCAAGGCAATCACGAGCAGGATCGGCAGTTCCTTCCAGAACGACCGTTTCTTGGCGGGCTTGGCTCGCCGCCGGCGGGATCCCCCGCGCTCCTCGGAACGGGACAGCCGCGGCTTGTCCTCTTCGGAGCGATCGGGGTCATCCTCGGGAGCGTTCTGGGACACGGGTTCGGCCACGTCGTCAGGCTACCGGTAACCGGGTTGTGACTCAGTTAGCCGAGGCCGTCTCGCGGTTCTCGCGGCGCTCCTTGATCTTGGCCTTCTTGCCGCGGAGGTCGCGCAGGTAGTAGAGCTTCGCGCGCCGCACGTCACCGCGCTTGTGCACCTCGACCTCGGCGATGTTCGGCGAGTGCACCGGGAAGGTGCGCTCCACGCCGACGCCGAAGGAGACCTTGCGGACGGTGAAGGTCTCCCGGATGCCGCCGCCCTGACGGCGGATCACGACGCCCTGGAAGACCTGGTTGCGCTCGCGGTTGCCCTCGATGACGCGGACGTGCACCTTGAGCGTGTCGCCCGGGCGGAAGTCCGGGATGTCGGAACGCAGCGACTGCTTGTCCAGCGCGTCCAGGGTGTTCATCGGTGGTCCGTCCTCGTCTTCGTATGGCTTGCGTACACGTCCCCAGGCGCGCAACGGTGCCGCTGCGGGCGACCCGGGGGGCTGCTGGCGGGCTCGCGGACGACGAGGTCCACTCACGCCAACCTGTCAAGTATCGCAGACGCCGGCACCGGTCGAGCAACCGGCCCTAGGCCTGCTCGGGGTCCAAGCCCTGGAGGACCCCGCGATCGTGCTTGTCGAGACTACCTTCCGGCAGCGCCGCCAGGAGATCGGGGCGGCGCCGGGCGGTGCGCTCGAGCGCCTGGTCGCGCCGCCAGCGGTCGATCAGCGCGTGGTTCCCGGAGCGCAGCACGTCCGGCACGGCCAGCTCCCGCCACACCTCGGGGCGCGTGTAGCTGGGCCCTTCGAGGAGGCCGTCGGAGAACGAGTCCTCGGCGGCCGAACGCGCGTTGCCGAGCACCCCGGGCAGCAGCCGGACGACGGCCTCGACGATGACCAGCACCGCCGCCTCGCCGCCGACCAGGACGTAGTCGCCGATCGACACCTCGTCGACCGGCATCCGGCGGGCCGCGTCGTCGACGACGCGCTGGTCGATGCCCTCGTACCGGCCGCAGGCGAACACCAGGTGCTTTTCCGAGGCGTACTCGTGCGCCAGGTCCTGGGTGAACGGCCGGCCCGCCGGCGTCGGCACGACCAGCCGCGTCTCCGGACGGCAGACGTCGTCCAGCGCCGGGCCCCAGATCTGCGGCTTCATGACCATGCCGGGACCGCCGCCGTACGGGGCGTCGTCGACCGCGCGGTGCACGTCGTGGGTCCAGTCGCGCAGGTCGTGCACGCCGACCTCGATGAGGCCGCGGTCGATCGCCCGGCCCAGCAGCGCGGCGCGCAGCGGGTCGAGGTATTCGGGGAAGATCGTGACGACGTCGATCCGCATTTCAGGCGTCCAGGAGCCCTTCCGGCGGGTCGAGCACGACCCGGCCGCCGGCGACGTCCACGGTGGGGACGATCGCGCGGACGAAGGGCACCAGCACCTCGCGGCCCTCGACGTCGATTTCCAGCAGCTCGCCCGCGGGCGAGTGGACGACCTCGACGACCTTGCCGACGACCGTGCCGTCGGTCAGCTCGGCCCGCAGGCCGGCCAGCTCGTGGTCGTAGAACTCGTCCGGGTCGGTGGTGGGCGGCAGCGTGTCGGTGTCGGCGAGCAGGAGGGCGCCCCGCAGCGTCTCGGCGACGTCGCGGGTCAGGACCTCCTCGAAACGCACCAGCAGCCGCCCGCTGTGTTCGCGGGCGGCTGCGATGGTGAGTTCCCTTTTGCTGCCGTCACGCAGCTTCGTCGTCACGGCCGCACCGACGCGGAACCGCTCGTCCGGCGAGTCCGTGCGCACGTCCACCGCGAGTTCCCCGCGGATTCCGTGCGCCTTGGCGATGCGGCCGACTACGACGTCCATCCTGACCGTTTCCGAAAAGGCTCAGCGGTCGGTGTCGACGACGTCGACGCGGACGCCGCGGCCACCGATGCCGCCCATGACGGTGCGCAGGGCGGTCGCCGTGCGACCACCCCGGCCGATCACCTTGCCGAGGTCGTCGGGGTGCACGTGCACCTCGAGCGTCCGGCCACGGCGAGTGGTCAGCAGCTCGACCCGGACCTCGTCCGGGTTGTCGACGATCCCGCGCACCAGGTGCTCGAGGGAGTCAGCCAGAAAGCTCACTCGGCCTTCTCACCCTCGGTGGCTTCGGCCTTCTCGGCCTCGGCCTTCTTCGGGGTCGACTTCTTCTTCGGCGTGGTGGCCTCGGTGGAGGGCTCCTCGCCGGCGGCGGCCAGGGCCGCGTTGAACAGGTCCTGCTTCGACGGCTTCGGCTCGGCCACCTTCAGGGTGCCCTCGGCGCCCGGCAGGCCCTTGAACTTCTGCCAGTCACCGGTGATCTCCAGCAGGCGCTGGACCGGCTCGGTCGGCTGCGCGCCGACACCCAGCCAGTACTGGGCGCGCTCGGAGACGACCTCGATCAGGCTCGGCTCTTCCTTCGGGTGGTACTTGCCGATCGTCTCGATGGCCTTGCCGTCCCGGCGGGTGCGCGCGTCGGCGACGATGATGCGGTAGTACGGCGCACGGATCTTGCCGAGGCGCTGCAGCTTGATCTTGACGGCCACGGGTGTGGGTTCTCCTCGAATCTCTCTGGTGCTGGGCTGGGCGCACGCGGGCCGAGTGGGGACACGGACGCGGGCACCCGAAGGTCAGGAGCTTTCGCACGGTGAGAGGGTCCGGCGGAAGCAGGCAGTGACCCATTCTGCCAGACGGCTGCCGCGGCCCCGGAAAGAGGCTCAGAAAGAGGCCACGCCGAGCGCGCCGAGCAGGATGGTGAGCGCCGGGAGGAAGTTGTTGACCTGGTGCGCGACGATGCTGGCGGGCAGCCGTCCGGTGACCAGCCGCGCCAGGCCGATCGGAACCGCGATGACCAGCAGCAACGTCGTCCGCAGCGGCTCGAGGTGGCTCGCCGCGAACACCGCCGTGGACAGCAGGAAGGCGGCGACGCGGCCCCAGCGCTCGCTGCGCCACTGCAGTTGCTCGGCCGCGCCCCACAGCAGGCCGCGGTAGATGATCTCCTCGCAGATCGGGCCGAGCAGCCAGAGGTAGACGAACATCACGACGGCCGCCGAGACCGACATCCGGCGGTCCTCGACCAGCGCGCTGATCGCCGACGTCGCGTTGGCGTCGCCGACCAGCCGCGTCCAGAGGTAGGCGGCGATCGTGGTGAAGACGAGCCCGACGCAGCCGTACCGGAAGCCGGTCTTCACGTCGGCCCAGCGCCACTCGATCTTGAAGTCGGCGACGGGCCCGTTCCCGCGCACGTACGTGATCAGCACCGCGACACCCGCGGCGATCATCGTCGGCAGCATGGTGCCGAGCAGGACGACACGCATCGGCAGCGGACCCGGCCCGGTGTCCCCGACCAGCACGGACACGAACGCGGCGGTGGCCAGCAGGACGGCTTCGACGAGCAGGAAGGCACCGAACCCCCACCGGTGCCGCGGCGCGGCCGGCAGGAAGACGGGCTCGTCCGGTTCGGGCAGGGGCGTGGCGTCGGCAGCCGGGTCCCGGGGCTGGGAAGTGGTCACGCCTTGCCCTCCGCGTCGCTCGGCTCCTGCCTCGAGCCTAGCCGCCGGGAGGTGATCACACAGTATCCGTCCGACTACTGTCCATCGATGTTCGCAACGTTCAGTGCGCGACGAACAGCAGCACGGCGGGCGGGAGGTTGTTGGCGGCGTGGGCGATCACGCCGGCGCTGACCCGGCCCGACAGGTGCCGGGCGAGCCCGATCGCGATGCCCTGGCCGATCAGCGCGAGCGTACGGGTCGGCTCGCCGTGGAGCTGGGCGAACACCACCGACGTCAGCAGGAGCACCACCCACGGCGGGACTTTGTGGAAGGCCAGCGCGTTCCAGAGCGTGCCGCGGACCAGCAGTTCTTCGGTGATCGGGGCGCCGGCGATGACGATCACCGCGGCCAGCACCAGCCACACGGTGTCGCCGTCGAAGGTGTCGGCGAGGTCGGTCAGCGGGCTGTCGGAGGCGTCGTCGGCGCCGTAGACCGCGATCAGCACCAGGTTGAGCCCGTAGCCGACGACCAGCGCGAGCACCCCGCAGGCCAGGCCGATGCGGACGTCGCGCCAGGTCGGTTTGAGCCCGAAGTCGGCGCGCAGCCCCTGGCCCCACCGCCACGAGCCGACCGCCGGGCCGAGGCCGAGCAGGAGGTTGGGCACGAAGGCGAGGAGCAGGAGCGGGCCGATGTCGTGCAGCTCGAGGGGGTCGAACTCGCCGACGTTGCGGTTCACCGCCGCGGCGATGATCAGGTTGATGAGGTAGTAGCCCGCGATCCCCGCGATGAACGCCACGAAACACCAGTGCGCTCCCAGTACGCGCCGTGCGCCGTCGTCGTCCGTCACGCTCCCCACGCTAAAGTGCCGACCCCGCAAGGAAAACAGCGGGGTCTACGCGTAGACGACGCCGCCGAGCACGACGTGCGAGGGATGCCGCAGGACGCCCAGGTCGTCGCGCGGATCGCTCGGGTAGACGAGCAGGTCGGCCGGGGCGCCGTCGGCGATGCCGGGGTGGCCGAGCCAGTCGCGGGCCGCCCAGGACGCGCTCGCGAGCGCCTGCTCGCGGGTCATGCCCGCGCGGTGCAGCGCCTCGATCTCGTCGACGAGCCTGCCGTGCTCGACCATGCCGCCGGCGTCACTGCCCGCGAAGACGCGTACGCCCGCTTCGATCGCCGTCGCGACCATCTCGCCGACGCCGGCGTGCAGCGCCCGCATGTGGTCCGCGTACACCGGGTACTTGCCCGCCTTGTCCGCGATGCCCGGGAAGTTGTCGATGTTGATGAGCGTCGGCACCAGGGCGACGTCGTGGCGCGCCAGCTCGGCGAGCTGGTCGGCGCTCAGGCCGGTGCCGTGTTCGAGGCAGTCGATGCCCGACGCGATCAGCCCGGGCAGCGCCGCTTCGCCGAACACGTGCGCGGTGACGCGGGCGCCGTGCTCGTGCGCCACCTCGACGGCTTCGGCGAGGACGTCGTCCGGCCACAGCGGCGCGAGGTCGCCGACGCCGCGGTCGATCCAGTCGCCGACGAGCTTGACCCAGCCGTCGCCGTCCCGCGCCTGCTCGGCGACCGCGCCGGGCAGCTGCGCGGGGTCGTCCAGCTCGATGCCCAGGCCGGGGATGTACCGCTTGGTCAGCGCGAGGTGCTGCCCGGCGCGGATGATCGTCGGCAGGTCGGCGCGCCGCTGCAGGGGCCGGACGTCGATCGGCAGCCCGCAGTCGCGGATGAGCAGCGTGCCCGCCGCACGGTCCTGCAGGGCCTGCTCGGTCGCCTCTTCGAGCGAGACCGGCCCGCCGACGCCGATGCCGGGGTGGCAGTGCGCGTCGACCAGCCCTGGCACGAGGAAGACGTCCCGGCCCAGCGACTCGGCGTCCGGTACCGGCTCGAACGAGATCCGGCCGCCGGTGATCCAGAGTTCGCGGGACTCGCCGCCGGGCAGGACCACCCCGGCGGCGTGCAGCGCGGTGCTCAATTGTCCTTGGGGTTCTTCGGCAGCTTGAACTTCGACGGGTCGAAGCCCGGGACGTCGTTCATGCCGCCCAGCTGCGACAGGTCGGGCATGCCGCCCGGCATCTGCCCGCCCGGGGGCAGCATCGGCATGCCGCCGGGGAAGCCGCCGCGGACCTTGGGCTGGGTCGGGCCGCGCCCGCCCTTCTTGCCCTTCTTGCCCTTGCGCTTCGAGCTGCCGCCCCCGCCGCCGAAGCCGAACCGGCCGGCCATCTGCGCCATCATCTTGCGAGCCTCGAAGAACCGGTTGACCAGGTCGTTGACCTCACGGACGGTGACGCCGGAGCCGTTGGCGATGCGCAGCCGGCGCGAGCCGTTGATCATCTTGGGGTCGTCGCGCTCGGCCGGGGTCATGCCCCGGATGATCGCCTGCAGCTTGTCCAGGTGCTTGTCGTCGACCTGGGCGAGCTGGTCCTTCATCTGACCGGCGCCCGGGAGCATGCCGAGCAGGTTGCCGATCGGGCCCATCTTGCGGACCGCGAGCATCTGCTCGAGGAAGTCCTCGAGGGTGAGCTGGCCGCTGGACAGCTTCGCCGCGGCCTTCTCGGCCTGGTTCTGGTCGAAGGCCTGCTCGGCCTGCTCGATCAGGGTCAGGACGTCACCCATGCCGAGGATGCGCGACGCCATCCGGTCCGGGTGGAAGGTGTCGAAGTCCTCGAGCTTCTCGCCGTTCGAGGCGAAGAGGATCGGCTGGCCGGTGACCTCGCGGACGCTCAGCGCGGCACCACCGCGGGCGTCGCCGTCGAGCTTGGTGAGCACGACGCCGCTGAAGCCGACGCCGTCGCGGAACGCCTCGGCCGTGGTCACGGCGTCCTGGCCGATCATCGCGTCGACGACGAACAGGACCTCGTCCGGCTCGACCGCGTCGCGGATGTCCGCGGCCTGCTTCATCAGCTCTTCGTCGACGCCCAGGCGGCCCGCGGTGTCGACCACGACGACGTCGTGCTGCGCGTGCTTGGCCTCGGCGATGGCGCGGCGGGCGACGTCGACCGGGTCGCCGACACCGTTGCCGGGCTGTGCTGATGCACCGGTCGCTGTCGCGCCCGGATGTGGCGCGAAGACTGTGACCCCGGCGCGCTCGCCGACGACCTGCAGCTGCGTGACGGCGTTCGGGCGCTGGAGGTCGCAGGCGACCAGCATCGGCGCGTGGCCCTGCTTCTTCAGCCACAGCGCGAGCTTGCCGGCGAGGGTCGTCTTACCGGCACCCTGCAGGCCCGCCAGCATGATCACGGTCGGCGGCGTCTTGGCCAGGTTGAGCCGGCGCGTCTCGCCGCCGAGGATCGCGACGAGCTCCTCGTTGACGATCTTGACGACCTGCTGCGCGGGGTTGAGCGCCTGCGAGACCTCGGCGCCCTTCGCCCGCTCCTTGATCTTCGCGATGAAGGTCTTGACCACGCCGAGGGCGACGTCGGCCTCCAGCAGCGCGATGCGGATCTCGCGCGCGGTGGCGTCGATGTCGGCGTCGGACAGCCTGCCCTTGCGCGTGAGCGTCTGCAGGGCGGCGGTGAGCCGATCGGAGAGGGTGTCGAACACGGGTGTGCACGCTCCAGCTGGGTCGAGAGTGGCGCGCCGGACGAGGCCGGCCCCTTCGAGGGTAGTCGCTCCGGCTCGTTCTCTTCGCGGGTACGCGCACGTACTACGCATACGCGTACTAACATCTCAGCGACTACCGGAAAAAGACTGGAATCACAGCCAGAGTTCAGTAAACATACGTGTATGACTTTCGCTCCCGTCCTCCGCGAACCGGACTCCGACGCCGACGAGCCGGTCCCGCTGCGGCGGATCGCCGGGCTGTTCCGCCCGCACCGCGCGCCGCTCACCGCGCTGTTCGCGCTGATCGTGGTGCAGGCCGGCCTCGGCGTCGTCTCGCCGTTCCTGCTGCGCGAGATCCTCGACGACGCCCTGCCGCACCGCGACACGCTCCTGATCAGCCTCCTGGCGGCGGGGATGATCGCCTGCGCGGTCGGCAGCGGCTCCCTCGGCGTCGCCACCACCGGGCTGTCGAACACGATCGGGCAGCGCGTCATGAACGAGCTGCGCGTCTCGGTCTACGGCCACCTGCAGCGGATGTCGCTCGGCTTCTTCACGCGGACGAAGAGCGGCGAAGTGCTCTCGCGGGTGTTCAACGACATCGGCGGCGTCGACAACGTCATCACCACGACCGCCGGCTCGGTGGTGCAGAACGCGACCACCACGATCGCGATCACCGTGGCGCTGATCGCGCTGGACTGGCAGCTGGCCGGGCTGTCGCTGATCGTCGTCCCGCTGTTCCTGCTGTTCACGCTGCGGCTGGGCAAGCGGCGGCGGACGCTGGCCCGTGGCCGGACCCGGCGGATGGCCCGGCTGACGACGATGGTCGAGGAGTCGCTGTCGGTCACCGGCGTGCTGCTCGCCAAGACGATGGGCAACGAGCGGGCGGTGCGCGAGCGGTTCGGCGCCGAGTCGCGGGAGATCGCGGCGCTCGAACGCGCCGCCGCGCTCGCCGGGCGCTGGCAGGTCGCCTCCCGCGGGATGAGCCTGACCGTCATCCCCGCGCTGGTCTACTGGATCGCCGGGCTCGCGCTGGCCGGCGGCGCGACGCCGTTCTCGCTCGGCACCGTCGTGGCGTTCACCAGCATGCTCAACCGGCTGGTCGCCCCGGCGACCGCGATGCAGACGATCGGCCAGAACGTGGCGACGTCGAAGGCGCTGTTCGGCCGCATCTTCGAGGTGCTCGACCTGCCGGTGGAGATCGCCGACAAGCCGGGGGCCCGGGAACTGGTCGTGCGGCGCGGGGACGTCTCGATGCGCGGGGTGTCGTTCCGCTACGGCGAAGACGGGCCGCTGACGCTGCACGAGATCGACCTCGACGTCCCCGCCGGGACCACGACGGCGCTGGTCGGCTCGACCGGTTCGGGCAAGACGACGCTCGCCTACCTGGTGGCGCGGCTGTACGAGGTGGAGTCCGGGTCGGTGCGGATCGACGGCACCGACGTCCGCGACGTCACGCTGGCCTCGCTCGCCGCGGGCGTCGGGCTGGTGTCGCAGGAGACCTACCTCTTCCACGACACCGTGCGCGAGAACCTGCGCTTCGCGAAACCGGACGCGACCGACGAGGAGATCGAGCTGGCGGCGATGGCCGCGCACATCCACGACACCCTCGCCGGCCTGCCGGAGGGGTACGACACCGTCGTCGGCCAGCGCGGCTACCGGTTCTCCGGCGGGGAGAAGCAGCGGATGGCGATCGCCCGGATCCTGCTGCGCAACCCGCCGGTGCTCATCCTCGACGAAGCGACCAGCGCGCTCGACACCCGCACGGAACGCTCGGTCCAGGCCGAGCTCGACCGGCTCGCCGCGGGGCGCACGACGCTGACCATCGCGCACCGGCTGTCCACTGTGGAGCACGCGGACCAGATCGTGGTGCTGCACGAGGGCCGGATCGCCGAACGCGGGACGCACGCGGAGCTGCTGGCGCGCAACGGGCGGTATGCCCGGCTCGTGCGGGGAACCGCCTAACCTGGGGCCATGCACCCGGACCCCGACACCGCTTCGCGCGTGAGCGCCGACGCCGAGCTAGCCGACCTGGCCTGGCGGGTCCGCGAGGGCGTCGGGCGGCTCAACTGGCGGATGCGCGCCGAGCGCGACCCGAGCGGCCCCGGCCCGGCGGTGCTCGCGGTGCTGAGCCGGCTCTACCGGGCGGGCACGCACACGCCGACCGAGCTGGCCGAGGCGGAACGGCTGCAGCCGCAGTCGCTGACGCGGATCCTCGCGTGGGTGTCGGAGCGCGAGCTGGTCACCCGGACGGCCGATCCGGAGGACGGGCGCCGCTCGCTGATCAGCATCACCCCGGCGGGGCTGGCGGTGCTGCGGGAGTACAGCGTGCAGCGGGAACGGTGGCTGGCGGCGGCGCTGGAGTCGACGTTGTCGCCGACCGAGCGGCAGCTGCTCAAGCTGGCGGCCGATCTGCTGGTGCGGGTGGCGGACGCCTGAAGGCCGCCGCGGAGACCCCTCGATCCCTCCACGGCGGCTTCAAGCTCCCCTCCGTCCGCGCCGCCTCCCCGCGGTGCGGAACACGGGTTCCGGAAACGGGCCGCTCCTCCATCGGCCCGCTCCGGAACCCTGGTCCCCGGACGGCTCACCTCCCCAGGGGCCGTCCGGATTCCCCCCTGTCAGCGATCCGGTATCCGCTGACAGGAAGGAGTCTGCCGCGCCCGGGGCGGCGGGTTGAGTGTGAGAACCCTCAATTACCCGTGGGTAGTAATACTCAAGACGTCTTCGCGCGCCCGCGGCCGGCGGCTCGCTTCGCCGTCGTGCGCGCCTTCGCCGCCCTGGCCGCAGCGGCCTTGGCCTTCACGACGGCCGCGGGACGAGCGTCCGCGGCGGTCTCCTGCAGCGCCGCCAGCAGGCGGGTGACGCCGTCCGCCTGCTCGGCGGCCGTCGGCTGGACGACCTCGGCGCCGTCGATCTTCGCCTGGATCAACGCTTGGAGCGCCTCACGGTAACGGTCGGGTACTCGACCGGGGTCGAACTCGCCGGTCAGCTCCTCGATGAGGCTCACCGCGCGGCGCAGCTCGCCGGGCCGGATGTCGACGTCGGCGTGGCGGAACGGGAAGTCGGGCTCGCGCACTTCGCCCGGCCACAGCATGGTTTCGAGCACGATCACCTGGTCGCGCACGCGCAGCGCGCCGAGCGTCTCGCGGCGACGGAGCGCGACCGTCACCAGCGCGACCCGTCCCGACTGCTGGAGCGCCTCGCTGAACAGCACGTACGGCTTCGTGCCCGCCGGTTCGGGTTCGAGGTAGTAGCTGCGCGCGAACCAGATCGGGTCGACGTCGGCGAGCGGGGCGAAGCCGCGGATGGCGATCGTGCGGGCGGGCATCGGGAGCGACGCGAGTTCGTGGTCGGACAGCAGGACGACGTCGCCGCCCGGGACGGGGTAGCCGCGGACCATCTCGGCCGGCGGCACCTCTTCGCCGTCGACCTCGCACACGCGCTTGACCCGGACGCGGCCGCCGTCGGTTTCGTGGACCTGGTGCAGCGGGATCTCGCGCTCTTCCGTCGCGCTGTACGCCTTCACCGGAACGGCGTAGCTCCCGAACCCGATCGTGCCCGTCCAGACCGCCCGCATGCGCGCACCTCCGCAGGTCCCAGGCTAGCCAGGCGGTCCCGCGGCCCGACAGCTACAAACGGGTGTCAGGCGCGACGGATTCGCTCACACATTCGAACGACGGCGTGACTTCGTCGAGCGCTTCGGCCGAACAGCGGGACGCGATGGCGGCCGCGCGGAGCACCTCGGTGACCACCTCGACGTCCAGCGGTGGCGCCGCGGCGAGCGCGGCGGACCCGGCTTCGACGCGGGCGGCGAGACCGGCGAGCGCGTGCGAAATCGCTTCCTGGCCGGCGACGAGCTGAGCGACGACGTCGGTGAGCTCGGCGGTCGTCGCGCCCGGGCCGCCGCAGCGCAGGCCCGTGGCGAGCTCCTCGGCGCACGACCGCAGGTGGGAGGCGACGACGGTCGGCGGCAGTGTCAGCCGATCCTGCATCGCGCACCCCCTCGGGCCGGTCCGAGCCGCCATAGTGCCACCGCGCACCCCGCCACCGGACGCGACACACCGCCGTCCACTTATTTGACCAATCGTTCTAGATACAGCTAGGGTTTTGATCATGTCCCGGGTCAAGGAGTTCGACGTCGACGAAGCTTGCGACGCCGCGCTCACGCTCTTCCGGCGGCAGGGGTACGAGGCGACGTCGGTCAGCGACCTCGTCACGCACGTCGGCGTCGCCAAAGCCAGCCTGTACGCCACCTTCGGCTCGAAGCACGACTTCTACGTGACAGCACTGAAGCGCTACGCGGAGCGGGCCGACGCGAGGGTACTGGCCGAGCTGTCGAGCCCGGGCTCGGGCGTGGCGGCCGTGCGACGGCTGTTCGACGGCTACCTGGCGGAAATCCTCGGCGACGAAACGAAAATGGGCTGCTTCGTCGTCAACGCGGCGATCGAGCTGCTCCCCCACGACCCCGAGGTCGCCCGGCTGGTGGAACGCAGCTGGGACACCCTCGAAGTCGCGCTGACGATGGCGCTGGAACGCGCCAAGGCGCAGGGCGAACTCACCGGCGGCGGCGAGCCGGCGGCACTGGCGCGCTTCCTGCTCACCGTGCTCCAGGGCCTGCGCGTCCTGGGCAAGGGCGCGGACGCGGCACGCCGGCTGGACGCGGCCGTTTCGCAGGCGATGCGACTCATTCAAGACTGATCGGACCAGAAAGAAGGCACACCATGGGGGCACGGTTCACGGGCAAGGTCGTCCTGGTGACGGGCGGCGGCTCGGGCATCGGGCAGGAGACGGCGCGGGCGTTCGCGGCCGAAGGCGCGACGGTGGTCGTCGCCGGGCGCGACGAGCAGCGGCTGGCGGCCGCGGCGAAGGAGATCGACGGGGGCGCCGTGACCGTGGACGTCACGGACTCGGCGGACGTGGCGCGACTGGTCGGGACGGTCATCGCGCGGCACGGCGGGCTGCACGTCGCGGTCAACAACGCGGGCATCCTCGGGTCGCCGGCGCCGGCCGCGGACCTCGACGAGGACGGGTTCGGCGCGGTGCTGGACACGAACGTCACCGGGACGTGGCTGTGCCTGAAGCACGAGGTCGCGCACATGCGGGCGCACGGCGGCGGCGCGATCGTCAACATCTCGTCGAACATCGGCGCGCACGGGCGGCTGCCGAACATGGCGGCCTACGCGGCGTCGAAGGCCGCGGTGAGCGCGCTGACCCGCACGGCGGCGCGCGACCACATCGCCGAGGGGGTCCGCATCAACGCGGTGAGCCCGGGCGCGACCGACACCGGGATGTCGCTGCGCCCCGGCGAAACCGACGCCGACCGCGCCGAGCGGCTGAAGGGCGCGATCCCGCTGGGCCGGGTGGGTGCCACCGCCGAGGTGGCGGCCGCGGTGCTGTGGCTGGCTTCGGACGAAGCGGCCTTCACCGTGGGGCACGACCTGGTGGTCGACGGCGGCGCGACCGCCTGAGCGGCCCCACCCGGGCCCGCGGCTCCTTCAGGACTCACGGTTGCGCATGGTGACGTTCCCTTCTCGTGCCGGGCGGTACGGGGTGCGGTGGGGTCAGGACTCGCGGTTGCGCACGGGGCTCTCCTTCCGGGCGGCGCGGCTGGGGACGGCTGCGGTTCAGGACTCGCGGTTGCGCACGAGGCCCTCCTTCCGGGCGTGCTGACGGGCGGGCTCGGGGTCACGACTCGCGGTTGCGCACGGCACGGCTCCTCTCAAGCGCGGCGACGGGGTTGACTGCGGTTCAGGACTCGCGGTTGCGCACGGCGCTGCTCCTTCCGGGCGTACGGCTGGGGCTGCGGCGGCTCAGGATTCGCGGTTGCGCACGACGGCCTCCCTTCGAAGGTCCACAGCGAAAATCGGACACCGGGGCTCAGGATTCGCGGTTGCGCACGGCGGCGGCCTCCCTTCGCTGCTCCGATCGTGTGGCAATCGTCGATCGCGGCCGCCCGGTGTGGTGGGGTGGACGCGGATCGTCGGCTCACCCAGGGGAGTTGGACCGCCTTGAGTATGGACGGCGCCCGTCCGGCCGAACGCCACGCGGCCCGGATCCGAGGGGCGCTGAACCCTGCTCGCTGGACGCTCTGGCGGCAGCGCCGATCGCTCGTCTTCTACTGCTTCCTCGTCGAGTCCGTGGCGCTCGTGGCGACCGTCCGGACGGCCGCCGTGGTGCCCGTGCGGGCGTGGGACCTGGCCGTCTTCGGGGTGCTCGCCGGGCTCGGTGTGCTGCAGGCGGAGCTGGGCCGGCAGGTCGAGCGCGTCCGGCGGCTGGTGTCGGACACCCCGCACATCAACCTGACGTCGGTCTGGACGTTCGCCGGCGTGCTGCTCCTGCCGCCCGCGCTGGTCACCGCGCTGATCGCCATCCTGTACACGCACCTGGCGACGCGCAGCCTCGCGCGGATCAAGCGCGTCCCGCCGTTCCGGACCACGCTGAACGCGACGCTGGTCGTCATCACCTGCTACGCGGCCGAGGTCGTGCTGCACCGTCTCGGCGTCCCGGACATGTACACGGCGCTGACGTCGGGCTGGCGGGGCGTCACGGCCATCGCGCTCGCCGCGGCGGCGTACTTCCTGGTCTCGGCGATCACCATCCTGCCGGCGCTGACCATCACGACGCGCTCGGTGAAGGCGTTCTTCGGCGGGCTCGGCGACAACCTCCTCGAGGTCGCGACGCTCTGCCTGGGCCTGCTCACGGCGCTGACGCTGGCGACGCTGCCCGCGCTCGCCGTCGCGATCGTGCCGCCGCTGCTGGTGCTGCACCGGGCAGTGCTGATCAAGCAGCTGGAGATCGCGGCGACGACGGACGAGAAGACCGGCCTGTTCAACACGACCGGCTGGCACCTGCTGGCTTCACGCGAACTCGCGCGCGCCCAGCGCAACAAACGGAGCACGTTCGGCGTGCTGATGATCGACCTCGACCACTTCAAGCTGATCAACGACGAGCACGGCCACCTGGCGGGCGACGCGGTGCTGCGCGCGGTCGCCGCGACGATCAAGTCCGCGGTCCGCGACTACGACTCGGTCGGCCGCTTCGGCGGCGAGGAGTTCGTGGTCCTCCTCCCGGACATCGGCCCGGCCGCGGTCCTGGCGGTGGCCGAGCGCATCCGGTCGGCGATCGAGACGCTGAAGGTCGAGTACTTCGACGGCGCCGCGTCCCGGGTGATCGGCGACCTCTCGGCATCGATCGGCGTGGCGACGTACCCGGACGGCGGCACGGCCGTCGACCGCCTGCTGCAGGCCGCGGACAAGGCCCTCTACCGGGCCAAGGACGCGGGCCGCAACCAGGTGGTCGACGGCACGGCGCCGGCTTAGGAAGCCGCCGCCAGGACGGCTTGCTCCACCTCTCGGCGCCAGCCCGGTTCGATGCGGCCGCTGCGGGGGGTGACCGCGAACGAGTCGACCACCGCGCCGCCCAGGGTCGATGCCTTGGCCCAGCGGACCTCCGCGTCGCACCTCCGCAACGCGCCCGCCACCCGGAACAGCAAGCCGATGCGGTCGGCCGCGCGCAGTTCCAGGACCACCGTGTCCGGGCCCGTCGTCTCGTCGTCGAACCACAGGACCTTCGGGGCCACCGACGCCGCCGCCGGGGAGCCGTAGTCGCGTTCCTTCGCCGCCAGGCGCTGGGTCAGGGGCAGTGTGCCCGCGACCGCCCTGGCGAACTGCTCGCGCAGCAGCGTCGCGTCCGGCAGGGAGCCGAACTTCGGGGACGCCGTGAACACGCCCGCGCGGCCGCCGTCGTGGCCGCGCAGGACCGCCGAGTGAACCTCCAGTGAATTCAGCGCCAGCACGCCCGCCGCCGGGGCCAGCAGCTCCGCGCGGGCCGGGACCGCCAGCAGGACCGTCACGACCTTGCCGTGGGAGCTGATCCGGATCTCGCCGGTTCCCGAGGCCACCGCCGCCGCGACGAGCTCGCGTTGTTCGGCGTCCATCGGCTCCGGGGCGGTGAACCCCTTGCCGCGCAGCACTTCTTCGCAGCCGGAGACCAGTTCGGCGAGCAGGCGAGCCTTCCAGTCCGTCCAGACGCCCGGACCGGTGGCCAGCGAATCGGCCTGGGTCAGCGCGTGCAGGAGCTCGACCAGCACCAGGTCGCTGTCCAGCGTCTTCACCACCCGCGCCACGGTGGCCGGCTCGCTGATGTCGCGCCGGGTCGCCGTGTGCGGCAGCAGGAGGTGGTGGCGGACCATCGCCGACACCGTCGCGACATCGGCCGGGGTGAGGCCGAGCCGGGTCGCGACCTGGGCGGAGATCTTCGCGCCCAGTTCCGAGTGGTCGGCGTCGCGGCCCTTGCCGATGTCGTGCAGCAGCGCGCCGATCAGCAGCAGGTCCGGCCGCGGCACCGTGGTGGTCAGCTTGGCCGCCTCGACGCAGGTGCGCACCAGGTGGCGGTCGACCGTCCACTGGTGCACCGGCGAGCGCGGCGGCAGGTCGCGGACCGCGCCCCACTCGGGGAACAGCCGGGACCACAGGCCGGTCCGGTCGAGCGACTCGACCGCGTCGACCAGGCCCTCCCCCGCGCCCAGCAGTTCGACCAGCGCGTTCAGCGCCTCCGACGGCCACGGCGCGCGCAGTTCCGGCGCCGTTTCCGCCAGTGCCTTGAGCGTGCCGAGCGCGATCGGCTTCCCGGTGCGCGCCGACGCCGCGGCGACCCGCAGCAGCAGCGCCGGGTCCTTCGCCGGGACGGCGTCGCGGGCCAGCGCGACCTCGTTCCCGTGCAGCACCACGTTTTCCGCGAGCGGCGTCCGCGAAGGACGGCGCCCGAACCGCGTCTTCGGCGGGTCCACAGTGGACCGCAGAGCCACGTCCAGCGCGTACGCGATGGTGCGGCCCGCGCCGGACAGCTTGCGCGCCAGCGTGAACCGGTCGCCGAAGCCGAGTTCGGCGGCGACCAGCTCGGCCTCCGGCGCGGCCAGCACGTCCCGTTCGCGCCGGATCTCCCGCCGCAGCTCGGTGCGGACGTCGAGCAGGAGTTCCTTGGCCTCCAGGAGTTCTTCGCCCGGACGCGCCGTCAGCTGCGCCGCGGCGAGGGCTTCCAGGACGGCGAAGTCCCGCAGCCCGCCCCGCCCGTGCTTCAGGTCGGGTTCGGCGGACTGCGCGATCTCGCCGCTGCGGGTCCAGCGCTGCCGGACCGACGCCGTCATGTCCGGGAGCTGCTTGCGCGCGGTGCGGCGCCACTGCTCGCGCGCCGCCGAAAGCAGCCGCCCGCTCAGCTCGGCGTCGCCCGCGAGGTGCCGTGCGTCCAGCAGGCCCATGGCCACGCGAAGGTCCTCCGAAGCGACCTTCAGCGCTTCGCCGGGCGTGCGGACCGAGTGGTCGAGCCCGACTTTCGCGTCCCACAAGGGATACCAGAGCGCGTCCGCGATCTCGCCGACGCCGCTGTTGCCGTTGTGCACCAGCAGCAGGTCGAGATCGGAGAACGGCACCAGCTCCCGGCGGCCGAGCCCGCCCACGGCGACCAGCGCGACACCCGGTTCCGCGGTGTCGACGCCGGCCGCCGAGGCTCCCCTGCCCAGCCAGAACTCGTAGAGGTCGACCAGGGCCGCCCGCAGTGCGGACGCCCCCAGCCTCCCGTGCCTGCCCTCGAGCAAGCGCTCGGTGGCCTTGACCAGTTCGCCCCCGTCGGCCATCCCCGTCGCCTTATAGGGCGTCCGTGCCGCGCTCGCCGGTGCGTACCCGGATGACCGTCTCGACCGGGGTCACCCACACCTTGCCGTCACCGATCTTGCCGGTGTGCGCGGCCGTGGTGATGGCCTCGAGGACCTTCTCCACGTTGGTGTCGTCGGTGACGACCTCGATCTTCAGCTTGGCCACGAAGTCGACCGAGTACTCCGCACCGCGGTAGACCTCGGTGTGGCCCTTCTGGCGGCCGTAACCCTGGACCTCGCTGACCGTCATGCCCAGAACGCCCAGCTGCTCCAGCGCGGAACGCACGTCGTCCAGCGTGAACGGCTTCACAATCGCCGTGATGAGCTTCATGCCTTGCTCTCCTCGAGTTTCGCAGCCGGGGCCGTCTTGACCGGAAGGATGGACGGAGCGCCACCGCCGGACAACCCGGTGAAGTCGTACGCGCTCTCCGCGTGCTGCGCCTCGTCGATGCCGCTGACCTCGTCCTCGGTGCTGACGCGGAAGCCGCCGGCCTTCTTGATCACGAAGCCGATGATGAAGGACAGCACGAAGGAGTACGCGAGCACCGCGCCGGCGGCCAGCGCCTGGCGGCCCAGCTGGGTGAACCCGCCGCCGTAGAAGAGCCCGTCCGCGCCCAGCGAGTTCACGCTGGTGGTGCCGAAGAAGCCGATCAGCAGCGTGCCGACGATGCCGCCGACCAGGTGGACGCCCACGACGTCGAGCGAGTCGTCGAAGCCGAGCTTGAACTTGAGCGAGATGGCGAGCGCGCAGAGCACACCCGCGATGAGGCCGATCGCGATGGCCCCGATCGGGCTCACGAAACCGCACGCCGGGGTGATCGCGACCAGGCCGGCGACCGCGCCCGAAGCCGCGCCGAGGGTGGTCGGCTTGCCGAACTTCAGCTGCTCCACGACCAGCCAGCCGAGCACGGCGGCGGCGGTGGCGACGGTGGTGTTGGTGAACGCGACGGCGGCGAGGTCGTTGGCGGCCAGCGCCGAACCGGCGTTGAAGCCGTACCAGCCGAACCACAGCAGGCTCGCGCCGAGCAGCACGAACGGCACGTTGTGCGGGCGGCCGGTGTCCTTCGGCCAGCCCTTGCGCTTGCCGAGCACGATGGCGAGGGCGAGACCCGCGGCGCCGGCGTTGATGTGGACGGCGGTACCACCGGCGAAGTCGAGTGCCTTGAGGTTGTTGGCGATCCAGCCGCCGACGGCGTTCTCGCCGACGAAGCCGTTGAACGAGAACACCCAGTGCGCGACCGGGAAGTACACGATCGTCACCCAGACGACGACGAACAGCGTCCAGCCCCAGAACTTCGCGCGGTCGGCGATGGCGCCGGAGATCAGCGCGGGGGTGATGATCGCGAACATCAGCTGGAACATGACGAACGCGAGGACCGGCAGGCCGTCGGAGCCGGGCCACGCGACGGCGGGGCTGGTGTCGGTGGCGGCCGTCGCGAACCCGGCGAGCTTGCCGAAGGTGTTCTCGAGGCCGGCGAAGTGGAAGTTACCGAGCAAGCCGCCGAATGCGTCGTCGCCGAAGGACATCGAGAAGCCGTACAGGGCCCACAGCACCCCCACGACGGCCAGCGCGATGAAGTTCATCATCAGCATGTTCAAGACGCTCTTCGCGCGGACCATGCCGCCATAGAAGAACGCCAGTCCTGGGGTCATGAGCATGACCAGCGCGGCGCTGGCCAGTACCCATGCGGTGTCTCCTGCGTTCAGCACATCGTCCTCCCGTGCCCTGGGTTCGTGCGTTGGCAGTTTTGGCGCGCGGTGTTTCACGGGGCGGCGCGTGAGGTTTCACCCGCGTGAACTGTCCGCGCCGGGTTGTTACGGGCAGGTTTCCGGAGACCTGTGCTGAAGTGTCCGGTTGCTTTACGCCGTGGTCGAATAGCCCCATGAGCGCGAGCGGCCACGGGAATGACCCACTGCCACCCCAGGTGGTGGAGGCATTGCGGTGTTCGGTGTGCGGTGACCCGATCGGGCTAGCCGATCGCACACTGCGTTGCGGGAACCGCCACTCTTTCGATCTAGCGCGACAGGGTTACGTGAACTTGTTGCACGCGCGAATCCCAGCGGGGACGGCGGACACCGCGGAGATGGTCGCGGCGCGCGCGGACTTCCTCGCGTCGGGTGCCTACCGCGGACTCGCCGACGAGCTGGCGCGGGTGTGCGCCGAGGCCGGCGACCTCGTCATCGACGCGGGCGCGGGCACCGGCTACTACCTGGCGCGGGTGCTGGACGCGTCCGGCGCGTCCGGCCTCGCGCTGGACGTCTCGGCGGTGGCCTTGAAGCGCGCTGCCCGCGCCCACGCGCGGCTGGGCGCGGCGGTGTGGAACCTGTGGGAGCCGTGGCCGGTCGGCGACGAGGTGGCGTCGGTCGTGCTGAACGTCTTCGCGCCGCGCAACGGGCCGGAGTTCCACCGCGTCCTGCGCCCCGGCGGCCTGCTGGTCGTGGCGGCCCCGGCCCCGGACCACCTGCGCGAGCTGGGCGACCTGGTGCTGGCCGTGGACGAGCGCAAGGACGAACGCCTGGACGGCGCCCTCGGCGAGTACTTCGCCCGGACGGGCCGCACGGCGGTCCGCCAGGAGATCGAGCTGTCCCCGGAGCAGGTGCGCCAGGTGGTCGGGATGGGGCCGGCGGCGTTCCACCTGGACCGGGGCGACCGTCGGGCGCGGCTGGCGGCGCTGAGCGAGCCGCAGGTGGTGACGGTGTCGTTCACGGTCTCGACGTACCGGCGGCTGTGAGTCTGGAAGGGTGAAGGGGTGAAGCCCGACTGGACCGCCCCCGCGACCCGGCTCGCGGACGCGGAGTGGGTCCGGGCCCGCATCGGCGGCGCCGCGAAGCTGTACGGGTGCGCGCGGCCGGAGGTGCTGGGCACGATCTGGTGGTACTCGCTCTCGTCGGTGCTGGTGGCGCCGGCGGTCGAGGGCCTGGTCGCCGGTCGCCTCGTCGATCCGTCCCTGGACGCCGTGGAGCTGGACCTCGTCGCCGACGGCCGGTTCCTCGGCGCCCGGTCCACCCGCGCGCTCGACGGCGGGCTGCCCGAGCTGGGGGCGGCGCTCAAGGTCGCCCTCGGCACCGCGATCGGCACCATCGCCGCCGTCAGCGGGGCCCGGGAGCGGGCGCTGGGCGCCATCGCGACCGACTCGATCGGCAACCGGCTGCTCTGGACGCCCGATCCCTCGCGGGCGCTCGCCCTGGCCGAGCCGCTGGTGGCCGCGATCGGCCTCGGCCTGCCGAAGCCGCGGTTCGTGCACGTCGGGCGCACCCCGGCCGTGCGGCGGGCGTCGTGCTGCCTGATCTACGAGGTGGGCAACCCCAAGTGCGTGAGCTGCCCGCGTCAGACGCCCGCCGAGCGCGACGCCCGGCTTCGCGCCGCGCTCAGTCGATGACGGCCAGCTCGAGCTTCGCCAGCCGGTCGGGGTCGGCGATGACCTCGATGCCCGCGATCCGGTCGTCCTCGACGCGGAACGCGAGGACGACCGCGAGCCGTCCCTCGCGGACCATGAGCAGGCCGGGCGCGCCGTCGACGAGGGCCAGTTCGCTCGCGCGGGCGCGTTCGGACGCCAGGATCGCGCCGCGGCGGACGCTCTCGACACCGCGCAGCACGATCGGCGCCGGGCTCGGGCCGACGAACGGGTCCGCGTGCAGGACGACGTCCGGGGCGAGGAGGGCGAGCAGCGCCTCGAAGTCGCCGCCGCGGGAGGCCGCCAGGAACGCTTCGACGACCTTGCGCCGCCGGGGCACGTCCGCGTCCGCCACCGACCCGCCCTTGACGCGGCGGCGGGCGCGGCTCGCGAGCTGCCGGGTCGCGGCCGGCGTCTTGCCGAGCATCGGCGCGATCTCGTCGAACGGCACCGCGAACATGTCGTGCAGCACGAACGCGACCCGCTCGGCCGGGGCCAGCGCGTCGAGCACGACCAGCAGCGCCAGCCCGACCTCGTCGGCCAGCTCGGCCTCCTGCGCGGGATCGCGGCGCTCGTCGTCGGGCTCGGGCTGCCCGTCGAGGGTCTCCTCGGGGTGGGTGCGGCGCGCCCGCAGCGCCGAGAGGCACACGCGCGCGACCACGGTGGTCAGCCACGCGGGGACGTTGTCGATCTCGGCGGCGCCGGTGCGGTGGAACCGCAGCCAGGCTTCCTGGAGGGCGTCGTCGGCTTCGGCGGCCGAACCCAGCATCCGGTAGGCGACCGCGCGCAACCGCGGCCGCTCCTGCTCGAACCGCTCGGTCAGCGCGTCCACTCTGTTCCTCTCGCCCGGGGTCATAGGAGTAGACCCCGCGGCGGCGGGCGATGTGACCGGAATGGGCGTGATCTGGGTCATCCCCGGCGGTGGACGGCCCGCCTCGGCTCGTACCAGGTCTCGCCCGCGGGCTCGCCGGCCATGTTCCAGCTCCACGAGACGCGCGGGGTGATGCGCGTGTAGTGACCCGGCCCGACCAGCCCGGTGCGCTCGACGGGTTCGTCCGCTTCGCCGTACACGCGGATGGCACGGGCGACGAACGGCTGCAGCGACACCAGGTCGTCCACCAGCAGGGCCACCTTCCGGCGGCCGGCGGCGACGTTGCGGAACTTGCGGGTCGCCAGCACGGCCGCGCCGACGCCGCCGACCCAGAAGAACTCGCCGTCGAACTCGAAGGCGAGCGGGACGAGGTCCGGCTGCTCCCCCGCGCCGAGCGTGGCGACGCGGGCGAGCGGCTGGGAACGCAGGTAGGTGATCTCTTCGGCGGTGAACGCCATGTCAGCTCCTCAGAGCACGCAGAACTCGTTGCCTTCGGGGTCCGCCAGCACGAAGTGGTCGGGGCGGCCGTCCAGGGTGTGCTCCTGCAGCACCGTCGCGCCCGCCGCGGTGAGGCGGGCGATCGCTTCGACGACCCGTTCCCAGCGCGTCTCCCAGGGCACCTCGCGGCCGCCGCCGGCCTGGACGTCCAGGTGGAGGCGGTTCTTCGCGATCTTGCCCTCGGGGACCTTGAGGAAGCTCATGCTCGGCAGGACGCCCTCGGGGTCGCTGAGGTACGCGCCGTCGTCCCATTCCGGCTCGGGTACGCCCTGCTGCTCGAACCACGCTTCCCAGCTCGCGAACCCCGGTGGGGGCGGGCGCTCGATGTAGCCGAGGGCCACCGCCCAGAACTTCGCCAGCTCGCGGGGTTCCGCGCAGTCGATCGTCAGGCTCCAGCGCACCGTCACGGGGGAAGGGTAGCCTCGCTCGCGCCTCGGCACCGCGCGTAACAAGATTGAACGACCCGGCGACATCCCCGGCACGTTGCACCGGCCGAGAGGGTGGGCGAGCATTCGCATGGACATCGCCGTTTCCGTGAACGATCCAGCGCTGCAGGAGTCTTTGCTCGATTGGTTGCGCGGGGACCCCGAGCTGAGGCCGGCGGTGAAAAAGCGCTACGCGGCGCCGAAGCCGGGAGAGCTCGGGACGCTCGTGGACGCGGTCGTCATCTCGGTCGGCAGCAGCGGCGCCCTGACCGTGCTCGCTTCCGCGTTGAAGGCCTGGGTTCAGCGGCCACGGGGCAAGCACGTAGTCCTCCGGGTGAGCCGTGGTGACCGCGTCGCGGAGATCGACGCCGAGCGGGTCGGCTCGGACGACATCGAAACGATCCTCGACCGCGTGTTCCGGGAGGGCGAATCGGCATGACGCTCGCGGTTCCGGAGGAATCGCGCGTCGTTCTCCTCGGCACTTCCGAGTACACCGACGAGCGCTTGCCTCCCATTCCCGTCGTCGAGCAGTGCCTGAACGACTTGCGGGACGTTTTCACCGACCCGGACCACGGGCTCGTCGGGTCCGAGCACTGCACGGTCCTGCTCGACGAACCGGATATCGCCCAGCTGGGGCGGCGGATCCGCGAGGCGATGGCGGGTGCGACGGGCCTGCTGGTCGTCTACTTCGTCGGGCATGGCATCATCGGCCGCCGGCACGAGCTGTACCTGGGCCTGCCCGACAGCGACCTCGAGCACCCCACGTTCGGGTCCTTGTCGTACGACGCCTTGCGAGACCAGATCCTGGACAGCCCGGCGCGGACGAAGGTCGTCATCCTGGATTCCTGCTACTCGGGCCGGGCGATGGGCGAGACGCTCGCGGATCCGGTCGGCGCGGTCGTGGGTCAGCTGGACATCGACGGCACTTACCTGATGACGTCCGCGCATCGCGACCAGGTCGCGCTGGTGCTCGACGGCGAGCCGCACACCGCGTTCACCGGCCGGCTGCTGAGGGTGCTGAAGAACGGGATTCCCGACGCAGGCGAATATCTGACGGTCGACGACGTCTTCCAGTACCTGTCGACCACGATGACAGCGGCCGGGCTTCCGCGGCCGCAGAAGCGGGGGAGCCAGAACTCCGGCCGGTTCCGGATCGCGCGCAACCACGCCATTTCGGCCGAGAGCGAAGCGGACCTCGACGCCCGGATCAAGGAGATCGTCCGCCGCGGGCGTGCGGAGAGCTGGGCGAAGCAGCTGCCGGACTTGCAGAAGGTTCTTGCCCGTCAACAGGCGCTTCTCGGTGATCGGAACCCGAAGGTGTGGCGTAGCGAGCAGCTCGTCGCCCACGCGATCGGGGAGGCCGGTGACCCCTCGGAAGCGGTCGAACAGCTGCGGAACCTGCTCACCCGGCAGTCCGCCGAACTCGGCAGCGAGCACACCGACACGTTGCGGTCACGGCATCTGCTCGCGGTGAACCTGGGTGAGTCCGGGCTTCGGGAAGAAGCGATCACACTGCTCCGGGCACTTTTGCCCGACCTCCGCCGCATCTCGGGGCACCTCGACCCAGCCTGCTGGCGGGCCCAGCACGTCCTCGCCGTCAATCTCGCCCTGACCGGCCTGACCGAGGAGAGCGCCGCTCTCATGAAGGAGCTGCTGACGATGCAGAAGATCCACCTGGGCGAAGACGCACCGCAGACGGGCCGGGTCAGGCGCGACCTGATGCTGCTCTCCCCGGAGGCCTCCGACCATGTTTGAGCGCTTCACCGATCGAGCGCGACGTGTCGTGGTCCTGTCCCAAGAAGCGGCCAAGAGCCTGAACCACGACCACATCGGGACCGAGCACCTCCTGATCGGCCTAGCCCACGAAGGCGAAGGACCAGCTGCCCGCGTACTGATCTCCAACGGTGCCGGCTACGACCTGATCCGCGCTCAGGTGGAAGCGATCATCGGGCTGGGTGACACGCGCCACGACGGGCACATCCCGTTTACACCACGGGCGAGGAAAGTCCTGGAGCTCGCACTCCGGGAAGCCCTGCAGCTCGGCCACAACTACATCGGGACAGAACACATCCTGCTCGCGCTGATCCGCGAAGGACAAGGCGTCGCGGCGAAGGTGCTGGGCACGCTGGACGTGACTCTCGAGCAGCTACGGCGCGGCGTTTTGGACGCGCTCGCCGACCACGAAAGAAAACTGGCGGCCGAGGCCGAGCAGAAAGCGGCCGAGCAAGAAGTCGCCGCGCGGAGCCGGCCTTCGCCGTGGGAACAACGAGCGCGCAATCTCACCCAGCTCGCCCAAGCCGGCGGATTGGACCCCACCGTCGGCCGGGCGAAGGAGATCGATCGGCTCGTCCAGGTCCTCTCCCGCCGGACCCGGCACAACCCGGTCCTCGTCGGCGAACACGGGGTCGGCAAGGCGGCGGTCTTCGACGGCCTCGCTCAGCGGATCGCCGCCGGTGAGGTCCCGGAGCGGCTCAAGGACAAAGAGATCCACGCCCTCGACCGCAACAACCGCGGCAGCGGAGATCAGCTACGCCGAGCACTGGCCGAAATCCAGGCCCGCGACGACGTCATCCTGGTGCTCGACGACATCTCGGACCTCCTGAACGGCAAGCACGCCGAAATCCTGAGCACGGCGGTGCTGCACGGCGACATCCTCGTCGGGTGCACCGCGACGCCCGAAAGCTACCGCCTGGTCAACGCCGAGAGTCCCGCACTGGCGCAGCTCTTCCAGCCCATCCAGGTGGTGGAGATGTCCCTGGAAACGGCGGTCGAAGTCCTGCAGGTCATGCGCGGCCGGCTGACTGACCACCACCGCCTCGCGATCGAAGATGAAGTACTCACCATGGCGGTGGAGCTGGCCTCGCGGTACGACCGGCAGCATCGGCTGCCGAGCAGCGCGATCGACCTCATCGACGAAGCCTGCGCCCGCACGGCGGGATCATCGAACCTGAGCGGGGCCGAGCTCACCCGCACCATGCAAGACCTGCGTGACGAGTGGAAGGTCGAAGCGCAGCTGCTCGGCATGCTCGAGCCGGCGTACCGCGGGCACCTGACCCGCCCGGCGCCGGAGGCGTTCCTGCAGGTCTACGGCGGTGTCGACACCGAGATCTGGCGCATCGGCTGAACCACCCAGCGGCTGGGACGGATAGCGACGCCACGAACCCCTGGGTACCGTGAGCCTTGATGAGCGAACGCACCTGGGGCTTCCGCACCCGCGCCCTGCACGCGGGTGGCACCCCCGATCCGGCCACCGGCGCGCGGGCCGTGCCGATCTACCAGACCACCAGTTTCGTCTTCGAGGACGCGGCCGATGCCGCCAGTCTCTTCGCGCTGCAGAAGTACGGGAACGTCTACAGCCGGATCGGGAACCCGACCGTGGCCGCGTTCGAGGAGCGGGTCGCCAGTCTCGAAGGGGCCATCGGCGGGGTTGCCACCGCGAGCGGGCAGGCCGCCGAGTTCCTCACCTTCAGCGCGCTCACCGAGGCCGGGGACCACATCGTGTCCGCGAGCGGGCTCTACGGCGGGACCGTCACGCAGCTCACCGGGACGCTCCGGCGCTTCGGGGTCGAGACGACGTTCGTCAGCGGCGGGATCGACGACTACGCCGCCGCCATCACCGACCGGACGCGGCTGCTCTACACCGAGGTCATCGGCAACCCCGGCGGCGGCATCGCCGACCTCGCGGCGCTGGCCGACCTCGCGCACGCCCACGACGTCCCGCTGGTCGTCGACGCGACGCTGGCGACGCCGTACCTCTGCCGCCCGATCGAGCACGGTGCCGACATCGTGCTGCACTCGGCGACGAAGTTCCTCGGCGGGCACGGGACGACGCTCGGCGGGATCGTCGTCGAGTCCGGGAAGTTCGACTGGGGCAACGGGAAGTTCCCGCGGATGACCGAGACCGTCGACAGCTACGGCGGCCTGAAGTACTGGGAGAACTTCGGCGAGTACGCGTTCTGCACCCGGCTGCGCGCCGAGCAGCTGCGGGACATCGGCGCGGTGCTCTCGCCGCACTCGGCTTTCCTGCTGCTGCAAGGGATCGAGACGCTCCCGCAGCGGATGGACGCGCACGTCGCCAACGCCGTCGCGATCGCCGAGCACCTCGAAGCCGACCCGCGCGTGGCGTGGGTGTCCTACGCCGGGCTGCCGTCGCACCCGCACCACGAGCTGGCGAAGAAGTACCTGCCCGCCGGGCCGGGCGCGGTGTTCTCCTTCGGCATCGACGGCGGCCGGGCGGCGGGCGAGAAGTTCGTCGAGTCGGTCGAGCTCCTGTCGCACCTGGCGAACGTCGGGGACGCGCGGTCCCTCGTCATCCACCCCGCGTCCACGACGCACGCGCAGCTGTCGGAAGAGCAGCTCGCGGCCGCGGGGGTCGGGCCGGACCTGATCCGGCTGTCCATCGGGCTGGAGGACGCCGACGACATCCTCTGGGACCTCGACCAGGCGCTCGGCAAGGCGGTGGCCGGATGACCTACGACGTCGGGGCCGTCGAGCGGCGCGCGATCCTCAACCGGACGAAGTCGGTGACGCTGGTCGGCGCGTCCGCGAACCCGGCGCGGCCCAGCTACTTCGTGGCGACCTACCTGCTCGCCTCGACGCGGTACGAGGTCAACTTCGTCAACCCGCGGCTGGACACGCTGTTCGGGAAGCCGGTGTACCCCTCGCTCGGGGACGTCCCCGGCGAACTCGACCTGATCAGCGTCTTCCGCAAGCACGACGACCTGCCGCAGGTGGCCGAGGAGGTCGTCGGCGCCGGCGCGCGGACGCTGTGGCTGCAACTCGGGTTGTGGCACGAACCGGCGGCCGACCGGGCACGGGAGGCCGGGCTCGACGTCGTGATGAACCGGTGCGTGAAGATCGAGCACGCGCGCTTCGCCGGCGGGCTGCACCTGGCCGGGTTCAACACCGGCGTGATCAGCTCGCGGCGGCAGTCGGCCCCCTAGGCGCCCCGGGAAGAGAACGGCCGTTCCCGCTGTTGGCCCGGGTATGACCTTGGGGATCACGCTTTCCGGCGGCCCGACCGCCCTGCTGGAGCTGGGCGGCGTCCGGCTGCTCACCGACCCGACCTTCGACGCGCCCGGCGACCACCCCGTCGGCGAGCGCGTGCTGGTCAAGACCGAGGAATCGGTGCTGACCGAAGACGCGGTCGGCGTGGTGGACGCGGTGCTGCTGTCCCACGACCAGCACCCCGACAACCTCGACGACCGCGGCCGCGCGTACCTCGCCACTGTGCCGCTGACGCTGATCACGCCCGCCGGCGCCGAGCGGCTCGGCGGGACGGCGAAGGGCCTGGCGCCGTGGGAAGAGACGCGCGTCGGGCCGCTGAGCGTCACCGCCGTCCCGGCGCTGCACGGCCCTGAAGGCGCTTCGCGGCTCACCGGCGACGTGACGGGGTTCGTCCTGACCGGCGACGGCCTCCCTACCGTGTACGTCAGCGGCGACAACGCTTCGGTCGACCTCGTGCGCGAGATCGCCGGGCGCTTCCGCGTCGACATCGCGGTGCTGTTCGCCGGCGCCGCCCGGACGGTCTTCTTCGACGGCGCTCCCCTGACGCTGACCAGCGAGAACGCCGTCGAAGCCGCGAAGGTGCTCGACGCGGCGAAGGTCGTCCCGCTGCACTTCCGCGGCTGGCAGCACTTCAGCGAGGGCCCGGACGTGCTCCGGAAAGCGTTCGAGGCGGCCGGCCTGGCCGACCGGCTGGTGCTCCTCGAACCCGGCCAGCGCGCGGACGTCTGAGCAGGCCGTGAGAGGCTGGCGGCATGGCCAAGCCGACCCCGCTCCAGTTCCGCAACCTCCTCGTCGCCCTCCTGGCGGCGGCGGGCTTCGTCTGGAGCGTCGTGACGGGCCTGCCGTGGTGGGTCAGCGCGATCGTCGGCTGCGCGTGCGTCCTGTCGCTGGCCTCGGCCTACCTCAACCGCCCGGGCGCGAACGGCTAGCGCGACTCCATGACGACGATCTGGGGCGTCCACAACGACCAGCCGCAACTAGACCTGGTCGCGAACGGATTCGTGTCGATCGGCTGGGACGATCTCGGCGATCTCTCGGACCTCAAAGACGATCGCGAGGACGCGAAAGAGCGGGTCGCTCGGAAGCGCCCGTACCTCAAGCCGGGCGCCATCCCAGTCACCGCCGGCACGCTGCTTTCGTTCCGGCACCGAATGCGTCCCGGGGACCTGGTGATCTATCCGTACAAGCCGGACAGCACGATCAACATCGGCCGCATCACGGGTGATTACTACTTCGAGAACGGCGTCGCGACCCACGCCAACCGGCGACCGGTGACCTGGTTGCGGAAGGATGTCCCTCGCACGACGTTCTCCCAAAGCGCGCGCTACGAGATCGGCTCGGCCGTGACCGTGTTCCAGGTCAAGCAGCACAAGCAGGAGTTCCTCGACTTCCTGGACGGCGCACCCCTGACCACGGCTCCGTCCGCGGTCGAAGCCGAACCCGAAGCCGCCGCGGATGAAGCCGCGGATCAGCCCGATCCCGAACGGATCGAAACCTACACCCGCGACTTCATCATCGAGACCCTGATGACCAAGCTGGAGGGAATCGAATTCGAGCACTTCGTCGCCCACCTCCTCGGCGCCATGGGGTACCGGACCGAGGTGACCCGGCCATCACGCGACGGCGGCTTCGACATCCTCGCTTCCCACGACCCGCTCCTGCTGGAGCCGCCGATCATCAAGGTCCAGTGCAAGCGCACGACCTCGCCGATCGGCCGCCCCGAGGTGCAGCAGTTGACCGGCACGCTCGCGAGCGGCGGTTCCGAACTCGGCTTGTTCGTGACGCTGGGCAGCTACTCCGCCGACGCGCAGCACGAAGAACGGCACCGCCAGAATCTCCGGTTGATCAACGGACGCCAGCTGGTCAAGCTGATCTTCGAGCATTACGACGAGTTCAGTCTCGACTACAAGCGCCTTCTCCCGCTGCGATCCGTCTACCTCGTCGACAGGAACCAAAGCTAGCGCGTCTTCGCGAACCGCGCCTTCAGGTTCGTGCGGCCCGCTTCCGTGAGCCGTCCGAAGAGGCGCAGCCGGGCGAGGCCGCCGTCCGGGTAGATGTCCAGGCGGGCCTCCGTCACCTCCGGGCCGTCCTTCAGGGCGAAGCGGTGGCGGGTGTCCGGTTGCAGGCGGGTCTTCGGGAGCAGGTCGACCCACTCGCCGTAGGTGTCGCGGCCGCTCACCGACGCCCAGCCCGGGGCGTTGCCCTTCAGGTTGCTCGTGTCCAGCTCGGCGAACCGGACGATGCCCGCGCCCGCGAGGCGCAGGGTCACCCAGTCGTTGCCGTCGTCGCGGCGGCGGGCCGTCTCCCAGCCCTCCGCCTGGTGCGCCGCCAAACCCGGGGACAGCAGGTTGTTCGGGGACGAGTAGAACTTGTTGCTGCAGCCGGTGACGACGGCGCCGTTCTCCAGCGCCGCCAGGTCGAGCGCGTCGAGGTCCAGGAGGTCCGGGTCCGGGATCGGCCGGCCGTGGACGCGCAGGCGGGCGACGCCGCCGTCCGGGTGCTGCGTCAGGCGGACGTGCGTGTAGCGGCGGGAACCGTTGACCGCGTAGAAGTTCTCCGTGTGGCCCGCGGCCGGGGCGCGGTCGACCAGGACGTCCCAGTCGGCCGAGGCCAGCTCCGCCGCCGAGGGGTAGCCCTGGACCGACGTCGCCTCCACCGAGACGAACGGCGGGTAGTTGCCCTTGAAGAACGCCGTGTCGACGATGACGCCGGTGACCGTGCCCGCCAGGCCGAGGCGCAGCACCGCCTGGTCGTCGCCCGGTTCGCGGTGGCGGCGGGTTTCCCAGCCGTCGTAGACCTGCCCCTTCGGGCCGAACGTCTCCGCGCGGTGCGCCGGGACCCACGGGTTGACCAGGTTCTCCTTCTCGGCGAACAGCTCGTCGGTCGCCCACATCACGGTCCCGCCGAAGCGCCGGGACGCGAGGTCGGGCAGTTCTGTCCACTCAGGACGGTCGGACACCACAGCCTCCATTTCAGCAGTTCCCCCGGGTCAGCAGCTCGCCGTGCGGCGCATCACCGGTGATTTCGGTGCCCCGCAACCACGTCGAGCGCACGACGCCGGCCAGCGGGCGGCGGTCGTAGGCGCTCACCGGGTTGCGGTGCTTCAGCTTCGCGACGTCGACCACGAACGCCTCCTCCGGCGCGAACACGCAGAAGTCGGCGTCGTAGCCCACCGCCAGGTGGCCCTTGCGGCGCATCCCGGCCTGCGCCGCCGGGCGCTCGGCCATCCAGCGGACGACCTCGGTGAGCGCGAACCCGCGCTGGCGCGCCTGCGTCCAGATCGCCGGCAAGCCCAGCTGCAGGCTGGAAATCCCGCCCCAGGCCTCGCCGAAGTCGCCGCTGTCGAAGCGTTTGAGCTCCGGCGTGCACGGCGAGTGGTCGCTGACGATCGTGTCGATCACGCCGTCGGCGAGCCCCCGCCAGAGCTGCTCGCGGTTGGCCGCCTCGCGGATCGGCGGGCAGCACTTGAACTGCGTCGCGCCGTCGCGGATCTCCTCGGCGACGAAACTCAGGTAGTGCGGGCAGGTTTCCGCCGTCAGCGCCACGCCGTCACGCCGAGCCGCGGCGATCAGCGGCAGCGCGTCCGAAGAGGACAGGTGCAGGATGTGCGCCCGCGCGGAGTTCCGGCGGGCCGCGTCGATCACGTGCGTGATCGCCAGGTTCTCCGCTTGCCGCGGCCGCGAGTGCAGGAAGTCGACATAGCGACCGCCGTGCGGTTCCGGCGCCGAGTCGATCTCGTGCGCGTCCTCGGCGTGGACGATCATCAGCGCGTCGAAGGAACTCAGCTCCCGCAACGCTTCGTCGAGCCCGGCCGGGTCGAGCGGCGGGAACTCGTCGACACCCGAGTGCAGCAGGAAGCACTTGAACCCGAACACGCCGGCCTCGTGCAGCCCGCGCAGGTCCCCGGTGTTGCCCGGGATCGCGCCGCCCCAGAAGCCGACGTCGACGTGCACCCGGCCGGCCGCCGACTTGCGCTTGACCTCCAGCGCGGCGACGTCGACCGTCGGCGGGAGGCTGTTCAGCGGCATGTCCACGATCGTGGTCACCCCGCCCGCGGCGGCCGCGCGGGTCGCCGTTTCGAAGCCCTCCCACTCGGCGCGGCCGGGGTCGTTGACGTGGACGTGCGTGTCGACGAGTCCCGGCAGCAGCACGACGTCGTCGCCGAGGTCGAGGACGCGGTCGCCGGACAGCGGAGCGCCGCCGGGTTCGACCGCGACGATCCGGCCACCGTCGACGCCGAGCGTCACGGGAACTTCGCCGTCGGCCGTCACGGCCCGGGCGGCGCGCACCACAAGATCCATCCGAAAGCCCTTCGCCGGGAGGATGAGCACCATCGATTCCACAGAACGGAAAGACGGTTTCGCACAACGACAGTAACCACGGCGCGCGCCGCTCGTCAACGACGGACGTAGCGCGTTACGGTCATCTTCGTGCGGCTTGAAGCGGAGTTCACCAGCGAACCGTTCCACGGCGAAGGTTCGCCACCCGAGCACGCGCTCGCCGCGCGGGACGCCGCCGCGGAAGCGGGGCTGGAGACCGACTTCGGGCCGCTCGGGACCCTCGCGAGGGGCGAGGCGAAGGAGCTGTACGACGCGCTCCCGGCGATCGCGAAAGCCGCGCTGGAGGGCGGCGCCACCCGCGTCACGCTGCAGCTGCGCCGGGCCGACGACGACCGGAGCGCGCCCGCGGTCGAGCTGAACGACGCGCTGGCCCGGCTGATCGCCGACGTCGAGCGCGAACTGGGTGCCAAGCTCGGCGAACTCGACCGCGCCGGCAAGCAGCGCGCGGTCCGGCTCCTGCGCGAACGCGGCGCCTTCGGCCTGCGGAAATCGGTCTCGTCGGTGGCCGACGCGCTGGGGGTCACGCGGTTCACGGTCTACAACTACCTCAACCGGGAAGCGGACTGACCAGCGCTTTCAACAAAATGTTGACGGAACTCCGGGGTCGACGTACGGTCAGGCCGTGCTGCTCACCGAGTTCAACACCGCCGACGACGTCCGCCCGCTGCTGACGGCCTGCCTCGCCGTCCCCCGCTGGGTGGACGCGATCGCCGGCGGCCGGCCGTACGCCGACCTGGATGCACTCAAGGCCGCCGCCGACCTGCCGCTGAGCGGCGAAGAGATCCGGCAGGCCATGACCGCCCACCCGCGGATCGGCGAAAAGCCGGCGGACGGCTGGGCCCGCTCGGAACAGTCCGGTGTGGACAACGCGGACGCGTTCGCCGCCGCGAACGCCGAGTACGAAGCCAAGTTCGGGCACGTCTACCTGGTCTGCGCGAGCGGCCGCAGCGGCGAAGAACTGCTGAAGATCCTGCGCGACCGGCTCGGCAACGACCCGGCGACCGAACTCGCCGTGGCCGGGCGGGAACTCCTCAAGATCGCCGAACTCCGACTCGCGAAAGCGGTGACCGCGTGAGCCTCGTGACCACCCACGTCCTCGACACGGCGAAGGGCCGTCCCGCGCCCGGGATCGCCGTCCGCTTCGAGACCGCCGCGGGGAAGCCGATCGCCGACGGCCGCACCGACGCCGACGGCCGCATCCGCGACCTCGGCCCGGAAACCCTCGAGCCCGGCGTCTACCGCCTGGTCTTCGACACCGGGGCCTACCTGGGCCCGGACGCGTTCTTCCCGGAGGTCGCGCTGACCTTCCGGATCCTCGACGGCACCGCGCACCACCACGTGCCGCTCCTGCTCAGCCCGTTCGCCCATTCGACCTACCGAGGGAGCTGACCGTGGCCATCACCCTGGGCCCCAACCAGTACGGCAAGGCGGAGGTCCGCCTGGTCACGGTGCGCCGCGACGGCCCCGTGCACCACCTGACGGACCTCACCGTGTCGACGTCGCTGCGCGGCGAGCTGGCCGCGACGCACCTGACCGGCGACAACGCGGGCGTGCTCGCGACCGACACGCAGAAGAACACCGTGTACGCCTTCGCGAAGGAGGCGCCGGTCGGCGAGATCGAGGACTTCGGCCTGCGCCTGGCCCGCCACTTCGTCGGCACGCAGGGGAACATCACCGGCGCGCGCGTCAAGATCGACGAGCACGGCTGGGACCGGATCACGGTCGGCGGCGCGCCGCACGACCACGCGTTCAGCCGCTCGGGCGACGAACGGCGCACGACCGCCGTGACGATCCAGGGCGAGCGCGCGTGGGTGGTGTCCGGCATCGACGGCCTGACCCTGCTCAAGTCCACGGGTTCGGAGTTCCACGGCTTCCCGCGCGAGGAGTACACGACCCTCGCCGAGACCGACGACCGCATCCTCGCGACCGCCGTCACGGCGAAGTGGCGCTACCAGGGCGTGGACGTCGACTGGGCGGAGAGCCACCGCGAGATCCGGCGCCTGATGCTGGAGACCTTCGCGACGAAGCACAGCCTTTCCCTGCAGCAGACGCTGTACGCGATGGGGGCAGCGGTGCTGGAGGCCCGCGAAGAGGTCGCCGAGGTCCGGCTGTCGCTGCCGAACAAGCACCACTTCCTGGTCGACCTGAGCCCGTTCGGGCTGAAGAACGACAACGAGGTGTTCTACGCCGCGGACCGCCCCTACGGCCTGATCGAGGGCACCATCCTGCGCGACGACGCCGAGGACGCCGGCCCGGCCTGGGACCTCCACTAGCCCGCACTTTCACGTGAAAGTGCGGTGGATAGATCGCTCTATCATGGGGCTGTGGCAGGGACCAAGGAACGCATCATGGCCGCCGGCGCGGAACTGTTCCGGCGCAACGGCTACACCGGCACCGGGCTCAAGCAGATCGTCTCGGAGGCCAACGCGCCCTTCGGGTCGCTCTACCACTTCTTCCCCGGCGGCAAGGAGCAGCTCGGCCGGGAGGTCATCCGCACCTCCGGGCTCGCCTACATCCAGCTCTTCGACCTCTTCATCGCGCCGGCGCCGGACCTGATCAGCGGGGTCGAGTCCTTCTTCGCCGCCGGGATCGCGACCCTCGAAGCCACCGACTACGTCGAGGGCTGCCCGATCGCGACCGTCGCGCTGGAGGTCGCCTCGACCAACGAGCCGCTGCGGCAGGCCACCGCCGAGGTCTTCACCGCGTGGATCGACGCCGGCACCGAGAAGTTCGCGAAGTTCGGCATCGGCCGTGAAGCGGCCCGGACGCTGACGATCACCGCCGTCAACAACCTCGAAGGAGCGTTCGTGCTCTGCCGCGCGCTGCGCGACACCGAAGCGATGGCCGTCGCCGGGGCCGCGACCGTCGACGTCGCCCGTCGACTCCTCAACGAGAACGCACAACTTTAGTCGGGAATCCAACACGAATACTCAAGATGGCGCTTGACCGCACAGCAGGGGACACGGAAGCTGCTCTTCTCCTCCCCCAATGCCGTCGGTTGGAGCTGCCATGCGCCGTGTCCTCACCGTCCTCGCCACCGCCGTAGCCGCCCTCGGGCTCGTCTCCCCACCCGCCGACGCCCTCGAAAACGGCCTCGCGCGCACGCCGCCGATGGGCTGGAACACCTGGAACACCTTCGAGTGCGACATCAACGAGACGCTGGTCAAGCAGACCACCGACCTGATGGTCAGCTCCGGGATGCGCGACCGCGGCTACACCTACGTCAACCTCGACGACTGCTGGATGACGCGCAGCCGCGACGGCGCGGGCAACCTCGTCGCCGACCCCGCGAAGTTCCCCAGTGGCCTCAAGGCACTCGGCGACTACATCCACGCGCGCGGGATGAAGTTCGGGATCTACGAGAGCGCCGGTTCCGAGACCTGCCAGCACTACCCCGGCAGCCTCGGGCACGAGCAGGCCGACGCGAACAGCTTCGCGAGCTGGGGCGTCGACTACCTCAAGTACGACAACTGCGGCAGCCCCGCCGGGGAGACCCAGCAGGACTACGTCCGCCGCTACTCCGCGATGCGCGACGCGCTCAAGGCCACCGGCCGCCCGATCGCCTACAGCATCTGCGAATGGGGCAACTTCAGCCCGTCGACGTGGGCACCGGACGTCGGCAACCTGTGGCGCACCACCGGTGACATCACCAACAACTGGGGCAGCATCGACTCGATCTACCGCCAGAACGTCGGGCTCGCGTCCGCCGCGAAGCCGGGCGCCTGGAACGACCCGGACATGCTCGAAGTCGGCGACGGCATGGACTTCCAGGAGGACCGCGCCCACTTCACGCTCTGGGCCGCGATGGCCGCGCCGCTGATCGCGGGCGCCGACCTGCGCTCGGCCAGCGTCGCCACGTTCTCGACGTACCTCAACTCCGACGTCATCGCCGTCGACCAGGACTCCCTCGGCAAGCAGGCCAAGCGGATCTCGTCGTCCGGCGGCTTGGACGTCCTCGCGAAGCCGCTGTCCGACGGCGACGTGGCCGTGGTGCTGTTCAACGAGAACAGCACCACGAAGACCGTCTCGACGACCGCCGCCGCGGCCGGGCTGCCCGCCGCGCCGAGCTACCGGCTGACCAACCTGTGGTCGAAGGAGCAGACCACGAGCACCGGCGCGATCAGCGCCGCCGTGCCCTCGCACGGCACCGTGATCCACCGAGTCAAGGCGAACGCGAGCGGCAGCAGCACCGCCCGTCCGCTGCAGGGCGCGTCGTCGGCACGCTGCATCGACATCAACGGCGGCGCCACGTCCGGCGCGAAGGTCGACATCTGGGACTGCGACGGCGGCGCCAACCAGACCTGGACGTTCACGAGCGCCGGGGAGCTGCAGGCCGGCGGCCTCTGCCTCGACGCCAGCGAAGGCGGCACCGCCGCCGGGACCAAGCTGATCGCCTGGACCTGCCACGGCGGCGCGAACCAGAAGTTCAAGCTCAACGCCGACGGCTCGATCACCGGCACGCAGACCGGCCTGTGCGTCGACGTCACCGGCGGGGACAAGCCCGCCGGCAACGTCAACGGCACGCAGCTCGAACTGTGGGGCTGCAACGACGACGCCAACCAGAACTGGCAGCTCAGGTAGCGGTCAGGTGCTCCGGCCGCACCGGGACGCGCGGGAGCGCGAGCCCGGTCGCGGCCCGGATCGCGGCCACGATCGCCGGAGTCGAGGAGATCGTCGGCGGCTCGCCCACCCCGCGCAGGCCGTACGGCGCGTGCGGGTCCGGGCGTTCCAGGACGTCGATGCTCATCGGCGGCATGTCCAGGACGGTCGGGATCAGGTAGTCGGTGAAGGAGGGGTTCCGGATCTTCCCGCCGGAGGTCTGGATCTCCTCCATCACCGCGAGCCCGAGGCCCTGCGCCGAGCCGCCCTGGATCTGGCCCAGCACGGCCTGGGGGTTCAGCGCCTTGCCGACGTCCTGGGCGCAGTCGAGCGCCACCACCTTCACCAGGCCCAGCTCGGTGTCGACGTCGACGACCGCCCGGTGCGCGGCGAACGCGTACTGCACGTGCGCGCTGCCCTGGCCCGTTTCCGGGTCGAGCGCGGTCGTCGGCCGGTGCCGCCACTCCACGGTTTCGTCGAAGACGTCGTCGCCGAGGACGTCCACCAGGTCGGCGAGCACCTGGCCGTCGGCCGCGACGAGCTTGCCGCCGACGATGCGCGTCGTCCGGTCGAACCGGGAGAGCAGCTTCGCCCGCACCGCACCGCAGGCGGCCTGGACCGCGCCGCCGGTGACGTAGGTCTGGCGCGACGCCGAGGTCGAACCGCCGTTGCCGATCGAGGTGTCCATCGGCAGGATCGTCACCTGCTCGACGCCCAGCTCGGTCCGGACGATCTGCTGCATGATCGTCACCAGGCCCTGGCCGACCTCGCAGGCCGCGGTGTGCACGGTCGCCGCCGGCTCGCCGCCGACCAGCTGCAGGCGCACGCGCGCGGTCGAGTAGTCGTCGAAGCCCTCGGAGAAGCAGACGTTCTTGATCCCGACGGCGTACCCGACCCCGCGGACGACGCCTTCGCCGTGGGTCGTGTTCGACACCCCGCCCGGCATGTGCCGCAGGTCGAAGGGCCGCTCGGGCGGCATCGGCTTGTCCCGCACCAGCCCCAGCAGCTCGGCGACCGGGGCGGCGGAGTCGACGGCCTGGCCGGTCGGCATCAGGTCGCCCTCGCTCATCGCGTTGCGGACGCGGATCTCGACCGGGTCGAGACCGCAGGCGTCAGCGAGCTTGTCCATCTGGGACTCGTAGCCGAACGCCGCCTGCACCGCGCCGAACCCGCGCATCGCACCGCACGGCGGGTTGTTCGTGTAGGTGCCCCAGCAGTCGACGGTCACACTGTCCACTTTGTACGGTCCGACGCCGAGGGTGGCGGCGTTCGCGACCACCGCGCCGGTCGAGGACGCGTACGCGCCGCCGTCGAGGTACAGCCGCGTGCGGACGTACACGAGCCGGCCGTCGCGGGTGGCGCCGTGCTCGTAGTACATCTTCGCCGGGTGGCGGTGGACGTGGCCGTAGAAGGACTCTTCGCGGTTGTAGACCATCTTCACCGGCTTGCCGGTGTGCAGCGCCAGCAGGCACGCGTGCACCTGCATCGACAGGTCCTCGCGGCCGCCGAACGCGCCGCCGACACCGCCGAGCGTCAGCCGCACCTTCTCCACCGGCAGGCCCAGCGCGGCGACGATCTGCTGCTGGTCGACGTGCAGCCACTGCGTCGCGACGTACAGGTCGACGCCGCCTTCGGTGTCCGGCACCGCGAGCCCGGACTCCGGGCCGAGGAACGCCTGGTCCTGCATGCCGACCTCGTAGACGCCGGAGACCACGACGTCGGCCGGGACGTCCTGCGGACCGCGGCGGATCTTCACGTGCCGTACGACGTTGCCGCCGTCGTGCAGCGAAGGCCCTTCGCCCGCGACTGCCGCTTCGGAGTCCGTGACGGGCTCCAGTTCCTCGTAGGAGACGACGATCCGCTTCATCGCGCGGCGCGCGGTCTCCGGGTGGTCGGCGGCGACGAGCGCGACCGGTTCACCCTGGTAGCGCACGACTTCGGACGCGAGCACCGGCTGGTCGGCGTGCTCCAGGCCGTACCGGTTGACGCCCGGGACGTCCTCGTGCGTCAGCACCGCGCGGACGCCGGGCACGGTGAGGGCGCCGGTGATGTCGATCGAGGTGATCCGCGCGTACGGGTGCGGGCTGCGCAGCGTCACGCCCCACACCATGTCCTCGTGCCACAGGTCCGAGGAGTACGCGAATTCGCCGCGCACCTTGACCGTGCCGTCGGGGCGCTGCGGGGACGTGCCGACGCCGTCGACCGGCTGCGTGCTGACGGTGGTGGTCATCGGGCCTCCCGCAACCGGGCGCTCGCGGCCGCCAGCTCGCGGGCGATGGCGGACTCGTCGGCTTCGCGCAGGGTGCCGTCCTCGACGACGGCCTTGCCGCCGACGAACAGCCGGCGCAGCGGCGGGGTCGTACCGAGCACCAGGGCCGCGACCGGGTCGGCGATGCCCGCGTAGTTCAGCCCGGTCAGGTCCCAGACGGCCAGGTCGGCGAGCTTGCCGGGTTCGATCGACCCGAGGTCGTCGGCGCGGCCCAGGCAGCGGGCGCCGCCCATCGTGCCCATCCACAGCGCTTCCCGCGTGGTCAGGCCGCGGGGCCCGCCGCGCTGGCGGGCCTGCAGGAGCGCCTGGTGCAGCTCTTCGCCGAGGCCGCCGGACTCGTTGGACGCGGCCCCGTCGACACCGAGGCCGACCGGGACGCCGGCGTCGAGGAGGTCGCGGACCGGGGCGATGCCGGCGCCGATGCGGCCGTTGGACGTCGGGCAGTGCGCCGAGCCGGTGCCGGTCGCGCCGAACCGGCGGATCGCGTCGGGCGCGAGGTGGATGGTGTGCGCGAGCCAGACGTCGTCGGCGAGCCAGCCGAGCTTGTCGGCGTACTCGGCGGGCGTGCAGCCGACCTCGGCGAGGCACTGGCGCTCTTCGTCGTCGGTCTCCGCGAGGTGGGTGTGCAGGCGGACGCCCTTGCGGCGGGCCAGCTCGGCCGCGCCGGACATCAGCCGCTCGGTGACCGAGAACGGCGAGCACGGGCCCGCGGCGATCTGCAGGTGCGCTCCGGCCGAGTCGTCGTGGAAGCGGTCGATCGCCGCCTCGGTGCCGGCCAGCGCGGCCTCGGTCGTCTCGACCAGGTTGTCCGGCGGCAGGCCGCCGTCGGACTCGCCGCGGTCCATCGACCCGCGCACGACGTGCAGCCGGACGCCGATCCGCTGCCGGGCCGAGGCCAGCGCCGCCACCTGGTCGCCGCCGTCGCGCGGGAAGACGTAGTGGTGGTCGGCGACGGTGGTGCAGCCGGTCAGCGCCAGCCGCGCCATCCCGGCGGTGCCGGCGGCGTGGGTGATCTCGTCGTCGAGGCGGCCCCAGACCGGGTAGAGCGCGACCAGCCACTCGAAGAGCGTGTGGTCGGCGGCCATCCCGCGGGTCGCCCACTGGTAGAGGTGGTGGTGGGTGTTGACCAGGCCGGGCGTGACCAGGCAGCCCCCGGCGTCGACGCGCTCGTCGAACTCGCCGGTGTAGACGCCTTCGCCGACTTCGGCGATCCGGTCGTTCTCCACGACGACGTGGCCGGACGCGTACTCCGCGCCGGTGACCGTGGCGATCGCCGCGTTCGCGATGAGGGTTCTCACGCGACACCACCCTTCGCCACCGCGCGCACCGCGTCGAGGATCTTCTCGTAGCCGGTGCAGCGGCAGAGGTTGCCGGCGAGCGCCTCGCGGATCTCCTCGTCGGAGGGATCCGGTACGCGGTCCAGCAGGTCGTGCGCGGCGACGACCAGGCCCGGCGTGCAGAACCCGCACTGCACCGCGCCGTTGTCCACAAAGGACTGCTGGATCGGGTGGAGGGTGTCGCCGTCGGCCAGTCCCTCGACCGTGCGGACCGCGCGGCCCTCGGCCTGCCCGGCCGCGACCAGGCAGGCGCACACCGGGGCGTCGTCGAGGTAGACCGTGCAGGACCCGCATTCGCCCTGTTCGCAGGCGTTCTTCGACCCCGGGAGGCCGAGCCGCTCGCGCAGCACGTACAGCAGGCTTTCGCCTTCCCAGACGTCGTCCGCCTGCCGGTCTTCGCCGTTGATCGTCACGTTCAGGCGCATGCGCGCTCCCCCGTCCGGTGGTCTTCCCAGGCCCAGGTCAACGTACGCCGCGCGAGCACCGAAAGCGCGTGCTTGCGGTAGGCGGCGCTGCCCCGGACGTCGTCGATCGGTGACGCCGCTCCGGCCACCAGCTCGCCGAAGCGGCGCTTCAGGGAGTCGGGCAACGCGTCGGACGACCCCCACGGCAGCTCCCCGGCCAGGAACTCTTCGGCTTCGCGGGCGTGCCGCGGCGTCGGCGCGGCGGACCCGATCGCCGCGCCCACCACGCCGTCGCGCAGGGACAGCGCGAACGAGCAGACCGCGATGACCATCGCGTTGCGCGTCCCGACCTTGGCGAACTGCTGCGGCCCGGCGTCCGCGGGCAGGTGGACGGCGGTGATCAGCTCGTCGGGGTCGAGCGCGTGGCGTTTCACGCCGACGTAGAACTCCTCCGCGCGGAGGATCCGGGTCCCCCGGACGGAGGCCGCCTCGATCCGCGCGTCCAGGGCCAGCAGCACCGGGTGGGTGTCACCGGCCGGGGACGCGGCGCCGAGGTTGCCGCCGACCGTGCCGCGGTTGCGGATCTGGGGCGAGCCGACCGTGCGGGACGCCATGGCCAGGGCAGGGACGGATTCACCCAGTTCAGCGATGACGCGGGAGTACGGGACGCCGGCGCCGAGCCGGACGGTGCCGTCCGATGTGGACCACTCCGTCAGCTCGCGGACCGTCGTCAGGTCCAGCAGGGCCTCGGGGCGCCGGTGGTCGAAGTTCAGCTCGACCATGACGTCGGTGCCGCCGGCGATCGGCACGGCGTCCGGCCGCTCCGCCTTCAGGGCGAGGGCCTCGGCGAGCGTCGTGGGACGCAGGAAGTCCACAGGTGTGCTCCTTCACGAGGGCGATAGACCAGTAGACGCCGAACCGGGCACGGGCGGCAACGGCGCGTCGCATGAAACGCACAGGAGCGAACCGGGGGCCGGTTGTGCTTTCCTACAAGCCTGATGACGACCGTGAAAACTCTGCTGGGCCTCTCCGGCCTGCGGCTGCGCCCGCGAGCCGGGGCCGACCTGCTCGACCGGCCCGTGACGCGCATCTACGTCACGGAGCTGCCCGACCCCGGACGGTACCTGTCGGCGGGCGAGCTGGTGCTGTCCGGCCTGCTCTGGTGGCGGCGCCCGGGTGACGCCGAGCCGTTCGTGGCCGCGCTGGCCCGCTCGGGCGCGGCGGCGCTGGCCGCGTCCGGCGCCGATTCCGGCGGGATCCCGGCCGACGTCGTCGACGCCTGCGAGCGGCACCGGATGCCGCTCCTCGAGGTGCCGGCGGACCTGTCGTTCTCGGTGATCACCGAGCAGGTGGTGCTGGCGCTGGCCGCCGCGTCCGACAGCGCGCGCAAACGTTTGCAGGCCGCCGCGGACGCGCCGGTCGAGACGCTGCTGGAGCGCGCTTCGGCGGAGCTCGGGCTGCCGTGCTGGGTGCTGTCGGGCCTCGGCCGGGTGATCGCCGGGACCGCACCGCTGCCGCTGCCCGCCGGCGACGTCGTCCGCCGGCACGCGGCCCGCGAGTCCGGGCCGCTGACGGTGGTCCCGGTCGAGGGGCGGCACGCCGTGCCGTGGCTGATCGCCGCCGGGGGCCCGCTGAGCACCGCGCAGGCCGAGCTGGCCGAGGAGCTCGCGGGGCTCATCGGCGTCACGCGGGCGCGTGCCGTCCCGGCCGAAGCCGAGTTGCCCGGCGACGCCCGCGTCGTCGCGCTGCGGACCGAAGGCAGCGACGAGAGCCGGGACCTCCTGCGCGAGCTGCTGCCGGACGGGCTCCTGCTGGAGTCCACAGGGGACACTTCGTACGCGGCGACCACCGGGCGGCCGTCCCCGGCCGAGCTGTCCACTGTGGAACCGCTGCTCCGGGCGACGCGGATCGTCTGCGGGGTCGGCGATCCGGCCCCGCGAGCCGAGGCGTGGGACACCGCGCGGTACGCGCTGGGGGTGGCGGCCCGGCGCCCGGGCCGCGTCGTGGTCGTCCCGGCCGCCGAGGTGGCGGCGCACCGGCTGCTGCTCGCCGGCGCCCCGGACGGGCTGCGCGCGGCGTTGCGGCGGCGGGTCCTCGGGCCGCTGCTGGCCTACGACGCCGAGCAGCACACGGACCTGGTGCACACGGTGCGGGTGTTCCTGGAGTGCTCGGGCTCGCCGACCCGGGCGGCGAAGGCCCTGCACGTCCACGTCAACACGCTGCGCTACCGCATCGGCCGGGCGGGCGAGCTGCTCGGCGCGGACCTGACCGAGTTCACCGACCAGCTCGACGTCTACCTCGCGTTGTGCACGGAGGAGTGAAGTGGAGATCACGTCGGCCGAGCAGGCCGGGCACGACCCGCGGATCCTGGCCTTCGGGCGGCTGCAGGGCGCGGCGAACCGCCTCGAGTACCTGCTCGGGCGGGCGCTGGAGCGGGAATGCGGGATCACGCACCTGATGTACGAGGTGCTGCTGATCGTCGGCCGCGCGGGCCCGGACGGGCTGACGATGCGCTCGATCGCGCAGGAGCAGGTCCTGACGACGGGCGGGGCGACCCGGCTGGTCGACCGGATGGCCGCGCTCGGCCTGGTGACCCGCACGCCGTCCCCGCGCGACGGCCGCGTCCAGCTGGTGCGGCTGACGCCGCTGGGCGAGGAGACGACGGTCCGCGCCAGCCGGCTGCACGTGGAGAACATCGAGCAGTTCTTCTTCCGGCCGGTGCCGGCGGAGCACCGCGAGCGCTTCGCCGACGACCTGCGGGCGCTGAGCCACGCCGCCCGCGACGCCCTCCCCCGGCTCCGCTGAAAGCACCCCAATGTGGCGTTCGGTGCGTCCAGCGCACCCAATGTGGCGTTCGGTGCGTTGAACGCAACCAACGCCACATTGGGGTGCTCGGGGGGCGGCGGAGCGCTGCGGCACACTCCCTGCGTGGGCAAGAAGAACCGCCGTCAGCGCGTGGCCGTCGAGGAAGCCGTCCCGTGGGCCGGGGCGTCGCCGACGGCGGAGGAGGTACGCGACACGCTGCTCGCCGCCGGCTACGAGACCGCGCGGGGTGTTCCGGGTGCGGCCAAGAAGCACGCGAAGCGGCTCGCGCCCGGCCTCGAACTGACGGCCGAACTGGCCAGTGGCGCGCACCAAGCCGGGGAGCAGCTGATCGCCCGAGCCTGCCGGGGCGGCTGGCTGCCCGAGGACCTCGACCAGGCCGCCCGCCGCCACGTCGACGAGTTCGCCCGGTCCTACGTGCTCGACACCCTCGCCGCCCACGTCGAGCGGTTCGCGCCGGAGACGGTGCACCCGCGCTGGCGGGAGCAGCTCGCCGAGGTGGGCGCCGGGCGCTGGTGGTCCGAGCCGCACCTGGCGGAGTGGGCGGCGAAGCACATCCTCACCCCCGCCGAGGCGCTGGCGTCGGTGATCGAAGCCCTCGGTTTCCTGCTGACCCTGCCGGCCGTCACCCCCGTGCTGCCCGTGCCGGGGACGGCGCTCCCGGAACGGCCCGCGCACCACGCCGTCGACGAGAAGAAGCTGGGCCGGGTGCGCGCGCTGCTGGCGAAGGCCGAGTCGAGCTCGTTCCCCGAGGAGGCCGAAGCCCTTTCGGCGAAGGCGCAGGAGCTGATGACCCGGTACGCCCTCGACCGCGTGCTGGTCGAAGCCGGCGAGGCCGGGCCCGAGGCGCCGGCGGCCCGCCGGATCTGGCTCGACACGCCGTACGTCGACGCCAAGTCGCTGCTGGTCCACGTCGTCGCGAAGGCCGACCGGTGCCGCGCGATCTTCGACCCGCGCTGGGGCTTCGTCACCGTCGTCGGCGACGAGGCGGACCTGGACTCCGTCGAGCTGATGACGACGTCCCTGCTCGTCCAGGCGACGCGGGCGATGATCGCCGACCCGGCCGGCCGGTCGCGGGCGTTCCGGAAGTCGTTCCTCGTCGCCTACGCCACCCGGATCGGCGAGCGGCTCGAGCAGGCGGCCGAAGCGGCGATCGCGGAGTCACCCGACGCGGCCCGGCTGCTGCCGGTGCTGGCGTCGCACGAGCTGAAGGTGGAGTCGGCCTTCACCAAGCGGTTCCCCGAAGTGGTGCACAAGTCGGTGACCGTGCGGAGCCACGAGGGCTGGGGCGCGGGCCGCGAAGCCGCCGACCGCGCCCGGCTCGGCGAGTGATCCTCACACCTCGCGCCGGGCGTACTTCTCCAGTTCCGGGCGGCCGAACGGCAGCTCGCCTTCGTCGAGCGCGCCGCAGTCGAGGCCGCGCAGCAGGTACACCGCCAGTGCCTGTGCCGTCGCCGGTTCGTCGAGCACTCCGCCCGCCACCTTCGACGCGTACGCCGTCAGCCGCTCGACCGCCTCGACGAACCCCGAGCGGTAGAACGTGTACGTCGCCGCGAAGCGCGTCGGGAGCTGGTGCGGGTGCAGGTCCCAGCCCTGGTAGAAGCCGCGTTCCAGCGACCGCCGGACCAGGCGCAGGTGTTCGGCCCACGCCGCGGGCAGCGCGTCGCCGATCGGGAGCTTGTTCGTCGAGCCGTCCGACAGCCGGACGCCGGTGCCCGCCGCCGCGACCTGCATCAGGCCCTTGGCGAGGTCCGCCGCCGGGTGCTCCATGCTCTGGTAGGCCGCCGCGATGCCGAGGCCCGCGCTGTAGTCGTACGTCCCGTAGTGCAGACCCGTGCACCGGCCGTCGGCCGCCTGCACGATCCGCGGGACCGCGAGCGTCCCGTCGAGGTCCACAATGGACTGGGCCGTCTCGATCTGGACTTCGAACCGGAGCCTGTGCCCGGGCAGGTCATATGCGGATTCCAGGCGGGCCAGCACTTCCGCCGCCACCGAGACCTGCTCGATCGCCGTCACCTTCGGCAGCGTGACGACGAACCCGGGCGGCAGCGGCCCGTTGTCGAGCAACGCACCCAGGAACAGGTCCAGGGTGCGGATCCCGCGCCGGCGCGTCGCCGCCTCGAAGCTCTTGAACCGGATGCCGCAGAACGGTGTCCCGCCGGTGGTGGCCAGTGTCTGCCCGGCGGCCAGCGCGGCGGCGTCCTCGACGTCGTCGGGGACGCGGCCGTAGCCGTCCTCGAAGTCGATCCGCAGGTCCTCGATCGGCTCGGTGAGCAGCTTGGCGCGCACGCGTTCGTACCCGGCCGCGTCGAGACCGAGCAGGTCCTCGTGCTCGACGAACACGCGCATCGCCTGCTTGCCCCAGTCGGCGACCAGGCGCGTCCGGTACTGCGACGCGGGCACGTAGACCGTGTGCACCGGCTGCCGTCCCGGCCGCTCCCCGGGTACGCCGCCGCGACGCGCGCGTCGGCCGAAGCCAGGCGCGCGTCGGCGGCGGCGTAGACGTCTTCGGGAAGACGCACCTACTTGATCCGCTCGTACGCCGGCAGGGTCAGGAAGTCCGGGAACTCGTCGGCCAGCGCGACCTGCTCGAACAGCTCCACGGCCGGCTCCAGCAGCTCCGGCTTGAGCTCGCCGGCCAGCTCGCCGCGGACGTCCGCCAGCACGCCCCGGACCAGCTCCGAGGTGACGGTGTCGCCGGTGTCCAAAGTGGTCCCGTTCTTGACCCACTGCCAGATCTGCGAGCGCGAGATCTCGGCGGTGGCGGCGTCCTCCATCAGGTTGTGGATGGCCGCCGCGCCGTTGCCGCCGAGCCAGGACGCGATGTAGCGGACGCCGACGTCCACCGCGGCGCGCAGGCCGGCCGCCGTCGCGCCACCCGGCGTCGAAGCGACGTCGAGCAGCTGGTCGGCGGTGACGCTCACCTCGTCGCGGGTGCGCCCGAGCTGGTTCGGCTCCTCGCCGAGGACCTTGTCGAACTCCTCCTTGCAGAGCTCGACCATGCCCGGGTGCGCGACCCAGGAGCCGTCGAACCCGTCGCCGGCTTCGCGGGACTTGTCCGCGTGCACCTTGTCGAAGGCACCCTTGTTGGTCTCGGGGTCCTTGCTCGGGATGAACGCGGCCATGCCGCCGATCGCGAACGCGCCGCGCTTGTGGCAGGTGCGCACGAGCAGCTCGGTGTAGGCGCGCATGAACGGCGCGGTCATGGTGACGGAGTTGCGGTCCGGCAGCACGAACTTCTCGCCCGCGTCGCGGAAGTACTTGATCACGCTGAACAGGTAGTCCCAGCGGCCGGCGTTGAGGCCCGAGGCGTGCTCGCGCAGCTCGTAGAGGATCTCTTCCATCTCGAACGCGGCCGGGATGGTCTCGATCAGCACGGTCGCGCGGACGGTGCCGTGCTCGATGCCGAGCGCCTTCTCGGCGTGGGTGAAGACGTCGTTCCAGAGCCGCGCTTCGAGGTGGCTCTCCATCTTCGGGAGGTAGTAGTACGGGCCCTTGCCGCGCTTCAGCAGCTCGGCCGCGTTGTGGAAGAAGTGCAGGCCGAAGTCGACGAGCGCGCCGACGCCCTCGCGGCCGCCGAACGTCAGGTGGCTCTCGGGGAGGTGCCAGCCGCGCGGGCGGACCACGATCGTGGCGTGCTCGACGTCGTCCTTGAGCGCGTAGCTCTTGCCGCCGCTCTCCAGCGTGATCGTCTCGCGGACGGCGTCGAAGAGGTTGACCTGGCCGGACACGACGTTCACCCAGTGCGGGGTGTTGGCGTCCTCGAGGTCGGCGAGCCACACCTTCGCGCCGGAGTTGAGCGCGTTGATGGTCATCTTGCGGTCGGTCGGCCCGGTGATCTCGACGCGGCGGTCCCGCAGCGCGGCGGGCGCGCCGGCGACCTGCCAGTCGCTCTCGCGGATCTCCTTCGTCTCCGGCAGGAAGTCGAGCTTGCCGGTGGTCCGGGCCTCTTCGCGGCGCTTGCTCCGCGCCTGGAGCAGCTCGTCGCGGCGGCCGGCGAAGGCGTCGTGGAGACCGGCGAGGAAGGCGAGCGCCTCCGGCGTGAGGATCTCGTCGCCGCGCTCGACCGGGTCGCCCAGCACCTGGACTTCAGAAGACATGGGGAAACACCTCGAGGGTTCGGATCTTTGGATAACGGCCCTACGGTTTTCTACCAGCCGGACTATAGTTTCTGCATAGCGGAAGCTCAACGCCGACGTAAGGAGGGCCACCGTGCCGGCGGAGAAGAACGGTCGCGACGGCGGCGTCCAGTCCCTGCAGCGCGCCTTCGAGCTGCTGGAACACCTCGCGGACACCGGCGGCGAAGCCAGCCTGTCGGAGCTGGCGACGCTGTCCGGGCTGCCGATGCCGACGATCCACCGGCTGATCCGCACCCTGGTCGACCTCGGCTACGTCCGCCAGAACACGAACCGCCGCTACGCGCTGGGCGCCCGGCTGATCAGGCTGGGCGAGAACGCGAGCATGCAGTTCGGCGCGTGGGCGCGGCCACTGCTGGCGGAGCTGGTGGAGGAGGTCGGCGAGACGGCGAACCTCGCGGTCCTGGAGCGCGACGAGGTCGTGTACGTGGCCCAGGTGCCCTCGAAGCACTCGATGCGCATGTTCACCGAGGTCGGCCGGCGGCTGCTGCCGCACGGGACCGGAGTGGGGAAGGCGATGCTGGCACACCTGCCCGCGGCCGACGTGCGCGAGCTTCTCTCGCGGACGGGCATGCCGGCGTACACCGAGCACACGTTCACCGACGCGGACGCGCTGGCGGTCGAGCTTTCGCGGATCGCTTCGCAGGGGTATGCGCTGGACGAGGCGGAGCAGGAGCTGGGGGTCCGGTGCGTGGCCGTCGCCGTGCCGGGGGCACCGGTCCCGGCGGCGGTGTCGGTGTCAGGCCCGTCGGGACGGCTGACCGCCGAGGCGGTGGCGCACATCGCCCCGGCGGTGCAGCGGGTGGCGGACGCCCTGGGGGCGAGCCTCTCCCAGACCCCACTATCAGTGTGACGGAGAGTGATATCTAGTGACTGAAGGTGACCCCAACGGTAATCTCGACGACATGGCAAGACTCGAAGATCTCGAAGCCCGCGTGACCGCTCTGGAAGAACAGGTGCGGTCGACTCGGCAGGACGCCGCGGCCGCACGCATCCTCGCCGGGACGGCGGACCGGGATGTCTCCGACTTCAAGCAGACCTTGACCGGCCACACCAAGGTCCTGAACGCGTTGCGCGAAACGCAGGTAGAGCAGGGCCAGGACATCACAAGTCTCAAGACGGAAGTCATCGACCTCAGGGCCGAGATGCGCAGCGGGTTCACCAAGATCAATGTCGACATGGAGCAGATGAGCCGGTTGCTTCAGCAGGTCATCGACAAGGACTGACTCCTCACTTCAGCTCCCCCGCCAGCAGGTCCATCAGCAGGCCGTCGTGCCAGCTGCCGTCCGCCGCCCGCTCGTACCGGCGCAGCACGCCCACCGGCCGGAAGCCCACCTTCGTGTACACCCGGATCGCGGGCTCGTTGGCCGCCGCCGGGTCGATCGTCAGGCGGTGGTGGCCCTGGGCGAACAGGTGCCTCGCCAGGGCGCGGAGGGCGTCCGTGCCGAGGCCGCGGCCGTGGCAGGCCGGGTCGATCGCGATGTCGATGCCCGCGCTGCGGTACTGCGGGTCGAGCTCCTCGCAGCTCTGGATCAGCCCGACCACGGCGCCGTCCGCTTCGATGGCGTAGCAGCGGAAGCCGTCCTCGACGGTGTAGATGCCTTCGGTTTCCGAGTCCGGCTCGCCCCACCAGCGGGCGACCTCCGGGGTGGCCAGGATTTCGTGCGCGCGGGCGCGGTCCGCTGGGCCGATCGGGCGCAGCCGCACCCGTTCGCCGTGGATGGCGGTCATGATTGTCCTCTCTTCGTAGCGGATGACGGCTTCTGAGCGTCTGCTACGGGGAGGGGCACGAGCGGAAGTGCGTCAACCGGGCATACCGGGAGTGTGCGCCGCCGCGCGGGCACCCGTCACCCGAATATCGCCGGAGGCCGCATGGACGCGCACACCGGTGCCCTGACCTGGCTCGCCCAGGGCGCCGCTTCGAACCTGCTGGACCGACTGGTGGACCGCGCGCTCGACGGCTCGCCGCCGCCACCGGCGTGGCCAAGTCCCGGCGGCGCCCCGGCGGGCACCGTCGAGATCTCCGTGCGCCACCACTCGGCCGCGAAGGTCCGCACGCCGGTGATCCTCACGCTGCAGGAGGACGGCAGCCGCACGGGCACGGTCTTCTCGGTCGTGCTGGGGAACACGGCGCGCATCGCCGTCCCGGGCGGCGCCTACTTCGGCGCCGCGATGGTGGTCGACCCGGCCCGCCGCACCCTGCAGGGCATCGGCTGGTCCAGGCTCACCGTGGCCGCCCGCCGGACGTCCCCGTGCCTCATCCCGGCGGGCCGCCCGTCGGCGCCGGTGATCCTGCAGCTGGGCCTGCGGAAGGCGGACGGGACCCCGCTGTTCCGGCTCTAGCCGAGCAGGGCGTCGACGAACGCGCCCGGCTCGAACGGCGCCAGGTCGTCCGGCCCTTCGCCCAGCCCGACGAGCTTCACCGGGACACCCAGTTCGCGCTGGACCTGGAACACGATGCCGCCCTTCGCGGTGCCGTCCAGCTTCGTCAGCACGATGCCCGTCACGTCGATGACCTCGGCGAACACCCGGGCCTGCATCAGGCCGTTCTGGCCCGTCGTCGCGTCCAGCACGAGGAGCACCTCGTCGACCTTCGCCTGCTTCTCCACGACGCGCTTGACCTTGCCCAGCTCGTCCATCAGGCCCGTCTTCGTGTGCAGCCGGCCCGCCGTGTCGACCAGGACCGCGTCCACGCCGGTGTCCACGCCGCGCTTGACCGCGTCGAACGCCACCGCGGCCGGGTCCGCGCCTTCCTTGCCGCGGACGACCTCCGCGCCCACGCGCTCGGCCCACGTCTGCAGCTGGTCGGCCGCCGCCGCGCGGAAGGTGTCCGCCGCGCCCAGGACCACCGTCTTGTCCTGGGCGACCAGGACGCGGGCGAGCTTGCCCGTGGTCGTCGTCTTGCCGGTGCCGTTGACGCCGGCCACCAGGACCACCGCGGGCTGCTTCTTGCCGTCGACGATGTGCGGCAGCGCCCGCACCGCGCGCTCGCTGTCGGTGGACAGCTGGGCGGTGAGGACCTCGTGGAGCACCTCGCGGGCCTCGGCCGACGAGCGGATCGCGCGCCGGGAGAGCTCGTCGCGGAGGCGCTCGACGATCTGGGTCGTGGTGGCCGCGCCGAGGTCGGCCATCAGCAGCGTGTCTTCGACGTCCTGCCAGGAGTCCTCGTCGAGGTCGCCGGCGCCGAGCAGGCCGAGCAGGCTCGTCCCGAACACCGAGCGCGACTTCGACAGGCGGCCGCGCAGCCGTTCCATGCGGCCGGTCGCCGGCTCGATCTCCTCGACGACCGGGGCTTCCGCGGGCTCTTCGGGCAGCTTGACGTCGCGGACCGTGCGCTGCGCCGAATCGCGCGGCACGGCGGCGTCGTCGCCGACCGCGGGCTGGCCGTCGGTCTCCGGCCGGTCCTCGACCGGGTGGTCGACCTCGGGAGCCTCGCCGCCGGGCGCGAGCGCGATGCCCCCGCTGGCCGCGTAGGAGCCGCCCTTCGGTTTCTCCTCGACCTCGCGCTTGGCGTCCAGGCTGATCCGGCGCTTGCGCGCGACCAGCAGGCCGGTCACCAGGAGGGCGACCAGCACGACGACGGCGAGGACTACGAACAGGAACCAGGTGCTCGACACGGGACCCATCCTTTCATCCGCACCCGCGCCCACCGGACACCCCGTCCGCACAGGCAATTCGCAACAACGTGGATCCCGATTGGGCCAAGACTTCACCAAGTGGGTTGCGTCACACGTCGGACCTGCACTAAACCCCTCCGGATGGGGATTCGCGCCAACCACGGCTTCCGGGTGATCGGGCTGATTTCGGGCACGTCGGTCGACGGCATCGACGTGGCCGCCGCCGACCTGCGCGCCGAGGGCGACACGGTGGTCCTCACCCCGCTCGGCGAGCTCGACGTCCCGTACCCGGAACCGCTGCGCGAAGCCCTCCTGGCCGCCCTGCCGCCGAACCCGTGCACCGCCGGCGAGCTGACGCGGCTCGACACCGGCGTCGGCCAGGCGTTCGCCGACGCGGCCCTGCGCGGCGCCGTGGAGCTCGCCGGTGGCACCGCGGACCTGGTCGCCTCCCTGGGCCAGACGGTGTTCCACTGGGTCGAGGACGGCCACGTCCGCGGCACGCTGCAGCTCGGCCAGCCCGCCTGGATCGCCGAGCGCACCGGGCTGCCGGTGCTCGCCGACCTGCGGGCCCGCGACGTCGCCGCGGGCGGGCACGGCGCTCCCCTGGCGAGCACGCTCGACCAGCTGTGGCTGCGCGGCCTCGCCCAGGACACCGGGCGCCCGGTCGCGGCGCTCAACCTCGGCGGCATCGCCAACATCACCGTCGTCGCCGACGGCGAACCGGCGATCGCCTACGACACCGGCCCCGCCAACGCCCTGCTCGACCTCGCCGCCCACCGCGTCACCGGGCACCGCAGCGACGTCGACGGGCGGCTCGCGCTCGGCGGCTCGGTGCGCTCCGACCTGCTCGCCCGGCTGCTCGCCGACCCCTACTTCGCCGCCGCGCCGCCGAAGTCGACCGGCAAGGAGCACTTCAACGAGACCTACCTCGACGCCGCGCTGGCCGGCCTCGGCCCGGTCGACGCGGGCGACCTGCTCGCGACGCTGACCGAGCTGACCGCCGTGACGGTGGCCGACCAGTGCCTGCGCCACGGCGTCACGATCGTCATCGCCTCCGGCGGCGGCATCCGGAACCCGGCCCTCATGACGGCCCTCACCCGGAACCTGCCGTCCGCGGTGCTCAAGACCAGCGACGACCTCGGGCTGCCCGGCGCCGGCAAGGAGGCGTACCTGACCGCCCTGCTGGGCTGGCTCACCTGGTGCGGCGTGCCCGGTACGGTGCCGTCGGCAACCGGTGCGCGCGGCCCGCGCCTGCTCGGCGCGCTCGTCCCGGGCGCCGGGCCCCTGATCCTTCCCGCCCCGCTGGGGGGCACCGTGACGCGGTTGCGAGTCGCGGAGAAGGCCGGATAGACGGTAGGAGAACTTCCATGCGCGGTGTTGACCTCGCGATCATCGTGGTCTACCTGGCGGCGATGCCGCTGATAGGCGTGCTCGTCGGCCGGAAGCAACGGTCGGCGGCCGACTACTTCGTCGGCGAGCGCAGCCTGCCGTGGGGCGCGGTGATGCTGTCCGTGGTGGCCACGGAGACCTCGACGCTGACCGTGATCAGCACGCCGGGCCTCGTCTTCGGCAACGCGTTCCTGTTCCTGCAGCTGGCCTTCGGCTACATCATCGGCCGGACGGTCGCCGCGTTCGTGCTGCTGCCGCGGTACTTCCGCGGCAACCTCGTGAGCGCGTACGCGTTCCTCGGGAAGCGGTTCGGCTCGGGGCTGCAGGGCACGGCGTCGGTGACGTTCGTGATCACCCGGCTGCTCGCCGAGGGCGTGCGCCTGTTCGCCGGCGCGATCCCGATCAAGGTGATCCTCGGGCACTACAACATCCACCTGGACTACTGGGTGATCGTGGTGATCCTGACCGCGCTGACGCTGATCTACGCCTACATCGGCGGGATCAAGGCGGTCGTCTGGGTCGACGTCATCCAGCTGACCCTCTACCTCGGCGGCGCGGCGGTGGCCGCGATCGTGCTGCTGAACAAGCTGCCCGCCGACTGGGCCACGCAGGCGTCGGCGGACGGCAAGTTCATGCTCGTCGACTTCACGAAGAACCTGCTCACCAGCCCGTACGCGTTCATCACGGCGGTGCTCGGCGGCGCGGCGCTGTCGATGGCCTCGCACGGCGCCGACCAGCTGATCGCGCAGCGGCTGATGGCCACGCGCAGCCTGCGCGACGGCCAGAAGGCGCTGATCGGCAGCGGCATCATCGTCACCATCCAGTTCGCGCTGTTCCTGCTGGTCGGGGCGATGCTGTGGGTGTTCAACGGCCGCAAGTCGGTCGCCCAGCTCGGCCTGCAGAGCCCGGACGACGTGTTCTCGCGGTTCATCATCGACGACCTGCCGGTCGGGGTCTCGGGGCTGCTCATCGCGGGCGTGCTCGCGTCGACGATGGGTGCTTTGGCGTCGGCGCTCAACGCGCTCTCGACGTCCACCGTGGCCGATCTCTACCAGCGGTTCACCAAGCGTGCGCCCGAAGATTCGAAGCTGCTCAAGCACGGTCGCATGTGGACGCTCATCTGGGCCGTCGTGTTCGCGGTGTTCGCTTCGCTGTTCTCCACCACGAAGAACTCGGTCATCGAGCTGGGCCTCGCCATCACCGGCTACACCTACGGCGCGCTGCTCGGGTCGTTCCTGCTCGGCCTGCTGATCAAGAAGGCCCGGCAGGTGGACGCGATCATCGCGTTCGTGGCCACGGTCGTGGTGATGGCGTTCGTCATCCTCGGGGTGAAGTTCAGCGCGAAGACCGGCGGGCTCATCGGGATCGACTTCTCGAAGGCGGCCGGGGATCGCGTGGCCCTGGCGTACCCGTGGTACACGCTGCTGGGCGTGGTGATCACGCTGGTCGTGGGCGGGTTGCTGGCGCTGCGGCACCGCACGCCGGACCCGAAGGCGGCCGAAGCCGAAGCCGTGGGCGAGAGCGAAGAGGTCACCGCCGCCTGATCCTTCTGAACCGTTTCCGGCGGGCGCCCGTGTCGATCAGCGGGAGCCCGCCGAGAAGCGGCGGGAGGACATCGAAGGTGGACTTCATGAAGCGGATGACGGTGGCGCTCGCGATCGGCGCCCTGCTGCTCGGCGGCGCGGCGACGGCCTCGGCCACCCCGGCGGCCCCGCGCGTGCCGGACGCGATCAAGGTCCCGGCGGGCAACAAGGCCCTGGCCGCGTACCCGGCCGAGGGCGTGCAGATCTACGGCTGCACCGCCGGCGCGTGGACGCTGATCCAGCCCGCGGCGGTGCTGTCGAAACACGGCAAGCCGGTGGCGCTGCACAGCAAGGGCCCGGTCTGGACGTCCATCGTGGACGGCAGCACGGTCGGCGCTTCGGCGCAGGCCAACTCCCCGCGCGAGGGCGCGATCCCGGAGCTGCTGCTGAAGGCGAACCTCAACACCGGGGACGGGATCTTCGGCAAGGTGACCTACATCCAGCGCCTCAACACCCGCGGCGGCGTCGCTCCGGCCGGGACCTGCACCGACGGCGCCCAGACGGCGGTCCGCTACTCGGCCGACTACGCGTTCTGGGTCGCCGGCTAGCAAGCGCCCCAATGTGGCGTTCGGTGCGTCCGGCGCACCCAATGTGGCGTTCGGTGCGTCTGACGCAACCAACGCCACATTGGGGCGCTCGGGGCGGGGTCAGCCGGCCGGGACCGGCTCTTCTTCGGCCGTGCGCAGGCGCTGTGAGATCACCTTCGTGATGCCGTCGCCCTGCATGCTCACGCCGTAGAGCGCGTCGGCGATCTCCATCGTCGGCTTCTGGTGGGTGATGATGATCAGCTGCGACGAGTCGCGCAGCTGCTCCAGCAGGCCGATCAGGCGGCGCATGTTGGTGTCGTCGAGCGCCGCCTCGACCTCGTCCATCACGTAGAAGGGTGAGGGGCGGGCGCGGAAGATCGCGACCAGCATGCCCACCGCGACCAGCGACTTCTCGCCACCGGAGAGCAGCGACAGCCGCTTGACCTTCTTGCCCGGCGGGCGCGCTTCGACGTCGACGCCGGTGCTGAGCAGGTCGTCCGGCTCGGTGAGGACCATCCGGCCCTCGCCGCCCGGGAAGAGCACGCCGAACACCGTCTCGAACTCGCGGGCCACGTCGGCGTAGGCGCCGGCGAAGACCTCGAGGATCTTCTCGTCGACCTGCTTGATGACGGCTTCGAGGTCCTTGCGGGTGTCCTTGAGGTCTTCCAGCTGCGTGGAGAGGAACTTGTACCGCTCCTCCAGCGCCGCGAACTCCTCGAGCGCGAGCGGGTTCACCTTGCCCAGCAGCGACAAGTCCTTCTCGGCGCGCTTGGCGCGGCGGGCCTGGGTGTCGCGGTCGTAGGGCATCGGCGGCGGCGGGGTGACGTCCTCGCCGCGGTCCTTGGCCGCCTCGTACTCGGCCACCTCGCCGGCGCTCGGCGGGACCGGGACGTCCGGGCCGTACTCCTGCACCAGGTCCGTGAGGCCGATGCCGAAGTCCTCGGCGATCTTCGCTTCGAGGGTCTCCAGGCGCAGCCGCTGCTCGGCGCGCAGGACCTCGTCGCGGTGGACGGCGTCGGTCAGCTTCTCCAGCTCGCCGGTCAGCTCGCGGACCTTGGCGCGGACGCCGGTCAGCGCCTGCTCGCGGGTCTGGCGGCGGGCCTGGACCTCGTCGCGTTCGGTCGCCGCGCGCTGGACGGAGTGCTCGATGCGCTCCAGCGCGAGCTCGCCACCGTTGACGACGGCATTGGCGATCTCGGCGCCGCGCTTGCGGGCCGCGGCGGCGCGCTCGGCGCGTTCCCGGGCCTGCTGCTCGGCGTGCGCGGCGCGGCGGAGCCCTTCGGCCTTGCCCGCGATGCTGCGCGCCCGCTCTTCGGAGGTGCGCTGCGCGAGCCGCGCCTCCATCTCCTCCTGCCGGACGACGGCCAGCTCTTCGACGGCGGCGTCGCGCTCGGCGGTGTCCGGGTCGTCCTCGACGGGCTGCTCGGCGACGGCGGCGAGCCGTTCCTCCAGCTCGGCGAGCTGGGCCAGCGCCTGGACGCGGCTCTGCTCGACCTTCGCGCGCTGCCCGGAGAACCGCTCGACCTCGGCCTGCGCCTGGCGGGCCGCCTGCTGCATCCGGTTGAGCCGCTCCGACGACCGGGCCTTGCGGACCTTCGCCTCGCCGAGCGCGTCCTTGGCCTGGGAGACCTCTTCGCGACGCGCCTGCTGCTCGGCGCGGGCGCCTTCCAGCTCGGCCGCATACTGCTCCAGCTGGCGTTCGGCCGTGCGCAACCGCGCCGCCGCCTCGTCGACGGCGGCCTGGACCTCGATCACGCTCTCGCGCTTGCCGGAGCCGCCGATCGCCCAGCGGGCGCCGAAGACGTCGCCCTCGGCGGTGACCGCGCGGACCTCCGGGTGCACCGCGACCAGGTGCCGGGCCGCGTCGAGGTCTCGCACGATCGCCAGCTTGTCGAGGGCCTGCTCGACGGCGGGCCGCAGCTGCGCCGGCGCGGTGACGACCTCGCGGGCCCAGCGCGCGCCTTCCGGCAGCGACGGCCACGAGTAGATGTCCACAGTGGACTCGGGGCCGCCGAGCAGGATGCCCGCGCGACCGGAGTCCGTTTCCTTCAAGTACTTCAGGGCACGCAGGGCGTCTTCGCCGCCGGTGACGGCGACCGCGTCGGCCACCGGGCCGAGCGCCGCGGCCAGCGCGACCTCGTACCCGGGCTCGACGGTGAGCAGCGCGGCGACCGAGCCGAGCAGGCCCGGCAGCTCGTGGGACGCGCCGAGCAAAGCGCCCGCGCCGTCCTTGCGCTTGAGCCCCATGGACAGCGCTTCGACGCGCGCCTTCTCGGACGCGATCTCGCGCTCGGCCGCGCGTTCGGCCTTGACCAGCTCTTCGACCCGGGCCTTCGCCGCGTTGTTGGCCTCGACCGCGCGGTCGTGGCGGTCCACCAGGCCGGCGTCGTCGGACTCCTCGACGCCACCCTCGGCCTTCGCCATCTCGAGTTCCTCGACGGCGATTTCGGCGCGCTCGGCGGCCTCTTCGAGGGAGACGCTGAGGCGGTCGATCTCGTCGGAGGTCGCGCCGTTCTTGCTGCGCAGCGCCTCGACCTGGCCGGTCAGCTTGGCCATGCCCTCGCGGCGGTCGGCGATGGCACGGACGGCGGCCCAGTGCGCTCGCTCGGCGGCCTGGACGCGCTGTTCGAGGTCTTCGCGGCGCAGGACGGTCTGGGCGAGCAGCTCCCGGGCCTCCATGACGGCCTCGTTGAGCTCCTCTTCCTGCTCCGCGACGCGCTCGGCCTCTTCGAGAAGCTCTTCGGGGTCGCGGCCGCCGGTCGACGTCGAGACGTCGGCGGAGAGGTGCCGCTGCCGCTCGATCGCGAGGCGGACGGTGCCGCGGAGGCGCTCGGCCAGCGCGGAGAGCTTGTACCAGGTCTCCTGGGCGGTCTGCAGGAGCGGCGCGTCCTCGGCCAGCGACGCTTCCAGCTCGGCTTCTTCGGCGGAGACGATCTCGAGGTGCTGCTCGACCTCGGCGCGGCGCTGCCGGGCGGTGCGCTCGTCGGCCTCTTCGCGCGCGATCGCGTCGCGCTGGGTGACGAGGTCGTCGGCGAGCAGGCGCAGGCGGGAGTCGCGCAGCTCGGACTGGACGGACTGGGCCTTGCGGGCGATCTCGGCCTGTTTGCCCAGCGGCTTGAGCTGGCGGCGCAGCTCGGTGGTGAGGTCGCCGAGGCGGTCGAGGTTGCCCTGCATGTTGGCCAGCTTGCGCAGGGTCTGTTCCTTGCGCTTGCGGTGCTTGAGGACGCCGGCGGCCTCTTCGATGAAGGCGCGGCGTTCTTCGGGCTTGGACTCGAGGATCGCCGAGAGCTGGCCCTGCCCGACGATGACGTGCATCTCGCGGCCGATACCGGAGTCCGAGAGCAGTTCCTGGACGTCCATCAGGCGGCAGCGGTCGCCGTTGATCTCGTACTCGCTCGCGCCGTCGCGGAACATCCGGCGGGTGATCGACACCTCGGAGTACTCGATGGGCAGCGCGCCGTCGGCGTTGTCGATGGTGAGGGTGACTTCGGCGCGGCCGAGCGGGGCGCGGCCGGCGGTGCCCGCGAAGATGACGTCTTCCATCTTGCCGCCGCGCAGGTCCTTGGCGCCCTGGGTGCCCATGACCCAGCGCAGCGCGTCCAGCACGTTCGACTTGCCGGAGCCGTTCGGGCCGACCACGCAGGTGATGCCCGGCTCGAAGCGCAGCGTGGTGGCCGAGGCGAAGGACTTGAAGCCCTTCAGCGTCAAGCTTTTCAGGTGCACTGGGTGCTGACCCCTCTGGCTGCCGGTACTGGCGTTTCAATCGTCCCAGGCTACCTGGGGGCCTCCGGGGTCCGCCGGACGCGCCCCCTCGTCGGCGCGCCCTAGCACATCCGACGTGGTCACAGCAACCTCACGAGCCGCACCAGTCACCGCTCGACGAACCCCTTGAGTCCCCCTTTCGGGTCGGACCAGCGCTCGGCGACGTGCTCCACACTTCCGGGTGATTCTCCCGACCGCAGCGCCGTCAGCAGCCGCTCACAGTGGTCACGACTACCCTCCGCTATGACCTCGACACGGCCGTCGGCCAGATTGCTCGCACTGCCGACCAGGCCGAGCTCGAGCGCGCGGCTGCGCGTCCACCAGCGGAAACCGACACCCTGGACCCGGCCGCGCACCCACGCCGTCAACCGCGTGTTCGTTTCTTGCTCACTCATGCTTTTCCTCCCTTCCGGGTCAACCGACAGCGCACAGTAACGGATCAAGCCCACTACCTGGGCGAATACCCGCACGCCGGTGATAACCTCCGGGCCGAGGTCGCTCCCCCGCCGCGGGCGCAGTGCCCCGTTACCGACCTCGCCCGCGCCTCCCCGAAGATTCCCCCAAGGAGCCTGTATGCCCCGCCCCGACGGGATCACCAGGATCGACACCGCGCCGCCGAAGAGCAGCAAACCCAACCGCACCGGGTACGTCGTGCTCGGGGTCGCCGGCCTGGTGGTCGCGACCGCGTTCGCCGCCGTCGCGGAGCTGGCGGGCCCGGACCCGGCCACGACCGCGGGCAGCACCGGCGGCACCGGCGGCCAGGGCACCTCGCAGGCCGGCCTGCAGACGGTCCCGAACACCCCGTCCTCGGCCGGCCCCTCGACCGTCGGCGCCCCGACGACCGAGTCGGCCACGACGTCCTCCAGCGCCCCGACCACGGTCGTGTCGGTGAGCCCGGACGGCAAGACCACGACGACGCTGGTGACCCAGCCCCCGCCACCCCCGCGCAGCGACACGGGCGGCAACCCGCCACCGGTCACGACGACGCCGAAGCCGCCGACGACCCCGACGACGCCGAAGACGACGCCGCCGACCACGACCCCACCGCCGACCACCACGGACGACCCGCCACCGTCGACGACCACGGGCGGCGGCACGAGCACCGGCGGCGCGCCGACCACGACGGCTACGTCCTCCGGCGTGACCGGCAGCTCGACCCGCGCGCAGTAAGCGAACGCCCGGAAGGGCCCTTCCCCGGCAGCACCGCCGGGGAAGGGGCCTTCCGGCGTTTCTAGGTGCCGCGGGAGCGCCGCCGGATCCACTCCGCCAGCGCACCCCCGAGCGCCGGGCCGATCCCGATGATGCCGCGGGTCCACGGGTCATCGACGCCGAACGCGGCCGACACCCCCACACCGGCGAGGTAGCCGAGCGCCGCCAAGGTGAGCAGGCCCAGCAGCCGGGATCGTCGGCTGCGGTGCGGCGCGGACCCGCTCATCCGCGGCTCCGGCGCGCCTGGGCGAAGCGGAACCAATAGCACCCGGACAGGACCAGCCACAACGCCGTCACGGCGAGCTGAATCCCCCGCTGCAGCCCGGTCATCCCGCCGCCGAGTGTGAGCAAGCCGGTGGCGAGCGCGCACACCGCCGACGTGATCGCCAACGCCAGTGCGGCCGTCGCCGGCAAGCGGCCGCCCGGTAGCCGTTTCCCCTCCATCACCCGGGCGGGGTACCCACCGGCTCAGGCCTCGAAGCGGTACCCCATGCCCGGCTCGGTGAGCAGGTGCCGCGGCCGCGAAGGCTCCGGCTCCAGCTTGCGCCGCAGCTGGGCCAAATACACGCGCAGGTAGTGGGACTCCGTCTCGTACGACGGGCCCCACACCTCGTGCAGCAGCTGCTTCTGCGCCACCAGCCGGCCGCGGTTGCGGACGAGCAGCTCCAGCACGCCCCACTCCGTCTTCGTCAAGTGGACTTCCGAACCGTCGGTGCGGCGGACGCGCTTGGCCGCCAGGTCCACGCTGAACGACGACGTCTCCACCACCGCCTCGGCGCCGTCCGCGCCCGCCACCGCCGAGCGGCGGACCGCGGCGCGCAGGCGGGCCAGCAGCTCGTCCATGCCGAACGGTTTCGTCACGTAGTCGTCCGCGCCCGCGTCGAGGGCCTGGACCTTGTCCGCCGAGTCGCCGCGGGCCGAGAGCACGATGATCGGGACCGTCGTCCAGCCGCGCAGGCCCGCGATCACCTCCGTGCCGTCCAGGTCCGGCAGGCCGAGGTCGAGGACGACGACGTCCGGCTTGGTTTCGGCCACCGCCTTGAGCGCGGCCGTGCCGTCGTGCGCGGTGATCACCTTGTAGCCGCGGGCGTTGAGGTTGATCCGCAGTGCCCGCACGATCTGCGGCTCGTCGTCCACCACCAGCACGGTGGCACCCGGGTCGCTCATCGCACCCCCTCTTCCTGGAACTCGACGCTGAACGCGGGCAGGGAGACCACGATCGTGAGCCCGCCGCCCGGGGTGTCCTCGGCGCGGATCGTGCCGCCCATCGCCTCGGTGAAGCCCTTCGCCACCGACAACCCGAGGCCGACGCCCGGGGTCGTGTCGCGGTCGCCGCCCAGGCGCTGGAACGGTGCGAACGCCGACGCCGCCGCACCCTTGCGCAGGCCCTTGCCGTGGTCGACGATCCGCAGCTCCACCTGGCCGGAGTGGGCCGAAGCGCGCGCGGAGACCGGCGCGCCGCCGTGCCGGAGCGCGTTGTCCAGCACGTTCGCCACCACCCGCTCCAGGAGGCCGGGGTCGGCCAGCACCGTCGGCAGCTGGTCGTCGACAGCCACCCGCACGTCGTCCGAGTTGTCCACATTGGACAGAGCGTGCGCGACCACCTCGTCGTACCCCACCGGGCGCAGGTGCGGCTGCACCGCGCCGGTGGCCAGCCGCGAGGAGTCCAGCAGGTTGTCGATCAGGCCGGCGAGCCGGTCGGCGGACAGCTCGATGGCCTCCATCAGCTCGGCGGTGTCCGCTTCGGACAGCCGGAGGTCGGGCGCGCGCAGGCTGCCGATGGACGCCTTGATCGACGTCAGCGGCGTCCGCAGGTCGTGCCCGACGGCCGACAGCAACGTCGTGCGCAGCTCGGTCGCCTCCGCCTTCCGCTCGGCCCGCGCCGCCGCGGCCGCCGTGCGCTGCTGGCGCAACGCGAGCAGCGCCTGCCCGGCCACGGCTTCCAGCACCCGCCGGTCGGCCGCCGGCAGCGCGCGCCCGCGCAGGGTCAGGTGGACGTCGGCGGTGACGGCGATGTCGACGTCGGCCTCGTCGGGGTCGGCGCACGGCCGCTCACCGGCGGCCGCCACGCCCTGCCACACGCCGTCCTGCTTCTCCAGCAGCGTCACCGACGTCAGCCCGAAGTTCTCGCGGACCTTCTCCAGCAGCCGCTCGATCGGGTTCGCGTGGGTCAGCACGGTCCGGGCGTAGGAGGCCAGCAGCGCCGCTTCCGTCCGCGCCCGCGCCGCCTGCGTGGCCCGGCGGGCGGCCTGGTCGACGACGAGCGCGACGAGCACCGCGACCACGACCATCGCGATCAGCGTCACGAGGTTCTGCGGCGTGTGCACGTTGAGCGTGTACAGCGGCGGGGTGAAGAAGAAGTTGAGCAGCCCGGCCCCGAGCACGGCCGCGACCAGCGCCGGGCCGAGACCGCCGACCAGCGCCACGACGACCGTGGCCAGCACGTAGGAGATGACGTCGGTGGCGAAGTCGAGGCCGCTCGGCACGGCGACGCCGACCAGGGTGACCAGCACCGGCAGCACGACGCTCAGCACCCAGCCCGCGACCAGCCGCGAGAACCCCAGCGGGCTCGCGCCGAGCCGGGCCCGCAGCCGGCCGCCCGCCTCGGAGTGGGTGACCATGTGCACGTCGATCGGCCCCGAGCGGCGGACCACCGACGCGCCGATGCCCTCGTCGAACAGCCGCGCCACGCGGGAGCGCCGCGAGGTGCCGATGACGAGCTGGGTGGCGTTGACGCCGCGGGCGAAGTCCAGCAGCGCGGCCGGCACGTCGTCGCCGACGACGGTGTGGAAGGTCGCGCCGACCTCCTCGGCCAGGGTGCGGCAGCGGGCCATCGCGGTCGGCCCGATGCCGGACAGGCCGTCGCCGCGCAGGATGTGCAGCACCTGCAGCTCGGCGCCGGCCCGGGTGGCGATCCGGCTGGCGCGGCGGATGAGCGTCTCGCTCTCCGGGCCGCCGGTGATGGAGACGACGACGCGTTCGCGCGCCTCCCAGGTGTCGGTGATGCGCTGCTCGGCGCGGTAGCGCTGGAGGGCGACGTCGACCTGGTCGGCGACCCAGAGCAGGGCCAGCTCGCGCAACGCCGTCAGGTTGCCGGGCCGGAAGTAGTTGCCGAGCGCGGCGTCGATCCGCTCGGCCGGGTAGACGTTGCCGTGCGCGAGCCGCCGCCGCAGCGCCTCCGGCGTGATGTCGACCAGCTCGAGCTGTTCGGCGCGGCGGACGACCTCGTCCGGCACGGTCTCCTGCTGGGTGACGCCGGTGATCCGCTCGACGACGTCGTTGAGGCTCTGCAGGTGCTGCACGTTGACCGTGGACAGCACGTCGATGCCCGCGTCCAGGAGCTCCTCGACGTCTTGCCAGCGCTTGGCGTTGCGGGAGCCCGGCACGTTGGTGTGCGCGAGCTCGTCGACCACGGCGACCTCGGGCGCGCGCGCGAGGATCGCGTCGACGTCCATCTCCTCGAACGCCCGGCCGCGGTGGTCCGCGTGCCGCCGCGGGACGATCTCGAGACCTTCGAGCAGCACCGCGGTCTTCTCCCGGCCGTGCGTCTCCACCAGCCCGACGACGACGTCGGTGCCGCGGTCCAGCCGCCGCCGCGCCTCGCCGAGCATGGCGAACGTCTTGCCGACGCCCGGAGCCGCGCCGAGGTAGATCCTCAGCTCCCCTCGGCGCGGCTTGTTTTCGGTGGTCACGCTGTCAGTGTGCCCCTCCGGACGCGGCTTGCACGGCCAAGTTGAGCGGGAGCACATTCACCCCGGGGACGCCGATCCCCGCGCCGGAGGTGTTCGCTTCGACCAGCTGCCGCACGCGGTCCGCCGGAAGCCCGGTGTTCCGGGCGACGCGGGCGATCTGGAGGTCGGCGTAAGCGACGCTGATCGCCGGGTCGAGGCCGGAACCCGACGCGGTCACGGCGTCCGGCGGTACCTGATCGGGCGACACGCCTTCGCGCTTCGCGATGGCGTCCTTCCGCTCCCCGATGGTCTTCACGAGGTCTTCGTTGTACGGGCCCTTGTTGGACGCGCCGGACGGCATCTCGGGGGTGACCACCGACGGCCGCGTGTGGAACCACGGGTCGCGCGCCGGGTCGGCGGGGACCGGGTCGACGCCGATGAGCGACGACCCGACGGCCTGGCCGTTCCGCGTGACGACCGAGCCTTCGGCGTTCGATTCCAGGCCGGGGATGCGGGCGATGGCCCACACGGCCAAGGGGTAGAGGATCCCGAGCAGGACGGTCATCACGATGAGGACGCGCAGCCCCGCCCAGGTCTGCTTGACGAGCGTGTTCACGACGTTCACCCGATTCCAGGGATGAGGCGCACGAGCAGGTCGATCAGCCAGATCCCGAGGAAGGGGCTGACGATCCCGCCGAGGCCGTAGACGAGCAGGTTGCGGCGCAGCAGCGCGGACGCCGAGGACGGCTTGTACCGCACGCCCCGCAGGGCCAGCGGGATGAGCACGACGATGATCAGCGCGTTGAAGATGACCGCGCTCAGGATCGCCGACTTCGGCGTGGCCAGGTGCATGATGTTCAGCCCGCCCAGCTGGGCGTAGATGCCGGTGAACATCGCGGGCAGGATGGCGAAGTACTTGGCCAGGTCGTTGGCGACGCTGAACGTGGTCAGCGCGCCCCGGGTGATCAGCAGCTGCTTGCCGATCTCGACGATCTCGATCAGCTTCGTCGGGTCGCTGTCGAGGTCGACCATGTTCCCGGCTTCCTTGGCGGCCGAGGTGCCGGTGTTCATCGCGACGCCGACGTCCGCCTGGGCGAGCGCGGGCGCGTCGTTGGTGCCGTCGCCGGTCATCGCGACCAGGCGCCCGCCTTCCTGCTCCTTCTTGATGAGCGCCATCTTGTCTTCGGGCTTGGCCTCGGCGAGGAAGTCGTCGACGCCGGCGTCCGCGGCGATGGCCCGTGCGGTGAGCGGGTTGTCACCGGTGATCATCACCGTCTTGATGCCCATCGCGCGCAGTTCCCCGAAGCGCTCCTTCATGCCCGGCTTGACCACGTCGGAGAGCCGGATCACGCCGCGCACCACGGTGTCCTCGGCGACGACCAGCGGCGTGCCGCCCTGGGCGCTGATCTCGTCGACCACGCGCTCGGTCTCGTCGGGGAACTCACCGCCGTTGTCGCGCACCCACGCCCGGACCGCCGAAGCGGCCCCCTTGCGGATCCGCCGGCTCCCGACGTCGAGGCCGCTCATCCGGGTCTGCGCGGTGAAGGGGACGAACTCACCCTGGACGTCGTCGCCCGCGTGGGCCTCGGTCAGCTCGACGACGCTGCGCCCCTCGGGGGTTTCGTCGGCGAGGCTCGCCAGCCGGGCGGCGCGCGCCAGTTCGTCCGGGGTGGACGTCCCGACCGGGATCAGCTCGGTGGCCCGGCGGTTGCCGAAGGTGATGGTGCCGGTCTTGTCGAGCAGCAGCGTCGAGACGTCGCCGGCGGCTTCGACCGCGCGGCCGCTGGTCGCGAGGACGTTGCGCTGCACCAGGCGGTCCATGCCCGCGATGCCGATGGCGGACAGCAGCGCGCCGATCGTCGTCGGGATCAGGCAGACCAGCAGCGCGGTCAGCACGATCACGGACTGCTCGCTGCCGGAGTACCGGGCCATCGGCTGCAGCGCGACGACGGCGAGCAGGAAGATGATCGTCAACGTCGAGAGCAGGATGGTCAGCGCGATCTCGTTCGGCGTCTTCTGCCGCGACGCGCCTTCCACCAGCGCGATCATGCGGTCCACGAAGGACTCACCGGGCTTGGTCGTGATCTTGACGACGATCCGGTCGCTCAGCACGGTCGTGCCGCCGGTGACGGCGCTGCGGTCGCCGCCGGACTCGCGGATGACCGGGGCCGACTCGCCGGTGATGGCCGACTCGTCGACGGTCGCGATGCCCTCGACGACGTCGCCGTCGCCCGGGATCACCTGCCCCGCCTCGACCACGACCAGGTCGCCGATCTTCAGTTCGACACCGGGCACCTGTTCTTCGGAGCCGTCGCCGGTGAGCCGGCGGGCGACGGTCTCCTTCTTCGCCTTCCGCAGCGACTCCGCCTGCGCCTTGCCGCGGCCTTCCGCGACGGCTTCGGCGAGGTTCGCGAACAGGACCGTGAACCACAGCCAGACCGCGATCAGGATGGTGAACACACTCGGGTCGGTGACCGCGAAGACCGTGGTGAGCGCGGAACCCACCCACACCACGAACATCACCGGGTTGCCGAGCTGGTGCTTCGGGTTCAGCTTCCGGAACGCGTCGGGCAGCGACGTCCAGAGCTGGCGGGGGCTGAACACCCCGGCGCCGACCCGGCTCGTGGGTTCGGCGGGAGTCACCTGGGGTCGTTCTTCGGTGACGGTCATGCGAGTGCCTCCGCGATGGGCCCGAGCGCGAGCGCCGGGATGAACGTGAGGGCCGCGACGAGCACCACCGTGCCGGTGAGCATGGTGGCGAACAGCGGCCCGGTGGTGGGCAGCGTGCCCGCGGTTTCGGGCACCTTGCGCTGCGCGGCCAGGGAACCGGCCAGGCAGAGCACGGCGACGATCGGGATGAACCGGCCGAACGCCATGGCGACGCCGAACGAGGACTGGAACCAGTCGCTCGTCGCGGTCAGGCCGCCGAACGCGCTGCCGTTGTTGTTTCCGGTGGACGCGTAGCCGTAGAGGATCTCGGACAGGCCGTGCGCGCCGCCGTTGCCGAGCGCGCCCGCGGTGTCGGGGAGCAGCAGCGCGATCCCCGAGCCGAGGAGCACCACGGTCGGCATCGCCAGCATCGCGATCGCCGCGCAGGTGACCTCGCGCTTGCCGAGCTTCTTGCCCAGGTACTCCGGGGTGCGCCCGACCATCAGGCCGGCCAGGAACATCGCGATGATCGCCATGACCAGGATCCCGTAGAGCCCGGTGCCGACGCCGCCCGGCGAGATCTCGCCGTAGAGCATGTTGAGCAGCGGTCCCCCGCCGCCGAGGCCCGAGAGGCTGTCGTGGGCGCCGTTGACCGCGCCGGTCGACGTGCCGGTGGTGGTGTCGGCGAAGATCGACGTCAGGCCGATGCCGAACCGCTGTTCCTTGCCCTCCGTGCTCGCGCCCGCGGCCAGCGCCGCCGGGTTGTTCGCGTAGGCCTCGGAGAACCAGATGATCGCCAGCGAGGCCGCCCACAGCAGGCCCATCACGCCGAGCAGCACGTACCCCTGCTTGGGCTTGCCGACGAGCTTGCCGAACGCGCGGGTCAGGCTGACCGGGATGACCAGGATCAGGAACAGCTCGACGAGGTTCGACCAGGCGTTGGGGTTCTCGAACGGGTGCGCGGAGTTGGCGTTGAGGACGCCGCCGCCGTTGGTGCCCAGTTCCTTGATCGCCTCCTGGCTCGCGGCCGGGGCGAGGGCGATGGTGCTCCGGCTGCCGTCGGGGTTGGTGACGGCGACACCGGCCTTGAGGCTCTGCACGACGCCGAGCGCGACCAGGACCAGCGCGAACACGAACGCCATCGGCAGCAGCACGCGGACCGTGCCGCGCGTGAGGTCCACCCAGAAGTTGCCGAGCCGGTCGGTCTTGGCGCGGACGAACCCGCGCGTCACGGCGATCGCCACGGCCAGGCCGACGCCGGCCGACAGGAAGTTCTGCACGGTGAGCCCGGCCATCTGCACGAAGTGGCCCATCGTCGTCTCGGGGACGTAGGACTGCCAGTTCGTGTTGGTGACGAAGGAGATCGCCGTGTTGAAGGCGACGCCGGGGCTGACCGAGCCGCGGCCGAGGTCCCACGGCAGGAGCGGCTGCAGCCGCTGCAGCAGGTAGAGCAGGACGACCGAGACGAACGAGAAGCCGAGCACGCCGGCGGCGTAGGTCGGCCAGCGCTGTTCGGAGTCGGGGTTGACCCGGAAGAGCCGGTAGAGGCCCTTCTCGAGCTTCGAGTGCTTCTCGGTCGAGAAGACGCGCGCCAGGTAGTCGCCGAGCGGTTTGTAGACCGCGGCGAGGGCGGCGAGGAGCAGGCCGAGCTGGATGAGCCCGGCCGTCGTGTCGGACATCAGAATTTCTCCGGCCTGATCAAGGCGACGAACAGGTAGACGAGGAGGCCGAGCGCCAGCAGGCCGCCGACGACGTTGGCCACGGTGCCCGCGCCGCTCACAGCTTCTCCATCCCGCGCAGCGCCAGCGCGAGCACCACGAACACGCCGATCAGCAGGACGGCGTAGAGCAAGTCGGCCACAGGCACCTCTCAAGACGGGTCACCGGGTTCGGTGACCGGACGTCGTTCACTCTGCGGCTCCGGGACGCCGTTCCGGCCTGCGGCTGATGGCGCCTTGATGCGTTCCTGACACGCATTTACGCCGTCTTTATGGCTGGTGGCGGCGGTCACGCAAACGTTTGCCTGGATGTCACCGCATGCAGTTGGTCAGTGACTCACGACACAACGCGTGACCGAACAAGTGCGGAACGTGCAATTCGGGCAGACAAGATCTCAGGCCCGTGTTACACCTGTGTTACCGATAGTTGTATCGGCTAAGCAAATCTTTGGGAGAGGGGATCACCTATGTGCGGTATCGCCGGCTGGGTTTCCTACGACGCCGACCTCACCCGCCGCCGGGAAGTGGTCGACGCGATGACCGCGACCATGTCCTGCCGCGGCCCGGACGACGAAGGCACCTGGGTTCGCCGGCACGTCGCGCTCGGCCACCGGCGGCTCGCCATCATCGACCTGCCGGGCGGCCGCCAGCCGATGTCCGTGCACACGCCGGACGGCGACGTCGCGATGGTCTACAGCGGTGAGGCCTACAACTTCACCGAGCTGAAGGACGAGCTGACGAAGCTCGGCCACCGGTGGGAGACCGACAGCGACACCGAGGTCGTGCTGCACGGCTACCTGCAGTGGGGCGACGCGGTCGTCGACCACCTCAACGGCATGTACGCCTTCGCGATCTGGGACGAGCGCGACGACCGGCTCGTCATGATCCGCGACCGGATGGGCATCAAGCCGTTCTACTACTACCCGACCCGCGACGGCGTCCTGTTCGGCTCCGAGCCGAAGGCCATCCTGGCGAACCCCCTGGCGAAGAAGGTCGTCGACCTCGACGGCTTCCGCGAGCTGGCCGGGTTCACCAAGCGGCCGGGCTGGTCGCTGTGGAAGGACATGGAGGAGGTCCAGCCGGGCACGATCGTCACCGTGTCCCGCGAGGGCATCAAGACCCGCACCTACTGGCAGCTGGACGCGAAGAAGCACACCGACGACCAGGAGACGACGGTCGCCCGCGTGCGCGAGCTGATGACCGACATCGTCAACCGCCAGCTCGTCGCCGACGTCCCGCGGTGCGTGCTGCTTTCGGGCGGGCTCGACTCCAGCGCCGTCACCGGCCTGGCCGCGGCCCGGCTGGCCGAGCAGGGCGAGCAGCTGCGGACGTTCTCCGTCGACTTCTTCGGCCAGGAGGAGAACTTCAAGCCGGACGAGATGCGCGACACCGCGGACTCGCCGTTCGTGCGGGACGTCGCTCAGCTGGTGAACTCCGCGCACGAAGACGTCATGCTCAACCCGGGCGACCTCACCGACCCCGAGGTCCGGCGCGCGGTGCTGCGGGCCCGGGACATCCCGGCCGGCCTCGGCGACATGGACACGTCGCTGTACCTGCTGTTCAAGGCGATCCGCGGCCAGTCGACGGTGGCCCTGTCGGGCGAGTCGGCCGACGAGGTGTTCGGCGGCTACCGCTGGTTCCACGACGAGAAGGCCGTCAACGCCGAAACGTTCCCGTGGCTGGCGTTCCGGACGTCGATGATGGACGAGCGGGCGTCGCTCTACACGCCGGAGCTGGTCAAGAACCTGGACGTCGAGTCGTACGTCGCCGACCAGTACGCCTCCGCGGTCGCTTCGGTCGACCACCTCGACGGCGAGTCCGCTCTCGAGGCGCGGATGCGGACCATCTGCAACCTGCACCTGACCCGGTTCGTGCGGATGCTGCTCGACCGCAAGGACCGCGCGTCGATGGCGGTGGGCCTGGAGGTCCGCGTGCCGTTCTGCGACCACCGGCTGGTGGAGTACGTCTACAACACGCCGTGGTCGCTGAAGACGTTCGACGGCCGGGAAAAGAGCCTCCTGCGGCACGCGACGAAGCACGTGCTGCCGGACTCGGTGCGCGACCGCGTGAAGAGCCCGTACCCGTCGACGCAGGACCCGGGCTACGCGGCGGCGTTGCAGCAGCAGGTCAAGGAGGTACTGGCCGAGCCGGGGCACGCCGTGTTCGGCCTGGTCGACAAGGCCTGGGCGCACCGGGCGTCCGAAGTGGACTCGGCGACCATGGACCCGGCCATGCGCATCGGCCTGGACCGGGTGCTCGACTTCTACCACTGGATCGAGATGTACCAGCCCACGCTCGAGCTGTCTTGACCTCGAGCGCCCTTGAGGTGTGAGGCTGGGGGCATGAAGGTGCTCCTGTTCGGCCGCAACCCGGCCACGGTCTCGAGGGTGACGGCGGCGCTGTCCGCGGCGGGTCTCGCCGCGGACGGCGTCGCGTCGGAGGAAGCTGTGCTGTCCCGGCTCGGCGTCGTGGACGCCTTGGTGCTGGGCGCGGGGGTGGTGGGCGCGCTGCGGGAACGGGTCACGGCGGCGGCGGTCCGGCACGGCGTCCGGTGGGTGCAGGGGCCGCACATCCCGCCGGAGCGGGACGCGCTGGAGTACGTGCGGACCGAGCTCCTGCCGCTACTGGCCGAGCGCCGCCCGCACGAACTCCGCCACCCGCGGTGAGCGGGACGTCTCCGGCCACGCCACCTGGAGCCGGGCGTCGCTGAGCCCTTCGACCCGGTGGTAGGCGATCGCCGCACGCGGGTAGCGCCGGGCGACCGACTCCGGCGGGAACGTCACGGCCTGACCGAGTTCGACCAGGCGCAACGCCTCGGCGAGGTCCTTCGCCGGCGGCCCCTGCTTCGCGGGCGGCGCGCCGGCGCGGTCCCTCGCGCGGTAGTAGGCGTCGAGGCGCTCGTCGACGCCGGGCCAGGTCACCGCGGGGAGGGCGAGGGCTTCGGCCGGCGTCTTCACCGCCCAGCCCCGCGGCCGTCGCGGAGCAGGCACGCGGCTTCGTCGCCCATGGTCGCGAACCGCAGTTCCGCGGGTTCGGACACGACGACCAGCGACCCCGCGCGCCGGGCCCGTCGAACCCATTCATACGGGTTCAGCACAAGTGGCGTATTTCCGTTCCGGCGCGGCCGCCGGCTGCCTGGCCGGCATGACCGACACCGACGTCGTCCGCCGCTACCTGGACGCCTTCAACCGCGGCGACCTCGACGCGTTCGACGAGTTGATCGACCCCGGGTACGTCAACCACAGCCCGAGCCTGCCGGACCTGCCGCCCGGTCCCGATGGCTTGAAGCCGATCGTCGCGGACCTGCGGCGGCAGGCGCCGGAGCTGCGGTTCGAGGAGGTGCACCTGCTGGCGGACGGCGAATTCGTGGCCGCGCACCTGCTGGTCCACGGCTTCGGCCCGGAACCGGCGCGGCAGATGCAGATCGAGCGGCTGCGGGACGGCCGGATCGTCGAGCACTGGCGCGTCACGGCCTGAGCGGCAGCACCGCGGCGACCTCGTCCCCTTCGATGGTGAGGGACGCGCCGAGCCCGGCGAGCACCGCGCGGGCTCCGCCGTTGCCCGCCGTCGTCGAAGCGACGAACTGCGCCGCACCGGAGCGGCGGGCCTCGGCCAGCAGCAGCTGCGCGACCCGGCGGCCGACACCCCGGCCGCGGGCGTCCCGGCTCAGCCAGATGCCCGCCTCCACCGCGTCGCCGCGGCGCTCCAACCGGGCGGCTCCCACCGCGACGCCGTCCGCGTCGACCACCCACGTGCGTTCCACCGCGGTCGCCGGGTTCAGCGAGCGGCCGCGGTGGAACGCCAGGAACGCCGACCGGCGCGCCGCGGTCCAGCCGGGCGGACCCTCGACCGGCGGCATGACCTCCAGCGGGCCGGCTCCGGCCACGGCGGCTTCGAGCAGCCGCGCGAGGGCGGGCTCGTCGAGCGGGGTCAGCGCGATCACCCCCCCGAGTCTGCCCACCGGGTGCCGGGGCGCGCGACCGGGTTTCAGCGCCGGACCTCCGCCAGCTTCACCGGACGCCGTTCGCGACGGGAGACCTCGCACGCCTCCGCGATGTAGAACGCCTCCAGCGCGTCGGCCGCCCCGCACGGGGACGGCGCCCGGCCGGCGACCACGTCCAGGAACGCCGTCAGCTCGGTCGTGTACGCCGGCCGGAAGCGCTCCATGAAGCCCGGGTACGCCGGGCCCGGCAGCGGTGCCACCCCCGGCTCCACCGAGCGCAGCGGGGCCCGGTCGTCGAGGCCGACCACCACGCCCGAAACCGAACCCAGCACGTCGAGGCGCACGTCGTAGCCCGCGCCGTTGTAGCGGGTCAGGGACACCGTCGCCAGGGTGCCGTCGTCCAGGGTGAGCGTGGCCGCCGCCGTGTCGACGTCGCCCGCGTCGGCGAAGAAGCGCTCGCCGCGGTTCGCGCCGATCGCGTACACCTCCTCGACCTCGCGGCCGCTGACCCAGCGGATGATGTCGAAGTCGTGGACGCCGCAGTCGCGGAACAGGCCGCCCGAGTGGGCGACGTACTCCGCGGGCGGGGGCGCCGGGTCGAACGTCGTCGCCCGCAGCGTGTGCAGCCAGCCCAGTTCGCCCGACGCGACCGCGGCCCGCGCCGCCGCGTAGCCCGCGTCGAAGCGGCGCTGGAAGCCGATCTGGACTGCGACGTCGGAAGCGCCGATGCGGTCGATGACGGCCAATGTGCCGGGGATGTCCGCGGCCACCGGCTTTTCGCAGAACACCGGGAGGCCCGCGTCGACCGCCGCGATGATCAGGCCGGGGTGCGCGTCCGTCGCCGCCGTGACGACCAGGCCGTCGATCCCCGCGGTGAACAGGTCGTCGAGGGAAGTCGTTTCGACACCCAGCTTGGCGGCGGCCGCGGCGGCCCGCGCCGGGTCGACGTCGGCCACCACGACCGACTCGACCTCCTCGAAGCCCTTCAGCGTCTCCGCGTGCGCGGTGCCGATCCGGCCGGTGCCCGCCAGTCCCAACCTCATCGTCGTGCTCCTCCTGTCGCAGAAATCCCGGCAGTGGTCGCCCGGACCACCAAGGACGGGTGCAGCAGGTGCCGGACCGGCTCCGTGCGTTCCCCGCGGACGCGCTCGGCCAGCGCTTCGAACGCCAGCCGCCCCATTTCGGTGCGCGGCTGGTCCACTGTGGTCAGTGAGAGGTGCCGCAGCGCGGCCAGCGACGTGTTGTCGTAGCCGACGACCGAGACGTCTTCGGGCACGCGCAGGCCCGCCTCTTCGAGCGCCGAAATCGCGCCGACGGCGTTGAAGTCGTTGCCCGCCACCAGACCGGTCGGCAGCTCGGCCCGCGCGTACGTCGCCAGCAGCTCCCGCACGGACTTCTCGCCCGCCGTGTCGGTGTGCTCGCTGCGCACGACGACCGGGTCCAGGCCGTGCCGCCGCATCGCCGCCTGGAAACCGCGCCGGCGCTGGGCCGCGCCCGCCGCTCCCCCGCCGTCGAGGTGCGCGATGCGCCGGTGCCCGAGCCCGACGAGGTGGTCGACGGCCAGCGCGGAGCCCGCCTCGCCGTCGTCGTTCACGGTGTCCACACCGGACGCTCGCGAGGTGCGGGAAACCAGCACCACCGGGCACTGCCGGGCGGCCGCTTCGATGGCCGACGCCGGCACCACCGGTGAGAGCAGGACGACCCCGGCCGGGCGGAAGGAAAGCAGGCTGCGCAAGGCATTGCCCTCGCGCGCGGGGCTGCGGCCGCCGGTGTTGAGGACCAGGTCGAAGCCCGCGGCCTGCGCGGCCGCGTCCAGTCCCTCGACGACGTCGGCGAAGAACGCGTTGCGCAGGTCGTTCACCATCACGCCGAGCACCGTGGACGTCCGGCTGGCCAGCGACCGCGCCATCACGTGCGGCTGGTAGCCGAGTTCCTCGGCCGCGCGCAGGACCGCGGCGCGCCGGGTGTCGGAGACCTTCGGTGAATTCCTCATCACCAAGGAGACCAGTGCGCGGGAAACCCCCGCCCGCGCGGCGACGTCTTCCATGGTCGGACGCACGCGACACCTCCCCTGAGCACCGGAAACTCGGCCTTGACTTGCTGTGACGGACGCTACAAGATTAGAGCGCTCTAATCAATAGAGCGCTCCAACGGACCAACGGAGGCCCCTTGTGACAGCGACGATCCGAGTAGCCGCCGCGCCGATCTCCTGGGGTGTCTGCGAAGTCCCGGGCTGGGGCCGGGTGCTGGACGCGGCGACCGTGCTCGGCGAGATGGCGGAGCTCGGCGTCCAGGCGACCGAACTGGGCCCGCCCGGTTACCTCCCCCGCGACCCGGCCGCCCTCCGGGACCTGCTGGGGACGCACGGCCTCCGGCTCGTCGGCGGGTTCCTCGCCGTCGTCCTGCACGCCGGCCAGGAGCACGCGCTCGAGGAAGCCGAAGAGTCCGCCGCGCTGTTCGCCGCGTGCGGGGGCGACGTCCTGGTGCTCGCCGCCGCGACCGGCCTCGACGGCTACGACGAACGCCCGAAGCTCACCGACGCCGAATGGGCGACGCTCGTCGACACGGCGGGCAGGATCCGCGACATCGCCTCCGCCCACGGCCTGCGCACGGTGCTGCACCCGCACGTCGGGACGCACGTGGAGCAGCAGGCCGAAGTCGAGCGGTTCCTCGCCGATTCCGCGCTCGGCTTGTGCCTCGACACCGGGCACCTGATGATCGGCGGGACGGATCCGGTCGAGCTGGCGAAGCGGTATCCCGAACGGGTGGGGCACGTGCATCTGAAGGACGTCCGGGCGGACCTCGCGGCCGAAGTCCGCGCGGGCCGGCTCGGCTACACCGACGCGGTCGGGCGGGGCCTCTACACCCCACTCGGCGAGGGGGACGTGGACGTGGCGTCGATGGTGCGCTCCGTCCAGGCGGCCGGCTACGACGGCTGGTACGTCCTCGAACAGGACACCGCCCTCGGCGCGGAGAGCCCCGACGACGTACCCCGGCGGGACACCGAGCGCAGCCTGGCCCACCTCGCGAAGATCATCGACTCCCTCTGATCCCTGGTCCCAAAGGAGTGACTGTGTTCTCAATCAAGAAGCTGGCCGGCGTGGCGGCGATCGCCGCCGCCGGGCTGGTCCTGTCCGCCTGCAGCGGCCCGTCCGCCGACAACTCGAGCAGCTCCAGCGCGCCGTCCGCGGCGGCACCGAGCTCGGGCGGCCCGCTGAAGGTCGCCGTGGTCACCCACGGCACCGCCGGCGACGCCTTCTGGAACGTCGTCAAGAACGGCGCCGAACAGGCGGGCAAGGACCTGAACGTCGGCGTCGACTACTTCGCCGACGGCGACCCGGGCAACCAGGCCAAGCTGATCGACAACGCGGTCGCGCAGAAGGTCGGCGGCCTGGTCGTCTCGATGGCGAACCCGCAGGCGCTGCAGACGTCGATCCAGAACGCGGTCAAGGCGGGCATCCCGGTCGTCACCATCAACTCCGGCGAGGACTCCAGCGCCGCCTTCGGCGCGATCGCGCACGTCGGCCAGAGCGAGGGCCTCGCCGGCCAGGGCGCCGGGCAGCGGCTCAAGGCGGCCGGCAAGACGAAGCTGCTGTGCGTCATCCACGAAGCCGGCAACATCGGCCAGAACCAGCGCTGCGACGGTGCGAAGCAGACGTTCGGCACCGTCTCCACGCTGCAGGTCGACATCTCCAACCCGACCGACGCGCAGGCCCGGATCCGCGGCGCGCTGCAGTCCGACCCGTCGATCGACGCGGTGCTGGCGCTGAACTCGCAGGTCGCGGCCCGCGCGGTGGACGCGGCCAAGGAGGCGAGCTCGAAGGCCCAGGTGGCGACGTTCGACCTGAACGCCGACGTCGTCGCGGCCATCAAGGCGGGCACGATCCTCTTCGCCGTCGACCAGCAGCAGTACGAGCAGGGCTACCTGCCGATCGTGTTCCTGAAGCTGTACAAGGAAAACGGCAACACCATCGGCGGCGGCAAGCCGGTGCAGACCGGCCCGGGCTTCGTCGACAAGACCAACATCGACACCGTCGCCCCGTACGCGGAGCGCGGCACGCGATGACCGCGGCGATCCAAGCCCAGCCCGACGAACGCGTCGGGAAGAAGAGCTTGACCGATCGGCTGGTGGTCCGCCCGGAGATCGGCGCGCTGCTGGGCGCCGTGCTGGTGTTCGTCTTCTTCTCCGTCGTCACCGGCCAGTTCCTCAGCCCGCTGGGCGTGGCGACCTGGCTCGACGACTCCTCGACGCTGGGCATCATGGCCGTCGTGGTCGCGCTGCTGATGGTCGGCGGCGAGTTCGACCTCTCGGCCGGCGTCATGACGGCGTCGACGTCGCTGGTCACGGCGATCCTGGCGACGCAGGCGGGCTGGAACGTCTGGCTCGCGCTGGCGGTGTCGCTCGTCTTCGCCCTCGGGGTCGGCGCGTTCAACGGCTGGCTGGTGATGAAGACCGGGCTGCCGAGCTTCATCGTCACGCTGGGGTCGTTCCTGGCGCTGCAGGGCCTCAACCTCGGCGTGACGCGGCTGGTCACCAACACCGTGCAGGTGTCGGGGATGCGCTCGACCAGCGGCTACGAGTCGGCGGGCGCGCTGTTCGCGTCCACGTTCGCCGTCGGCGGCACCGAGTTCCAGTCGTCGATCATCTGGTGGATCGTCGTCACGGTGGTCGCGGCGGTGCTGCTCGTGCGCACCCGCTTCGGCAACTGGATCTTCGCCGTCGGCGGCTCGCAGGTGTCGGCCCGCTCGGTCGGCGTGCCGGTGGTGCGCACGAAGATCCTGCTGTTCATGGGCACCGCGCTCGGCGCGTGGCTGGTCGGCTCGATCAACATCCTGCGCTTCGCCAGCGTGCAGGCGAACCAGGGCATCGGGCTGGAGTTCCAGTACATCATCGCCGCGGTGATCGGCGGCTGCCTGCTCACCGGCGGGTTCGGCTCGGCGGTGGGCGCGGCGATCGGCGCGCTGATCTTCGGCATGGCCCGCCAGGGCATCGTGTTCGCGCAGTGGAACAGCGACTGGTTCATGCTGTTCCTCGGCATCATGCTGCTCGCCGCGGTCCTGGTGAACAACGCCTTCCGGCGGCGCGCGGAAAGGGTACGCCGATGAGTCCACTGCTCGAAGTCCGCGACATCGGGAAGACCTACGGCAGCGTGATCGCGCTGCGCGAAGTGTCCACTGTGGTCAACGCGGGCGAGGTCACCTGCGTGCTCGGCGACAACGGCGCCGGCAAGTCCACGCTGATCAAGATCCTGGCCGGGGTGCACCAGCACGACCGCGGCGAGTTCCTCGTGGAAGGCGAGCCCGTGCGGTTCGCCTCGCCGCGCGAGGCGCTGGACCACGGCATCGCGACCGTGTACCAGGACCTCGCCGTGGTGCCGCTGATGAGCGTCTGGCGGAACTTCTTCCTCGGCTCGGAGCCGACTACCGGCTTCGGCCCGTTCCGGTTCCTGGACCGGAAGAAGGGCCGCGAGACGACGAAGCAGGCGTTGTCCGACATGGGCATCGACCTGCGGGACGTCGAGCAGCCGGTCGGGACGCTCTCGGGTGGCGAACGCCAGTGCGTGGCGATCGCGCGGGCGGTGTACTTCGGGGCGAAGGTGCTGATCCTCGACGAGCCGACCGCCGCGCTGGGCGTCAAGCAGGCCGGGGTGGTGCTGAAGTACGTCGCGCAGGCCCGGGACCGCGGGCTGGGCGTCGTGCTGATCACGCACAACCCGCACCACGCCTACCCGGTCGCCGACCGGTTCCTGCTGCTCAAGCGGGGTGCGCCGCTCGGGGCGTACGAGAAGGCGGACATCGACATCAACGAGCTGACCCGGCAGATGGCGGGCGGCGCGGAACTGGAAGCCCTGGAACACGAACTGCGGCAGGTGGAAAAGACGTCATGACCCTCGAAGCGCTGACGATCGGCCGGGTGGGTGTCGACCTCTACCCCGAGCAGAGCGGTGTCCCCCTGGCCGAGGTCAGCACCTTCGCCAAGTCGCTCGGCGGCACCGCGACCAACGTCGCGGTCGCCGCCGCGCGGCTCGGCCGGCGCACGGCCGTGCTGACCAAGGTCGGCCCGGACGGCTTCGGCGACTACGTCCGGCAGGCCCTCGACGGCTTCGGCGTCTCACCGGCCTTCGTGGGCACTTCGCCGGAGCTGCAGACGCCGGTGGTGTTCTGCGAGCTGAACCCGCCCGCGGACCCACCGCTGCTGTTCTACCGCTCCCCCATCGCCCCCGACCTCACGCTGACCGACGACGACGTGCCCTGGGACGTCGTCACGTCGGTGCCGCTGCTGTGGGTCACCGGCACCGGCGTGTCCACCGACCCGGCCCGCACGACCCAGCGGAAGATCCTCGAAACCCGGGGCCGCCGCGAGCACACCGTGCTGGACCTGGACTACCGGCCGATGTTCTGGCCGTCGGTCGAGCAGGCGCGCGAAGAGATCGGCGCGCTGCTCGACCACGTCACCGTGGCGGTCGGCAACCGGACCGAGGCGGAGGTCGCCGTCGGCACCGCGGACCCGGACGCCGCCGCGGACCGCATGCTCGACCGCGGGCTGCGGCTCGCGGTGATCAAGAAGGGCGCGGACGGCGTCCTCGTGGCCACGCCGGACGGGCGCTGGACCGTGCGGCCGCAACGCGTCGAGGTCGTCTGCGGGCTCGGCGCCGGCGACGGCTTCGGCGGGGCGCTCGTCCACGGGCTGCTGTCCGGCTGGGACCCGGTCCGGATCGCCGAGTACGCGAACGCGGCGGGCGCGCTGGTGGCGTCCCGGCTCGCCTGCGCCGACGCCATGCCGACCGCGGCCGAAATCGAGGAGCTCCTGTGAGCCTCACCGACGAGCGCTGGCGCGAACTCCTGCACACCCGCGCCACCGACCCGGGCGCGGTCCGGCAGGCCTACGCGACCCGCAAACGCCGGTCGAAACTGCTGTCCGACACCGGAACGCTGTTCCTGGTCGCGGCCGACCACCCGGCACGAGGGGCGCTGGGTGTGGGCGAGGACCCGCTCGCCATGGCCGACCGGCGGACGTTGCTGGACCGGCTGCTCGTGGCGCTGGCCAACCCCGCCGTCGACGGGATCCTCGGCACCCCCGACGTCGTCGAAGAACTGCTGTTGCTCGGCGCACTGGACGACAAGGTCGTCTTCGGCTCGATGAACCGCGGCGGCCTGGCCGGCGCGGACTGGGAGATCGACGACCGGTTCACCGGCTACGACGCCCGCACGCTCGTCGACTGCGGGCTCGACGGCGGCAAGATGCTGCTGCGGCTCGTCGACTCCGACCCGGGCACGATCCCGACGCTGCAGGCCTGCGCCGACGCCGTCACCGAGCTCGCGGCGTACGGCCTGGTGGCGATGGTCGAGCCGCTGCCGTACGCGCGGACGGCCGGGAAACTGGTGCTGCAGCAGGATCCCGTGTCCCTGGCCCGTGCGGTCACGGTGGCCTCGGGCCTCGGCGTGACGTCGGCGCACACGTGGCTCAAGCTGCCCTCGACCGATTCCCCCGAAGTCCTCGGCGCGACGACGCTGCCGGTGGTCGTGCTCGGCGGCGTACCCTCCGGCGACCCGGCCGCCGACCTGGCCTCGTGGGGCCGGACGCTGCGCCACGACGTCGTCCGCGGCCTGGTCGTCGGCCGCACCCTGCTCTACCCGCCCGGCGGTGACGTCGGTGCGGCTGTCGAAGCCGCCGCGAAGGTACTGGAGGCCGCGAAGTGAGCAAGCTCCACCGTCCACTCGGGACGCTGTCCGACGACACCGACCCGGTCCGGCTCACCCCGGACAGCGCGGGCTGGACGTACACCGGCCTGCGGGTCCTGACCCTGGCGCCCGGCGAGACGCGGATCGTGCACACCGGCGAGTTCGAGGCCTTCGTGCTGCCCCTGTCCGGTTCCGCGACGGTCCGGGCCGACGGGCAGGTCTTCGAGCTGCGCGGCCGCGAGTCCGTCTTCACCCGCGTGACGGACTTCGCCTACGTGCCCCGCGAAGCCGAAGTCGAGTTGTCGACAACGGACGGTCTCACCGTCGCGCTGCCGATGGCCCGCTGCACCCGCCGGCTCTCCGCGAAGTACGGCCCGGCGGAGGACGTGCCGGTGGAGGTCCGCGGCGCCGGGCAGGCGACGCGGCAGGTGACCAACTTCGGCGTGCCCGGGGTCTGGGACCACGCCGACAAGCTCAACGCGTGCGAGCTGATCACGCCGAGCGGCAACTGGTCGTCGTACCCGCCGCACAAGCACGACGAGGCCACCGGATGCGAAGTGGTCAACGAAGAGATCTACTACTTCCGCATCGCCGGCCGCGACGGCGTGACGCCCTCCCGCGAGGGCTTCGGCCTGCACCGGACCTACACCGCCGACGGCGAGCTGGACGAGGACGTCGCCGTGCGCGACCACGACGTCTTCCTGATCCCGCGCGGCTACCACGGCCCGTGCGTCGCGGCGCCGGGCTACCCGATGTACTACCTGAACGTCCTGGCGGGACCGGCCGAAGAGCGGTCCATGGCGTTCTGCGACGACCCCGCGCACGGCTGGGTCCGCGACACCTGGGCCGCGCAGGAACTCGATCCGCGCTGCCCCGTCACGAGTCACGAAGGGCGTGTTCAGTGAAGCTGACGACGGCACAGGCGCTGGTCCGCTGGCTCCTCGCCCAGCGCTCGGAAACCCTGGACGGCGCGGAAGTCCCGCTGTTCCCCGGGGTGTTCGCGATCTTCGGGCACGGCAACGTGCTCGGCCTCGGCACCGCGCTGGAAGAGCACCGCGGCGAGATCCCCGTCTGGCGCGGGCACACCGAGCAGGGCATGGCACTGGCCGCGGTCGGGCTCGCGAAGGCCACGCACCGGCGGCAGGTCGGCGTCGCGACGTCGTCGATCGGGCCGGGCGCGCTGAACATGGTCACCGCGGCCGGGGTCGCGCACGCGAACCGGCTGCCGGTGCTGCTGCTGCCGGGCGACACGTTCACCGGCCGCGCGCCGGACCCGGTCCTGCAGCAGATCGAGCCCTTCGGCGACGCGACCGCGACGGTGAACGACGCCTTCCGCGCGGTCTCGCGCTACTTCGACCGGATCAGCAGGCCCGAGCAGCTGCTCTCGACGTTGCCGCAGGTCACGCGGGTGCTCACGGACCCGGCGGACAGCGGGCCGGTGGTGCTGGCGCTCCCGCAGGACGTCCAGGCGGAGACGTACGACTTCCCGGACGCGCTGTTCGCGCCGGTGACGCACCGGCCGCCGCGCCCCCGGCCGGACCGGCGTTCGGTCACCGAGGCGGCGGGCGTCCTGCGGGCGTCCCACCACCCGCTGCTGGTGCTCGGCGGCGGCGTCCGGTACTCGGGTGCGGCTCGCCGGGCTCTCGACTTCGCCGAGCGGCACGGGATCCCGGTCGTGGAGACCACGGCCGGCCGCACGCTCGTCCCGCACGACCACCCGCTGCACGCGGGCCCGCTGGGCATCACGGGCTCGTCGTCGGCGAACGCCGTGGCGGCCGCGGCGGACGTGGTCCTGGCCGTGGGGACGCGGCTGCAGGACTTCACGACGGCGTCGTGGACGGTGTTCTCCCCCGACGTCCGCCTGGTGTCGCTCAACGCGGCCCGTTTCGACTCGGTCAAGCACGGCGCCCTGTCCGTGACCGGGGACGCCGACGCGGGCCTGGCCGACCTCGCCGCCCAGCTGGAGAGCTGGCGGGTGGATTCGGCGTGGACCTCGCGGGCATCGGCGGAACGTGCCTCGTGGGACGGGCACGTCGATTCGCTGCGGTCGGCCGCTTCCGAGGTCCCGTCCTACGCGCAGGTGGTCGGCGTGGTGAACGACCTCTCCGCGGCGGACGACTACGTCATGACGGCCTCCGGCGGCCTGCCGGGCGAGCTGATCGGCGGCTGGCGCGGCTCCGGCTCGGTGTCGATGGACGTCGAATACGGGTTCTCGTGCATGGGGTACGAGCTGTCCGGCGCGTGGGGCGCGGCGATCGCGTGGCCGGGCCTGGTGACCACGCTCCTGGGCGACGGCTCGTACCTGATGCTGAACTCGGAACTGTTCTCGGCGGCGTTCGCGGGGCACCCGTTCGTCGCGGTCGTCTGCGACAACGACGGGTACGCGGTGATCGCCCGGCTCCAGGAGGGGCAGGGCGGGAAGCCGTTCAACAACTTCTACGCCGACTGCACGACTTCGCACGCTTCCCCGCCGCGAGTGGATTTCGCGCGGCACGCCGAGTCGCTGGGCTGCCTGGTGTTCGAAGCATCCACAGTGGACTCGCTGCGGGCGGCGTACGCGGCCGCCCGGGAGGCCGCGGTGGCCGAACGGCGGCCGGCGGTCGTCGTGGTGCAGACGCAGCCGTCGACGTGGACGGAAGCCGGGGCCTGGTGGGAGGTCGGCGTGCCCGGGCACCTCGCGGGCCGGGACGAGTACGAGCGGGTCAAGCCGGGGCAGGTGCGCTATCTGAAGTCCTGAGCCGGACCCGGGGACGCAGGGTGAAGCCGCTCGGCTTGAGCGTCAGCGACTCCACGATCTTCAGCTCGTACGCGGGATCCACGTCGAAGTCGTAGCGCTGCAGCACCACCCCCAGCGCCAGCACGGCTTCGTGCAGCGCGAACTGGCGGCCGATGCAGGCGCGCTCGCCCGTCCCGAACGGCTTGTACGCCTGTGCCGGCCGCTTCTTCACCGCGGCGGGCTCGAACCGGTCCGGGTCGAACGCCTCGGGGTCATCGCCCCAGGCCGCGGGGTCGCGGTGCACCAGCGGGAGCGGGACGATCACCCAGTCACCCCGGCGCATCCGGTACTTCCCGCCGAGCACGACGTCTTCGCGCGCTTCGCGGGAGTAGCCGGGCGCGGTCGGCCAGAGCCGCATCGCCTCGTCCAGGACGCGGCGGACGTAACGCAGCTTCGCGACGTCGGCGAACGCCGGCTCGCGGCCGCCCCACACCGCGTCGACCTCGGCGCGGGCCTTCGCCAGCAGTTCGGGGTGGCGGGTCAGGTAGTACAGCGCGAACGACAGCGCGCCGGACGTCGTCTCGTGACCGGCCACGACGAACGTGATCGCCTGGTTGCGGATGTTCACCGGGTCCAGGCGCTCTCCCGTCACCGGGTGACCCTCGGTGAGCATCAGGCCGAGCAGGTCGCGGCTCTCCTCGCCGCTGCCGCGCCGCCCGGCGATGACCTCGTCGACCAGGTCCGTCATCACCGCGATGTCGGCCCGGTTCTGCTCCGGCGTTCCGGCGATCGCGCGCCGGACGAACGGCAGCTTGACGTTCTGCAGCTGCGCGTACCGCAGCGCGCGGATCATCGCCGTGACGAACGGGTGCGGTTCGGCGCGCTCGAACGAGCCGAAGCGGTAGCCGAAGCCGGCGCGGCCGATGGTCTCCAGGGTCAGCCGGGTCATGTCGGCGGAGACGTCGACCGGGCCGCTCGCGGCGTCCCAGGCCGCCACGAGCTCGCGGGCGACGTCGAGCATGATCGGGTGGTAGCGGCGCATCGCCTCGGCGGAGAACGCCGGCTGCAGGATGTCGTGCGCCAGCCGCCAGTTCGGCTCGTGGGTGTGGGCGGTGAACAGGCCGTCGCCGCCGAGCGCGCGCAGGTTCTCCACGCCCATGCCGACGTGCTTGCCGAACTTCGCCTCGTCGTTCAGCTCGGTGACCAGGTCGACGCCGCCGACGAGGACGATCTCGAAGCCGAACACCTTGCGGGTGAAGATCGGCCCGAGCCGCTTGCCGATGCGCACGGTGTCCTGCAGCGGCGTGCGCGGGTTCGCCCCGATCAGGTCGCCGATCACCGGAAGCCGGCCCGGCCGGTGCGGAATCCCGCTGGTGTCCACGGCAGCTCCTTGTTGAACCCGGATCCAATAGGCTCACCATCCCCCGCTACTGAACCCGTGTCAAGTAAGCTCGGGGGCATGCGGACCAGGCTGAGCACGCAGGAGCGGCGGGAGCAGCTGCTGACCATCGGCGCCGGGCTGTTCGCGAAGCGGCCGTACGACGAGGTCTGGATCGAAGAGGTCGCCGAGATCGCGCAGGTCTCGCGCGGCCTGCTGTACCACTACTTCCCGACGAAGAAGGAGTTCTTCGCGGAGATCGTCCGGAGCCAGCGCGACCAGCTGCTGACGATGAGCGAGCCCGACCCGGCGCTGCCCGTCGCGGAGCAGCTGCGGGCCGGGCTCGACGTGTACCTCGAGTTCGCGCGCACCCACCCGGACGGCTACCGGATCGTGCACCGCGCCGCCGCGGGCGCCGACCGCGAGATCCTGCGGATCCGCGAAGCCGGGATGGCCGCGAACGCCGAGCGCATCCTGGCCGCGCTCGGCACCCTGACCACCGTCACCGAGACGACCCGGGTGGCCGTGCGCGGCTGGCTGGCGTTCGTCGCCACCGTCATCCTCGACTGGCTCGACCAGCCGAAGATCACCCAGGCCGAGCTGCGCGACCTCGGCGTCCGGACGCTGTTCGCGGCGGTCGACGTCACCCCGTGACGGCGGGCGACGCGGCCCCGCCGACCAGCTGCCGCGGTGCGCCGGAACCGTCGGCCGGGACCGCCCAGACGGCGTTCTCCAGTCCGTAGAGGACCGTGTGGTCGTCCTGCCAGAGCGCCTGGTCGTCGACGCTGCGGGTCTCGGCCAGCTCGGTTTCGCGCAGGGTCGCGAGGTCGAGCACCGAGAGCCGCCAGACGCCCTCGCCGACCTTCTTCTTGAACGCCACCCGCTTGCCGTCCGGCGACAGCGACGGGCACTCGACGTTCTCCCGCAGGGCCTTCCCGCGGTACCGCCCGTAGTCGGCTTCGACGAGGTACGTCTTGCCCTTGCTGCCGAGGGTGGCGTAGAAGCGGTTGCCGTCGGGGGCGAACGTGATGCCCCAGTAGTTGACGTCGGCCGCGAAGTAGCGCTTGCCCTCGACGAAGACGGGCAGCTCCTCGATCGTCTTGACCAGCCGCCCGGTGTCCACTTCGTACAGTCCCGCCCGGGTGGAGAACCCGGTCTGCGCGTAGGAATCGCCGGTGACGAACAACGTCCAGTAGACGCGCTTGCCGTCCGGGGAGACCCGCGCGCGGCTCGGGGTGCCGGGCAGGGTTTCGGTGTGGCGGACGCCGAGCCGGCCGTCGAGGACGAGGACGTCGGTGACCGCCGGCAGCGTCCCCGGCTTGACGGCCAGGCACACCGCCGTCTGCCCCGCGACCGCGAACCGGTCGCACTTCAGGCCGCTGAGCTGCGGTTTCGCGCCCGCATCGGCGAGCGGGACGGCCCCGACGCGGCCAGTGGCGGTATCGCGGTAGAACAACTGCCCGGGCGCGAGCGTGAGCTGCGCGGCCGGGCCGGCTTCGGCGGTTTCGTGCCGCGAGCTGACCGTGTAGACCACGGCCGCGGCGACCAGGAGCGCGGTTCCGGCGAGGGCGAGGACGATCTTCTTCACGGGCGCACCGGTTTCGCGAGAGCGGCGGCGAGGGCGACGGCGGCCAGGCAGGCCGCAGCGACGAGCACCGCGGGCCGCAGGTCCCAGAGCGTCCACGCCAGTCCGAAGAGGACGGACGAGAGCATCCGGGCGACGGCCTGCCCGGTCTGCACGACGGCCATCCCGGTGGCCCGGAGGTCACGCGGGATGAGCGGCCCGGCGGCGGCCATCAGGACGCCGTCGGTGGCCGCGTAGAACACGCCGTGCAGGCCGAGCGCGATGATCCCGAGCCAGAGCCCGGCCTGCGGGCCGCAGAGCAGCACCAGCGCGAGGCACAGCGCGGCGTGCCCGCCGAGGAAGACGGGCCAGCGCCCGACCCGGTCGGCGAGCTTGCCGAGCGGCACGGCCAGCACCAGGTAGACACCGGCGGTGCCGAGCGGCAGCAGCGGGAACCACGTCGCCGCGATCTCCCACCGCCGCTGCAGGACGAGGTAGACGAACGAGTCGCCGACCGTCACCAGGCCCAGCAGTGCCGCCCAGAGCGCGACCCGCCGGAAGTCCTGCTGCCGCAGCAGGCCGAGCGCGGCGCGCAGCGAGACGGCGGCCCGGTCGACCGCGCCGGGCCGGTCGTGGACGAACAAGGCGAGCAGCAGCACCGCGATGGCGGCGATGCAGAAGCTGGTGACGAAGACGCTCGGGTAGCTGCCGAGGCTCAGCGCGAGCACGGCCATGGCCACCAGCGGGCCGAGGAACGCGCCGACGGTGTCCATCGCCCGGTGCACCCCGAACGACCGGCCGAGCGCCTCCGGTTCGCTGGACAGCGAGATCAGCGCGTCGCGCGGGCCGGTGCGCAGCCCCTTGCCGGTCCGGTCGGCCGCGAGGACGACCCCGATCGCCGCGACCGACGAGCCGGCCGCGACCAGCCCGAGCTTGCACACCGCGGACAAGCCGTACCCGAACCCGGCGACCGCCTTGAGCCGCCGCCACCGGTCGGCGAGGTGCCCGCCGAGCACCCGCACGACCGCGGTGGCGCCCGCGTAGAGCCCGTCGAGCAGCCCGAACTGCAGCGGGTTCAGGCCGAGGCCGAGCACCAGGTAGAGCGGGAGGACGGCGGTCACCATCTCCGAGGAGACGTCGGTGACCAGGCTGACCGCGCCGAGGGCCACGACGTTGGCGGAAACCCGTTTCAGCGCGGGTTTCCGGTCGGTGCCCGCCGCCAGGTCCGAGGTCCGGCTCGCCGCGATGTACATGCTCGTCCCTCCTAGTGGCAGGTGTAAGCCGGGCTGCTGTCCAGGACCTTGCCGTCGACGCCGATGAGCTGCGACTGGAAGCTGGTGTCGGTCATCGACAGCTTCAGGACGCCGTAGGTCTTGAGCAGCTTGGCGGTCGTGGCGTGCGGCGAGCTCAGGTCGTAGAGGCTCGCCCCGCCCGAGCCGCCGACGATCTCGACCGGGCCGTTCGCGTCCGCCTTGCCGTCGGCGTTCTGCGGGACGAAGCGCTCGTAGTCGTGGTCGTGGCCGTTGAGGACCAGGTCGACCTTGTTCGCCACCATGAGGTTCCACAGCTCGATGCTGTCGGGGTTGTCGCCGTGGTCACCGGAGCTCCACCGCGGGTGGTGCCAGTAGGCGGCGACGCAGCCCTTCTTGTTGTTCGCGAGATCCTGCTTCAGCCACGCCATCTGCTCGTCCGGGCCGAACTCGTGGGTGGCGAAGTCGTTGGAGTCCAGGGCGATGAAGTGCCAGTTGCCCATTTCCCAGCTGTAGTAGCGCTGGCCGTTGGGCTTCGCGACGGCACCGAAGTAGTCGTCGTAACCCCGGTACGGCGTGTCGTCGTAGGTTTCGTGGTTGCCCGGGATCGGGTGGGTCTTGCTCTTGAACTTGCCCCACGTCTTGTCGTAGTAGGACTTGAAGTCCGACAGGTGGGCGTCGTCGTACTGGTTGTCGCCCATGGTGAGCACGGCCGCGGGGTTCATGGTCTCCACGAGCTTCGCGGTCTTGACGTGCGCGCAGCTCGAGCTGCTGGAGGTGCACCGCTCGGCGATGTCGCCCGCGGCGGCGAGGACGAACCCCGCGCTCCCGGCCGCGGTCTTCACCGTGATCGGCGCACTGGCGGCGGAGACGTTGCCCGCGTTGTCGCGCGCGCGGACGGTGTAGGTGTAGCCGGTGTCCGGCGTGAGCCCGGTGTCGGTGTACGACGCCGTCGCGCTGGTGGCGACCGTGGTGCCGTTGCGCAGGACGTCGTACCCGGTGACCCCGACGTTGTCGGTGGCGGCGCTCCAGCTCAGCGGGACGCTCGTGGCGGTCGCGGTCCCGGCGGTGAGCCCGGCCGGGACGGTCGGGGCCTGCGTGTCGCCGGAGGAGTCGGTGCTGCCGAAGACCTGCATCTCCCAGAAGGAGTAGCCGTAGCTCGTGGCGCGGGTGAGGCCGACGAAGCGCACGAACCGGCCGTGGGCGGTGAGGCCGGTCAGGTCGTCGGTCTTGCCGTCGCCGGCGTCCACGGTGGCGGCGGTGGTGAAGTTCGTGCCGTCGTCGGAGACTTCGATGCGGTACTTCTTGGCGTAGGCCGCTTCCCAGTTCAGCACCACGCGGTGGACGGCGGCGGACTGGCCGAGGTCGATCCGCAGCCACTGCGGGTCGGCCCCTTCGGCACTGGCCCAGCGGGTCGTGGTGCTGCCGTCGACGGCCTTCGCCCCGGTGTAGGACGAGCTTTCGGTGGTGGAGGTGGCGACCGGTTTGCCCTGCGAGAGAAGGACATCGGCGGCCTGGGTGGTGGCGGCCGCGGCGATGGCGGAGGGCAGCAGGACCACGGCGGCGAGCACCGGGGTGAGTCGGGCGAGTGGGCGTAGTCGGGTGGACGGCACGTCGCGCTCCTTCGAGGGCCTTGGCGGTGGCTTGGCGGGCTGCGGCGTCGGACAAACAGTTAAGAAAGTTTCCTAACGAAAGCGGACTTTATCGGCGAGTAGCTTCGGCTGACAAGACTTGTCTTGTCCTGTTTCGCTGAACGGGATACTGCTCCGTGCCGTGGGACGGCCACGAAAAAAGGTGCCGTTCCCCGGTCGCGGCCGGGGGACGGCACCTTTTCGTCGCGGAATCAGAGCGAGAGGACGTACAGGTCCCACTCGGTGTGTCCCTGGTCCCACCGGCAGTACGCGGCGAGGTCGCCCCCGCTGCGGATTTCGTCCGCCGCGCGCTCGCAGTCCGCCTGCCATTGGTAGCTGCGGATGTACTGCGGGTTCCCCGCGGAAGCGGTGCCCGCGGCGAGCCCGAGGAGTGAACCGGCGATGATCGTTACGGCGCTCAGACGCCCCAGTGTCTTCTTCACCTCAAGATCATTTCACGGCACCGGGGCGTCCCGGGCGAAAACTCGGCAAATCCCCCGTAAGTGGCGGTTACGCCCCTTTCAGAAGCTTCCGGATCTCGGTCACGGCGGCTCGCCCGGCCCGGTTGGCCCCCACCGTGCTCGCCGACGGCCCGTACCCCACCAGGTGCAGCCGCGGCTCGAGCGCCACCCGCGTGCCGTCCACGCGGATCCCGCCACCCGGCTCGCGCAGGTGCAGCGGGGCGAGGTGGTCGATCGCCGCGCGGAAACCCGTGGCCCAGAGGATCACGTCGGCGTCGAAGCGCGAGCCGTCCGCCCACTCGACGCCCGAGGGCACGATCCGGGCGAACATCGGGCGCCGGTCCAGGATCCCGGCCGCCCGCGCGGCCCGCACCTCCGGCGTCACGGCCAGGTCGGTCACGCTCACCACGCTCTCCGGCGGCAGCCCGGCCCGCACCCGCTCGTCGACCTTCGCGACGGCGGAGCGTCCCCAGTCCTCGCTGAACGGCTCGTCCCGCCAGACCGGCGGGCGGCGCGTCACCCAGGCCGTGGCGCGGGCGAGCGGGGCGAACTCCATCAGCAGCTGCACGGCCGATGCCCCGCCGCCGACGACGACCACCCGCTCGCCGCGGAAGTCCTCGGGCCCGGCGTAGTCCGCGGTGTGCACCTGGCGGCCGGCGAACGTCTCCTGCCCGGGGTAGTGCGGCCAGAACGGCCGGTCCCAGGTGCCGGTCGCGCTGATCACGGCCCGCGCGGCCCAGGACTCCGCCGGGCTCGAAACCACCAGCCGGTCCCCCGCGCGCGTCACCGACCGGACGTCGACCGGCCGCAGCACCGGGAGGTCGTACACGCTTTCGAAGCGCGCGAAGTATTCGGAAACGACTTCGGAAGCCGGCCGCGTCACGTCCGGGGAGCCGAAGGCCATGCCGGGCAGGTCGTGGATGCCGTGCACCTTGCCGAGCACCAGCGACGGCCAGCGGTACTGCCACGCACCCCCGGCACGTTTCCCGTGGTCCAGCACAACGAAGCCGGTCCGGTTGGCGAACCCGGCGCGCCGCAGGTGGTACGCCGCGGACAGGCCCGCCTGGCCGGCCCCGATCACCACCACGTCCGTCTCGTGATCCGCGCCGCTCATACCGGGTTCAACGGCCTGCCGGAGCGGCTATTTCGCGCCGTTCGTCACACGGCGACGCGGTTGCGGCCGGCTTCCTTCGCCCGGTACAGCGCCGCGTCGGCGGACCGGAGCACGTCGTCGAGCGTCAGTCCGGTGCCGGTGTGGCGCGCGACCCCGATCGACACCGACAGGCCGCTCACCCGGACCGTCCCGCTCCCGGTCGAGATGACCACGTTCAGCTCGCCGACGGCCACCCGCACCCGCTCGGCGATGGCCAGCACGTCGGCGTGGCCGATGGCCGGCAGCAGCACCACGAACTCTTCGCCGCCGAACCGCCCGACCGTGTCGCCCTGGCGCACCGAGCCGGAGATCGCCACCGCGACGGCGGCCAGCACGTCGTCGCCGGTCAGGTGGCCGTAGGTGTCGTTGATCCTCTTGAAGTGGTCGAGGTCGATCATCAGCACCGCGAAGCCACCGCCGCGGCGCAGCGCGCGGGCGTGCTCCCGGACCGCGGAGTCGTGCCAGCCCGCGGTGTTGAGCAGCCCGGTCTTCTCGTCGGTGACGGCGGCGACCTGCAGCTGCTGCTTCAACAGCAGGTACCGGTGCAGCAGCAGCAACGGCGCGACCACGAACACCACCAGCACCGGCTGCTCGGCCAGCGCCAGTGCGGCCAGGCCGCCGAGGCAGAGGGTCGCGAGCTCGAAGGCGTTGTCCTCCCAGGTGCCGATCAGGTCGGCCGCCGAGCGCTGGCTCGTGTAGAGGTAGATGCCGGACGCCACGAGGCCGATGTTGACCAGCTCGAACACCGCGGCGGCCAGGCAGAGCGCGAACAGCCCGCGCGGCGTCTGCAGCGGCGTCCCGTGCAACCCGGACACGGTGAGAACGGACGAAGCCGCGAAGCAGGAGAGCATCGCCCACGCCGTGCTCGCGACGAAGCGGTGCGCGGGCCGCGTGCGCACCTGGCGCCACACCCGCACCCACAGGTGGGCGTAGAGCACGAGCGCGAGCAGCGCCACCCACGCCGGCGGCAGCAGGACGACACCGGCGAGGTACCAGACCGAGGTGACGTTGATGTGCGTCTGCCCGCTCATCCACCGCCGCAGCCGTTCGATGCGCCGCGACATCTCGGCCTGCGCCACCCCGAGCGCGACGAGCACCGCGAACCAGACCGGCCGCACCGGCTCCCCGAACCCGGTGCCCAGCGCCACCGCGGTCGCGCCGACGGCGAGCAGCTCGCAACTGAGGGCGTAGGCGATCCAGCGCGCCTTCGCCCCGGTCCACATGTCCCACCGCGCGGGCCACCCCGGCCAGTCGGAAAGCGCTTCCCGGCGCGCGGCGGCCTGGGCTCTCAAGAGCCGAGGCCACGGGTGTGACGAACCGGCATCGTGACGTACCCCTTGCGCGAAGTTCGGCCGACCAGGTAGCCCAGCGTAGCCGTTCGGACGAGCCACGTCGCCAGTCCGGACGAATTGCCCGCACCGGACCGCCCGAACACCCGCGCAGAGTAGATCACCGGCTGCGCTGAAGGGGACGTTCCTCGCATCTGACGCGCTGAAGGGGGCTTTCCTCCCGTCACACGAGAGGAAAGTCCCCTTCAGCTCACGGCTACTTGCGCAGCGCCCGGATGATCGCCACCAGGCCGAGCACCGCGGCGACCCCGAGCAGCACCGGGGCCAGCCGCTTCAAGACCGACTGCCCCGCGTAGTCGAGCAGGTCGATCGCTTCCGTCTCCGGGGCCGCCGGGACGCTCCGCAGCGGCGGGCGCTCCGACGGCGGCGCCGGAGGCCGGGGTTCCGTGTTGATCTCCGCGGTCGTCGGCGCGGCCTTGACGGCCGGCTCGGGCGCGGGCTCCGGGACCGCCGCGACGGCCGGCTCCGGGGCGGCGGCCGGCTCCGGGGCGAGCTTGCCGGACAGGCACCCGGCGAACGTGTCCAGGATCTTGCCGCCCACCTCGCTGATCAGCCCCCGCCCGAACTGGGCGGGCTTGCCGGTGATCGCCAGGTCGGTCGCCACCGCGCCGTGGGTGCCGCCGTCGCTCTCGGTCAAGGTCAAGGTCACCGTCGCCGACGCCGTGCCGGCGCCCCGCGAATCCTTGCCCGAAGCCTTGATCGTGACCTTGTGCGCCGCGTCGTCCTTTTCGAGGAACTCGCCGTTCCCCTTGTACAGCAGCGAAATCGGTCCGAGCTTGACCTTCACCGTCCCGCTGAAGGCGTCCCCTTCGACCTTGGTCAGCGTGGCTCCCGGCATGCAGGGGGCGACGCGCTCGGGGTCGACGACCGCCTGCCAGACCTCGCCGATCGGGGCCGGGACGGTGAATTCGTGGTCGAGCCGCACGGGCCGACCTCCTCTCTGCCAGACCTGGGGTGTCCGGTGCCCACCCTAGCCGCCGCCGGAGCGGCGGCCGGGTGGGCGACCGGAGTCCTCAGGTCCCGGCCGCCGCCGCGATGGCCCGTCCCGTCAGCACCTTCGCCAGGTGACGGCGGTATTCGACGTCGGCGTTGCCGTCGACCGGCGGATTCGTGCCTTCGGCCGCGTGCTCGGCCGCCGCGCGGATCGAGTCCGCCGCGGCCCGGACGCCGACCAGCGCCGCTTCGACGCCCGAAGCGCGGACCGGCGTGGAGCCCATGTTGGTCAGCGCGACCCTGGCCTCCTCGATGACCCCGGCTTCGGTGCGGACGGTGACCGCGACCGCGACCATCGACCACGCCTGGGCGACCCGGTTGAACTTCTCGTAGTGCGCCCGCCACCCGGTGTGCTTGGGCACGCGGACCTCGACGAGCAGTTCGTCCGGCGCGAGCGCCGTGGTGAACAGGTCCTGGAAGAACTCCGCGGCCGGCACCGTCCGGCGCCCCGACGGCCCGGCCACCACCAGCGACGCTTCCAGCGCGAGCACCGGCGCCAGCAGGTCGCCCGCCGGGTCGGCGTGGGCGATCGCGCCGCCGAACGTGCCGCGGTGGCGGATCTGCGGGTCGGCGACCGTGTCGGTCGCCGCCTTGAGCAGGGCCGCGTGCTCGGCGACCAGCGGGTCGCGCTGGACGTCGTAGTGCGTCGTCATCGAGCCGATCACCAGCGCGTCGCCGTCCTCGCGCACGCCGCGCAGCTCCGCGACGCGCCCGAGGTCGACCAGCGTCGTCGGCGCGGCCAGCCGCATCCGCAGCACCGGCAGCAGGCTCTGCCCGCCCGCCAGCACCTTGGCGTCCTCGCCCGCCGACGCCAGCGCCTGCACCGCTTCGTCCACTGTGGACGGGCGGACGTACTCGAAGGGAGCCGGGATCACTGCGCACCTCCGGAGGCGTCGATCGAACCGAGTCCGCCACCGGCTTCGCCGCGGCCGGGGCCGCCCGCGTCGGTGGTGCCGTGCTGCACCGCGTGCCAGACGCGCATCGGCGTCAGCGGCATCTCGATGTCGTTCACCCCGAAGTGGCGCACGGCGTCGATCACCGCGTTGACCACCGCCGGCGTCGAGGCGATGGTGCCCGCCTCGCCGACGCCCTTGGCGCCGAGCGGGTTCGTCGTCGACGGCGTTTCCGTGCGGTCGGTGGTGAACGACGGCAGGTCGGCCGCCGACGGCAGCAGGTAGTCGGCGAACGTGCCGGTGGTGAGCGTGCCGCTCTCGTCGTGCTCGGTGCCTTCGAACAGCGCCTGCGCGATGCCCTGGGCGAGCCCGCCGTGCACCTGACCCTCGACGATCAGCGGGTTCACCGCGACGCCGACGTCGTCGACGCAGACGTAGGACCGCAGCTTGATCCGGCCCGTCTCGGTGTCCACCTCGGCGGCGCACAGGTGCGTGCCGTGCGGGTAGGAGAAGTTCTCCGGGTCGAAGGTCGCGTCCGAGTCCAGGGACGGCTCGACCCCGTCGGGCAGGTTGTGCGCCGCGAACACCGCGAGCGCGATGTCGGCGATGCCGGTCGAGGTGTCGGTGCCCTTGACGGTGAACTTGCCGTTCGCGAACTCGAGGTCGTCTTCGGCGCATTCGAGCAGGTGCGCCGCGATCGGCTTGGCCTTCGCGACCACCTTCTCCGCCGCCTTGACGACGGCGATCCCGCCGACCACCAGCGACCGCGAACCGTAGGTGTCCATGCCCTTGTGCGAGGACTGGGTGTCGCCGTGGATGATCTCGACGTCCTCGAACGCGACGCCCAGCTGGTCGGCGACGATCTGGCTCCACGCCGTCTCGTGGCCCTGGCCGTGCGCGGAGGCACCGGTGATGACCTCGACCTTGCCGGTCGGGAGCATCCGGATCGCGGCGTGCTCCCAGCCGCCGGCGCCGTAGTCGAGCGAGCCGAGCACCCGCGACGGGGCGAGCCCGCACATCTCGGTGAACGTCGAGATGCCGATGCCGAGCTGGACCTTGTCGCCGGACGCGCGCCGCTTCTCCTGCTCGGCGCGCAGGCCGTCGTAGTCGAAGAGCTGCTTGGCCTTCGCCGTCGCGGCTTCGTAGTTGCCGGAGTCGTAGGTCAGCCCGGCCACCGTGGTGAACGGGAACTCCTCGTGCTTGATCCAGTTCTTCTCGCGCAGCTCCATCGGGTCCATGCCGAGCTCGGCGGCGAGCTCGTCCATGATCCGCTCGATCGCGAACGTCGCCTCCGGCCGCCCGGCGCCGCGGTAGGCGTCGGTCAGCGTGGTCGTCGTGTACACGTTGGTGCACGCGAAGTGGTACGCCGGGATCTTGTAGATCGCGTTGAACATGAACGCGCCCAGGATCGGCACGCCGGTCCCGACCAGGCCGTTGTACGCGCCGAGGTTGGCGAGCAGCTCGACCTTGAGGCCGGTCACCCGGCCGTCGCGGGTCGAGGTGATCGTGATGTCCTGGATCTGGTCGCGGCCGTGGTGCGCGGCGAGCATCGTCTCCGACCGCGACTCGTTCCACTTGACCGGCTTGCCGAGCTTCTGCGCGACCAGCAGCGACATCATCTCTTCGGGCAGGACGCCGATCTTGCCGCCGAAGCCGCCCCCGACGTCCGGGGCGATCACGCGCAGCTTGTGCTCGGGGATGCCGAGCGTCAGCGCCGACATCACGCGCAGGATGTGCGGGACCTGCGTGGCCGACCACATGGTGAGCTGGGTGCCGGTCGGGTCGACGACGCAGGCGCGCGGCTCCATGAACGCCGGGACCAGGCGCTGCTGGCGGAAGCGCCGCTTGACGACGACCTCCGCCGAGCTGATCGCCTCCTCGACGTTCCCGCCGGTGCCGGCCTCGCCGGAGTCGAACTTCCAGACGGCGCTGGTGTTGCTGCCCTGGTCCTCGTGGACCAGCGGGGCACCGTCGGCGATCGCGGCTTCCATGTCGAGGATGACCGGGAGCTCGTCGTACTCGACGTCGATCTCTTCGAGCGCGTCGTGCGCTTCGGCCGAGGTCCGCGCGACGACGACCGCGACGCCCTCACCGGCGAAGTTGACCTGGTCGGCGGCCAGCACCGGACGGCGCGGCGCCTTCATGTCCGGCGTGATCGGCCACGCGCAGGGCATGCCGATCGAGCTGTCCGGGTCGAGGTCCTTCGCGGTGAACACGGCGACGACGCCGGCGGCGCCCTTCGCCGCCGACGTGTCGATCGAGACGATCTTGGCGTGCGCGAACGGGCTGCGCAGGACCGCCATGTGCAGCATCCCGGGCAGCGCGATGTTGTCGGTCCAGCGGGTGCGGCCGGTGATCAGCCGCTCGTCTTCCTTGCGCCGCCGGGACTTCCCGACCTCCGGTTCGATCGTGGCGGTCATCAGTCACCACCCACGCCGACGTGCTTGTTCTCGGTGATGCGCTCCGCTTCGGGCCCGGCGCCGGGGCTCATGTGCTGCGCGGCGTCGCGGACCGCGCGGACGATGTTCTGGTAGCCGGTGCAGCGGCAGAGGTTGCCTTCGAGGCCTTCGCGGACGGCCTGCTCGTCCGGGTCCGGGTTGTCGGCCAGCAGGTCGATCGACTGCATGATCATGCCGGGGGTGCAGAACCCGCACTGCAGCGCGTGGTTGTCGTGGAAGGCTTTCTGCACCGGGTGCAGCTGCCCGTCGCGGGCGAGGCCTTCGATGGTGGTCACCTCGCAGCCGTCGGCTTGCACGGCCAGCACGGAGCAGGACTTCACGCTGTGCCCGTCGAGGTGGACGGTGCACGCGCCGCAGTTGCTGGTGTCGCAGCCGACGACGGTGCCGACCTTGCCGAGTTTTTCGCGCAGGTGGTGCACGAGCAGGGTGCGGGGCTCGACTTCGTCGGTGTACTTCGTCCCGTCGACGGTGACGGTGATGCGCATCAGGCCTCCAAAAGCCGGTTCGGGAACGGCCTGCCCGACCGTGATCGGGCTCACAAACCCCGAGCGTGCTACGCGACCTTGGCGCGGACAAGCCCTGATGTCACACGTTCAACTACCCGTTCCGCAGCTGCGCCTCGAAGCCCGGCGCAACTCCGTATGTGCGGAGATCCGGATGGGTGAACTTTTGTGGGCCACCCGGAGTAGCAGTGACATCCGGGGCTTTGCCCCGGGCCGGGGGCTCCGCCACCCGGAGCCCCCGCAAGCAGTCAGCCGTGGATGCGTCCCGTGAGTTCCGCCAGCCGCTTGCCGCCGCCGCCCCACCGCAGCGCGATGATCTCCGCGGCGATCGAAACGGCGGTTTCCTCCGGCGTGCGCGCCCCGAGGTCGAGGCCGATCGGGGACGACAGCCGTTCCAGCTCCGCCTCGCCGATCCCGGCTTCGCGAAGGCGGGCGAAGCGGTCGTCGTGGGTCTTGCGGGAGCCCATCGCGCCGACGTACCCGACGTCCAGGCGCAGCGCGACTTCCAGCAGCGGCACGTCGAACTTGGGGTCGTGGGTCAGCACCGCGATCGCCGTGCGCCGGTCGATCCGGCCCGCGTCGGCCTCCGCCTGCAGATACCGGTGCGGCCAGTCGACCACGACCTCGTGCGCGTCCGGGAAGCGGCTGGTGGTCGCGAAGACCGGCCGTGCGTCGCACACCGTGACCTGGTAGCCGAGGTAGGCACCCATGCGGGCCATCGCGGCGGCGAAGTCGATCGCGCCGAAGACCAGCAGCCGGGGCGGCGGCTCGAAGGAGTTGACGAACACGGCCATGCCCTCGCCGCGGCGCTGCCCGTCGGGGCCGTAGTGCAGGGTGCCGGTGCGGCCGCTGGCCAGCAGGCCGCGCGCGTCGTCGGCCACGGCGTCGTCCATCCGGGACGAGCCGAGCGAGCCCGCCGTCCGGTCCGGCCACACGATCATGTGCTCGCCGACCAGGCCTTCGCGTTCGTGCTCGATGATCGTCACGACCGCGACCGGCTCACCGCCGCGCACCGACGCGACGACGTCGCCGAGTTCCGGCATCGACTCGCGGTCGACGTGCTCGACGTAGATGTCGATGATCCCGCCGCAGGTCAGGCCGACCGCGAACGCGTCGTCGTCGGTGACGCCGTAGCGCTGCAGCACCGGCTTGCGCTCGGCGACGACCTCCTGGGCGAGCTCGTAGACCGCGCCTTCGACGCAGCCGCCCGACACGCTGCCGGCGACCGTGCCGTCGGGGGCGACGACCATGGCGGCGCCGGGCGCGCGCGGCGCCGACGAGAACGTGGCGACCACGGTGCCGAGTCCGACGGTTTCGCCTCCCGCCCAGCGGCGGAACACGTCGTCCAGTACGTCACGCATCGGCAATCTCCCGGAGCAGTCGTTCCAAAGTGGCCAGGGTGTGCCCGGCCAGCAGCCGGTCGATGTGGGGCAGCGCGGCCACGATGCCCGATTGGACCGGCGCGTACCCCGCCCTCCCGGCGTGGGGATTCACCCAGAATACGGCGTGCGCGAGCCGGCGCAGGTGGGCGAGCTGCTCGCCGAGCAGGCCGGTGTCGCCGCGTTCCCAGCCGTCGGAGAAGACGGTGACCACCGCGCGGCGGGCGACACCGCGGCGGCCCCAGCGGTCGAGGAACGCCTGCAGCGTCTCGCCGAGCCGGGTGCCGCCGGCGAAGTCCGGCACCGCCGACCCCGCCGCGAGCATGGCGCGTTCCGGGTCGCGTTGGCGCAGCTGGCGCGACACCCGCGTGAGGCGCGTGCCGAGCGTGAAGACCTCGACCGCCTGCGGCGCGGCCCGCGTCAGGACGTGGGCGAACCGCAGCAGCGCGTCGGCGTACGGGCTCATCGAGCCGGAGACGTCGATGAGCAGCACCACCCGGCGCGGCCGCGTGCCGCGGCGGGAGCGCACGAGCGTGAGGGGCTCGCCGCCGCTGGCCAGCATGGCGCGCAGCGTGCGCGACGGGTCGAGCCGGCCGCGCCGCGACGGCGTCCGCCGGGCGGCCGGGCGCTTCGGGAGCACCGGCTTGAGGGTGGCCAGCAGCTCGCGGAGGTGTTCGCGCTCGGCCGTGGAAAGCGCGGCGAGGTCGCGGTGGCGCAGGACCTCCTGGCCGCTCGCGGCGACTTTCAGCTGGTCGTGGCCGTCCCCGCCCTCGGCGTCCCCGCCTTCGGCGTCGACGAGCGGCGCGATCCGGGCCTGCTTCGGCACGGCGGACTTCGCGCGCTGCGGGGTCGGCGTCTCGATGGAAAACCACTGGCTGAAGGCTTCTTCGTAGCTCGGGAGGTCGTCCGGGCTCGAGCACAGCGTCAGCCGCCCGGCCCAGTACAGCTGCGTGGGCTCGGCGACGTCGATCTCGGCGACGGCGGCCAGGTACGCCTGCACGCGGCGGGCGTCGCAGGCCACCCCGGCTTCGCGCAGCGCGGCAGCGAACCCGGCGTACCCGGCGACGGGGTCGGCGGCGGTGGTCATGACTCCATTGTGCGCTCTTCTGGTGTCCCGGCGAGGAGTCGAACCTCGGACCTCGGCGTTCGTAGCGCCGCGCTCTGTCCTGCTGAGCTACCGGGACGGGGCGGTCCGCGCACACACCCCTCCCCGGGTGGGCGCGCAGACCGCGCTCTTCGCCGCGGCCGACCCAAGGTAGCGGCGGGTGGGCGCGAAGAGCTTTTCGGAAAGATTTCAGCGAACGGCTCGGGAGATCGTGCCGCAGCGCTTCAGTTGTCGGTCCACGATCTCCTCCTCTCGGTGGCGGTTCCGGCTGGCTGCGAAAAGGATGCCGGAGTCGCGAGGGCGCGGCAACGCAATTAAAAACGCCCGCCCGGTCCTTTGTGGACCAAGCGGGCGTCTTGGGTTCCGGTTGTCAGGAAACCTTCATGCCGGGCTGGATGTTCGCGCAGCCGCGCAGGCCGGCCGTCTTGTTCAGCTCCAGGATCGGCGGCAGCGTCTTCTGCGCGTACGCCTGCAGTTCCGCGAGCTTCACCGGGTCGACCAGGTCGCGCCGGACGTGGTAGCTGACCCAGTTGCGCGAATCGACGGTCATGTTCCCGATCGGCTGGTTGACGAAGATCGTCACGTAGTCCTGGTCGAACCGCGGGTCCTTGTCGAACTGCAGCGTGGTGATCCACGAGCCGATGAACGTGATCAGCTCCGGCTTGGCCTGCGTGAAGACGTAGTCGCGCAGGCCCTGCATGTCGGCGCGGTGCAGGTAGTCGGCGATCGGCTTGTCGCCGAGGCCGGCCAGGTCGAGCACCCGGATGCGGCTGCCCAGCGACGTCCCGCCGAGGTCGATCAGGCCGACCTGCGCGGTGTCCGGCAGCTTGAGGATGTCGGCGAAGCCGTTGACGGCCTGGGCGTCACGCTCGGCGACGATGCAGAACGCGGTCTTGACGTTGGCGCGGTAGGTCGTGCCCTGGGTGTAGAACCCGCTCACCGAGCTGACCGCGGCCACGACCAGCAGGCAGGCGAGCACGATCCGGCCGCGCAGCCGGGCCGCGGACAGGGCCTCGACGACCACGACCGCGGCGCCGAACGCGCCGAGCGTCCAGACCGGGGTGGCGAAGCGCAGCTGCCCCATCCAGTCGTATTCGAGGACGATGTAGGCCACGACGGTGAGCCCGAACGGCGCCAGCAGCGCGATCAGGCCGGTCCGCAGCTTCGACGGGCGGATCATCAGCATCACGAGACACGCGACGGCGATCGCGACGACCAGCCAGCCGACGTAGGAGACGATCTCCCCGGGCCGCGCGAGGTCGTCGAGGTTCGGCGGCTCCTGCCCCTTCGCGACCGCGGTGTTGGGCACCAGCCGGCCGAACTCGAACCAGCGGAAGACGACGTAGGCGCCGTACGGCACGGCGAACCCGGCGACGGACACGACGACCGCGCGGACGCTGCGGCCGAGCAGCTCCCGCTTGAGGAAGAGCAGGACGACGATCGGGTACGCGCCGGCGTAGATGATGCCGTCGGGCCTGGTCAGCGCGGCGAGCATGGCGATCAGCCCGGTGCCGGCCGCGACCTGGGTGCTGAGCAGCCGGCCGCCTTGGACCGCGCGCAGGATCAGCACCGCGAGCGCGGCGACGGTCAGGGCGTAGAAGGAGTTCTCCAGCCCGGAGAAGCACCAGATCACGAACGACGGGATCGCGGCGAGCACGGCCCCGGTGAGGAAGGTGACCAGCGCCGGGCGGCGGGTGAGCGTCTTGGCGCCGAAGTAGAACAGGACGAGGACACCCAGGCAGCACGCCAGCGCGAGCGCCTTCGGGAAGAGGATCTGGTCGTTGACCCCGAACAGCGTCCCGTGGTCGAACAGGCCGACGAGCTTGCCGAGCGCGAGCAGCACCATCCAGGTCGGGTTGGAGTACCCCTCGACCGGCGAGGCACCGGGCTGCAGGACCGGGCCGAAGCCGTCGGCGACGTTGCGCGAGTAGGCGAACGTGATGGCGGCGTCGTCGATCAGCCAGTGCCCGTAGAAGGAGGCGTGCACGGCGATCAGCGCGGTGCCGCCGAGGATCGCGGCCACGGCGGCGAGCTTGCCCCGCCAGGTGCCCGTCCCGGCCTTCGCCCCGACCGCCTCGGGCCGGTCCGGCGCTGGTTCCGCCGGCGGTCTCGTCTCGGTCGTCTCCGCCACGCTCATCCGCAGGTTCTCCCCCGTCTCGGCCCTCGGGTCAGGCGAACAGGGCGTCGAGTTTCGCCCGTACCCGGTCGAGGTCTTCGCTGTACTTCAGGACGGCCCCGAGCGTCCGCGCCGCGGTGGCCGCGTCCAGCTCGTCGCGCTCGAGAGTCAGCAGGGCTCTCGCCCAATCGAGTGACTCAGCTACTCCCGGTGGCTTCAGCAGGTCCATTTCGCGGAGACGATGCACCGCTTCAGCGATCTGCCGAGCCAAAACTTCACCTATTCGAGGGATCCTACGGCGCAGGATCATGACCTCCCGAACCAGGTCCGGGTGTTCCAGCCAGTGGTAGAGGCAGCGGCGCTTGAGAGCGTCGTGCACCTCCCGCGTCCGGTTGGAGGTGAGCACCACGAGCGGCGGCCGCTCGGCGCGGACTTCGCCGTACTCGGGGATGGTGACGGCGTTCTCGTCGAGGAGCTGGAGGAGGAAGGCCTCGAACTCGTCGTCGGCGCGGTCGATCTCGTCGACGAGCAGCACGCACGGCGCCTTGAGGGCCTGCAGGAGGGGCCGGGCGAGCAGGAACCGTTCGGTGTAGAGCGACCGTTCGGCGGCCTCGACGTCCAGCTTCCCGTCACCGGCGGCTTCGAGCGCCCGGAGGTGCAGGAGCTGGCGGGGGAAGTCCCACTCGTAGAGCGCCTGGGCGGCGTCGATGCCTTCGTGGCACTGGAGCCGCACGAGCGGCCGGCCGAGCGCGGTGGCGAGCGCGAGGGCGAGCGAGGTCTTCCCGGTCCCGGGTTCGCCTTCGCAGAAGAGCGGCCGCCCCATCTTGAGGGCGAGGAACCCGGCGGTGGCCAGCCCGTCATCGGCGAGGTAACCGGTCCCGCCGAGAGCGGCGGCAAGTTCTTCAGGCGAGTCGAGCAAGTCGGTCACCCCGTCGATCGTAGGCGGCGGGAGGGTGGGCTGCGGGGTGTGCACGGGGGTGGGCCCGGATGGATGACCCGCGGCCGGGGTGGCGGTGGCTTGCGTGTGGCTTGATGCCGGCGCCGGAAGCTCATGTGCGTAAGTGGCCCGGGCGAGCCGAGAGCAGCGCGCGGGCCGAGGGCGGCGAGGGACCCGCAAGTTGGGGGGCGGCACGCGATTCAACGGGCGTGGGCGGCTGAGCTCGCGTGCCCGGGCGGCCTGCGCGAGGCGATAAGGCGTCAGGGGGCTGGTGGGCTCGGGAGGTCGGTGGGGCGGTCCACGTCACGGCCGCTGCCGAGGTCGGCGCACTCGATCAGATTGAGGTCCTCGCGGGTGGCCAGCCAGTCGCGGGCGCCCCGGTCGCCCTGTGCCGTGTCGGCGATCTCCGGCCACCAGTCGCGGCCCAGGAGGACCGGGTGGCCGGGGGTTCCGTCGTAGGCCGCGCGGGCGATCGTTTGCGGGGTTGCCTCCGCGGCGACGCGGGCGAGGATCTCGGGGCCCACCCACGGGAGGTCGACCAGGTGGACCAGTGCGGCTACCGGGCCGTCGGTTCCGGTCAGTGCGGTCAGACCCGCTCGCAGGGAGGCGCCCATGCCGGTCTGCCAGTCCTCGGCGAACACCGCCGCCGAGGGGTCCGGCAGGAGGGGACGGACCTGGTCGGCGGCCGCGCCCAGGACTACGCGGATCGGGGTGCAGCCGGCTGCCGTGAGGGTTCGCAGGGCCCGGAGGACCAGGGGCTCGCCGTCGAGTTCGGCGAGGGCTTTCGGCCCACCGAAGCGGCGGCCGGCGCCCGCCGCCAGCAGGAGCCCGGCGACCTGGGTGCCGGTGGCAGACGGGTGCGGTGCGGCAGGCGCGGGCGCGGCAGTGGGTCCGTTCGCTGCGGCGGGCGGGTGCGGCGCAGCGGGCGCGGCAGTGGGCCCGTTCGGTGCCGCAGGCGCAGGCGAGGCAGTGGGCCCGTTCAGTGCCGCAGGCGCGGCAGGCGCGGGCGCGGCAGTGGGTCCGTTCGCTGTGGCGGGCGGGTGCGGCGCAGCGGGCGCGGCAATGGGCCCGCTCGGCGCGGCGGGCCCGTTCGGTGCGGTCGGCGCGGGCGGCGTCGGGGGCTGGTCAGCCATGGGCTCGGCCCGGGGCTCCGATCGCCAGGTCCGCTTCGATCGCGTGGGCCGTCTCCAGGAGTGGGGGGACCAGGTTGTCCCGGACCGACTCCGCCGTCGTGCGGCTGGCGTGGGTGGACAGGTTGACCGCTGCCACTGTGCGGCCCTTGCGATCGCGGATCGGGGCCGCCACTGAGCGGAGGCCTTCCTCCAGTTCCTGGTCGACCATGGCCCAGCCCTGGTCGGCGACCTTGGCCAGTTCCGCGCGCAGCGGGTCGGGTGAGGTGACCGTGTGCTCGGTCAGGCGGTCGAGGCTCGCCACCACGAAGTACGCCTCCAGCTCCGCCTTGCTGAGGCCGGCCAGCAGGACGTGGCCCATCGACGTCGCGTACGCCGGGAAGCGGGTGCCCACGTTGATGCTGACCGTCATGATCCGCGAGACCGCCACCCGCGCCACGTAGACGATGTCCGTGCCCTCGAGGACCGAGACCGAGCTCGACTCGTGGACCGTCGCCGACAGGCTCTCCAGGTGCGGCTGGGCCACCTCGGGCAGCGTCATGCTCGACAGGTACGAGTACCCCAGCTCCAGCACGCGGGCCGTCAGGGAGAAGTACTTGCCGTCGGTGCGGACGTAGCCGAGGTCGGTCAAGGTCAGCAAGAACCGGCGGGCTGCCGCTCGGGTGAGGCCGGTCGCGCGGGCCACGTCGCTCAGGGTCAGTTCCGCCGCGCCCGCGTGGAAGGCCTTGATCACGGCCAGGCCGCGCTCCAGCGACTGCACGTGGTGGGCACCACGGTGCGCCGGCTCGCTGTCCAGCTCGGCTTCGATGGGCCTCCCCGCTTCCATGACCGGCACCCTATCCGGCGTCGGCCGGCCTGGCGCTCGGCTCGCCGAGCTCGGCGAGGGTGCGCTGCGCGATGGCGAACGCCGCGTTCGCCGCCGGTGCGCCCGCGTAGACGGCCGTGTGCAGGAGGACCTCGCTGATCTCCGCCGCCGTCAGGCCGTTGCCGACCGCCGCGCGGACGTGCATCGCCAGCTCGTTGTGCGCCTGCAACGCCGTCAGCGCCGCCAGCGTCACGCAGCTGCGCGTCCGGCGGTCGAGGCCGTCGCGGGCCCACACCGAACCCCACGCGCCTTCGGTGATGTAGTCCTGGAACGGGCGGCTGAAGTCCGTCGTGCCCGCGACGGCGCGGTCGACGTGCTCGTCGCCGAGCACCTCGCGCCGCACCTTCATGCCCTGTTCGTGGCGGTCCGTCACGCTCGCTCCAAGTGGTCCAGGATCAGCCGGGTGAACTCCGCCGGCTGCTCGTAGCTGCCCAGGTGCGCCGCGTCCGCGACGACCTCGAGCCGCGCGCCCGGGATGCCGTCGGCGATCGGCCGCGCGTGCTCCTCCGGCGGGGTCGCCGGGTCGTCCGCGCCCGCGATCACCAGCGTCGGCGCGGTGATCTTCGGCAGCGCGTCGAGCTGGTCCATCCGCTCGATCACGCCGCAGCAGGCCGCGTACCCCTCGGCCGGGACACCGGCGATCATCGACCGCAGGTAGGCCGCGCGGTCCGGGTGCCGCTCGGCGTAGCCCGGGGTGAGCCAGCGGGAGACGCCGGCCGCCGCGACCGCGGCCGTGCCTTCGGCGCGGACCTTGGCGGCCCGCTCCGCCCACATCTCCGGCGGGCCGAGCTTCGCGGACGTGCAGCACAGCACCAGGCTCGCCACCCGGCCGGGCGCGTGGGCGCCGAGCCACATGCCGACCATCGCGCCGAGCGAAAGCCCCACCAGGTGCGCCCGTTCGACCTCGAGTTCGTCGAGCAGTGCGAGGACGTCGGCGCCCAGGTCGTCGAGCGCGTACGGACCCGGCGGCACCGGCGAGCCGCCATGGCCACGGGTGTCGTAGCGGACTACCCGGAAACCGCGTTCGAGCAGCGGCACCACCTGCGGTTCCCACATCCGGACGTCGCTGCCGAGCGACCCGCCGAACACCACCACCGGCCCGTCCTCCGGGCCTTCCACCACCCGGTGCACCCGCACGGCGCTCACGCCGCCACCTCCGTTCATACCGCGAAGAACACCGTCTCGCCGTCGCCCTGCAAGCGCACGTCGAAGCGGTAGCCGTCGTCGGTCTTGGCCGCGATCAGCGTGCCGCGCCGCTCCGCCGGGACGGTCGCCAGCACCGGGTCCGCGGAGTTGTCCTGGTCCTCGAAGTAGATCCGCGTGACGACCCGGTTGAGCAGGCCGCGCGCGAACACCGACACGTCGATGTGCCGGGCCTGCGTGGTGCCGCCCTCGCCGGGGAGCACGCCGGGCAGCAGCGTGAGGATCTCGTACCGGCCGTCCACGTCGGTCGGGCAGCGGCCGAAGCCGCGGAACTCGCCGTCCGTCGCGCCGCGCGGGTCGTCCGGGTGGCAGAAGCCGCCGTCCGGGTCGGCCTGCCAGGTCTCGATCATCGCGTCCGGGACCGGGTCGCCGTTGCCGTCGCGGACGGTGCCACGGATCCGGAACGCGCCCGGCGTGCCCTCGGGCACGACGTGCGGGCCGTCGGGCCAGGGCAGCCCGATCGACAGGTAGGGACCGACCGTCTGCGAGGGGGTGGGGAGCAGCCTGGTCATTCGTCCTCGTCCTCTTCCTCTTCGAACACCGACGCGTCGCGCCCGCGCAGCACGATGTCGAACTGGAACCCGAGCGCCCATTCGGACTGGGTGATCTCGTGGTCGTAGCGCGAGACCATCCGCTGCCGGGCCTTTTCGTCCGGGATCGAGTTGAAGATCGGGTCCTGGAAGAACAGCGGGTCGTCCGGGAAGTACATCTGGGTGACCAGCCGCTGCGTGAACGCCGAGCCGAAAACCGAGAAGTGGATGTGCGCGGGGCGCCAGGCGTTGTCGTGGTTCTTCCACGGGTAGGCGCCGGGCTTGATGGTGGTGAAGGTGTAGCGGCCGTCGCTGTCGGTCAGCGTGCGCCCGACGCCGTCGAAGTTCGGGTCGAGCGGGGACGGCCAGCGGTCGCCGGTGTGCCGGTAGCGGCCGCCCGCGTTCGCCTGCCAGATCTCGACGAGGGAGTCGCGCACCGGGCGGCCATCGCCGTCGAGGAGCCGGCCGGTGACGATGATCCGCTGCCCCTGCGGCTCGCCCGCGTGCTGCCGGGTGAGGTCGTTGTCGAGCTCGTTGAGCCGGCCAGGACCGAGCAGCGGGCCGGTGACCTCGGTGAGCATCTGCGGCAGCAGCACCAGGTCCTGCTTGGGGTGGCGCAGGGCCGTGGAGCGGTAGCCGGTCGAGTCCAGTGGCGGGTGCGTGCCTTCGGGGTCCTGCCCGTAGCGCGGCAGCCTGAGTTCGGTGGGAGTGGCCACGTCTCTTCTCCTTCTACCGGCCTTCGAGGACGACGGCCAGGCCCTGGCCGACGCCGATGCAGATGGCGGCCAGGCCCCAGCCCCCGCCGCGGCGGTGCAGGTCGTGGGCCAGGGTGCCGAGGATCCGGCCGCCCGACGCGCCGAGCGGGTGACCGATGGCGATCGCGCCGCCGTGGGTGTTGACGATCTCCGGGTCGAGGTCCTTCCAGTCGCGCAGGCAGGCCAGCGACTGGGCGGCGAAGGCCTCGTTGAGCTCGACCGCGGCCAGGTCGTCCCAGCCGATGCCGGCGCGCTCGAGGGCGATCTCGGCCGCGCGGACCGGGCCGATGCCGAAGACGTCCGGGTCGACACCGGCCGCGCCCCGGCCGGCGATGCGGGCGAGCGGGGCTCGGTTCAGCCGGCCGGCGGCGGCTTCGTCGCCGAGCAGGAGGGCCGAGGCGCCGTCGTTGAGCGGGGAGGCGTTGCCCGCCGTGACCGTGCCGTTCTCCTTGCGGAAGACGGGCTTCAGCTTGGCGAGCTTCTCGGGGCTGGAGTCCGGGCGGATGCCTTCGTCCCGGGTCAGGTCGGCGCCTTCGACCGGGACGACCAGGTCGTCGTAGAAGCCTTCGTCCCAGGCCTTGGCCGCGTTGACGTGGCTGCGCGCGGCGAAGGCGTCCTGCTCGTCGCGGCCGATGCCGTAGCGCTCGGCGAGCTGCTCGGTGGACTCGCCGAGGGAGATGGTCCACTGCGACGGCATCGCCGGGTTGACCATCCGCCACCCGAGCGCGGTGTTGTAGAGGGTCTGGTTGCCGGCGGGGAACGCCTTCTCGGGCTTCGGCATGACCAGCGGCGAGCGGGTCATCGACTCGACGCCGCCGGCGACGACGAGGGAGGCGTCGCCGACCTGGATCGCGCGGCTGGCCTGCATCGCCGCGTCGAGGCCGGAGCCGCAGAGGCGGTTGACCGTGCTGCCCGGGACGGTCGTCGGCCAGCCGGCGAGGAGCGCGGCCATGCGGGCGACGTTGCGGTTGTCCTCGCCCGCGCCGTTCGCGTCGCCGAGGGTGACTTCGTCCACTGTGGACGGATCGAGGTCGTTGCGGGCCTGGAGGGCCTTGAGGACCCCGGCGGCCAGGTCGTCCGGGCGGACGCCGGCCAGCGCTCCGCCGTAGCGGCCGAACGGGGTTCGGATCGCGTCGAGGATGTAGACGTCGGTCATGCGCTCGCCTTCCGGCTCGGGGACACGAGGATCGTCGCGCGGGTCGAGCCTGCCACGGGTGCGGCGCTCCGGCGGGGCAACGCCGGGTAGAACGGACAAGCCGCGGACGGGGTCTCCTGGTGCGCCAGGACCGGCGTGGTCATGCGCTCGCCTTCCCGCTCGGGGACACGAGGATCGTCGCGCGGGTCGAGCCTGCCACGGGTGCGGCGCTCCGGCGGGGCGGCGGGGCCGGGGTGGTCATGCGCTCGCCTTCTCCAGGTCTCGGAGCACCTGCAGCTCCTGCTCGGTCGGGGCGGGGGTGGTCTTCAGGTCCTCCGCGACCTTCAGTTTCCACCCGGTCGCCGCGACGGCCTGATCGAGCTCGACGCCGGGGTGGAGTTCGGTGAGGGTGAGCTCGGCGGTCTCGGGGTCGGGGCGCAGCAGGCCCAGGTCGGTGACCACCAGGGTCGGGCCCTGGCCGGGGAGGCCCAGGCGCTCGCGGTCGCCCTTGCCCGTTCCGTGGCCGAACGAGGTGACGAAGTCGACCTTCTCCACGAACGCGCGGGGGTTCTGGCGCAGGACGATGAACACCTCGCCGCAGGAGGCCGCGATCTCCGGGGCGCCGCCCGCGCCCGGGAGGCGGACCTTCGGGTCGTGGTAGTCGGAGCCGATGAGCGTGGTGTTGATGTTGCCGAACTTGTCGAGCTGGGCGGCGCCGAGGAAGCCGACGTCGATGCGGCCCGGCTGGAGCCAGTAGTTGAAGACCTCGGGGACGCTCACCACGGCATCGGCGGTGTCGGCCAGCTCGCCGTCGCCGATCGAGAGGGGCAGGCGGGACGGCTTCGCGCCGAGGCAGCCCGATTCGTAGATCAGGTTGAGGTCTGGGGCGTGCGTGCGGCGGGCGAGGTTGGCCGCCTTGCTCGGGAGGCCGATGCCGACGAAGCAGGACATGCCGCCGGCGAGCGCGCGGGCCGCCGCGACGCTCATCATCTCGTCCGCGGTGTAGTCGGTGCTCATGCTCGGACCTCCGCAGGGCGGGTTCGGGTGAGGGGACGGGGCGGGGCGGCGGGTGCGCTCGGGTGGGCCGGGCGGGTGCTGCCGGCGGGCCGGGAGGCGGTCACGACACGGCCTGGGTGGGCCGGGCAGGGGCTACCCGCGGGCCCGGAGGCAGTGGCGGCGTGGCTCGCGCGAGCCACGCAGGCACGAACGGCGCACTGGGACGCGGTCACGACACGACCCGGGTGAGCCGGGCAGGCGCTACCCGCAGGCCCGGAGGTGGTAGCGGCACGGCTCGAGTCAGCCGAGCAGGCGCGAACGGCGGGCCGAGGCGGGCTCGGGTGGGCGGGACCGGCGAGTCGGCAGTGGCTTGGGTGGGCGGGACCGGCGGGCCGGAGGTGGCTCGGGCGCCGGGGCGGCAGGGAACGGGGAAGCGAGAGGCCGGTGGTCACGCCGTCACTCCGGTCAGCTCGTTCAGCCACCTCGTGAACTCCTCGCGATCGCGGCCCACCGCGTCCCACGCCTGGTACGCCGCGTTGTCACGCTCGTAGTAGCCCGCCGCGTAGGACGGCTTCGCGCCGCCCGGGACCTCGGCCACCGCGGTGACCGCCCACGTCGGGAGGACCATCGCGCCGGGGCGGGGCTCCAGTTCGGCGACGATCTCCTCGACCGTCACGATCGAGCGCTTCGCTGCCAGGACCGCTTCCTTCTGGACGCCCGTGATGCCCCACATCTGGACGTTGCCGGCGCGGTCGGCGCGCTGGGCGTGGACGATCGTGACGTCCGGGTTCAGCGCCGGGACCGCGGTCAGCTGTTCGCCGGTGAACGGGCACGTGATCGGCTTGATCGTGTCGGTCTGCGCCGGGAGGTCGGTGCCGGTGTAGCCGCGCAGCACCGCGAACGGGAGGCCGGACGCGCCGGCGACGTAGCGGTTCGCCATGCCGGCGTGGCTGTGCTCCTCGATCTCCAGCGGCACCGGCCAGTCGTGCTGGACGGCGTCTCGGAAGCGGTGCAGCGAGCCCACGCCGGGGTTGCCGCCCCACGAGAAGATCAGCTTGCGGGCGCAGCCCGCGCCGATCAGCTGGTCGTAGACGATGTCCGGGGTCATGCGCACCAGCGTGAGGTCACGCTTGCGCTGCCGGATGATCTCGTGCCCCGCCGCGACGGGGATGAGGTGCGTGAAGCCCTCGAGCGCGACGGTGTCGCCGTCGTGCACCAGCCGGCCGACGGCCTCCTCCAGCGACAGCAGCTCTGCCATCCCACGCTCCGAATCTGTTCGCATCACGCACACTCGTTCTGCAACCGAACATAGCACGGCGCGAAGGCCCCCGACCAGACGTCTTCCACCCAATGGATGACGCACGCACGACGAAGGGGACTTTTCCCGCCGTTCGCGCGAGAAAAGTCCCCTTCGCCGGGCAGACTCAGCCGATCCGGACCAGCCGGGAGCCGTGCGGGGGCACCGAAGCAGCCGTCCACGAGCCGCGGAACCGCCCGAGGTCCGTGCGCGCGACGAGGTCACGCACCGGCCGCGCGCCGGGAACCCCCAGGTCCACCGTGATGTCCGCCGGAGCGGACCCCAGGTTGTAGACCGCCGCGTACCAGCGGCCGTCCGGCGCCCGCTTCTTCCAGACCTGCAGTTCACCGCCGGTGACCCGGGTCGGGTACGAACCGGCGTGGTCGACCGCGATGACCTCAAGGTTCGTCAGGATCGACACGGCGGAGGCGTCCAGGAACCAGATGTCTCCCCCGACGTACAGCGGCGAGGACGCCATCGACCAGAACGTCATCACGCTCTGCCGCTCGACGTCGGAGATCCCGTCCTGGATACCGCTGCCGGTGTTGTTGCTGATCGGCATCGAGTCCAGGTCCGGCCGGTACTGCGGCCCGAAGACACCCAGCCAGCCCGGCAGGTCCGCCCACCGCGCCTTCACCGAGCTGTCCCAGGTGGACACCGTTTCGCAGTAGCACTCGACGTCGGTGTCGACGCGCACGCCGTTCGCGTACGGGGCCAGGGAAGAACCGATGGACCGCGGCACCGGCCACGCGCTCGCCGTCAGCCACATCGGCCGCCGCGAGTGGTCGATCGCCGCCGACCAGGCCTTGATGTCGGCGACGTTGTCCGCGGTCGTCCCGTCGACCTTGACGAAGTCGACGCCCCAGGACGCGAAGCGGGCCACGATCGAGTCGTAGTACTTCTGCGCGCACGGGTTGGCGAAGTCGACCTTCCAGTTGCCGCCCCAGCCGTTCGACGGCGTCAGCGGCCGGTACGCGATGTCCTGCGCGTGGCACGACGTCCCGAGGATGGGCGCGTTCTTGTCGTAGACCTCCTTCTCGAGGCCGGTCACCGCGTACAGGCCGAGTTTGAGCCCGAGCCCGTGCACGTAGGAGGCCAAAGCGGGGATCCCGGAGGGGAACCGCGTCGGATCGGGGTCGGGAATGCCGTTGACGTCGGTGTGGAACACCCAGGAAAGCGAAGCGTTCCAGCCCGAGTCGATGTTGACGTAGGTGTAGCCCGCGGACTTGAGCTTCGAAGCCATCGCCGAAGCCGCGTCGCGGACGTGCGACTCGTTCAGCCACGAAGTGCCGTAACCCGCGCGGGTCGACGACTCCAGGCTCCAGCTGCTCCAGCCCATGAACGGCCGGACGAACGGCGTCCGCGCGTCGGCCGGCGAGACGACCAGTGAAAGGAATCCGAGCACAGCGAGGAAAACGGAAAGGAGGCGCTTCACTGAACACTCCTCGGTAGGGGACCTACTCCTTGAGCCCGCTCGCGGCGATCCCGCTGACGATGAACCGCTGGGCGACCAGGAACATCGCGACCAGCGGCGCGATGGTGACGAGCGCGCCGGCGAACAGCGCCGGCAGGTTGACCGACTGCGCGGTCAGGAACGTCGAGAGCGCGATCTGGGCGGTCCACGACGACGGGTCCTGCCCGATCACCAGCGGCCACAGGAACGCGTTCCAGCTTTCGATGAACATCAGCGCCCCGAGCGAGGCGATCATGCTCCCCGAGTTCGGCAGCACCAGCCGCCGGTAGACGCCGAGGTAGCCGAGCCCGTCGAGCCGGCCCGCCTCCTCGATCTCGGCGGGGAACCGCAGGTAGAAGTTGCGGAAGAGGATCACCGTGAACGCGCTGAACAGGTTCGGCGCGATGATCCCCCACTCGGTGTCGACCCCGCCCATCGAGCCGACGACGACGAACGTCGGCACGAACGTCACCGACTGCGGGATCATCAGCGTGACCAGCACGTACGTGAACACCGCACGCCGGCCGGGGACGTTGATCCGGGCCAGCGCGTACCCGGCCATCGAACCGAACAGCGTGCCGACCGGCGCCGTGACGATCGCGACCAGGAACGAGTTCCACAGCGAGTGCGCCATCGGCACCGAGGCGTCGGCGAACAGGTCGCCGAAGTTGACCCACGACAGCGGGTCCGGCAGCCACGACCAGTCCGGCGAGCTGACCTGCTGCCGCGTCATCAGCGCGTTGCGCACCATGATGTAGAACGGCAGCAGGAAGATCAGCGACAGCACCGAAGCCAGGACGTACTTCGGCGCTTTCCGGGAAACCGGCAGGACGGCCATCAGTCCTTCTTCCCGAAGCCGACGAACCGGCCCTGCAGCAGGGTGATCACGACGATGAGCACGGTGAGCAGAAACGCGCCCGCCGAGCCGACGCCGTAGTTCTGGTCGCCGAGCGCGGAGTCGTACAGGTAAACGAGGGGCGGCTTCACCGGCGCGGTCGCGGTGCCGGAAAGCCCGGTGCCGAACAGGTTGTAGAACTCGTCGAACGCCTGGAACGCCGCTATGAGGATCAGCAGCAGCACCGCCACCGACGTGTTCCGCAGCTGCGGCAGCGTGATGAAGCGGAAGGCCTGCCACTTGCTGGTGCCGTCCAGCTCGCCGGCTTCGTACAGCGACGGCGAGATCGCCTGCAGCCCGGCCAGGAACAGGATCATGTACAGCCCGACCTGCAGCCACAGCCGCAGCGTGACGACGGCGACCCAGTACACCGGCGGGCTCGTCTCCGACAGCCACGGCACCGGGTCGGCGCCGAACAGCCCGCCGAGGACGTTCGCGACACCCGACGGCAAGCCGTTGAACAGCGCCATCTTCCACACCAGCGCCGCGACGACGTACGACACCGCCGCGGGGACGAGGAACACCGTCCGGAAGAACGCCTTGCCGCGCTTGATGCTGTTGATCAGCACCGCCAGCCCGAGCGACGCGACGAACGTGATCGGCACGATGAACACGGTGAAGATCGCGATCGTCGACAACGACGTGAGGAAGGCGTCGTCGCCGAGCAGGAACGCGTAGTTGTCGAAGCCGATCCAGTTCCCGATGGTGATCGTGCCGCGGGCGTCGTTGAAGCTGAGCAGGAAGCTCCAGCCGATCGCGACGTACTTGAACAGCCCCAGCCCGGCCACCACGGGCCCGGTGAGCACCGCGAACGCCCCGATCGCGCGCCAGTCCCGGCGGCGGCGGCGCTTCTTCGGCGCCACCGCGACGGCCGGAGCCTCCATCACGGCGGTCATGCCAGCTGCTTGTCGACTTCGGCCTGAGCCTTCTTCGCCGCGTCGCCGAGCTCGGCGGCCGGGTCGGCCTGCCCGTTCGCGATCTTCGTCGCGGCCTGCAGGAACAGCGTCGCCGACGCCTTGTTCCACAGCCCCGAGTAGGACTTGCCGTTCTGCTGCGAGATCGTCACGGCGTCCTTCGCGGCACCGCTGGAGAACTCGGTGGTCTGCGCGGCGACCGGCTTGCGCGCCGGGATGTGGAAGCCGTACTTGACGCACCAGTCCTTCTGCAGGTCGGCGTTCTTGATCCACAGCCAGTCGATGAACTTCTTGACGGCCTCGAGGTTCGACGACTTCGCGTTGGCCAGCTGGTACCAGCCGCCGACGCGCGCGACCTGCTTGCCCGCGTCCCCGAACTTCGGCCACGCGACGACGCCGAAGTCGTCCCCCAGGGCCTTCTTGATGTCCGGCAGCGACCACAGGCCACCCCACTGCATCGCGGTGGCGCCGTTCGCGAACGCGCCGGGGTCGGACCAGTCGGTCGGGTAGCCCTGGAGCAGGCCACCGGTGTCGTGCAGCTGCTTGAGCCCGGCGATCGCGGCGACGGCTTCGGGCGAGGCGAACGCGACCTTCTTGCCGCTCGAGTCGAAGAAGTCCCCGCCGGACGACCAGAGCAGGAGCGTCGCCGCTTCGCCGACGCCGTCGGTGCCGACGTACAGGCCCTTCTGCTTGCCGTTGGTCAGCTTCCGCGTCGCTTCGAGCAGCTCCGCGAACGTCTGCGGCGGCTGGACGCCCGCGGCCTGCAGCGCGCTCTTGCGGTAGTACAGCATCATGACGTCGTCGATCATCTTGACGCCGTAGACCTTCCCGTCGACGGTCACGGTGTCCAGCGCGGCGGGGCTGAAGTCGGCCTTGGCCGGCGTGATGATGTCGTCGAGCGGCGCGAGCAGGCCGTTCTTGACGTTCTGGTACCGGAAGTCGCCCAGCTCGAACAGGTCGGGCGCCTGCGCGGTGAGCATCGCGGAGTTGAGCTTGGTCTCGTAGTCGCCGGCGATCCAGCTGACGTTGATCGCGATGTCCGGGTTGACCTTGGTGAACTCCTGCGCGTAGCGCTGGACCGCTTGCTGCGTCCCGGACTCGCCGTACGCGTGGTACCACTGCTGCAGCGTCACTTTCGCGCCGGAAGCGGCGCCCGCGTTCTTGTTCAGCGGGTCCGAAGTGCAGCCCGCGAGGGCGGCGCCACCGGCGAAGAGAACGGAACCGACCAGGAAGCTTCGGCGATTCATGGGGCTCACAGGGACTCCTTAGACGCTCTCGGCGACGAAAAGACTTTGGATGGCGACGGCGGCCGCGCCCCGCGCCCACTCCTCGAACGGCAGCGGCCGGATCACCAGCCCGCAGCGGGCGGCACTGCCGAACGCCTGGACCGCGAAGGTCCGGCGGATCTGGTCTTCGAACAGGTCGTAGGTGGCGACGCCTTCACCCGAGACGACGACCCGCTCGGGGCCGAACAGGTTGACCAGCGCGGCCAGGCCGAGCCCGATCGCGTGCCCGGCCCCGGCGAACACCTCGCGCAGCGGCTCGTCACCGCCGCGGGCGCGCGCCACGGCGTCTTCCATGGTCAAGCCGGGTTCCCCCGCGATGAGCCGGGCCCGGGTGAGGATCGCTTCGGTGGACGCGATCGCTTCGACGCAGCCCTGGCCGCCGCAGTGGCAGGCCGGGCCGCCGTCGGCGACCGGGACGTGCCCGATCTCCCCCGCGACGCCGTGCGCGCCGCGGACCAGGTCGCCGTTCACCACGAGCGCGCTGCCGATCCCGGTCCCCACCGTGACCAGCGCGAACGACGAGGCCCCGACGCCTTCGCCGAACCACTGCTCGGCCACGGCGAGCGCCTTGACGTCGTTCTCCAGCGTCGCGGTCAGCCCGGTCGCCTCTGCCAGCAGTGCCGCCAGCGGCACGTCCCGCCAGCCGAGGAACGGCGAGTACCGGACGACGCCGGACGCGCGGTCGACGTCGCCGGACACCGCGACGCCCAGGCAGTAGGCGCGTTCGCGGAGGTTGCTGGTGCCGTCCGGGGTCGGCCCGGCCAGCAGCTCGCCGACCAGGTCGGCCAGCGCCCGCACGACGTGGCCGACGTCGTGGCCGGTCAGCGCGTGGTGGGCGCTGGCGCGGACGTCGGCGCGCAGGTCGGTGACGACGCCGATGAGGTCGTCGCCGGTGATCTTGACGCCGACGAAGTACTCGCGGTCCGGCCGGATGGCGAGGGGGTTCGCGGGGCGGCCCGCACCGGGACCCGTGCGGCCTTCGGAGGCGAGTTCTTCGAGGTAACCGGCTTCGATGAAGGGCCGGGCCGCCTTGGTGACCGCGGCCGACGACAGACCGGTGCGCCGGGCGACGTCGACGCGGGAGACCGGCCCTTCGGTCAGGACCGTGGTGAACACGGTCGCTGCCGCGGGACTGGTGATCGGCGCCCTTGCCGGTGCACTGCGAGGCATGGCCGGAAGGGTAGGCAGGATTAATTAACTTCGTCAAGAATTTATTTTTCGGCTGGTCATGCCTACGCTCGGGATCATGTCGCTCGTCGAACACGACCCCGCGCACCGGCTCTGGCTGCTGCGCACCCCCGAGAGCTCGTACGCCTTCCGCCTCGACGCCGACGACCGGCCGCGGCACGTCCACTGGGGCCCGCCGCTGACCTTGGCGCAGGCCACGCAGGTCGCCGCGCGCCGCAACCCGGCCGACAGCAGCTTCGACGAGCCGGGTGACGAGCGGCAGGAACTGCCGGCCGAAGGCGGCGCGTTCTTCGGCGTCGCGGCGCTGGCCGTGCGGTACGAGGACGGGACGTCGGCGCTCGAGTGGCGCTACGACGGGTTCGCGCTCGAGGACGACACGCTGGTCGTGCGGCTCGCCGACCGGCACTACCCCCTGCGGCTCTCGCTGCACTACCGCGTCCGCGGCGACGTCGTCGAACGCTGGACGTCCCTGCGCGCGGACGAGCCGGTTTCCCTGCTGCGCACGGATTCCGCCGCGTGGACCCTCCCCCGCCGCGACGGCGCCCGGCTGACCAGGACGTCGGGTGCGTGGAGCGCGGAGTACGGCGTGCTGCGCGAGCCGCTGCCGGTCGGCGAGACGACGCTGACCAGCCGTCGCGGCGTGTCCAGCCACCAGGTCAACCCGTGGGTGATGCTGGACGCCGGCGACGCCACCGAGACCGCCGGCGAGGTCTGGAGCACCGCCCTCGCCTGGAGCGGGAGCTGGCGGATCACCGTCGAGCACACGCACACCGGGCGCGTGACGTGGACCGGCGGGTTCGGCCACGAGAACGTCGCCTGGCGGCTGCTCCCCGGCGAAACCTGGGAGACACCGGTGTTCGCCGGGCTCTACGCGGCCGACGGCTTCGGCGGGACGAGCCGGCGCTGGCACGCTTACGTCCGCGAGTTCGTCCAGCCGCACCCGGAGGAGCTGCGGCCGATCGTCTACAACTCCTGGGAAGCGACCGGCTGGGACGTCGACGAACAGACCGAAACCGAGCTGGCCGCCGCCGCGGCGGAACTCGGGGCCGAGCTGTTCGTCATGGACGACGGCTGGTTCGGCGCCCGCACCGGCGACACCGCCGGGCTCGGCGACTGGACCGCCAACGACCAGCGCTTCCCCGGCGGGCTGCGGCCGCTGGTCGACGCCGTCCACGCGCACGGGATGCAGTTCGGGCTGTGGGTCGAGCCGGAGATGGTCAACCCGGACAGCGACCTCTACCGCGCGCACCCCGACTGGGTGCTGCACATGGCGAACCGCTCACGGACGACGCTGCGGAACCAGCTCGTGCTGAACTTCGCCCGCCCCGACGTCGCGGACTGGGCCCACAAGTGGCTCGACCGGCTGGTCGGCGAGCACGGCATCGACTACCTCAAGTGGGACATGAACCGCGCCTTCACCGAAGCCGGCTGGCCGGGCGGGGCGGCGGGCCGCGTGTGGGTCGACCACGTCCGCGCGGTGCACGCCATCCTGGACCGGCTGCGCGCCGACCACCCCGCGTTGCGGATCCAGGGCTGCGCGGGCGGCGGCGGGCGCACCGACCTCGGGATCCTCGCCCGGACCGACGAGATCTGGGCGTCCGACAACACCGACGCCGCCGACCGGATCGCCATCCAGCACGGCTACGGGCAGCTCTACCCGGCGGGCACTATGTCGGCCTGGGTCACCGACAGCCCGAACCCGACCACCGGCCGCGAAGCGCCGTTGGGCTTCCGGTTCCACGTCGCCATGGCGGGCGTGCTCGGCCTGGGCGGCGATCTGCCCAAGTGGAGCGCCGCGGAACGCGAGGAGGCGGCCGCGCTCGTCGCGCTGTACAAGGAAATCCGGCCGGTGGTGCAGCACGGCGAGCTGTACCGGCTGGCCGACCCGGCGACGGCGGCACTGACCGCGGTGCAGTACGTGCTGGACCGCGAAGTGGTCGTCTTCTTCTGGCGGCGGCCCGCGGAGTTCGCGCGGCCGGTCACGCCGCCGCGGCTCGCGGGCCTCGACCCGGCGGGGCGCTACCGCGACTCCGGCGGCGTCGTGCACGACGGCGCGGTGCTGCTGAGCCACGGTCTCGACGTCGGCTTCGCGGGGAGCGGGTACGCGAGCGCGGTGGTGCGGCTGACCAGGGTCTGATTACCCACGCCGTTCGGTGTGACCGGGGCGGGTGAGGGTGATTGACTTTTCACCGGTCGTGAGCTGAATGTGAAAGTCATTCACTTCGCTCGCCAACGGAGGCAGCATGCGCAAGCGCCTGTCCGCCCTGCTCGCCGTACCCGCGCTCGCCTTGCTCGCCTTCGCCGCCCCGGCGTCGGCGAGCACGGGCTACCACGAGTACGTCGCGCTGGGCGATTCCTGGACCGCCGACGTCTTCGTCACCTTCCCGCCGACCACGCAGTACACGCCGCTCGACTGCGCGCAGTCCACTTCGGACTACCCGCACGAGGTGGCCGGCGCGCTGGGCGTCGAGACCTTCCGCGACGCCAGCTGCGGCGGCGCGACGACGACCGACTTCACCCAGCCGCAGAAGCTGCCGCTGGGCGGGACCAACCCGCCGCAATTCGACCGGCTCACGCCCACCACGGACCTGGTCACCGTCGGCATCGGCGGCAACGACATCGGGCTCGCGTCGGCCGTGACGCAGTGCCTCAACCTGCTGCCGGTGAGCACCTGCAAGGCGAAGTTCACCGCCGGCGGCGTCGACCAGCTCGAAAACGCTGTCGCGGCGACGGAACCGAAGATCGCCGCGGCGCTCCAGGCGATCGAGCAGCGGTCGCCGCACGCGCGGATCCTGCTGGTGAACTACCTCGCCGGGCTGCCCGCGAGCGGCAAGGGGTGCTGGCCGGTGATCCCGGTCGCCGACGGCGACATCGCCTACCTGCAGGCGAAGTTCCTCCAGATGAACGCCATGCTCGCGCGGGTCGCCGCGGCCAACGACGTCGAACTGGTCGACACCTACTCCCCGACCCTCGGCCACGACGCGTGCCAGGCACCCACGGTGCGGTACGTCGAAGGCCTGATCCCGGTTTCGGTGAGCAACCCGCTGCTGCTCGCCTTCCCCTTCCACCCCAACGGCGCGGGCGCGGCAGCGCAGTCGGAGATCGTTCTCGAGGCCGTTCAGGGGGACTAGGCTGTCGGGGTGGCCAAGATCGCGGTGACCCGGTGGATTCCCGACGACGCGGTGAAGGTGCTGGCCGAAGCGGGCGACGTGGCGGTGTCGCCCGCCGGGCGCCCGCTGACGCCGGCGGAACTGCACGAGTTCGTGGCCGGCGCCGACGCCGTGGTCGGGATGCTGCACGACCGGCTCGACGGCGCGTTCGCCGACGCCGCCGGCCCGGGCCTGAAGGTGGTCGCGAACGTCGCCGTCGGCTACGACAACGTCGACGTCCCGGCACTGGCCGAGCGCGGCGTCGTCGTGACGAACACGCCGGGCGTGCTCACCGACGCGACCGCCGACCTCGCCTTCGGCCTGCTGCTCGCCGTCACGCGGCGGCTCGGCGAAGGCGAACGGCTGTTGCGCTCGCGCACGCCGTGGTCGTTCCACCTCGGCTTCCTGCTCGGCTCGGGGTTGCAGGGCAAGACGCTCGGCATCGTCGGGTACGGGCAGATCGGCCGGGCGGTGGCGAAGCGCGCCGAGGCGTTCGGCATGGAGATCGTCCACTCGGGACGGTCGAAGCGGGGTTCCGTTTCCTTCGAAGAACTCCTGGCGCGCTCGGACGTCGTCTCGCTGCACTGCCCGCTGACGCCGGAAACCCGGCACCTCATCGACGCGGCCGCGTTGCGCGCCATGAAACCCGGCGCCTACCTGGTGAACACCACGCGCGGCCCGGTCGTCGACGAAGCCGCGCTGGCGGACGCGCTGGAAGCCGGGGAGATCGCCGGCGCCGCGCTGGACGTGTTCGAAAAGGAACCCGAGGTCGAACCGCGCCTGCTCGGCCGCGACGACGTCGTGCTGAGCCCGCACCTCGGGTCCGCGACGGTCGAAACCCGCACCGCGATGGCCGTGCTGGCCGCCCGCAACGTCGCGGCCGTGCTCGCCGGGCAGTCCCCGCTGACGGAGGTGAAGCCGTGACCCGGGTCGTGATCGCGCCCGACAAGTTCAAGGGCAGTCTCACCGCGGTCGAGGCCGCGGAAGCCATCGCACTCGGCGTCCGGGACGCCTTGCCGGACGCCGAAGTCGTCTCGTGCCCGGTCGCCGACGGCGGCGAAGGCACCCTCGACGTGCTCGAAGCGGCAGGGGCCCGGATCGTCCGGCTGTCCGTCCGCGGTCCGCTCGACGAGCAGGTCAAGGCGCGGTACGCGGTGCTCGACGGAACCGCGTACGTCGAATCCGCGCGGGCGTGCGGCATCGAATTCGTCGACCCCACACCGGAAACCGCGCTGGCCGCGCACACCTGGGGCGTCGGCGAGCTGCTCGTGGACGCCCTGATGCACGGCGCGAAGCGGCTCGTGCTGACCGTCGGCGGCACGGCGAGCACCGACGGCGGCGCCGGGATGCTGGGCGCGCTCGGCGCGGGCGTGCTGGACGCGTTCGGCGCGCCGGTCGGGCTGGGCGGCGGGACGCTGACGCGGGTCGCGTCCACCGAACTGGCGCCGGTGCGGGAACGCCTCGACGGCGTGCGCGTCGCGGTCGCCACCGACGTGACCAACCCGCTGCTGGGCCCGTCGGGCGCAGCCGCCGTGTTCGGGCCGCAGAAGGGTGCGGGGCCCGAACAGGTGAAGCTGCTGGACGAGGCACTGACCCGGTGGGCGCACGCACTGCAGGTCGGCGGGGCGCCGGACGTCTCGCGGGTACCGGGTGCCGGAGCGGGTGGCGGGGTCGCGGCCGGGGCGATCGCCGGGCTGGGCGCGACCGTCGAGTCCGGGTTCGACCTGATCGCCGGGCTGACCGGGGTGGACGCCGCGCTGGTGGGTGCCGATCTGGTGATCACCGGCGAGGGATCGCTCGACGAGCAGAGCCTGAACGGCAAGGCGCCGGCCGGGATCGCCGAACGGGCGCGCGGGATTCCGCTGCTGGTGCTCGCGGGACGGATCCAGCTGGACGAGGCCGAGCTGGCACGGCTGGGCGTGGCCGGGAGCAACGCGCTGATCGACCACGCGCCTTCTCTCGATTATGCGCGGGCGCACGCCGCGGACCTGCTGCGGGCCCGGGCGGCGGAGCTGGTGCGCGAGTGGCGGTCACGCGGATGACGTGAACGTCGCCTGGCGAGGTGAAAGGGTCGTTCATGACGTCCCCGCCCCGTCGGCAACCGGGCGAACGGACCTCTCGCCACGCTGCGAAAGGCCCGTCCGCCGGGGTCAGCTCGTGTGCTGGGGCAGCACCGCGAAAGCGACTCCGCCCGCTTCGTCCTCTTGGACGTCCAGCACCTTGTCGTCGAGCAGCGCCGCCGCCTGGGGTTCCAGGAACACCTTCGGGCCCTGGTCGGCCCCCAGCACGCTGTCGCCCTCCGCGGGTTCCGGCGCCACCGACAGCGCCAGCTGGGCGCTTTCGCCGTCGGCGTTCTGGACTGCCAGGCGGAGTCCGGCGTCGCCCTCCCCCTGGCTGGTCAGTGCGGTGATCGCCTCGGCGGCGGCTTCGGTCACGGTCAGCATCTTCGGCCTTCCCTTCGTCGCGGTCCGATGCACTGGTGCCCCACGCTAGGGGCGCCCGAACGGACGTGCAGTCTGAGCGGATCAGCCCTGCCGGGCCTCGCGGATGGCGTCCGCCACCGAGCCGCCCGCGTAGTCGGCTCGCTCACCCGGGTCAGGGTCCGCGTGGCGGCGCGGCACCTCGTCCTCCGGGCTCACCGGCTCGAAGTCCGGCGGGGCGTCCTCGATCGTCTCGTCGAGCTCGGCCGCCGGCGTCGCCGCGAGCGGGCGCTCCGGGACCGGCTCCGGTTCGGTGTCCGGCTCTTCTTCGGCCAGGCGCTGCTCGATCGGCTCGCCCTCGCGGATCTCGCTCGGCGTCGTGCCGTGGCGGTTCGCGGCGCTCCAGTGCTCCGGCGGCTCGACGCCCTCTTCGAGTGGATCCACGCGCAGCTCGTCCTCGTCCAGCGCTTCGCTCGGGCTCAAGCTGTCGGGTTCGGCCGGGTCACGGTCACTCACCAGTCGTCTCCTCGCGCTCGGAACTCGTCATCCCCGATGACCTACCCCGGACCTCGGGGCGCCGAAACCCCGGCGGTGTCACCGGGATCACATTTGTTCAACCGGTTTAACACATTCACAAGTTTGTGAACGCAAGGTAGCTTGGGATCATGGCCACCACCAGGTGCGCACCGGAACACCGGCTGCTCGCCACCGATCCGGAGCGGCACCACGAGCTCGGCACGCACGCGGCGTGGTACGTCGTCGCCGGCGTCGTGACGACCGGCGTCCAGGCCCTCCTCTTCCTCCTGCTGCGCGACGAGCTCGGTTCCCAGGTCGCGAACCTGGTCGCGATCGCGCTCACCACGGTCGGCAACACCGAGTTCCACCGCCGCGTCACCTTCGCCGGGCGGCCCAGCAACGCCGGGAAGCGGCACCTGCAGGACTTCCTCACCTTCGCCTTCTACGCCGGGTACGGCTCCGCGGTGCTCGCGCTGCTCGACGCGCTCGTCGACCGGCCGACGTCGTGGGAGGAAACCGGCACGCTGCTGCTGGCCAGCTTCGTCGGCGGGTTCGTGCGGTTCGCCGTGCTCCGCTGGTGGGTGTTCGCACACCGGACGGCCACGGCGGCGCACAGCGGCTAGCGTCTCCAGGCGTGGCCTCGGACGACATCAAGCCCCACGCCGGCGGCGCTGAACCCGACTACCGGTTCACGCTGGCGAACGAACGCACCTTTCTCGCCTGGCTCCGCACCGCCCTCGGCTTGCTCGCGGGTGGCGTCGCGGTGCACCAGCTGGTGCCGTCGCCGGCCCCCGCCAGTGCCGTCCTCGCCGGGCTGTGCGTCGTGCTGGCCGCGGTGCTCGCCGCGACCGCGTACCCCCGCTGGCGGCGGGTGCAGGTAGCGATGCGTGCCGGAGAGCCACTGCCGCGAAGCCTGATGATCCTGGTGCTGACCGGCGGGCTGCTGATCCTCATCGTCGCCGCCGCGGTGCTCCTGGTCGTCTCGTGATGCCGCGAATACCGCTCCCTCGCGATTATCACCAGGTCAGAAATACCGTCACGGGCCCTCAGGGCCGGTCGTGAATCCGGCAAGGGGGGCTCAAGCCGAGCGCACCGGCCTCGCTTGGCGCCGGACGGCACTGGCGGCCGCTGCCTGCACGGTACTGCTCCTGCACTCCGCCGCCCAGCGCCATTGGGGGGTCGCCCTCGTCCCCGTTTTGCTGTCCGCGGGCACATCCGCCCTGCTGGCGGCCTTCGGAACGCTGCGCGAACGGGCCTTGCGGACGCCCGAACCGGGGCCGGCGCACCCCGCACTGCCCGCGATCGCGTCGCTCGCCGTGACCGCCACTGCCGCTTCCGTGGCCATCTTCCACTGACGGGTGAACTCGGCACATCCTGAAACCGATTAATCGCAATGTGCGGGGGCTGGTCGCGGGAACATCACGGTCGCTCCTGCGAACGGGGTATTGGTCGTTGAAATCTGGACTGACCGCCATGGAGGTGCTTACGATTACCCAGCGTCGCACGGATCGCAGATCAACCCGGATCTCACGGAGTATCTGCAACCGGAAAGTCACGGAGAGTGGAGTCCCCCGGCAGCGGCGGTCGAGGGTCGGCCGGGGAGACGACCATGACAGCACCGCCGCAAACCACCGCGGAACCCACTTCCGCCGTTCGCGATTATCGCACTCCGGAGTCATTGCCCCGGCCCAGCGGGCGGCTCACCAAGGAGGACCTCGACCCCCTGGTGAAGGACGCGGGTGAGGGGAACCCCGCCGCGATCCACTCCCTGCTGCAGATGATCGAGCCGGTGGTGGTCCGCTACTGCCGGGCGCGCATGGGCGGGCGCGACCTGTCCTACCTCTCGGCCGACGACGTCGCCCAGGAAGTCTGCCTCGCGGTGCTGAAGGCCCTTCCCGATTATCAGGACCGCGGCGGCTCGTTCCTCTACCTCGTGCACGCGATCGCGGCCAACAAGGTCGCCGACGCCTACCGCGCCGTCGCCCGCGACCGCTCCGAGCCCGTCCCCGAGCTCCCGGAGCGCCCGCTGGTCGCCGGCAACGAACCGGAGTCCCACGCCCTGCACCTCGACCTCGGCGCGCGCCTCGGCCGGCTGCTCGCCTCGCTGCCGCGGGTGCAGCAGGAGATCCTGACCCTGCGCATCGCCGTCGGCTTCTCCGCCCAGGAGACCGCCGAAGCGCTCGGCATCTCGCCGGGCAACGTGCGCGTGACGCAGCACCGGGCGCTGACCCGGTTGCGCGGCATGATCGGCGACGACGAGTTCTAGGCCACCCGAACGGCGGGCGGGGAAACCTCTTTTACCCCCTGGAAGAGGTCTCCCCGCCCGCATCCACGTCGTAGGCCGCCCGGGCGTTGAGCTCGAAGACGGCCAGGCGCTCCGCGTCCGACAGCCCGCCCGTCAGTGCGATCGCCGCGTCCACGACCAGCTCGTAGGACGCCGCCAGCTCGCACACCGGCCAGTCCGAGCCGAACAGCAGCCGGCCCGGGCCGAACACGTCGAGCACGTGGTCCACGTACCGCCGCAGGTGCCCGACCTCCCACCCGGTCCAGTCCGCCTCCGTGACCAGGCCCGAAAGCTTGCACACGACGTTCTCGCGCGCGGCCAGCGCGGCCACCCCGGACGCCCACGGCTCCCACTCCCCCGCCGCGATCGGCGGCTTGGCCGCGTGGTCCAGCACCAGCCGCAGCTCCGGCAGTCGTTCCGCCAGCGCGGCGGCCGCCGGCAGCTGGTCGACGCGCACGAGCAGGTCGTACGCCAAGCCCGCCGACGCCACCGCGCCCAGCCCGGCCAGCACGGCGGGACGCAGCAGCCACTCGTCGTCCGGTTCGGTCTCCACCTGGTGCCGGATCCCGACCAGGGGCCCGCGCAGGGCGGCCAGCCGGTCGGCGACGTCCGGGGCTTCGAGGTCCACCCAGCCGACCACGCCCGCGATCACCGGTTCCGCCGCCGCGGTGGCGAGGAACTCCTCGGTCTCCGCCGCCGAGGACACGGTCTGCACGAGGACGGTCGCGTGCACGCCCGCCGCCTTCGTCACCGCGCGCAGGTCGTCCACGGTGTACGGCCGGCGGATCGGGTCCAGCGCTTCGCCCGCCATCCAGGGGTAAGCGCGCCGCGCCGGCTCCCACAGGTGGTGGTGCGCGTCGATCATGAGACTCCTTCGGCGATGACGACGTCGGCCCGCAGCAGGCCCGCGCCGACGAGTTCGGTCCACAGCGCCGGCGGCACGACCGCCCTGGCGCGCCGCGCGTTGACGCCGACCTGGGAAGGATCGTGCGCGCCGACGACGACCGACGCCACCGCGGGGTGCGCCATCGGCAGCGCCAGCGCCGCTTCCGGCAGCTCGACACCGTGCCGTGCGCAGATCGCCGCGATCCGGCCGGCCCGTTCGACAAGCTCGGGCGGCGCCTCGGCGTAGTCGTAGACGCGGCCCGGTTCGGCCGTCGCCAGGATGCCGCCGTTGAACGCGCCGCCGGCGACCACGCGGACCCCGCGGTCGAGGCAGAGCGGCAGCAGCTCGTCGAGCGCCGGCTGGTCCAGCAGCGTGTAGCGGCCGGCCACGAGCAGGACGTCGAGGTCGGTGCGGCGGACGAACTCGGCGAGCATCGGCGCCTGGTTCATCCCGGCGCCGAACGCGCCGATCACGCCCTGGTCCCGCAGCTCGCGCAGCGCGGGGAAGGCGCCGCGCAGGGCTTCCTCGAAGTGGTCGTCGGGGTCGTGGACGTAGACGACGTCGACGCGGTCGAGCCCCAGCCTCGTCAAGCTGTCCTCGAAGGACCGCAGGACGCCGTCGCGGCTGAAGTCCCACCGGCGCCGGTAGGCGGCGGGGACGGCGAAGCCCTGGTCGTCTTGCCGCCCGGCACCGCCGGAGTCCGGTTCGAGCACGCGCCCGACCTTCGTGGACAGCACGTACTCGTCGCGGGGGTACGCCCGCAGGGCCGCGCCGAGCCGGGTCTCCGAGAGGCCGAGGCCGTAGTGCGGCGCGGTGTCGAAGTACCGGATGCCCTCGTCCCAGGCGCGGCGCACGGTCGCGGCCGCCGTCTCGTCGCTGATCGCGTGGTAGAGGTTGCCCAGCTGCGCGCAGCCGAGACCCAGCGGGGACAGGGAGAGTTCCAACGCCGTCACTCCTTCACCGGCAGTTCCCAGACCAGCCCGATGCCGGTGTCGTCGCCGGAGTAGTCGTCTTCGACGGCCAGCAGCTCGGCCATCCTCGCCTGCCACGGGACGTTGGCGGGGTGGTCCCGCAACGCTGCCCGCATCGCCGCGTAGTCGTCGACTTCGACGACGTGGAAGAGGTCGAGACCGTTACGCCAGATCCGCCAGGTGCGGACGCCGGCTTCGCGCAACGCCGTGTCCAGCCCGGGCGGGATGACGGCGTGGACGGACTCGTACTCGGCCTCCTTGCCGGGCTTCAAGCGGGTGTGCAGGGCCACTCTTTGAGGTGCGGGCTGGTGGGTCATCACCACTCCTTGGCCGGGTCATGGCACGCTGGTGTCGAACACCGAAACATCCGAGGTCTGGTGCAGGGAGGACGGACGCGATGCCCGTCACCGATGTCGCGATCGACAAGATCAAGGACATGATCATCTCCGGCGAGCTGGCGCCGGGCGACCGGCTGCCCAAGGAGGCCGAGCTGGCCCAGCGGCTGGGGCTCTCGCGCAGCTCCCTGCGGGAGGCCGTCAAGGCGTTGTGCCTGATCAGGGTGCTCGACGTCCGCCAGGGCGACGGCACGTACGTCACCAGCCTCGAGCCGAACCTGCTGCTCGACGCGATGACGTTCGTGGTCGACTTCCACCGCGACGACACCGTTCTCGACTTCCTCGCCGTGCGGCGGATCCTCGAGCCGGCCGCGACCGCGCTCGCCGCGCTGCACATGAGCGACGACGACATCACCGAGCTCGGCCAGCTGCTCGGCGAGCTGGAGGACTCGCCGACCGTCGAGGCGCTGGTCGCCAACGACCTGCAGTTCCACCGCAAGATCGCCGACGGCTCCGGCAACCCGGTGCTCTGCTCGCTGCTCGACAGCCTCTCCGGCCCGACCGCCCGCGCGCGGATCTGGCGCGGCCTCACCCAGGAGGGCGCGGTCGCGAAGACCCGCGAGCAGCACACGGCGATCTACGAGGCCATCGCGGCGCGCGAGCCGGAACTGGCGCGCTCGTGGGCGACCGTGCACGTCGCGGGCGTGGAGCAGTGGCTGCGCAACGCCCTGGGCACCGCGGACGACCCGACGGTGGAAGCCGAGCCGGCCGCGGAAGCCTCCTGACAGTGATCCGATGATCACGGAGTGACCATCAGGTCTGGGGCTTTCCGCCCGCGTACCGGGCGATGATCAGCGCGACCAGGATGATGGCGCCGTAGATCGCGCCCTGCCACTCCGCGCGGACGTGCGCGTAGTTGAGCAGGCTCGACACCGACGACAGCAGCAGGACGCCGGTCAGCGCACCGACCAGGGTGCCCTTGCCGCCGTCGAGCGAGACGCCGCCGATCACCGCCGCCGCGAACACCTGCAGGATCATCCCGGAGCCCTGGTTCGCGCCCAGCGCGCCGACGTACCCGGTGTACGCGAGCCCGCCGATCGCGGCGAGGATCCCGGCGACGACGAACACCGCCCACGCGATCCGGTCGACGCGCACACCGGCCGCCCGCGCGGCTTCGCGGTTGCCGCCGATCGCGTACAGCGCGCGGCCGACGCGGTGGTAGCGCAGCACCCAGCCGGCGACCGCGAACAGCGCCGCCGCCAGCCAGACCGACATCGGCAGGCCGGCGAACGTCGTCGTGGCGAGGTTCGTGAACGAGTCGGGCAGGTTGAACAGCGTCTTGCCCTGCGTCGACCCGACCTGGACGCCGCGGAGCACGGTCAGCATGGCCAGGGTGACGATGAAGGCGTTCAGCTTCAGCTTCACGATCAGGAAGCCGTTGACGAACCCGACCAGCGCCCCGCACAGCGGGATCACCAGCAGGCCGATCGCCGACGGCAGCTCGACGCCGAAGCCGGCCGACGCCGCCGGGATCACGACCATCGCGCCGAGCGCCGGCGCCAGGCCCATCGTGGACTCCAGCGACAGGTCGAACTTCCCGGTGATCAGCACCAGCGACTCGCCCAGCACGACCAGCGACAGCGCCGCCGACGCGGTCAGGATGCTGACGATGTTGCTCCAGCCGACGAACGTGTCGTCGACCAGGCCGCCGATGACGAACACCACGACCAGTGCGGGCAGCAGCGCGAGTTCACGCAGCCAGCCGGCTTTCCGGCGCCGGGGTGGCGCGGGCAGCTCCGTTTGCGGAGAGGTCATCACGTCGGTCACGAAAGCTCGACTCCTTCGATGTCGGCCACGAGGTCGCCGTCGGACCACCCGGCCTGGTGCTCGGCGACGACGGCCCCGGCGCGCAGCACCAGGACCCGGTCGCTCAGGCGCAGGTCGTCGAGCTCGTCGCTGACGATCAGCACCGCCTTGCCTTCGGCGCGCACCCGGTCGACGACCGCGAGCAGCGCCTCCTTCGACTTCACGTCCACCCCGGCGGTCGGGTTGATCAGCACGACCACCCGCGGGTCGCTCAGCAAGGCCCGCGCCAGGACGACCTTCTGCTGGTTGCCGCCGGAGAGGTCCGACACCGGCTGCTCGGCGCTCGCGGCCACGATGTCGTAGTCCTCGAGCGCCTGCGACGCCTTCGCGAACCGGGTGCCCGGGGAAGCGATCCCGCCGCGGCCCAGCTTGTCCAGGATGGACAGCGTGGCGTTGTCCGCGATCGAGTGCTCCAGCACCAGGCCTTCGTGGTGCCGGTCGCGCGGGACGCAGCCGATGCCCGCGCGCAGCGCCGCCGGGATGTCCCCCGGCCGCAGCGGCGAGCCGTCGACGCGGATCGTGCCCGCGGACGGCGTCCGCAGGCCGTAGACGGTCTCGGCGACCTGGTGCTTCCCGCTGGCGTTGCTGCCCGCGAACCCGACGACTTCGCCCTGGTGGAGCCGGAACGAGACGTCGTGGAAGCTGTCACCGGAGAGGCCGTCGACCGCGAGGATCTCCGGGGCGTCGGCTTCGAGGGCCTCCCGCGAAGCGGCGTCCCGCACGGACAAGCCGCCGGGCTCGCCGGTCATCGCGTCGACCAGCTCCGCGCGTCCCACTTCGGACACCGGCGCGGTCAGCACGTGCTTCGCGTCGCGCAGCACCGTGACGGCCTGGCACACCTCGTACACCTCGTGCAGGTGGTGCGAGATGAACAGGAAGGTCACCCCGCCCGCCTGCATCTGGCGCATCCGGTCGAAGAGCCGCTCGATGGCCTGGCTGTCCAGCTGCGCGGTCGGTTCGTCGAGGACGATGAACCGGGCGCCGTAGGACAGCGCGCGGGCGATCTCGACGAACTGCCGGTCCTCGACCGACAGCTCGCCGGCCGGGGTGTCGACGTCGACGTGGACGTCCCAGGAGTCGAGCAGCTCACGGGCCTGGCGCCGCAACGACTTCCAGCCGATGGCGAACCCGCCACCCGCCTGCCGGTTGAGGAACAGGTTCTCGGCGACGGTGAGCTGCGGGACGACCATCGCGTGCTGGTACACGCAGGCGACGCGCGCCTTCCAGTCGTCCTGTTTGGACAGTGGCGGGGCCGGCTCGCCGCCGAACTCGACGTGCCCGGTGTCCGTGGCGGACAGGCCGGTGAGGATGGAGACGAGCGTCGACTTGCCGGCCCCGTTGCGCCCGACGAGCGCGTGCGATTCGCCGGGGTGCACGGTGAGGCTGACGTCGTGCAGCGCCACGGTGGGGCCGTAGCGCTTTCCGACGCCGTGCGCGCTGACCACCGGGACGGCGGTTTCGCCGGCGGGCAGCGCGGTCACAGGTTGTTCCCCCAGAGGGCCTTGTCGTCCACGTTGTCCTTGGTGATGACGGGCGCCGGCAGCTGGTCCTCGAGGATGCCGGGGCTGATCTCGACGATGGTGCTGCCGTGGTCGGTCGGACCCGGCTTGAACGTCTCGCCCGCCATGGCCTTCTTCAGCCAGTACAGGCCGTACTTCGCGTAGGCGTCGGCCGGCTGGGACACGGTGGCGTCCAGCTCACCGGCGCGGATCGCGGCCAGCTCCTGCGGGATGCCGTCGTTGGACACGAGCACGATGTGCTTCGGGTCCCCGACCGGGAAGAACAGGTTCTTGCGCTTGAGCGCCTGCTCGGTCGGGGCCAGGTAGACACCGCCGGCCTGCATGTAGACGCCCTTGATGTCCGGGTTCGCGGTCAGCATGCTGTCCAGCCCGGAGGACGCCTTGTCGGCCTTCCACTCGGCCGGGATCTCCAGCACCTGGATGCCCGGGTACTTGGCCTTCATGCAGTCGCGGAAGGCTTCCGAGCGGTCGCGGCCGTTGACCGAGGCGAGGTCGCCCATGATCTGCACGACCTTGCCGGACTTGACCTTCTCGCCGATCGCGTCGCACGCCTTGGTGCCGTAGGCCTTGTTGTCGGCCCGCACCACCATGGCGACCTTGCCGCTCTCGGGGGCGACGTCGACCGCGACCACCGGCACACCCTTGTTCTCCGCCTGCTTGAGCCCGGCGACGATCGCGGCGGAGTCCAGCGGCGTGACGACCAGGCCCTTGACGCCCTGGTTGAGGAAGGTGCCGATGTCGGTGATCAGCTTCGCCGGGTCGCTGTCCGCGTTGACCGTCGGGAGGACGTCGACGCCCTCGGACTTGGCCATCTGCGGCACGTAGTTGTTGTAGGCCTGCCAGAACGGCGAGGTGAGCAGCGGCAGGGTCGCCCCGACCTTGCCGCCGGAACCACCGCCCGCCGCGGGCGCCGACGCGTTGTCCTTCGTGGACCCGCAGGCGGCCAGAACCAGGCCGCAGACGGCGGCCGTGGCGGCCACCTGGATCACCCTGTTTTGGAATACCACAGCGCGCACCGCATCCTCCTTGATGACAGCGGAAATCAAGTCTGTTATTGCTGAACGGGGCCGCGCGGGCGCAGGCCGTACATGCCACCGTCGACCGCGAGCGCGGTGCCGGTGGTCGAAGCGGAAAGCGGGCTGGCGAGGTAGACGACGGCGTTGGCGACTTCGTCCGCGGTGACCAGCCGGCCCATCGGCTGGCGGGCGGCGAGGGCCGCGCGTTCGGCCGCCGGGTCGTCGGCGGCGTCGAGCAGCCGGCCCACCCAGGGGGTGTCCGCCGTCCCGGGGCACACGCAGTTGACGCGGATCCGGTCGGGCAGGTGGTCGGTCGCCATCGCCAGGGTCAGCGAGAGCACCGCGCCCTTGGTGGCCGAATAGAGCGCGCGGCTGGGCAGGCCGGCCCAGGCCGCGATGGAGCAGGTGTTGACGATCGCCGCGGACGGCGAGTTCTTGAGGTGCGGCAGCGCGGCGCGGGCGAGCCGGACCATGCCGACGACGTTGACGTCGAACACGCGGTGCCACTCGTCGTCGTCGTTGGCCGTGACGTCGCCCTGCGCGCCGATCCCGGCGTTGTTGACGAGGATGTCGAGGCGCCCGAAGCGGTCCACGACGGCATCGATCGCTTCGCGGACTTCCTGATCGGAGGAGACGTCACAGCGGAAGCCGTCGTCGTCCGGCTTCAGGTCGAGCACCGCCACCCGCGCCCCGCGTTCGGCCAGCAGGGTCGCCACCGCCTTGCCGATGCCCGAGGCGCCTCCGGTGACGGCGGCCACCAGGCCCTCGAATTCACTCACTTGCGGTCTCCGTCCACTCGGGACCGTCCGGGAAGCGGAACCGGCGCAGCGTGGCGTCGTGCATGCGCGCGGAGAACCCGGGTGCGGTCGGGGCGAGGTACCGGCCGCGCTCGACGACGGCCGGGTCGGTGAAGTGCTCGTGCAGGTGGTCGACCCACTCGATGGAGCGGTCCGCGTCGGTGCCGGAGACCGCCACGAAGTCGAACATCGAGAGGTGCCGGACGAGTTCGCAGAGCCCGACGCCGCCGGCGTGCGGGCACACCGGGACGCCGAACTTGGCGGCCAGCAGCAGGATCGCCAGGTTCTCGTTGAACCCGCCGACGCGGGCGGCGTCCAGCTGCAGCACCGAGATCGCGTTCGCCTGCAGCAGCTGCTTGAACACCACGCGGTTCTGGACGTGCTCGCCGGTGGCGACGCGGATCGGCGCAAGCGCTTTCGCGATGGCCGCGTGCCCGAGGACGTCGTCCGGGGACGTCGGTTCTTCGATCCAGTACGGGTCGTACGGCGCGAGCTCGGTCATCCAGTCGACCGCCGCTCGGACGTCCCAGCGCTGGTTGGCGTCGACGGCGATCCGGATGCCGTCGCCGACCGTCTCGCGGGCGAGCTTCATGCGCCGGACGTCGTCCTCGAGGTTGCCGCCGACCTTGAGCTTGATCATCTCGAAGCCGTCCGCGACCGCCTGTTCGGCGAGCCGGACGAGCTTCGCGTCGGCGTACCCGAGCCAGCCGGGGGACGTGCTGTAGGCGCGGTAGCCGTTCGCTTCCAGCTGTTTCGTCCGCTCGGCGCGGCCGGGTTCCGCGCGCCGCAGGATCTCCAGGGCTTCGGCCTCGGTGAGCGCGTCGGACAGGTACCGGAAGTCGACCAGCGACACCAGTTCTTCGGGGGTCATCCGCGCCGCGAACTGCCAGACCGGGAGGTTCGCGCGGCGGGCCGCGAGGTCCCAGGCGGCGTTGACGATCGCGCCGACGGCCATGTGCGCGACGCCCTTTTCCGGGCCCAGCCAGCGGAACTGCGAGTCGCCGACGAGCGTGCGGGACAGGGCGCCGAGCGCGGCCGCGTCCGCCGGGACGTCCCGGCCGACGACGTGCGGGGCGAGCGCGCGGATCGCGGCGGCCTGGACGTCGTTGCCGCGGCCGATGGTGAACGCGAGGCCGTAGCCGTCCGGGCCGCCGTCGGCGTGGAGCACGACGTAGGCGGCGGAGTAGTCCGGATCGGGGTTCATCGCGTCCGAGCCGTCGAGCTCCTTCGACGTCGGGAACCGGACGTCGAGGACCTCCATGCCGATGATCTTCGCCATGGTCAGGCCTGCCTCGCGGTCTGGCGCTGCCGCCCGAGGCCGTCGATCTCGAGCTCGATCACGTCGCCGTCGCGCAGGTACGGCTTCGGGTCGGGCTGCCCGAGCGCGACGCCTTCGGGGGTGCCGGTGTTGATCAGGTCGCCGGGGCGCAGCACCATGACCTGGCTCAGGTGGTGGACGATCTCGGCGACGCCGAAGATCATGTCCTTGGTCGAGGAGTCCTGCTTCTTCTCGCCGTTGACCCACAGCCGCAGGCCGAGGTCCTGCGGGTCCGGCACCTCGCTCGCCGGGACCAGCGCCGGGCCGAGCGGGTTGAAGTTCTCGCACGACTTGCCCTTGTCCCACTGGGCGGTGCGGAACTGCAGCTCGCGCTCGGAGACGTCGTTCGAGACGACGTAGCCGGCGACGTGCGCCAGGGCTTCCTCGACGCTGCCGAGGTAGCGCGCGGTCTTGCCGATGACGACGCCGAGCTCGACCTCCCAGTCGGTGCTGACCGAGCCGCGCGGGATGAGGACGTCGTCGCCGGGGCCGACCACGACGTCCGGGGCCTTCATGAAGACGACGGGTTCGGTCGGCGGCGTCGCGCCGGTCTCCTCGGCGTGGCGGCGGTAGTTCATGCCGATGCAGACGACCTTGCCGGGCTGGGCGATGGGCGAGCCGACGCGGAGTCCTTCGACGCCGGCCTCCGGCAGCTCTCCGGCGGCGAGCGCGGCGGCCGCGCGCGCGATCCCGTCCGCGGCGAGGAAGCCGCCGTCGACGTCGGCGGTCAGCCCGCCCAGGTCGTAGGTGGTGCCGTCGCCGGCCCGCACGAACGGACGCTCACTTCCCGGCTCTCCGAGGCGCACTAGCTGCACGGATATTCCCTTCACCCACACCGACCAGACATCCGATGTATATCGCAGTCGCGGGCCTCGATCCAGAGCCAGCGGCGAATCGCCCGGAAATTGGTCGGATCAGTATCGGTTCACGCTCATTTGAGCACGGGGTGTCACCGATCACAGCCGGAATAGCCCCGGTACCGGCGTCGCTGGTCGGAATCAGGACCGGGAGGAGGCCGATGACCACCACGGCGGAACGTACCGCGACCCGCGGGCGCGCGCAGCTGAAGTTCGTCCTCATCCTGGGTGGGCTCTCGGCGTTCGGGCCGCTGTCGATCGACATGTACCTGCCCGCCCTCCCCCGGATGGCCGAGGACCTGCGCGCGGCGGACAGCACGGTCCAGCTGACGCTGAGCGCGTTCATCGTGGGACTGGCGCTGGGCCAGCTGGTGCTGGGCCCGCTGTCGGACGCGCTGGGCCGCCGCCGCCCGCTGCTCGCGGGGCTGGTGCTGTACATCGCGGGCTCGGTGCTGTGCGCGGTGAGCCCGGACGCGTGGCTGCTGGTCGGCGCGCGGTTCGTCCAGTCGCTGGGCGCGGCCGCGGGCATCGTGATCGCCCGCGCCACGGTCCGCGACCTCTACTCCGGCACCGCGATGACGAAGTTCTTCTCGACCCTGATGCTGGTCAGCGGGCTCGCCCCGATCCTGGCCCCGCTGCTGGGCGGCCAGCTGCTGAACTGGACGTCGTGGCGCGGGGTGTTCGTCGTGCTGACGGCGTTCGGCGCGCTGCTGCTGGCGGTGGTGGTGTTCTTCCTCCCGGAGCCGTCGCCGGTGCGGGTCCCCGCCCGGCTCGGCCAGGTGATGCGGACCTACGGGCGGCTGGTGGCCGACCGGTCGTTCGCCGGCTACGCGCTCGCGTCGGGACTGCTGTTCGCGTCGATGTTCGCCTACATCTCGGGATCGTCGTTCGCGCTGCAGGGCGTGTACGGCCTGAGTCCGCAGGCGTACAGCGTGGTGTTCGGCGTGAACGGCGTGGGGATCGTGCTGGCGGGCCAGCTCAACGGACGGCTCGTGGGCCGGGTTTCCGAGCGGGTCCTGCTGGCTTGGGGCCTTTCGCTGGGCGTGCTCGGCGGGGCTCTTGTGCTCGCGTCGGCGCTGTTCCGGGCGCCGCTGGCCTTGCTGCTGGTGTCGTTGTTCCTGCTGGTGTCGAGCATCGGGCTGGTGATGCCCAACGCGAGCTCACTGGCGCTGGCCTCCCACGCGCGTTCGGCCGGGGCGGCGTCGGCGTTGCTGGGGGTGCTGCAGTTCGTGGTGGGTGCCGCGGCGACACCGCTGGTGGGCCTCGGCGGACCGGGGACGGCGGTGCCGATGGCCGCGACGATGGCGGGGTTCGCGGTGCTGGCGCTGGTGGCTTTCCTCGCGCTGACGCGGGAAGGTCAGCCGACCGGCTTCGTCGCGTAGCCGGGGAAGCCGCACCAGTCGGAGCGGGTGAAGGTCCCAGGGTTGTCGAGGATCTCGTGGACCCGCCGTGCCCAGGTCTCCAGCCAGGCGTCACCCGACCGCTCGGCCGCCTGGGCGGACTCGCGGAAAACGTCCTTGGCCGGCGTGTGGCCGACCACGCAGTAGAGGCTGCTGAGCAGCGTCTCGCGGGCCGGGCACGCCGGATCCCCGGCCAGCTCCAAGAGCAGGGGCAGGTGCTCGGGCCGGGCGAGCAGGATGTCCCAGTCCTGCATCGGTTCGTCTTCGCCGCTGTACGCCCAGGCACGGATTTCGGCGTCGGTCGGGTTGAAACTGTCCTCGAAGCCTGATTCCTCCACGAGGCGATCTTCGCACGAAGATCAGGTCAGCGAGGCCAGATCCGCCGTCTTGAGCTGCTCCGCCGTCACCTTGGCGCGGCCGTCCACCAGCGCGCCCAGCGCGTCCCCGTCGTCCCACACGTTCACGTTCATCGCCGCCGCCACTTCGCCGTCGCGGAGCCAGAACGCCGTGAACTCGCGGGCCGCCAGGTCACCCCGCACCACCAGTTCGTCCGAAGCCGGGTCCGCCAGTCCCCGGTACTCGCACCCCAGGTCGTACTGGTCGGTGAAGAAGTACGGCGACGCCAGGAACGGCTCGTTCTCCCCCAGCAGGTTCTGCGCCACGTGCGCGCCCTGGTCCTTCGCGTTCGCCCAGTGCTCCACCCGGATCCGGCGGCCGTAGCGGGGGTGGAAGTGCGCCGCGATGTCTCCCACCGCGTACACGTCCGGGGCCGCCGTGCGCAGGCCCGCGTCGACGGCGACGCCGCCGTCGTCGGACAGTTCCAGGCCCGCCGCGTGGGCCAGCTCGACCCGGGGGGCCGCGCCGACCGCGACCAGGACCACGTCCGCCTGGAGCTCTTCGCCGCTGCCGAGGCGGACGCCGCGGACGCCGTCGGGGCCGCCCGTGATCTCCGCCACCTGCTCGCCCAGGCGGTAGTGCACGCCGTTCGAGACGTGCAGGTCGCGGAAGACGCCGCCGATCGTCTCGCCGACGACGTTGGCCAGGGGCACCGGGACCGGGTCCACCACCGTCACGTCCGCGTTGTGCGTGCGGGCCGCCGCGGCGGCCTCCGAGCCGATCCAGCCGGCGCCGACGATCACCACCCGCTCCGCTTCGGCGAACGCCGAGCGCAGCTTCAGCGCGTCGTCCAGGGTGCGCAGCGTGTACAGGCCCGGCAGGTCGCCGCCCGGGACCGGCAGCGACCGGGGGCGGGAGCCGGTGGCCAGTACCAGGCGGTCGTAGCGGTGCTCGCCGCCCGCGTCGTCGAGGACCAGGCGGGCGCCGAGCTCGACGCGGGTCGCCGTGACACCGGCCGTGAATCGGATGTCCTTCTCGGCGTAGTACTTCTCTTCGTGCACCCAGTCCGGTTCGTCGGCGGTGCCGAGCAGGACGCCCTTCGACAGCGGCGGCAGCTCGTACGGGCGGTGCGGATCCGAGCCCATCAACAGGACTTCGCCGGTGTAGCCACGCTCTCGCAACGCGGCCGCGGCGGAGGCCCCGCCCAGTCCCGCACCGACGACGACGATCTTCCGCGGCTCCGACATCAGCGACCTCCCACGACGACGAGACGGTGCGGACGGTACTCCGGAACCGGCCGCGCCACGACCGGGGGATACGCCGGAAATCCGCGAAGCGCAAGACAAAACCCGCGAGTAGGCAGATCGGGTGAACCGGCGTCATAGCGCCGCCACGGCCCCCTCCCACCCTCGCACGAAGCACGATCGACGAAGGAATCGGAGGGCGGCGACCATGAGTCGGGGCGAGTGGTCGATCGGCTGCCGCGATCTGGCCGGCAGGCGCAGGGACGTGACGGTGTTCGTCAGCAACGACAAGGTGGTGCTGGTCGCGCCACCCGGCGAGGCGGCGGTGCTCGGACCGCTCGACGTCGGACGGCTGCGGGCCGCGTTGCGTGACGCCGTCGTCGCGACGGCGGACGAGACGGCCCAAACCTGACCCGGGGGTTCCTTGGCGGGGGTCTGGGGGTCAGACCCCTGGGCAACACTGACAACTACCGTTCCTACTTTCCAGTAGGTTAGAGTCGGCCCCGACGGAAGGGACCGGCCATGACGACCTACTTCGTGACGGGTGCGACGGGCTTCATCGGGAAACGCCTGGTCGCGCGGTTGCTCCGGCGGCCGGAGACGTCCGCCGTGTACGCGCTGGTGCGGGAGACCTCCCGCGAGCGGCTGGCCGCGCTGAGCCGGGACTGGGCGGGTGCGGACAAGCTGCGTCCCGTGGTCGGCGACCTCGCCGAACCGCGGCTCGGCGTCGACCCCGCCGAGCTGGACCACCTCGACCACGTCGTCCACCTGGCCGCGGTCTACGACCTCACCGCCGGCGAGGAAGCCAACCGGCGCGCCAACGTCGAGGGCACGCGGCACCTGCTCGCCTTCGCCGCCGCGGCGGGGGCGGGGCTGGTGCACCACGTGTCCTCGATCGCCGTCGCGGGCGACCACGCCGGGCGGTTCACCGAGGCCGACTTCGACCTCGGCCAGCGCTTCGGCTCGCCGTACCACGCGACGAAGTTCCAGGCCGAGAAGCTCGTCCGGGAACAGGCCCTGCCCTTCCGCGTCTACCGGCCGTCCGCGGTCGTCGGCGACTCGCGCACCGGCGAGATGGACAAGGTCGACGGGCCCTACTTCTTCCTCCCCGCGATCTCGCGGCTGGCGGCGCTGCCCCGGCGGCTCCCGCTGGCCGCCCCCGACCTCGGCGCGACGAACCTCGTGCCGGTCGACTACGTCGTCGACGCGATGGACCACCTGATGCACCGGGACGCGCCGTCCGGCTCGACGTACCACCTCGCGGCCGCGCGGCCGCAGTCGCTCAACTCCGTCTACAACACCTTCGCGCGCGCCGCGGGCGGGCCGGTGGTCCGGGCCGCGCTACCCACCCGGGCCTCGGGCGTGGTCCGGCGCGCGGGCGGGTGGGTCGCGAAGGCGGCCGCGGCCGGGATCGACCGCCTGCCCGGCGGCCGGGCCACGCGGGCCGCCGTCCTGGAAGAGCTGGGCGTCCCGCTCGAAGTGCTGCCACACCTGAGCATGCCGGTCGAGTTCGACACCGCGCGCACGACGACGGCGTTGTTCGGCAGCGGCGTCGAACTGCCCGCACTGCGGGACTACGCGGCGCCGCTGTACCGGTACTGGCAGGCCCACCTCGACCCCGACCGCGCCCGCCGCACCCACGGGCTCGCCGGGCGGACGGTGCTGATCACCGGCGCGTCGTCCGGGATCGGCCGGGCGTCGGCGCTCGCCGTGGCGCGCAAGGGCGCGAAGGTGATCCTCGTGGCCCGGCGCGCGTCGGAACTCGAAGAGGTGCGGGAGGAAATCCTCGCCGCGGGCGGCACCGCGGCGGCGTACCCCTGCGACCTCACCGACGGCGACGCGGTCGACGCGCTCGTCAAGGACGTCCTCGGCGAGCACGGCGCGGTGGACGTGCTGGTGAACAACGCGGGCCGGTCGATCCGGCGCTCGGTCGCGCTGTCCACCGAACGGTTCCACGACTTCGAGCGCACGATGGCGATCAACTACTTCGGCCCGGTGCGGCTGATCCTCGGGTTCCTGCCGTCGATGGCCGAGCGCCGGTTCGGCCACGTCGTCAACGTGACGACCCAGGGCCTGCAGACCGACACCCCACGCTTCTCCGCGTACCTGGCGTCGAAGGCGGCGCTGGAGGAGTTCGGGCTGGCGGCCGGGCGCGAGACGCTCTCGGACGGTGTCACGTTCACGTCGGTGCGGATGCCGCTGGTCCGGACCCCGATGATCGCACCGACCGGCTACCGCGGTCTCCCGTCGAGCAGCCCGGAACGCGCGGCGGCCCTCGTGGTGAAGGCGTGCGAGGAGCGGCCGGAGATCCTCAGCCTGCCCGAAGGCCGCGCGGCCGAACTGGCGGCGCTCGTCGCACCGCGGCTCTCCCGCTTCGCCGCGCACCTGGCGTACTCGGCGATGCGGGAGTCGGCGCCGGAGGCCCGCGACCTGCCCCGCCGGCCCGCGCCGGCGTCGGTCGCGGCGGCGGTGACCCGCTCGATCTGGCGCCGTCGTGCTTGATCCCCGCGAATTCCGCCGAAACCCTGGCACGGCGGCGACGGTACTTCTACCCTCGCGCGAGTCCCGTACACCGGTACGGGCGTGAACTGGGGAGTTCGGAATGCCGGAAATCACCGCTGGGGAACGCGCCGACAAGACAGCCGAGATCGGCACCGCACGGCCCACCTTCGGGTGAACTCGCGTCGGAGCCGGGCCCCCGCGCCCGGCTCCGGCTTCCGGCCCCACCGTCGCGAATGACTCATTCGGGACGTCCAGCGCCGCGAATGACTCATTCGCGACCTCCCGGACCGCCGGGGTGCGGTGGTGCGGGGCACGGCGGGTCGTGCCTCGGCCAGTACCATCGCTCCCGGGTGTGATCGGGGAGCGGAAGGCGGGCGAGGCGTGGACGTGGCGAGTCCTGCGCACGCCGCCACGGAACCCCCGCCCCCGAAGGCCGCCCGGCCGGTACTGCGCTGGGCGATCCACGCCAGCTGGGTCGTGCTGCTGGCGCTGGCCACCGAACTCCGCGTCGGCCGCTTCGGGTTCCACCCCTCCGACCAGGGCTTCATCCTCGCCCAGGCGTGGCGGGTGCTGCACGGCGAAGTCCCGCACGCCGACATCATCTCCGCGCGCCCGCTCGGGTCCGCGGTGCTGCACGTCGCCGACTTCGCCCTCCCGATGCCGCTGTTCTTCGGGTCGAGCTTCCTCTCGATGATCGAGATCATCGTCGCCACGATCGCCTTCGCCACGCTCGTCACCCGCCGCCGGGTGCTCGGCTGGGGGCCGGGCATGACGGCGATGGTCGCGGCCGCGTCGCTGATCAACCTCAACGCCTTCCCGCTGATGGCCTGGCACACCGTCGACGGCATCGCGCTCACCGCGTGCGGGGCCTGGGCGCTGGACAGCGGGCTGCGCACCGGCCACGCCCTCGCCCGCCGCGGCGGGCTGGTGCTGCTCGGCTGCGCCGTGTTCGTCAAGCAGAGCTTCGCGCTGGCCGCCGTGATCGGCGTGCTGTGGCTGCTGCTGCACCCGGCCACCCGGGCGGGCACGCGGCGCGTGGCGCGGGTGCTGCTCGACCTGCTCGCGCTCGGCGCGCCCGGGCTGGCGTACGTGGCTTGGGTCGCCCTCGGCGGCGGGTTCGCCGAGATGGTCGAGCAGCTCACCGGCGGCGTGCCCGCGTACGGCGAGCGGCTGCTCGGGCTGTGGCTGGCCGACCCCGAGGCGCTGACCCGGGCGCCGGTGCGCGAACTGGGTTTCTTCGCCGCGATCGCCGTGGTGCTGCTGGCCGTCCGGCTGCCCGGCGACCGGCTCGGCGCGGCCGGGCGGGCCGCGTCCTGGGTGCTGGTGCTCGCCGGGGCGGCCGCGGTGGTCTGGACCGTCGTCGACGGCCGGTTCACCGGCTCCTCGCGCTGGGCGGACGTCCTGTGGTGGATCGTCGCGGTCAGCGTGCCGGTGAACGCGGCCGTGGCGCGGAAGGTGCCGTGGGCCGGGCTGCTCGTGCTCGCCACCGGGTTCATGACCAGCCTGTCGTGGGGCAACGACACCCCGACGCTGCTCACCGGCACCCTCGCGCTGACGGCGTTGCTGCTGCTGAGCCACGTCGTCCCGCCGCGGCCGCGGCTGGCGCGGCGCTGGGTGACCGCGACGGCCGGGCTGACCGCGGTCGCGGTGTGCGGCTGGGTCGTCGTCGCCCGCCACGACCAGGCCGCCTACCTCGACCTCGGGCACGACCGGCTGACCGCGGACCTCGGCGACGTCAGCCCCGCCATGTCGGGCATCCGCACGAACCCCTCGACCTACGCCTACGTCCGGCAGATCCGCGACTGCGTCGACCGCTTCCCGGCCCCGCGGACGGCGGTCCTGCCGGACAACGCGTTCGCCTACCCCGCCTTCGGCCTGACCAACCCGTTCCCGCTGGAGTGGCCGCTGCCGCTGGAGATCGTCGGCGACGCGCCCCAGCGGATGCTCGCGAAGAGCGACGAGCTGAACCGCGAAGGCGGCTACCTGGTGCTGTTCCAGACGGTGCCGAGCCGGCTGCTGGCCACCGGCGGCCCGGTGCCCGCGGCGGTCCCCGCCGACACACCGGTGTTCACCTACCTCGGGCTGGAGACGGCGATCCAGGCCCGGCTCACCGGCCGCGTGGTGACCTGCGGCAGCTTCGTGGGCAAGTACGCGCCCTGAGTGGCGGGACGCTCAGTCCGCCAGCAGGTCGTCCGGGCTCCCGTTCGCCAGCCCGGCCAAGACGTCCAACGCGGCACTCAAGATCTCCACCGGCGGCGCCGACACCGCGACCCGCACCGCGTTCGGGGCGTGCCCCGGCAGCACGGCGAACGCGGCCGCCGGGGAAAGCGCTATCCCGCGCCGGGCCGCGGCCGCCACGAACGTGTCCGCGCGCCACCGGTCCGGCAGCTCCCACCAGCGGTGGTACGAAGCCGCGTCGCCGCGCAGGCCCGGCAGCTTCGCCTCGACCACCCGCGCCCGCGCGGCGGCGTCGCGGCGCTTGGCGGCCTCGACCCCGGCGAGGGTGCCGGTCACGATCCACTGGGTCGCCGCTTCGACGGCGAACCGCGACGCCGCCCAGCCGCCCGAGCGCACCGACGACGCCAGCCGCGCGGCCCACTGCGGGGGCGGCACCAGGAAACCCGCCGTCAGGCCGGGTGCCACGCGTTTGGACAGGCTGTCGACGAAGACCGCCCGCTCCGGCGCGTACGCGGCGAACGGCCGGACGTCGTCGCGCAGGAACGTGTAGATGCCGTCCTCGATCACCGGCAGGTCGAGCCGGGCGACGACCTCGGCCAGCTCCTCCCGGCGCCGCGGCGGCATCGTCGTGCCGAGCGGGTTGTGCAGCGTCGGCTGGACGTACAGCGCGCGCACCGGCTCCACCGCGGCGAGCGCCGCCGGGACGAGGCCGTCTTCGTCGGTTTCGATCGGCACGAGCTCGATCCCGAGCCGCGAAGCGAGGGCCTTGACCACCGGGTACGTCAGCGACTCCACCGCGAGCCGCTCCCCCACCGGGACGAACGCGGCGATCGCCGCCGCGATGGCCTGCCTGCCGTTGCCGGTGAACAGGACCGCCGCCGGGTCCGGCCGCCAGCCGCCGCGGGCGAGCAGCGACGCCGCCGCGGTCCGCGCCGCCGGCGTCCCCGCGGCGCCGATCGGGTGCAGGGCGGCGGTGAGGACGTCGGCGCGCAGCAACGGTTCCAGCGCTTTGGCCAGCAGCGCCGACTGGTCGGGCAGGACCGCGAAGTTGAGTTCGAGGTCGACGCGGGCGTCACCGGGTTCGGCGAGCGCGGGCTCGGGCGGCGGCTTCGCGGCCCGGACGAACGTGCCGCGGCCGACCTCGCCGACGGCCAGGCCGCGCCGGACGAGCTCGCCGTAGACGCGGGCGGCGGTGGAGTTCGCGACGCCGCGCTGCCGGGCGAAGCGGCGCTGCGGCGGGAGCCGGTCGCCGGGGCGGAGGCGGCCCGCCTCGATGTCGGCGGCGAGGGCGTCCGCGACGACGCGGTAGTCGTCCATGTCCACCTTCCCGCCTTCGGTCGATCCGGACCATGATCCCAGCCCGCTAAATTGGCCTTGGAGGTGCCATGACCGACAAGACCTGGGCCGAAGTCGACGACTACCTCACCGAAGCGCTGCTCGCCCCCGATCCGGTGCTCGACGACGCGCTCGCCGACTCGGCCGCCGCCGGGCTGCCGTCCATCGCCGTCGCGCCCAACCAGGGCAAGCTGCTGAACCTGCTCGCCCGCCTGGCCGGGGCGCGGACGATCCTCGAGATCGGCACCCTCGGCGGGTACAGCACGATCTGGCTGGCCCGCGCACTCCCGGCCGGGGGCAAGCTGGTGACCTGCGAATACGAGCCGAAGCACGCGGAAGTCGCCCGGGCGAACCTGGCGCGGGCGGGCTTCGGCGAAGACGTCGCCGAAATCCGCGTCGGCGCCGCGCTGGACACGCTGCCCGCGCTCACCGGGCCGTTCGACTTCGTGTTCATCGACGCCGACAAGGCCAACCTGGCGAACTACGTGCGGGCCGCGCTGGAGCTGTCCCGGCCGGGCACCACGATCGTCGTCGACAACGTCGTGCGCCAGGGCCGGGTCGCGGACGCGGGCAGCGACGACCCGAACGTCCGCGGCGCGCGGGCGATGTTCGACGTGCTCGCCGCGGAGCCGCGGCTGGACGCGACCGCCGTCCAGACCGTCGGGACCAAGGGGCACGACGGCTTCGTGCTGGCCATCGTCGGCTGATCAGCGCGGTGGCCGCGCCACCGGTGACGGCGGCGGCACCACCTGGTGCGCCGCCGTCATGAAGCCGCGCCAGACGTCGGCCGGGACGACGTCGCCGGTCAGCTTCGCGCCGTTGGCGTCCTTCAGCCGCCGGTCGTCGTCGGAGCCGATCCAGACCGCGGTGGCGAGCTGCCGGGTGTAGCCGACGGCCCAGGCGTCCTGGTTGTCCGGGCTGTTGCCGTGCTCGGCCTCGCCGGTGCGCAGCGCGGCGCCGCGGCCGTCGGTGAGCGTGCTGGTGACGTCCCGGGCCACGCGGTTGCCGGTGTCGTCGTCGCCGAACGCCGGGCTCGAGGTGTCCGGGGCCGTCCAGATCACCGCGCCGCTCTCGTCGCGCACCTTCGCGACCAGGTGCGGGGTGGTGCGGTGGCCGTCCGCGGCGAAGGTCGCGTAGGCGCCGGCCAGGTCGAGCGGCCGCAGCGGGTACCGGCCGATCGCGATGCCCGGCCCGATCAGGAACCCGTCCTTCTCGCGCATCGTCGGGACGCCGTCGACGGTCTCCGGGATGCCGGCCTGGCGCGCGGTCTCGCTGAGCGCGTCCGGGCCGAGCTGCTTCGCCAGCGCGACGAAGGGACCGTCGGCGTGGCTCGCCATCGCCGTGCGCGGGGTGCACTTCGGGCCGCAGACGTCCGGGTACTGGAAGTTCTCGCCGAGGAACTCGAGTTTCGAGGGCGACGGGATCGGCTGGTCCGCGCCGTAGCCGTGGCGCAGCAGCGCGGCGAGCGTGAAGGGGTAGAACGCCGAGCCCGGCGCGTGCGGCGTGCCCGCGTAGTCGCGGACACCCTGGTCGCCGCCGTGGTAGGCGCGGACGGCACCGGTCCGCGGGTCGACCGCGACGACGGCGCCGCGGAACTCCTTGGGCTCGTTCTTCAGCCGGTCCTGCAACGCTTTCTCGGCCGCGTCCTGCATCCCGCGGTCGAGGGTCGTCTCGACCGTCATGTTCCCCTGCTGGAGGCGGCCGAGCGGGAAGCCGTCGCGGTCGAGCTCGGCGAGCACCTGTTGCTTGATGTGGAACTCGTCGTAGGTGACGCGGCCCGCGCGGGTTTCCGACGGCGGCTGGATCTCGGGCCCGGGGTACGCCATCGCCTCACCGCTCTTGACGTACCCGCGGCTCCGGAGCTTGTCGCGCACGTACTCCCAGCGCCGCGTGGCGTGGGCGTCGCCGGACGCGGCCGGGTCGTGCACCGACGGCGACTGGATCATCCCGGCGAGGAAAGCCGCTTCGCTCCACGTGATCGAGTCGTCGAGCTTCTTGCCGAAGTAGGCGTTCATCGCCGCCGCGGGCCCGAACGTGCCGCGGCCGAAGGAGATGATGTTGACGTAGCTCTCGAAGATCTGTTCCTTGCTCTGCTCCTGGGTGATCTTCGTGGCCAGCACGAGCTCGGCGAACTTGCGGCCGATCGTGGCGTCGTCGTCGCCGGTGGACTTCTTGATGTACTGCTGGGTGATCCCGGACCCGCCGCCGACGCCGGTCAGGAACGCGCGGCCGATGCCGGTCGGGTCGAACCCCTGGTTGTCCCAGAAGGTCGGGTCCTCGGTGGCGATGATGGCGTCCCGCAGCTTCGCGGGCACCTGCGCGTAGGGCACGAACATCCGGTCACCGTCGGCCGGGATCACCTTCAGCAGCTCGGACCCGTCCGCGTACTGCAGCACGACGGTCTTGTCCAGCTCGGCGAGCACCTCTTGCGGGCTGCGGACGTCGAGCACGAGGTAGGCGACCCAGAAGGCGAGCAGCGGGACGCCGACGAGCGCGCCGAAGCTCCAGTACGCGATCCGCCGCCACCGCCGCCGTCGCGGGTTTTTCCCGGTCGGTCCGCCGGTCGGTTCCTCCGTCGACAAGGTCACGAATGGATGACGGCCGACCGGGTGAAAGGGTTCTGTGGAGAACTGACGGGGGTTGTTCGAATCCTGTCAAGAAGCGGTCAGGACGTCCCCTTGGCCCGGCGGGGAGCCGCCGAGCGGGGTGGCGTCGAGCGCATGTGGTCCCGCACCGGCGCCAGCAGGCCGGCGAGCGTTTCGACGTCGGCCGGGGACAGCGGCTCGAAGAGCAGGCCGGCGACCACCTCGACGTGCCCGGGCAGCACCCGGGCGAGCCGCTCGCGCCCGGCGTCGGTGATGGTGACCGTGGTGCTCCGCTCGTCGTCCGGGGACGGGGCGCGGGTGACCAGGCCGGCTTTCTCGAGCAGGCTCGCCTGGTAGGTCAGGCCGCTGCGGCTGTAGACGACGCCGTCGGCCAGGTCGGTCATGCGGTGGCTGCCCGACGGCGAGTCCCCGAGCCGGGCCAGCAGCTGGAACTGCACGTAGCTGAGCTCGCCCGCCTCGCGCAGCTGCTGCTCGACCGCGTGCCGCAGCAGGCTGGTCACCTCGATGAGGTCGAAGTAGGCGCCGAGCTGCACGGGGTCGAGTGACGGTGTGCCCATGGCCGGAGTGTACTGCTTCGAATTCGAAGTGGCTGGTGGTGCACACTGGCGCCATGTCGCTGTCCGAACTCGGCGCCGCGGTCCGCTGGTTGCGCGAGCACACCGAGCCGGCCGGCGGGCCGCGGACCGGGCGGCGGGTGCGCGGGCTGCGCCGGGAAGAGCTCGCCGAGCTGGCCGGGGTGTCCGCGGACTACGTGCGACGACTGGAACAGGGGCGCCGCCACCCGTCGGCCGGCGTGGTGACCGCCATCGCCCGCGCGCTGCGGGTCAGCCGGGCGGACTACGAGCGGCTCTGCGCGCTCGCCGGGTACGCCGCGGCCGACGGGCCGGTGCCCCGCGAAGCCGGCGCGGCGGCGATCCGGCTGCTGGAGCGGTTCGACCGCACCCCCGCGTTCCTGACCGACACCGCGTGGAACGTCGTCGCCGTCAACGGCGCATGGCTGGCGCTCGGCGGCGGGGCGGCACCCGGGCGCGCGCGGGACTGGAACGTCGCGTGGCGCACGTTCTGCGACGCACGCGGGGAAATCAGCCGGACCGACGAGCACCAAGCCGGGTTCCGGGCCGCGCTCGCCGCCCGGCTGCGCGACACGCACCTGCGCCACCCCGCCGATCCCGCGCTCGCCGAGCTGGTCGACGAGCTGCGGACCACCAGCCGGGCGTTCGACGTCTTGTGGCGCAGCCCGGAAACGGTGTCCGCCTACGAGAACCAGGCCGTGTTCCGCACTCCGGACGGCGAGGACATCACGCTCGACGGCAGCCTGCTCGGGGTGCCCGGCGACGGCCTGATGGCGGTGGTCCTCACCGCGGCGCCAGGTTCGGCCGACGCGGCCCGGCTCGGCGAGGTCGTCCGCGCCGCCCGCGGGCCGGCCGTGCTCAAGGTGGGCCAAAGCGGCCCAGGCTGACCGGGGCCGCGGCCACGATCCTGGGTCCCGGGTGGATCAAGGACGTCTCCCGCGCCGTCGGTGACCGGCATCACTTGCTTCGAATTCGAAGCAGTTGTACTGTGCTCTTCAGTTGCTTCGAATTCGAAGCTTTTCCCGAAAGCGAGAACCCCGATGAAGGCAGTGCGTTTCCACGACTACGGCACCCCCGACGTCCTGCGCTACGAGGAAGCGGACCTGCCGGTGCCCGCCGCCGGGCAGGTCCGGCTCCGGGTCGCCGCGACGTCGTTCAACCCCGTCGACGGCAACATCCGCGGCGGCTTCATGCGCGGCCCCATCCCCGTCGAGCTGCCGCACACCCCGGGCATCGACGTCGCCGGCACGGTCGACGAGCTGGGCGAAGGCGTCGACGGCCTCGCGGCAGGCGACCGGGTCGTCGGCTTCCTGCCGATGGACGGCGCCGGCGCGGCCGCGGAGTACGTCGTGGCGCCGGCGTCGGTCCTGACGCCGGCCCCGGCGAACGTCCCGCTGGCCGACGCGGCCGCGTTGCCCCTGGTGGGGCTGACCGCGTACCAGGCGCTGTTCGACCACGCCCAGCTGACCGCCGGGCAGCGCGTGCTGATCAACGGGGCGGGCGGCGCGGTCGGCGGCTACGCCGTGCAGCTGGCGCATGGCGCCGGCGCCCACGTCATCGCCACGGCGGGCCCGCGCAGCGGCGAAGCGGTCAAGGCGGCCGGCGCCGACGAGGTCATCGACCACACCACCACCCCGGTGCCCGCGGCGGTGACGGAGCCGGTCGACGTGGTGCTCAACCTGGCGCCGGTCGACCCGGCGGAGCTGGCCGCGCTGGTCACGCTGATCCGCCCGGGCGGGGTCCTGGTGAACACGACGGTGTGGATGCCCGCGCCGTCCGACGAAGCACGAGGGGTGCGCGGCATCGACCTGTTCGTCCGCAGCGACGCCGAGCAGCTGGCGAAGCTGGTGGCGATGGCCGACCGGGGCGAGCTGCGGGTCGAGGTCGCCGAGCGGGTCGCGCTGGCCGAGCTGCCGGCCCTGCACGCCCGCGCCGCCGAGGGCGGGGTGCACGGCAAGGTCGTCGTCGTACCGGCCTGAGCGTCAGGACAGGAACGCACGGGACACCCGCGCCGCCGAAGGCGCCGTCCACGGCAACGTCGTCGTCCCGGCCTGAGCGTCAGGACAGGAACGCAAGAGGCAGCGACGCCCGGCGGGTGCCGCTGCCCGAGCTGCCGGCCCCGCACGCCCGCGCCGCCGAGGGCGGGGTGCACGGCAAGGTCGTCGTCGTTCCGGCCTGAGCGTCAGGACAGGAACGCGCGCAGGAGGGACGCCGTACCTTCGATGTGCTCCGCCATCGCCTGGCGCGCGGCGGGGGCGTCGCCGGCGAGGATCGCGTCGACGATGGCCTCGTGCTGGGCGTTCGAGTGCTCGAGGTTGGGCGGGAGCAGCGGGATGCGGTCGAGCAGCTGGTTGACGCGGGTGCGGGCGTCGGCCATCGCCGTGGTGAGGGAGCCGGACGCGGTGACCTCGGCGATCGCCAGGTGCAGCCGGGAATCCTTGCGGCGGTAGTCCTCGAGGTCGGCGCCCGCGGCCTCGGCGAGCGTGCCGGTGAGGTGCTGCCGGTCGGCGGGGCTCAGCGATCGCGCGGCGGCCATCTCGGCGGCGCCGGTTTCGAGGACGTAGCGGAGGCTCAGCGCGTCCTCCAGCGCGACGGCGTCGACCTTGCCGCTGGGTGACTTCTCGGAGGGTGCGGGAAGGCTCTCGTTCACGAACGTGCCGCCGTACCGACCTCGTCGTGACTCCACGTAACCGGCATCGGAAAGGGCCCGGATCGCTTCCCGCAGCGTCACGCGGCTGACGCCGAGCCGTTCGGCCAGCTCCCGTTCCGACGGCAGCCGCTCCCCCGCGCCGACCACCCCGAGCCGGATCGCCTGCAGAAGCCGCTCGACGGTCTCCTCGAAGGCGTTGCCCGCGCGAACCGGCCGGAACAGCGCTTCACCGGCGTTCGCCACCGAGGTCGACTCCATCCCGCGAGTCTAGGCCCCCGGTGTTCGTCACCGAGTGTTCGCGCCGGGGTGTTCGCCGCCCGGAAAACCGCTGGATCCGAACGGCCACGGTGAGCGACGATGGAGCGACCGACACCGAACATCGACACAGGGGGCGATCCGGTGCACTTCCTCATGGCGGAGGACTTGGTCCACGAACGGGAGAACGAGTTGCGCCACCGCGTGCGCAACCGCCCTCCCGGCCGCGCGACACCCAGACGCCGCACGGGCACGAGAAGACAGCAGTTCGGCTGGACCCTGGTCGAAGTCGGCCTGCGGCTGGCGGCCGAGCCCGAAGACGAGCCGCGCTGAGCCGATGCGGCACTTTCACGTGAAAGTGCCGCATCGGATCAGCACTCGATGACGTTCACCGCCAGGCCGCCGCGGGCGGTTTCCTTGTACTTCACGCTCATGTCCGCGCCCGTTTCGCGCATCGTCTTGATCGCCTTGTCCAGCGTCACCACGTGACTGCCGTCGCCGCGCATCGCCATGCGGGCCGCGTGGATCGCCTTCGACGCTCCCACCGCGTTGCGCTCGATGCACGGGATCTGGACCAGGCCGCCGACCGGGTCGCACGTGAGGCCGAGGTGGTGCTCCACCCCGATCTCCGCCGCGTTCTCCACCTGGGCCGGCGAGCCGCCGAGGACTTCGGTCAGGCCTGCCGCCGCCATCGCCGACGCCGAACCGACTTCGCCCTGACAGCCGACCTCGGCGCCCGAGATCGAGCCCGTCTGCTTGAGGATCGAGCCGATCGCGCCCGCGGTGAGCATGAACTTCACGATGCCGTCGTCGTTCGAGTGGCGGATGAAGCGCTGGTAGTAGTGCAGCACCGCGGGGATGATGCCGGCCGCGCCGTTGGTCGGGGCGGTGACCACGCGCCCGCCCGCCGCGTTCTCCTCGTTGACCGCCAGCGCGTACAGGCTCACCCAGTCCATGGCGTACAACGGGTCGTCCGCGCCGTCCTCGGCCAGCAGCTTTTCGTGCAGCGACTTCGCGCGCCGCGGGACCTTCAGGCCGCCCGGCAGGACGCCTTCGTGCGTGCAGCCGTTGCGGACGCACTCGGCCATGACCGCCCAGATCGCCAGGAGCCCGTCCCGGACCTCTTCGCGCGACCGCCAGGCCAGCTCGTTCGCCAGCATGATCTCGCTGATCGGCAGCCCGGTCGACGCGCAGTGCCCGAGCAGGTCCGCGCCCGTGCGGAACGGGTACGGCACCGGCGTCGAGTCCTCGACGAACACCGTGTCGGTCTCGTACGACTCGTCCCGGACGAACCCGCCGCCGACCGAGTAGTACGTCCTCTCGCGCAGCAGCTCGCCCGCCGCGTCGAACGCGCGGAAGACCATGCCGTTCGGGTGCGCGGGCAGCGACTTGCGGCGGTGCATGGTGAGATCGGTGTCCTCGTCGAACGCGATCTCGTGCGTGCCGCGGACCTTCAGCCGCCCGGATTCGCGGATCTCCGCGATGCGCACCGGGACGACGTCGGTGTCGATCTCTTCGGGACGCTCACCGGAAAGCCCGAGCAGGACGGCTTTGTCGCTGCCGTGGCCGAAGCCGGTCGCGCCGAGCGAGCCGAACAGCTCGGCCTGGACGCGAGACGTCCGCGCGAGCTCGTCGCCGAGTCCGTCCACAAAGGTCAGTGCCGCCCGCATCGGCCCGACGGTGTGGGAGCTCGACGGGCCGATGCCGATGGAAAACAGGTCGAAGACGCTGATCGCCATTGATCCGCCCCTTCCTATCGCGCCAGCAGTGAGCTGGCTTCTTGCGCGGCCGGGCCCTGGTCGGCGAGGTGCTGCAGGTTGGCCGGCAGCTCCTCTCCACGGTAACCCTTGGTCTGCGCGTACAGGCGTCCCGCGCGGTACGACGACCGAACCAGCGGCCCGGCCATCACACCGGCGAAACCCATCGCCTCGGCAGCCTTCGAATGCTCGACGAACTCCTCCGGCTTCACCCACCGATCCACCGGGTGATGCCGCGGCGACGGACGCAGGTACTGCGTGATCGTCAGAATCTCGCACCCCGCATCCACCAGATCCTGCATCGCCGGAGCCACCTCGTCCGGGGTCTCGCCCATCCCGAGGATCAGGTTGGACTTCGTCACCAGGCCGAACTCACGCGCCTTCGTAATGACTTCCAGCGAACGCGCGTAGCGGAACCCGGGACGGATCCGCTTGAAGATCCGCGGCACCGTTTCTACGTTGTGGGCCAGCACCTCCGGCCGCGACCCGAACACCTCGGCCAGCTGCGCGGGGTCCGCGTTGAAGTCCGGGATCAGCAACTCGACACCGGTACCCGGGTTCAATTCGTGAATCTGGCGCACGGTCTCCGCGTACAGCCAAGCCCCACCATCGGAAAGGTCATCCCGGGCCACACCGGTCACCGTCGAGTACCGCAGGCCCATGGCCTGCACGGACTCGGCGACCTTGCGGGGCTCAGTCCGGTCGAGAGCGGCGGGCTTACCCGTGTCGATCTGGCAGAAGTCACACCGGCGCGTGCACTGGTCACCACCGATGAGGAACGTGGCCTCCCGGTCCTCCCAGCACTCGTAAATGTTGGGACAACCCGCCTCTTCGCACACCGTGTGCAAGCCCTCACGGCGCACCAAGCCCTTGAGCTCGGTGAACTCCGGCCCCATCCGCACCCGCGTCTTGATCCACGGCGGCTTCTTCTCGATCGGCGTCTCACTGTTGCGAACCTCGAGACGCAGCAGCTTCCGGCCTTCGGGCAGCGCGCTCACCGGGACAGGTCCGCGTACAACGGGTGCTTCGCAGCCAGCGCTTCGACACGGTCGCGCAGCTTCGACCGCAGGGCGTCGTCGAACTCCGGCTTCAGCGCCTCGGCGATGACGTCGGCGACCTCGGCGAAGTCCTCGGCCCGGAACCCGCGGGTGGCCAGCGCCGGCGTGCCGATCCGCAGGCCCGACGTGATCATCGGCGGACGCGGGTCGAACGGGACGGCGTTGCGGTTGACCGTGATGCCGACCTCGTGCAGCCGGTCCTCGGCCTGCTGACCGTCCAGAGTGGACTGGACGAGGTCGACGAGCACCAGGTGGACGTCGGTGCCGCCGGTCAGCACGCGGACCCCCACCGAAGAGCAGTCGTCCTGCGACAGCCGCGCGGCCAGGATCCGCGAGCCCTCCAGGGTCCGCTGCTGACGCTCCTTGAACTCCTCGCTCGCGGCGATCTTCAGCGCGACGGCCTTGGCCGCGATGACGTGCTCCAGCGGCCCGCCCTGCTGACCGGGGAACACCGCCGAGTTGATCTTCTTCGCCAGCTCCGCGCGCGACAGGATCAGGCCGCCGCGCGGGCCGCCCAGGGTCTTGTGCGTGGTCGTGGTGACGATGTCGGCGTGCGGCACCGGCGACGGGTGCAGCCCGGCCGCGACCAGCCCGGCGAAGTGCGCCATGTCCACCATCAGCTTGGCGTCGACCAGGTCCGCGATGCGGCGGAACTCGGCGAAGTCGAGCTGACGCGGGTAGGCGGACCAGCCGGCGATGATCAGCTTCGGCTGGTGCTCGACGGCCAGGCGCTCGATCTCGGCGAGGTCGACGATCCCGGTCTCTTTGTCGACGTGGTAGGCGACGACGTCGTAGAGCTTGCCCGAGAAGTTGATCTTCATCCCGTGCGTCAGGTGGCCGCCGTGCGCGAGGTCGAGGCCGAGGATCGTGTCGCCCGGCTTGAGCACGGCGAACATCGCGGCCGCGTTGGCCTGCGCGCCCGAGTGCGGCTGGACGTTGGCGTGCTCGGCGCCGAAGAGGGCCTTGGCGCGGTCGATGGCGAGCTGCTCGACGACGTCGACGTGCTCGCAGCCGCCGTAGTAGCGGCGGCCCGGGTAGCCCTCGGCGTACTTGTTGGTCAGCACCGAGCCCTGCGCCTCGAGCACGCCCACCGGGGCGAAGTTCTCCGACGCGATCATTTCCAGGGTGGACTGCTGGCGGGTGAGCTCGTCGGCGACGGCCGCCGCGACCTCGGGGTCGACGTCGGCGAGGTGGGCGTCGAAAGTCGTCATCAGTTCTCCTGGGTGTGCGCGGCGTACGCGGCGGCGTCGAGCAGGTCCGGCACGTCCCCGGACAGACGCACCTTCAGGAGCCATCCTTCGGTGTACGGGTCCGAGTTGATGACCTCGGGGGTGTCCGATGTGGTGCCGTTCACCTCGACGACCTCGCCGGAGACGGGCGCGTACAGCTCGCTGACCGACTTGGTCGACTCGACCTCGCCGAACACCTCGCCGGCGGTGATGGTCGAGCCGGCGTCCGGCAGCTGGACGAACACGATGTCACCGAGCGACTCGGCGGCGAAGGCGGTGATGCCGACGGTGGCGACGCCGTCCTCGACGGACAGCCACTCGTGTTCCTTGGTGTACTGCAGGTTCTCGGGGATGCTCACGGTTCAACAGTCCTTACGCGCGGGAGTAGAAGGGCAGGGCGACGACCTCGACGGGCTCGATCCTGCCCCGGATGTCGACGGACAGCTCGGTGCCGGGCTCGGTGTACGCCCGATCGACGTACGCCATGGCGATCGGGTAACCCAGCGTCGGCGACAGGGCGCCGCTGGTGACCTCGCCGATCTCCTTGCCGTCGGCCAGCAGCTTGTAGCCGTGGCGCGGGGCGCGGCGACCGGCCCCCTTCAGACCGACCCGCACGCGCGGGACGTCCTGCTCGGACCGCTCTTCGAGGGCCGCGCGGCCGACGAAGTCGCCCGGCTTCTCGAACTTGACCACGCGGCCGAGGCCCGCTTCGAACGGGCTCTGGTCGAGGGTGAGTTCGTTGCCGTACAACGGCATCCCGGCCTCCAGCCGCAGCGTGTCGCGGCAGGCCAGCCCGGCCGGGACCAGGCCGTGGCCTTCGCCGGCCTCGGTGAGGATCCGCCAGACCGCCGGGGCCTCGTCGGCGTTCACGAACAGCTCGAAGCCGTCTTCGCCGGTGTAGCCGGTGCGGGCGAGCAGGACGTCGTGGCCCTTCACGACCGCCGGGACGCTGGCGTAGTACTTCAGCGCGGCCAGGTCGGCGTCGGTGACGGCACCGAGGATGGCCGCGGCGTTCGGGCCTTGGACGGCGATCAGCGCGGTGGTCTCGCTGCGGTCGTCGACGACGGCGTCGAAGCCCGCGACCCGTTCGGCCAGCGCGTCCGCGACGACCTTCGCGTTGCCCGCGTTCGCGACGACCAGGTAGTGCTCGTCGGCGAGGCGGTAGACGACGAGGTCGTCGAGCACGCCACCGGCGGCGTCGCAGATCATCGTGTACCGCGCGCGGCCGGGCTTGACCCCGGTGAGGTTGCCGACCAGCGCGAAGTCCAGGACGTCGGCGGCCTGCTTGCCGGTGACGTGGATTTCGGCCATGTGCGAGAGGTCGAACAGCCCGGCCGCCTCGCGGACGGCCTTGTGCTCGGCCAGCTCGCTGGCGTAGCGGACCGGCATGGACCAGCCGGCGAAGTCGGTGAACAGCGCACCGAGTCCCTTGTGGACTCCGTGCAGGGAGGTTTCCTTCGACACTGTCAGCCTTCGTAAGCGTTGAGGGGCGGGCAGGAGCACACGAGGTTGCGGTCGCCGCGCGCGCCGTCGATGCGGCGCACCGGGGGCCAGTACTTGTTCTTGCGCGAAACACCCGCCGGGTACACGGCCAGCTCGCGGTCGTAGGCCTTGTCCCACTCGCCGACCAGCGTCTCCGCGGTGTGCGGCGCACCCCGCAGCGGCGACTCCTCGGCGCTCCACTTGCCGTTCGCCACCTCGTCGATCTCCGCGCGGATGGCGATCATCGCGGCGATGAACCGGTCGATCTCGCCGAGGTCCTCGGACTCGGTCGGCTCGACCATCAGCGTGCCCGCGACCGGGAACGACATGGTCGGCGCGTGGAAGCCGTAGTCGATGAGCCGCTTCGCGACGTCGTCGACCGTCACGCCGGTTTCCTTGGTGAGCTGGCGCAGGTCGAGGATGCATTCGTGCGCGACAAGGCCGTCCTGGCCGGTGTAGAGCACCGGGTAATGCGGGGCCAGGCGCGAAGCGACGTAGTTCGCGGCCAGCACGGCGACCTTGGTGGCCGCGGTCAGGCCGGGCGCGCCCATCATCCGGACGTACGCCCAGGAGATCGGCAGGATCGACGCCGAGCCGTAGGGCGCGCCGCTGATCGGGCCGACGCCGGTCGCCGGGCCGGCGGCGTCGAGCAGCGGGTGGTTCGGCAGGTACGGCGCCAGGTGCGCGCGCACCGCGACCGGGCCGACACCCGGGCCGCCACCGCCGTGCGGGATGCAGAAGGTCTTGTGCAGGTTCAGGTGCGAGACGTCGCCGCCGAACTCGCCCGGCTTGGCCAGGCCCAGCAGGGCGTTGAGGTTCGCGCCGTCGACGTACACCTGGCCGCCGCCGTCGTGGACGATCTTGGCCAGCTCGTCGATGTCGTGCTCGTACACGCCGTGCGTGGACGGGTAGGTGACCATGATCGCGGCGAGCGTGTCCCGGTGGGCGTCCACCTTGGCCCGCAGGTCGGCCAGGTCGACGTTGCCCTCGTCGGTGCACTTGACCACGACCACGCGCATCCCGGCGAGCACCGCGGAGGCGGCGTTGGTGCCGTGCGCGGACGACGGGATCAGGCAGACGTCCCGGGCCTCGTCGCCGTTCGCGCGGTGGTACGCGCGGATCGCGAGGAGCCCGGCCAGCTCACCCTGGCTGCCCGCGTTCGGCTGCAGCGACACCTTGTCGTAGCCGGTGACCTCGGCCAGCCACTCGGCCAGCTGCCCGACCAGCGTGTGGTACCCCGAAGCGTCCTCGGCCGGCGCGAACGGGTGGATGCCGGCGAACTCGCGCCAGCTGATCGGCTCCATCTCGGTGGTGGCGTTGAGCTTCATCGTGCAGGAGCCGAGCGGGATCATGCCGCGGTCGAGGGCGTAGTCCTGGTCGGACAGCTTGCGCAGGTAGCGCAGCATCGCCGTCTCGGAGCGGTGGGTGCCGAAGACCTCGTGGCCCATGAAGCCGCTCTCGCGGGCCAGGCCGTTCGGCAGCGCGACGCCGTCGGTGACGTCGGCCTCGACGCCGAACGCCTTCAGGACCTTCGCGGTGATCGCCGGGGTGCTGACCTCGTCGAAGGCGACGCGGACGTGGTCGGCGTCGACGTGGCCGAGGTTGATGCCGGCCTCGCGGGCGGCCGCGTGGACCTCGGCGGCCTGGCCCGGGACGTGCGCGACGACCGTGTCGAAGAAGGACTCGTGCACGACCTCGACGCCGGTCTTGCGGAGAGCGTCGGCGAAGCCCGCGGCGAGGCCGTGGACGCGCTGGGCGATCCGCTTCAGGCCGTCCGGGCCGTGGTAGACCGCGTACATCGCGGCCAGCACGGCCGGGAGGACCTGCGCGGTGCAGATGTTGGACGTCGCCTTCTCGCGGCGGATGTGCTGCTCGCGGGTCTGCAGCGCGAGCCGGTAGGCGGAGTTGCCGTCGGCGTCCACCGAGACGCCGACCAGGCGCCCGGGCAGCGAGCGCTCGAGGCCGGCGCGGACGGACATGTACCCGGCGTGCGGGCCGCCGTAGCCGAGCGGGACGCCGAAGCGCTGCGTCGAGCCCGCGGCGACGTCGGCGCCGAACTCGCCCGGCGCGGTGACCAGCGTCAGCGCGAGGAGGTCGGCGGCGACCGTGAACAGCGCGCCCGCGGCCTTCGCCGACTCCGAAATCGCGTGGTAGAAGCCGCGGCCGCGCAGCACGCCCGACGCGCCCGGGTACTGCGCGACGACGCCGAAGAACTCGTCCGGCAGGCCGGTCAGCAGGTCGCGGACCTCGACCTCGATGCCGAGGGCCTCGACGCGGGTCCGCACGACGGCGATCGTCTGCGGCAGGCACTCGGCGTCCAGCACGACCTTGTTCGACTTGGACTTGGACGCGCGGCGCATCAGCGTGACGGCCTCGGCGACGGCGGTCGACTCGTCCAGCAGGGAGGCGTTCGCGGTGGCCAGCCCGGTCAGGTCGGCGACCATGGTCTGGAAGTTGAGGAGCGCTTCGAGCCGGCCCTGGGAGATTTCCGGCTGGTAGGGCGTGTACGCCGTGTACCAGGCCGGGTTCTCGAGGACGTTGCGGCGGATCACGCCGGGGGTGACGGTGTCGGAGTAGCCGAGCCCGATCATCTGCGTCATCGGCCGGTTGCGCGCGGCGAGGGCGCGCAGCTCCGCGGTGGCGTCCTCTTCGGACGCGGCAGGCGGGAGCCGCAGGTCACGGGTGGCGCGGATGGCGCTCGGGACGGCGGCGCCGACGAGGGCGTCGAGGCTGCTGTAGCCGCACTCGGCCAGCATCTTCGCGCGCTCGGCCTCGGACGGGCCGATGTGGCGGGCGTCGAACTGCGTTGAAGTGATCGGGAGCTCCTCGGGCCGGGCACACAACGGTGCGCTGGGAACTCCCCCTCTGTCATGGCACCTGAGAGTTTCACCGTGCGGGACACGGCTTTCACCTTGGGTGAGGCGCGGGTGCGCCTGCTTTCCAGAGTGGCCTCGCGCGAAGCGGTAGCAGGTACCTGAGAGATTCCGGGGAGTTTGCTCCTTCGGTGCCCCACCGACTTCGTGAGGGCTCTCCCGCCTCGGCTCAACGGCCCGATCTGCAGTTGTGGCGGTTACGGTACCTGCCGCGTTCGAGATCCGTCCACCTCACCCGGCCAACGCCACAGTGATCCTCGACCCCACCCCGAGCGCCCCAATGTGGCGTTGGGTGCATCCAGCGCACCCAATGTGGCGTTCGGTGCGTCTGACGCACCGAACGCCACATTGGGGCGCTAGGTTCCGGCGACCCGGTGGACCACCTGGCCGGCCAGCGCGGGCGGGCGGCGGACCCGGCCCGAGGGCAGGACCAGGCGCTTGAGCGGGCCACCCAGCGGGACCGGCGGGTGACCCGCGCCCAGCAGCACCTGCTCGACGATCTGCTCGGCGTGCCAGGCCACCGAGTCGTTGAGCCGGTCCAGGGACGGGCGGTCGCCGTCGAAGACGTCCTCGTCGGCCAGGGTCACCTCGTAGTACCGGCAGCCGGGCGGGATCGAAATCGCCTCCTCGATGGCGCGGGCGCCGTCGAGGGGGTCGTCGAACCCCGCTTCGAGCAGCGCCGACCGGTAGATCCGCGCCGCCCGTGCCCGCATCCGCGGCCCGTAGCGGACCACGACCGGGAGCCGTCCGGTCAGGTCCGGCACGGCCAGGCCGTGCAGCAGCATGATCGGCGGCACCGAGTGCACCAGCCGCGGCGCGGGCTCGGCCAGCTCGCGGGCGGTGATCCGGACGCGGTCGGCCATCGCGTCCGGGAGGCCGAAGTAGCGGAAGTCGACGTTGCCGAACCCGAGGCCGTCGGCGACCAGCGACGCCAGCAGCTCGCCGTAGCCCCAGATCGGCGACAGCACCACGACGGGCGGCGCGGTCACGACCGGTGACGGCGCGGGCGGACGCGTCGCCTCCTGCTCGGGCACCTGGATGACCAGCCGCGGCGGCTCGTGCCAGTCGTGCACCTCGGCGACCCGCCAGTACAGCCCGAGCGGCCGCCACAGCTCGCCCAGGACGTCGTGCTCGAGGATCCGGCGCACCTCGGCGTCGTCGTGGGGGAAGTCCCGCGGCGGCACGACCCCGACGTAGTGGTGGTAGGTGACGCGGACCTCGTCGCCGCGGGTGGCCGAGCGGATCCGCATCTCCCAGTCGACCGGCGACGCGGCGATGGCGTTCGCCACCTGCGTCCCGGGCGAGGAGTACACGAGCGCGGTGGCCTGGCGGAGGAACTGCCCGGCCTGGTCGATGCCCTCCCGCAGCGCCTTGGCCGCCTGCGCGACGTGCACCGGCGACGCGAGCGAGCCGGGCAGCACCCCGGCGACGCGCAGCAGCTCGGCCTCCCCGATCCCGGTCACCTCGGCGAGCTGCGCCCAGTGGTCGAAGACGGTCACCTTCGGCGCGTGCCGGTGCTCGATCCAGCTCCGCAGCGTCGACGTCGGCACGCCGATCCGGCGCGCGGCCTCGTCCAGGGAGAGCCCGCGGGAGCGGATGCCGGCCCGGACCGCTTCCGCCCACTCGTCGGCGCGCCAGTGCGTCACCTCACAAAGCTAACGAAACCCGCTAGCTTTGCGCAGGGACAAAACGCCCACGGCCGCCCGACGCTGGTCACCATGACCACCACCGTCGTCGCCTTGACCCTGATCGTCGGCGTGCTGACCTTCGCCGCCGGCGCCTTCCTCGCCGCCGAGGTCGCCGTCCGCGTGCTCCGCCGCCGCGAACGCCTGGTCTCCGAAGAGCGCAGGAAGCTCAACGCCGCCTGGAACTACCTCCGGGAGGTCTACGGCGTCAAGAAACCGACCAAGCGTTAGAGCGGGGTGACGTACGCGCCGGAGATGCCGCCGTCGACCAGGAACTGCGAGGCCGTGATGAAGCTGGCGTCGTCGCTGGCCAGGAACGCCACCGCCGCCGCGATCTCCTCGGGCTCGGCGAACCGGCCGACCGGCACGTGGACCAGCCGCCGCGCCGCGCGTTCCGGGTCCTTCGCGAACAGCTCCTTGAGCAGCGGGGTGTTCACCGGGCCCGGGCAGAGCGCGTTGACGCGGATGTTCTCCCGCGCGAACTGGACGCCGAGCTCGCGGCTCATCGCGAGCACGCCGCCCTTGGACGCGGTGTAGGAGATCTGCGACGTCGCCGCGCCCATCACCGCGACGAACGAGGCCGTGTTGATGATGGATCCCTTGCCCTGGCGCTGCATGTGCGGCAGGACGGCCTTGCAGCAGTGGTACACCGACGTCAGGTTGACCCGCTGGACCTTCTCCCACGCCTCGATGCCGGTGGTCAGGATGGAGTCGTCCTCGGGCGGGGAGATGCCGGCGTTGTTGAACGCGACGTCGACCGAGCCGAACTGCTCGACCGTGCTGTGGAACAGGTTCTCGACCTGTTCGGCGTCGGTGACGTCGGTCTGGATGAACGCGCCGCCGATCTCGTCGGCGACCGCCTTGCCCAAGACCGGGGTCAGGTCCGCGATGACGACCTTCGCCCCTTCGCTCGCCAGGCGGCGGGCCGAGGCGAGCCCGATCCCGCTCGCCCCGCCGGTGATGACCGCCACGCGGCCTTCGAATCGCTGGACCATTACTCCTCCGTGCTCAGAAAGACGTTCTTGGTTTCGGTGAACGCCGCCGCGGCGTCGGGGCCCAGCTCGCGGCCGAGGCCGGACTGCTTGAACCCGCCGAACGGCGTCCAGTAGCGCACCGAAGAGTGCGAGTTGACCGAGAGGTTGCCCGCTTCGACGCCGCGCGCCACCCGGAACGCGCGGCCGGCGTCGCGGGTCCAGATCGACCCGGACAGGCCGTACTCGGTCGCGTTGGCCATGCGGACCGCGTCGGCCTCCTCCGCGAACGGCACGACGGCGACGACCGGGCCGAACACCTCCTCCGCCACGGCCGGGTGCCGCAGGTCGGGCGGGGTGAGGACGGTCGGCGGGAACCAGTGGCCGGGGCCGGCGGGCGCGCTGCCACGGAAGGCGACCGGCGCGTCGTCCGGCACGTAGGAAGCGACCTTCTCCCGGTGCGCGGCCGAGATCAGCGGGCCCATCTCGGTCTTCTCGTCGCCGGGGTCGCCCACGACGACGCCGTGCACCGCGGGTTCCAGCAGTTCCATGAACCGGTCGTGGACGCTCGCCTGCACCAGGATCAGCGACCGGGCGCAGCAGTCCTGGCCGGCGTTGTCGAAGACGCCGTAGGGCGCGGTCGCCGCGGCCTTCTCCAGGTCGGAGTCGGCGAAGACGATGTTCGCGTTCTTGCCGCCGAGCTCCAGCGTCACGCGCTTCACCTGCGCCGCGCAGCCGGCCATGATCTGCTTGCCGACCTCGGTGGAGCCGGTGAACACGACCTTGCGCACCGCCGGGTGCTCGACGAACCGCTGCCCCACCACGGATCCCTTGCCGGGCAGCACCTGGAAGACGTCCGCCGGGATGCCCGCCTCGCGCGCCAGCTCGGCCAGCCGGATCGCGGTCAGCGGCGTCAGCTCGGCGGGCTTGAGGACGACGGTGTTGCCGGCGGCGAGCGCGGGCGCGAAACCCCAGCCGGCGATCGGCATCGGGAAGTTCCACGGCACGATCACGCCGACCACGCCCAGTGGCTCCTGGAACGTGACGTTGACGCCGCCCGGCACCGGGATCTGCTTGCCGATCAGGCGTTCCGGCGCGGCGGAGTAGTAGTTGAGGACGTCCCGGACGTTGCCGGCCTCCCAGCGCGCGTTGCCGATGGTGTGCCCGGAGTTGGCGACCTCCAGCCGTGCGAGGTTCTCGATGTCGGCCTCGACGGCGTCGGCGAAGCGGCGCAACAGCCGCGCGCGGTCGCCGGGGGTGACGTCGCGCCAGGCCGGGAAGGCCGCGTGGGCGCGCGCGATCGCCGCGTCGGTCTCCTCCGCGCCGGTCAGCGGGACGGTCCGCACCACCTCCTCGGTGGCCGGGTTGAGAACGTCGAAGCTGCTGGTCATGCCCTCTCCTTGCTCGCGTCGACGAGGGCCGCGAAGAGCCGCACGTCGTCGCTGTCCTGCTCCGGGTGCCACTGGACGCCGAGGGTGAACTCGCCGGGTACCTCGGCGGCCTCGACCGTGCCGTCGGCGGCCCAGCCGACGGGTTCGAGCCCCGCGCCGAGCCGGTCGATCGCCTGGTGGTGGTAGCACAGCGTCTTGGTTTCCGAGCCGAGGATCGCCGCCGCCCGGCTCCCCTCGGCCAGGGTGACGGTGCCCCGGCCGAACGTCGCGGGCGCGGGCTGGTGCTCGGTGGTCCCCTTCGCCTCCGGCAGGTGCTGGACCAGGGTGCCGCCGAGGGCGACGCTGATCACCTGCAGGCCCCGGCACACGCCGAGCACCGGCTTGCCCGCCTTCCGCGCCGCTTCGAACAGGCCGAACTCGAAGGCGTCCCGGTTCGGCCGGACGTAGGTCGTGGGGTGCTGCTCCTGGCCGTAGCGCCCCGGCTCGACGTCGGCGCCACCGGTCAGCACCAGGCCATCCACAGTGGACACCAGCCGATCGTGTGCGTCGGACACCGGGGGCAGCAGCACCGGGATGCCCCCGGCGGCGACCACGCAGTCGACGTAGACCCGGTGCAGCAGCGCGGCTTCGGTCTCCCAGACCAGGAACTTCGCCGGTTCGAGGTAGCTGGTGAGGCCGATGACCGGCCTAGAGTCGTTCGAAGCCACGGACGAGCTCCCAGTCGGTGACGGCGGCGTTGTAGGCGGCCACCTCGATCTTCGCCGCGTTCAGGTAGTGGTCGACGACGTCGTCGCCGAACGCCTCGCGCGCGAGTTCGCTCTGCGCGAGGGCCGCGGCGGCCTCGGGCAGCGTGGTCGGCACCGTGGCCCGGTCGGAGTGGTAGGCGTTGCCGGTGAACGGCTCTTCCAGCTCCAGCTCGTTCTCGATGCCGTGCAGGCCCGCGGCGATCAGCGCGGCGACGGCCAGGTACGGGTTGACGTCCCCGCCCGGCACCCGGTTCTCGACGCGCAGCGACTCGCCGTGCCCGACGACGCGCAGCGCGCAGGTCCGGTTGTCGGTGCCCCAGGCGATCGCGGTCGGCGCGAAGCTGCCGGGCACGAACCGCTTGTAGGAGTTGATGTTCGGCGCCAGGAAGTACGTCAGCTCGTGCAGCGCGGCGAGCTGGCCGGCGAGGAACTGCTCCATCAGCTTCGAGAAGCCGTGCTCGCCGTCGCCCGCCAGGACGGCGCGGCCCTCGGTCGAGCGCAGGCTGATGTGGATGTGGCAGGAGTTGCCCTCGCGCTCGTTGTACTTCGCCATGAAGGTGAGGCTCTTGCCCTCCTGCGCGGCGATCTCCTTGGCGCCGTTCTTGTAGACGCTGTGGTTGTCGCACGTGCTCAGGGCGTCGGTGTAGCGGAAGGCGATCTCCTGCTGGCCGGGGTTGCACTCGCCCTTGGCGGACTCGGGGTAGAGCCCGGCGCCCGCCATGTCGTTGCGGATGCGGCGCAGCAGCGGCTCGAGGCGCGCGGTGCCGAGCATCGAGTAGTCCACGTTGTACTGGTTGGCGGGCTTGAGCCGGTGGTAGCGCTTGTCCCAGGCGGCTTCGTAGGTGTCGTCGAAGACGATGAACTCGAGTTCGGTGCCGACGAAGGCGGCGAGCCCCCGCTCGGCCAGCCGGTCGAGCTGACGGCGCAGGATCTGCCGCGGCGACACCGAGACCGGCCCGCCCTGCACGCGCTCGACGTCGGCGAGCACCAGCGCGGTGCCCTCCTGCCAGGGGATCTCGCGCAGGGTTTCGAGGTCGGGGCGGAGCACGAAGTCGCCGTAGCCGCTGTCCCAGGAGGAGAGCGCGTAGCCGTCGACGGTGTTCATGTCGACGTCGACGGCGAGGAGGTAGTTGCAGGCTTCGGTGGCGTGCCCGACGACCTCGTCGAGGAAGTACTCGGCCGAGCAGCGCTTGCCCTGCAGCCGCCCCTGCATGTCCGTGAGCGCGACGAGCACGGTGTCGATCGTGCCCGCGTCCACGCGCGCGCGGAGTTCGTCGAGCGTGAGCATGCCTCGCCTGCGTGCCATCGGTCGCCCCAAAGGTTTGATATGAATCCTTTGCCGGTTCTTCCTACCCGGTGAGCGGCGGCGGGTCAACTGGAACAAAGGTATTTTCTTGAACCATTGGTTGGGCCGCCGGTTTGTCCGTGATGCCCGGCTGAGAAGAGTCTGTGAATTCGTGCCGCCGGGAGGAAACCGGGATACTCCCACGTTGTACCGGGCAGGAGAGGTGAGATCGATGACCACAGCATTCACGCAGCAAGGCACGCTCGGACAGCAGCAGGCGCGGCCCCAGCTGCCGACCCTGCCCACCGGCTGGCCGATCGGTTCGTACGAGTCCTACGAGCAGGCGCAGCGCGCGGTCGACCACCTCGCGGGCGCGGACTTCCCGGTCACCGACGTCACGATCGTGGGCGTCGAGCCGATGCTGGTCGAGCGCATCGCGGGCAAGCTGTCCTGGGGCAAGGTGCTCGGCAGCGCGGCGACGTCCGGGGCGATGTTCGGTCTGTTCCTCGGCCTGGTCCTCAGCCTGCTCAACCCGGGCGCGGGCCTGGTCCCGATCGTCCTCGGGCTGGTGGCGGGCCTCGCGTTCAACCTGCTGTTCGGCGCGCTGGGCTACGCGGTGAACCGGAACAAGCGCGGGTTCGTCTCGCAGAGCCAGCTGGTGGCGCGCCGCTACGACGTGCTGTCCCAGCCCCGCAACGCCGAGAAGGGCCGCGCACTGCTGGCGGACCTCGCCGCACGCAGCGCGTTCGGCCACTGAGCCGAGAGTTCGAAGGCCGTCCCCCCGGGGGGGCGGCCTTCGTGCTGTCAGGGCTGGGCGGTGCCCACCGGTAGCGTGGAAAACGGGGGCTGCTCAGGTGCCCGAAGACACCGCCGTGTCCGGCGCCACCGCGGGATCCGGTGTCCCGTCCGGCCGGCCCGCCCGGAGCAGATCGCCCCACCGCGCCCGGTCGTAGCGGGCCGGGGGCGTCTCCGCCAGGAACTCCCGCAAGGTCTCCGCGAACCGCCCCGGGTCCGAGCGGTGCGGGAAGTGGCCGGCCCCCTCGAACAGCACCAGCCGGCTGCCCGGCATCGCCCGGTGCGCGCGCAGCGCGTGGCCGCTCGGCACCACCCGGTCGTGGGTCCCCCACACCAGCAGCGTCGGGATGCCCTCGGTCAGGTAGCAGCGGTCCAGCATGTTGACCACCTGCCCGCGCCAGTCGACGACCGAGCGCAGCGTCCGCAGGAACGCCGACCGCGTGCCCGGCTCGACCAGGCGGAGGTAGCGCGTCACCACGTAGTCGAGGTCCTCGGAGATCCGCAGCAGCTCGGCGAACCCGCGCAGCACCGGCAGCGCCGGCCGCGCGCCCAGCAGGGGCAGCACCAGTCCCGCGCCCGGTGCCGCCGCCAGCCGCAGCAGCGGGTGGACGCCCGCCCCGACGCCGCCCGAGCCGACCAGCACCAGGCGTTCGCAGCGTTCCGGGAACTGGTAGGCGAACTGCATCGCGACGCCGCCGCCGAGGGAGTGCCCGACCACCGTCACCCGGTCGACGTCGAGCGTCGTCAGCAGGTCGCGCATGCCGCACGCGTAGGCGGCGACCGAGTAGTCCGCGCGCGGTTTCGCCGAGAACCCGTGGCCGAGGAGGTCGGGCGCGATGACCGTGAAGTCGTCCGCCAGTTCCGCCAGCAGCTCGAGCCACGTCGACGAGTCGTCGCCGATCCCGTGCAGGAACAGCACCGCCGGGCCGCGTCCGGCCATCCGGTAGGCGCGCTCGTACCCGTGGACCACCCGGGTCCGCGGGGCGAAGGCGTCCGAGAGCACCCGCTCAGCTCAGCACGCCCGCGTTCTCGGGACGTTTCCGGCGCGTTCGGATCGGGTGAACGCCGGGAGCGGGCCCCGACCCGCGCTCCCGGCGTCCGTTCCCCCTTACTTCGTCGGCGTCGGCGTGGCCGGCGCGGACGAAGAAGTGGTGGGCGGCGGCGTCGCCGAAGCGGACGGCGGGACCGTCACCTTCGGGATGGCCGCGCTGAAGGGCACCCCCGCGTCCTCGCGGCAGGCGGAGCGGGACCCGTTGTAGCCGTTGTAGTTGCCCTGGCTGTCGGTGACGCCCTGCTCGATCTTCGGCCGCGGGAACCGGTTGTCCTCGCCGATCTTCTCCTTGGTGCCGCTCGAACGTTCGCAGCCGTAGCGGGTCAGCGCCAGCGGCCGGCCCTGCTCGTCGTAGAGGTAGACCTCGGTCAGCGGCCTGCCCTCGGCGTCGAACGCGTAGACGTTCTCGACCTCCTGGCCGCCGTAGGTGAGCTGCTCGTTGCCGTACCGGTCGGACGACGAGGGGTAGTACGACGCCGACTGCGGCGGGGAGTACCGGTTCGAGATGAGGTCGACCGCGGCGCCGAACCCGCCGAGCGCGCCGCCGATGACGAACGCCGAAACCGGCACGGCCAGCCACAGCAGCCGCCGGTCGCCGCGCACCCGCGGGCCGGCCCACACGATCCCGGCCCCGGCCACGAGCAGGAACGGCAGCAGCAGCACGGCGCTGCGCTGGCGCATCATCAGCAGGACGCCGAAGGCGAGCAGCACCACGGCGCACAGCACCCACCACGCCGGCTTCATCGAGCCCAGCCAGCGCAGCACCTTCCCGGTGTCGTCCTGCTCGCGCCCCTTCGCCAATGTGGTCCGCACCCAGCCGACCTCCGGCAGCGCCAGCACCGGCTCGACCCCGCCGCGCAGCAGCAGCGCGAGGCTGATCAGGAACACCGGCAGGAACAGCAGCAGCCCGAGGAGCACGTCGGGGTCGACGCTGATCGCGGCGCCGAACGCCAGCAGCGCGAGCCCGATCGCGCAGACGACCAGGCCCCACAACGCGATCCGCGGCTTCGCCAGGCTGGGCGCGGCCGCCGTCGTGATCACCTGCGTCGCGCCCTCCCCCGCCGGCGGGTACCCGCCGGACGCGCGCAGCTCGGCGGCGTAGCTCTCGGGCGTCCCGAGCCGTTCGATCAGGGCCTCGACGCGGGCGCCTTCCCCGAGTTCGGCCTCCAGTTCCGCCAGGTGCGGGCGGACGTCCTCGAGGATCTCTTCGATCTCGCTCGCGGGCAGGTCGGCGAGCGCGGTGCGGACCCGCGCCAGATACACCCGCACGGCGGTCGGCTTCTCGCTCATGCTGCCTCTCCCAAAAGCGCGTTCATCGTCACGGCGAAGCTCTGCCAGGTCTTGCCCGACTCCGCGAGCCGCGCCCGGCCCGGCTCGTTCAGGCTGTAGTACTTGCGGTGCGGGCCCTCTTCACTGGGCACCACGTACGAAGTGAGCAGGCCGGCCTTGTAGAGCCGGCGCAGCGTTCCGTACACCGACGCGTCCCCCACCTCTTCCAGGCCCGCGGTCCTGAGTCTTCGCAGGACGTCGTACCCGTAGCCGTCTTCGTCGCGGAGCACCGCGAGGACGGCGAGATCGAGCACCCCTTTGAGCAGCTGACTGATCTCCACTGCACCCTCCAGTCTTACGCTTGGGAAGGTACCACGCATTGCGTAGTAGTGCGCACGGCGGAGGGCCGTACGGGCGTGTCGGGCTGTTCTCAGGCTCCCGTGTCGACCGGGCGCTCGAAGAAGGATTCGAGGACGACGATGGTCTGCGTGCCGGTGACACCGTCGATCGCGAAGAGCCGGCGCAGCGACGCCTGGAGCTCCTCGGTCGTCGCCGTGCGCACCTTGACCAGCAGCGACGCGGGGCCGGCGATCACGTGCGCCTCCACCACCTCGGGCAGCGCTTCGAGGGCTTCGCGCACCGGCCGGTCGCCCATCCACGCGTTCGCGTCGACGAGGACGAACGCCGCGACCCCGCGCCCGACGGCGGCCGGGTCGACGTCGACGGTGGTCCGCCGGATCACGTCCTGCTCGCGCAGCTTGCGCACGCGCTCGTGGGCCGCCCCGGCGGAGAGCCCGACGGCCTTGCCGAGCGCGGCGTACGCCTGCGTCGCGTCTCGCTGCAGTTCAGCGAGCAGCATGCGATCCACGTCGTCCATGACTTGACCATATCAGGTTCGGCGATCCATGCTGTTCACAGAATCTCATTGGGGGTGGCCGGAATGGATCTGATCAAGACCGAGTTCGAGGTGCTGGACGAGCGGTTCAAGCGCGTCAACGGCGACGAGTGGACGCAGCGCCTGCACACCGGCTGCCGCTGGACCGAGGGCCCGGCGTACTTCCCGGCCGGCCGCTACCTGCTGTTCAGCGACATCCCGAACGACCGCACCCTGCGCTGGGACGAGACGACGGGCCGGGTCGGCGTCTTCCGGCAGCCGTCGCACTACTCGAACGGGCACACCGTCGACCGCCACGGACGGCTGATCAGCTGCGAACAGGGCCTTCGCCGCGTGACGCGCACGGAGCACGACGGCTCGATCACGGTGCTGGCGTCGGAGTTCCGGGGGAAGCGGCTGAACAGCCCGAACGACGTCGTCGAGCACTCGGACGGGTCAATCTGGTTCACCGACCCGAGTTACGGCATCGACAGCGACTACGAGGGGTACCGCGCGGAGAGCGAGATCGGCGGCTGCCACGTGTACCGCGTGGCCCCGTCGGGCGAGGTCCGGATCGTCGCGGACGACTTCTCGCGCCCGAACGGGCTGGCGTTTTCGGCGGACGAGTCGCTGGTGTACATCGCGGACACCCGCCAGGACCCCAGCCACATCAGGGTGTTCCGGGTCGGCTCGGACGGGACGCTGGCCGGCGGGGAGGTCTTCGCGACGAGCGACGCCGGCGGGTTCGACGGCGTGCGCGTCGACGCGGACGGCCGGGTCTGGGCGGCCGCGCACGACGGGCTGCACTGCTTCGACCCGGACGGCACGAGGATCGGCAAGCTGCGGATCCCGGAGATCTGCTCGAACCTGACGTTCGGCGGGGCGCGGGGGAACGAGCTGTTCATCACGGCGTCGAGTTCGGTGTACACGCTGAGGGTGACGGTGAACGGGGCCCGCTACCCGCGCTGACCTCCGGCCTCATGCGCCCCAATGTGGCGTTCGGTGCGCTGGACGCACCGAACGCCACATTGGGTGCGCTGGACGCACCCAACGCCACATTGGGGTGCTTGCCGAGACCGGGTGCAGGCGAGCGTGGCCTCGCGGACGCGTGCCACCACCGTGTCGCGCTGCCAGGCTCGGCTCACCTGGACCAGCCAGGCCGCTTCGGCCGCGACGTCCGCCTCGGCGTCGGGCAGGGTCGCGGGCGTGGCCTTCGCCGGGTCGAAGCGGCGGCCCGCGCGGCCCGCTTCGATCGCCGCCGCGAGGGTCACCGCCTCGACCGTGGCCGGCAGGTCCGCTTCGCTCACTCCCTCGTCGCGGGCCGCTTTCTCGGCTCGGGCCGGGAGGTCCGGGTCGAAGTGGGCGCGCAGGGCGAGGTGGCCGTCGCGGATTTCGATGACGCGGCGGTACAGCGCGAACTCCGGGCCGCCCGCCAGTTCGCGGCCCGGGTCCAGGACGATGCCCGGGACCGCCGCGCGCAGGGCCGTCCACAGTGGCTCGATGCGGCGGTACGCCCGGTAGGCCCTGACCCGGCCGATCACCGACGAGACCGCCGGTGACCAGGCGCTGAGCGTCGCGCCCGCCGTCACGAAACCGATCGTCGCGGCGGCGAGGACCGAGGACGGCAGGTCTTCGCGGGCGCCGATGCGGGCCGTCTCGGCGAGGCGGCGGACGTCGTCGACGTCCCAGAACGTCCACGCGAACGCCGCGCCCACGCCGACGACCAGCAGCCACAGCCCGGCGCGCAGCGGTCCCGGCTCCGCGTGCCGCGCGCTGCGGACGAACACCGCGAACAGCAGCCCGAGGCTGATCAGGCTGTACAGCAGGAACAACGCCTTGTCGGCGAGCGCGAACGGCAGCGAGGCGGGCGAGAACACGGTGTCGTCGCCGACGCGTCGCGGGTCCGACAGCGTGAAGCACACCGCGAGCAGCACCATCGTCGCGCCGGTGAACAGCGCGTGCGGCAGCAGGCGGGCGCCCTCGCCGCGCCACACCGACTGCGTGAAGGCGACGGCGAACCCGATCGCGCCCAGCTTCAGCTCGTCGCCGGCCAGGCTGAGGACCCACTCGGCCACCGGGCCCGGGCCGACGAGGGCCGTCATCGCCGGCGTCAGCACCATGATGCCGGTGGCGATGCAGATGCCGAACCCGGCGAGGAACCACATCGTCCGCACCGGCTGGCTGCGGCGCGCCTCGACGAGCTTGTACCCGAACCCGGCGAAGCCCACCACGCACAGCAGGTAGGCCAAGGTCTCGATCACGGCGAACGGCGGCGGGACCGGCCGAACAGCGAATCGAAGCGCTGCACGCCTTCGGGCACGTCGGCGGCCGGCTCGCGCCGTTCCTCCGGCCGCACGACGCGCTGCGCGAGCAGGCTCGCGACCAGCTCGGCTTCCTGCTCCTCGACCTCGCTGTAGGTGGTCCGCCCGAGCACGCGCCGCACCAGCTCGGGCGAAAGGTGCGGCATCAGCTGACGCCCGGCGGCGGCGTCGATGGCCACGCCGTCGGCCCCGGCATCGGAACCGACGTGGCCGCACAGCAGGTGCCCGACCTCGTGCAGCAGGATGTGCCGCCGGTGCAGCGCGGTCGTGTTGGTCGGGTAGAGGATGTAGTCGGCGCGCTCGGTGCTCATCAGCAACCCGCAGGGCGCGCCTTCGGGAGCGCTGACCGGCATGAGCTCGATGGGCCGCCCGCGCTCGGCGGCCAGCCCGGCGACGAACGCCTCGGCATCGAACGGCTCCGGCAGGCTGACGGCGTCGGCGACGTGCCGAGCCCGCCGCCACAACGCACGGCCCGGCCGCCGCAAGGATGGTTGCCGCACTTTCAGGCCTCCTCCACCACGCCCCGCACGAACGGCTCCGGCCGGTTCAACGCGGCGGACCCCGCGGGGATACGCGGCCAGAGCACCTTCGGACGCGCAGGTCCCGAGCCGGGTTCCGCCCCACCGAATCGGACACCCGGACGGCCCAGTCCCCCCGGCGCGACGGTATCCCACGGGCCCGGTCCCGCGAGCGGGGGCCGGTTCCGGTCCGCGAGCGGAGTGGCGGCCGAAGGGGCCGGGACTCCGAGCGGGAGGTAATGCCGCCGGCACGACCTCGCCCGCCGAGGGGCGCCCGGCCGGCGTGGGACTTCGAGCGGAAAGCGGCCTGGCCGGCTCAACCCCACGAGGGGAGTGGCACCCGGCCGCGGCAAGACCCCGCGCGGAACGTGACCTCGCCGGCTCAACCCCACGAGCGAGCCAGCCCACGACCGACGCAAAGCTTCGAGCGGAAAGCGACCTCGCCGGCTCAACCCCACGAGCGAGCCAGCCCACGACCGACGCAAAGCTTCGAGCGGAAAGCGACCTCGCCGGCTCAACCCCACGAGCGAGCCAGCCCACGACCGACGCAAAGCTTCGAGCGGAAAGCGACCTCGCCGGCTCAACCCCACGAGCGAGCCAGCCCACGACCGACGCAAAGCTTCGAGCGGAAAGCGACCTCGCCGGCTCAACCCCACGAGCGAGCCAGCCCACGACCGACGCAAAGCTTCGAGCGGAAAGCGACCTCGCCGGCTCAACCCCACGAGCGAGCCAGCCCGCGACCGACGCAAGGCTTCGAGCGGAAAGCGACCTGGCCGGCTCAACCCCACGAGGGGAGTGGCACCCGGCCGCGGCAATAACCCGCGCGGAAGGCGACCTCGCCGGCATGACCCCGCGAGCCGAGCAGCGCCCGGCGCCGAGCGCCGGCTCCCAGTGGAACTCCCCGTCCACAAACCTGTGCCGCTCGGCGGGACAGCGGGGACCGGCACCTCAGCTCTCCTTCTTCGGGGCGCCGCGGCCGGCCTCCCTTCGGGCGATCGCGTCGATCATGTCGCTGATCGTGTCGAGACCGTCGGCCGAGAGGGTGACCGCGCGCAGGGCCAGGTCGCGGACGCCCGCGTCGCGCAGGGCGCCCAGCAGGGCCAGCTCCTCGGCGATCTTCTTGCTCTGCTCGTCGTCGAAGAAGTATGCCGGAGGCACTCCGAAGAACCTGGCGAGTGCTTCGAGGTGGCGCTTGGTCGGGTTGTCGCGGCGGCCCGTGCGCAGCTGCCACAGGTACGTCGTCGAAAAGCTTTCGCCCGTTGCCTCGCGGCAGGCCTTCGCGACCTCTTCATTGCTGTACGGCTCCCGATCGGGTCTGCGGACCACGTGGAACAGCCGGTCGATCTTGTCGGCCAGCGTCGACTTTCCGGGCTCCTTGACCACGATGCACTCCCTCAGCTGCCAGGCGTATTCATCTTAGCTGAAAGGCAAACACCATTTATCTACGCAAGTTTGGCCCGGGGCCTCGGCTGGCACCGCGGGCAGGAGAACGACGACCGGTTCATGAACGGCTCCCGCCGGATCGCCGTGCCGCAGCGGTGGCACGGGAGGCCTTCCTGGCCGTACGCGTCCAGGGACCGGTCGAAGTAGCCGGACTGCCCGTTCACGTTCACGTACAGCGCGTCGAACGACGTGCCGCCCGCGCCCAGTGCCGCGTTCATCACGTCCGAGGCCGCCGACAGCAGCTCGCGCACCTTCGCCGTCGTCAGCTTCTCGGTCGGGCGGGCCCAGTGGAGGCGGGCGCGCCACAGGGCCTCGTCCGCGTAGATGTTGCCGATGCCCGACACCAGGGTCTGGTCGAGCAGGGCCCGCTTGACCTCGGTGCGCCGGGACTTCAGCGCGCGCACCGCCGCGTCGAGGTCGAACTCCGGGTCCATCGGGTCGCGGGCGATGTGCGCGATCGTGTCCGGGAGCAGCACGTCGTTGAGGTCGTCGAGGGCCAGGCCGCCGAACGTCCGCTGGTCGACGAAGCGCAGCTCCGGCCCGTCGTCGTCGAAGCGCAGGCGGACCCGCAGGTGCTTCTCGTCCGGCGCGCCCTCGGGCTGGACGAGCATCTGCCCGCTCATCCCGAGGTGCGCCAGCAGCGCCTCCTTGTCCGACAGCTCGAGCCACAGGTACTTGCCGCGGCGTCGCGCCGCCTCGACGCGGGTGCCGCTGAGCCGCCGTGTGAAGTCCTCCGCGCCCAGCGCGTGCCGTCGGATGGCGCGCGGGTGGAGGACCTCCGCCTCGCGGATGGTCCGGCCCGCCACGTGCACCTGCAGGCCCACGCGGACGACTTCGACCTCGGGGAGTTCGGGCATACCGCCATTGTGCCCGCCGGGTACGACAGTTTTCGCAACGGCGCTACGGCGCGGTGGGCCCGACGTCCGCCTTCGTCAGCGGCACCCGGGTCGTGCCCGAAGCGAAGTACTCGTCGGCGCCGACGTCGTACGCGCCGGCGCGGGCCTGAAGGTCGAAGTCCTTCGCGGCGGACGGGTACGAACCCACCCCGGCGTCGATCGCCGGGCTCCCGGCGGCCAGCCGGTACAGCCCGGCCGCGTCCTTCACCAGCTTCGGGTCGACCGACCGGGACGGGATGCCCGCGGTGCCGCCGGAGGTGATGTTGCCCTCGTACTTCACGGTCGACCCGCTCGGCAGCGTCACCAGCGTGCCGGAGGTCCCCTTCACGATGTTGTCCGCGACCACGCAGTCCTTCGGCTTGAAGTCGCCGCCGTCGCCGTCGATCACGCTGTTCGACCCCAGCACCGTGTTGTACGCGACCGTCACCCGATCGGGTCGGTCGTGGAGCTTGCTCGTCGGGCCGCTGTCGGCTTCGTCGCCGGAGCCGAACACGATCGCGCGGTCACCGCTGTTCGCGACGTAGTTGTTCACGATCTTGTGGTCGTTGCCGTGGAACCGGATGCCCGAGCCGAACAGCAGGTTGCCCTCGACGACGCTGCGGTTGCCGTGGCGCAGCACGATGTAGCCCTTGCTGTCGCGGATCGTGTTGTACCGCACCACGTTGTCGGACGACTTGACCGAAACGGCCTCGCTGTCGCCGTCCGCCTTCTCGAAGAGGTTGTTCTCGATCAGCGCGTTCGCCGAGTACGACTGGCGGTCGCTGAGCCCCAGCCGGATCGACTCGCCGCCGTTCGAGCCGGTGAACTGGTGGTTGTAGAAGTAGTTGTGGTGCACGTGGACGTGCTTCGCCATGCCGCCGGACGGCCCGAGGATCTGCAGGAACACGCCCTGGCTGGTGCGGTTCTGGAAGACGTTGCGGTCGAGGACGGTGTCATCGCCGCTGACCGTCACCCAGTTGCCGTCGGTCGTGAGCTGGAAGTCGTTGCGGGTCAGGCGGTTGTTCGACGCGCCGGCCGGGACGGTCAGCGAAGCGCCGCCCCGGAACTTGAACCCCCGCAGCACCACGTTCGAGACGTCGCTCGCGAAGGCGAACGTCTTGGCGCCGGTGATGGTGGCCTGGCCGGTGTGCTCGGCGGCGACGGTCACCGGCGCGGATGCCGTGCCGGACCGCTTGATCGACAGCGTCGAACTCGCGGAGTAGGAACCGTCGGCGAGCGTGATCGTGTCGCCGGGATTCGCCTTGTCCAGCGCGGACTGCAGCGCCGACAGCGAAGTGACCCGGATCGGTGCGGCCGACGCCGCCGGCCCGGGGACGACGACGAGCGCCGCCGCGATCAGGGGAACGAAGAACAGACGCATCCGCCCTACCTCTCAGTCTTTGCGAGCGCGGCGGATGATCATCACGCTACTGAGTGGCGGGCGGAATCGTCAACGGAGGTTCCCGGTGATCAGGACTCCGGGTCGTCCTTCTTCTGGGCTTCGAGTTCGGCGGACAGCGAACGCCAAGCCGTCTCGGCGGCCTTCTGCTCCGCTTCCTTCTTCGTCGACCCCGAGCCATCGCCCAGCGGGCGGGCGGCGACCAGCACCGTGGCCGTGAACTCCTTGCGGTGGTCCGGCCCGGTGTCCTCGACCTTGTACTCGGGCACGCCGAGACCGGCCGACGCGGTCAGCTCCTGCAGGCTCGTCTTCCAGTCGAGGCCGGCCCCGCGCAGCGGCGCTTCGGCGAGCAGCCCGTCGAAGAGGTGGTGCACGAGCTTGCGGGCGATCTCGATGCCGTGCGCGAGGTACGTCGCACCGATCACCGCCTCCAGGCCGTCGGCGAGGATGCTCGCCTTGTCCCGGCCGCCGGTGAGCTCTTCGCCCTTGCCCAGCAGCAGGTGCGCCCCGAGCCCGCCTTCACCGAGCCCGCGCGCGACCCGGGCCAGCGCGTGCATGTTGACGACGCTGGCGCGGAGCTTCGCGAGCTGGCCCTCTGGCAGATCGGGATGCGTGTTGTACAGGTGATCGGTGACGACCAGGCCGAGCACGGCGTCCCCGAGGAACTCCAGCCGCTCGTTGGGCGGCAGGCCGCCGTTCTCGTACGCGTACGAGCGGTGGGTCAGCGACAGCCCGAGCAGCTCGGGGTCGAGTGTGACCCCGAGCGCTTCGAGCAACGGCGCCGGATCGGCTGGTGGTCCCCCGGGCGTCTTGCCCCCCATGTCGGCTACCCGATCAGGCGGGCTCGACGACCTGGCGGCCGTTGTGCTGGCCGCACGCGGGGCACGCGATGTGCTGGAGCTTCGGCTGCTTGCAGGCGCGGTTGGAGCAGGGCACCAGCTGCACCGGAGCCGCCTTCCACTGGCTGCGGCGGGAGCGCGTGTTGGATCGCGACATCTTCCGCTTCGGGACGGCCACGAGTAGATCTCCTTATGACGGTCTGCTCGCGGTGCGAGCGAACTTTCCTCCGCAACGAGCTGGACGCTCGTCAGGCTTGCTCAGCTGGGCCCTTGCGCAGGCTTTTCGCCCGCGTTCTCGTCGAAGCGCTCGACCAGTGCGGCCCACCGAGGGTCTATCTTCTCATGCCCGTGTCCGGGCTCGAGATCGGCCCACTTGACACCGCAGTCGGTGCAGAGCCCGGCGCAGTCTTCGGTGCACAGCGGCGCCAGCGGCAGGGCCAGCACGATCGCGTCGCGGACGATGGGCTCGAGGTCGATCCGGTCGTCGACCAGCCGGGGGATCTCGTCCTCTTCGGTGGTCTCCTCCGTGGCCGACCCCGGGTAGGCGAACAGCTCCTGGACGTCGACCTCGACCTCTTCGGTCAGCGGGTCGAGGCAGCGGGCGCAGGTGCCCTTCGCGACGGCCGTCGCGGTGCCGCTGACCAGGACGCCTTCGACGACGGACTCGAGCAGCAGGTCGAGTTCGAGCTCGGAGCCCGCCTCGATGGTGATGACGTCGGGGACGCCGAGTGGCGTCTCCACCGGCACGCTGCGCTTGACGGCGCGGCTGAGGCCGGCGTGACGGCCGAGCTCACGGGTGTCGATCACCCACGGGCTGCGGTCGTCGAGCTGGGGGGTCTTGTTCTCGGACATCCAGTCCAGAGTACGCACCGGGTGCCACCGCTTTCGGGGCGGGACGGCGTGGGCTGGCCCGGCGAGCCTCACCGGAACGTCGCGAATGACTCATTCGGGGCGCTGGAGGTCGCGAATGAGTCATTCGCGACCTTTGGGTAGCCACCCAGGCCGCCTCGAGGGGCACGCGAGGCATCGGCGGTGGCCGCGGTGGCGGCGGAGCGAGCGGCCGAGAGGCGCGTCACACCTGGTAGTCGTACAGCGTGGGGCGGCCGCCGCTGCTCGGGAGGTTCGCCGGGGAACGCAGGTGGTTGCGGCCCGAGTCGACCGTCCGCAGCGTCGTCGCCAGCAGCTCCGAGAACTCCGCCAGCTTCCCGTCGACGTAGGCGTCGCAGTCCTGGCGCTGGCGGTCGGCCTCGGCGTGGGCCTCGTCGACGATGCGGGCCGACTCGGCGTGCGCCGCCTGGACGACCTCCGTCTGGGCCACCAGCCTGGACTGCTCCGCGCGGCCGTCCTCGATGGCGCGGTCGTAGGCGTCGCGGCCGGCCTGGATCATGCGCTCGGACTCCGCGCGGGAGCGGTCGGTGAGGTTCTGGTACTCGGCCTGGCCCGCCGCGACCGTGCGGTCGGCCTGGTCGTGGGCGTCGGCGAGCATCTGCTCGGCGCGGGCGCGCGCGTCGGCCAGGATGCGCTCGGCTTCGTCGGTCGCTTCGGCGATGGCCCGCTCGGCCTCGGCGTTCGCGCCCGCGACCGCTTCGCCCGCTTCCTTGCGGGCGGCGTGGATCAGGTCGTCGCGCTTGTCGAGGACGTCCTGGGCGTCGTCGACCTCCGCGGGCAGCGCGTCGCGGACGTCGTCGAGGAGTTCGAGCACGTCGCCGCGGGGCACCACGCAGCTGGACGTCATCGGGACGCCGCGCGCCTCCTCGACGATGGTGACGAGCTCGTCGAGCGCCTCGAAAACCCGGTACACGGCAACTCCAATCCCCTGTCGCTGTGACCAGTCTGCCCGTTGCCCGCGCCGAACCGGTGAAGGCGCACGGCGCCGGGCGTGTCCTCCCCCGCGGACCCGCCCGGCGCCGTGGCGAAGATCAGGAGTTCAGGTCGATGCGCTTGAACGTGGCGTAGTGATCGGGGGTGTAGGCCAGCTCGCCCGCCCCGCCCGAGATCACCCGGTCGTTCGTGCCCACCGCGAACAGCTTGTAGTAGCCGGACGCGCAAGCCGGGAGCACGCCTTCGCGGTTCTCGTACGTCGTGCCGGCCGAGGTGCCGTTCCGGGCGTTGTCCACGACCGTGCGCGCCGCCGCCGAGAGCTGCGAGTAGCCGATCTTCGCCAGGCCGGACAGGTCGCCGCAGGCGTGGGTGGTGCCGCCGCCGCTGACGTCGATCACCTGGAACGTCGCGTAGTGGTCGCCCGTGTAGAAGTACTCGCCGCCCGAACCGGTCACGATGCGGCGCGTGCCGCGGGTGCTCGAGCCCGGGGTCGGCACCGTGTACTCGTGGTAGTAGCCCGACGCGCAGGACGGGAGGATGCCTTCCCGGTTGTCGAAGACGACGCCGTCGTTCTGCGGGTACGGGAACGGCCCGTCGGTCTGGATCAGGTTGTACGTCGTCGTCGCTTCGGCCGGCAGGGCCGAGAGCGCCGTGTGCGTGAAGCCGGAGAGGTCACCGCAGGAGTTCTGCGCCGCGACGGCCGGTGAACTCGTCACCGCTTCGGCGGCGGTGACCCCCATGGACAGCGTGGCCAGGAGCGCGAAGAGGACCGCGACCAGGCGAGATCGGTAGTTGGTCATTTTCGGACCGTAACTCGATCGAGTGATCGTCAGAAGACGGGAACGTGAACTCCGCCACCGCGGACCGCAAGTCCCGACGAACGTAGGGGGCCGAACGACGGGAACCGGACGTCCCGGGTTGCGGAAGTCCGGAGTGGAGGGTCAGCCCCCGAGCTTCGGGAACTTCTCCGAGAGGCGCTCGTAGACGATCGGCGGCACCAGGTGCTCGATGTCGCCGCCGAGCGCGGCGACCTCCTTGACCAGCGAGCTCGACACGAACCCGTACGCCGGGTTGTTCGCCATCAGCAGCGTCTCGACGCCGGTGAGCTCGCGGTTCATCTGCGCCATCTGCAGCTCGTAGTCGAAGTCGCTGACCGAGCGCAGGCCCTTGGCGATCGCGGCGATGCCGTTGTCGCGGCAGTAGTCGACCAGCAGGCCTTCCCACGAATCGACCCGCACGTTGCCCAGTTTCGCGGTGATCTCGCGGAGCATGTCGAGCCGCTCGGGGACCTCGAACAAGCCCTTCTTCGACCGGTTCACCCCCACCGCGACGACGACCTCGTCGAACAGCTGGGCCGCCCGCTCGATGATGTCGAGGTGCCCGTTGGTGGCCGGATCGTAGGAACCGGGACAGACCGCACGCCGCATGGCGCGGACGCTACCGTGCCGAACCGGGTTTCCGCCGCGTGGCTCACGCCACAGGCGTGTATTCGGCCCAGAAGACCGCCGTGTCCCCGTACTTCTTCGCGCGCGAGGGCTCGAAGCCCGCCGGCCAGTCCGGCTCGCCGTCGCGGGCCGCGCGCTCGACCACCACGAGCGCCGCCGGGCCCAGCCAGCCGCCCGCGGCCAGCGCCGCCAGCACCGAGCCGAGCGCCGCCGCGTCCACGGCGTAGGGCGGGTCGGCCAGCACCAGGTCGAACGCCGACGGCGCGGGCGCGGCGACCACCGCCTCGACCTGCCCGGCCCGGACGGAGCCGCCCAGGCCCAGCGCCGCGACGTTGCCGCGCAGCACCTCCACCGCGCGCCGGTCGGACTCCACGAACAGCGCGTCCGAGGCCCCGCGGGAGAGCGCTTCGAGGCCGAGCGCGCCGGACCCCGCGTAGAGGTCGAGGACGCGGGCGCCGGCCAGCTCCCCCGCCGTCTCCAGTGCGTTGAACAGGGCTTCCCGCACGCGTTCCGACGTCGGCCGGGTGCCCTTCGGCGGCACCTTGAGCCGCCGTCCGCCGGCCGTTCCGGCCACGATCCTGGTCACCCCCCGATTGTGCGGGCATGACACGGGGCACTGATGGCCGGGACATCGGTGTGCCGGCGGAACCCAACGCGTAGAGTCGTTCTTCGCCCTCGGAGGCGATCCAGAGCTGTCAAGGAGCCATGCGTGTCGGAACCTCGGGTCAGACGGGCCGAGATCGCCATCGAACAAGCCCACGTCGATCGCGTGTACACCCGTCTGGACGAACTGCGCACCCAAGCCGAGGCGATGCGCACCAAGGGCTACGAAATCGGCCAGGGCGCGCAGCGCGAGGCGATCTTCGAGCAGGCGTCGATGCTGTTCGAGCGCGACATGATGGTCTACCACGCCAACCAGACGCTCCAGACGCTCGACGCCGAGTACGAAGGGCTCGTCTTCGGACGGCTCGACGACCGTGACGGGGAACGCACCTACGTCGGGCGGCTCGGCATCCGCGACGCCGAGTTCGACAACCTCGTCACGGACTGGCGCGCGCCGGCCGCGGCCGCGTTCTACCAGGCCACGGCCGAGGAGCCGATGGACGTCGTGCGGCGGCGCGTGATCCGCTGCTCCGGCCAGAACGTCCTCGACGTCGACGACGACGTCCTGATCGCCGACGCCGTGCCCGAGGGCATGCAGATCGTCGGCGAAGGCGCGCTGATGGCGGCGCTGGGGCGCTCGCGCGGCGAGAAGATGCGCGACATCGTCGCGACCATCCAGAAGGAGCAGGACGAGGTCATCCGGGCGCCGTGGCGCGGCGTCACCGAGATCACCGGCGGGCCGGGCACCGGCAAGACCGCCGTCGCGCTGCACCGCGCGGCCTACCTGCTCTACCGCCACCGCCGCCAGCTCGGCGGGGCGGGCGTGCTCGTGATCGGGCCGTCCGGGGTGTTCACCAGCTACATCTCGCGCGTCCTCCCCTCGATGGGGGAGACGAACGTCGAGCTGCGCGCGCTCGGCGAGGTCCTCGACGGCCTGGAGGCGACGCGGCAGGACGCGGCGCCCCTGGCGGCGGTCAAGGGGTCGCTGCGGATCCGCAAGGTGCTGCTGCGGGCGCTGCGGGACACCCCGCCCGAGGCGCCCGAGGAGATGCGGATCGTCTACCGCGGCGAGGTCCTGAAGCTGAACGCGCGCGAGCTGGAGAAGGTGCGCCGCAAGGCCCACACGCAGGGCGCGCCGCCGAACCGGTCGCGGATCCGCGCGGCCGAGCTGCTGCTGGACGCGCTGGCGGCGAAGGCCGAGGAGTACGCGAAGGCCGACGGCAAGCAGTTCGACCGGGCCGAGCTGATCACCGACCTGGGCGAGCGGATCGACTTCCACCGGTTCCTGGTCGTGTGGTGGCCGGTGCTCTACCCGGCGCAGATCCTCAAGTGGCTGGGCGAGGAGAAGCGGCTGGCGGCGGCGGCGAAGGGCGTCCTGAACCGCGCCGAGATCTCGATGCTGGCCGAGGACTTCGCGGACCGGTCGCGGGGCTGGTCGATCGCGGACGTGGCGCTGCTGGACGAGCTGCGCGTGCTGATCGGGCCGCCGCCGAAGCGCAAGCGCCGCCAGGTGATCGAGGTGGAGCCGCAGCGCTCCGGCGGGGCGCCGACGCGGCCCGAGCACTACGACGAGTACTCGCACGTGGTCGTGGACGAGTCGCAGGACCTTTCGCCGATGCAGTGGCGGATGGTCGGGCGGCGCGGCAAGTACGCGAGCTGGACCGTCGTCGGCGACCCGGTGCAGAGCTCGTGGCCGGACCCGGCGGAGGCGGCGACCGCGCGAGACCAGGCGTTCGGCGTCAAGACGACCCGGCGGCGGTTCACGCTGCGCACGAACTACCGGAACTCGGCCGAGATCTTCGACCTGGCGGCCAAGGTGGTGGCCGGGCACGCGGAGGCCGGCGAACTGCCGGTCGCGGTGCGGCAGACGGGCGTGGTCCCGGAGGTCCGCCCGGTCGAGGCCACCGGCCTGGCGGCCGCGACGCAGGCGGCGGTCAAGGAGCTGCTGGGCGCGGTCGAGGGCACCGTCGGCGTCATCACGGCGATGGACCGGGTGCCGGAGGTCGGGGGCTGGCTGTCGGGGCAGGCGGACGAGCGGCTGAAGGTCGTGGGCAGCCTCGACTCGAAGGGCCTCGAGTACGACGCCGTGGTGCTGGTCGAGCCGATCGACCTGGTCACCGAGTCGACGACCGGGCGGCGGGTCCTCTACGTGGCGCTGACCCGGGCGACGCAGCAGCTCACGGTGCTGGCCTCGAACCCGGACTGGCTGCCGTCGGCCTAGTCGAGACGGGCCGTCCGCACGTCATGAACGGGTCGTTCACCTCGCCAGACGACAGGAACGAGTCGTTCATGACGTTTCAGCCCGGCTCGTGGTGGGCCAGGACCTGCTTGAGCAACCGCGTCAACGTCCGCCGGTCCTCGGCGGGCAGCGGGGCCAGCAGGTCGTCCTGCACCCGGTCCAAGACCTCGTCCATGCGCCGCAGCTGCCCCAGGCCGGACTCGGTGAGCGTGACCCGGTTGCGGCGGCCGTGGTCCGGGTCGGGCGTGCGCTCGACGTACCCCAGCTCCGCCAGCTGCCCGACCGCCGCCACGACGTCGCTGCGGTCGACGCGGCAGCGGCGGCCGAGCTCGGCCTGGCTCGACGGCCCGAACTCGCGCAGCGCGGCCAGCAGGCGGTAGTGGTAGCCGCGCGCTCCCGCGGCGGCGAACCCGTCGGACACCAGCCGGCGGACGTGCACGGCCAGCTGCGTGATCAGCCAGCTCGGCTTCGCCGTCAGGCGCTCGGGAATCTCGTCCATGCGCGGCCACTCTAATCGTGTTGGTGAGACCAACACCGCGCCGGTAGTGTTGGTTCCACCAACATTCAAGGAGAAGTCATGTCCACTGCCGACCGCCTCGAGATCGCCGACCTCTTCGCCCGGCTGGCGAACCTCCTCGACGAGTGCCGCCACGGCGACGCCGGCGACGTTTACCACCCCGACGTCGTGGCGCGCTCCCCGCGCGGGGAGATGCACGGCCTCGGCGAGGTGATCGCCTTCCTCGAGAAGAGCGAAGTCGCCGGGGTCCGCACCCAGCACGTGCACGGCGACGTGCTGGTCGAGCTCGGCGGCGACCACGCGAAGGCCACGGCCAACCAGCTCGTCCACTTCTTCCGCGACGGCGAACCGCCGCACCGCAGCAGCGGCCTGCGGGTGACCTGCGCCGCCGCGCGGACGCCGGACGGCTGGCGGTTCCGCGAGATGACCGTCGCGCTCGCCTGGACCCAGGAACGCTGAAGGGCCCCTTCGAGGGGCGGGAGGCGGGGTTCCCGTGCCCTTGAAGGAGCCCTTCAGACCCCCGGTGAAGTGAACGTCTCTGGGACGTCGCCGTCCGAGAGCATGTCTAGCCGATCCGCGTTGTTCGGTGTCCGCGCGCCGTCACCGAACAACAACGCCGAACAACTCGGGGGCGCCGGTCAGGGGCAAGGCGGCGCGTAGTCGAGGCCCGGCAGGCTCGCCGTCCACTCGGATCCGCTGATCCGGGGCGCCGTCACCGCGCAAATTCGTTCGGCCGCACGGTCAGGATCGGTTTCCCAGAACCGTACCGTGCCGTCCGCACCCGCGCCCGCCAGCGTGTGCCCGTCCGGGGCGTACTGCACGGCGTAGACGCGATCCCGTTCTTCGGGCAGGACGGCGTACGGCGAAGCCGTGGCGACGTCCCACAGCCGGATCGACCGGTCGTAGCTGCCGGACGCGAGCGTCCGGCCGTCGCCGCTGAAGGACACCGACATGACGATGTCCGTGTGCCCGGCCAGCACGGTCGAGACGGGCGAGGGGCTCGTGACGTCCCAGAGCCGGACCGTGCGGTCGGCGCTCGCGGTGGCGACGCGCTTCCCGTCGGGGGCGAAGGCGATCGAGAAGATCGTGTCGGTGTGCCCTTCCAGCTTCGCCAGCGCCCGCGGGGCCCGCGGCGCCGAGACGTCCCAGAGCCGCGCGGTGTGGTCCCAGCCGGCGGTGGCGAGGGTCCGGCCGTCGGGGCTGAACGCGAGCGTGTGGACGTCGTCTTCGTGGCCCGACAGCTTGGCGATCTCGACCGGGTGGAGGCGGTCGGCGAGGTCCCACAGCCGCGCGGTGTGGCCGTCGCCCGCGGTGGCGAGGAGCCGGCCGTCCGGGCTGAAGGCGACCGCGTCGATGTCGTCGTGGTACCGGTTGAACACCGTCGGCGGCCCCGGGCGGGCCGGGTCGGTGATGTCCCGCACCGCCATCGTGTGGTCCCAGCTGCCGGTGGCCAGCGTGCGGCCGTCGGGGCTGATCGCGACGCCGCAGACCGCGTTGCCGAAGCCGCCGACCGTGGCGAGCAGGCGGGGCGCGGCCGGGTCGGTGCGGTCGCGCAGCCGGACGGCCTCGTCGTAGCCGCCGGTGGCGAGCAGCTCGCCGCCCGGCCCGAAGGCGACGTGACAGGCCTGGGCCGTGTGCGCCGGGATGCCGGGACCGGGCAGGTCCCAGAGCCGGGCGGTCTGGTCGTCGCTCGCCGTGGCCAGGGTGCGGCCGTCGCGGGTGAACACCGCGGAGCCGACCGCGCCGATGTGCCCGGGCAGGGACAGCCGCTCGCGGGGCTGCTTCGGGTCGGTGACGTCCCACAGCCGGGCCGTGCGGTCGAAGCCGGTCGTGGCGAGCGTGCGCCCGTCGGTGGTGAACGCGACCGAGCGCACGGTCGCCTTGTGCGAGGTGAGCGCCGCCAGCTGCGCCGGGCGGGCCGGGTCGGTGACGTCCCACAGGCGCGCGGTCTGGTCCTGGCTCGCCGTGGCGAGGGTCCGCCCGTCGGGGCTGAACGCCACCGAGTGCACGACGTCGGTGTGGCCGGCGGCGACCCCGAGCTGCGTGCGCGAAGCGACGTCCCAGACCCGCGCGGTCTTGTCGGCCGACGCGGAGGCGAGCAGCTTGCCGTCGGCGCTGAAGGCGAGGTTGTTGACGTAGGAGGTGTGCCCGGTCAGCTCGCCCAGCGGGCGCGGGCGGCCCGGGCCGGTGGTGTCGTAGAGCCGGAGCGTGCCGGTGACGTCGGCGGTCGCCAGCAGCGACCCGGCCGGGCTGAAGGCGACGGCGTAGGCCTTGCCTTCGTGCTTCTCGACGACTTCGCCGGGGCCCGGGCGGGCCGGGTCGGAGACGTCCCAGACGCGGACGGTGCCGTCGAAGCCCGCGGTGGCCACGGTCCGGCCGTCGGCGGCGAACGCGACGTTGTTGACGTTGCCGGTGTGCCCGGCGAGAGTGCCCAGCGGCACCGGGTGGTGCGGGTCGCCGGTGTCCCACAGCCGCGCGGTGCCGTCCCAGCTGGCGGTGGCCATGACCTTGCCGTCCGGGCGCAGGGCGACGGTGTTGACCCGGCCGGTGTGCCCGGTGATCCGGGTCGAGTACGGCGTCGCGAACATGCCGAGGACGCTGCTGCGCTCGTCGGCGCCGGGGTCGAGGCGGTACGCGGCGAGCGCGAGCTGCGCGGCCAGCGCGGGGTTGGTGGCGCGCATCGCCAGCGCCTGGCCCGCCACCTTCTGCGCGAGCGCGTTGTTGCGCTGGTCGGTGGCCGTCGACTCGGCGCGCACGGCGTAGACGGTGGCGCCCACCGCGAAGACCAGCAGCACCGCGAGCAGCGCGACCAGCTGCCGGAGCCGGCGGGTGCGGCGGCGGTCGCGCTCCTGCTCGGCGTGCTCGACGGCGAGGCTCGCGTCGAGGAACCGCCGTTCCCGCTGGGACAGCGCGGAGTCCTGGCGCGCGGCCCACTCCCGCGCGACGGCCAGCCGGGTGCCGCGGTAGAGCCAGCCGGGGTCTTCGTCGACCGACTCCCAGGCGTCGGTCGCCTCGGTGAGCTGCCGGTGGACGCGCAGGCCTTCGCGGTCCTGGGTGAGCCACTCGCGCAGCCGCGGCCAGCCGCGGATGAGGGCTTCGTGGGCGATCTCGATGCCGGTGTCGTCGAGGGCGACCAGCCGGGCCGAGGCCAGCTCGCCGAGCACCACGGCGGTGTCTTCGTCGTCGGTGTCGAGCTCGGCGCGGCTGATCCGGCGCTTGGTGTCTTCGGTGCCTTCGCCGAGCGCGGTCATCCGGAGGAAGATCTGCCGGGCCAGCCGCTGCTGGCGGCCCGAGAACTTCCCGAAGGTGCCTTCGGACGTCTGCGCGATGGCCCGCTCGATGCCGCCGGTGGACTCGTAGCCGGCGAGGGTGAGCGTGGTGCCGCGGCGCCGCCGCCACGTCTCCAGCAGCGCGTGGGAAAGCAGCGGCAGCACACCGGGCTGGCCGGTGGCGTCCGCGACCAGCCGGGAGACCAGTGCGTTCTCGACGCGGTGGCCGGTGTCGACGGCGGGCCGGGAGATCGCCTGCCGGAGCTCCTCGGTGGTCATCGGGCCGACCAGGACCTGGGCGTCCTGCATCGCCTCGGCGAGCACCGCGTGCCGCGCGCAGTGGGTGTAGAAGTCGGTGCGGATGCCGAGCACCACCCGCGTCCGGCTGTCCGGGTCGGCGGTGGCGGCGACCAGCGCGTCGAGGAAGCGGGTGCGCTCCCCGTCGTCCTGGCAGAGCGTGAAGACCTCTTCGAACTGGTCGACGACCAGCACGACGTCCTCGGCGCCGTCGTCGGTCAGCTGGCGGGCGGCGAGCCCGAGGTTGCGCGGGTGCGCGGTGAAGTCGTCGAGCAGCGCGCCGGCCGGAACGCCGAGCGCGGCGGCGAACTTGACCGCGCACTCCTGCAGCGGCCGGGCCCCCGGGGTGAGCAGCACCACCGGGCCCTTGACCGCGGGCAGCAGGCCGGCCCGCAGCAGCGAAGACTTGCCCGACCCGGACGCGCCGAGGACGGCGAGAAAACGTTGTCTCGCGAGCCGCGCGACGAGCTTTTCGATCAGCTTGTCCCGGCCGAAGAATCGCCGGGCATCAGCTGAGGTGAATGCGGACAGGCCGACGTAAGGCGGAATTTCCCCGGATTCGGGCTCGGGCGGTGAATCGGCACCGTCGCGACGGGACTCTTCGGCGACGGCGTGCCACCGCTCTTCCCATTCGCCGGGTACCCCGCCGCAGGCCCGGACGTAGGCCAGAGTCACCGCCAGGCTGGGGAGTTTCCGCCCGCCGGCGGCTTCGGACAGCGTGCCGGCCGAGTAGTGCGCGCGCCGGCCGAGCTCGCGATAAGTGGGGTTCCCGGCGCTCTCGCGCAAACGCCGGAGATCGGCGGCGAATTCGGTCAGCAGATCGTCCCCGGGATCCAAGGGTCGCTCCGGACGCGGCACCCGTCCTCCAGTTTCTCTTTTTCCGGTTCGGACACCGTATCGCCATTGCGGTCCGCTTCGTGGCCGATCCGCGCGAACGGCGTGAAGATCGTCACCGCCGGCCGGGAAGCAATGCGGGCACCGGGGCGTTGACCCCGGTTGTGAGCTCACTGCCTGACGTGCCGCTGTCCGTGCTCGACCTGTCCCCCGTGTCGGAGGGGAACACCGTCGGCGAGACGCTGCGCAACACCCTGGACCTCGCCCGCGCCGCGGAACGGCTGGGCTACCACCGCTACTGGCTGGCCGAGCACCACAACATGCCCGGCATCGCCAGCTCGGCGACGTCGGTGCTGATCGGCCACGTCGCCGACGCCACCGAGCGCATCCGCGTCGGCTCGGGCGGCGTGATGCTGCCCAACCACGCGCCCCTGGTGGTCGCCGAGCAGTTCGGCACGCTGGAGGCGTTCCACCCGGGCCGCATCGACCTCGGCATCGGCCGCGCCCCGGGCACCGACCAGCGCACGGCGCTCGCCCTGCGCGGCCCCGGCGGGCTGTCGGCGGACAACTTCCCGGAGCACCTGCAGGAGCTGATCGGCTACTTCACCCATTCGGAGGCCCGCGGCGTCAACGCGGTGGTCGCGGAGGGCAACCAGCCGCCGGTGTGGCTGCTGGGGTCCAGCGGCTTCAGCGCCCAGCTCGCCGGCCGGCTGGGGCTGCCGTTCTCCTTCGCCCACCACTTCGCGGCCGAGAACACGATCCCGGCTGTTCAGCTGTACCGGGAGAACTTCCAGCCTTCTCCGGTGCTGTCCGAGCCGTACGTGATGCTCGGGGTGTCGGTGGTCGCGGCGGAGACGGACGAGCGCGCGCAGTTCCTGGCCGGACCGTCGGGCCTGACGTTCCTGAGTCTGCGCCGCGGGCGGCCGATCGCGCTGCCGACACCGGAGGAAGCCGCGGAGTACCCGTACACCGAGATCGACCGGGCGTTCCTGGCCGACCGGTTCGGCTCGAGCATCATCGGCTCGCCGGAGACGGTCCAGAAGGGCTTCGAGCAGCTGCTGGCCGACACCGGCGCGGACGAGCTGATGATCACGACGATGGTGCACGGCCACGCGGACCGCGTCCGGTCCTACGAGCTGGTGGCCGGCCTCAAGTCCTGACGGGGGCCAGGGGGTCGCGAATGACTCATTGGGGACCACCAACGTCCCGAATGAGTCATTCGCGACCTCCGCAACCGCCCCAGGCCCGAGCCGAGCGCGCGGCACCCGGTGGCGCAACTCTGGACGTGCGGGACCGCCCGGCCTACCCTCCCCCGCACACCCGTCCACCCCGCCGTTCCGGTGAGCGGGAATGGTCACGACCGTGCAGATCCTCCCCCGCCCATCGGCCCGGACGGCGAATTTCTTTTCCTCCGCTGACAACAAGATCGGGTCCGTTTGTCAGCCGCGGACAAGAAATGCGCGGTTACCAGCCCGTGACCGCGTGATCCTGCTCAAGTTCTTGTCTCCCAGCAGGGCCGTCGTTAGCGTACCGACCAGTAGGAAACGGCACGGTGTCCCCCGAGACCGTGAATGGCCGACAATTGTTACCCCGTTCGGACCATTTCCCTTTGCTCACCTCGGGTGTATTCGGCGTGCCGCCGAAACCGCTGGGGAGGCACACGAATGGCCGAACGGACGACGACGGCGTCGTTCCCCGGGGCCGCCGCGCTGCGGCAGACCGGACGGCTCTACGGGCTGGGGCTGGACGTCGTCCGGCTGACGTTCCGCCGCCCGTTCCAGGTGCGTGAGCTGGTCCAGCAGTTCTGGTTCATCGCGAGCGTCTCGATCCTGCCGACGGCGCTGGTCTCCATCCCGTTCGGCGCGGTGATCGCGCTGCACATCGGGTCGCTGACCACGCAGATCGGCGCGCAGTCGTTCACCGGCGCGGCGAGCGTGCTCGCGATCATCCAGCAGGCCAGCCCGATCGTCACCGCGCTGCTCATCGCCGGCGCGGGCGGCAGCGCGATGTGCGCCGATCTCGGCTCCCGGACCATCCGCGAAGAGATCGACGCCATGGAGGTCCTCGGCGTCTCGCCCGTGCAGCGGCTGATCGTGCCGCGGGTGCTCGCCGCGATGGGGGTCGCGATCTTCCTCAACGGCATGGTCAGCGTCGTCGGCGTGCTCGGCGGCTACTTCTTCAACGTGATCATGCAGCACGGGACCCCGGGCGCGTACCTGGCGAGCTTCTCCGCGCTCGCCCAGCTGCCCGACCTGTGGATCAGCGAGATCAAGGCCCTGATCTTCGGTTTCGTCGCCGGTGTGGTCGCCGCCTACCGGGGGCTGAACCCCAAGGGCGGGCCGAAGGGCGTCGGCGACGCCGTGAACCAGTCGGTGGTCATCACGTTCCTGCTGCTGTTCGTGCTGAACCTGGTGCTCACCACCGTTTACCTGCAACTCGTGCCGCCCAAGGGGAGCTGATCGTGACGACCACGGACCTCCCGAGGTCAGCGCGTGTGCGCGAAGCCGTCGACCGCCGGTTCGGCTTCCTCGACACCCTCGGCGACCAGATCCTCTTCTTCCTCCGCGCGATCGCCTGGATCCCGCGGGCGATCCACCGCTACCTGCGCGAGATCGTGCGCCTGCTCGCCGAAGTCAGCTTCGGCAGCGGGGCGCTGGCCGTCATCGGCGGCACGATCGGCGTGATGATCGGGATGACCGTCGCCACCGGCACGGTCGTCGGCCTGCAGGGCTACTCCGCGCTCAACCAGGTCGGGACGTCGGCGTTCGCCGGGTTCGTCTCCGCCTACTTCAACACCCGCGAGATCGCGCCGCTGGTATCCGGCCTCGCGCTGTCCGCCACCGTCGGCTGCGGGTTCACCGCGCAGCTCGGCGCGATGCGGATCTCCGAGGAGATCGACGCGCTCGAGGTCATGGGCATCCCGAGCGTCCCGTACCTGGTGACGACCCGGGTGATCGCCGGCTTCCTCGCCGTCATCCCGCTCTACGCCATCGGGCTGCTGTCGAGCTACCTCGCCTCGCGGCAGATCACCGTGTGGTTCTTCGGCCAGTCCGCGGGCACCTACGACCACTACTTCCTGCTGTTCCTCCCGCCCGGCGACGTCCTGTGGTCGTTCGGGAAGGTGCTGGTGTTCAGCGTCGTCGTGGTGCTGGCGCACTGCTACTACGGCTTCCGCGCGAGCGGCGGCCCGGCCGGCGTCGGCGTCGCCGTGGGCCGCGCGGTCCGCACCGCGATCGTCGCGATCAGCGTGCTCGACTTCTTCCTGTCCCTGGCCATCTGGGGCGCGACGACGACCGTGCAGGTGGCCGGATGAGACGGGACACCCGCCGCAAGGCCGGGATCCGCACCGCGGGCGTGCTGTTCCTGGTGGTGCTGGGCGTGCTCGTCACGCTCTCCATCAAGGTGTACGACAAGGACTTCGTCAGCACCGTCCCGGTGACGCTCAAGACGAGCCGCATCGGCAACCAGCTGTCCGCGGGCGGGCAGGTCAAGGCCCGCGGGGTGCTCGTCGGGGAGATCCGCGACGTCCGCGCGACGCCGCAGGGCGCCGAGATAGCGCTTGCCCTCGAGCCCGGCAAGGTGGACATGCTGCCGCGCAACGTTTCCGCGCTGCTGGTGCCGAAGACGCTGTTCGGCGAGCGGTACGTCCAGCTGTCCATCCCGGACGGCGCCCGCGCCCCGCACCTGGCCGCCGGTGACACGATCGAGCAGGACCGCTCGGCGAACGCGATCGAGCTGGAACGCGTCTTCGACAACCTGCTGCCGGTGCTCCAGGCCGTCCAGCCGCAGAAGCTCGCGACCACGCTGACCGCGGTGTCGACGGCGCTGGAGGGCCGCGGCGAGCAGCTCGGGCAGACGATCGGCACCGCGGACGCGTACCTGAAGAACTTCAACCCCGACCTCCCGCAGCTGACGTCGGACATCCGCGACCTCGCGACCGTCTCGAACCTCTACGGCGACATCGCGCCCGACCTCCTGGACGCGCTCACCGCCTCCGCCGTCACGCTCGACACCGTCAAGGAGAAGCAGAGCGAGCTGGCCGGGGTCTACCAGCAGGTGACGTCGTCTTCGCAGGAGGTCACGGCCTTCCTGGCGAACAACCGCGACAACCTCATCTCGCTGGCCGCCGACAGCCGCGCGCCGCTGGAGGTCGCCGCGAAGTACTCCCCCAGCTTCGCCTGCACCCTCGCTTCGCTGAACGCACTGAGGAAATCCATGGACCAGGTGCTCGGCGCCGGCACCGGTGAGCCGGGCCTGCACGCCGACGTCGCCGTCACCGCCGACAGCGGGAAGTACCTGCCCGGCAAGGACGACCCGCGCTACACCGCCGGCGGCGAGCCCCGCTGCTACCCCTCCGGCGTGGTCCCGACGATCGGCACCGCCGCCGCGGCGCCCGGCACCACCGGGCACCCGCTGCTGACCGGCGGGCAGGGCGACCTCGGCGTCGCCAACTCGCCGCAGGAGCAGCAGCTGCTGGCCACCCTGGTCGCGCCCTCGATCGGGGTGCCCGCCGCCGACGTCCCGGCGTGGAGCAGCGTGCTGGTCGGACCGCTCTACCGCGGCACGGAGGTGAAGCTCAAGTGAGGAACATCGCCTCCCCGCTGATCAAGAGCCTGATCTTCATCGCCGTCACGGCGCTCGCGACGACGCTGCTGGCCGTGTCCATCACGAACACCGGCGTCGGCGCCACCGAGGGCTACACCGCGAAGTTCCTCGACGCGACTTCGCTGAACGTCGGCGACGACGTGCGCATCTCCGGCGTCCGCGTCGGCCAGGTCGAGTCCCTCGACATCGCCGACCACAACCGGGCGCTCGTCGCGTTCTCCCTCGACCAGGGGCGGCGGCTGCCCGCCGACGTGAAGGCGGTCATCAAGTACCGCAACATGGTCGGCCAGCGCTACATCGCGCTGGAGCGCGGGAGCACCGGGACCCGGGAGCAGCTGCCAGAGGGCGGGGAGATCCCGCTGGAGCGCACGACTCCCGCGCTGGACCTCACCGACCTGTTCAACGGCTTCAAGCCGCTGTTCCAGGCGCTGTCGCCGAACGACGTCAACGAGCTGTCCGGCGAGATCGTCCAGGTGCTGCAGGGCGAAGGCGGTACCGTCGAAAGCCTGCTCGCCCACACCGGTTCGCTGACCACCACCCTCGCCGGGCGCGACAAGGTGATCGGCGAGGTGATCGGGAACCTCAACTCGGTGCTGAAGACGGTCAACGGCAAGGGCGACGCGCTGGCGGACCTCGTGTCCACCCTGCGGCAGCTGGTGTCCGGCCTGGCCGGCGACCGCGCCGCGATCGGGGACGCGATCAGCGGCATCGGCGACCTCACGCAGTCCACCGCCGGGCTGTTCGAGCAGGCCCGGCCGCCGCTGAAGGACAGCATCGCCGGGCTGCGGGGCCTCGCCGGCGGCCTGGTCCAGAACCAGTCCGATGTGGACAGCTTCCTGACCAACCTCCCGGTGAAGTTCACCGAGATCGGCCGGGTGTCCTCCTACGGCTCGTGGATGAACTTCTTCCTCTGCCGCGGGGTCCTGGAAACCACGCCCCCGCGCGGCGTCATCGTCCCCACGCCGAGGTGTGACTCGTGAAGTCCTTCAAGGAACGCAACCCCCTCGTCCTGGGTGCCGTCGGCAGCGTCGCGCTGGCCGCGCTGCTGACCGTCACGTTCAACTACGACAACCTGCCGATCGTCGGCGGCGGCACGACCTACGAGGCCGAGTTCTCCGAGGCGGCCGGCCTGCAGGCCGACGACGAGGTCCGGGTCGCCGGCATCAAGGTCGGCGAGGTCCGGGACGTCGCGCTCGCCGACGACCACGTCCTCGTCACCTTCCGGGTCAAGAACGCCTGGATCGGCGACCGCACCTCGGCCGAGATCAAGATCAAGACGTTGCTGGGCCGCAAGTTCCTCGCGCTGAACCCGACCGGCGACGGCGTCCAGGACCCGGACCTGCCGATCCCGCGGACCCGGACGGTCACGCCCTACGACGTCACCGACGCGTTCAACGGCCTCGCGGACACCGTCGGGGCCATCGACACCAAGCAGCTCGCGAACAGCTTCACCACGCTGTCGGACACCTTCCGCAACTCCCCCGAGCACGTCCGCAGCGCGCTCGACGGGCTGTCGCAGCTGTCGCAGACGGTGTCGAGCCGGGACAGCCAGATCGCCGAACTCCTCGCGAACGCGCGGCAGCTGACCACGACGCTGGCGAACTCGAACGACGACTTCGAGAAGCTCATCGACGACGGGAACCTCTTGCTCACCGAGCTCAACCGGCGCCGCGACGCGATCCACGACCTGCTCACCGGCTCGGCGCGGCTGGCCGAGCAGCTCAGCGGGCTGGTGCGGGACAACGCCGCCGAGCTCAAGCCGGCGCTGCAGGCGCTGAACCAGGTGACCGACCTGCTCGAGCGGCAGAACGACAACCTGACCAAGGGCCTGCAGCTGGCCGGGCCGTACTTCCGGGTGGTCACCAACACGACCGGCAACGGCCGCTGGATCGACGCCTACCTCTGCGGGCTGATCCCCGAGAACCACAACCCGTGCACCGTGCCGAAGAACCCGGGAGGGACGAAGTGAGCGCGCTGACCACCACCCGCGCCGGGGTCCTGACCAGCCGGTTCATCGCCGCGGCCGTGCTGCTCGCCCTGGTCGCCACGGCGGCGCTGTGGTGGGTGTTCTCCGGCAGCGGGCAGCACCACGTCACCGCCTTCTTCACCCGCGCGGTCGGCGTCTACGCCGGCTCCGACGCCCGGGTGCTCGGCGTCCGGATCGGGCAGGTCGACGCGGTCACCCCGCGCGGCGACCAGGTGCAGGTGGACATGACGGTCGACGGCTCGGTCGGCATCGCCGAGGACACCACGGTCCTGGTGATCGCGCCCAGCGTCGTCGCCGACCGGTACGTCCAGTTCGCCAAGCCGGCCCGCGGCGGGCCGCGGCTGCCGGACGGCGCGTCGATCCCGGTGCGGCGCACCGCGACCCCGGTGGAACTGGACCAGCTCTACGCCAGCCTCGACACGCTGTCCAAGGCGCTGGGCCCGGACGGCGCCAACTCCCAGGGCGCGCTGTCGGACCTGCTCACGACCGGCGCGCAGAACCTGCAGGGCAACGGCCGCGCGTTCAACGACAGCGTGCGCAACTTCGCGCAGCTGGCGCGGACACTGGCCGGGAACTCGGGCGACCTGTTCGGCACGGTCGACGAGCTCCAGCGGTTCACCACCATGCTGGCCACCAACGACCAGCAGGTCGGCAGCGTGAACCAGCAGCTCTCGCAGATCTCGGGCACGCTGGCCGCCAACCGCGGCGAGCTGGCGCGGGCCCTCGACGGCCTCGGCCGCGCGCTCGCCGACGTCCAGGCGTTCATCCGGGACAACCGCGGCGCTCTCAAGTCCACTGTGGACAACCTGGTGACGACCACCCGGACGCTCGTCGAGCAGCGCGCTTCGCTGGCCGGCACGATCGACGCCGTCCCGCTGGCGGTGACGAACGTGCTCAACGCGGTCGACCCGGCCACCGGGCGGCTGCGGGGCCGCGAAAACCTCGACTACTACCTCGAGCCGCTGCCGCTGCCGGTCACCGGCGACGTCTACACGAACGGGGGCGGGCGGTGAAACGGATCCTCGCCACCGCGGCCGTCGGCTGCCTGCTGCTCGCGGGCTGCTCTTCGGGCGAGTTCAAGGGCGTCTACGACCTGCCGCTGCCCGGCGGCGCCGACGTCGGCGACCACCCGTACTCGGTGACCGTGCAGTTCGCCGACGTGCTCGACCTGGTGCCGCAGGCCGCGGTGAAGGTCGGCGACGTCCCGGTCGGGCGGGTGCGCGAGATCCGGCTCGGCGGCGACGGCTGGACGGCCGAAACCGTGCTGGAGGTCAACGGCGACGTCGTGCTGCCCGCCAACGCGATCGCGCGGCTGCGCCAGTCCAGCCTGCTCGGCGAGAAGTTCGTCGAGCTGGCCGCCCCGGACGGTTCGCCGTCCGGTCCCGGGGTCGCGCGGCTGGCGGACAAGGCCACGATCACCGTGGACCGCACCAACCGCAACCCCGAGTTCGAAGAGATCTTCGGCGCCCTTTCGCTGCTGCTCAACGGCGGCGGCATCGGGCAGCTGCAGACCATCAACCGCGAGCTGTCGAAGGTGATGGACGGCAACGAGGAGCAGATCCGCTCGTTCCTGTCCGGGGTGAACACCCTGATGACCGACCTGGACGCGCACCGCTCGGACATCACCGAAGCCCTCGACGGCATGAACCGGCTGTCGGCGACGCTCGCGAACCGCCACAGCCAGGTCTCCGGTGCGCTGACCGACCTGACACCGGGCCTGCAGGCGCTCACCGACCAGCGCACCCAGCTCGTGTCGATGCTGCAGGCGCTCGACCGGCTCTCGACCGTGGCCACCGACGTCGTCGACCGCAGCCGGGACGACCTGGTCGCGGACCTGCGGGCGCTCGCGCCGATCCTGGGGCAGCTGGCCAAGGCCGGCGAAGACCTGCCGCAGTCGCTGCAGCTGCTGCCGACGTTCCCGTTCCCGGACTCCGTGCTGCCGGCGGTGAAGGGCGACTACATCAACGCCTTCGTCTCGACGCTCCCGGCAGCCGGCGTGCCGCTGCCCCCGCCCGGCGAGGGCGTGCCGCCGGGCTTGCCGCCGCTCCCGATCCCCTCGGGAGGTCAGTGATGCTCACGCGCAGGGTGCGGATCCAGGTCGTCCTGTTCATCGTGATCGCACTGGCCACGACGGCGTTCGTCGGCGCGAACTACGCCGGGCTCGGCCGGCTGTTCGGCTCCGGCAGCTACACGGTCAAGCTCGAGCTGGCCGAAGGCGGCGGGCTGTTCACCAACGGCGAGGTGACCTACCGCGGCGTCGCCGTCGGCCGCGTCGGCGAGCTGCGGCTCACCCTCACCGGGACCGAAGCCGACCTGCTGATCGACGACGGTGCCCCGCCCATCCCGGCGGACTCCCGCGCGGTGGTGGCGAACCGGTCGGCGGTCGGCGAGCAGTACGTCGACCTGCAGCCGCGCACGGCGGGCGGACCGTACCTGACCGGGGACTCGGTCATCCAGCGCGAGTCGACCACGCTGCCGCTGCCGGTGAACAGCCTGCTGACCGACCTGGACTCGTTCACGGCGTCGGTGCCGACGCAGGACCTGCGCACGGTGGTGGACGAGCTCGACGACGCCCTGCGCGGCGCGGGCCCGGACCTGCAGACGCTGATGGACTCGGCGACGGAGTTCACCCAGCAGGCGAGCGCGCACCTGCCGCAGACGTCGAGGCTGATCGGCGACGGCGCGACCGTGCTGCGCACCCAGGTCGACTCGTCGGCGGAGTGGCGCTCGTTCAGCGGCAACGCCCGCGTGTTCGCCCAGCAGCTGGCCAAGTCCGACGGCGACCTGCGGCGCCTGATCGCGACCGCACCCCCGGCGGCGACCGAGCTTTCCTCGCTGCTGAAGGAGAACGACCCCGGCCTGCCGATCGTGCTGGCCAACCTGCTGACGACGGCGCGGGTGTTCGGCACCCGCACGGCGGCGGAGGAGACGCTGCTGGCGAACGTCCCCCGCGCGGTGGCGGCGGTCGGCTCGGCTATCGACGACGACCGCCACGAGCTGCGGATGGGCCTGGTGCTGAACTTCAACAACCCGCCTTCGTGCCTGCAGGGGTACGAGGACACACCGCACCGGCCGAGCACGGACCTGTCGCCGCTGCCGCTGAACACCGACGCGGCGTGCACGCTGCCGTACGGGAACGAGAGCTCGGTGCGCGGCACGCAGAACGCACCGCACCCGCCGGTCCCGGACGCGGTGCCGGTGGGCCCGCTGACGATCGGCACGCAGGCGACGAAGACGAGCCTGGAGGAGATGCTGTGGCTGCGCTGAAACTGGGAGCGGCCGCGCTCACCCTGGCCGCGGCGGTCTTCGCGGGCTGGTCGGGCTGGTCCTGGTACGCGGCGGCCCACGAACCGGCGGTGACGTACGGAGCCGCGCGGGACGAGGCACTCGCGAGCGGCCGGACGCTGGTGGCGGAGCTCAACAGCCTCGACTACCACGACGTCGAAGGCGGACTGGGCCGGTGGCTGTCGGCGTCGACGGGCCCGCTGCACGACCAGCTGGCCCGCACGGACGCGCGCACGAAGCAGGCGCTGGCGGCGAACTCGACGGTGTCGACGGGACGGGTTCTGGACGCGGCGCTGAGCGAGCTGGACGAGCACGCGGGGACGGCGAAGCTGCTGGCCTCGGTGGAGATCACGATGGCGAAGCAGGGAGTGGCGCCGGCGGTGAAGCGCAACCGCTTCGCGGCGGCGTTGGCGAGGACCCCGGACGGGTGGAAGCTGAGCGCGCTCGACCAGCTGGCGGTGGGGACCCGATGAACCGCGCGAAGACGGTGGACGAGGTGGAGCGCACCGGTGCAGGTGAAGTCGGTGGCTCGGTGGCCGAGGAGCAGGTCGCACCCGCCGCCACCACGAGCGAGCCAGCCGGACCTGGCGAGGTACACGAGACCGCGACTCCGGCGCCTGGGTTCGAGACGAGCGCCCGCACCGCGGCCGCGCCGCCCGCCGCCACCGGCGGCGCAGGTGAAGTCGGTGGCTCGGTGGCCGAGGAGCAGGTCGCACCCGCCGCCACCACGAGCGAGCCAGCCGCCGAGGCCTCGGGCAGCGCACGCGGGCTCAGTGGCCCGGCCACCGACGAGCAGGTCGCACCCACCACAAGCGAGCCGACCGCCGAGGCCGAGCCGGAGACCGGCGGGCTCGAAGCCGAGCGGCTGGTCGCACCCACCTCCGCGACCGGCAGCGAGCCTGGTGCCTCAGCGGCCGAGCCGGAACTCGGCGAGGCCGAGCCCACCGAGCCGGGCGCCCCCGCGGCCGAGTCCGAAGCCGCGACCGAGGGTGAACCCGAGGCCGAGCCCACCCCCGCCGAACCCCGCCCGGTCTGGCTCCGGCTCCCCGCCCTCCTCCTCGCCGCCGCCATCGTCCTCACCGGGGCCGGTGCCTGGTTCACCGTCGAAGCCCACTCCGCCGCCGAGACCTCCGCCGCCGGGAACCTCGCGCTCACCGATGTCGGGGCGACCGCCGAGGTCACCTCCGCGATCACCCTCGCCGTGAACCGGATCTTCTCCTATTCCTACGACCGGACCGATGTCACCGAAAAGGCGGCCGCCGCGGTACTGCGCGGGGCGGCCAAGGATTCGTACGACAAGCTCTTCGCCCAGGTCAGGCAGAAAGCGCCCGAGCAGAAACTCGTCCTCACTTCGCGCGTTTCGGCGATCGCCGTCCAAGAACTCAGGGACAATCACGCGCGGTTACTCGTCTTTCTCGATCAATCAGCCGTACGGGCCGACAACAATGCGACAGACAACGCCGCGGCGCAGCTTTCCGTGACCGCCGAACGCAGCAATGGCACCTGGGTCATCACCGCACTCGAACCGCGCTGAAACACCGAGCACTTCACCGTTTCCGGGAGCACCCGGGACGGACGGGAAAACGCAAAGGGAGAACAACTATGTCCGTGGCAACGCAGCTGAGGAGACTGGCCGTCCTCACGTCGGCGGCGGCTCTCGTGCTCACCGGGGTCGCCGTGACCCCGGCGTCGGCCGACGTCATCCCGATCCCGGTGTCCTACAAGGTGACCGGCAGCACCACGGTGAAGAAGACCGGCAGCGCCATGAAGCTCGGCCCCGGCTCGCTCAAGGGCAACCTGCTCATCGACGACCAGACCGGGTCGGTCGGGCTCAGCGCGGACCTGGCGCTGCCGCCGGCGCAGGCCGACATTTCGCTGCTGGCGGGCATCTTCCGGATCAAGGCCAAGGTCAAGGTGATCCCGCTCGGCCCGGCCACCGGCACCATCGCCGACGGCAACCTGGTCACCAAGGCCAAGGCCAACATGGAGATCTACGACATCTGGGCCGGCCCGATCGTGCCGGTCATCCCGCTGCCGACCGTGCCGGGCAGCTGCAAGACGAAGACCCCGCTCGACCTGACGCTGTCCGCGCAGGACATCGACATCACCGCGCCCGCGATCACGGTGAAGGGGACCTACACCATCCCCGAGTTCTCCAACTGCTTCATCGCCGACATCGCCCTCGGCGCCCTGATTTCGGGGCCGGGCAACACGATCACGCTCGACCTGGCCAGCGACGCCACCTGAGCCCGGCCCGGGTGGCGGGCCGCGAAGCCCGCCACCCGGTCGCTCAGCAAGGCGCGGCCGGGTCTTCCTTCAGCGCGAAGCTGTCGTTGTCCCCGGCCGAAACGGCGAACACCGGCCCGCACGAAATCGGCGACGACTCGCCGACGAAGTTCGAGCCCCACACGACGATGTCGCCGTTGGTCTTGTAGGCCACGTTGTGGTTGAACCCGGCGTCGACGCCCGCGACGTCGGACAGCGCCTCCGGCGGCACCTCGGTCTGGTGGAAGTTGTCGCGGCCCCAGGCGTAGACGCGCCCGCCCTTCAGCGCCAGGCTGTGGTTGAACCCGGCCGAAACCGCCGTGACACCCGAAGAAAGCCCGGCCGGCACGGTCGCCTGGCCGTAGGTGTTGCTGCCCCAGGCCAGCACGCCACCGTTCTTCAACGCCAGGTTGTGGTCGCCGCCGGCGGAAATCGCGGTGACGCCGGACTGCGCCGCCGCCGGCACGTCGGTCCGCGTTCCCCAGCTCACCACCAGCCCGCCTTGCTTGAGCGCCAGGCTGTGCATGTTGGACGCCGAGATCGCGATCACCCCGCTCGACACCGACGCCGGCAGGGTGGTCTGGCCGTACCAGTTGTTGCCCCAGGCCAGAACCTTGCCGTTCTTGAGGGCCAGCTCGTGGCCCCAGCCCGACGCGATCTGGCTGACGCCGGACGTCGCCGCGGCGGGGATTTCGTTGGCGCCCCAGTTGTTCGCGCCCCACGCGAGGACCGCGCCACCCTTGAGCGCCAGCGCCGTCGTGCTGCCCGCCGACACGGCGGTGACCCCGGTCAGCGCGGCCGGCGGCGGGATCGTGACGTCGTAATCCGGTTTGCCCCAGGCGATCACGCCGCCCACCGTGGCCGCGGACGCGGGCTGGGCGAGCGACGAGACGGCCAGCGCCGCCGTCAGCGCGAATGCGGCACGCGTGAATGACACCCGTCCACAACGTGAAGAACCCGGCACGATAGCCTCATTTCTCCGGTTTCGTTATCCGTGCTTGCCCCCGCAAGATCACAAATGGTAGACCGTAGCCGCAACCGGATCGCCGCCGCGGCCGTTCTTTGTCACGATCCGCCAAATCCGGCGGCACCCCTGCGCGGCTTCGCACAAGAATTCGGCGGGCCCATCCGGCCGGTCACCCGTGCGGGGCCGAAACTCTTGTTCCGTAGTGAACTGGCGAGTAGCCTCGATTTCGGCAGATGGACCTCCACCTCGCACGCCGGTGAATCGCGTCCCGCCGCCCGGGGCAATCGGGGCGGGTGAAGCGATGGGGGATCAACGGCAGCGGGCAATCGATCAGCCAAAGCCGAGACTGAACTGAATCAAAGGAGATGACAGGCATGTCCCGACTCAGCAGACTGTCCGCCGGTATCGCCACGACCGCGACCGCCATCGGTGCCATCGCGGTGCTGACCGCGGGCACCGCGGCCGCCGCCACCGTCACCTACGCCGCCGGGGGCACGGCGGGCATCACCTACAACTGCACCTTCCCCGGCATCTCGCCGCAGCCGGTCGCGATCACCGCGCACCTGGACGCGCCGGACGTCGTCGTGCACGGCACCACCGTCACGCCGAGCAACGTCGGCGGCACGGCGACGATCAGCTCGACCGTCCACTCGCTGCTGACCGCGGTCGGCTACGACGGCATCCGGGGCACCGCGACCGTGCCGGTGACGGCGTCGGCGGGCACGCTGTCGCAGCCGTCGGCCACCGGGCTGAACATCCCGGAGGTCATCTACCCGACCGGCGGGGCGATCACGGTGAACATCTCGCAGGTCGCGACGTCCAGCATCCCGAACTGGACCGCGCAGGCCACCGCGGGCTCCGCCACCCTGTCGCTGACGAGCGGGCTGTCGGCGAACCTGGAGTTCCACAAGAAGTCGACCAACACCTGGTCGGCGTGGACGATGAACTGCACCCTCAAGGTGACCAGCCCGGCGCAGAACACCGCGTTCAGCCCGAGCATCACCGTTTCCTGACCGGGTTTCCCGGTGCGGGCGCCCGCCCGCACCGGGACCACCCCGCCGCTTCCGCACGCACCCAGGGAAACCGATGCCACGTCGAGTCCGGCCCCGCACCCTCACCATCTCCGCGCTGGCAGGCGTCGGCCTGCTGTCCGCGGTGAACGGCGCGCTGACGGGGGTCGGCTCGGCCGCGCCCGCGCCCGCGGTCCCGCCGGACACGAAGGCGGCGACGTCGGTGTCGGTGACCTGCCCGTTCGCCGACCCGCTCGGCGCCCGCGCGCTCACCGCCGAGACGTCGGCCACGCTGCCCGCCCAGGCGCGGACCGGGACTTCCCTGACCCTCGGCGGGTTTTCCGCGAAGCTCACGCTCCCCCGCGACGTCGCGCTGTCGTACCTCCCGGCCGGCGCCACCGCCGGCTCCCTGGCCGGCGAAGTGCGGCTCGACCTCGCCGTGCACCAGGACGACCGCGCGGACAAGGTCCCGGTCACCCTCACCGTGCCGGCCACGGCGCTGCCGGAGACCGGCGACCTCACCGTGACGGCGACCGGCACCGTGCCCGAGATCGCGCTGAACACCGTCGGCGCGGTCACCTTCGACGTCACCGCGCCGTCGCTCGCGCTCGCCGCCGTCCCGCCGCCCGCCGATCCGGCCGCGAAGCCGGTCGCGTGCACCCTGGACGCCGAGCAGCAGACGACGCTGGGCAAGGTGATGGTGCTGCCCAAGGTCACGCCGGGCGCGAAGGCGCAACAGCAGGCCGCGGCCGCCGACGCGCCCGGCCCCGGCGATCCGCCGACCGAAGACGAGTTCGCCGTCCCGCTGAGCCTGGTGACGATCCAGACGAAGTCGACGGTCCGGAAGCTCGGCGCGACCGTCACCGCCGATCCCGCGTTCCTGTTCAACGGGTTGTTCATCCTCAACCTGGTCGACGGCAGCTCGCGGGTCACCGGCTCGACGACGTTCAACCCGGCGACCGCCACGTTCCTCGGCTTCGGGTTCGTGCCGGTGACCGCGACCGTCGAGTTCCTGCCGGTGGACTGGCGCGACAGCAAGATCATCGAGTTCGCCGGGAAGCTCAGCGACCACGAGGACGGCACGCACCTGGACACGACGCTCCAGGTGATGGCGCGGCTGAGCAACGCGAAGGTCAACGGCGTCCCGCTGGACCTGGGGCGGGAGTGCGTGACGAAGGACAAGGTGACCCTGACGCTGACCGGACCGTACGAGGCGTTCGGCGTCGGCCACATCCGGACCGACCCGGACAAGGGCTTCGACCTCCCGGCGTTCACCGGCTGCGGCGCCGCCGGCCAGGACCTGAACCCGCTGCTGACCGGGATGAGCTCGGGCGGCGGCAACCAGGCCTTCGTCGACACCTACAACCTGATCGTGTGCACCGATCCGGACCACACCCAGTGCCCGGACGGCTCCAACGGGCCTCCGCAGGGTTCGCCCGCGGCGAAGAAGGCGGCGGCCAAGAAACCGAACTGAGGGGATCGCATGAGGATCGGACCGGCCATCGCGGCCGCGCTGCTCGTCACCGGAACGGCGGCGGGCACGGCGAGCGCGTCGAGCACGACGAACACGGGCATGCTGACGTACAACTGCACGTTGCCGGGGGTCACGCCCCAGCCCATGACGCTGACGGCGCAGCTGGACGTCACCGATCCCCACCCCGGTCAGCCGTTCACGGTCACGCCGTACGCCACGGTGGTGTACACGGCCGCCGTGAAATCGCTGATGAACGCGCTCGGCTACGACCAGGTGCGCGGCTCGCTCAGCACGACGTTCAGCGTGACCGGCGCGACCCCGCCGACCGGGATCCTCGCGGGCGCTTTCCCGGCCAACCCGTTCACCAGCGGCTCGGTCATCGGTACACCCCAGACGTTCACCGCCGGCGGGCCGGGTTACGCCGGCTTCGCGATGGGCACGGGCATCTCCGAATCCCTGGAGCTGCACAAGAAGTCCCCCGGGACGTGGACCCCGTGGGCGTCGACCTGCACGCTGAAGGTCACCAGCCCGGCGCAGAACACGGCGTTCAGCCCGAGCATCCCGATCACATGAGGACCGGCACCGCCCTGGCGGCGGCACTGCTCGCCACCGGCCTGACCGCGGGCCCGGCCCACGCCGCGACGACCGCGCGGACCGGCACGCTGAACCACAGCTGCACGTACCCGGGCGTGGCCCCGCTGACGTCGACGTTAGCCGGGTCGCTCACGGCCCCCGACCCGGTCGCCGCCGGCAGCTCGTTCACCGTCACCGGCATCCACCTGAGCCACGTCATGAGCCCGGCGGTCCGCTCGCTCTTCGTCGCGGCCGGCTACGACCGCGTGCAAGGCTCCTTCGCGGCCACGATCACGGCGACGAACGCGTCCCCCGCCGCGGCGCCGATCTCCGGCAGCTTCCCCGACCAATCCATCACCGCCGCCGGCTCGCTCACGTTGTCGGAGCCGGCCGCCGACGTCACCTTCACCGCGGGCACCCCGGGCTCGATCGTGTTCGCGCTGGGCACGCCGATCACCGAATCCCTGCAGTTCCACAAGAAGACGACCGACACCTGGGTCCCCATGCAGTCGGTCTGCACGCCGCGGGTGACCGACACGACGTTCCAGCCGGGCATCACGGTGAGCTGAAGGGGACGTTCGGCGCGTGTGCCGAGCTGAAGGGGACTTTCCTCGCATCTCACGCGAGCAACGTCCCCTTCAGCCCGCTCGCTAGTTGGGCGTCCACTGTGGACGTGCGTGCCCGGTGCGCGGCGACGGCAGCAGGTCGCTCACCGGGTACCGCAGCGGCAGCGGGGCCGCGCCCGCGCGCAGGGCCAGTTCCATCTCGAAGCGGGCCGCCGGGTCGCGGAGGCTGTCGCCGAACGTCGCCTGGAGCTGGCGCATGCGGTAGCGGACCGTCTGGGGGTGGACGCCGAGGCGTTCCGCGATCTCCACCACGTTGCCCTGGCTGTCCAACCACGCCCGCAGCGTCTCCAGGAGGCGCTCCTGCTGCTTGCCCGTCATGTCCGCCAGCGGCGCGAACAACCGGTGCCGCAGCGTGCCGACCAGGCCGGTGTCGGAGTTGACCAGCAGCGTCGCCAGGTGCTCCTCGGCGCGCAGCACCGGCCGCGGGGTCAGCACCCCGCGTTCGGTCAGCTGGAGCGCGTTCCGGGCCCAGCGCAGGGAATCCGCCACCGACGTGAGCGGGACGCACGGGCCGATCGACAGGCGGCAGTCCGGCAGCGCCACCTGCAGGGCCGCCAGGCGCGGGGCGCTCAGCTCGCCCGGAACCACCAGCGTCGGGTCCGCGGTGTCGAGTTCGGCGAGGACGTCGCTGTCCAGCCCGGCGTGGCGGCGGGCCGGGGCGACGCCGCCCGCGGGGCAGACCGCCACCGGGGTCGCGTCGGCCGGCACCGGCCAGCCGATCAGCTGGGCCAGCTCGGCGATCGCCTTCGGGGACGCGGGCGGGGTTTCGAGGATCAGGTGGAGGAGCTTGCGGCGCCACGTTTCCAGCGCTCCCGCCGTGCGCGCCTTCGCCTCCAGATAGCCGTCGAGCGCGACGGAGGCGAGTTCGTCCATGAACGCCAGCATCGCGTCGGCCAGCTGGGACATCACCGCCGACGAAAGGCCGCTTCGCCGTCCCACGCGCATGATCCGGCGCCACGACACCCGCGCGCCGACCCGGTACGCCGACTGCAGCGTGTCGAGGCTGCGGCCTTCGCGCATTTCGTTCTGCCCCAGCCGGTGGTGCACCTCGTGGGACTGCTCCTTCGACACCGTCGGGTCGGCGATCTGGGCGACGAACAGCGTGATCGCGTACTCGACGCCGGCGCGGATCGACTTGCCGTAGGGGCCGTCGAGCGGGCGGGCGTAGGCGGGGATGGTCGCGCGGATCTCGTCGACGATCTCCGCGGCGAGGCTGGCCAGCTCGGGGCGCAGGATGTCCGCGAGCTTGCGGGGCAGGGCGGCCGGTGGCGCAGCGTGTTCGAATCCGCGCTCCACCGTCATCGCAGCTCCTTCGCTCCGCCCCCGGACTCCGGCGCGCGCACGCGCGACCGGGCACCCCGCACCTGAAGCGGGGTGACAACGGACACATCGAAAAACTAACGCCGAATGTGTCACTCCAATGAGAGGAAACCGATTTCTTGTCAATTTTGTGACAAGTTCACGGGACGTGCCTGCAAAACGCTGACAAGTACCCCGCCGACTGCACCTTCACCTGCGTACGAACGGCCGAAGCCCCGGCGGGCGCCTCGCGCTGCGACTACCCGGCGTGCTTGTATCATGTGGTTGATACAAGCGAGGAGGTCCGGCATGCCGTGGGACAACGTACTGGCGGTCGCGCTCTTCACCGGGCTGATCGGGCTGGCGATCCTGATCGTGCTCTGGCCGGGTGAGAAGCACGGTAAGCGCTTGCTCGAACGCTGGGGCGTCCCCGATCCGGACGCGGGCGAGGTCGCGCTGGCCGTCCGCTACCTGAAGCGTCGCCGGCTCTGGTACCCGTGGCTCTTCCTGGCGCTCCCGCCGCTGTTCGGCGACACGACGACGGGCTCGCTCGTGGCCACCCTGCTGCTCGGCGGCCTGATCGCCGAGCTGCTGGCCCAGCGGCCCTCCCGCGGCCCGCGGCGCGAAGCCGACCTGGCCCCGCGCACGCTGACGGCGATCGCGCCGGCCTGGGTGCTCGTGCTCGGCGCGCTGGCGGCCGCCGGGTCGGTCGCGCACCTCGCCGTGACGGCCCAGTGGAAGCTCCTCGCGCTCGCGGCCGGCACGGTGGTGCTCTGCGCGGCGATCACGGCGCTGGCGGTCCGCCGCCCGGCGGCCGGCGCGCCGCGGGCCGACCTGGCGCTGCGCTGCCGCAGCGCGCGGGTGGCGATCGGGCTGGGCATCGGCGCGGTGACGGCGATCGGCTGGCCGGGCGGCAACCTGGTGTCGTTCCTGGTGGTCGTGGCCGGCGTGGCCGCGTTCCTGGCCGTGACGGCCCCGCTGAAACGGCTCCCGGCGGCGGCGTGAAGATCGTCGTCGACACCGAGAACGGACTGGCACCCTGGCGGCAGGTGCACGACCAGGTGGTCCGCGCGGTGACGACGGGGGCGCTGGCGGAGGGCACGCGGCTGCCGCCGATCCGCCAGCTGGCCCGGGACCTCGGGCTGGCGTCGGGAACGGTGGCCCGGGCGTACCGCGAGCTGGAGGCCGAGGGCTGGGTGACGACGGCCCGCGCCCGCGGCACGGTGGTGACGCTCCCGCCCGGCCGTCCGGCTCCGGCGGAGCTCCTCCTCGCCGCGGCGACGGCCTACCTGGCCCAGGCCCGCGACCTCGGCGCCGACCTGGAGACCGCCCTGAACGCCGTCCGCGCCGCCCACGACGGTTCAGTGGCCCAGGAGGCGGCCGATCGCGGCTAGGACGGGCTCGAGGACTTCGACCTCACGCGCGGTCCCCACGCACTCCGTGATGCCCGCGCCGACGACCTCGTAGCCGGAGAGGGCATCGAGTTCGGCGACCAGGCGGGCGATCGTCCAGCCGTCCGGCTCCGGGTAGTTCAGGCCGGGGAATTCCGCCGGGTCCAGCACGTCCAGATCCAGGTGGACGTACAGCTTCTCCACGGCCAACGCGTCCACCGAAGTGACGGCCAGGCCGCGGGAGACCGCCGCGCGCTCCTCCGGGTCGAACACCCGCGTCCCCAGCAAGGCGACATTGCCCGGCGCGAGAGCCGGGGCGGCCGCGAAGTCGGCGTCGCCCTCGCCGAACAGCGACCGCAGCACCATCCCGTGGAACGCGCCCGACGGGGACGTCGAAGCCGTGTTCAGGTCCGGGTGGGCGTCGAACCACGCGACGCCCAGGTCCGGCCCGTGGCGGAACCGCGCGACGCCGATCGGGACCAGCTCGACGCCGCAGTCGCCGCCGATGGTCAGGACCGGGCCGCCCGGGGCTTCCAGTGCGGCCAGCTGGGCGGCGCGGTTCGGGCCCGTCAGCTCCGCGCGGGACGCGATCCCGCGGTCCACTTCGGACACCGATCGCGTCTGCCGGACGTGGTGGACCGGCCGGCCGAGCACGTGCCCGGCCAGCTCCGCCAGTGCCAGGCAGCCGTCCGGCAGCTCCGCCGAACGCGGTCCCACCGCGCCCTGGCGCTGCGGGACCGCGTTGATCAGCGTCATTCCAGGACGAGCAGGAGATCGCCGCCCTCGACCTGCTGGACGGAGTTGATCGCCAGCCGGCCGACCTTGCCGCCCGCGGACGCGGTGATCGACGCCTCCATCTTCATGGCCTCGATCGTCGCGACCGTGGCGCCGGCCTCGACCGTGTCGCCTTCGGCCACCTGCAGCGTGACCACGCCGGCGAACGGCGCCGCGACCTGCTTCGGGTTGCCCTTCTCCGCCTTCTCGGTCGCCGGGATGTCCGAGGCGATCGAGCGGTCGCGGATCTGGATCGGCCGCAGCTGGCCGTTCAGCGTCGACATCACCGTGCGCACGCCGCGCTCGTCGGCCTCGCCGATCGCCTCCAGCTCGATGAGCAGCCGGACGCCCGGCTCGAGGTCGACCGGGTACTCCTCGCCCGGGCGCAGGCCGTAGAAGAAGTCCTTGCTGGGCAGGACCGACGTGTCACCGTAGGCCTCGCGGTGCGCCTCGAACTCCTTCGTCGGGCCGGGGAACAGCAGCCGGTTGAGCGTCCGCCGCGGGTGCTCCGCAAGCGCCGTGCGGTCCTCTTCGGACAGTTCCGCGACCGGCTTCGCCGCCGCGCGGCCCTCGAGGGCCTTGGTGCGGAACGGTTCCGGCCAGCCGCCGGGCGGGTCGCCCAGCTCGCCGCGCAGGAAGCCGATCACCGAGTCCGGGATGTCGAACTTGTTCGGCTCCGCCTCGAAGTCGGCCGGCGAGACGCCCGCGCCGACCAGGTGCAGCGCCAGGTCGCCGACGACCTTGGACGACGGCGTCACCTTCACCAGGTGGCCGAGGATCTTGTCGGCGGCGGCGTACATCGCCTCGATGTCCTCGAACCGGTCGCCCAGGCCCAGCGCGATGGCCTGCGTGCGCAGGTTCGACAGCTGCCCGCCGGGGATCTCGTGGTCGTAGACGCGCCCGGTCGGCGACGCCAGCCCGGCCTCGAACGGCGCGTAGATCTTGCGCACGCTCTCCCAGTACGGCTCCAGCTCGCCGATCGCCCGCAGGTCCAGCCCGGTCGTGCGGGCGGAGTGGTCGGTGGCCGCCACGATCGACGACAGCGACGGCTGCGACGTCGTGCCCGCCATCGACGACACCGCGCCGTCGACGGCGTCCGCGCCCGCGTTGATCGCCGCGAGGTAGGTGGCCAGCTGGCCGCCCGCGGTGTCGTGGGTGTGGATGTGCACCGGCAGGTCGAACTCCTTGCGCAGCGCGGTGACCAGCTTGGTCGCCGCGGGCGCGCGGAGCAGCCCGGCCATGTCCTTGATCGCCAGGACGTGCGCCCCGGCGCCGACGATCTGCTCGGCCAGCTTCAGGTAGTAGTCGAGCGTGTAGAGCTTCTCGCCCGGGTCCGACAGGTCGGAGGTGTAGCAGAGCGCCACCTCGGCGACCGCGGACCCGGTCTCGCGCACGGCTTCGATGGCCGGGCGCATCTGCTCGACGTCGTTGAGCGCGTCGAAGATCCGGAAGATGTCGATGCCGGTCTTGGTCGCTTCTTCGACGAAGGCGTTGGTCACTTCGGTCGGGTACGGCGTGTACCCCACGGTGTTGCGCCCGCGCAGCAGCATCTGGAGGCAGATGTTCGGCACGGCCTCGCGCAGCGCGGCCAGGCGCTCCCACGGGTCCTCGGCGAGGAACCGCAGCGCGACGTCGTAGGTCGCGCCGCCCCAGCACTCCAGGGACAGCAGCTGCGGCAGCGTGTTCGCGACGACCGGCGCCACCGCGAGGAGGTCCTTCGACCGGACGCGGGTGGCGAGCAGCGACTGGTGCGCGTCGCGGAACGTCGTGTCGGTGACGCCGATGTGCGGCGACTTCCGCAGCCACTCCGCGAACCCGGCCGGGCCCAGCTCGACGAGCTTCTGCTTCGACCCCGGTGCCGGCTCGGCGTCCTTGGGCAGCTTCGGCAGCTTGACGGTGGCGTCCGGCGTCTTCGGGCGCTCGCCGTGCGGCTTGTTGACCGTCTGGTCGGCGAGGTAGGTCAGCAGCCGCGTGCCGCGGTCGGCGGACTGCCGCGCGGTGAGCAGCTGCGGGCGCTCCTCGATGAACGACGTCGTGACGCGCCCGGCGCGGAAGTCCTCGTCGTCCAGAACCGCTTGCAGGAACGGGATGTTCGTCGCGACACCGCGGATCCGGAACTCGGCGACGGCGCGGCGCGCGCGGCCGACGGCGGTCTTGAAGTCCCGGCCGCGGCAGGTGAGCTTCACCAGCAGCGAGTCGAAGTGGGCGCTGATCTCCGTGCCGGAGAAGGCGGTGCCGCCGTCGAGCCGGATGCCGGAGCCGCCCGGCGAGCGGTAGGCGGAGATCATCCCGGTGTCCGGGCGGAAGCCGTTGGCCGGGTCTTCGGTGGTGATGCGGCACTGGAGCGCGGCGCCGCGCAGGTAGATCTTGTCCTGGGAGAGACCGAGGTCGTCGAGGGTCTCGCCGGACGCGATCCGCAGCTGCGACTGCACGAGGTCGACGTCGGTGACCTCTTCGGTGACCGTGTGCTCGACCTGGATGCGCGGGTTCATCTCGATGAAGACGTGGTTGCCCTGCTTGTCGAGCAGGAACTCGACGGTGCCGGCGTTGCGGTAGCCGATCTGCTTCGCGAACTTGACCGCGTCCGCGCAGATGCGGTCGCGCAGCTCGGGGTCGAGGTTCGGCGCCGGGGCCAGCTCGACGACCTTCTGGTGGCGCCGCTGCACCGAACAGTCGCGCTCGTAGAGGTGGATGATGTTGCCCGCGCCGTCGGCGAGGATCTGCACCTCGATGTGCCGCGGCTCGACGACGGCCTTCTCCAGGAAGACGGTCGGGTCGCCGAAGGCGGACTCGGCCTCGCGCGCGGCGGCTTCGATGGACTCGCGCAGCACAGCGGGGTCCTCGACGCGGCGCATGCCGCGCCCGCCACCGCCGGCGACGGCCTTCACGAACACCGGGAAGCCCAGCTCCTCGGCCGCGGCGACCAGCGCGTCGACGTCGCTGGAGGGCTCGGACGACCCGAGCACCGGCACGCCGGCCTCGCGCGCGGCCTTGACCGCGCGGGCCTTGTTCCCGGTGAGTTCGAGGATCTCGGCGCTCGGCCCGACGAAGGTGACGCCCGCTTCTTCGCACGCGCGCGCGAGGTCGGGGTTCTCCGAGAGGAAGCCGTAACCGGGGTAGACGGCGTCGGCCCCGGCCTTCTTCGCCGCGGAGACGATCTCGTCGACCGAGAGGTAGGCGCGCACGGGGTGACCGGGTTCGCCGATCTCGTACGCCTCGTCGGCCTTCAGCCGGTGCAGCGAGTTGCGGTCTTCGTGCGGAAACACGGCGACCGTCCCCGCGCCCAGTTCGTAGCCGGCGCGGAACGCTCGGATCGCGATCTCCCCGCGGTTGGCCACCAGCACCTTGCGGAACATGCCCGGTCCTTCCCGTATGGATCGGTAAGTCAACGCACGTTACCCGGTTCTTCCCGCTCTGCGGGAGTTCCATACCAGGTGATGGACATCATGCGCGTGGAAGATTCGCCGGGCCGCCGGTTGGGCAGCTTCTCAGGTTCCCGGCGGCGCGTAAAGCAGCCGGTTAGCCGTGCCGTCCGGGACGCCCTTGAGCGCGTCCGTCGTCGCGGCCTGAACAAGCGCTTGGTCCACCTGCGCGGGGGCCATTTCCGGGTGCTGGGCGCGGTAGAGCGCGGCCACGCCGGCGGCAAACGCGGCCGCCATCGACGTGCCCGATTCCGGGCCCGCGCCGGTGCCGCCCGCGATCGGGCCGGGAACGTCTACGCCCGGGGCGTACAGGTCGACGTCCTGGCCGAAGTTGGACGCCTTGTCGGGGCGGTCCTGGGTGTCGGTGGCCCCCACGGTGAGCGCCTCGGCGACCCGGCCCGGGGAGAAGCCGCTCGCGTCGGCCGTCTCGCTGCCCGCCGGGACCGCGACCGGGAGCACCGCGGCCAGCCGCTTCACCGCGTCGTCGAGCCGGTCGTTCGGCACCCCGCCGATGCCGAGGACGGCGACGGCGGGCTGCTGGGCGTTCTGCGCGACCCAGTCGATGCCGGCGATGATCTGATCGGTCGCCCCGCCGCCGTCCTTGTCGAGCACGCGCACCGGCACGATCTGCGCGCCCTTCGCGACGCCGTAGTCCTTGCCCGCGGCGATCCCGGCGAGGCGGGTGCCGTGGCCGTTGGTGTCGGCGGTGTCGGCGCCGCCGTTCAGGAAGTCCCGCCCGGGCGCGACGCGGCCCTGGAAGTCGGGGTGGTTCGCGTCGACGCCGCTGTCGATCACGTAGATCGTGACGCCCGAGCCGTCGGTCGCGTAGTGGTAGGCGTGGTCGAGGCCGGTGCGCTGGTCGATCCGGTCGAGCCCCCAGCTGGGCGGATCGGGCTGCACCCCACCGGCCGCCGCCGGGCCGGCGAGCACGGTGGCCACGGCCGCGAGAAGCATCTTCATGATCGTCGTGGTACCCCGGCGGTGCCCGGGCGACAACTCAGGGCTATCCCTCGATCGGCTGATTCCGCCGGGCCAGGACCACGACGTCGACCGCGAGCAGCAGAACGACGCTCGCCGCGATCACCTGCCCGACGACGGTCGAGTGCTCCACGACGGCCACGAAGGTCGGCGCGAGAACGCCGGCCAGCCCCGCGGTCCCGCCGGCCAGCACCGCCCACCGGACCCCGGCGGGCAGCGCCAGCGCGACGACGGGGACGAGCAGGGCGAGCAGCGCCCCGAGCACGAAGTACGCGGCGGCGCGCCCGGCCTCGCTGTCACTGTGCTGCGCGAGCTCGCCCAGCTGCGTCAGCCAGGCGGCGGCGAGGAGAACCCCGAGCCCGACCGCGGCCCACGCCGGCCCGCCGCGCGCCTTGCTCCCCCCGAGCCCGCCGTCCAGGCGCAGGACCACCGGAGCGCAGATCGCGGCGATCGTCCAGGCGATGTGGGCGAGGAGCAGGAAGGTGAAGCCGGTGCCGAGTTCGGCGTCGCCGTCTTGGTTGAGGGTGATCGCTTCGCCGAGGAAGCGGAGGAGACCGAACAGGCCGGCGAGCCCGGTGCCGAGCAGGAGGCCGGGGCCGGTGCGCGTCCGGGTCCGCGGGGCGAGGGTCAGGATCCCGGCGAGCACGGCGCACGCGGCCACGATCCCGACGTAGGTCTCCATGCCGGGGCGGTAGTAGGTGAGCGGTTCGCCGTAGCGGTAGTCGAGCCCGAACCCGATGACGGCGAAGACGGCACCGGTGATCGCGGCGATCCCCCCGAACCCGCCGACCGGCTCGACGGGCTTTGCCTCGGGTCCGGAAGAGCGCCCCAATGTGGCGTTGGGTGCGCTGGACGCACCCAATGTGGCGTTCGGTGCGTCTGACGCAACCAACGCCATATTGGGGCGCTTGGCCGGGTCCGGGGTAGGCGCCGGTTCGGGCGCGGGCTTGACCTCGCCCGCGGCCGTCGGTGGTGGCGCGGGCTCGGCGGCGACCGGCTCGCGCGCGGGCGAGCCAGGCGAGGACTCCGGCGCGAGCGCGGACTCAGCGGCGGCTGGCTCGCATGCGGGCGCCGAGACAGGTGCAGGCTCCGGCGCGAGCGCGGGCTCGGCGGCGACCGGCTGGCGTCCAGGCGCCGAGCCAGGCGAAGACTCCGGCGCGAGCGCGGACTCAGCGGCGGGCGGCTCGAGTGTGGGCGCCGAGGCGGGCGAAGGCTGCGGCGCGGCGGAAGCCGGTGCCGGTTTGGGCTCGGCGGCGGCCGACTCGGGTGCTGCCGCAGCGGCGGGGCTCGGTGCGGGTGCGGCGCCCGGCTCGCGTGCGGGCGCAGGAGTCGGCTCGGGCGGCGCGGGTTCGGGCGTGGGCGCGGGTTCGGGGATCGCCTCGATCTCCACCCCCACCACCACGTCCCCGGTGGGGCCGCTCACCACCACCTTCCCCCGCCGGGTCCCCTTCTCCCCCGCCGTTGCCGTCAGTTCCGCTCCGCCGTCCGACTCCACCACCGCGATCCACGGGTGCGAAGCCTCGAACCGCACCTCCCGCGCCACCGGCGGCCCCAGCGCCCGGAGGGAAGCCGAAGCCACCCCACCCGCCGGGGCCGACAAGCGCACCGCCGGTGCGTTCACCCGCACCACCACGTCGCCCAGTGCGTCCGAAGCCGACATCGCGATGTGCTCGATGTCCGTCGACGCCATCACCTTCAACGCCTCGAACGCGCCCATCGCCACCGGCAGGTTCTCGCTCGAGAGGCGGCGGCGTAGTTCCGCCACCGCGCCCAGGCGGGTGAACGGGTTCTCCGCCGCGATCGCCGCCGCCAGGTCGGGTGGGATCGGGGACGGCTTGATGCGGCGGCGCCTGCTCTTGGCCAGGTACAGCTCGCCCTGCATCTCGATGTCGCGGCTCGGTGTCTGCTTCGGGTTGCGCTCGCGGACGCGGTCGAACAGGTACTCGTACAGCTCCCCCAGCGCGATCCAGCCGTCCTCGTCGCGGTCGGCCTCGCCCGTCCGCAGACCCTCCACCAGCGCCGACGTGAACACCGACGGCTGGGCCGGCTGGCCTTCCGCCAGGCGGGCGCCCTCGAACGCGTACTCGATCGAGTTCGACGCCGTGATCACCGCCCGGCCGCGGCCGCCGCGGAAGCTGTCCAGGACGTTCGCGTCGCCCGACGACCGGACCGCCACGCCTTGGCCGAACGCGCCGCCGTAGCAGCAGTCCAGCAGCAGCACGATGCTGCGCGACCGGCTCTGGCGGATGCACTGCTGGACGAACTGCGCGGGCACCGCCGTCGAGCGCAGGCGGTCCGGCCGCGTGTTGCGGGCCGCGAAGTACAGGCCGCCCGAGTCGTCTTTCAAGCCGTGGCAGGAAAAGTGCAGCAGCAGGACGTCGTCCGGGCGGCCCTCGGCGCACAGGTCCTCGATCTCCGCCTGGACCACGTGCGCGGTCTCGTTGCGGACCACGCGGACGTCGAAGTCGCTGATGGTCCGGTCGGCCAGCACCCCGGCGAGGGCGTCGGCGTCCGCCGCGGGTGAGCCCAGGCGCTGCAGACCCGCGTTGTCGTATTCGCCGTTCGCGACGATGAGCGCGCGCCTCCGCCCGGCCATATCACCAGGAAACGCCCGTTTCCGCCATTACGGCAAGCAGCCGAACGGGCACACCTATTCGGCGCCGGACCGGAAAATCGTTTCCTGCCCTTTCAGGCAGACGACGGCGTCGAACGCGGCCGCCACATCCACCGGTACGGAAGCGTGCGCGTGCCGGATGCCCGAACCGCCGGGGCGCGCGACCACGCACGGCGCCTGCTCCGCGAGCAGCGCCTCGACGCTGTCCTCCGCGGGCTCCCCGAGGTCTTGCGGGAACATCCGGAACCCGAGCCGCCCGGCTTCGTCGGGGGCCAGGCCGGTCGTCGTGCCGGACACGGCCGTGAGCGCCAGCGCGAAGTACCGGTCGCCCAGTTCCGCGGCCAGGTGGGTGCCCGCCGACGGCGCCGTCATGCCGGGCATCGGTGAGAACGGGACGCGCTGGAGGTGTCCGTTGTGGAGCATCAGCACGATCTTCTCGCCCGGGTGGAGCCGCCGCAGCAGCCGCACGGTGGCCGCCATGTACGTGTCCCGCGACGAACTCTGCGGCTCGGGCGCGCGGCCCGCCATCAGCGCGTCCAGCTCGCGCAGGTAGAGGTCGACGCGCAGCGCGCCCTCCGCGTCGTGCGCGGCTTCGGGCGCCAGCGACTCGACGTGTCCTTTGAGGACGGCCAGCGCCGTGGTGGCCGCGTCCCGCGCCGCGACGCTCATCTCCCGGTACCGCCCCGGTGCGACCGCGCTGCTCACCGACGCGTACGGCTCGCAGGCCGCCAGCGCCGTGTCCACAAGGGACACGTTGGCGGGGTCCACCCGCGACAGGACTTCACGGACCGCCCGTAGCGCGGGCACCGGCGAACCCGCCGAACCCGGTACGTCCAGCCCGAAGAACCGGACACCGCGACCGCGCAGCCAGGTCAGCATCGAGTGCACCTCGGCCGAGTCGCCGAGGCCGAACGTGAAGCCGTCCCGCGCGATGCCGGCGACGTCGCCGGCGCCACCCCGAAGCCACGTGTCGACCAGGCGCCCTTCGGGAAACCCGCCCTCGAACCCGAGGACGGTGAACCCGCGCTCCGCGACGAGGTGGCGCAGCAGGCGGTCGCGCAGCGCGCCGAACTCGCGGATGTGATGGTTGTTCTCACCGATCGCGACGACCTCCGCGTCGCCGATCAGGTCGGCGATGGAAGCGACGGCGACGGACTCGGTTTCTGGCATACTGGGCACACTAACGCAACAGGAGTAGCAGTTGGCAACCGAGATTTCCGGCACCAGACGGCCGGGCGGCCGCACCGAGCGGACCCGCCTCGCCGCGCTGAACGCCACCCTGGAACTGCTCGGGGAACGCGGGTACGCCGAGCTGACCGTCGAGGCGGTCGCCGACCGCTCCGGCGTGCACAAGACGACGCTGTACCGGCGGTGGGAGTCCGCCGAAGGCCTGGTCGCGGCGGCCCTGCTGATGGGCACCGAGCGGGAGTGGGCCGCACCGGACACCGGTTCGCTCGAAGGCGACCTGCGCGAGGTCAACCTGGAGCTCGTCCACTACTTCACCTCGCCGGGCGAGCGCGAGCTCCCGACCGCGTCGATCTCGGCCGCGTTCCTCTCCGCGCGCGCCGCGGACGCCCTGCGCGAGTTCTACATCGACCGCCACGCCCGTTCCGCGCCCATCGTCGAGCGGGCCGTCGAGCGCGGCGAGGTCCCGGCCGGCACCGACCCGGTCGAGGTCGTGCGCGTGGCCTGCGGCCCGGTCTTCTACCGCCTGTTCGTCTCCCGCGAGGGCGTGACACCGCGGGACGCCGGAGTCGCCGCCGCGGCAGCCGCCGCGGCCGCGAAAGCCGGGGTGTTCACGGACGGCACCTGACCCGTCAGCTCTTCTCCAGGTACTCCGCCCGATCGACGTCGACGACGTCGTCGACCATCTGGGCCAGGCCGCGGTACTTCTTCAGCTCCGGGTCCTTTTCGACGATTTCCTGCGCGCTCTGGCGGGACGCGGCGATGACGTCTTCATCGCGCAGCAGCGACAGCAGCTTGAGCGTGGACCGCTTGCCCGACTGCGCCGCGCCGAGGATGTCGCCTTCCCGCCGCAGTTCCAGGTCGAGGCGGGACAGCTCGAAGCCGTCGGTGGTCGACTCGACCGCCGCCAGCCGTTCGCGCGTCGCCGTGCCGTCGAGGGCCTCGGTGACCAGCAGGCACAGGCCCGGCACGCTGCCCCGGCCGACGCGGCCGCGCAGCTGGTGCAGCTGGCTGACGCCGAAGCGGTCGGCGTCCATGATCACCATCGCGGTCGCGTTCGGCACGTTCACGCCGACCTCGATGACGGTGGTGGCCACGAGGACGTCCAGCTTGGCCGCCGAGAACGCGCGCATCACCGCGTCCTTGTCGTCCGGGGGCATCCGGCCGTGCAGCACGCCGATCTTCAGGCCCTGCAACGGGCCGTGCTCCAGTTCGGGAGCGACTTCGAGGACCGCGAGCGGCGGGCGCTTGTCGCTCTTGTCCGACGGCGGCTCGTCGCCGATCCGCGGGCAGACGACGTAGGCCTGGTGCCCCTTGCCGACCTCTTCGCGCACGCGCTGCCAGATCCGCTCGAACCAGGCCGGTTTTTCGGCGACCGGCACGACCGTGGTCGAGATCGGCGAGCGCCCGACCGGCATCTCGCGCAGCGCGGAGACCTCCAGGTCGCCGTACACGGTCATCGCGACCGTGCGCGGGATCGGCGTCGCCGTCATGACCAGGACGTGCGGGCTGGTGTCGCCGGCACCGCGGGTGCGCAGCGCGTCCCGCTGCTCGACGCCGAAGCGGTGCTGCTCGTCGACGACGGCGAGGCCGAGGTCGGCGAACTCGACGTGGTCCTGGATCAGCGCGTGCGTGCCGACGACGATCCCGGCTTCGCCGCTGACGATCTCCAGCAGCGACTTCTTGCGTTCCTTCGCGCCCATCGACCCGGTGAGCAGCGTGACCTTCGTGGCGTTCTCCGCCGCGCCGAGCTCGCCCGCCTGGCCGAGGTCGCCGAGCATCTCCCGCAGCGACCGCGCGTGCTGCGCGGCGAGGACCTCGGTCGGCGCCAGCATCGCGGCCTGCCGCCCGTTGTCCACGACCTGCAGCATCGCCCGCAGCGCGACGACCGTCTTGCCGGAACCGACCTCGCCCTGCAGCAGCCGGTTCATCGGGTGCTCGGTGGCCAGGTCGGCGGCGATCTCGTCGCCGATGCCGCGCTGGCCGTCGGTCAGGTCGAAGGGCAGCCGCTTGTCGAAGGCGTCCATCAGGCCGCCGCTGACGTGCGGGTTCGGCTTCGCCGGCCGCGAGACGGCCGAGTGGCGCCGCTGCGCGAAGATCAGCTGGACGGCCATGGCCTCGTCCCACTTGAGCCGCTTCTTCGAAGCTTCCAGGTGGGCCCAGTTCTCCGGGCGGTGGATGCCGCGCAGCGCGTTGTCGAGGTCCGACAACCGGTGCAGCCGCCGCAGCTCGGCGGGCATCGGGTCGTCGTCGACCTCGAGGACGTCGAGGACCTGGCGCACGCACTTGGCGATCGACCAGGTCGGCATGCCCTGCGCCGCCGGGTAGACCGGGATGATCGCGGCGAGGAAGTTGTCCATCGCCTCGGCTTCGTTCTCGGCGTCGAACAGCTCGTACTCGGGGTTGGTCAGCTGCAGGGTGTCGCGGAAGGCGGACACCTTGCCGGCGAACAGGCCGGTCTTGCCGGGGACGAGGTCCTTCTCCCGCCAGGCCTGGTTGAAGAACGCGCAGGTGAGCCGGCGTTTCCCGTCGGTGATCACCATGTCGAGGATGGTGCCGTTGCGCGCCTTCATCCGGCGCTTGCTCACCTTTTCGATGCGCGCCAGCACGGTCGCGTGCTCGCCCAGCTCGAGGCCGGCGATGTCGGTGAGCTCGCCGCGCTCGGCGTAGCGGCGCGGGTAGTGGCGCAGCAGGTCGCTGACCGTCTCGATGTCCAACGACGTGGCGAGCGCCTTCGCCGTCTTGGCGCCCAGCAGCAACGGCAGCTTGTCGCGCAGTCCGGCCATCTCGCTATTCGACTCCCATCAGCAGCACGGCGTCCGCCTGGCCGCTGGCGTAGCTGGTCAGCTCCACCTCGGGGTGCTCCACCCGCAGCTGCTCCGCGAGCTCCCCGGCGACCCCGGGCGGCGCGGCGGCTCCGCTCAGCACCGTCACGAGCTCGCCGCCGAGCGCCAGCATGCGGTTCAGCACCTTCATCGCGGCGGCGACCAGGTTCGTCTCCGACGCGGGCGCCGGCTCGATCAGGACCACCTCGTCGTCGACCAGGCCCACGACGTCACCGGACTGGGCCCGGCCCACCCAGGTTAGCGACTCCTCCTGCGCGATCCGCAGTTCGCCACGCCTGGTCGCGGCGGCGGCTTCGGCCATCGCGACGACGTCGTCGTTGGTGCGGCGGCCGGCGTCGTGCACGGCGAGGGCGGCCAGCACCTGCACCGGCGACACGCACGGGATGACGACGACGTCCCGGTCGGCGGCCACGGCGTGCCCCGCCGCGGCGTCGGCCGCCGCGGTCAGCGCGACGCTGCCCGGCAGCACCGTGACGTGCTGCCCGGCGGCCTCGTTGAGCAGGCTGATCATGTCTTCGACGCTCGGCGTCCCGCCCTCGGGCACGGCCAGCACCGGGATGCTTTCGGCGCGCAGCAGCTCGGCCAGCGCCCCGCCGTGCACCACGGCGACGACGGTGCGGTCGATCCCGCCGCCGGGTTCGATCGGCGTCGGTGTGAGCAGCGGCTCGACCCGGATCTTCCGCGGGCGGCCGAGCGTGAGGCCGGCCTCGATCGCGGCGCCGATGTCGGCGCAGTGGACGTGCACGGCGTGGCTGCCCGAGCCGTCGCCGGCGACGGTGACGCTGTCGCCGAGGCCGCTGAGCTCCTTGCGCAGGGTCGGCAGGCTCGCCTCGTCGACGCCGTCGAGCAGGTACATGACCTCCCACGCGTAGGCCTCGGCGTGCGGGGCGGCGTGCACTTCGAGGGCGTGGTCCTGCTCGATCGGGGCGCCGGTGAGCACGCCGACCAGCGCGTCGAGCACCGCGACGAGCCCGCGCGCGCCGGCGTCGACCACCCCGGCCTTGGCCAGCGCGGGCAGCTGCTCGGGCGTCTTCTCGAGGGCGTACGCGGCTTCCTTCGCGGCCTTCAGCGCGACTTCGCCGAGCGTGCTCGTGTCGCCGCGCACGGCGAGGGCGACGGCGTGCAGCACGGTGAGGATGGTCCCGGCGACCGGGCGGCTGACGGCGCCGGTGGCGACCTCGTCGGCGTGCCCCAGCGCCGTGGCCAGCCAGGCGCCGTCGAGCTCCCCTTCGGCGCGGTCCGCGAGCCCGCGCACGACCTGCGACAGGATCACGCCGGAGTTTCCCTTGGCGGAGGCCACGGCGCCCCGCGCGAGGACCTTCAGCGCTTCGGCGGCGTCCGCGGGGGTGGCGCCGGCGAGTTCCGCGGCCGCGCCGGTCATCGTGAAGAGCATGTTGGAGCCGGTGTCGGAGTCGGCCACGGGGTAGACGTTGATCCCGTCGATCGCCGGCCGCAGGCTCGCGAGGCTGTGCACGCAGCCCGCCGCCCAGGCCGCCACCGCCGCCGCGTCCAGCACCCGCACCCCGTAACCTCCTGACCGGTCTCCCGGCAGCGTATCGACCCGGTGCCGGGGGGCTCGAACGCAGTAGTTACTATGGTCGAGTTGCCCAGTGCATCTGGGCTCATTTCTATGACCCAGATCCAAAGGAGTTCGACGTGGCTGCCGTGTGCGACGTCTGTGGCAAGGGACCCGGCTTCGGCAAGTCGGTCTCGCACTCCCACCGCCGTACCAACCGCCGGTGGAACCCGAACATCCAGACCGTCCACGCCAAGGTGGGTGTGTCCCAGCGCAAGCGCCTGAACGTGTGCACCTCGTGCATCAAGGCGGGCAAGGTCGTTCGCGGCTGAGGCGAGAAGAGTTTGGGTGGCGGGTGCTCCTCGGAGCACCCGCCATTTTTTATTTCAGGAAGTCCGTCAGCAGCGGCTTGAGCGTCTCCGGGTACTGGAGCACGCCGTGGTCCTGCCCGTCGAGGATCTCGTGCCGGGCCCCCGGCACCGCTTCGGCGGCCACGCGCGCGCCTGCCTGGAGTTCCTCGGGGCTCGCGCCGCCGCCGATCACCAGCGCCGGGACCGAGATCTTCGCCAGGTGGTCCAGCCGAGGGCGGGCACCCGGGCCGCAGATCGTCAGGTCGTACGGGAGCGTGTGCGCCAGGCCCGTGAACCAGCCCCACACCGGGGCCTGCTTCATCCCCTCGACCAGCTCTTCCGGCGTGCCCGCGACCATCAGGAACGTCTTCACGGCGCCGTCGCGGTCGCCCGCCGCGAGCTGGGCCCGCACCTGCCCGAGGACGTCGCCCCGGTCGTGGTCCGGGGTCGCGTACGGCGGTTCGTAGGCCACCAGCTTGTCGATGCCGACGCCCGCCGCGGCCGCCTCCAGGGCGAGGACCGCGCCCGACGAGTGGCCGAACACCGACGCGGTCCCGCCGGCGTGGGCGATCAGCGCCGCGATGTCCTCGATCTCCCGCTCGAACGCGTAGTCCGGCGAGTCACCGGAGTCGCCGCGCCCGCGCCGGTCGTAGGCGATCGTCGTGAAGTCCGCGGCCAGGACTTCCGCCAGGCCCACGACGGTCGTGCGGTCGTTGAACGCGCCGCCCACGAGGATCACCGGCGCACCGGAACCGCGCTGCTCGAAGAAGATCGACGTGCCGTCGGCCGAAGTGACGTTCATGCTTCCTCCAAAGGTTTACCCCTGGTCGGAGCCGTCACGCGGATCCGGACACCGAACCTACGGGAGTTTCCAGTCGACCGGGGCCGCGCCCTGCTTCTCCAGCAGTTCGTTCGCGCGGCTGAACGGCCGCGACCCGAAGAAGCCGTTGTGCGCCGAGAGCGGGCTGGGGTGCGCCGACTCGATGCACGGCACCTCGCCCAGCATCGGGCGCAGGTTGCGCGCGTTGCGGCCCCACAGGATCGCCACCATCGGCTCCGACCGGGCCGCGAGGGCCTTGATCGCCTGCTCGGTGACCTCTTCCCAGCCCTTGCCCTGGTGCGAGTTCGACTTGCCGGGCTGCACCGTCAGCGCCCTGTTGAGCAGCAGCACGCCCTGGTCGGCCCACGGCGTCAGGTCGCCGTTGGCCGGCAGCGGGTGGCCGAGGTCGTCGGCGTACTCCTTGTAGATGTTGACCAGGCTCTTCGGGATCGGCCGGACGTCCGGCGCCACCGAGAAGCTCAAGCCGACCGCGTGCCCGGGCGTCGGGTACGGGTCCTGGCCCACGATGAGCACGCGCACGTCGTGGAACGGCTGCTTGAACGCCCGCAGCACGTGTTCACCCGCCGGCAGGTACGTCCGGCCCGCGGCGATCTCCGCGCGGAGGAACTCCCCCATCGCGGCGACCTGCGGCGCCACCGGTTCCAGGGCCTCGGCCCAGCCTGCCTCGACGATGTCCTGCAGCGGTCGTGCGGTCACGGCGCGCAAGCCTACCGGGCGTGGCCGACGTCACCCGAGCGGGTCGAGCCGCCGCAGCTCGGTCCGGAACCGCTTCCCGCGCTCGACGTAGGAATCCACCACCAGCGCGATGCTCTCCGGCCCGAACGACTTGTTCTCCCGCACCTTCGCCGGCACGCCCAGCGCGATCTCCCCGGTCTTGACGTGCGAACCGTACGAGAGCACCGCGCCCGCGCCGACCATCCCGCCGTCCTCGATCACCGAGCCGTTCAGCACCACCGAACCGGACGCGATGAGGCAGCCCGTGCCGATCGTCGCGCCCTCGACGTGCACCGCGTGCCCGATCGCGGACGACGGCCCGAGGATCGTCGGGTGCCGCTCGGTGCAGTGCAGGACGCAGCCGTCCTGGACGTTGGAGCGCTCGCCGATCTCGATGTAGCCGTGGTCGCCGCGCAGCACGGTCTGCGGCCAGACGGACGCGAACGCGCCGATCCGGACGTCGCCGATCACCGTGGCGTCCGGGTGGACGTAGGCGTCGGGGTGGATCGCCGGCTCGAGCGAACCGAGTGCGTAGATGGCCATGCCGCCTCCGGGTGACTGCGGTTTCACGTGCCGTGCGATTGGATCACGGCATCGCCACCAAGCCGAAAACCAGCCTGCTCGTGCTCCTCCTCGTCGCGCTGACGTGGCTGCTCAGCCTGCCCACAGCGAATCCCGCGTCGGCGAACGGGCTGGCCGCGACGCCGCCGATGGGCTGGAACAGCTGGAACCAGGTCCGCTGCTACGACCTGACCGAAGACGTCGTCAAGCGGGCGGCCGACGCCCTCGCCGACACCAGCCTGCGTGACGCCGGCTACCAGTACGTCGTCGTCGACGACTGCTGGCAGGCCCCGAAGCGCGCCGGCGACGGCTCGCTGCAAGCGGATCCGACGCGGTTCCCGCACGGCATCGCCGACCTCGCCGACTACGTGCATTCGCGCGGCCTGCTGTTCGGCATCTACGCCGTGCCCGGCAGCCGGACCTGCGCGATGGCCAACGACGCCTACCCCGCGTCCGGCATCGGCTCGCTCGGGCACGAGCGCCAGGACGCCGAGACGTTCGACGGCTGGGGTGTCGACTACCTCAAGTACGACTGGTGCAACGCCGACACCGTCGACGGCCTCGACCGGAAGACGGCGTTCGAAAAGATGCGCGACGAGCTCGCCGCGCTGCCCCGGCCGATCGTCTACGCGATCTCCGAATACGGCGTCTCGAGCCCGTGGACCTGGGCGCGGCCGGTGGCGAACCTGTGGCGCACGACCTACGACCTCGTGCCGACCTGGGACTCCGTGCTCGCTACCATCGACCAGCAGGCCACCGTCGCCGTCCACAGCGGCTCCCCCGGCGGCTGGAACGACCCGGACATGCTGCAGGTGGGCAACGGCACGCTGACCGCCGACGAGTCCCGCGCGCACTTCAGCGTCTGGGCCGTGCTGAACGCGCCGCTGTTCGCCGGCACCGACCCGGCGAAGCTGGGTGACGCGGATCTCACGACGCTCGCCAACCCCGAGGCGATCGCGGTCGACCAGGACTTCGCCGGTGGCCAGGGCCGTCGGCTCGAGGCGGGCCCCGGCTACCAGGTGTGGGGGAAACCGTTGTCCGGCGGCGGTTTCGCGGTGGTGCTGCTCAACACCGGCAGCACCACCGCGACCGTCTCCGCGTCGCTGCCCGGCTCGTGGACCGTCCGGGACCTGTGGGCGCACCAGGACGTCGGCACCGGCGTCTCGGCGTCGCTGCGGCCGCACGCGGCGGCCTTCCTCAAGCTCACACCGAGGTGAGGTCCTTGCCGTAGCAACGGCTTTCGGGCTCGTCCCGGTACACCCCGAACTTCGGGATCTCGGTGTAGCCCGACGAGGTGTACAACGCGATGGCTTCGGGCTGCTTGGTCCCGGTTTCCAGGATCGCGCGCTTGCGGCCGCACAGCGCCGCCGTGCGCTCCAGCTCGGACAGGATCATCCGCGCGAACCCGCGGCCGCGGGCGGAATCGGCGACGTACATCCGCTTGAACTCGGCGTCGCCGTCCTGGAAGTCCGGCGCGGGACCGTCGTGGGCGCGCCACGCGCCGCAGGCGACGGCTTCCTCGCCCTGGTAGCCGACGAGGAAAACGCCCTGCGGCGGGTCGAAGTCCGCCGGGCTCATCGGGGTCACGTCCTCGTCGCCGTAGCGCTCGACGTACACCTGCTGCACCGCGGCCATCAGCTTGGCCGCGTCGGGGTGGTCGTAGGGGACCGGAACGATTCTCACGTCCACCGACTCTAGATCAGCGCCAGTGCGTCCAGCCGCCTTCTCGGGAGAACGGCTTTCCGTCCACAGTGATCCCCGAGTCGGCCATCGTGACGACGCCGATGGTGCGCCAGCCCTCCGGGAGCTCGGTGAAGGGCGGGAACGTGGCCGCCAGGGCGTGGTCCTCGCCGCCGGTCAGCACCCAGTCCAGGGGGTCCGCGCCGAGGGCGGCGCCGACTTCGGTGAGCCGGCCCGGGATGTCCAGGTCGGCGGTGCGGACGTCGATGCCGACGCCGGAGGCCGCGCCGATGTGCCCGAGGTCGGCGAGCAGGCCGTCGGAGATGTCGATCATCGCCGTGGCCCCGGCGAGCGCGGCGCGCGGACCGGCTTCGTACGGCGGTTCCGGGCAGCGCTGGGCGTTGACGACGCCGACCGGCGACCGGAACCCGCGGCCGAGCACGGCCAGGCCGGCGGCGGCCCAGCCGAGCCGCCCGCACACCGCGAGGAGGTCGCCGGGCCGGGCACCCGAGCGCGTCACGGGTTCGCGGTCGCCGAGGTCACCGAGCGCGGTGACGCTGATCACGAGCTGGTCGGCGCGCACCATGTCGCCGCCGGAGACGCCGATGCCGGCGCGTTCGGCTTCGGCCCACATGCCGTCGGCGAGGCCGGTGACGACCTCGCGCGGGGTGTCGGGCGGGCAGGCGATCCCGACCAGGACGGTGGTCGGCGTGGCGCCCATGGCGGCGATGTCGGCCAGGTTGACCGCGACGGCCTTGCGCCCGACGTGCTCGGGCGGCGACCAGTCGAGCCGGAAGTGCACGCCCTGCACGAGCACGTCGGTGCTGGCGACCACGCGGCCGTCGGGGGCGGCGACGACGGCGGCGTCGTCACCCGGGCCGAGCAGCGTGCCCGGCGGCTGGCGCCGTCCTTCGGTGACGGCTCGGATGAGCGCGAACTCCCCGGTCTCGGCGACCGTTGCGTCGTTCGGTGACACCGGTCACCTCTGCTTTCTCTACCGGGACAAAGAGTCGATCACCGATAGTCGGATGCCCTATGTTTTTCGATGAGCTGGCGATACGTTCCTACCTGAGCTGACCGATCCCGACGAAAGGGCGCGCCGTGGTCCACGCATACATCCTCATCCAGACCGAGGTCGGCAAGGCGGCCGCGGTGGCGGCCGAGATCTCCAGCATCGCGGGCGTCACCAGTTCGGAGGATGTCACCGGGCCGTACGACGTCATCGTCCGCGCGGCCGCCGACAGCGTCGACCAGCTGGGCCAGCTCGTGGTCGCGAAGGTGCAGAACGTGGAAGGCATCACGCGGACGCTGACCTGCCCGGTCGTGCACCTCTGAGCAGTGCCACCCCCTGGGGGACGCCCCCCAGGCCCCCCGAAAAGACTTCGGTGGTGTAGTGGTGCGGTGCCTGAATCCGACACCGGTGCCCCGCCCAGGGTGGTCCTCGTCACCGCGGCCGCGCTCGCCGTGGCCCTGGCGGTCGCCGTCGCCGTCTTCGCGCTGACCCAGCGTTCCTCGTCCTCGGACTCCGCGGGCCCGCTGCCCTTGGTCCCCGTGCCGGCGCCCTTCGCGGCGTCGCCGGGCTGCACGACGTTGCTGGGCGCCGTCCCGGCGGAACTGACGTCCAACGGGACTTCCCTGAAGGTCCGGACCTTGGCGGACCCGGCCCCGCCCGCGACGGTCGCGTGGGGCACAACCGACCCGCTGGTGCTGCGCTGCGGCCTGAACCGCCCCCCGGAGCTGACCCCGACGGCCGCGCTGCGGCTGGTGAACAAGGTGCAGTGGCTGCAGGTGCCGGGCGAGGGCGCGTCGACGTGGTACGTCGTGGACCGGGAGGTCTACGCGGCGCTGACGGTGCCGGACAGCGCCGGGACGGGCCCGCTGCAGCAGATCTCGGACACGGTGGCCGCGAAGCTCCCGCCGCGGCCGTTGCGCTTCGGCTAGCGGAGGCCGGTGCCCCGCGCGACGGCGGTGTCGACGAGGGTGCTCAGCAGCGTCGCGTAGTCCACGCCGGTGACCTCCCACATCTTCGGGTAGGCGGACTTCGTGGTGAAGCCGGGCATGGTGTTGACCTCGTTGATGGTCAGCTCGCCGTCTTCACCGACGAAGAAGTCGACGCGGGCCAGGCCCTGGCAGTCCAGCGCTTTGAACGCCTCGACGGCCATCGCGCGGAGCTTTTCGGTGAGGGCGTCGTCGAGCTTGGCGGGGATGTCCAGCTCGGCGTCGTCCCCGAGGTACTTGGTTTCGAAGTCGTACCAAGCGTTTTCGTCCTCGGACAGGACACGGATCTCGGCGGGCAGCGAGGCTTCGACGCGGCCGTCCGGGAACTCGAGCACCCCGCACTCGACCTCACGCCCGACGACGGCGGCTTCGACGAGCACCTTGGGATCGGTGGCCCGAGCGAGTTCGACGGCGGCGTCGAGGTCGTCCCACGCGGTCACCCGGCTGATCCCGACGGACGACCCGGCGCGGGAGGGCTTGACGAAGACGGGCAGCCCGAGCTTGGCCCGCTCGTCGCCGTCCAAAGTAGACTGACCGCGCTTCAGGGCAACGAAGGTTCCGACCGGAAGCCCTTCGGCGGCAAGGAGTTTCTTCGCGGTTTCCTTGTCCATGGCGGCGGCACTGGCGAGCACGCCGGGCCCGACGTACGGGATGCCGGCGAGCTCGAGGAGGCCCTGGATGGTGCCGTCCTCGCCGAAGGCGCCGTGCAGCACCGGGAAGACGACGTCCACCTGCGAGAGCAGTTCGCTTTCCCGCCCGGCCTCGACGGCGACGAGCCCCTGGCTGGACGGATCCCCGGCGAGCACGAGCCCCTTGCCGTCGTCCACGGAAGGCAGTTCCCGCCCGCGGATGGCGAGCTGCGCGGAGTCCCCGGTACCGAGCACCCAGCGTCCTTCGCGGGTGATCCCGACCGGAACGGCCTCGAACCGCGCGGGGTCGAGGTGACCCAGGACGCTACCGGCGGACAGGCAGGAGATGGTGTGCTCACTGCTGCGCCCACCGAACACGACCGCCACCCGGATCTTCTCGCTCATGGTGAGCCACCGTACCCGGTGACCTCGCGGAACAGCCCAGCCCCGTACGCCGGGCGGCGACCGGAGAGCGCCGAACGCAACCGGTGAGGGCCGTGGCACGTCCGGTACATCGAGGGGCTGGTGGGCCCGGAGCCGGGCCCCGCCCTCCCTGGGGGCTCACCGCCACTCCGAGCGTATCGGCCTGGACCGACGGGAAGCGGGGGAAAGCCGCCGCTGGGCCGGAGTTGTCCACATCACGGCCGGCCTGTGGACAAAGCCCGCTGCGGCTGACGGGACCGCGGTCGGTACCCGGCAGGTACCGCGGCCCGAGGCCGCAGCCGCGCGGAACCCGGCTTGGCACCGCGCCCGCCGCCGCGGCCGCGCTTGGCGGAACCCGGATCGGCACCACGACCGGCCGGCCTCGGCGGAACGCGGGTCGGCACCACGACCAAAGCCGCAGCCAACACCCGACCGGCACGGCAGCCAACGCGACCCGCACCGCGAGCAAGGCCACAGCCGCACCCGGACGGAACCCGGATCAGCACCACGACCAAAGCCGCAGCCAACACCCGACCGGCACGGCAGCCAACGCGACCCGCACCGCGAGCAAGGCCACAGCCGCACCCGGACGGAACCCGGATCAGCACCACGACCAAGGCCGCAGCCAACACCCGACCGGCGCCGGAGCCGGCACCCGGTCAGCACCGCAACCGAGGCCGCAGCCACCACCCGGATCGGCACCTGCCCCACAACCCGACCGGCGCCGCAACCAGTGTCTTGAATGACTCATTCAAGACGCCCCGCCGCCCCCACCCTCACCGCAGCAAAGACACCAGCGTCGGCAAAGCGGCCACCAAAGCCTCCCGAGAACACCCCGCGTACCCGATCGCCACCCCGTGCGCCGAAGGTTCCCCCGCGAAGTGCCGCGCCAGCCCGTCCAGCCGGATCCCCCGCCGCTCGGCCGCGGCGATCACCGAAGCCTCCACCGCGGCCGACGAAAACGGCACCACCAGGTGCGCCCCGGCGTCGTCGCCCCGCACCGGCACACCCGCCGAAGCCAGCGCGCCCGCCAGCAACGTCCGCCGCTCCGCCATCTCGCGGCGCAGTTTCCGCAGGTGCCGCCCCAGATCCCCGTTCCGCGCGAACTCGTACAGCACCCGCTGTCCCGCCGGCGACGGCCGTGTGCCCGTCAGGTCGCGATAAGCCAGCACCGCCGACGTGATCGCCTCCGGCGCCACCATCCACCCGGCACCCAACGTCGGCGTCAGGATCTTCGACGTCGTCCCCAGGTGCGCCACGACGTCCGGCGCCAGCGAAGCCAGCATCGGCAGCGGGGCGACGTCGAACCGCAGCTCGCCGTCGTAGTCGTCCTCGATGACCAGCATCGACGAAGCCCGCGCCCGTTCCACCAGCGAAACCCGCCGGGCCGCGCTCAACCGGCTGCCCATCGGGTACTGGTGCGCCGGCGAGCAGTACACCGCCCGGGCGCCCGGCGGGATCGCGTCCGGCCGCAACCCCTCGAGGTCCACCGGCACCCCGACGACCCGCATGCCCGCGCGCCGGAACGCCTGCACCGCGCGCTGGTAGCCCGGCTCCTCCACCGCCACGACGTCCCCGCGTTCCAGCACCGCCGCCGCCAGCTCGACCACCGCCGCCGTCGTGCCGCCGGTCGCCAGGACCGATCCCGCGGCGAGACCCCGGTGGCGCAGCAGGTGCTCCGACACCGCCGCGCGGTACTCCGGCAGGCCCGCGCGGTGGGCGCGGACCAGCGGGTCCGGGTCGGCTGCCGCCCGCCAGGCGCGGCGCCAGGCCGCGCGGTCCAGGCCGTCCGCCCACGGCGTGCCGGGGCCGAGGTCGAGCAGCGACGGGGCCGCGGCCTCGGGCGCCGGCACCGCGGGCGCCGGGACCTCCGACGCCGAAAAGGACGGCGGTGTCGTCACGTACGTCCCGGAGCCGTGCCGTCCGGCGATCCAGCCCTCGGCGTGCAGCTGCTCGTAGGCCGCCGACGTCACCGTGCGGCTGACGCCGAGGCGCCCCGCCAAGGCCCGGGTCGACGGGAGCCGGTCGCCGCCCCGGAGGTGGCCGGACGCGGCCGCTTCGCGCAGCGCGTCGGCGAGCTGGACGGCCAGCGGCGTGACGGCCGCGCGGTCGAGGCTGACCGGGAGCGCGGTGTCGGCGTGGGACACGGGACCTCCTCGAGTGGACTTCCCAAGTGTACGAGAAGTGGACGTTTTCCGATGCCACTGTGCCGGGAGACGCTGATCGCATGCTGTCCACCACGCCCCGCACCACGCTCGGCCGCAAGAAGCATCGCGCCGTGACCGACCGCTCGGCGCTGTACGCCGTCCTCGACGAGGGGCTCATCTGCCACCTCGGTGTCGTCCGCGACGGCGTCCCGCTGGTCCTGCCGACCGGCTACGGACGCGACGGTGACACGCTCTACCTGCACGGATCCACCGGCGCGGCCAGCCTCCGCGCGGCGGCGAAGGACCTCGAAGTGTGCGTCACGGTGACGCTCCTCGACGGCATCGTCTACTCGCGCTCGGTGAACAACCACTCGATGAACTACCGCAGCGCGGTCATCCTCGGGCAGGCCGAGCCGGTCGTGGACGCCGAAGCGAAGATGCACGGCCTCAAGGTGCTCACCGACCACCTCGCGCCGGGCTCGTGGGAGCACGCGCGCGACGTGAACGCGAAGGAGTTCGCCGCGGTCAGCGTGCTCGCGCTCGACCTCGCCGAGGCGTCGGTGAAGATGCGCGCCGAGGGTCCCGGCGACGAGCCGGAGGACGTCGAGGCGGACGCCGCCTGGGCCGGGGTGCTGCCGGTGCGGACGGTCTTCGGCACACCCGAGCCGTCCGAGGACCTCTCCCCCGGCCGGCCGGTACCCGAGCACGTCACCGGTCGTGAGCCGCGAGCGGGAGCCTGACCGTGAACACCGTGCGGCCCGGCTCCGAGGCGACCGCGACCGTGCCGCCGTGCGCCGTCACCAGGGACTGGACCACCGACAGCCCGAGCCCGGTGCCACCGTTGCCGCGGGTGCGGGAGTCGTCGACGCGGAAGAACCGGTCGAAGATCCGTTCCTGATCCGCGGCGGCGATGCCCGGCCCGGCGTCGCCGACCCGGACGACCGCTTCGGCACCCGAAGCCGCCACCGAGAGGTGCACCGCGGTCCCGGGCGGGGTGTGCACGGCGGCGTTGGCCAGCAGGTTGTCGAGCACCTGCCGCAACCGCACCGGGTCCGCGTCCACGAATGCCGGTTCGAGCGACGACGTCAGCGGGTGGCCGGGCCGCCCGGCGGCGAACGCGTCCGCCGCGTCGCCCGCCAGCTCGGCCAGGTCGACGCGCTCGGGCCGCAACGGCGTCTCGGCGGCGCGCGCGTCGAGACGGGCCAGCAGCAGGAGGTCGTCGACGAGCACCGTCATCCGCGCGGTCTCCTCGCGGATCTTGGCCAGGTGGGCCTCCCGTTCCGCCGGCTCGTTCGCCGCGGCGTAGCGGAAGAGGTCGGCGTAACCGCGGATCGACGTCAGCGGCGTGCGCAGTTCGTGGGACGCGTCCGCGACGAACCGGCGCAGGCGCTCGTTCGCCTCGGTCTTCGCCGCCAGTGACGTGTCGATGTGCGCCAGCATCACGTTGAACGCCGTCCGCAGCTCGTCGACTTCGGCGCCGCCGCCGGTGCCGGCCGCGCGCACCGGCAGGTCGGGGTTCGCGGTGAGGTCGTGGGACGCGATGTCGTGCGCGGTCCCGGCCATGTCGGCCAGCGGGCGCAGGCCGCGGCGCAGCACCAGCCGTCCCACGACCACCAGGACGCCGAGGGCGAGGGAAAAGGCGGCCACCTCGACCCAGATCAGCTGCTGGACCGTCCCGTCGAGGTCCTTCTGGGGCGCGGCCGAAAGCAGCACCGAGCCGTTGTCGACCGGGCAGGCGCGCACCCGGTACGGCCCGTCGTCGTGCAGGTAGACGGTGCGCGTGACGTCGCCGCCGACCGCGTCCGCGGCGATCTTCGCCAGCTGCTTGGCGTCGTCCGGCAGCTTGCCGCCCGGTTCGGGCATCGCGACGCCGTCGCGAACCTTGTACAGCGCCGAATACCAGGAGTACACCGACTGCGGCGACCCGTGTGTCTCGCGCAGCTGCGGCAGCTGGGTGTTCTGGCTCTTCGACAGCTGCTCGTCCAGCCGGCGGTCGAGGTAGCCGTGCATGATCCCGACCATCGTGACGCCGACGGCCGCGAACACGACCAGCGCGAGCGCGCCGAGCCCCAGCGTGATCCGGGTGCCCAGCCGCGTGCGCTGCCAGGCCCCGTACCACTTCGCGAAGAAGCGCCTCACCGGTTGACCTGGCGCACGACGTAGCCGACGCCGCGCACGGTGTGGATCAGCGGTTCGCCGCCGCCCGCGTCGACCTTGCGCCGCAGGTGCGAGATGACCAGTTCGACCACATTGGACCGGCCGCCGAAGTCGTACTCCCAGACGTGGTCGAGGATCTGCGCCTTCGTCAGCACCGACGGCGACCGGCGCATGAGGTAGCGCAGCAGCTCGTACTCGGTCGGCGTCAGCTCGGCGGGGCGCTCGCCGCGGCGGACCTCGCGGGTGTCCTCGTCCAGCGTGAGGTCCCCGACCCGCAGCACCGCGCCGCGCGCCGCGGCCTGGACACCGCCGTGGCTGCGCCGCAGCACCGCGCGCAGCCGCGCCATCAGCTCCTCGACGGAAAACGGTTTCACCAGGTAGTCGTCACCCCCGCGGGTGAGCCCGGCGATCCGGTCGGCCGTCGCGTCCTTGGCCGTGAGGAACACCACGGGCACCGCGTTGCCGTTCTCGCGCAGGCGGTCGAGCACGGTGAAGCCGTCGAGGTCGGGCAGCATCAGGTCGAGCACGACGATGTCCGGGGCGAACGCCGCCGCCTCGGTCAGCGCGGCCTTGCCGGACCCCGCGGTGACCGCCTGCCAGCCCTCGTACCGGGCGACGGTGGCGACGAGGTCGGCGATGTGCGGCTCGTCGTCGACGACGAGCAGGCGCACGGTCTCGGAGCTCTGCACTCCCCCATCTTCTCCCGGCGCGCGCGGCGCGGGCGACCCGTGGCGCGGGCCGACAGGAATCCGACAGCCCGCACCCAGACTCGCCACAGGCTGCGTGGCGAGGCTGGCCTTCGTGAACCGAAACCGAAGGGGATCCGTGTGACCACCATGACGCAGACCGCCGAGGCCGCGCGCCCGGCGATCCGCCCCCGGATCGCCGCGAAATCCGGCCTCTTCACCTTCCTGGGCGCCAACGTGGCCGCCGTCACCGCGCTGTTCGCGCAGGCCGGCCTGTCGCAGAACGTGCTGATCAGCATCGGGCGGCTCGCCGGGATGTACGGCGCGCTGGCCATGGCGTTCCAGCTGCTGCTCGTCGCCCGGCTCCCCTGGCTGGACCGGCGGATCGGGATGGACCGGCTCACCACGTGGCACCGCTGGACCGGCTTCACGATCCTGTGGACCCTGCTCGCGCACCTGGTGTTCATCGCCTTCGGCTACGCGGAAGTGTCCGACAAGGGCGTCGTCGACGAGCTGGTCGAGATGGCGAACACCCTCGAAGGCATCCTGCGCGCGCTGGTCGCGTTCGCGGTGATCCTGATCGTGGGCGCGGCTTCGGCGAAGTTCGCGCGCAAGCGGCTGGCCTACGAGACGTGGCACTTCATCCACCTCTACACCTACGCCGCGGTGCTGCTGGCCTTCACCCACCAGATCGCGCTGGGCCAGTCGTTCGCCGGTTCCGAGCCGGCGAAGGCGTACTGGTGGACGCTCTGGCTCGGCGCCGGTGCCGCCGTGCTCGCCGGCCGCGTCGTGCTCCCGCTGTGGCGCAACGTGCGCCACCAGCTGCGGGTCACCGCCGTGGTTTCCGAGGCCCCGGACGTCGTTTCGGTGTACATGACCGGCAAGCACCTGGACAAGATGCCGGCGCGGGCGGGCCAGTTCTTCCTGTGGCGGTTCCTCACGAAGGACCGCTGGTGGCAGGCCAACCCCTTCTCGCTGTCCGCCGCGCCCGACGGCCGCACGCTGCGGCTGACCGCGAAGGCGCTCGGCGGCTCCAGCGCTTCGCTGCGGAACCTGCGGGTCGGGACGCGCGTGTTCGCCGAAGGCCCGTACGGCGCCTTCACGACCATCCACCAGCGGCGGCCCAACGCGCTGCTCGTGGCGGGCGGAGTCGGCATCACACCGATCCGCGCGCTGCTGGAGGACATCGACGGGCACGTCGTCGTGCTGTACCGGGTGCGCACGCAGGCCGACGCGGTGCTGCTGCCGGAGCTGAACGGGCTGGCCAAGGCCCGCGGCGCCGAAGTCAGCGTCCTCACCGGACCGGACCAGGCGGTCGGCCCGCGCGGGGCGATGCTCGGCCCGGCGAACCTGCACATGATGGTGCCGGACGTGCACGACCGGGACGTGTTCGTCTGCGGCCCGCCGGGGATGACTTCGGCCGTGCTGCGCAGCTTGCGCGAGCTGAAGGTGCCGAAGACCCAGGTCCACGCCGAACGCTTCAGCCTCGCGGCCTAGGGGGATTTCCGCTGTGAAGAAGACCATTTTCGTCGTCGCGCTCTCGATCGCGGGGTTCATCGCGGTCTGGCGGTTCGAGCCGGGGCCGGTGCACAACACCGCCGCCGTGGCGCAGGCGCCGCCCAGCACCAGCGCACCGGCCACCTCGGCGGCGCCGTCGGCTGCACCCTCCACTTCGGACAGTGCGGACGCGACGGTGACGACGCAGGGCTCGGCCGAGTCCAGCAAGTACGGCACCGTGCAGGTGCAGGTGACGTTCACCGGTTCGCGGCTCACCGCCATCACCCTGCTGCAGGCGCCGAACGAAGGCCGGGCACTGACCGCGTTGCCGCGGCTGCAGGACGAAGCGATGCAAGCCCAGAGCGCCGACATCGACACGATCACCGGCGCGACCGAGACCAGCGAGTCCTACAAGACCTCGCTGCAGGCCGCGATCGACCAGCGGGGGAACCGATGAGCGTCCGCGTCGAGCAGATCATGGGCCTGCCGATTTCCCTGGACCTGCGCGACCGGGAGGACTTCGCCGAGGTCGTCGACGACGTCTTCGCCTGGTTCCACGACGTCGACGCCCGGTTCAGCCCGTTCAAGGAGGACAGCGAAGTCAGCCGCTACGACCGCGGCGAGCTCGCGGCCGCCGAGCTGAGCGACGACCTCCTCGAGGTCCTGGAGCTCTGCGCGTACTACGAGCAGCTCTCCGGTGGCGCGTTCCGGGCACGGCTGCCCGGGCGCGGCCTCGACCCGTGCGCGGTGGTGAAGGGCTGGGCGGTGCAGCGCGCCGCCGACATGCTGAAGGCCGAGGGCGCGACGACGTTCTGCCTCAACGCGGGCGGCGACGTCGTCACCGCGGGCGAGCCGGAGCCCGGCCGCCCGTGGCGGGTCGGCGTCCGCCACCCCGAGCAGCCACTGGCGGTGTGCGCGGTGCTGGAGTCGCGCAACGGCGCGATCGCGACGTCGGCGGCGTACGAACGCGGCTCGCACATCCTCGACGGCCGGTCCGGCACGCCCGCGACGGGCCTGATGAGCGTGACCGTCGTGGCCGGCGACCTGGTCACGGCGGACGCGCTGGCGACGGCGGCGTTCGCGATGGGCGAGGAAGGCATCACGTGGGCGGCCGACCGGCCCGACTGCGAGATCCTCATCGTCGACGACAGCCGCCGCGTGCACCGGACGGCAGGCCTCGCGCTGGCGTCCTGAAATCGGCTCGCCCCGGCGCTTCGCCTGAGCCAGACTCGGCGGCACCCGTCTGCCGAGGAGTGCCATGCCTTCGTCCGTCCTGCACGTGTCCGTCGACTGCGCCGACCCGTACCGGCTGTGCCAGTTCTGGAGCGAGGTCACCGGAAAGCCGGTCCCCGAAGAAGACCAGCCCGGCGACGACGAGTGCGGCATCGCTCTCGATGGCGGCATCGACCTGCTGTTCCTGCGGGTCCCCGAGCCGAAGACGGTGAAGAACCGGCTGCACGTCTGCCTGCAGCCGGACGAACCGCGCGACGAAGAGATCGAGCGGATCCTCGGCCTGGGCGCGACGCTCGTCGACGACCTCCGCAAGCCCGACGGCACCGGCTGGGCCGTGCTCGCCGACCCCGAGGGCAACGAGTTCTGCGTCCTGCGCAGCGCGGCCGAACGCGCGGCGACGTCGTGACGGACTCGTTCGCCGTCAACAAGGCCAACTGGGACGAGCGCGCGCAGCTGCACGCGGCGTCGCCGGACTACGACTTCGCCGGCTTCGCGGATCCCGCCCACCTGAGCGCCGTCGTGCGGTTCGACCGGCCGCTCCTGGGCGACATCGGCGGGCTGCGCGCGGTGCACCTGCAGTGCCACATCGGGACGGACACGGTTTCGCTGTCCCGGCTGGGCGCTTCGATGACGGGACTGGACTTCTCGGGCGCGGCGCTGGCGGAGGCACGGAAGCTCGCCGAAGCGGCGGGCGCGTCGATCGACTTCCGCGAAGCCAACGTGTACGACGCCGTCGAGGTGCTGGGCGCGGGCGAGTTCGACCTGGTCTACACCGGGATCGGGGCGCTGTGCTGGCTGCCTTCAGCGGGCCGCTGGGCGTCGGTCGTCGCCGGCCTGCTGCGTCCCGGCGGGCGGCTCTTCATCCGCGAAGGCCACCCGATGCTGCTGTCCCTCGACGAGACGGCCGACCCGGCGGTGCCGCGGTACCCGTACTTCGAGCACGCCGAGCCGCTGGTGTTCGACGAGCCCGGGACCTACGTCGCCACCGACCGGCCGCTCACCCACAGCGTCAGCCACTCGTGGAACCACTCGCTCGGCGAGATCATCACCGCGCTGCTGGACAACGGCCTCGCGCTGACCGCGTTCACCGAGCACGACAGCGTGCCGTGGAACGCGATCCCCGGCCAGATGGTGCACGACGAAGCCGCCGGCGAGTGGCGGCTGAAGGACACGCCGTCGCGGATCGCGGCGAGCTACACGCTCCAGGCGGTCAAGCCCGGCTGAATAGGGTGGCCGCATGCCCTTGATCGCGGTCGCCACCCTCGGCGGAACCATCTCGATGGCCCCGGCTCCCGGGTCCGGCGCCGTCCCCCGGTTCGGTGCCGCCGAGCTGCTCGGCGCGCTCGGCGATCTGCCGATGGACGTCCTGGCGGAAACCCTCGCGGGGATCGGCAGCGCGTCGATGGACTTCGCGACGCTGCTGCGGTGCCGCGACTGGGGCCTGCGGCAGGACGCCGACGGGTTCGTCGTCGTGCAGGGCACCGACACCCTCGAGGAGACCGCGTACTTCCTCGACCTGTGCTGGCCGTCGGAGATCCCCGTGGTCGTCACCGGCGCGATGCGCCACGCGGGCCTGCTCAGCCCGGACGGCCCGGCGAACCTCCGGAACGCGCTGACCGTGGCGGCCGATCCCCGCAGCCGCGGCCGGGGCGCGCTGGTGACGCTGAACGACGACGTCCACGCGGCCCGGTGGGTGCGGAAAGCGCATTCGAGCCACCTGGAGGCGTTCACGTCGGCGCCCGCGGGACCGCTGGGCATGGTCGTGGAGCACGCGGTGCACTACTTCCACCCGTCGCCGCCGCGGCCGCCGGTGCTCGGCGGCGAGGACTTCGGCGGGCTGGTCCCGGTGGTCGAAGCGGGTCTCGACGACTCGGGCGCGGTGCTCGCGCACGCGGCCACACAGCCGGGTGTGCGCGGGATCGTGCTGGCGGCGACGGGCGCGGGCCACGTCTCGTCCGGCACGGCCGACGTGGTGGCCCGGCTGCTGCCTTCGCTGCCGGTGGTCGTCGCTTCGCGGACCGGCGCGGGCCCGACGCTGCGGTCGACGTACGGCTTCCACGGATCGGAGTCGAGCCTGATCGCGATGGGCGCGACGACGGCGGGCTGGCTGGACGCGCGGAAGTCCCGGATCCTCCTGCACACGCTGCTGGCTTCCGGCGCCGACCGCGCCCGCGTCGAGCACGAATTCCGCCGCCGCGGCGACCTGGACTGACCGGCCCGAAGCACCCCAATGTGGCGTTCGGTGCGTCCAGCGCACCCAATGTGGCGTTCGGTGCGTTGAACGCAACCAACGCCACATTGGGGTGCTCGGATCAGTCCAGGACCGGGCCGCCCAGCGGGTCGAGGTGGTAGGGGCGCATCGCGCGGCCCGCGTCGCGGTAGACGTGGACCGAGACCGCCGGGTCCGGGCCGTCGTTGCGCACCTCGTGCACGTACCCCGGGCCGAACACCCGCGACTGCCCCGCCGCGAGGGCGTGCAGCTCGGTGACCGCGCGGCCGCCCGGGGCCCGGCGCGCCACCGCCTCCGTCAGGTGCCCGCTGACCACGGTGAACGCACCGCTGGCGAACGCGTGGTCGTGCAGGTCGGTGTGCTGGCCGGGCAGCCAGCTCATCAGCCACACCTCCTGGCGCTCGTCCTTCTCGACGAGCGCCGCGAAACGCTCTTCGGGGTCGTAGCGCAGCAGGTGCTTCCAGCGGTCGCGGTCGGCGGCGACCTCCAGCGCGACGCGCACCGGGTGGCGCAGCGCGGGGTTTTCGGGACGCAGCAGGGTGTTGTCCGGAACGGCGAACATGGGGGTCCTCACGGAAGGAAAGGGGTGTCGAGCTGGGCCGGGGCTGGGTTCACCGACAACAGCGACACGCGCACACGACGGCGCGGCGACCCGTGAGGCCCCGCAGCTCGGTCATTTCGTGCGCGAACATGCGACCAGAGTCGCAGCCGCTCCCCGCCCGGTCAAGACGTCCCACCTGCCGGGAGATCAGGACCACTCGTGCTTCTGGGACCGCCCGAGCAGCTCCGCGCCCGCCCGCCGCGGGTCGACGCCCTCGTGGCAGACGCGGTGCATGGCGTCGGTGATCGGCATGTCGACCCCGAGGCTCTGCGCGAGCGCCCGGATCGACGAGCACGACATGACGCCCTCGGCGACCTGCCCGCCGGCCGCCGCCTGCGCCTGTTCGAGGGTCTCGCCGCGGCCGAGGCGCTCGCCGAACGTCCGGTTGCGCGAAAGCGGCGACGAGCAGGTGGCGACCAGGTCGCCGACGCCGGCGAGCCCGGCGAACGTCAGCGGGTCGGCGCCCAGCTTCGCGCCGAGCCGGGCCATCTCGGCGAGGCCGCGCGTGATGAGCGTCGCCATCGTGTTGGTGCCCAGGCCGAGACCGGCCGCCATCCCGGTGCTGAGCGCGATCACGTTCTTGCACGCGCCGCCCAGCTCGCAGCCGACGACGTCGGTGTTGGTGTACGGGCGGAAGTAGGAGTTGGCGCAGGCGCGCTGGATCGCGACGGCGCGCTCGTGGTCGGCGCAGGCCAGCACGGAGGCGGACGGCTGGCCGGCGGCGATCTCCTTGGCCAGGTTCGGCCCGGTCACGACGACGACGTCGGTGGCGGCGATCCCGACGATCTCACCGATCACCTCGCTCATCCGCTTGAGCGTGCCGAGTTCGACGCCCTTCGCGAGGCTGACGAGGATCGCGTCGGGCGGCAGCAGACCGCGCCACGACGTCAGGTTGGCGCGCAAGCTCTGGCTGGGCACGGCGAGCACGACGGCTTCGGCGCCTTCGAGCGCCTTCGCCGGGTCGCTGGTGGCGGTGATGTTCTCCGGCAGGGCGACACCCGGCAGGTACGCGCTGTTGGCGTGCCGCTCGCGGACGTCCTCGGCGACCTCGTCCCGGCGCGCCCACATCGTGACGTCGCGGCCGGCGTCCCCGAGGACCTTCGCGAAAGCGGTGCCCCAGGACCCGGCCCCGAGCACGGTGACCCGCTGCACGTCGGCGCGCATCAGACGGCGTCCCCCGGCTTCTCCTCCGACGGCGGCTCTTCGTCGCGGATCTCGGCGAGCAGCCGGGTCACCTCGTCCATCATGACCTTGGTGACCTCACGCAGCTTCGACGCGCTGCGGACGCTGCCTTCGCGGTAGGCCGACAGGTCGAGCGGGTCGCCGACGCGGTGGGTGATGGTCTTGCGCGGGAACGGCGTGAACTTCTTGGTGTAGCCGTTGAAGAGCTGGCTGGTGCCCCAGCGCGCGATGGGGATCACGGGGACGTCGTTCTGGATCGCGAGCCGCGCGGCGCCGGTGAAGGACTCCTTCGGCCAGCCGGCCGGGTCCTTGGTGATGGTGCCCTCGGGGTAGATCACGACGACCTTGCCCGCCTGCAGCGCCTCGTGCGCGGCCTTGAGGCTGTCGCCGGCGGCGGCCGACCCGCGCGAGACCGGGATCTGCCCGGAGCCGACGAAGATCTTCCCGAAGATCGGGGTGCGGGTCAGGCTCTCCTTGCCGAGGAACCGCGGCACCCGCTTCGCCCGGTGCACGAAGACGGCGTCGACGACCGGGTCGAGGTGCGAGATGTGGTTCAGCACGAGCAGCGCGGGCCCCTGCCGCGGCACCTTCTCGTCCCCGACGTAGACGCGCCGCGCGATCCCGGTGACCGGGTAGAACAGTACGGCGGCGAGCCCCACCCAGAAGCCACCCTTTTCACGCCGGGCCACGATCTCCTCCTCCACGTCTCACGTCCGGTGCTGATCCTGCCGCGCCGGGGTCCGGGCAGTCCAGGGAGGGTGCGTTCCGCCCGTGGCGGGGCGATCCGGGGTGGCCGGGAGGCCTGGTCGGGGGCGGTTCGCCGGCCCGCCGCTCCCAGGTTGTCCACAACTGCCGTCACCTGTGGACAACCCACCCCGCGCCCCGGCACCCGCCCCGGCTTTCCGGTAAAGATGGAGACGTGGACGTAGACCTGGTCGTGCCGATGAAACACCCCCGCGACGGCAAGTCGCGGCTGCGTGGCGCGGTCGAACCGGACCAGCACCCCGCCCTGGTCCTGGCCCTCGCCGCCGACACGCTCGCCGCCGTCGTCTCGGCCGGGCGGGTCCGGCGCGTCCTCCTGGTCGCCGCCGACCCCCGCGCCGTCGCCGAACTGGCGGAGCTCGGCGTCGAAATCATCCCCGAACCCCCGCTCGGAGGTCTCAACGAAGCTTTCCGGCACGGCGAAGCCCGGTTGCGCGCGGACGACCCCGCGGCCGTCGTGGGCGCCCTCCAAGCCGACCTGCCTGCCCTCCGCGCCGTCGACCTGACCGCGGCGATCGCGGAAGCGGCCGGGCAGCGCGCCTTCGTCGCCGACCGCCAAGGCACCGGCACCACCCTGCTGCTCTCCGCGCCGGGCGCGGCCCTCGACCCGCGGTTCGGGCTGGGTTCGGCGGCGGCGCACCGCCGCTCCGGGGCCGTCCCCCTGCGGGCGCCGCTCGCCACCCTCCGCAGCGACGTCGACACCGCGGACGATCTCGCCCACGTGCGCGCGCTGGGTGTCGGAAAACACACGGCGGAAGCCTGTGCGGTACCGCGCTGAGCTGTTCATCTGACCTTCACCGCGCCCTGCGCAATTCCGCGTGGCTTGGTGAAGAATGGGGTCCGTGAGCACAGACGACGGCGGCACGCCCGCACCGCGGAGGCGCAGGAACCCGGCAAGCGGATCTTCGGAGACGGCGAAGAAATCCACCAGCCGGGCGGGCCAGGCCAAGAAGGTCCCGTCGAAGGCCACCGCACGCGACACCGCCGCCCGGGCCACCGCCGGGAAGCCACGGGCCCGCAAGGCCACCCCGGCGACCACCCGCCGCCGCAGCTCCGCGCAGGGCAACGGGCGCAACGCCGAGGAGTTCCGCGCCGTGCCGTCGGCGCCGCCCGCGGTCACCACCGCGCCGGCCGCCGTCGAGACGCTGCCCGACGACCGGTACTTCAACCGCGAGCTGTCGTGGCAGGACTTCAACGCGCGGGTGCTCGCGCTGGCCGAGGACGAGTCGCAGCCGCTGCTGGAGCGGACGAAGTTCCTCGCGATCTTCGCGTCCAATCTGGACGAGTTCTACATGGTCCGCGTCGCCGGCCTGAAGCGCCGCGACGAGACCGGCCTGCTGGTGCGCAGCGCGGACGGGCTCACCCCGCGCGAGCAGCTGGGCTACATCGCCAAGCGCAACCAGGACCTGGTCGAGCGCCAGACCGGCGCCTTCGAGAAGCACCTGCGCCCGCAGCTGGCCGAGCACGACATCCACATCGTCGGCTGGGCCGACCTCTCCGGCGCCGACCAGCTGCGGCTCTCCAGCTACTTCTCCGAGCAGATCTTCCCGGTGCTGACGCCGCTGGCCGTCGACCCCGCGCACCCGTTCCCGTACATCTCGGGCCTGTCGCTCAACCTCGCGGTGACGGTGCGCGACCCGGAGGGCGGCACCGAGCGGTTCGCCAGGGTGAAGGTGCCGAGCAACGTGCCGCGGCTGATGCGCGTCGAGACCGACCGCGCCAGCCGCACCGCGACCTTCCTGCCGCTCGAAGAGCTCATCGCCGCGCACCTCGGCGAGCTGTTCACCGGCATGGACGTCACCGAGCACCACGTCTTCCGCGTGACCCGCAACGCCGACTTCGAGGTCGACGAAGACCGCGACGAAGACCTGCTGCAGGCGCTCGAACGCGAGCTCGCGCAGCGCCGGTTCGGCCCGCCGGTCCGCCTCGAGGTCGCGCAGGACATGAGCGAGCACATGCTCGAGCTGCTGCTGCGCGAGCTGGACGTCGACCCGGCCGACGTCGTCGAGGTGCCCGGCCTGCTGGACCTGACCTGCCTGCACCAGCTGTCCGGTGTGGACCGCAAGGAGCTCAAGGACCGGCCGTTCGTCCCGGCGACGCACCCGGCGTTCGGCGAGCGCGAGACGCCGAAGAGCGTCTTCGCCACGCTGCGCGAGGGTGACGTGCTGGTGCACCACCCGTACGACTCGTTCTCCACCAGCGTCCAGCGGTTCATCGAGCAGGCGGCGGCCGACTCGAAGGTGCTCGCGATCAAGCAGACGCTGTACCGGACCTCGGGCGACTCCCCGATCGTCGACGCGCTGATCGACGCCGCGGAGGCGGGCAAGCAGGTCGTCGCGCTGGTCGAGATCAAGGCGCGGTTCGACGAGCAGGCCAACATCACCTGGGCGCGGACGCTGGAGCGCGCGGGCGTGCACGTCGTGTACGGCCTGGTCGGGTTGAAGACGCACTGCAAGGTGTCGATGATCGTGCGCCAGGAGGGCTCGACCATCCGCCGGTACTGCCACATCGGCACCGGCAACTACAACCCGAAGACCGCGCGGCTCTACGAGGACATCGGCCTGTTCACCGCCGACCCGAGCATCGGCGCGGACGTCACGGACCTGTTCAACGTGCTCACCGGCTACTCGCGCCAGGACACCTACCGGACGATCCTCACGTCGCCGCACGGCATCCGCCGGGGCATCGTCCGCGCGATCGGCGAGGAGATCGAGCTGGCGCGGGCCGGGCAGCAGGCCGGGATCCGGATCAAGTGCAACTCGCTGGTCGACGAGCAGGTCATCGACGCGCTCTACCACGCGTCGCAGGCGGGGGTGCCGGTCGAAATCGTCGTGCGCGGGATCTGCACGCTGAAGCCCGGTGTCGAAGGGCTGTCGGAGAACATCCACGTCCGGTCGATCCTGGGCCGGTTCCTGGAGCACTCGCGGGTCTTCCACTTCCGCGCGGGCGGCACGCACTGGATCGGCAGCGCGGACATGATGCACCGGAACCTGGACCGGCGGATCGAGGCGCTGGTGCGGGTGAAGGACCCGAAGCTGACCCGGCAGCTCGACGACATCTTCGACTCGGCGCTCGACCCGGCGACGCGCTGCTGGGTGCTGACCGAAAGCGGCGAGTGGGCGCCGTTCCCGGCGGACGGCTCGCGGGTGCGGGACCACCAGCTGGAGCTGGCGAAGCTGCACGGGGCCGCCGGATGACCCACGAGGTACGGGCGGCCGGCGCGGTGCTGTGGCGCGTCACCGCCGGGGTGACCGAGGTCGCCCTGGTCCACCGCCCGCGGTACGGCGACTGGTCGCTGCCGAAGGGGAAGCTCGACGCGGGCGAGACGATCGCCGAGGCCGCCGTCCGCGAAGTGCGCGAAGAGACCGGGTTCGCCGCGGTCCTGGGCCGCTACGTGGCGCGCACGTCGTACGCGGTGCCGTCGCGCGACGGGTCCGGGACGGTGCCGAAGACGGTCGACTACTTCGCCGCGGAAGCGGTGTCCGGCGAGTTCGCGGCGAACGACGAGGTCGACGAGCTGCGCTGGCTCGAGCCGCCGGCGGCGGAAAAGCTGCTGACGCGGCCGGGGGACGTGCGCGTGCTGCGGGCGTTCTGCGAGCTGCCGGTGGGCCTGTCGACGGTGCTGCTGGTGCGGCACGCGAAGGCGGGCAAGCGCGACGAGTGGACCGGCGACGACGACCTGCGCCCGCTCTCGGAAGCGGGCCAGCGGCAGGCCGCCGCGTTGCGGCGCGTGGTGGCGCTGTTCGGGCCGGACCGGGTGCTGTCGGCGCCGCGGCTGCGGTGCGTGCAGACGGTGCACGGGATCGCCGAGGACGTCGGCGCCGAAGTCCGGCACGAACCGCTGTTCTCGGAAGAGGGCTACTGGCCGGACCCGGTGCTCGGCGTGGCGCGGCTGCTGGCCGTGGCCGGCGACGGCGGGACACCCGTGGTGTCCAGCCAGGGCGGGGTGATCCCGGACCTGGTGAGCGCGCTGGCCGACCGCGACGGCGTGGAGCTGTCCGCCGCGCGCGGCGGGGTCGTGCCCAGCAAGAAGGGCTCGTTCTGGGTCTTGTCGTTCCGCCCGCCGACGGCCGAGGAAGGCCCGCTGCTCCTCGCGGCGGACTACTACCCGAGCGCGCTCCCGGCACCGGCGCCCACCCGCTCCTGACCAAAGCACCCCAATGGGGTTTTTTCATCGTGGTCTGTGCTGGTCAGGGCGGGTTGACCAAGTCTGGTATTGGTTCAGGCCTGGGCGTGTCGGACGCTCTGCTCGTGCTGGGTCAGCACGAGCAGAGCCCGCAGCAACGTCGTGGCGTGGCGGGGATGCAGGCGGAGTTTGTCCAGCACCCGCCAGGCTTTGAGGGCGGCGAAGCCGCCCTCAACAGCGCAGCGCATCGCAGCGAACGCCGCGTTGGCCTGCTGCTGGCCCGGAGTCAACGGCCGATTCGCCTCGGCTTTGTCAGGGGTGAGCACGATCTGCTCACACACCCCGCCGCAGATACCGCAGTCGCGGGTGCCGCGGACGTCTTTGTGCCAGCCGTGAAACCCTTTATCTCCGGCCGGGGTCAGACCGTGAGCGTGCAGCCGTTCCCGCAGCCCCAGCCGGCGGGCGGCGGTGATATCGGCGGTCTTGCCCGGCAGCACCGCCGATACCCACAGCAACCGGCCTGCCTCGTCGGTCAACGCGAGCACGACCAGCCCGTGGTGTTTGTGTTTGCCGCTGTAGTTGCCGCGGTTCGCTCGCCCGGTGCGGCGGCGGGTGCGGATCAGGGTGCCATCGACCAGCACCACTGCTTCACCTCGGGTGAGCAGGCCGCGCAGCACGCGGTCCAGCCGTGCGGCTCGGGCGGCGAGCAGGGCGATGACTTCCAGCACCCACCGGCGCACCGTGGCCGCTGAGACACCGTGGCCGGCGCCGATGTGGGCCAGGCGGGGGTCGTGGCGCAGCACCGCCAGCACGACCAGGGCCTGCCCGGCCGGGGTGGCTTTGCGCCAGCGGGAGCGCCGCCGCCGGCGATGGGTGCGGATCAGCTCGGCGGTCAGCTGCAGGGTCTGTCGTGAGAGGGGAAGGGTGACCTGGTAGGAAAGAGAACCGAAGCCCTCGGCGGGTGATTGACTCACATCTCGATCTTGCCGAGGGCTTCGCCTATGTCCGGGCCACCACGCTGGTCCGCGCGGGCAGGTGTTGCCACGCAACCTCATCCACCCAGCCACACCGCCCCAACCAGCCACAACCACGATGAAACAACCCCAATGTGGCGTTCGGTGCGTCCAGCGCACCCAATGTGGCGTTCGGTGCGTTGAACGCAACCAACGCCACATTGGGGTGCTCGGGGCCCGGGGCGGGAAGACAGCGTCCTGACAGTAGATCTTGGTGTACTTGTCCCGGGTCCCGCTGGGCTGCGCCGGGCTAGGGGTACGGCGCATCCCCGGGCGAGGGCTCGTCTGTCGGCACCGTGGCCAGCAGGGCTTGGATCTCCGTGACCCGGGGGTCGCCGAGGCGCTGGCTGACGGTCAGCGCCTCGGTCCAGTGGCCGCCCGCCTCGCGGCCGCGTCCGGTGCGCTGTTTGAGGCGGCCCAGGGTGATCTGGACGTCGATGGTGCCGTAGTCGGCGTTCAGCTCCTTCAGCTCGGCCAGCGCGTCGAGGCCCGCCTTCTCGGCTTCGTCGTGCCGTCCGGCGCCGGCGAGCGCTTCGGCGACGTTCCCGAGGGCGAGCGCCGCGTGGTAGCGGTCGCCCAACTCGGCGAAGGCCTCGTGCGCGGCTTCGGCGGCTTCGGCCGCGTGGTCGTAGTCGTGCAGGCCGATGCGGCTGGCGCTGACGTTCAGCAGCGCGTGCGGGACGAAGGTGCGCTGCCCGTGGTCGCGCGCGAGGTGGACGGCTTGGAGGGCGTAGCGCTCGGCTTCGGCGTACTCGGCGCGGACGTAGTAGGCCCCGGCGAGGTTCGACAGGATCGCCACGGCCAGCGCGGTGCCGCCGCCGGACTCCGAGGCGGCGCGGGCCTCCTCCAGCGCTTCCAGCGCCTGGTCCGGCTGGAGCGTGCGCAAGTAGGCCGAGCCGAGGTTGTTGGCGCTGTACTGGAGACCGGTGTTGTCGCCGGCGTCGCGGGTCACGGCGACGGCCGCGCGCGCGGTGGTGATCCAGTCGTCGCGGTCGTGGCGTTCGGCGAAGAAGCCGCGCAGCAGCCACGCGAGTTTCCAGGCGTGGGCGGTCCAGCCGCGGGCGGCCGCGACGCCGACCAGTGCGGTGAGGGCCGGGCGTTCCGTGGCGTACCAGGCGATCGTCTGCTCGTGCTGGGTGAAGTGGACGGCGGGCACCGGCGGCGGCCCGAGGGTGATGTCCTCGGTGAGCAGGTCGGGGCGGACGAGCTTGTTCGCCTCCGCGACCGTGGCGAGGTACCAGTCGAGCAGCCGGCGCAGGGCGGCCGCGCGGTCGTCCGCGGTCGTTTCGGTTTCGACGAGTTCGGCGGCGTAGACGCGCAGCAGGTCGTGGAACTGGTAGCGGTCGGTGCCGGGCTGGTTGAGCAGGTGCGCGGCGGCGAGCTGGTCGGCGAGTTCGCGCGCTTCGCGCAGGTCGGTACCGGCGAGCGCGGCGGCCGCGGACAGGCTGAAGCCGTGGCCGGGGTGCAGGCCGAGCAACCGGAAGAACCGGGCGGCGGCCGGGCGGAGGGCCTTGTAGGACCAGGAGAACGCGGCGCGGAGGTCGGTGCCGGCGTCCTGCGGGTCGCGCAGGGTGTCCAGGCGCAGCCGCTGGTCGCGGAGTTCCTCGACGATGCCGGCGAGCGAAACGCCGGGGAAGCGGGAAGCGCGTTCTCCGGCCAGCGCCAGCGCGAGCGGCAGGCGCCCGCAGAGCTGGACGAGTTCGGCGACGGCGTCGGGTTCGGCGGCCAGCCGCCGCGGGCCGACGCTGCCGGCGAGCAGCGCGGCGGCGTCCCCGTCGTCGAAGGACCGCAGCGCGATGCGGCGGGCGCCGTCGCGCGCGACGAGGCCCCGCAACTGGTTTCGGCTGGTCACGACCACGAGGTTCCCGGAGCCGGGCAGCAGCGGGCGGACCTGGTCGGCGTCGCGGGCGTTGTCGAGCAGCATGAGCGTGCGGCTGCCGTCGAGCCGGCTGCGCAGCAGGGCCGAGCGTTCCTCCACTGTGGAAGGCACGGACTCGGGCGGGACGCCGAGGGCGCGGAGGAAGCCGGCGAGCGCGGCGTCCGGCGTGACGGGGGTGCCCGCGGAGTGGCCGCGCAGGTCGAGGAACAGCTGGCCACCGGGGAAGCGGTCGCGGACGCGGTGCGACCAGTGCACGGCCAGCGACGTCTTCCCGACACCGGCGGTACCTTCGATGACGACGATGCCGGAGGCCCCGCCGGGCGGCAGCCGGTCGAGCTCGGCGATTTCGGGGCCGCGGCCGGTGAAGCCGGCGACGTCGAAGGGCAGCTGCCGCGGAACGGTGTGCGCCGCGGGCCCGGCGTCGGCGGCGAGGAGTTCGGCGTGCAGGCGCCGCAGGTCCTCCCCCGGTTCGACCCCGAGTTCGTCGGCCAGCAACGCGCGCAGCCCGGCGTAGCGCGCGAGTGCTTCGGCGCGGCGCCCGGACCGGGCGAGGGCGCGGACCAGCCGCTCCCACAACGACTCCCGCAGCGGGTGCTGGGCGACGAGGTCGGTCAGTTCGGCGACCAGCCGCGCATCCGGGACGAGCCCGGTGTCGAGGTCGATGCGCTGCTCGACGGCGAAGAGGTGCCGCTCGGTCAGCAACGGCCCCCATTCGGCGGCGAGCGCGGGCGAACCGACGCCCTCCAGCGGAGTCCCGCCCCAGGTGGCGAGCGCGGCGGTGAGCAGCGCCCGCCGCTGCGCGGGATCGGTCGTGGCGGCGGCTTGGTCGAGGGCGCGCAGGAAGCGCAGCGCGTCCACCCGGGACGGGTCGACGACCAGCCGGTAGCCGTCCGGCTCGGTGACGACGGTGTCTTCGCCGCAAAGCCGGCGCAGGCGCATGACGTAGGTCTGCAGGCTGCCCCGGATGTGCGCGGGCGGCGTCTCGCCCCAGACCCCGCGAGCGAGCGCATCGATCGAAACCAGCCGGCCCGCGGCGAGCGCGAGGGTCGCGAGCAGCGCGCGCTGCCGGGAACTGGTCAGCACGACCGGGGAACCGCCGACGAGCACCTGGAACGGGCCGAGCAGCCGGATGTCGATGGTGGTCGCCCCCAGGTTAGCCGTCGCGCACCGCCGGGCCCGCGCCGCACGCGGGCCCCGAGGAACGCAGCGTGGCATCACTCGGCCGGGCGCTCAAGCAACTTTGCGAAATTGGGCGGAACCGGTCCCGGGCGCGGGGTTCGGCCGAGCGGGTGGGGTGAAGGTTCCGTTCGGGATAGCGGAGTTGGCGGTGAGTGACTTTCACGGCCGGAGGGGCGGGTTTCTTGGGCCGGTTCCGGTTAGGGGTTGGGTCGCGGGCGGGGATCGCTTCTGCCGCACGGGCAGCGGCGCGCGCACGCACCCTTGCCCGGTTCTCCCCGCTGGAGCCGAGTCCGGCCGGAAGGCAGCGCTTGTGCCGCACCGGGCCCTGCCGGAAGTGCTTCTCCTCCAGCCGGGACCCGGCCCGTTGCACTCGTGCACCAGCCAGGCCGAGCGCCCGCCAGCCCGGATCACTTCTGCCCCACTGGCCCAGGCCAGCAGCACACCTTGCCCTCTGCGCCCCCAGAAGCCGCCTCCGCCGGAAGCACTTCTCCCCCAGCCGGGACCCGGCCCGCGTACTCGCGCACCGACCAGCCCACACCCGCCAGCCCGGACCGCTTCTGCCACACCAGCCCAAGCGAACAGAGCACCTTGCCCTCTTCTCCCAGCTGAAGCCGCCTCGCCGGAAGCACTTCTCCCCAGCCGGGACCCGACCCCGCGAACTCGTGCACCAGCCCACGCCGCCAGCCCGGATCACTTCGGCCCCACCAGCCCAGGCCAGCAGCGCACCTTGCCCACTTCTCCCAGCTGAAGCCGTCTCCGCCGGAAGCGCCTCTCCTCCAGGTGGCACCGCCTTGCCCGGTCCTCCCGCTGGAGCCGACCCCGGCCGGCAGCGCTTCCGCCGCACCAAGCCCCGGACATGCGGCAGGGCCCCGCGCACTTCGCGCGGGGCCCTGCCCGAAAAGTCGCTCACCTGACCAGAGGTCGCCCCCTGGGGACCCCCCGATTTCACGTTACCGCAGGGGTCCGACAGTTTTCGGAGGTCAGCTCTTCTTCGCCGCCGTCGAAGCTCGCCTGGCCGGTGCCTTGGCCGCGGTGGTCTTCCGGGTCGTGGTCGTCTTCGTGGCGGTCGTCTTCGCAGCCGTCGTCTTGGCCGCAGTCGTCTTGGCGGCCGCCGGCTTCGCCGCAGTCGTCTTGGCGGCCGCCGGCTTCGCCGCCGTCGTCTTGGCCGCCGCGGGCTTCGCCGCCGCCGTCTTCGTGGCCGCCGCGCGGGTGCGCGTCGTCGTGGTCTTGGCCGCAGCCGCCTTCGGGGCCGCCGCCCTCGTACGCGTCGTCGCCGGCTTCGCCGCTGCCGCCCGGGTGCGCGTCGCCGTCGCCCGGGCCGCCGCCGGCTTGGCCGCCGCCGCGCGGGGGGTGGTTGCGCGCGTTGTCGTGGAGGCGCGGGTGCCCGCGGCCGCGCGCTTCGCCGGTGCTGCCTTGGCCAGCTTCTTCGCGCCGGAAATGACGTCCTTGAACGTGGTTCCGGCGCGGAACGCGGGCACGTTCGTCTTCTTGACGCGCACGGCCTCGCCGGTGCGGGGGTTCCGGGCCGTCCGGGCCGCGCGGGCGCGCTTCTCGAACACACCGAAGCCGGTGATGTTGACCTTTTCGCCCTTGTTGACCGTCCGGATGATGATGTCGACCAGACCGTCGACCGCCTCGGAAGCGGCCTTCTTGTCGCCCAGGCGCTCCGTCAGCGCCTCGATCAGCTGGGCCTTGTTGGCCATTCCAGTCCTCCAAGAAGGGAGTACCCGTCCACGGCCCGGTCGGCCGACCACAACACGGTATTACCAAGGCAGCACAAATTCCAACCGGCACGCGAACCCTTTCCCTTGCCCCGGGGCGGGTTCCGCCCCGCGGAGAAGGCCTCGCAAGCGCCGTCCGGCCGTGTTCCGGAGCCGGAAACGGCAGCGGGATCCCTTGCCGGGCAAGGGATCCCGCTGTGGAACGAGCTAGCCGGCGGTGATCGGCGTCGTGGTCGGCTTCCAGGACGGGCGGCCGCCTTCGAAGGCATCGATCTCACCGGCATGGCGCAACGTGAGAGCGATGTCGTCGAGGCCCTCCAGCAGCCGCCAGCGGACGTAGTCGTCGATCTGGAAGGGCGCGGTGAAGTCCTTGGCCCGCACGGTCTTGGTCTCGAGGTCGACCGTGACCTCGGTGCCGGGCTCGTTCTCGAGCAGCTTCCAGAGCAGTTCGACGTCGTGCTGCTCGCACTGCGCGGCCACCAGGCCGCCCTTGCCGGAGTTGCCGCGGAAGATGTCGGCGAAGCGGGCGGAGATGACGGCCCGGAAGCCGTAGTCCATCAGCGCCCAGACGGCGTGCTCGCGGGAGGAACCGGTTCCGAAGTCCGGTCCCGCGACCAGCACGCTGCCGCCCTTGAACGGCTCCTGGTTGAGGATGAAGTCCTCGTCACCGCGCCAGGCGGCGAACAGGCCGTCCTCGAAGCCGGTCCGGGTGACCCGCTTGAGGTAGACGGCCGGGATGATCTGGTCGGTGTCCACGTTGGACCGGCGCAGCGGGACGCCGACGCCGGTGTGCTGGGTGAACGGTTCCATGGTGGGAGCTCCTCGGGTGGGTCAGCGGGCGGCGGTCAGCAGGTCTTCCGGCGACGAAAGCGTCCCCCGGACGGCCGTCGCGGCGGCCACCAGCGGCGACACCAGGTGCGTCCGGCCGCCCTTGCCCTGCCTGCCCTCGAAGTTGCGGTTCGACGTCGACGCGCTGCGCTCGCCCGGCTTCAGCTGATCCGGGTTCATGCCGAGGCACATCGAGCAGCCCGCCTGCCGCCATTCGGCGCCGGCCTCGGTGAACACGGCGTCGAGCCCCTCGGCCTCGGCGGCCTTGCGGACCCGCATCGAGCCGGGGACCACCAGCATCCGGACCGAGTCCGCCACCTTCCGGCCGCGCAGCACCTCGGCCGCGGCCCGCAGGTCCTCGATCCGGCCGTTGGTGCAGGAGCCGAGGAAGACGGTGTCCACCGCGATCTCCCGCAGCGGCGTGCCGGGCTTGAGGTCCATGTAGGACAGGGCCTTCTCGGCCGCGACGCGGTCGTTCTCGTCCGGGATCCGCTCCGGGTCGGGCACCTCGGCGCCCAGCGGGAGGCCCTGGCCGGGGTTGGTGCCCCAGGTCACGAACGGCGTCAGCTCGCCGGCGTCGAGGTGCACCTCGGCGTCGAACTCGGCACCTTCGTCGGTGCGCAGCTGCCGCCAGTTTTCGACCGCCGCGTCCCAGTCGGCGCCCTGCGGCGCGTGCGGGCGGCCCTTCAGGTACTCGAACGTCGTCTCGTCCGGGGCGATCATCCCGGCGCGGGCGCCGGCCTCGATCGACATGTTGCAGACGGTCATCCGGGCTTCCATCGAGAGCGCCTCGATGGCCGAGCCGCGGTACTCCAGGACGTAGCCCTGGCCGCCGCCGGTGCCGATCTTGGCGATCACCGCGAGGATGACGTCCTTCGCCGTGACGCCGGGGCGCAGCTCGCCGTCGACCGTGATCGCCATGGTCTTGAAAGGACGGAGCGGCAGCGTCTGGGTGGCCATGACGTGCTCGACCTCGGACGTGCCGATGCCGAAGGCGATGGCGCCGAACGCGCCGTGCGTGGAGGTGTGGCTGTCGCCGCAGACCACGGTCATGCCGGGCTGGGTCAGGCCGAGCTGCGGGCCGATGACGTGCACGATGCCCTGCTCGGCGTCACCCATCGGGTGCAGCCGGACACCGAACTCCTCGCAGTTGCGCCGGAGGGTGTCGACCTGGGTGCGCGAGACCGGATCGGCGATGGGGAGCTCGATGTCGACGGTCGGGACGTTGTGGTCCTCGGTCGCGATGGTCAGGTCGGGGCGGCGCAGCTGCCGCCCGGCCAGGCGGAGGCCGTCGAAGGCCTGCGGGCTGGTCACTTCGTGCAGCAGGTGGAGGTCGATGTAGAGCAGGTCCGGTTCGGCGCCTTCCCCTCGGCGCACGAGGTGGCTTTCCCACACCTTCTCCGCCAGTGTGCGGGCCTTGCCGGTCGGGCTGGTCATCTCCGGCTCCTTCCACGGTTCGACGTCGGAACTCGGGCGCGCACCGCGGGGGCGAATGCGAGCCGCGAAGGAGGAGCGCAGCTCGAGTTCAGGGTTTTCCCAGATGCTGGACTTCCCAAAGTGCGGGACGCTAGTATCGGGTCGTGGGACAGCATAGCGGTATCGGAGTACTGGACAAAGCAGTGGCCGTGCTGCAGGCGGTCGCGGACGACCCCTGCGGCCTCGCGGAACTCTGCACGCGAACCGGTCTGCCGCGCGCCACCGCGCACCGGCTCGCGGTCGGGCTCGAGGTGCACCGGTTGCTGCGCCGCGGTCCGGACGGGCGCTGGCGCCCCGGCACGGCGCTGGCCGAACTGGCGGGCGGCTCGACCGATCCCCTGCTCGACGCGGCGGGCGTGGTGCTGCCGAAGCTGCGGGACGTCACCGGCGAAAGCGTGCAGCTCTACCGGCGCGACGGCGTCCAGCGCGTGTGCGTGGCGACGGCGGAACCGCCGAGCGGCCTGCGCGACACCGTCCCGATCGGCTCACGCCTGCCGATGACGGCGGGTTCGGGCGCGAAGGTGCTCGCGGCGTGGGCGGACCCGCACACGCAGCGCACCATCCTGGCCGACGCGGTCTTCGGCGAGCGCACGCTCCTCGAGGTGCGGCGGCGCGGGTGGGCCCAGAGCGTGGCCGAGCGCGAGCCCGGCGTGGCGAGCATCTCGGCGCCGGTGCGCGATTCGGCGGGGACGGTCGTGGCGGCGGTGTCGGTGTCCGGGCCGATCGAGCGGATCGGCCGCAAGCCGGGCGCCCGCTGGGCGGCGGACCTCCTCGCGGCGGCGGACGCCCTGCAGGAACGGCTTTAGCGACACCGGACCGCGCCGCCGGTCAGGCCTGACCGGTTTCGAACCGCGCCACCTTGCCGTCGCGAACCGTGAAGGCCCACCGGGTCCGCATCGCGCCCCAGGTCGAGTTCGCGTAGTCGGCGACGAACTTCCGCCCGTCGTCCTCCGCGGTCACCACCTCGAGGTGGCCCTGGCTCGCGAAGATCTCCCGCTCGGTCCACTCCCCCAGGTCGCGCTCAGTGCCGTCGTCGGACATCGTCGCGTCCGGGGCCAGCGCGGCCCGGAACGCCGTGCGGTCGCCCGCGTTCAGCGCGTCGACGAAGGCGCGCACCGCGGGATCGGCGATCGGATCGGTCATGGCGCTCATGGTGCACCGTTCGGGGGAACCTCGCGAATCCCGCGTATTCGGTGACGGCGGTCACGTCTCCTTCAAGACAGCTCCACGGAGGGGGACCACGATGTTGAACAGACGAGCACTGGCGATGTTGCGGGCGGTCGGCGCCGGCCGCGCCGAACTGACCTGCAGCTGCGAACCGGACCTGCGGGTCGACGGCCTGCCGTGCTGCGACCAGTCGACGGCGCACGAGCTCGCGCGGGCGGGCCTGATCCGGCCGGCGCGGGTCGTCGCCGTCGGGCAGTGGGCGCGGGCGGAGCTCACCGACGACGGGCAGCGGGCGCTGGGCGGGACCCTCGCCGCGGCCTGAAGGCAACCTTCCGGCAGGCTCGCGCGTGTACCGGCCGAGGACACCGCGAGGGGGACCCCTATGAGGATCGTTCCGGGACTGTTCGGCGCCTGCCTGCTGCTGACCGCGTGTTCGGGCTCGCCCCCGCCGCCGGCGGCGCCGCCGACCGTGACGGTGACGGCACCCGCGACACCGTCGGCGACCGCCGCCGACCCGGCCGTGCTCAGCTGGATGGACGGGTTCTGCTCCGCGATCCACGGCTACCGCGAGCGCACCAACGAGGAGGCCGCGCCGCCGAAGCCCGAGCCGGGCTCGGTGGCCGAAGCGCAGCGGGTGCTGAGCGCGACGCTGGGCGGCATCGCGGCCCGCACCGGCGAGGTGGTCGACAAGCTGACGGCCCTGCCCCCGGCCCCGGTCCCGGTCGCCGAGAAGGTCCGGCAGGCGTTCGTGACGAAGTACACGACGGCCCGCGACCACGCGGCGGACGCGAAGAAGACCCTCGACAACGCCAAACCGGGCGACGGCGCTTCCCAAGGCCCGGCCGCGGACGCCATCCGGCGCGCGCAGCAGGACGTCGACGGCGCCTACGACCCGGTCGCGCCGATGGCGGAATCCCCGGAAGCGATGCTGGCCGCCGCGACCGCGCCGGGCTGCAAGGGCTGACCGCGCGGCGGCGTGCCGTCACCGCGCCAGCGACGCCTGCAGCGGCAAGGACCGCGAAGAGCCGCCGACGGACACCGTGAACCCGCCCCGCACCGGCTGCCACGCGTGGCCAGCCGTGTCCCACACCGCGAAGTCGCGCGCGGCCAGCCGGATCGTCACCCGCCGGGCCTCCCCCGGCGCCAGCGAAACCCGTGAGAACCCCTTCAGCTGCCGAGGCGGTTCCCCGGCCGCCGCCGGGAAGCCCAGGTAGAGCTGGGCCACCTCGGCGCCCGCCCGCCGCCCGGTGTTCCGGACCGTGAACGTCGCCGTCGCGCCGTCACCGGTGTTCCGCACCGACAGGCCGGAGAACGCGAACGTCGTGTACGACAGGCCGTAGCCGAACGGGAACAGCGGCGCGCGGCCCTGCGCGTCGAACCAGCGGTAGCCGACCTCCAGGCCTTCCGAATACGTCGCGACCCCGCCGACGCCCGGGAACTGCGCGGCCGTGTTCGCCGGGGTGTCGGTGTCCGCCGCCGGGAACGTGATCGGCAGCTTCGCCGACGGGTTGACGTCGCCGAAGAGCACGCTCGCCACCGCCGCGCCGTCCTGCTGGCCGGGGTACCACGCCTGCAGGATCGCGGGCACCGAAGCCGCCCACGGCATCAGCACCGGGCCGCCGCTCTTCACCACGACCACGGTGTGCGGGTTCGCCGCGGCGACCGCCGCCACGAGCGCGTCCTGGTTGCCATCCAGCGCCAGGCTCGGCCGGTCCTTGCCCTCGGTCTCGTTGTCGCCGATCATCACGACGCTGACGTCGGCCGTGCCCGCCAGCGCGGCCGCCCGCCCGGGGTCGCTGCCGTCGTCGAGCGTCACCGCGGCGCCGGGAACGCGCTGCCGGAGCCCGGGCAGCGGGTCCACTGTGGACGTCGGGAGGACGGCCGAGCTGCCGCCGCCCCCGGTCTTGGCCTGGGTGGCGAACGGCCCGATCAGCGCGATCGACCGCACCGCGCGGTCGTCGAGCGGCAGCTGGGCGTGTTCGTTGCGCAGCAGCACCATGCCGCGTTCGGCGAAGTCCTTCGCGGCGGCGTCGTGCCGGGCCGTCGGCAGGGGCGAGAGCACCGGCGGGTGGTCGAACTGGCCGAAGGCGAACATCGTGCGGAACCGCGGCAGCAGCAGCTCGTCGACCCGCCGCTCGGTCACCTGCCCGGCGAGCACGGCCTGCTTCATCCGCTCGCCGTACCAGGTGCCGTCGATCATCTCGAGGTTCATGCCCGCGGCCGCCGACCCCACGGTGCTGTGCGCGGCTCCCCAGTCCGACTGGATGAAGCCGTCGAACCCCCAGTCGTCGCGCAGCTTGCCCTGCAGCAGCGCCGGGTTCTCGCACATGAAGACACCGTTGATCTTCGGGAACGCGCACATCACCGAGCCGGCGCGGCCTTCGACGACCGCCTGCTCGAAGTGCGGCAGGTAGATCTCGTTGAGCGTGCGCTCGTCGATGTGCTCGTCGATGGTGAAGCGCTGGGTCTCCTGGTTGTTCGCCGCGTAGTGCTTGACCTCGGCGATGGTGCCGTTCTCCTGGATGCCGCGGATGTCGGCGGCGGCCAGCGCGCCGGCGAGCACCGGGTCCTCCCCCATGCCCTCGAACGTCCGGCCGTTGCGCGGGACGCGGGCGATGTTGATGTCCGGCGCCTCCGACACGTTGTGCGCGAGCGCGCGGGTTTCGCTGCCGATCAGCCGGCCGTACCGGCGTGCGGCATCGGTGTCGAACGTCGACGCCAGCGCCATCGTGGCCGGCAGCGCGGTCGCCGGCTTCTGCGGTTTGTCGTCGGCCGGGCCCATGCCCGCAGGGCCGTTGGCGATGCGGAACCCGGGCACGCCGAGGCGCGGGATCGGCGGCACGAACCGCTGGTGCTCGGCGTCGGGCTGCAGGTGCAGCTGGGAGATCTTCTCGTCGAGGGTCATCGCCGCGATCAGCTCGGCGGCCCGGCGATCCGGTGACTGCCGGGCATCGCGCCAGGGCTGCGCGTCGGCCGCCGCCGACGTCGCCAGCGACAAACCCAGGACCACCGCGAGAACGAGCCGGCCGTTGCGCATCGACCCAGCTAACCCATACGTGAGCAGGAAACACAACCACGACGATGTTCACGTACATGAAATTTCTGGTGGACTCAACCATTTCCCCGGCTCAAGCGTGGGAAGAGCACGAAGGAGAGGGGACGAACCATGGTCAAGAAAACCCTGATCGGCCTAATGGCGGCGAGCGCGGCGACCCTCGCGCTCGCGGCGCCGGCGAGCGCGGCCGAAGTCAGCTGGGGACTGACCCAGCAGGTGGAACCGGGCGGCCGGGTCGACGCGGAAACCCACGCGGCGCTGGGCGGCTGCTCCCCGAAAACCGCGGTCACGTCGAAGGGGTTCGCCGCCCCGCTGGTGTTCACCGAGGGCGGCAACTGGGGCCGCGCCGGCGGTCACACCACCGCGATCACGACCCCGGGCAAGTACACCGCGCAGTTCACCTGCTCGGACGGGCGCGTGGCCACCGGCAGCTTCACGATCCTCGGCACGCCGCCGCCGAGCAGCTCGGCCCACCCGAAGCCGCCCACCACGAAGCCGAAGCCGCCGGCGACGTCGAAGACCCCCAAGCCGGCGAAACCGCAGGTCGCGGTCAAACCGGCCGGCGCACCGCAGACCGGCGACGGCTCGGCGAGCTGACCCTCCACACCGGACACCCCGGGGCGGCGCGCACTCCCAGGCCCACCGTCCCGGGGCCCCGGCGCGTCAGCGGGCCGCGGCCAGCCGCAGCGCCCGGTAGACGAACTGCTGGTCCCCGAGCCGGTGCCGCAGGTCGCGCTCCAGCCCCGCGATCGGGTACAGGTTCTGCGGCGCCCGCGAGTCCTTGTAAGCCACCGACGCGAACCGCCCCAGCACCGACTGCGTGAGGTTCGCCAGGCCGGCCACCTCGGCGCGCCCGAGGTGCGGCGCCGCCTCCACCCGCACGACCCCGGACCACGGCGGCCCGCCCACCGATGGCAGGCGCAGGTACCAGGAGTGCCGGACCCAGGTGGTCCCCATCAGGAACACCGGCGTCCGCTGGTGCGGCCCGAGCGCGCCGACCATCGCGTTGAGCTCGCCGGGCAGGTACGTCGTCTGGTGGCTCTTGATGAACCCGACCGCCCGCTCGAGGTGCGCGCGGCCGCGCAGGGGACCGTCCACGACCAGCAGGTCGCCGCGCACGTGGCTCGCGGTGCGCGCGCGGACCGCCGTCTCCAGCTCGGCTTCGGCCAGCTGCTCCTGCAACGCCGAGGACAGCACCACCGGCAGCGGCTTGTCTTCCTTGGGCGCCGCGCGGTGCGCCGTGTAGACGCCCGCCGGGGTCGCGATGTCGTCGGCCTGCGGGGCCACCGTGAACAGCCCGCGCCGGACGTCGGTGCCGACGACGTGCGCCTGCCCCGCGCAGCAGCACACGACACCGGCCGCGTAGGACGCGCAGATCCCGATCGACGCCGAGTTCGTCCCGGCCGGGTCGTCGATCCAGACGCGCGCGTCGATCCGGCGGACGCCGTCGACGAACAGCACGGCCTCGGGCGGCGTCACCGGCGACGGGTCGATCGGTGCCCACTCGTCTTCCGGGACTTCGACGTCGAGCTCGACCTCGGCCTGGGAGCGGCCCAGTTCCTCGGCTTCCATCGAGCTGCCGTAGCCCGGGTCCCAGGTGTCGATGCTGAAGTTCATGCCTGCCACGGCGGTCATGCGCCCTCCCGGCCGATGTGCGAGCCGGAGCCGTCGCGGGTGACCAGGAACCGCACCGGGACGCGCTCGGCCAGCGCGGGCACGTGCGTGATCACCCCGACCATCCGGGAACCGGTGGCCGCGAGGTTCTCCAGCGTGGAAGCCACGACGTCGAGGGTGGCTTCGTCCAGCGTCCCGAAGCCTTCGTCGAGGAAGATGGACTCGAGCCGGGTCGCGCCCTCCGCGGCCATCGCGCCGAGCTGGGACGACAGCGCCAGCGCCAGGGAAAGCGACGCCTGGAACGTCTCCCCGCCGGACAACGTCTTGACCGGGCGCCGGGCGTCGGCCTCGTTGTGGTCCACCACCAGGAAGTCGCCCTTGTCGTGGGTGAGCTCGAACTGGCCGCCGGAGAGTTCGAGCAGCGACGCCGACGCCTCGGCGACCAGCGTGTCGAGCGCACCGGCGATGAGCCAGCGCGGGAACTTGTCCGAGCGCAGCAGGTCCGCGAGCAGCCGCGCGACCTGCGCGTCCGACTCGGCGGCCGTGATGTCGCCCTGCAGGCCCGCCACGTGCGCCACGCGCCGCTTCATTTCCGTGTGGTCGGCTTCGGCGCGGGCCCGCGCGGTCGCGAGGGCCACCGGGGCCCGGTCCCGCACCGATCCTTCCGGCAGCGCGACTTCGAGCGCGGTGATGTCGTCGGCGACCTTGCGTTCGGCCGCCCGCAACGCTTCGGCGGCTTCGCCCTCGGCTTTTCCGGCGGCAGCCAGCCGGGTGCGGTGCTCGTCCGCTTGCCCGGCCGCCCAGTCCGTGAGCGCGGTCCACGCGCCGAGCAGGCTCTCGCCGTCGATCGGCGGCGCGCCGAGACTCACCAAGGGATCGCGCGCCCGGGACAGCCGCTGCCGTTCGGCGGCGACCTGCTCGGCGACGCGGGCCTGGGCCTCCGCCGCTTGTTTCGCGACCGCACGGGCGGTCCGCAGGTCCGCGTCGGCCGTTTTCGCGGCTCGCTCGAGTTCGGCGACCTTCGCCAGCTGCTCGGTGACGACTTCGGCGGACGGCGCCCCGGCCAGCGTTTCGACGAGTTCGCCGTGCCGGCGCCGGGTGGTCGTCACCGCGGTGCTCGCCGATTGCTCGGCCAGCGCGGCTTCTCCTGCCTGCTTCCGGCGTTGTTCCGCGGTCCGCTCGGCGGTGGCGAGGTCGTCCGCCGCGACGACGGCTTCCTTGCCCGCGGCTTCGGCGGCCGCTTCGAGCGCGGCCAGCGCGGTCCGCCGTTCCTCGACCGCCGACGCCGCCCACGTCGTCAGCAGCCGCCAGCCCGCCGGGACGTCGCCGGTGTCGACCGCGGGCGCGCCCAGCTCCACGAGGGGATCGCGGGCCGCCCGCAGGGCTTCCCCGGCCGCGGCGAAGGACTTCTCGACGACGTCGGCCTCGCGCTGCGCGGCCGCGTTGTCGGCGCGGGCCGCCGCCAGTTCCTCGTCGGCGGCGGTGGCGGCCTCGGCGACGCGGGTGCGGGCGTCGATCGTCGCCGACAGCCACTCCCCCCGCTCGCGCACGGCCGTGACGAGGTCGGCGTAGTCCTGCTCGGAAAACGCCGATTCGACCGGGCGGCGCAGGACCACCGACTCCGGTGGTCCGGCCACTTCCGCGAGCACCACGCGCAGTTCTTCCGCCTGCGCGGCCGCCGACGCGGCCGAGTCGGCGTCGCGGTCCACGGCCCGTTCCAGCTTGCGCAGCGCGGCCTCCGCCGTGGCGCGGCCGGCTTCGGCGCGCTCGAGGCGGTCCCGCGCCTCGGCCAGGTGGGCGTGCCCGCCGGCGTCGGGCAGCGTCGCGACTTCCTGCTCGCACACCGGGCACGGGTGCCCGACGGCGAGCCCGGCCCGCAGGCCCAGCGCCTGCCCGGCCCGGTCGGCTTCGGTCACCGCCGCCTTCGCCGCGGCGACTTCGGCGTCGGCACGGGCGAAGGCGGTCCGCGCCGCTTCGAGTTCCGTCCGGCGGGCGGCCTGCTCGGGTGCGGCCTTCCGCTGGGCTTCGGCGACCGCGTAGAGCGTCCGGGCGTCGGAGCGGGCGGCGGCGAGCGGGGCGACGTCGGGCTGCGCGGCCAGCGCCGCGCGTGCTTCGGCGTCGGCGGTCTCGGCGGTGCGCAGGCGGGTTTCGGCGGCGGACGTGCGCTTCGCCACCCGAGCCGCAGCTTCCGACAGATCCCCGAGATCCGCCGGCGGCCGCAGCCCGGCGAGCCGGTCGCGTTCCCGGCGGGACACGTCCGCGCGCCCGGCCGCGTCTTCGGCGGCCCGCGCGGTGGTGTCCCGGATCTTGCGGGCCGCGTCGACCGCGGCCACCGCTTCGGTGACCGCCGCCGCCGCGGCCGTCTTCGCCTCCGTCGCCGCTTTCGCCGCTTCTTCCAGGCCCGGGAGCGCCTGCTCGGCCTCGGCGAGTTCCGTGCGCGCGGCCCGGATCCGCTCCAGCCCGGTCCGGTCCGGCGCGGCGGCCAGCGCGGCACGGGCCGCTTCGTCGGCCGTCTCCGCGGTTTCCAGCCCGGCCTGCGCGGCCGTCACGGCGTCCGCCGCGGCCCGGCGCCGGGATTCGAGGTCTTCGACGCCGTCCGGGCGTTCCAGCGCGTCGAGGACGCCGAGCTCCTTCGTCAGCGCGGCGACGCGTTGCCGGGCTTCGTCGTGCGTGCGGGTCGCGTCGTTCAGCCCCGGCAGGGCCGCGGTCACGCGCGCGTCCAGCTCGGCGAGGGCGGTCATCCGCGCGGCGAGCGCTTCGACGGCTTCCTCGGTGGCGTCGGCGTAGCTGCCCAGCTGTTCGGTGAGGACGGCGGCCCGCTGCTTCTGCTGCTCGGCGGTGACCCCGGCGCGCCGGCCGATCCGCTCGTAGACCTCCAGGCCCAGCAGCTTGATGAGGATCTTCTGCCGGTCGGCGGCCTTGGCGTGCAGGAACTCCGCGAAGTCGCCCTGCGGCAGCGCCACGCAGGTGCAGAAGTGCTTGAACGTCAACCCGAGCAGGCGTTCGACCGCCGGGGTCACCTCGGAGTCGGCGGCGACCGGGTCGGCGTCGTCCTCCGGACCGCCGAGCGCGGTGGGGTCGATCAGCCGTTCCAGGCGGACGTTCTTGACGCTGACCGTGGGTTTCTTCCCGCCGCTGCGCCGGACTTCCCGCACGACGTGGTAGCGCGTGCCCCCGGCGTCGAACACCAGCCGCACGGTGGCGCGGTTCGCCGTCGGGGCGAGCGCGGGCGCGACGAGCCCTTCGTGGTCCCAGCGGGCGACGGAGCCGTAGAGGGCGAAGGTGAGCGCGTCGATCACGGTGCTCTTGCCCGCACCGGTCGGCCCGACGAGCGCGAAGTAGTCCGTGTCCGCGAAGCTGACTTCGGTCTTCTCGCGGAAGGACGCGAAGCCGGTCATCTCCAGCAGCACTGGCCGCATGTCACACCCCGCTCGTCTCTTCGTCGTGCAGCCGCGCGAAGAGCGACTGCACGCGCTTGTCGTCGACGGTCCGCTCTTCGCAGTAGGACGCGAACAGCTCCCCCGGTGAACGGTCCGCGATCGCGCGGTCGCCGCCCGACGTCGTCACCGGCGCGGCGAACTCCGGGTCGATGCGGATTTCCAGGGCGTTCGGCAGGGCTTCCTGGATCTCCTCGCGCAGCCCGGCCCTGGTCGCTTCGCGCACGTAGACGCGCAGGTAGTCCTCACCGAACTCCGCCGCGCGGCCGATCAGTTCGGCGACCGCGCCGTGGACGGTCCGCAGCCGCCGCCCCGAGGTCAGCGGCAGGTCGGTGATCTTCGCCGGCGTCGTCGGCGAAACCTCGACGGACAGCACGACGCTCTTGTTGTCCTGCTCGCCGAAGTCGACGGCGAACGGCGAACCGCTGTAGTGCACCGGGCACGCGGCGGGCAGCGACTGGCGGCGGTGCAGGTGGCCGAGGGCGACGTAGTGCGGATCGGCGCCGAACGCCGTGGCCGGCACGTGGTACTCGAAGATGGACTGCGCCGCCCGCTCCCCGCCGCCCAGCGCGCCGCCGGTCACCGTCAGGTGCGCCATGACGAGGTTCACCGCGCCGGGCGTGAAGCCTTCCTTGAGGCGTTCCAGGATGTCGCGCACGCGCTGGTCGTACTCGCCGACGTTGTCCGCCGGGGTCCCGGTGATCAGCTCGGCGGCGCGGACCGCGTAGCGCTGGGAAAGGAACGGCAGCACGGCGACGTTGACGCGCTCGCCCGTCGAACGCGCGTCGAACGACACCACCCCGCCGTCCGCGGCCGGGCGCGGGTTCCCGGTGAGGTGGATGCCCGCTTTCCGCAGCAGCGGCCGGTAGGCCTCGAACGTCGCGGCGTGGTCGTGGTTCCCGGCGATGGCCAGCACCTCGGCACCGGTGTCGCGCAGCGCCATCAGCGCTTGCACCACGAGCTCCTGCGCGGCGGCCGACGGCGCCGACGTCTCGTACAGGTCGCCGGCGACGAGGATCGCGTCGAACTCCTCCTTCCGCGCGATCCGGACGATTTCGCCGAGCACCGCGCGCTGCTCGTCGAGCCGGTTGCGGCCCTTGAGCGTCTTGCCGACGTGCCAATCGGAGGTGTGCAGGAACTTCACACTTCGTCCTTCCGTTCGGATAGCGGGCGGCGGGCTCAGAAGGGAGGCGGGTCGTCACCGAACGGGTCGGCGCTCCCCGACGGCAGGCCGGCGAAGGGATCGGCCTTCTTCGCCGTGGCGGTCTTGACCGGCACCTGACCGGCCTCGGAAAGCCGCGTGGCCCAGGCCGGGAACGGGAAGCCGACGGCGATCGGCACCGGGATCTCCGGCTGGCTCACGAACATCGTGCCGGGCGTGGCGAGCGTCGCGCGGACCCGCTGGCTCTGCGGCAGGAAGCCGTACTCGGGCCGCGAAGCCTCGGCGGCGTCGAGGCGCCCGACGATCCGCACCGAGCTGTTGCTGACGATCCGGCGCTCGACCTCGCTGGCGGTCTGCTGCGCGCCGATCAGGATGACGCCGAGGGACCGGCCGCGCTCGGCGATGTCCAGCAGCACCTCCTTGATGGGGCTGCTGCCTTCCCGCGGCGCGTACTTGTTGAGCTCGTCCAGCATGGTGAACAGCAGCCCGCCCGGGCCGGCGGCTTCCTTGCGCGCGGTCTCCGCCGCCAGCGTCACACCGACGACGAACCGCTGCGCGCGCTCGACGAGGTTGTGGATGTCCACCACGGTCACCTGCTGGTTCTCCGTGGACAACGAGCGCGCGGGGTGATCGGCGAGGTCGCCGCGGATGAGGCCGGACAGGGCGCGCTGGCTGGACCGCAGGCGGCGGATGAAGGCGTTGACCGTGCCCGCGCCGGTGACCGCACCCGCCCAGCTCGCGCGGGTTTCCTCGTCGGTGACCCGGTCGCAGATGACGTCGACGAGCTCGGCGTAGGTGCGGCACAGCTCGCCGTCGACGTTGGCCGCGCCGTCCTTCCCGGCCGGGGTGCTGTCCAGCCGCAACCGGTTCGCGACCTGGTGGATGACCATCGTGTACTGGTTGCGCTCGTCCTCGGCGTCGGCGAAGACGTAGGGCAGCAGGTCCTTCGCGCAGAACTCCGCGATGGTCCACCAGAACGCGCCGACACCGGACGTGCGCCCGGTGACGTAAGGCTTCCCCGTGGTGTCCGACGGCGTCGGCGGCGCGTAGAACCCGACCGAGGCGAACGGCTCCGCGGGCAGGCCGAGCTTGGCGTACTCGGCCTTGAGCTTCTCGTCGAGGTGGACGTTCGGGGTGTCGAGGAACAGCAGGTCCTCGCCCTTGACGGAGAAGACGAGGGCCTTGGCGTTGTGGGCGTTGGGCAGGGCGCCGCCGCGGAAGATCGAGTGCAGCAGGAACAACGCGAACGACGTCTTGGTGGCCACGCCGGAGACCCCGCTGATGCTGACGTGCGCACCCCGCGTGCCGTCGAGGAAGTCCATGTTGAGGTAGACGGGTTCGCCGTCCCGGCCCAGCCCGACCGCCACCTGGCGGGTCATGTTGTCGAAGTACAGCGCCTGCGCGCGATCTTCCCCCACCGCCCGCGAGACGACGGCGCCCGGCTTGGGCGGCACGTAGCACTCGGGTTCGACGCGGGTGGTGGCGATCTCGGCGATCTCCTGCACCTGCGCGGGCAGGACGCCGTCGGAGATCAGGAAGACGTCGCTGCCGAAGCTGGCGCCCTCGTGCCGCGCGCTCACCTGCGTGACCACGCCGTAGGAGGTGACTTCCCCGAGCCCCGGCAGATCCCGCCGGGTCACGACGACGTCGTCGAGCTGCAGATAGGCTTCCGGATCGATGGCCACGCTGAACTGCAGCGGCGTCGAGTCCTCGGTGCCTGCCACCCGTCCGACCACGGTGGTGAGCGTCTCCTGGTCCACGGTTCTCCCTGTCCGCGCGGGTGTTCCTCCCGCGGCAGACTAGCCCGCCCGGGGTTCCGCTCCGCGCCCAACACGGCGTTCTCCCCGAGTTGTCCCGGCAGGCCAAGACTGCGCCGAACGAGTGAGTTCACCCTTCGGGGAAGATCCGTTGCCACCACAGGCCGTTCCCGCCGGCGGCCGCCCCGGCCCCGCGGCGGGCCCGCCGCCGCCGCGTCCCGCTTCCGCCTGGCTCCACGGCGAAGCGGCGCCGGGCACCCCTCGGACGACCTCCGGACGGGCCCCGAACCCCGGCCGCTGCGCGGGATCGGCGCCCGGGTGGCCCCCACCACACGCCGGGACGGGCCGCTCCCGGCGTGTCGCGGCGAAAGTTCTCCAAAACACCCTCGGGTCCTATATGGACGACCACAGTGGACGGCGCCGGACCGGGGTTTTGCCTGCTCAGAGCCGTGCGCGGAGTCCGGGACGCCGTCCGGGAACTCCTCGGCGGAGGCCGCCGGGGAGGCGGAACCCGCCCCCGTACAAGGAAAAATTTCGACCCCCGGTTGGATTTTGTGCGGTATTGGTAATACCGTGTGCAGTGTCGGCCGAGATGGGCCGTGACTAAGTTCCACTATGGAGGACTGGAATGACGAACAAGGCCCAGCTGATCGAGGCGCTGTCGGAGCGTCTGGGCGACAAGAAGGTGGCTTCGCAGGCCGTGGACGGTCTGGTGGACATCATCATCCGGACGGTCAACAAGGGCGAGAAGGTCAACATCACCGGCTTCGGTGTGTTCGAGAAGCGCGCCCGCGCCGCTCGTACCGCGCGCAACCCGCGCACCGGTGAGGCCGTGCGCGTCAAGAAGACCAACGTGCCCGCCTTCCGCGCCGGGACCACCTTCAAGGACGTCATCTCCGGCACCAAGAAGCTGCCGAAGGCCACCCCGGTCAAGCGCGCCACCGCGGCGACGACGACCCGCGCGACCGCCACCAAGGCCGCCGCCGCGGCCCCGGCCAAGGCCACCACCACCCGCACCACGCGGGCGGCCGCCGCCAAGCCGGCCACCACCCGGGCGACCACCACGCGGACCCGCGCCACCGCGGCGAAGCCGGCCGCCAAGGCCACCGCCACCAAGGCGGCCCCGAAGACCGCGGCGAAGACCACCGCGGCCAAGGCCACCACGGCGAAGGCCACCACCACCCGCGCCAAGGCCGCCGCCAAGCCGGCCGCCACCAAGACCGCGGCGGCCAAGAAGCCGGCCGCCGCCAAGGCCCCGGCCAAGCGCACCTCCGCCGCCAAGAAGAAGTAACACCCCTGGCGACATCGGAAGGGCCCCGCACCGGACTCGGTGCGGGGCCCTTCCGCGTTCCAGGCACTCCGAAACCGGTCCCGGCCCACCCGTTGGGGTGAACGCCCGTGGTTGCCGTTCCCGGTTCCGGGGTAGCCGCCGGGGAAGCAGACCCGGCGGAGGAGTCGCGATGAACGAGAACCGGCCACAGGACCCCGAAGCGGACCTCGCCCGCAGCCGGCAGTCCATCAAGGAGGCCAAGGAGGCCGCCGCGGCGGCCGAGCTGACCGACCCGGCCGAGGGCGAAGCGGCCGAGGCGCAGAAGACCGATCCGCCCGAGCGGCACGGCGAAGAGGGCACCGACCCGGGAATGTGAGCCGATAAGCCCTTCGGAAACCCGCCGAACGTCGCGCAAGCGGACGGGAAATTGCCCTACCGATCCTCGACTGGATACACTCCACCGAAGAACGTCGACCATTGTGCAACTTGTCACACGTCACGTTCCCCGGACGCACATCCAGCTGAGGAGCATTCCCGTGGCCCAGAAAGTCCTCGTCGAGATCCTGGACGACATCGACGGCAGCAAAGCCGCCCAGACCGTTCAGTTCGGCCTCGACGGCGTCACCTACGAAATCGACCTGTCGGACGACAACGCCGCCGCCCTGCGCGACGAACTGGCCCGCTACGTCTCGGCCGGCCGCCGCATCGGCGGCCGCAAGGTCCGCGTGGCCACCGGCCAGTCGACGACGACCAGCACGACCGACCGCGAGCGCAACCAGCAGATCCGCGCCTGGGCCAACGCGAACGGCTACGAGGTCTCCGAGCGCGGCCGCCTTTCTTCCGAGGTGATCGCGGCTTACGAGCAGGCCCAGGCCGAAGAAGCGGAAACCCCCGCCGCCGCCCCGCGCAAGCGTGCCCCGCGCAAGAAGGTCGCCGCCGCGAAGAAGTAAGGCTTTGGCCGGCAGATCACTGGGGACCCGGCCCGTTGGCGGCAAGGACTGAACACCCTCGCCGCCGACGGAGGCCATTTCCCGCAAGGCTCCCCGCACGGGCAGCGATCAACCCGTCACTTTTGGCAGTACCCCGAATTCCGGGGCAGGCATTCTTTTCTTCTCCCCCACCGGACGGTTCGAGGGGAAAACCGAGAGCCTCGAAGGCTCCGGTCCTGCGGAAGTACCGCGTCAGCTGCCATGTCGATCCGTGAGTTCACCGGCCGCACAGATCAGCCGACGGCACTGGACAAGCTCGTCGCCGGTACCGCGGGAATCGGGAAGACCCGCGCCCGGCGGGGCTACGGCCCCGGCGATCCGGCCGCTCCGGCCGAGGTGCTCGACGGCTTCCTGCGAGCACTGGGAGTCCGGGCGGACGCCCTGCCGCAGAGCGCCGACGTGCAATCAGCCCGCTACCGGTCCCTGCTCGCCGGCCGCAAGGTGCTGATCGTCCTGGACAACGCGAACATCGCCGAGCAAGTCCGGCCCCTGTTGCCGGGAGCCCCCGGGTGCGTCGTGGTCGTGACGAGCCGGGACAGCCTCACCGGCCTGGTGGTGACCGAGCCGGCCTCCCGGCTCACGCTGGACCCTCTCTCCCCCGGCGAGGCGGTGGCGCTGGTGCGGGGAATCCTCGGTTCTCGCTGTGGCACTGTCGTGCCGGGAGCGATCGAGGAACTGGCCCGCTTGTGCGCGCGCCTGCCCCTGGCTTTGAGGTTCGCTGCCAGCCGGGTGTCCACGGAGACAGCCACCGTCTCCGAAGTTGGTCACCGAACTCACCGACGACCGATCTCGGCTGGATGCGCTGAGCTGGGACCGGGACGAACGGGCCGCGATCCGCTCGGTGTTCGGCCGGTCCTGCGAAAAGCTCCCCGCCGATGAAGCCCGGCTGTTCCGCCGTCTTGGCACGCACGTGGATCCCGACTTCAGCCCGCACGCGGCCGCCGCGGTCGCTGACTGCCGCTCTCGCGCACTCGCCGGCTTTTGCAACGCCTGGCGGCGGTCCACCTTCCACCACGTCGCCCGCGCCGAGCAGGGACTGGGAGACCACGGAGCGGCCATCGTCCTCTGCCGGAAAGCGATCGCCATCAGCCGCCACCTCGACATGAACCTCGATCTGAACGTCGCCGTCCCACCGAATACGGCCGGTACCAGCGGGCCGCCGAGATCGGAGCCCGGCTGAACACCCTGGGATCTCAGTAAACCGACTCCAGCAGCGAGACGACCTCGGCTTCCCGAGGCAACCGCGGCGCGTTCTTCGTCACAGCGTCACCGACCGCGTCCGCCGCGATGACCGCGATCCGGTCCCGGTTCACCCCGAGCTCCCGCAACGGCCGTTTGATGCCGAGCACGCCGGAAATCTCCCGCACCGCCGCGATCGCCGAGCCGGGCGGCACCCGCAGGGCCCACGCCGTTGTCTCGTAGGCCTCCTCGGCCGCCTCCGCGCTGAACTCCATCACCTCCGCCAGCACCGCCGCCAGCGCGACGCCGTGCGGGGTTCCGGTGTGCGCGGTCAGCGCGTGCCCGATGCCGTGGACCAGCCCGAGTCCCGACAGCGTCAGCGCGTGCCCGGCCAGGTGGGCGCCCAGCATCAGCTGAGAACGCGCTTCGAGATCACCGCCGTCCCGGAAGGCGACCGGCAGCCAGCGCCCGACCAGGCCGATCGCCTGGGTGGCGTACGCGGCCGAAATCGGGCTCGAGCCGCGTGAAGCCAGCGACTCGATGCCGTGGACCAGGGCGTCCAGGCCCGAAGCCGCCGTGACCGGCGCGGGCAGGCCCAGTGTCAGCTCGGGGTCCAGGACCGCGATCCGCGGCCGCACCGACGGATGTCCGATGTAGACCTTGCGGCAGGCGCGGACGTCCTCGGTGACGCCGAACCCGTTGGTCTCCGCGCCCGTGCCCGCCGTCGTCGGGACCGCGATCAGCGGGAGGCCGTCGGCGGCGTCCCACAGGCGGTCGGCGTCCGCGGCGCCGGCCATCGGGTTGCCCGCGAGCAGGGAAATGCCCTTCGCCGCGTCCAGCGCCGACCCGCCGCCGAGCGCGAGCACGGCCGCGTCGCCGAACGCGCGCAGGCAGGCCGCGCCGCGGTCCAGTTCGGCCGTCGACGGGTTCGGGCCGACGTCTTCGTGGACGGCGTACTCGATCCCGGCCCGCGCGAGGATCTTCTCGACGCGGCCGACGATCCCGGTGGCCCGCAGGCCGCGGTCGGTGACCACGAACACCCGGGTGCGACCCAGCTGTTCGACGAAGGCGGGCAGTTCGGCGACGACGCCGGGGCCGTATTCGGTGCGGCCGCCCGGCTCGACGGACAGCCGGGACGGGGTACGCGCCGCCGCGCCGGTGGAACCGCCCGCGACCGTCTCGTCCGAAGTGGACTCCGTGAGCCGGTCTTCGCCCGTCAGATCCGCCACCGCCGCACCGCCTCTTCGTCCAGTTCGACGCCGAGCCCGGGCCGCCGCGGCACTTCGACCTCGCCCGCGGCGGTGATCGGCACCGGCTCGGCCAACATGAAGTCGCGGCGTTCCGGCGTCCACCCGGGCGGGTCCCAGGGGAACTCGAAGTACGGGCCGCCGCCGACGCCGGCCGCGACGTGCAGGTTGGCCAGCAGGCCGATGCCGTTGGTCCAGCTGTGCGGCGTGAACGCGCGGTGCTTGAGCCGCGCCAGCTCGGCCAGCGTGCGCGCCCGGTGCAGGCCGACCGCGAGCACGACGTCCATCTGGTAGACGTCCAGGACGTCCTCCTCCAGGTAGCGCAGCAGCTCCGGGACCGAGTGATGCATCTCGCCCGCCGCGATCCGCACGCCCGGGTTCTCCGCGCGCAGGGTCTTGAACCCCGCCAGGTCGTGGTACGGCAGCGGTTCCTCGACCCAGAGGACGTCCAGCTCGGCGAGCCGCCGCACCAGCTTCCGTGTCTCCGCCAGGCCGGCCGCGGCGCTCGTGTCCCCGGCCATCCGCCACGACTGGTTGAGGTCGACCATGATCCCGAAGTCCGGCCCGAGCGCGTCCCGCACCGCCGTCACAGCGGCGACGCCGTCGGCCACGCGGTCACGGGCGATGCGGATCTTCATCGCCCGGAACCCGGCCTCCCGGGCCCGCAACGCGGTTTCGACGCGCTCCGGCGGCGGCTTCAGCTCGGCCGACGAGGCGTATGCGGGCAGCGCGCGGGCGGCGTTCCCGAACAGCGTCGCGACGGGCAGGCCGGCGACCTGGCCGATGACGTCCCAGAGCGCGGCTTCCAGCGGCCAGTAGCGGCCGCCGTGGAAGTTGGCCGTCTCGATCGCCTGGACGTGCCGGACGATGTCCAGCGGGTCCTCGCCGAGGAAGAGGTGCTCGACCGCGTCGAAGCCGGCCATCGTGTCGCCGGAGCCGATGCCGGTGACGCCCTCGTCGGTGTGCACGCGCACGATCGTGGCGTCGAAGTGCCGCCGCGGGTCCGGGTCCCAGGCCGCGCGCAGCGGCGGGTCGAGGTCGAGCCGCAGCCGGTCCAGGGAGATGGCGGCGATCTTCACCGGGCCACCGCCGCGAGCGTGGCGCGGACCGGCGGCACGTGCCCCGCGAAAGTCATGGCTCCGGCTCCTTCGGCTGTGCGGCCCTTCCGACGGTAAGAGCGCGCGAAACCGGCGAGCAAGGATCGACCGGGCATTGCAACGCCCGTTGCGCTGACGCCAACTCCCGCCCCGGCGGGTACTTTCGCTGCCATGCCCACCCCGGACGACGGCGCCCGGCACCAGGGCCACGGCCTGCGCCGCGACCTGGACCTGCTGGAGGCCCTGGCCTCCCCCGAGGCGCAGCGCGCGGGTGAGCTGGGCGTCGTCCGCCTCGCCCAGCTGACCGGCCGCGAGAAGAGCCAGGTTTCCCGCGCCCTCAAGGCACTGGCCGAGGAGGGCGTCGTCGAGCGCGACCCGGACACCCTCGGCTACCGCCTGGGCTGGCGGCTGTTCTCCCTCGTCGCCCGCACGGTCGAGGACCGTCTCGTCCGCACCGCCGAACCGGTGCTGCGCGAACTCTCGGCCGAGCTCGAAGAGACCAGCCACTTGTGCGTCCTGCGCGACCAGGAGGTCCTGACGCTGCTGTCGGTGTCCGGGCACTCCTTCCGCGCCCACGACTGGGAAGGCCGAGGCGTCCCGGCCCACTGCACGTCGGCGGGCCGGGTACTCCTGCTCGACGCCACCCCGGACGACCTGTACATCCGCTTCGCCGGCGCGGAAGAACCCGCGTTGCCGGACCTGTTTCTGAAGATCCAGGAAGCCCGCCGCACCGGCTACGCCCGCGTCCTCGAGGAGTTCGAGCCGGGCCTGGCGGGAGTATCAGCCCCGATCCGCGACTTCCGCGGCCGCGTGATCGCCGCGGTGAACATCTCGGCGCCCACGGAGCGCCTGGGCGAGAGTCTCGAGGCGGCGGGCCGGGAGACAGCGAAGGCGGCAGCGAGGATTTCAGCCCACCTCGGCTGGGAGTCCCACCCGGCGGCTCACCTCACCTGACCCGAGCGGTGACTCGCGACGCCTCTTCTTGGACGGCTCGCCGACGAGACCCTCAAGTCCCGGGCATGAAGATCGTCACCACCGGCGAGCGACCCGACCTCAAGGGTGACGGCATGGCTCCGCTTCGTCTCGGCTGGCCGCCCTTTGTGCTCCGTGACCCGATCTCCGGCACCCACCGCGATGCCGTGCAGCGATATTTCCCTCAGTTCGACGTCCTGCTGCTGGAAAACGACAGCGAGGTGCTGGGCCGGGCAACCGCGGTGGCGCTGCGTTGGGACGGCAGCGTGCCGACGCTCCCCAGTGGCTACGACGGCGCGTTGATCGCGTCAGTGGCCGAGCACGAGAACTCGGTCGAGCCGGACACCTTGTGCGTCGTGGCCGCCACCGTGCGCCCCGACCGAACCGGGGCGGCCTGGCGGGAACGCTGCTCACCGAGTTGCGCGACCGCGCCACCGAAGCCGGGCTCCAGCGGGTCATCGTGCCGGTGCGGCCGACGCTCAAAGCGAGCTACCCGTTGACCCCGATGGCGGACTTCATGAAGTGGACTCGCGAAGACGGCCTGCACCTGGATCCCTGGGTCCGGACGCACCAGCGCCTCGGCGCAGCACTCATCGCCCCGGCACCCCGTTCGATGGTCGTGACCGGCACGGTGAACCGGTGGGAAGAGTGGGCGGACATGGCATTCCCCCAAACCGGCCGGTACGTGGTTCCCGGCGGACTCGACCTGGTCGAGATCGACCGCGAACGCGACCACGGGTGCTACGAGGAAACCAACATCTGGATGCGTCACGTGTAGCGACTGGGTCAAGGCGAACGCAGGCCGTCGGTCGTCGGGCTCGACCGGAGCCGGGTCCGACCGACGACCGAAGCTCGGGCGGCTTTGACTTGTTCTCGGGCTTGGGCGTGTCATGACGAAGGGCCCCGCACCGGCTCGGCGCGGGGCCCTTTGCGTGTGACGCAGGTGTTACTTCTTCTTGGCGGCCGACGTGCGCTTGGCCGGAGCCTTGGCGGCGGTGGTCTTCTTCGCCGCTGCGGTCTTGGTGGCGGCCGGCTTGGCGGCGGCCTTGGCGCGGGTGGTCGTGGCCTTCGCCGTGGTGGCCTTGGCCGTCGTCGCCTTGGCCGCGGTGGTCTTCGCCGCGGTGGTCTTCGCCGCGGTGGTCTTCGGCGCCGCCTTGGTGGCGGTGGCCTTGGCAGCCGGCTTCGCCGCAGTGGCGCGAGTCCGCGTGGTGGCCGCGCGCGTGGTGGCCGGCTTCGCGGCCGCCGCGCGGGTCGTACGGGTCGTGGTCGCCTTGGCCGGCGCGGCCGCGGCAGCGGTCTTCGTCGCCGTCGCGCGGGTCGCGGTCGCGCGCTTGACCGGGGTCGCCTTCGGCAGCTTCTTGGAGCCGCCGATGACGTCCTTGAACGTGGTACCGGCGCGGAAGGCGGGCACGTTGGTCTTCTTCACCTTCACGGCCTCACCGGTGCGCGGGTTGCGCGCGGTACGAGCGGCGCGGGCGCGCTTCTCGAACACACCGAAGCCGGTGATGTTGACCTTCTCGCCCTTGTTGACCGTCCGGATGATGATGTCCACCAGACCGTCCACGGCCTGCGAAGCCACCTTCTTGTCGCCCAGACGCTCCGACAGCGCCTCGATCAGCTGGGCCTTGTTCGTCATTCCAGTCCTCCATAGCGGAACTCGCCACGGCCCATCACGGCCGACGTCACACAGAGTATTACCAAGATGGCCAAAATCCAAACGAGGGCGGCGGTGAACTCTCTTGCACCACTGGGAAAACAGCGGCAAGCGCACCCTCATCGAGTCCCACCTGGACACACACGCGCAGCAAGAATATCCACCTGACCTGCGAATACGTCGCCGCCGGCCAATTTTGTCCATAGAGGACAGAGACCAATCGGTCGCTCACCTGTTCGACGCGGGTACGGAGAAATCCCTGCCGGCTCAACGATGTGGGAGTTCTACGAAGTTGAGCGGAGGCAAGGACGCACCCCGACTGGCCGCCGAACGGGTGAGCCCATCGCGGGCTACCGCTGGACGAAGTGTGCCTGTCGCAGACCACGCGGACCGTTCTTACGGGGCAGCCGCGTCCGACTGGGCCGCATCCTCGTGAATGTCACAGTTCACGCCCCCGGCCGCTCTAGGTGACGTACGAGCTCATCAGACCGAGGGAAGGTGATCAGACGTCGTGACTTCCTTGGTGGTGGTCGCCGCGACCGTCGTCGCCAGTACAGCCGTGGCGATGGCGAGGATCTGCGCGAAAGCCCGAAGCCGGACCACCGGGATCCGGCGGTCGATCGTCCGCGACTTCACCCGGGGCGCGCCGCCCGGCAGTACGCTCACCACGTTCGGGCAAGGGAGCCGAACCTGGGTCACCATTGGGGAACCCGCGAAGGAGCCGGGTATTCCTGGCCGACGATGACCGACCTCGCACCGAAGCGCACTACCGCACACGCAGACAGCTGTTCCCGCCGTCTTCGCTCGATCGGCAGCCCGTCACCACCCGGAGCCGCGCGGATCGTCTGCGTGCCGACTACTCGCGGTTCTACCGCGACGAGGCCGCTCCTCTCGCAGGATTCCTGATGATGGCTTTCGGTGCGTCCGCCGAGGATGCCTGGGACGCGGCACAGACGGCCTTCACGAGCGCGTGGGTCAAGTGGGCCACTCTCTCCGACAATCGCATGGCGAGAAAGGCCTGGCTCCGAACAACCGCCACCAGGGCGTATTGGCGCCTCAGCCCAGACCGGACGCACCGGTCGCGCCGCGACGTGCCCGACCACCCGGATAGCGACCTGATGCCCGAAGACGTCGTCGCCCTCGCGAACAGCACGGCCGACGCCCGCCTCGTGCTCGACACCCTCCCACCGACCCAGCGACTGCACCTGACCTGGCACCTGGACGGCTACACCAACACGGAAATCGCGTCCCAGACGGGAAAGACCGAAGCTGCCGTCCGCAAGAACATCTCACGTGCGCTGACCACGCTCAGCCTCAAGCTCAAGGCGGTGTCCCATGACCAGTGATCCGCATCGGGAGGGTGGCGCGCCCCGCGGTGCCGAGGACGTCGCCGCGGTCTACACCTTCTTGGGAAGTGCATCCGACGACCTGCTCGCCGGCCTGGACCGGATTCTGCCCGTCGAGTCCGCCCTCTCTGCCACGATCGGCCCTGGTTCCCCGGTTCCCAAGGCTCCGCCTCGGAGCCGCAAGGCACGACGGGCCCGTCGGATCCGGCGATGGGTACGGCGACCGAGCACCGGGTAGGAACGAGCCCGCCGCGCCACCGACCAAGGCTCGAACGGAAAAGGGCCGGCGTTCGGCTTCGCCGCGTGCGCAGCGCGTCGCCGATGGCGCGGGCCAGGCCGCGGACGACCGCTGTCACCGCCACCCGTGGTCGGTGCGATGGCGCGCCCTGGAATCCGTTCGTCTTCACCGCAGACTCGGCCCTACCGATCATCGATCTCGGCCAGGAGGGACGCCGGACGATCGTGGGCATCAGCCCAGTGGATCGCCACGTCGATTACACACTTCGGCTGGCTGGTCGCCGGTTCGATCCTGGCGTGCGTGCCCAGCGCGCCACGGCGTCGCTGAGCAGTCACGATCAGGCGGTCAACCAGTCACGGCGGAACGCTTCGCGCGCTCCAACAGTGCCGGCCCGCCAGACCCAGTCGAGCGTCCCGGTAGCCATGGCCGGCGAGCTACCGGCATGCGAACGTCGTCCGTAACAGCGGCCGTCGGCGGAGAGACTCTGGCGGGGAGGAACGCACACCCGCCGTTTCCTCGATGCCGGAATGCCGAGGAGGACGCGTGCTGCCGCGATCGCGTCGAAAGCGTGCCGTTCTCGCGCTCGTGGTGGTGGGCGTGCTGGTGGCGGGCGGGCTGACCGCCTGGCTGCTGACCGGCACCTCCGCGCCGCCGCAAAACCCCGCGAACGGTGCGTTCCGGGACATCGGCAGCGGAGTGAGCGTCTCGGACGGCGCTCCGCCATCGATGAAGGCGATCCCCGACGACCAGGCCGCGAAGCCGTCCTTCACGGGAACCGAGTCGCTCAACGGCGTCGTCCACCTCACACCCGACGGTGACCTGCCGGCGCCCGTCACGCTCCGGTTCGCGCTGGACCGCCAGGTCGAGGCAGCCGACGTGGTCATCGCCGTCAACCGGACCGGCGAGGCCGACGGCTGGGAACTCGTGGCACCTTCCAAGGTGGAGGGCGGCTTCGCCTACGTCACGACCGACCACCTGTCGCGGTGGGATCCGCTGATCCGGCCCTTCACCGACCTGGTGGACGCGGTCAAGACCGAGTTGAAGAAGAGCTTCGACACCTTGACCGGGGACGCGTTCGCGGAGGCGGAGCAGCCGAAGTGCGCCGGTGAGCGCGACGCCCGCGCCCGGGGTTACTCCATCGGCACGAAGGGCAGCGACCCGCTCCACTGGTGCCTGGGCATCGAGAACGGCAAGCCGATCGTGCGGATCGTGGACAAGCGGCGCTATCCGATCCTGGTGAACCACGCCGGACTCACCGTCGCCGAGCGGCCGAAGGACAGGTTCGCCCTGCAGTGGGTCGCCCAGCAGTCCTTCAGCGACAAACGCACGGCTCTGATGCCGTTCGACCAGGCCGGACTGACCTTCCAGCTCGGCAGCGGGCAGAACCTCAGCTTCACGACCGAATACGACGGCTTCGCCGAGTCCCTGTACCAGCTCGAGTTCGGCCTGACCTCGTTGATCAACATCCTCACCCGGTTCGGCGCCGGGGGCGGCACGATCAGCAACGGCGCCCTCAAGATCAGCGAGTACGACCGGGTCGTCGAGAAGATGGCGAAGGCCCTCGGCATCAAGGAGTGCGCCGCGGCCGTCGACCAGCGGACGCCGGACGTCGGCGCCATCCTCAAGGGCTGCTTCAGCCCGGCGGCGCTGGCGGAGGTGTTCGGCTGGCGGGGTGTGCTCCTGGGTGCGGTGATGGTCGCGGGCCCCGCCGCCGAGTTCTTCCGCAGCCAGTTCGAAACCCTCCGCGATCTCCTGGGCGGCCGCGACCGGGAGACCGTGACCGTCGGCTACCGCCCGAAGGTGAGCGACCAGGACCCCCACGTCGTGCGGTTCGACGGAATCGGGCCGGTGAACTTCGACCTGACCGCGAACGATCTCCGCGAGCGCGGATACACCGACCAGGGCAACGCCTACGACCAGAACTCCCCGTCGTGCGTGCGGTACGCCAAGGACGGTCAAAGCCTCAGCGCCAGCGTCGAGGCCAAGACGGGCCGGATCCTCGCCGTGCGCAATTTCGGCGGCGACCAGGCCCTCCGTACGCAGGTCGGCGGGATCGGAGTCGGCTCCACACTGGCCGAGCTGCGGAAGGCGTTCGCCGGTTACACCATCGACGAGCAGCTCGACCTCGACTTCGGGCAGGGCTCCAACGGGGTGGTCGTCAGCTCGGCGAAGGGGGCCATCGGCTTCGGCCTGGAGGACGGTAGCCAGAGCGACTACGCCGCCGGCCGCGCCAAGGTCTCCTACGTCGCGGGCGTCGGGTTGCCGGGCCACGCTCCGACCAACCGGGAGGACGGCTGCTGACAGCGCGGTACTCGTCGTCAACCTTCGTAGCCGTAACAGGTGTGCTCGGCCAAGCGACCTCTTGGCATGTCATCCAGGTGTGCGACCCCCAATCCCTCGGCCGAGTGGCTCCGGCGATGACCGGGTTCTCGGTCGACCCCTCCGCAGTGGGACGGCTGGCCGCGACCGTGCGAGAGATCCACGGCGACCTCGAATCGGTTGCCGAGGCCGATTCGCTCAGTGCCGCGGAGACCGGCTACCCGCGGCTGGCCGACGCCGTCCACAGCTTCGTCGGCAAGTGGGGCGACGGCCGGCGTGAGCTGGGTGCGAAGTTCGACGACTTCGCCGACCGGCTCGACCAGGCCCTCGGGGCCTACACCGGCACCGAGGGCGAAGTCGTGCGCACGCTCGGGGGCGCGCAATGAGCTTCGAGCACCTGGGCTGGGATCCCGCTCCCGGCGACCCCGAACAAGTGCGCGGTACCGCCAAGGGTTTCCTGGCCATCTCCGACCGCGCCGAGCACGCCCGCGACGAGCTGCGCGAGATTCGCAATGGCCAGGCCGACGAGGTGTGGGCGGGGCTCGGCGCGGAGGCCTTCGGGCGGTCGGTCATCGAGCTGTGCTCGGACCTCGACCGGCTTTCCGAGTCCTACCGGGAAGCCGGGGACGCGCTGATGATCTACGCCGACGAACTGGTCCAGAACCAGCTCGACGCGCAGCAAGCCGAACGCTCCGCCGCCGCCGCGGCCGCCGACGCCGAGCTGTTCAGGCGGAACCTCGCCGACGCCCAGCGGCGGTCGGCCGACTCCGGCAGGCAAGCCACTTCGGCGCAGACCCGGCTGGTCTTCACCCGGCAGCGGCTGGTGGTGAGCCAGACCGCGGCCGACGCCGCCGGCACGGCCGACGCGCAGCACCACATCCAGCAGGACGAGCAGGTCAAGCGCCAGGCGATCGCGGCCAAGGGACAAGCCGACGGTGACGCGAAGTACGCCTCGACACAGCTGGACCTGGCCGATGAGCGGCTTGACGCCGCACGCCGCACGGGCAGCCGCGTCCAGGCGTTGCACCAGGACGCCGGCAACACCGCCGCGGAGGCCGTCGACCGGGCCGCCGAAGTCGCCCACAGCTACCACCGCAACCCCCTCGAAACGGCCTGGCACGGGTTCCAGGCTCTGGTGACGTCGACCGAGTTCGACGAGTTCCTCACCTGGATGTCGGACTGCAGTTCGATGCTGACCCAGATCGCGCCGCTCGTCGGCCTGGTCCCCGGCGCCGGTGAGATCGCCGCGGGCATGTACGGCGCCGGGCTGGTGCTGGGCGGGATCGCCGTCGTCGGACGCGGCCTGCAAACCGCGGCCGATCACAGCAAAGCCCCGAAGCTGGTGGACGCCGGAGTCGCGCTGGGGATCGCATCGCTGGGCGCGGTGGGGAAGGCGGGGCTCACGGCGAAGGGCACCGAGACCGTCAGTTCCGTGCACGACGCCGAGAACTTGGTGGACCACGTCCGGCTCTTCGACGCACCCGGCGGCAACTTCGTCACCCGGGCCTACCACCTGACCGGCGCGGCGGTGCAGGCCGACGAGCTCGCGAACACCGGATCCGACGTCACCGGCTCGATCGACAAGGTCCGCCGCGACATCGACGGCGACTGGTACGGCCCGGAGCCGTCGACCTCGGAACGGATCGGCGAACTGGGTACGTTCGGCTGGAAGTCCCTGGAAACACTCGTCGAGGTGAAACGGTGACTGTCGAAGACCTTCCCGGCCGCACCGCGACCGGCGTCCGGCTGCGGCTACCGGAGACCTGGCTGGAAGTCGATCCCCGCGTGCCCGATCTGGACGCGGAAGTCCTCCGCACCCTCGCCGAGCACGGGGCCGACACGAGCGACCAAGCCGCGGTGGCCCGGTTCGTCGCGCCGCTCAGCACCGAGCTGCGACGCCTGTCCGCGCACGTCGACGTGGTGCTGGCGGGCTTCTTCACCGAATACGTCGACAGCGGCTCCGGCGGACTGGAGGTCTTCACGGCCAACGTCACGGTCGCGCTGTCCCCGCACGTCGGCGACGGTGCCGGCGTGCGGGGCGAGATCGAGCGTGAAGCGCGGGCCACCGGCACCGAGATCGGCGTCCACGACCTTTCCGGTGGCCCGGCTCTCACCACGTGGGGGCGCGTGCGCCTGCCCCACACCGGCACCGAGGCGTTCACCCGCCGGTTCCACGTCCCGGTGCCCGGGCTGGACCAGGTCGCCGTGCTGGCGTTCGTCACGCCCAATGTGGACTTCGCCGCCGGATTCGACCGGCTCTTCACCGAGATCGCGGACACCTTCCGCTTCGTCGGCTGACCGCCGCGAGGCGGTCAGCCCACCGGGGTGACCGCCTCGGGCTCGGCGATCCGGCCGAGCACCGCCTCGCCGTGCGAGACGAGGTAGCCGCGTCCCACCGGGAAGTCGAACGCCGGGCGCGGGAAGTCGACGCCGAGCACCTCGCCCCGGCCGGGACTGAGCACGACACCGACTTCGGCGGCCGCGAGGACCTGGGCCAAGCCGCGGCCGTGGGCGAACTTGTCGGCGATGAACGCACCCACCAACGCCGGCCGGCCGGGCAGGCCGAAGGGACGCGGCTCCGGGAAGCCCAAGCGGTCCGCGTCGTCGACGAACAGCGCGTCCAGCCCCGGTGTCAGCGCCCGCGCCAGCTCGTCCGCGCCGCCGACGAAAATGCCCGCCCGTTCGACCAGCGCGTGCGCCGCACCTCGCCGGTCGGCGACCACGGCGACGCGGAGGCCGTTCGCCGCGGCACTCAGCGCCATCGAGCAGAGTGCGCTGGAGCGTCCCGACCTGCGTGGACCGACGATCGCCACCACGTGATCGCGGTCGAAGTCGGCCCAGTGCGTGGTCAGCTCGTCGCCGCCCACTCCGAGCAGGGCCGGCCGGCCGGCCGGCCGGTTCCCGTACGCCAGCGCGCCGGACAGTGGCAAGGTGGCCGGAATCCGGTCGACGCGCAGGGGTGCCCGCCTGGGCGGTGTCCAGCGCTTCACCGCGCGGCCGACCTCCTCGGCGAGCGCCGCTCGTTGTGCCCCACCGGACGGATCGCCGGTCAGCAAGGGGATCTGGACCAGGGTGGAATCGTCCCGCAGGAGCGCACGGCCGGGCGGGAGCTTGGTGACGTCGGCGCGGTGGGCGAACCCCAGTGCGCCGAGGCAGTCGTTGTCGGCGCGGCGAAGGCTCAGGCGGTGCTCGAACAGTCCGGCGAACCGCGTCCGCAGCTTGGTTCCGGTGCTCGTCACGCACACGGTGAGTCCCACGGTCACGCCGTCCTCCAACAGCCGCTGGAGCAGCTGGGCCGTGCTGTCGCGTTCGGTGAGGACGTCGACACCGTCGACGAGCAGCACCAGGTGCGGCGGTGCTCCGGAGTCGCGTTCCCGCAGCTCGTCCAGGGTGCTCACGCCGGCCGCGGCGAGCGTCTCGCGGCGGGATCGCACCTCTTCGCCGAGCCGGCTGAGCACCCGTTCCACCTGCCAGGCATCACCGACGTCGGTGACCACACCGCTGTGCGGCAGGTCCGCCAGTTCGCCGAGGCTGTGCCCGACCGCGATCGCGTGCAGCTGCAGCGCGTCGGGCGACGTGTCCGCGACCAGTCCGCAAGCGATTGCGCGCACCGCGCTCGTGCGACCCGAACGGGGCGCGCCGATCAGCAGGAGGTGCCCGCTGCCCAGGCGCGGAGCGAACGGGACTTGCTGCTGTTCGGCCGGGACGTCGCGCAGTCCCACGTCCAGTGCGAACGGGACCGGGGCGCACGCGTCGCGGACCAGCAGATCCGGCAACGGCGGGAGCCACGGCCGGTGCGGGACCTGGATTCCGGCGGCCTCGGTGGCCGCGGTGATCGCGTCGACGAGGTCGTCCAGTTCGGTGCGGTCCGCGGAAATCTTCTTCTTCCGGGGCGGCTCGGGCAGCTCCAGATCCTGGTCCCGCAGCGGAACCACGCGCAGCGCGATGGTCTGCGCGCTGCCGCTGGGCGCACCGCACCAGGCGGTCTGCACCGTGCGGAGGACGTCGGACTGCCGCAGCACGGCGCGACCTTTCTGCCGCTTGCCGATCTCACCGGCGAGCGGGCTGTCCAGGAGCATGTCGCTCACCGACCGGCTGACCCGCAACGCGACCTTCAGCTCCGCGTTGTGCTTGATCTGGGTCGTCACATCGGCTTCGTCCTGGGTGGCCAGCAGCAGGTGGAGGCCGAGTGACCGGCCCAGCCTGGCGAGGCCGACGAGGTCGTCGACGGCGGTCGGCAGGTGGTGCTTGAGCTCGGCGAACTCGTCGACCACGACGACCAGCCGGGCCAGCGGCGGCAACCCCTTCCGGGCGGCCGCACAGCCGTACCCGCCGAACTCGCTCACGCCGGCCGCTTCGAACAGCCGCTGCCGGCGCAGCTGTTCCGCCTGCAGCGAGCCGAAGAACCGGGGAACCGCGCCGTCGAGGTTCGTGACCGTGCCGACGGCGTGCGGAAGCCGCTCGAGGTCCTGGAACGTCGAGTGGCCCTTGAAGTCGACGAAGAGGAAGTTCAGGTGCGCCGGGGAGTTCGCGAGCGCCAGCGACGCGACCAAGGTCGTCACGAACTCGCTCTTGCCGGCGCCGGTGGTGCCGACGATCACGCCGTGCGGGCCGTCCTTCACGAGATCCACGTGCACGGTCCCCGACGCGTCGGCACCGATCGGCACCGAGGTGCATTCGGGGGACAGCTGCCAGGCAGCCCGCACTTCGTCCTCGGCGATCGCCGGCACGATGTCGCTGAAGCGGACCACGTCCGGCAGCGCGGCTGCCGCACTCGCCGAGCCGACGACCCGGAGCGGCGCCAGCATCCGCGCCACCCGCTCCGCCGCACCGGTGTCGATCCGGTCGGCGGTCACCGCGAACGGATCCCCTTGTGCCACGCTCAGGCGGTCCCCGGTGGGTTCCAGAGCGAGCACGGCGTCGCACGAGCTGGGCAGCGCCGCGACCGATTCGTCGACGCAGAGGAAGCGCAGCCCGGCGAGCGGGCCTTCCCGCAGGAGATCGGTGACGTCTTGCCGCTCGCCGAGTTCCCGGGCACCGACGAGCACCACGAGCGTGTCCGCCGCGGATTCACCGGGCCGCCGGCTTTCCAGCCGCGTCCGCACGAGTTCGGTGAGCGGCTTCACCGCGTCCCCCACCGCTTCGTGCGCCCACGCTGCCCGGACACCGCCGGTGCCGGTCCTCAGGTGCGGCAGCCACCGCGTCCAGAGCAGCTCTCGCGACCCGGGAGCGAGGACCGCGATGCGCAGCTCGTCCGGCCCGTGCAGAACGGCGGCCTGGACCAGCAGCCAGTCGAGCACCCGCCCGGCGTCCGAGGCGGGGCCGGCAACACCGAGCGCGCCACCGTCGAGGCCGGCACCGATGGGCGCGTCGGCGAGCTGAGGCGGTCGCCACCCGTCCGCCGGCGCGGGTCCGTTCAGCCCGACCGACGCCGCGCGGGTACTGCGCCCCAGCCGGAACCGCAGCCAGTCGTCGTCACCGGTACGCCGCTGCCACAGGCCGGCGGCGCCCGGCTCGGCCCGCTCCAGCACCGTGACCGGCGCCGGCCACTCCCGGCGCAGGAAAGCGTCTTCTTCGTCGACGGCGGCGTGCACCGCGACCTTGGCCCCGGCGAGGCGCCGGTCGTAATCAAGGGCGTTGTCCGCGTTGGCCTGCTTCGCCACGCGGCGCGCGTTCCACCACATCCCGACCGCCATCACCGGCGACAGCAACCCGAGCATCAGGAAGGACGGCTGGTGGAACACCCAAGCCATCACCACGCTGAGCACCAGGGGCAAGCCGGCCATCAGCAACAGCGGGCTCCGGTGCGCCGTCTGGACCGGCGGCAGTCCCGGCAGGTCCACTGTGGACTTGGTGAAGCGTGCGCGCGTGCGCGGTGCGCGGTTGACCAGGAGACCTCCCTTCCCGTCGGGCCTCAGTGGAACACGCGCACCGGGGAGCTCGACGGCGAGCCGGGTTCCGCCGATTTGGAACTGCTCTCCCGGCGGCAGGTCCTCGGGCACGCCGTGCGGCAAGGGAGTACGGCCGTCGAACCGGCCGTCGCGGCTCACCACGGTGCGGTTCCGGGACCCCGGATCGACGAGCCGGATCCGGGTACCGTCCCACCGGACCACGCAGTGCAGCCGCGACACATCACCGTCGGACAGCGCGAGATCGACCTCGCCACGGCGGCCGATCCGCGTGTCCCGGCCCAGCACGAGAGGGAGTGACCGGCCCGCGTCGGGTCCGGAAACGACCCGGAGCACCGGACCGCGTGCGGCCACCGGTGGAGGCGCGACGGCACCGGAGAAGTCCACGACCACGCCGTCGCGCACCGGCGAATCGGCGACAGGCAGAGCCTCGTCGATCCGGTTGCCGCCGACGGTCGCCGGGCCGGTCCCGCCGAGCACCGCTCCCACCGCCTCGAGCACCTCGCCCGCGGTATTCTCCGGTACGCATTCGATACCGAAATCGCGTAACACCCCATCGCGCGGATCACGGACTGACAAACGAATGCGCACTTTTTCTCCCACGGGGTCCGCAGTTCTCGCGGAAACTATCGCCGACGGGGCGCCGGACGCTACGCTTTCGGCGTGGGTTTCGAAAACAACGGCAACGACATTCCGCGGATACCCGGCCTGTCGGGACTGACACCGATCGCGCGGGGTGGTTTCGCGACGGTTTACCGCGCGGTACAGGAAAGTTTTCACCGCGAGGTCGCGGTGAAAGTTTTCCACACCGCACTGCCGGACCGTCGCTCGCGCGATTCCTTCAGCGCGGAGTGCGAGGCGATCGGGAAACTGCCCGGCGGGCTCGACGTGGTCACCATGTTCCACAGCGGGGTGATCCCCGGCAGCGACGGCAGACCGTATGTGGTCATGGAACTGTGCCGGGAATCGCTGGCCGCCCGGATCGCGCACGGGCCGCTGCAGCCCGGCGAGGTCGCCGCCCTGGGCGCGCGGCTGGCCGTGACCCTGCACGCGGTGCACGACGCCGGCTTGGTGCACGGGGACATCACGCCGTCGAACATCCTCTTCCGCCCCACCGGCCAGCCGGTCCTCGGCGACTTCGGGCTGACGCTCCACGCCGACGCCGACGGTGCCCGAGCCGACTACGCCACGTGGGAACACGCCGGTCCCGAGGTCTACCAGGGCCGTTCGAGCTTCGTCTCGGACGTGTACGGCCTCGGTTCCACGCTCTACACCGCGCTCACCGGACGCCCGCCCATCCCCCGGGCGCCGGGTGAGCCCCTGCGCGAGTACCGGTTGCGCGCGGTCGCGACGCCGGCACCGGCATTGCCGGAGACGGTGGCCGGCCCGGCGTTCTCGGCCGTGCTGGGCAAGGCGCTCGCCGCCGACCCGGATGCCCGCCACGTCAGCGCGAACGACTTCGCGACCGAGCTGGCCACGCTGTCCGCGCCGTCCGGCTCTCCGCGGCGCTGGGTCCCGGACACCCCGTACGACGGCTCGGCCTCGACCGGCCTACGTCCGGCTGCGGGATCTTTCCCGGCGGGCTTCGCACCGGGTAGCGAGACCGGCTTGCGGCCGGTCGTCCCGGAACCGGAGCAGCCCAAGCGCAGGTCCGCGGCCACCCGCTGGCTGATCGCCGGCGCGGCCGCACTCGTCGTCGTGACCGGTGGCGGGCTCACCGTCCTGCTGACCCGGGACACCACCACGCCGCCGGCGGCCGCGCCGGTCCCGTCCCCGGCGCCGACCTCGCCGGCCACCGCCGTGGCCGCGCCGGTCCTGGCCCCGCCGGAGGACCTCGGCGCGCAGGTGCGGCTTTCGTGGACCGGCGGGCCGGATTGGGACTACGCGGTCGTCATCGCCGAAGAAGGTGGCTCCGCGCCGACCGTCCAACTCGCCGACCGCCAGACCTCCTACACGGTCGACGTGACGGCCGGCAAGCGGTACTGCTTCCAGATCCAAGCCACCTGGGACAGCGGGAACCGCACGGCCGCCAGTGAAAGCCTCGGTATTCGCCAGGCCCGATGCGTGCACCAAGGCACCTAGCTCGTGAGAAATGCCGAAGGGGCGCCGGGGTTTTCCGGCGCCCCTTCGGCATTTCACGCTCGCACGGGCACCAGGCTGCGCACCGCGAACAGCGAAGCGATCCGCTGCCGCAAGCTGCCCCGACTGGCGGCGCGCACGGCGTCGGACGCCGCCCAGGCCCGCCGCGCCACCTCCGGGGAGGCGGTCCACCCCGACCACAACGCCAGGTCGAGACACTGGGACAGCTGCCGGAGCCCCTGGCTGACCGCTTCCGGGTAGTCCGGCCCGACCAGCGCCGCGAGCTCTCGCGCCGTCATGCCGGGCACCACCGTGACACCGCGGTCGCGCAACCGGTCACGGGCATCGAGCCACGCTCCGACCACCGCCTCCGCCGGTGCACCGCGACGGCGGCGGTGGCGCCGCACGGTCTTGACCGCTACGGGTGTCAGCGCGACGAGCAGCAGCAGTGCCAGCGGGGCGAGCGCGATCCACACCCACCACGGAGTGCCGGCCGCCGCCGGCTGCGGCGGCGGGTTCGTCGTCGGCTGCGGCCGGTTGTCCGGCTGCGGCGGGAGATTCTTGCGCGCGTCGTCGGTCGCCTGCGCCACGCTGCTTTCCGGCCGTCCGGCGTCCGCGGTGGCCGCGCCGGACGGGTCGAGCGGCACCCAGCCGACCCCGCGGACCGCGACTTCCGGCCACGCCAGGACGTCGCTGTTGTGCACCACGACCGAGCCACCCGGCGCGGCCGCCGGCTGCCGGAACCCCACCGCCACCCGCACCGGCAGGCCCGCGGCGCGGGCGAGCACGGCGTAGGCCGTGGCGAACTGTTCGCTCGTGCCGCGCTTGCTCGAGGCGAGGAAGAAGCTCAGCTGCGCGTAGCCGTGCCCGGTCGGGATGTCCTCCCCCGAGGCCACCTTGTAGTTCTTGCGGAACCACTGTTCCAGGACGAACGCGGTCCGCAGCGACGGCCCCGATCCGCCGGTGGCCTCACGCAGGAGCGGCGCGATCTCCTTCGGCAGCTGTCCCACCGGCTCCAGCCCGTCCGCCGCGCCGTCCACATCGGACGACGCCAGCTTCGGGGCGTCCACCGACGGCGGGCGCCAGAACAGGCGGTAGGCCAGCCCGTCCGCGGCCTGGGTCGACAGCAGGGTCCCGGTGGCGGGGTCCACCAGCGGGCTGGCTCCCTCGACGTGGTCGGTCCGGGTGACCGTGGGCAGCCAGGCACCCGGCGCCGAGGCGAGCGTGACGGCCGCTTCGGCCGTCGGGCCGCCTGCCGGGACCCCGGCGAGGCCCGGCAACGTGCTGCCCAGCGGCCGGAACCGCGCGCTGCTCGTCCAGTTCACCCCGTCGAAGCGGTTCAGCACCGACACGGTCCACCGGTCGACCGGTGCGGAGACGCGGGCGTGGAACACCTCGGCGGCCGGGGTCGCCAGCCGCGAGCCGATCTCGTCGAGCGGATTGGCCAGCACCGAAGTGACCGCCGGCGGCTGGTGGTGGGCGGGCAGCGAATACGCGGGCCTGCTCAGCGGCGTCCACGCCGTGAACGCCAAGCAGCCGGCCGCGATCGCCGCGACGGTCGCCACCGCCGGTAGCGCGTACCCGGTGACCGAACCGCGGAGCCGCGCCGCACGCCGGTGCCCGGCGGGTGCCCCGATCCGGTTCTCCGCCGACTTCGCCGCGGCCAGGACGACGACCGCGGCCACCGTGTAGCCGCCGCCGAACAGCAGAGCGTCTCCGCCGTCGGCCACGGAGAACGCCTGCGAAAGCCCGACCAGCGCCAGGCTGGGGACCAGCGCCACCAGCGGACTGCGGTCCCGGCGGAGGCATTCGACCCCGAGCACGCCGGTCAGCAGCACGAGCACGGGCACGAACAGCAGGAGTTCCGGCTCCGGCCGGGCGGGCCACGTGCTCTCCAGGGTGCGCAGCCATCCGTGCAGCAGTCCGTCGCCCAGCGCGTGCACCGTGGCGGACGTCGGCAGGACGCCGTTCAACGTCGGGCGCAGCACGGTGGCGATGAGGGCCAGCAGCCCGAACAGCAAGGCCAGCGGCGGCCGCAGGACCGCCGGCGCGCGTATGGCGGCGAGGTCCGCGGCCACGACGGCCACGCAGGCGGCGAGCACCGGGATGAGCAACGCGGGCAGCGTGAACACCGGCTGGAACAGCAGGCCGCCGATGCCGGCCGCGACGATGACCGCGGCGCACGCCGCGAACCGGGTCACGCGGCCACCACCCGGTTCCAGGCCGCCGCGGCCGCGACGGCGTCACGCTCCTTGATGACGGTCACGCCGGGCAGCACGACCGGCTCGGAGTTCCCGAAGTCGAACAGCGTCACCTCGCGCGCCCTCTTGCCCAATGCGCCGACCAAAGCCGTCTCGAACCTGCCGCCGAGCAGAGCCAGACTGGTGCCGCTGGCACACCGTGAGACCAGAACCTCGGAGTTCAGCTCGTCGGTGCCTTGTTCCACGGCGCAGAGGGCGTCCTGCAGCACGCGGCTGCCCGCCACACCACCCCGGGTGTTCAGGTCGAGGCCGGTCGTCGTGAGCAGCCGGGTCTGGGTGCCCGCGGCGGTGGCAGCGTGGGTGAGCGAAGCGGCGATCTCGACGGCCGCCTCGAAGCCGTCCTCGTCGAGTGCTCCGGCGCGGTCGTCGAGCAGCACCGTGAACCGGGGCTGCGCCGGATCGACGTACTCGCGCACCATCATCCGGCCGGTCTTGGCGGTGGCGCGCCAGTGCACGTGCCGGAGCTCGTCACCGAGCACGTACTCGCGCACGGCGCGCAGGTCGGCCGAACCCGCCATCGGCCGCGGAGCGATGACACCCTCGTGGTGGTGGCGCGGGTGGGCCCCCAGGCTCACACCGACGCGGTGCCGCCGCGGGTGCACGAGCAGCGTCGACGTGCTGCCGCCGCGCGCGTCCGCGGCGACCAGTCCGAGCAGGTCGGCGCGCCGGACGGTCAGCGGGCCGACCGTGAGCACGCCGCGCCGCCGGGTCGGCAGCCGGTAGGCCCTCTCGACCGAAGCGCCGGGGGCGAGGGGGTGCACGGCGAGCCGCGCGTCCTCGGTGGGCGGGTCGACGGCGGTGAACCCGCCGCTGCGCCGGCGCGAGCGGTTGGTCAGGGTGAGCGTGGCGACCGCGGTGTCGCCTCGTTCGACCCGGTCGGGCACGAGTTCGCGGTGGACGTCGACACTCACCCGTCGCAGGCAGCTCAGCACGGCTACGACGACCACGGCGGTCGCCGCACCGGCGACCAGCCGCAGGAGCGGGAAACCCAGTCCGATCCCGGCGGCGAGGCAGACCGCGGCGGCGCCCAGCAGACCGGTGCCCCGGCGGGTCAGCCGGAGACCACGAGGGGCAGGAATGGACGGCACGGTTCAGCCCCGGACCGTCGCCGAGCCACCGGGGGCGGGAACCGCCCGCAGCACCTCGCCGAGCACGTCGGCGGGCTTGCGGCCGTTGAGCTCCGCTTCCGGGGTGAGCACGAGCCGGTGCTCGAGCACCGCGGGCGCCACGGCCTTGACGTCGTCGGGCGTCGTGTAGGCGCGGCCGTCGGTGGCTGCCCACGCCCGTGCGGCACGGACGAGGGCGACACTGCCACGGGGGCTGGCACCGAAGCGCACCAGTTCGTGGTGCCGCGTCGCCTCCGCGAGGCTCACGGCGTACGAGCAGACGGCCGGGTGCACCTGCCCTTGCCGCACCGCGGCGATCACGCCGGCGAGTGCGTCCTGGCTCAGGACCGGACCCAGCTGAGCGGGCGTTGCCCCCGCCATGTCGCCCAAGATCACCTGCACTTCGGCGTCGTGGCCGGGATAGCCGACGCTGAGCCGTACGAGGAACCGGTCCAGCTGCGCCTCCGGGAGCCGGTAGGTGCCTTCGAGTTCGATCGGGTTCTGCGTCGCCAGCACGAGGAACGGCCGTGGCATGGCGTAGCGGTGACCGTCGACGGTCACCGCCGCTTCGGCCATCACCTCCAGCAGGGCCGACTGCGTCTTCGGCGTGCCGCGGTTGATTTCATCGGCGAGCACGATGTTCGCGAAAATGGCACCCGGGTGGAACTCGAGCGTTTCGCTGCTCTGGTGGTAGATCGACCCGCCGGTGATGTCGCCGGGCAGCAGGTCCGGCGTGAACTGGATCCGGTTCAGCGTGCCGTCGACGCTCGCGGCGAGGCAGCGGGCCAGTGTGGTCTTGCCGAGACCGGGCACGTCCTCCAGCAGGACGTGGCCCTCGGCGAACATGGCGACGATCGCCATCCGGACCACGTCGGGCTTGCCTTGCACGACGCGTTGCACGTTGGCCGAGATCAGGCTGTAGGCGTCGCCCGGGGTCAGCTGCTGGTTCATTCGTTCTCCTCGTTCACTGAAACCGGGTCACCAGGTCATGTGGTTGGACTCGACGCCACCGACGACGGCCCAGACCTGCTGGCCCCGGTAGCCGAAGAAGCAGACGGCGCTGTCGAAAGCGCCGGAACCGTTGGTTCGCGCAGGCGTCTTGTACGTGTAGTAAGTCCCGCCGCCAGAGGACACACAGGACACCGAATAGCTCGCGTTGGCGGCGAAGTTGCGCGCCGAGATGACGACGTAAGCGCAGCTCGGGTCGGTGCAAGCCGAGCTGGAGTAGGCGCCACCTCTGGACACCGTGACCGACGGCGGTGGCGGCGGCGGATCGTTGGTGCGCGCCGATCCTCTCGACCCGGTGGGCCCGCGGCCGAAGCTGTTCTCGCCCGTCACGTAGATGTCGTAAGTGGTCGCGTAGTCCAGGCCGCCGACCGTGATCGAGCTGCCGCTGGCACAACCGCCCGTCCAGCGTTCGGCGCCGTTGAACACGACGTGGCAGGTCACCGCACCGCTGCTGTAGTCCGAAACGTTGACCGTCAGGGTGATCTGCCGGTCGCCACTGCTCGAGGCTCCGGTCACGTCCACCATCGGGGCCCGGCCGGGCGTGGCCTCGGCGGTCGCGGGCGCGCCGTCCACCGTGGCTCCGGTCGTGCCGCGTTGGCGGGTCTGCGCCTTCACGGTGAAGCTGTACTTGGTGCCGTTCGACAGCCCGTTGAAGGTCGCTGTCGTGCCGGTGACCGTCTGCGGCGTCAGGCCGTCGGCCTCCACCAGGTACCCGGCCAGGTCGCCACCGTTGAGCTCGGGCGCGGTCCAGGTGAGGGTCACGGTCGAGTCGTCGGCTGCCGCGCTCAGGCCGCCGACCGCCGCGGCCGGCGAGTACGGCGAAACCGCACCGCTCGACGGGGAGTCCGCACTGGACAGCCCCAGCTCGTTGGCCGCGGTCACGGTGAACGTGTACGCGGTGCCGAGCGTCAGCACGCCGGCCGCGGTGGTGAGCGACGGTTCCGTCGAAGTCCCCGCGGCCGTCGTGCTGCCGTCGGCGCCGTGCGCGGTCACCGTGTAGCCGGTGATCCGGTGCCCCTGCCCGTCGGCCGGCGCCCAGGTCAGCTGCACCGTGCCGGCTTCGCCCGCGGTCGCCGTCGGCGCACCGGGTGCACCGGGGACCTCGGAGCTCGGCGTGACCGGCGGCGAGTCGGCACCGGGACCGGTACCGACGGAGTTCACGGCGATGATCGTGAAGACGTAGGTCGCACCGTTGCGCAAGCCGGGCACGTCGGTCTGCAGCTGGTTGCCCCCGACACCCAGCGCGCCGTCGGTGCCCTCCCCGGCGGTCGAGCGCCAGCTCACCCGGTACTCCGTGACGGCCGCGCCGTTCGCACTCGCTTCACCCCAGGACACCTTCACCGTGGCGTTGCCGGGCTGCGCCTGGACCGGCCCCGGCGCACCCGGCGCCTTCGGAGCCGTCTTCGCCGGGTCCTTCGTCCCCTTGCCGGCCGAGGGCGCCTGCGGCTTGCCGTGCGGTGCGACCGGCGGCGGGTTCACGGGCGGCTGAGGCGTCTTCGGCGTGTCCGGGGACGGCACGTCCTGCTTGCCGATACCGACCGTGGTGACCGATCCGTCGTGGTCGACCACCACGGTGTGGGCGCCGTCCTGGGCGTCGACGTACACCCGCCCGTCCTGACCGCGGGTGATTCGCGGCCGGCCGGCGCCTTCGGGCAGCGGCGTCGTGGCTTTCTGCTTGCCGGTCGGGGTGAACGTCAGCACCCGCCGGCCCGCGCGATCGAGCACCGCGACGGCGTCCGTCGACGTCACCGGCGCGGCGAAGTCACCCTGGCCCAGGCCGACGGTGATCGGCGCCGATCCGGGTCGCTCGCCGCCGAGGCCGTCGAGGCCGGCCAGGATCAGCCGGTTGTCCGCCGGGTCGACCAGGGGCAGCCGCTGGGCGACCGCGACGGTCGCCGTGCGGGCGTCCTTGCCGACCCGCACCCCGAGGTTCGCCGGCGTACCGGCACCCCGCTCCCCGAACGGGGTGATCGTTCCCCCGGCCGGGTCGACGAAGACCGCTTGGTCGCCGGTCGCCACCACGTCACCCTGCTTGCCGCCGGTGTCCACCGGGCAGAGCACATCCCCGGCATCACGCTTGACCCGGCACAAGGCGCCGTTGTCGACCCGCTGGAACCAGATCGTGCCGTCGGCGAGCGGCGCGGGTTCACCGACCGTGCCCCCGGCCCGCATGGTGACCGGCGGCAGCTGCGCGAACCGCACCACCGTGCCGGCCTGCTTGTAGACGTAGTACGGCCCGCCGGGAACTTCGAGGCTGACCGGGACATCTCCGCCAGGCGCGGCCAACGTGGCCGCTACGGCGAGGTCGGACTTCCCGAAGACCACGGCCTTGCCGTCGCCGACGGCGCTCAACTGGCGGTCGCCCTGCCCCATCGCGACCGCACCGGTGAGCTGGACCTTGCCGGTGCGCGCGTCGACCTGTTTGGTCCCGCCGTTGACGTGGAAGGCGGCTTGCTCGGCCGCGTTGTAGACCCAGTGCCCTTCCTGCTGGAAGTCCAGGTCCGGGCGCGCGTCGCTGCTCGCCGCGACCACCACGAACGTCGTCGCGGCCAGGAACACTCCCGCCCACACCGCGACCGCGGCACGCGTTCGTCTTTGCCCTGGCACTCGGCCTCCAGAATCGCTGGGAAACGGCGGCCGCGATTGATCCGTCCGGCGGCCACGATCCTCTTAAGCGCCGGAGGGCGTATTGCTGTTACAGCGAGGGCCACCGAAAATGACCAACAAACCAGCGGCGAAACCGGTTCTTCCCGCCGATTGACACCCTCGGATAACAACACCACATCCGCCGTAACACCTCGCGGCCGATGCGGCGATCTCCGAGGGGTGAGCCGAAACCGTGTCAAATGGTCGATCGCGATCGCCACCGTGGTCGCCTGCCTGGCCACCGTCGGCGCGATCGTCGTGTTCGGCGGCGGCGGTGCTGCCCCCGCCGCCGGGCGGAGTGCCACGGCGGAGGTCACCGAGCAAGGCGTTTCCCTGGTGGTGGCCGGTATTCTCGTCACGGGCCCGGCCGGGGTGGCACCAGCGGGCACGGTCCTCAGCGCGGAGGCCGGGACCGGCGCCCCGTTCGGCAAGGGTGCGTCCATGTTCGCCGGCACCGGCTCGCCGCTCGAACTGAAACTCGCGAACGGAATGCAACCCGCCAAACCGATGTCGATCCGGTTCCCCGTTCCTGCCTCGCCACCCGCCGCCGCGGCCGGAGCGGTGCTGACGAATCCGGCCGGCACGGCCGAAACACACCTGATTCCGGCTGTGTACAACGCCGGGGAACGGACGTTGACCGCGGAAATCGACCACCTCAGCAGCTTCTGGCCGGGCTTCTTCGACTTCGGCAAGCTGACTGGATCCGTAACGCGCTTCGCCGCGCAGACGACCGGGATCACCTCGGCCAAGCCCACCTGCTCGACCTCGCCCGCGACGACCGGCGACGGCACGAGCGTGACGCTCGGCGGGGCCGTCGCCGGAAATCCGGTGTGGTCGTGCCTCCGCGTCGAGAACGGCCAAGCGGTCGTCACGATGACGCCCGGCTCGCCTCTGCCGTGGCTGCTCCGCGCCGCTCCCGAGGCCGTCTTGGAGCCGCCTGGCACCGTGGACGCCGGCAAGGCAGCCGTGCTCGCCGGCTACGACACCCTGATCAAAACCAAGCCGTACGCCGAAGGACTCCTCATCCCGGGCGTACCACGGACCTACCGCTTCCCGGTCGCCCGGCTCCCCGGTGTGATCACCGGGAAGATCGACGCCGGAACCTACCTCGGCATGGCGCTGCTGTTCGGCGTCGAAGAGGCACTCGAGGTCTTCGAGAGCGGCGCCGGACACCTCGAGACCGCCGCCGACAGCATGCGCTGCCTCGGCGACGCGATCGAGGCCGCGCACGTCCCGACGCCACCGACCGCCGAAGCCGTCGCCGATCTGACCAAGTCGGTGCTTTCCTGCGTCAGCGCGGCGGTGAAAGACGATGAGACAGGCCGCCGGGTGAAGGTGGCGATCGGCATCCTCACCACCGGCATCGGCCTGGTCGCGGCCGGCCTCGAAGGAGTCGTCCGCAGCGCGAGCGGCACCGATACGTTCACGATCACCGTCGATGCCCACGTACCACCGGTGGACCTGCACCGCACCAAGCTGACCTCGATCCGCGTCCCGGCCGCCCTCTGCGACACCAACGGCGACTTCACCCTGCGCAACGGTTCCGCCGGCGGTATCCCGTCCCGGTACGGGCCTCTCGACGCGGGCACCAACGGCACCGTCGTCTACGGCGACCTCGACGGCGACGGCCTCGACGAAGCCGCCATCGACGTCTACTGCAACTTCAGCGGCGGCAACGGCGTCCCCGGGCAGGGATTCGTCGTCATCACCGGCAAGAGCGGCAAACCCGCCCCGGTCGGCGTCGTCACGGCACAGAAGCAGACACCGCAGACGTACACCTCGGGCGTCGAAACGATCGCGATCTCCCGCGGCCGCATCGAAGCCATCGAAGACTGGTACCACCCCGACGACGCCCACTGCTGTCCCAGTGGCCGCGCGCAGACCACCTGGACCTACAGCGCCGGCAAGCTCACGCCGGGAAAGCCGAGAATCTAGTCCGCGCGGTCAGCCACCCAGGCCGGTCCGTGGGATTTCTTTGGAGCAGGCTCGATCCGGACGAGCGTTCAGACCCAATCGACCGCGCGAAGAAGGTCCACGCCGGGCCACACCTCATCAGCGAATGATCAGAGCGGCAGGTCGGCTGCCACATGTTCGCGAATCAGGGGCGTTGGCGATCATCGCTCGGCTGGATGCACTCCCCTACCTCGCCGTGAACCTGGCGAAAGCATCGCGGGAGCTCCTGTACGAGCTGTTCGAAGTCATCCGACTCAAGCGCGGAAAGGATCTCCGCCGACGTGGCGCCCACTACACACAGCAAAAAGCCGCGTCGACCTGAGTCAACGCGACTTCCTTCATTACTGCTGGTACCCCCGATGGGATTCGAACCCACGCTACCGGCGTGAGAGGCCGGCGTCCTAGGCCGCTAGACGACGGGGGCTAGGAACTTCCCTGGTTTCCCAGGGGCTTTTCTGTTTTTCTTGCTGGAGAGAACTTACCAGAGGCGATTTCTCGCTCTGCAGGGGGGTCACTCTCCGCAGCTGGGGTACCAGGACTCGAACCTAGACTAACTGGACCAGAACCAGTCGTGCTGCCAATTACACCATACCCCAGTGAGGTACTTTCCCGGCTTGCCGGTTCAGCACCGCACGAGGAGAAATACTAGAGCACGCCGTTCCCGACGGTGAACGCGGGGGTCTCACCGCGGCGCTGGGCGGGGACGCCGATCGTCGCGTACTCGGAAACCAGCAGCTCAGGCAGCTCGGCGAGGCCGGTCACCGTGTGGACGCCCGCCGGGGCGCGCTCCGCTATGCCGTCGCGGTCGAGCCAGATCGCGCCCAGGCCCGCGTCGCGGGCGCCGATCGCGTCGGTGTCCAGTTTGTCGCCGACGTGGACCGCCTGGGCGGGGGCGCAGTCCATGCCGAGGCAGACCGTGTGGAACATCACCGGGTCGGGCTTGGCCACGCCCAGCTCGCCCGCGATGGCCACGTGGTCGAAGAACGGCGCCAGGCCCAGGTCGGCGATCTTGCGCCGCTGGTGGACGCCCGAGGCGTTCGTCACGGCGGCCAGCGCCAGGCCCGCCGCGCGGAGCCACTCCAGGCACGGGAGGACGTCGTCGAACAACTGCCACGAATGGTCGAGCAGTTCTCTTCGGCGGCGTTCGAACGAGATGACCTGCTCGGCGTCGGCGAGGATGCCGATCTCGGCGAGGAAGCAGTCGGTGCGCCGCTGGTGCATGGTCGCGTAGTCGAGTTCGCCGGCGACGACCAGGGCGACGTGCTCTTCGGTGATCAAGTCCCACAACGGCCACAGGTCGCCCCGGCCGGTGAGGATGTGGAGGCTGCGGCGGATCGCGGCGGTGCAGTCGATCAAGGTGTCGTCGATGTCCAGGCACACCAGCCGCAACTCGGGCGGCGCCCAGGGCTCGGACGCTCCCGCGGTGGGCGAGGCGGTTCGCGAAGGGGTCCGGGGTGCCAAGGCGAAATCCACCCAGTGAGGCTAGGGCAACCGCCGCGTTCGCGACGCTGCCAAAAAGGTGATTGGCGTTCGCCTGTTCCGGCGCACCGGCTCTACTCCCAGTTGGCGCACCGTCTTCCGACGGTTATCCGGGGCCACGTCGACTCCTCCGGTGCGCACCGGTCCCATCCCGTGAAAACCGTTGCGGCGACGGGAGATCCGTTCGGTCCACAAGCGCGCGGCCGTGAACCCCGGCCACTCCCGGGCAAATTCGACCAACCGTCGCGTTTGGACGGTTTCCGGTAACGAAGCGGGCTCGCCCGATCAGCGTATCCCCGGTCACACCCCTTGACGCCGGGGTCCGGCGGGTGCATCCTCAAGTTATTCAACAAGCGATGAATAGATGGGGAGATGGTCGAGATGGCCGAGCGCACGAGCTGCGTCGTCATCGGTGGCGGGCCGGCCGGGATGGTCGCGGGGCTGCTGCTGGCCCGGGCCGGTGTCGAGGTGACGGTGCTGGAGAAGCACGCGGACTTCCTGCGCGACTTCCGCGGCGACACGGTGCACCCCTCGACGCTGACCCTGCTCGACGAGCTGGGCCTCGGCGAAAAGTTCCACGCGCTGCCGCACAGCGAACTGACCGCGGCCGGGTTCCCGCAGGACAACGGCGAGATGATGAAGCTCGCCGATTTCACCCGGTTGAAGGTCGCCCACCGGTACATCGCGATGGTGCCCCAGTGGGACTTCCTCGACCTGCTCGCCGAGAGCGCCCGCAAGGAGCCGACGTTCGTCCAGCGGATGGAGACCGAGTGCACCGGCCTCGTCCGCGAGCACGGCCGCGTCGCGGGCGTCACCTACCGCACGGCGGCCGGTGAGACCGGGGAGATCCGCGCAGACCTGGTCATCGCCGCCGACGGCCGCTGGTCGTCGGCCCGGCGCGAAGCCGGCCTGGTGCCGCACGAGTACGACTGCCCGTTCGACGTCTGGTGGTTCCGGCTCTCGCGGCACGAGGACGAAAAGGGCGGCATGCTGCTGCCGAAGATGCGGGACCGGCGCTTCGCCGTGCCGCTCCCCCGGCCGGACTTCTACCAGGTCGCCTACCTCGCGCCGAAGGGCGACGACCTGCGGCAGCAGGGCATCGAGGCCTTCCGGGAGAACGTGACGCAGATCTGCCCCGAGTTCGCCGACCGGGTGCACGAGCTCAAGACGATGGACGACGTCAAGTTCCTCGACGTGCGGCTCAACCTGCTGCGCAGGTGGCACGTCGACGGGCTGCTCTGCCTGGGCGACGCGGCGCACGCGATGTCGCCGATCGGCGGCGTCGGCATCAACCTCGCGGTGCAGGACGCGGTCGCGGCGGCGACGCTGCTGGCCGAACCGCTGCGCCGGGGCCGGCCGACGGAGGCGGACCTGGCGAAGGTGCGTTCGCGGCGGCTCGCGCCGACGCTGATGGTGCAGGGGCTGCAACGCCTGATGCACCGGACCGTCGTGCGCGGGGTGATGACCGACAAGCGCAACGGCCCGCCTGAGCCGATGATCAAGGCGTTCGCGCGGTTCCCGCGGCTGTCGTACTTCCCGGCCCGGCTCCTCGGCCTCGGGCTGCGGCCGGAGCACGCTCCGGCGTTCGCCCGGCGGCCGATGGAGCCGGTGGCGCGGGACTAGACGTTCTCGACCGGGTTGGTCAGGGTGCCGATGCCCTCGATGGTGATCGAGACGCTCTGGCCGCCCTCGATCGGGCCGACGCCCTCGGGCGTGCCGGTCAGGATGACGTCGCCGGGCAGGAGCGTCATCACGCCGGAGACGAACTCGACCAGCTCGGGGATCTTGTGGACCAGGTCGGACGTGCGGCCGTCCTGCTTGAGCTCGCCGTCCACCTCGGCCCGCAACGCCAGGTCGGACGCGTCGAGCGACGTCTCGATCCACGGGCCGAGCGGGCAGAACGTGTCGAAGCCCTTGGCGCGGCCCCACTGGCCGTCGGACTTCTGCAGGTCGCGCGCGCTGACGTCGTTGGCCACGGTGTAGCCGAGGATCGCGCTCGCGGCGCGGGCGGCGGGCACGTTCTTCACCGGCTGCCCGATGACGATGGCCAGCTCGCCCTCGAAGTCGACGCGGCCGATGCCCGACGGACGCCGGATCGGCGCGTTCGGGCCGACGACCGTGGTGGACGGCTTGAGGAACAGCATCGGGGCGCTGGGCACCTCGTTGCCGAATTCGGCCGCGTGCTTGGCGTAGTTCCGGCCGACGGCGATCACCTTCGACGGCAGGATCGGCGCGAGCAGCCGGACGTCGGCCAGCGGCCACCGCTTGCCGGTGAAGTTGGGGTTGCCGAACGGGTGCTCGGCGATTTCCAGGACCTGGGCGTCGTCACCGTCCCCTTCGACCGAAGCGAACGCGACACCACCGGGATGAGCAATACGGGCTAGGCGCACCGCGTCAGTCTACGTCCGCCGGATCCGTGACCGGGGCCACGGTCGAGCTCTTGTGGACGAGCGCGTCGCAGAGGGCCAGCCAGCTGGCCTCGACGATGTTGCCGTGCACCCCGACCGTGGTCCACTCACGCTCGCCGTCGGTGCTCTCGACCAGCACGCGCGTCACCGCGTCGGTGCCCGGGTGGCCCTGGAGGATGCGGACCTTGTAGTCGGCGAGCTCCACACTGTCCAACCAGGACAGGTGCGGGGAGAGCGCCTTCCGCAGGGCGGCGTCGAGCGCGTGCACCGGGCCGATGCCCTCGGCGGTGGCGATCACGCGCTGGCCGCCGACGTGTACCTTGACCGTCGCCTCGGACACGACCTCGGCGTCGGCGCGGTGGTCGAGGACCACGCGGTAGGACTCGAGCTCGAACGGCGCCTCGGCGGGGACGTCGGCCTCCTGGCGCAGCAGCAGTTCCAGGGAGGCGTCGGCGGCTTCGAAGGACCAGCCTTCGGATTCGAGGCGCTTGACCTTGGTGATGGCGCTCGTCAGCGCTTCGGGCCGGCCGGCAAGGTCGACCCCGAGCTCACGTCCCTTGAGCTCGAGGCTGGCCCTGCCGGCCATCTCGGTGACCAGCACCCGCATGTCGTTGCCGACGGAAGACGGATCGATGTGGTTGTACAGCAACGGATCCACCTTGATCGCGCTCGCGTGCAGTCCTGCCTTGTGGGCAAAAGCCGACGCCCCTACGTAAGCCTGGTGGGTGTAGGGGGCGATGTTCGCGATTTCGGCAAGGGCATGGGAGACCCGGGTCAGCTCGGCCGCTCCTCCGGTCGGGAGGACGTCCATGCCGAGCTTGGTCACGAGGTTCCCTGTCACGGCGAAGAGGTCGGCGTTGCCGGCCCGTTCCCCGTAACCGTTGGCGGTGCACTGGACGTGCGTCACGCCGGCCTGCACCGCGGCGACGGAGTTCGCCACGGCGCAGGAAGTGTCGTCCTGACAGTGGATCCCGAGGCGGAATCCGGTCTTTTCCTTGATTTCCCCGACGGTCCGGGCGAGGTCGAGCGGCAGCTGCCCGCCGTTGGTGTCGCAGAGCACGAGCACGTCGGCGCCCGCGTGGGCGGCGGCGTCGAGGACCCTGAGCGAGGTCTCGGGCGAAAACGCGTAGCCGTCGAAGAAGTGCTCGGCGTCGAGGAAGACCCGGCGGCCTTCCCGCGTCAGGAACGCGACGGTGTCCCGCACCATGGCGCAGGCTTCGTCGACGTCCACGCGGAGCGCGCGTTCGATGTGCCGCAGGTCGGACTTCGCGACGAGCGTGATGACCGGCGCTTCGCTGTCGAGCAGCGCGCGCACCTGCGGATCGGTGTCGGCGGTGGTACCGGCCTTGCGCGTGGCCCCGAACGCGACGAGGGCGGCGTGCTTCAGCTTGAGTTCGCCCTTCGCCGCGCGGGCGAAGAACTCCGTGTCCTTGGGGAGCGCCCCCGGCCAGCCGCCCTCGATGAACCCGACGCCCAGCTCGTCCAGCAGCCGCGCGACGGCGAGCTTGTCCTGGACCGAGTAGGTGATGCCTTCGCGCTGCGCCCCGTCGCGAAGCGTCGTGTCGTAGAGGTGGAAGGCGTCACCGAGCGGGGTATCGGCGGGCTCCTGGCGGGTCACGGTCATCTCCTAGCGTTTCGAGGCAACAAAAAAACCTCCCGCAGGGTGCGAGAGGTTGCGCGCCGGGGGCTCTTGTGGAGCTATCGTCCGGCGCGCTCGTCGATAATGATCGCGAAGCTGGTCATGGTCGCATCATGCCACAGGGCTTCCGGCGAAGTCCACAAGCTGGGTCAAGCTCCCACGATCCGGGAACACCCCACCCCGCAAGCCCCACCCGTCCCTGGGGGCTGACCCCGGTCCAGTCTATCGGCGTCCGCCGACAAAACCGGCCGGGAAGAGGTTCGGGCACTGGTTTGTCCACAGCACGGTGGTCCTGTGGACAAGGCGCCGGCGGTGGGGTCGCGAATGACTCATTGGGGACGTCAGTGGTCCCGAATGAGTCATTCGCGACGTTCCGAGACCGGGTCATTCGAGACCGAGCAACCCCAGACCGGAGCACCCCCAAGGGCTCCGGCAAAGTCACGTCGGTGCGGTCCGCAGCGTTGCGCCGGCGAGCGGGTCACCGGCGGCGGAGTGACCTGGCCGCGCGACTTTGCCGAAACCCCGGGAGTACCCCCAAGAGCGGGCCATCCCAAGCCCGAGCCCGCCCACCACCAACCCGCGCGCACGAAAAAGCCCCGCACCACCAGGGGTGCGGGGCCTTCCCGACAAAACGAAAACTCAGCCGGCCGTCCGCACGTTCGACGAAACCAGCGCCGCCAGCCGGTCACCGATGGCCTGCGTGGCCCCCGGCGAAGACTGGTCCCGCGTCGCCAGGTCGAACGCCACCGACGCCTCGATCCGCCGTGCGGCTTCCTTCTGGCCCAGGTGGTCCAGCAGCAGCGAAACCGACAGCACCGCCGCCGTCGGGTCCGCCAGGCCCTGTCCCGCGATGTCCGGCGCCGAACCGTGCACCGGCTCGAACATGCTCGGGTTCCGGCGCGTGATGTCGAGGTTGCCGCTCGCCGCCAGGCCGATGCCGCCGGTCACCGCGGCCGCCAGGTCCGTGATGATGTCGCCGAACAGGTTGTCCGTGACGATCACGTCGAACCGGGACGGGTCGGTGACCAGGTGGATGGTCGCCGCGTCCACGTGCGAGTAGGCGACCGTCACCTCCGGGTGCTCCAGCGAGACCTCTTCGACGATGCGCGACCACAGCGAACCCGCGTACTCGAGCACGTTGGTCTTGTGCACCAGCGTCAGGTGCTTGCGGGGCCGGGCCTCGGCGCGGTTGAACGCGTCCGCGACCACGCGGCGGATGCCGAACGCCGTGTTGACGCTGACCTCCGTCGCGATCTCGTGCTCCGTGTCCTTGCGCAGCAGGCCGCCAGTACCCGCGTACGGGCCTTCGGTGCCTTCGCGCACGACCACCATGTCCACGTCGCCCGCGTCGGCCAGCGGGCCACGGACGCCCGGGTACAGCCGCGCCGGGCGCAGGTTGACGTGGTGGTCCATCTCGAACCGCAGGCGCAGCAGGAGGCCGCGCTCGAGGATGCCGCTCGGCACCGTCGGGTCGCCGACCGCGCCCAGCAGGATCGCGTCGTGCTGGCGGAGCTCGCCCAGGACCGACTCCGGGAGCAGCTCGCCGGTCGAGTGCCACCGGGCCGCGCCGAGGTCGTAGTTCGTGATCTCCGCCGTCGGTACTACTTCGCCGAGCACCTTCAGCGCCTCGGAGACCACCTCGGGCCCGATCCCGTCACCTGGGATCACCGCGAGCCGCATCCACACACCTCCGTCGACCGGGCCACCGGCGCACCGATGGCCCACCGCAACAAAACGCCAGCAGCCGGAAGGTTACCGGCCGTAGACAAACGGCCGTAGCCGCACCACCCTTATGCCGCATCCTCCCGCAGGGTGAGACACCCAATCGGGTGAATACGGGCAGGGGCGCCCCCGGCGGGAAGCCGCCGGAGACGCCCCTGTTCCTGCACAGATCGATCTTGCCGCGGACTAGCGGCGACCCACCCCGATCGGCTGACGGCCGTGCGCCGCCTGGCCGCCCGGCGCGGCGTCCACCTTGACCACGTTCGCCCGGTTCCCCGCGGCGTTGTGGTGCTCGATGGCGAGCAGCCCGAGCGCGTTGTCCGCCGCGGCCGAAGCCGCGTTCCGGGTGACGACCAGCGCCGTGCCCGGCTTCGCGACGTAGCCCAGCGCGGCGTCGCCGCCGCCCTGGACGGAGTAGCCCGGGGCGAGCGCGTCGAACGAAAGCGGCGTCCCGACGTAGTCGATCAGCCCGTTCGTCGTGCCCGGCGCGACGTAGAAGCCGCTGGTGCCCACCGTGTAGGAAATGCGGTGGCTGTCGGCGTTCGCGTCGATGCCCAGCGCCGCCAGGGAAACCGGCAGCGTGACGACGTTCGTGTCGAACACGTTGGTGTCGACGTCGCCGAGCTGGCCGTTGACCGCCTGGACGTCGACCGTCGGGAAGCCCGCGGTCAGCGCGACCGTGACGGCCAGCAGCACGTCCGTGGACGTCGCCTTGGTCACGTAGGTCTCGAAGTCCGGCTGCCCGTCCCCGGTGGTGTCGATGTCGACGAACGGCGAGGTGTTGCTGCCGATGTTCGCCCAGTCGCCCCACGTGGAAAGGCCGAACGCGAGGATCGCGTTCTCCGGCTCGCCCTGGGCCTTCGCCAGCGGAGCGGTCGAAGCCGCGCCGATGTAGCGGAGGTCGCCGCCCTTGGCCGTCTTGTTCAGCGTGCAGTCGGTGACCACGTCCGCGTCGCACTCGGGCAGCTGCGGGGACTCCGCCTGCAGCTCGAGCACGCTGATCAGCGAGCGGTACCGCTGCGCGCCGGCACCCTGGTCGACGCCCTTGCCGGTCAGGTTCAGCACGGCCTGGGTCGCGTCCGGCCCGAACTTGACCGATTGCGGCGTCGAAATCGTCGACACCGGCTTCGGCGCGGCGTAGACCGAAACCCGCAGCGGCACCTTGGCGCCGCTGGTGGGCGTGAAGGCGACGCGGCCGGAGGCGTCCGCGACGAACTGGCGGGCCAGGCCGGCCTGGGTGGCCTGCATGGTCGGGTCCATGACCTTGCGCAGCGCCTTCGGGTCGGTGATCTTCAGCGTCACCTTGACCTTGGCGGTGCCGCGCGGGGTCAGCTTCACCGTCGGCTTGTCCACTGTGTACTCGACACCCGGCAGCGCGTTGACCGCCTGGTAGGCGACGGTGTACTCGGCGGGCGTGACGCCCTTGTTGACGAGCTTGATCGTCTTCGACAGCGTCACCGGCCCGGACGCTTCGACCGTGCCGAAGCTGACGCTGACCGCGCCCGGGTCGTCCTGGACGTAGGCGAGCACCTGGTTGTCCAGCGCCGCCTTGGCGTCGATCCGGCCGCTGCCGACGCGCTGCGGCGCGTAGGTGTGGCCGGCGCCGTCGGAGACGTCGTGGCCGGCGGTGTCGATGACCGACGCCTTGACCTCCTCGACCGACCAGTCCGGGTGGGACTGGCGGACCAGCGCGGTGATGCCCGCGGTGTGCGGGGCGGCCATCGAGGTGCCCGAGAGCACGGTCCGGCCGTTGCCGCTGCCGCGGAACGCCGAGGTGATCGTGTCACCCGGCGCGGCGACGTCCGGCTTGACGGCCGGGCCGCGGGTGCCGCGCGAGGTGAACGAGCTCGGGGTGTCCACGATCGTCTTGTCGTAGGTCTGGATCGAGGCGCGGCCGGTGCCGTAGAGCCGGATCTGCAGGGTGCCCGCGGTCAGCGCCGCGCGCAGCGTCTTGGTCGCGGAGCCGGTGAACTGGAACATCGGGATCGCCGCGTTGCCCGCGATGCCCGCGCTGAAGTGCTCCAAAGTGGACGACAGCAGCGCGCCCTTCGCCCCGGCCGCCTGCGCGTTGTTGGCGCGCGCCGCCGAACCGCAGGCGCGGGTCGAGTCGTTGTCGTCCCACTCCAGCCAGACGAACTTGCCGGCTGCCTTCGCCTTGTCCTCGGCGGAGTACGGCGCGCAGCCCGCGTTGTTCGCCGCGGACAACGCGACGACCGGCGCCGTCAGGTCCAGCGTGTCGTAGCCGGTGTAGTTCTGGCTGTACTGCCCGGTCTTCTGGCCCGCGGCGGTCGCCGGCGCCTTCGCCTCGGCGGCGTCGCGCAGGATGCCCGCGTCGCGCGTGCTGGCGACGGTGAGCGCCTCCGGGGTGTTGCCCGGCGAACCGGCGATGTCGTTGATGTCGCCGCCGTTGCCCGCCGAGATCACCGGGAGCACGTTGTTCGCGGCGAGCTTGCGCACGAACAGCGAGTCCGGGTCGTCCGGGGCGCCGAAGTCGGAGCCCAGCGACAGGTTGACGACGTCGAGGTGGTCGGTGAAGTCGCCGTCGCCGTCCGGGTCGAGCGCCCAGTCCAGCGCCTGCGAGGTGACGTTCGTCGAGCCCGCGCAGCCGAACACCTTGATGGCGTAGAGGAGCGACTTCGGCGCCGTGCCCGGGCCGATCTGCATCGCGTCGACCTTCTTGGCGTCCAGCTTCTTGTAGTCGCCCTTGAAGGTCTTGCCGTCGGCGGTGACGCCGAAGCCGCCGATGGTGCCGGCGACGTGCGTGCCGTGCTCACCGCAGGCCAGCGGGTTCGGGTCCGGCTTCGGGGTGGTCTTGCCCGCCGTGGCGGCGTCGTAGTCGTTGCCGACGAGGTCCGTGCCGCCGACGACCTTGGCGCTGGGGAACAGCGGGGTCGGCTTGGTGGAATCGACGCTCTTGTACGCGGCCTGCGTGCCCGGGCCGCCGAAGTCGGCGTGGGTGTAGTCGATGCCGTCGTCGATCACGCCGACGCGGACGCCGTCGCCGAACTTGCCGGTCTGCTGCCACGCCGCGAGGGTGTTGGTCAGCTGCTCGGCGCTGGCGTTCGTGCGGGTCTTCGGCACGACCGTGCGGACCGCGACGACGTCCGCCCGCTTCGCGACCTCGCGCAGCTTGGCGGCGTCGGCGGTGACCACCACGCCGGGGACGGCGTTGGCGGTCTGGGTGACGACCTGCGGCTGGGCGTTGCCCGCGCGCAGCTGGCCGACCACGGACTCGACCGCGGCGGCGGTGTCGGCCTTGGCAGCCTTGGCGGCCCGCTTGGCCTGGTCCTTGCCCTGCGGCTGCGCGGCGGTGAACGCGTCGACGGCGGGCTTCTTGGCCAGCTCGACGAACGCGGTGACGCGGCCCTGCGCGGCGCCCAGGCGCGGCGAAAGCTTGCCTTGGAGCTGAGCGTCGTCGATCTTCGCCGGTGCGACACCGTCGGCGAGCGGAGCGTCCGCTGCACTCGCCACCGGCGCCCCCAGCGCGGCCGCCAGCACGACGGCGAAGAACGCCGTCGTGACGCGAGCGGGTAAGCGGGATCTGCTCATGAGTCGGCCCCTTACTCGAGGTCTGGACCCGAACCTGCCTGCCGCTCCTGACACCCCCGACGGTGAAGCGCGGCACAGCGCCGTGCCCTCGACGACGCGTGGTTCAACCTCGCGGGGAGAACTTAATGCCCCAAAACACCTACTTACGTAGGCAAAGGACTCCGTTATGTGAATGTGATTGCGCACGAAGGCCCCCTGCCGGGTGACAGGGGGCCTTCGAAAGCGTTGCGTCAGTTGAAGTCGACGGCGCGGATCGTGTGCGCGCCCACCGCGGCGCCGATCGGCTCCAGCAGGTGCGCGTCGATGTGGCGGTCGACGCGCAGCAGCATGACCGCGTCGGAGCCGTCGGTGGTCTGGCTGATCTGCGCGGCCTCGATGTTGATGCCCGCCTCGCCGAGCAGCGTGCCGACGCGGCCCATGACGCCCGGCCGGTCCGGGTACTCGACCAGCAGGACCGTGCCCTCGGCGCGCAGGTCGAAGCCGCGGCCGTTGACCTCGACCAGCTTCTCGACCTCGTCCTTGCCGGTGACCGAACCGGACACGGTCAGCGCCTGCCCGTCCGAGTGCACCGCGCGGACCGTGACCAGGCTGCGGAACTTCGGGCTCTCCGGCTCGGTCGTCAGCTCGACCTGCACGCCCAGCTTCTCCGCCAGCTGCGGCGCGTTGACGAACGTGACCTGGTCCTCGACCACGCCGGTGAAGACGCCGCGCAGCGCCGCCAGCTGCAGCACGGCGGTGTCCTCGCTGGAGATCTCGCCCTTGACCTGCACGGTCACCGACGTCGGCGCCTTCGGGTTGAGCGCGGTCAGCAGCGTGCCGAGCTTCTGGGTCAGCGACAGGTACGGGCGGACGTGCTCGCCGACCGCGCCGCCGCCGGAGACGTTCACCGCGTCCGGCACGAAGTCGCCGCGCAGCGCCAGCAGCACCGACTTCGCGACGTCGGTGCCCGCGCGGTCCTGCGCCTCCGCCGTCGAGGCGCCCAGGTGCGGGGTCACGACGACGTTCTCCAGGTTGAACAGCGGGCTGGACGTGGTCGGCTCGGTGACGAAGACGTCGACGCCGGCGCCGCCGACGTGGCCCGAGCGCAGCGCCTCGGCGAGGTCCTCCTCGACGATCAGCCCGCCGCGGGCGGCGTTGACGATGATGACGCCCGGCTTGGTCTTCTTCAGTGCCTCGGCGTCGATGAGGCCCTTGGTCTCCGGCGTCTTCGGCAGGTGGATGGAGATGGCGTCGGCGCGGGTCAGCAGCTCGTCGAGGGTGACGAGCTCGATGCCCAGCTGCGCGGCGCGCGCGGCCGAGACGTAGGGGTCGTAGGCGATCAGCTTCGTGTCGAAGGCGGCCAGACGCTGGGCGAACAGCTGCCCGATCTTGCCGAGGCCGACCACACCGATGGTCTTGCCCTGCAGCTCGACGCCGGAGAACGAGCTGCGCTTCCACTCGCCGCCGCGGAGGCTCTGGTCGGCGGCCGGCACGCGCCGCGCGACCGACAGCAGCAGGGCGACGGCGTGCTCGGCGGCGGAGACGATGTTGGACGTCGGGGCGTTGACCACGAGGACGCCGCGCTCGGTGGCCGCGGGCACCTCGACGTTGTCCAGGCCGACGCCGGCCCGGGCGACGACCTTCAGCTGCGTGGTGGCGCCGAAGACCTCGGCGTCGACCTTGGTGGCGGAGCGGACCAGGAGCGCGTCGGCGCTCTTCACCGCCTCGAGCAGCGCGGACCGGTCCGTGCCGTCGACGTGCCGGACCTCCACCTCGTCACCGAACACACTCAGCACGGAAGGCGCGAGCTTTTCCGCGATGAGGACGACGGGCTTGCTGGGCTTGCTCACGATGCGGCTCCCACTATCTGGTCGCTTCCAGGTGTCGACAGACGGATTCAGCACGTCGTTGTGCCCCGGTCGTGGCGGAGTTTAACCCGCTGGACGGCCCCCTGGCTTCCCATGGTGTTAACTCGCTCGTAATCCTTCGAAAACAAGAGCCAGCAGGCGCTGCATGCCCCCTTCGCCGGGCAGGTGCCCGCCCGCCCAGGATGCCGCGTGCAGCAACAGAAGGAGCTCGTGCGTGGTGACGTCGGCGCGGAGCTCGCCCGCTTCCTTCGCGCGTTCCACCAGCTGGGAACCGGCGTCGCGCATCGCGTGGCACGACGCGTACAACCGGGACGATTCGTCGCTCAGCGCGTCGGCGGTCAGTTCGACCAGGCCGCGGTAGGTGCCCGTGGCATCGCCGAGGCCGGCCAGCCACGTCTGCAGCGCGTTCAGCGGTTCGGGATGGGTCAGCAGTTCGCGTGCTCGATCGGCCTGGCCGTCGAACCGAGCCCTCAGGAGGGTCTCGAGCAGCGCTTCCCGGGTCGGGAAGTGCCGGTAGAGCGTGCCGATGCCGACCCCGGCGCGGCGCGCGATGTCTTCGAGGGACGCCTCGACGCCGTGTTCGGCGAAGGCGCGCTGGGCCTCCCGGAGAAGGCGCTCGTAGTTGCGGCGGGCGTCCGCGCGCATCGGTTTCACGTCGGTCATCGCCCTCCCGACCTTACCGGGTAGCCAATCGGAGGCTGCCTCCGTATATTAACCGGAGGTAGCCTCATCTTACTGGGAGGAATTCGAGGATGACCCTGATCGAAGACACGCGGGCCCGGCTCGGCGCGGTCGGCGCCTGGTTGCCGAGCGCCCCGCTGGCCCCGCCCCCGGACGTCGAACGCGCGGCGACGCGGCGGCTCGCCGAAGCCGGCTACGGCTCGGTCTGGAGCGGCGAGGGCCCCGGCGGCCGCGAACTGTTCGCGGCCTTCGGCGACCTGCTCGCCTCGGTGCCGGACGTCGTGCTCGGCGCCGGCATCGCCAACACCTGGGCGCGTCCGGGGCGGACCGCCGAAAAGGGCGGGGCGACCCTCGCCCACGCGCACCCGGGCCGGTTCGTGCTCGGCGTCGGCATCGGCCACGCGTTCCAGGCGGCGAAGTACGGCGAGGAGTACCGGCCACTGGACCGGATGCGGGCCTATCTGTCCGAAATGGACGCGGTCGCGGCGGAAAACCCGGCCCCGGTGGCGTTCCCGCGCGTGCTGGCCGCGGTCGGGCCGAAGATGCTGGAGCTGGCGCGCGACCACGCCGACGGCGCGCACCCGTTCGCCCAGCCGGTCTCGCACACGCCGTACGCGCGCGAAATCCTCGGGCCGGACAAGCTGCTCGTCCCCCACCAGACCGTCCTGCTCGGCAGCCGCGAGGACGCCCGGGCGAGTGTCCGGCGCAGCGTGGCGCAGTCACGGGAGTTCCAGGTGAAGGCCTACCTCGCGGGCTGGAAACGGCTCGGCTACACCGAAGCGGACATCGACGGCCCGAGCGACCGGTTCGTCGACGACCTCGTCCTCTGGGGCGACGCCGCGACCATCGCGAAACGCGTGCGGGAAGTGCTCGACGCGGGCGCGGACCACGTCCTGCTGACGCCGTCCGCGGCCACCTTCGAGTCCACTGTGGACATACTCGTCGAGCTGGCCCCGGCGGTGCTCCGATGAGCGTCGGGATCTGGCGGTTCTTCGACGGCGCCCCGATCGGCGAACTCCGCGAAACGGCCGCGGAAGTGGAAGAACTCGGCTTCGACGCGATCTGGTTCGGCGAGTACGCCGGGCGGGAGGCGTTCACCCAAGCCGCCCTGCTGCTCGCGGCGACGGCGAAGCTGACCGTCGCCACCGGGGTCGCGCGGTTCGACCAGCGGTCACCCCTCGCCGCGGAGGGCGCCGTCCGGGCTTTGGGCGAGGCCTACCCGGGCCGGTTCATCGCCGGGCTCGGCGGGCACCGGCCCGGCGCCCGCCCGCTGACGGCGTTGCGCGAGTATCTGGACGGGATGGACGCGGCCGAGCTGCCGGGCCTGCCCCGGCCGTCGCCCCGCCCGCGCCGGCTGCTCGCCGCGCTGGGCCCGAAGCTGCTGGACCTGGCGGCCGAACGCGCCGACGGGGCCCACCCGTACTTCGTCCCGCCGGAGCACACGGCGATGGCGCGCGAACGGCTCGGCCCGGGCAAGTACCTCGCCGTCGAGCAGGCGGTGGTGCTCGACGCGGCCCCGGAGGCGGCGCGGGAGCACGCCGGGCTCTACGTGCGGCAGGCACCGCACCACCGGACGAACCTGCGCCGCCTCGGCTTCACCGACGACGACCTCGCCGGCGGCGGCAGCGACCGCCTGGTCGACGCCGTCGTCGTCACCGGCGAACAGCGGATCGCCGACCGGATCCGCGCGCACCTCGACGCGGGCGCCGACCACGTCTGCGTCCAGGTCCTCGCCCGGACGAAGGACTCCTACCGCCGCTTGGCGGACCTGCTGCCCTGACGGGGGTACGCTGGCGGGGCGCGGTGCGGGCCGCGCCCCGTCCGCGGAAAGGGCAGAGCCCACCCCTGCAGCACCGCACCACCAGCTCCGCACCTTCTTTCCTGCCCGGTGCCGGCGGACCACGGGCGACGAGGGAAGGAGGCACCATGGGCGTGCTGCCCGCCAAACCCAGCCTGGACCAGCTGCGCAAACGCGCGAAGGAACTCGCGCGCGCCGAAGCCGTGAAGCTGTCCGAAGCGCAGTTCCGCATCGCCCGGGAGCACGGGTTCCCGAGCTGGCCGAAGCTGCAGGCCTACGTCCGGCGCGTCACCGAGCACGGCGAAACCCTGCAGCACCCGTACCACCAGGACGTCGAGTACTACGCCGAGCGCGCGCTCGGGCTGCTCGCCTCCGCCGAGGACGAAACACCCGGCGCACGCGAGCCGTTCGAGCGCCGGGGCCAGCCGCTCACCCGTGACGGCGCCCGCGTGGTGGTGGCCCGCGAGCACGGATTCGTTTCCTGGAAAGCACTTCGCGCGCACATCAAGTCCCTTGTGGACAGCGGTGAACCGTTCGCCCGCGCGTACCGGGCGGTCGAGGCCCGGGACGCCGGGCAGCTCGAAGCGCTCCTGGACGAGTTCCCCGGGCTGGTCACCGCCCGCGGCACCAACGGCAACGACCTGCTCGGCATGGCCGGCGCGACCTGCGACGAGCGGCTCAGCCGCGTCCTGCTCGCCCACGGCGCCGACCCCGCCCGCGGCAACGTCCACGGCTGGACCCCCCTGCACCAGGCCGCGTACCGCAACCTGCCGCTGCTGCTCGACCTGCTCCTCGCCGCGGGCGCCCCGGTCGACGTCGCCGCCCGGGGTGACGGCGGCACGCCCCTGGTCGTCGCCCTCTTCTGGGGGCACCGCGAAGCCGCGGAAACCCTGGCCGCGCACAGCCGGGCGCCGGGCAACCTGCGGGTCGCGGCCGGGCTCGGCGACGGCGCCCTCCTCGACGAGCTCCTGACGTCGGGCCGCGGCGGCGCCCACCGCGGTTTTTACCGGCCCCACAGCGGTTTCCCGGCCTGGCACCCGAGCGGCGACCCGGCCGAAGCCCGCGACGAAGCCCTCGCCTGGGCCGCCCGCAACGACCGCACCGAGGCCCTGCGCACCCTGGTTTCGCGCGGCGCCGACGTGGACGCCGACGTCTACCGCGGCACGGCGCTGGCGTGGGCGGCGGCGCAGGGCAGGCTCGCCGCCGTCCGGACGCTCCTCGACCTCGGCGCCGCCGTGAACCACCCGGGCACGTTCGGCGGGCCGGGGCACGGCGAAGGCGTCACGGCCCTGCACCTGGCCGCGCAGTCCGGGCACCTCGAGGTCATCGACGCCCTCCTCGAAGCCGGCGCCGACCGCGGGGCGCGGGACGCGAACTTCGGCAGCACTCCCGAGACGTGGGCGGAGGTGTGCGGGCAGCCCGCGGCCCGTGAGCTGCTTCGCTAGACAACCGGAGTCTGTAGTCCGTATCTTCGGAGACGGACTGCAGACTCCGTTTTGTCTTCTGGGAGGAACCATGACCGCACCGCGCGACGTCTTCACCGCGTTGTCCGACGGGATCAGCGAAGGCCGCTTCGGCGAGCTTTCCGCGCTCTACGCCGAGGACACCGTCGTCGAGCACCCACAGGCCGTCCCCCGGCCGACGCGCCTGACCGGCCGCGACGCGGTCCACGAGCGGTTCACCGGCGCCTTGGCGGGCGCGTACCGGCTCAAGCGCAAGAACGTCGTCGTGCACGAGACGACCGACCCCGAGGTGATCGTCGCCGAATACGACTACGACGCCGAGTCGATCGAGACCGGCCGGACGATCGCGGCGGCCAACATCCAGGTGCTGCGCGTGCGCGACGGCTTGATCGTCCATTCCCGCGACTACCACGACCACTTGAAGCTCGCGGTCATCCGCGACGGCGTCGACCAGCTGGTGAAGGCGTACGAGCAGGCACCGCCGCGGGCGCTCTCGCCGGTCACGCCGGAGGGCTCGGGCACGGTGTTCGAGCGGCTCGTGCACGGCGTCGCGGGCGGGCGCTGGGACGAGCTGCCGGAGCTGTACGCCGAAGAAACCCACGTGACGCACCCGTTCCTGCCGGGCGCCGAGGTCGTGCGCACCCGCGACGAGCTGCGCGCGCACTTCGCGGCGGGGAAGGCGCTGAACCCGGGCTTCGAGGTCGCGGACCTGGTCACCTACCAGGGCACCGATCCGGAGGTGCTGATCGGCGAGTTCGCCTACCAGGGCGAGTACGGCGGGCGCCCGGTGCGGATCGCGAACATCTTCGTCCTGCGGGTCCGCGACGGGCTCATCGCGGAGTCCCGCGACTACGGCGACCACCTCGGCATCGCCGGCGATCTCGGCAAGATCCCCGAGCTGGCCGCGAAGCTGGGTTCCTAAGCCCCGAGGTCGTCGAACTCGCCGTCGTCGACGCCCTTCGTGAACGCGTCCCACTCCGACGTCGTGAAGACCATGATCGTGCCGTCGACGTCCGGCGAACGGCGCATCGCGACGTAGGTGGCACCGTCGGTGTGCTCGACGAACGCGTACTCGACGACCTCGTCGAGGGTGACGCCCGCGGGCTCGCCCCGGATCCACTCGGCCCCGGAAAGGTCGAGGTGGTGCCGGATGTGCGCCTTGTCGTCGGTCATGCTCCTCAGCGTAGCCAAGACGCACTGAAGGGGACGCCCGTGGCGGGCGTCCCCTTCAGCGTCTTGCGGGAAAAGCTCAGGCGGTCTCGGTGATCGGCCGGTCCACCCACGACATCAGGTCGCGCAGCTTCTTGCCGGTCGCCTCGATCGGGTGCTGGTTGCCCTGCTCCTCGAGCTTGGTGAAGTTCGGCCGGCCGGCCTCGTCCTCGGCGACCCATTCGCGGGCGAACGTGCCGTCCTGGATCTCGCCGAGGATCTTCTTCATCTCTTCCTTGACCGCCGGCGAGATGACGCGCGGGCCGCGGGTCAGGTCGCCGTACTCGGCGGTGTCGGAGATCGAGTAGCGCTGGCGCGCGATGCCGCCCTCGTACATGAGGTCGACGATCAGCTTGAGCTCGTGCAGCACCTCGAAGTAGGCGATCTCCGGGGCGTAGCCGGCCTCGGTGAGCACCTCGAAGCCGGTCTGCACCAGCGCGGACGCGCCACCGCAGAGCACGGCCTGCTCGCCGAAGAGGTCGGTCTCGGTCTCCTCGGTGAACGTCGTCTTGATGACGCCGGCCCGCGCGCCACCGATGGCGGCGGCGTAGGAGAGGGCGAGCGCCTGGGCGTTGCCGGACGCGTCCTGCTCCACGGCGATGAGCGCCGGGACGCCCTTGCCGTCGACGAACTGGCGGCGCACGAGGTGACCCGGGCCCTTGGGGGCGACCATGGCGACGTCCACGTTGGACGGCGGCTTGATCAGGTCGTAGCGGATGTTGAAGCCGTGGCCGAAGAACAGGGCGTCGCCGTCCTTGAGGTTCGGCGCGATGTCCTGCTCGTAGATGAAGCGCTGCTTGGTGTCCGGCGCCAGGATCATGATCAGGTCGGCCTCGGCCGAAGCCTCGGCCGGGGTGAGCACGCGCAGGCCCTGCTCCTCGGCCTTGGCCCGCGACTTGGACCCCTCGGGCAGGCCGATGCGGACGTCGACGCCGGAGTCGCGCAGGCTCAGCGAGTGGGCGTGGCCCTGGCTGCCGTAGCCGATGACAGCGACCTTGCGCCCCTGGATGATCGAGAGGTCGGCGTCGTCGTCGTAGAAGATTTCCACTGCCATGGGGGTTACTGCTTCCTTTCCTGACTTACTTCTTTAACGCGGTGATGTGGCGGTGATGGAACGGGCGCCCCGCCCCACCGCGACCATGCCGGATTGAACGAGCTCGCGGATGCCATACGGCTCCAGCATCCGCAGCAGCGCACCGATCTTGTCCGACGTCCCGGTCGCTTCGATGGTCAGCGCCTCCGGGGAGACGTCCACCACCTTGGCGCGGAAGAGCTGGACGGTTTCGAGGACCTGGCTGCGCACGGTGTTGTCGGCGCGCACCTTCACGAGCAGCAGTTCGCGCTGCACGGCGGTCGACTGCTCCAGCTCGACGATCTTGATCACGTTGACCAGCTTGTTGAGCTGCTTCGTCACCTGTTCGAGCGGTAGCTCTTCCACGGCGACCACGATCGTCATCCGGGACACCTCGGGGTTCTCCGTGGGCCCGACGGCAAGGGACTCGATGTTGAAGCCGCGGCGGGAGAACAGGCCAGAGACGCGCGCGAGCACGCCGGGCTTGTTCTCGACCAGGACACTCAGCGTGTGGACGCTCATGATCAGCGCTCACCTTCCGCGGCAGCTTCGACGGCTTCGGTCGTCTCGACCGAAACCTCGTCGTCGTCGAACAGCGGCCGGATGCCCCGGACCGCCATGATCTCGTCGTTGCCGGTGCCCGCGGCGACCATCGGCCACACCTGGGCATCCTTCCCGACCACGAAGTCGATCACGACGGGGCGGTCGTTGATCTCCATCGCGCGGCGGATGGTGGCGTCGACGTCTTCCTTCGTCTCGCAGCGCAGGCCGGCGCACCCCAGCGCTTCGGCCAGCAGCACGAAGTCCGGGATGCGGTGCTTGTGCGTGCCGAGGTCGGTGTTGGAGTACCGCTCCGAGTAGAAGAGGTTCTGCCACTGCCGGACCATGCCGAGGTTGCCGTTGTTGATCACGGCGACCTTGATCGGCGCGCCCTCGATGGCGCAGGTGGCCAGCTCCTGGTTGGTCATCTGGAAGCAGCCGTCGCCGTCGATCGCCCAGACCTGCGTGCCCGGGACACCGAACTGCGCGCCCATCGCGGCGGGCACGGCGTAGCCCATGGTGCCGAGGCCGCCGGAGTTGATCCAGGTGCGCGGGTTCTCGTACTTGACGAACTGCGCGGCCCACATCTGGTGCTGTCCGACGCCGGCGGCGTACACCGCGTCCGGGCCGACGATCTGGCCGATCCGCTCGATGACGTACTGCGGCGACAGCGAACCGTCGTCGGGCCACTCGTAGCCGGCCGGGTAGCCCTTGCGCCAGTCGTCGGCCTGGGTCCACCAGTCGGCGAGGTCAGGCTTGCCGCCGTGCTCGAACTCCGTGGTGACCGCGGCGATCAGCTCGCCGATGATCTCCTTGCAGTCGCCCACGATCGGCACGTCGGCCTTGCGGTTCTTGGAGATCTCGGCCGGGTCGATGTCGGCGTGCACGACCGCGGCGTCCGGCGCGAACGACGACAGCTGGCCGGTGACCCGGTCGTCGAAGCGGGCGCCGAGCGCGATGAGCAGGTCGGCGCGCTGCATCGCGGCGACCGCGGCGACCGAGCCGTGCATGCCCGGCATGCCGAGGTGCTGCGGGTGCGAGTCGGGGAACGCGCCGCGCGCCATCAGGGTGGTGACGACGGGGATGTTCGTCAGCTCGGCGAGCTGCTTCAGCTGCTCGTGCGCTTCCGCCTTGATCACGCCGCCGCCGACGTAGAGCACCGGGCGGCGCGACTTCGCGATCAGCTTCGCGGCTTCGCGGACCTGCTTGCCGTGCGGGCGCAGCGTCGGGCGGTAACCCGGGAGGCGCAGCTCGGTCGGCCAGGAGAACGAGGTCATCTCCTGCAGCACGTCCTTGGGGATGTCCACCAGGACCGGGCCGGGCCGGCCGGTCGCGGCCAGGTGGAACGCCTCGGCGATGGTCCGCGGGATCTCCGCCGGGTCCGTCACGAGGAAGTTGTGCTTGGTGATCGGCATGGTGATGCCGCAGATGTCGGCTTCCTGGAACGCGTCCGTGCCGATCAGCGCCCGGGTCTGCTGGCCGGTGATGGCCACGACCGGGACGGAGTCCATGTTGGCGTCCGCGAGCGGCGTGACCAGGTTGGTCGCGCCGGGGCCCGAGGTGGCCATGCACACGCCGACCTTGCCGGTGGCCTGCGCGTAGCCGGTCGCCGCGTGCCCCGCGCCCTGTTCGTGGCGCACCAGGACGTGGCGGACCTTCGTCGAGTCGAGCAGCGGGTCGTAGGCGGGCAGGATGGTGCCGCCCGGGATGCCGAAGACCACCTCGGCGCCGACGGCCTCGAGCGAGCGCACGAGTGACTGGGCGCCGGTGACGCGCACCGGCGTTCCCGCCGGGGGCGCCGGCTTCGGACGAGCTCCGGACGTACCGGGCGTCGGCCCGGGTTTCGCGTCGCTGCGCGACGTGGCACTGGTCATCGGTTCTGCCTCGTGGGTCTCGGTGTCACTCGTTCGGGTCAGTTTGATGCGGTACGGCGAAGAAGCTCTTCTCCTTGGGCAACAAAAAACCCTCGCCGACCGTAAGGTCGCACGAGGGTCGCGCGTCGACGCAGCGGAAGGACTTCCCTAAGCGTCGACGCGCTTGGGAAGTACGAGGCCGGTCAGCGGTGTCACGGCGACGACGCTAGCCGCAACGCCGCGCGGGTGTCAACTCTGCGGGACGGTGTGTCCGGATGCTGGACACCGGAAGGGGTGCGTGTCACGCCTGCGCGACCCGGGTTCGGGCCGGTCGGCGCGGCGGTGCACCATTTCGGGGTGGCCGAAAAAGCTCAGCAGGACGAGGGCCGGAAAGCCGTCTTCCGCGTCCCCCGCACGTCGTTCATGGCGATCGCGCTCCTGACCGTCTGCGTGACGCCGATCGCACTCGGGGAAATCCCGTACCTGCAGTGGCTCTACGTCTTCCCGATCGCGCTGGCGGTCTTCGTGGTCCGGCACCGCACCGTCGCCACGCGCGAAGGGCTCGCGATCCGGACGGTGTTCGGCAAGCGCGACGTGCCGTGGTCGGCGCTGAAGGGCCTCGCGATCACCAAGAAGTCCCGCGTCCAGGCGGTGCTGAAGGACGACACGAAGGTGCCGCTGCCGACTGTCCGCACCCGGCACCTGCCGGTGCTGTCGCTGGTGAGCGAAGGCCTCGTCGCCGACCCGAGCGGCCTGCTCGAAGAGGAAGACCTCAAGCCCGGCTCGTAGCACCCTCGATGGACGGGCTCCGCACGACTGGCCTAAATTGGTAGGACCAGTTTTAGGCGGAGTGTTCCCGCCGACCATCCGACCTGGGAGTTTCGCCGTGCCGCCTCTCCGTTCCCGGACCACCACCCACGGCCGCAACGCGGCGGGCGCGCGCTCGCTCTGGCGCGCCACCGGCATGACCGACAGCGACTTCGGCAAGCCGATCGTGGCGATCGCCAACTCCTACACCCAGTTCGTGCCCGGCCACGTGCACCTCAAGGACCTCGGCGAGATCGTCGCCGGCGCGGTCAAGGAAGCCGGCGGCGTCGCGCGCGAATTCCACACCATCGCCGTCGACGACGGCATCGCCATGGGCCACTCCGGCATGCTCTACTCGCTGCCCTCGCGCGAGATCATCGCCGACTCGGTGGAATACATGGTCAACGCGCACCAGGCCGACGCGCTGGTGTGCATCTCCAACTGCGACAAGATCACCCCCGGCATGCTCAACGCCGCGATGCGGCTGAACATCCCGGTGGTCTTCGTCTCCGGCGGGCCGATGGAGGCGGGCAAGGCGGTCGTCGTCGGCGGCGTCGCCCAGGCCCCGACCGACCTGATCACCGCGATCGCCGCGTCGGCCAGCCCGGAGGTCGACGAAGACGGCCTCGCGATCGTCGAGCGCTCGGCGTGCCCGACCTGCGGCTCGTGCTCCGGCATGTTCACCGCGAACTCCATGAACTGCCTCACCGAGGCCCTGGGCCTCTCGCTGCCGGGCAACGGCTCGACGCTGGCGACCCACGCGGCGCGGCGCGCGCTGTTCGAGGAGGCCGGCCGCACGGTCGTCGAGCTGTGCAAGCGCTGGTACGAGCAGGACGACGACTCGGTCCTGCCGCGCTCGATCGCGTCGAAGGCGGCGTTCGAGAACGCGATGGCCCTCGACATGGCGATGGGCGGCTCGACGAACACGGTGCTGCACATCCTCGCCGCCGCCCAGGAGGGCGAGGTCGACTTCACGATCGCCGACATCGACGCGATCGGCCGCCGCGTGCCGTGCCTGTCGAAGGTGGCGCCGAACTCGGACTACCACATGGAAGACGTCCACCGCGCCGGCGGCATCCCGGCGATCCTCGGCGAGCTGTACCGCGGCGGCCTGCTGAACACCGACGTCTGGTCGGTCCACTCCCCCGACCTCGACTCGTGGCTCTCGACCTGGGACATCCGGGCCTCTTCGCCCTCTTCGGTCGCCCTCGAGCTCTTCCACGCGGCGCCGGGCGGAGTCCGCACGACCGAGGCGTTCTCGACGGAGAACCGCTGGTCGTCCCTGGACACGGACGCGGCGGGCGGCTGCATCCGCGACGTCGAGCACGCGTACACGAAGGACGGCGGCCTGGCCATCCTGCGCGGCAACCTGGCGGAGAACGGCGCGGTCATCAAGTCGGCGGGCATCGACGAGGACCTCTGGCACTTCGAGGGCCCGGCGCGGGTCCTGGAGAGCCAGGAGGAGGCCGTCTCGGCGATCCTGAAGAAGGAGATCCAGCCCGGCGAGGTCCTGGTGATCCGCTACGAAGGCCCGGCGGGCGGCCCGGGCATGCAGGAGATGCTGCACCCGACGGCGTTCCTCAAGGGCTCGGGCCTCGGCAAGAAGTGCGCCCTGATCACCGACGGCCGCTTCTCGGGCGGCTCCTCGGGCATCTCGGTCGGCCACATCTCCCCCGAAGCCGCGGCCGGCGGCCTGATCGGCCTGGTGGAGAACGGCGACCGCATCCTCCTGGACGTCCACGAGCGCCGACTGGAACTGCTGGTCGACCCGGAGGTCCTGGCGGAGCGCCGGTCGAAGATGGAGGCGTCCGAGCGGCCGTGGCAGCCGAAGGAGCGCCAGCGCCCGGTGACGGCGGCCCTGCGCGCGTACGCCCGGATGGCGACGTCGGCGGACACCGGCGCGGTCCGCGACGTGAACAAGTAGGCCGGACTCGAACCGCGAAGGCCGTCCCGGCTTCCGGGGCGGCCTTCGCGGCGCCCGAACCACCCCCGCCCGCGAGGGGGACCCCCGGTTTCAACGTTACCGGCGGCCACCGACAATCCCGGGCCGGCGAACCCGGGTTGTCCACAGCCCGCCCCGACTCGGCCGAGTTGTCCCCAGCCGGACCGCGGCGCCCTACCGCGTCAAAACGATGACCACGACGGCCGCCGCGGCGGCCAGCAGCAGCGAAACCAGCCCCAGCGGCAGCGGCCGCTTCCGCCACGGCGTGTTCCGCTCCAGCGAAATCGGCCCGGCCCCGGTGAACAGCAGGCTCAGCGCGGACGCCCCGAGCACCAGCTCGAACTCGAACCCCTGCCCCTGCTGCTCGAAGAACCCGCCGTGGAACTTGGCGTACACCGCGTTCGCCGCCACCCCGAGCAGCGCCGCCGCCGCGAGCGGCGTGAACAGCCCGACGATCACCAGCACGCCGCCGCCGACCTCGGCGATCCCCGTGATCCACGACAGCAGCGTCGTCTGCTTGTGGTAGCCGAACGTCTCCAGCACCCGCGCGAACCCGCCGATGCCCGGCCCGCCGAACAGGCCGAACAGGTGCTGCAGGCCGTGCGCGCCCATGGTCACGCCGAGCGCGAGCCGCAGGATCAGCAGGCCGAGACCGAGCCCGCCCTGGCGCGGGGTGTCGTCACCCCCGTCGTCCTCGACGCCGGACAGGAGGCTGGTGGGCTGCTGCGAAAAATCGTCTCCACTGCTCACGCGCGAAGGGTAGGGGATCCACCCGGGCCTGGCGAGCCGCCGCGCTCAGTACTCGCCGTGCACGAGGTTGTCCGGCAGCTCACCGCCGGCGTACCGGGCGATCTCCGCCGCCGCGACGGCGTACGACCGGCCCCGCACCCCGCGCACGGCCCCGCCGATGTGCGGCGTCAGCAGCAGCCCCGGCACCGTCCACAGCGGGTGCCCGGACGGCGGCGGCTCGGGATCGGTGACGTCGAGCGCGGCGCGCAGCCGTCCCGCGGTCAGTTCGGCGACCAGGGCGCCGGTGTCCACGACCGGGCCGCGCGAGACGTTGACCAGCACGGCGCCGTCGCGCATCTCGGCCAGGAACTCCGCGTCGACCATCCCGCGGGTGCGCGAGGTCAGCGGCACCATCAGCACCACGACGTCGTGCAGCCCGAGCAGCGACGGCAGCTCGCGCACGCCGTGCACGCCCTCCCGCGCGGTCATCCCCACCATGGTGCACCGCGCGTCGAACGGCTCGAGCCGGCGCCGCAGGTGCTGCCCCAGGTCACCGGCGCCGATGACGAGCACGCGCTTGCCCTGCAGCGTGTCGGCCGTCTGCCGCTCCCACCGGCCTTCGCGCTGCCCCGCCGCGAAGACGTCCAGCCCCCGGTACATCGACAGCAGCACCGCGACGACCCACTCGGCGGTGCTCCCGCCGTGCGCGCCGCGGCAGGTGGAGAGCAGGACGCCGTCGGGCACCTTGCCCACCCAGTCCTCGGCGCCGGCGGACAGCAGCTGGATCAGCTTCAGGTTCGGCAGCGTGCGCCAGAGCTCCTCGCCGGGCGGGTGCTTGCCGGGGATGAGGACCTCGGCCTTCGCGGCCTCCGGGGGTACGGGCTCGCCCCACTGGTAGCGCACGGGCAGGACCCGCGGGACCTCGGCGAGCACGGTCATGCCCTCGTCGTCGGGAACCAGCACGGTCAGCGTCATGATCCCCAACGTAAACCAGGAGTACTCACCCATGGTTCACGCGGCGGCCCCTAGGCTGGGGGATCATGCGCACTCGGTACCGGTCGGCCCTGCTGGCGATCCTGGCCTGCGGCGTCCTGCTGCCCGCCGGCTGCGCGCGGTTCGACGACACCGCGGCCGGCCAGTCGTTCAGCCCCGCGCCCGTCCCGAGCCCCGAATCGCCGCCCCAGGTCCAGGGCCCCGGCGCGGATTCGGGCGGCGACGGCAAGCAGGCCCGCCCCGGCCAGTCGGCCACGCCGGTACCGCCGCCCCAGGGCTGCAAGGACTTCGACCCGTCGGTCATCTCGACGTGCCTGGACACCGTCGCCGCGGTGGTCGGCCTGCCGGGCGACGGCTCGACGCCCAGCGCGCTCGCGGGCGAGCGCAAGAGCGGCCGCGTGCTCCTGGCGACGGCGGGCAAGGACGCGACGGACTTCGCCAAGCTCGACGTCCAGGCGGCCGGGGACGGCGGCCTCACCGGGCTCGCGCTCTCGCCGTCGTACGTCGAGGACCAGCTGGTGTTCGCCTACGTGACGACGGCGACGGACAACCGCGTCGTGCGCTTCGCGAAGGGCCAGGCCGCGAAGCCGGTGCTCACCGGCATCCCGAAGGGCGCGTCCGGCAACCGCGGCACGATCGCGACCGACAACCGCGGCGCGCTGCTGGTCGCGACGGGCGACGCGGGCAACCCGAACGCCGCCGCCGACCCGAACTCCCTGGCCGGCAAGGTGCTGCGCATCGACACGTCCGGCAAGGCCGCGGCGGGCAACGCGAACGGGTCGCTCACCGTGGCAGCCGGCCTGCACGCCCCCGGCGGCATCTGCGCCTCCGCCGACGGCGGCCGCGTCTGGATCACCGACCGGCTCGCCGACAAGGACGCCCTCTACCGGCTGCAGGCCGGGCAGCCGCTGGCGGCGCCGGCGTGGACGTGGCCGGACAAGCCGGGCGTCGCGGGCTGCGCCGACTTCGTCGACGCCAACGGCTCGGTCTCGGTCGGCACGTCACTGGCCGGCAACCTGCAGAACCTGCCGGTCACCCCGGAGGGCGCGGTCAGCGGCAAGCCGACGGTCAGCCTCGACGGCAAGACCGGCAAACCCCCGGTGACGTACGGGCGCCTGGCCGGGATGAGCATGATCAACCCCCAGCTCGCGGTGGCCGGCACGGTCAACAAGGACGGCGGCACCCCGGTGTCCAGCGACGACCGCGTCGTGCTGATCACCCCGGCGACCTCCGGCGGCGGCAACGGCAAGGACTGACCGGCCGACGGCCCCTCGCTGCCGGCCCTACGGCTTCAGCTCCACCCGCCGTCCCTCCGCCGACGACGTCAGCCCGGCTTCGGCGAGCTGCAGCCCGCGTGCGGCCGAGAAGAAGTCGTAGCGGTGTTGCCGCCCGGCGACGACGTCCCGGACGAACTCCTCCCACTGCGCCTTGAAGCCGTTGTCGAACTCGCTGTTGTCCGGCACCTCCTGCCACTGGTCGCGGAACGACTCGGTCGCGGGCAGGTCGGGGTTCCACACCGGCTTCGGCGTCGCGGAGCGGTGCTGGACCCGGCACCGCCGCAGCCCGGCGACGGCGCTGCCCTCGGTGCCGTCGACCTGGAACTCGACGAGCTCGTCGCGGAACACCCGCGTGGACCACGACGAGTTGATCTGCGCGACGACCCCGGACTCCAGCTCGAAGATCCCGTACGCGGCGTCGTCCGCCGTGGCCGCGTACGCGTCGCCCCGCTCGTCCCACCTGCGCGGGATGTGCGTTGTCGCTTTCGCGGTCACGGCCTCGACGCGGCCGAAGAGGTTCTCGAGGACGTAGTTCCAGTGGCAGAACATGTCGAGCACGATCCCGCCGCCGTCCTCGGCGCGGTAGTTCCAGCTCGGGCGCTGCGCCTCCTGCCAGTCGCCCTCGAAGACCCAGTAGCCGAACTCGCCGCGCACCGACAGGACCCGCCCGAAGAACCCGCCGTTGACCAGCCGCCGCAGTTTCCGCAGCCCGGGCAGGAACAGCTTGTCGTGCACGACGCCGTGGCAGATCCCGGCGTCGCGCGCGAGTTCGGCCAGCTCCAGCGCCGATGTCAGTTTTTCGGCAAGGGGCTTTTCGGCGTAGACGTGCTTGCCCGCGGCGATGGCCGCCCGCACCGACGGCTCCCGCGCGGATGTCAGCTGCGCGTCGAAGTAGATCCCGACGTCGCCCAGCGCGGAGTCCGGGTCGGTGGTCCACGCGCTCAGGCCGTGCCGCCCCGCGAGGTCCTTGAGCTTCCCGGCGTTGCGCCCGGCGAGGATCGGCTCGAGCTGCACGCGGCTGCCGTCCGGCAGGGCGACGCCGCCCTGGTCCCGGATCGCCAGGACCGACCGGAGCAGGTGCTGCCGGTACCCCATCCGGCCGGTGACCCCGTTGAGCAGCACTCCGATACTGGGCTGGTTCATCACTGCCGGCCTTCCTGGTCGATGTCGTATTCCGCGCGACGTCCGCACATGCCGTAGCCGTCCGGGTTCGAAGGTGCCGCGACCCGGACACCGGACTGTTCGAGGTGACTCCCGTCGCCGCCGGCGAGCGCCGCGAGGTGCGCCCCGGTCAGTTCGGCCGCCCGTAACGCCCCGGCCCGCCAGCGCGGAACCCATTCGCCGATTTTCGGCAAAACGAGCGCGACGGCCGCCCGGTGGAACTCCCGCAACGGCTCCGCGTCGCCGTCCCGCAGCGCCTCCCGCAGCGGCAGGTAGCCACGAATCGCCAGGTCACGGCGTCGTCGAGCGGCCTGGTCGTTTTTCGGCAACGCCGCGGCTTCGGCGTAGGAACCCGGGTCGGCGAGCACGTCGGGCGGGAACGTGAACACGGCGTCCCCCGCCTCGGGCAGCCCGCTGTTCTGCATCAGCACCGTGACGCGCAGCCCGTCTTCCTGGACCATCCGGTGCACGGTCCCCGGCGCGAACCACGCGATCACGCCGGCTCCCAGCGGTGTCTCGTCGTAGCCGCCGACACTCAACGTCTGGACCGCCCCGCGGCCGCCGGTGACGACGTACGCCTCGGTGCAGGCGAGGTGCACGTGCGGGCTGCCACCGCACACCCCATCCTCCGCCGCCCAGTCGTAGGCGCGCAGGTGCGAGACACCGATTCCACCTGGAAGTGGGAACGTGTTCATGACCACCCGTGCCCATCGAGGTAGCGGGTCACCCGATCGCGGTCCCACGCCCCATCGGCGACGACGACCCGGTAGCGGTAGGTGAAGCTCTCCCCTGGCTCCAGCACGAATTCGTCGAAAAACGCCCACGAGAAAGCGACCATCGGCGTCTCCCGCGACCGGACGAACCAGTGCGACTCGTGGATCGCCTGGTCGTTTTCCGGCGAATGGGCGAAGACCAAGGTCGAGTGCGCGTCGACGTCGTCGTGCTCACCGACGAACGCCAGCCACGGCGCCTGCACGCCCATCATGTCCTCGCCACCGAGCTCACCGGGCCCGAGGACGCGCCCCCCGCTGAAGTCGCGCGGCCCCCGCCAGTGCAGCCCGGTGTACCCGGCCCGCTCGCGGCCGGCGGTCGTCGGGCTGCCGAACTCGAGCGGGGTGTCGCGGACGTTGGTCAGCTCGATCCCCCAGTCGAGCGCCCAGGCCCCTTCGTCCGGCTCGACCGAGTGGACGGCGAGCTCGCGCCGCTCCCGCGCCCACTCCTCACCGCCGTTGGCGACCCAGGTGAGCCGTTCGGTGAAGCCGAGCCGGTCGCGCCCGACGGTGAAGGCGGCGAAGTCGTCGTGCCGCATCGAGCCGATGCGGTCGGGCAGGTCCTGGTACCAATCGCCGGGAACGTAGGTGTGGCCGCCCCAGAAGTTCTGCCCGGAGAGGTGGCTGGACGTCATCTGCAGGCCCTTGTGCCACCGGTGGTCGGCGGGCCGGTACCCGCTGACGCCGCGGCCACGGAGGGTCCGCAGCGGGTGGGTGTAGGGCTTGCGGGACTCGAAGGCCACCGGGTCGGGCTTGTACACATAGGACATCAGCTGGACGCCGCCTGCCTCGACGGTCACGCGCTCCCCGTGCCGGTGCGTGACGGTGATCGCCGCGGTCACGCCCGCGCTCCCGCCATGGACCGGTGGAAGGCGTCACCGGGACCGATCTCCCCGCGGCGCACCCCGAGCCCGGTGGCCGCGGACTTGTACAGGGCCGCGACGAGCTCCAGCACCCGCCGCCCGTCGTCCCCGCTGCACGGCGGCCGCCGCCCGGCCCGGTAGGCGGCGAGCACGGGCGCGAACGCGGCGGCGTGCGAGCTGACCACCTCGTCCGGCGGCGCCGACCAGCGGTTCGTCACTTTTTCGACAACGTGCGGCGCGGCGGTGTAGCGCCAGTCCTTGACGCCGTAGCCGTAGAGGTGAGTCAGCTCGACGGTGGCGTTTTCGCAGTCGACCCGGATCCGGCTCACCTCGTCCGGCGACAGGACGCTGTTGACGACGGTCGCGAGCGCCCCCGACTCGAACCGCACGAGCGCGGTGGAGACGTCCTCGGTCTCGACGTCGTGCACCAGCCGCGCGGTCATCGCGCGCACCTCGGCCCAGTCGCCGAGCAGGTGGAGCAGGAGGTCCATCTGGTGGATGCCGTGGCCCATGGCGGGCCCGCCGCCCTCGGATTCCCAGCGCCCGCGCCACGGCACCGCGTAGTAGGCGGCATCGCGGTACCAGGTGGTCTGGCAGTGCGCGACGAGCGGGCGCCCCAGTTCCCCGTCCGCGAGCAGGCGCCGGAAGTGCGCGGCACCGGCCCCGGACCGTTGCTGGAAAACGAACGAAACGTAAGGCCCGCCATCCCCCTCGGCGGCGGCCATCTCGTCGTATTCGGCGAGCGACCGGCACGGCGGCTTCTCACACCAGACCCAGGCCCCGCTCTCGAGCGCCTTCGTGGTCTGCTCGACGTGCAGCCCCGGCGGCGTGCAGACCGAGACGAGATCGGGCTCCTGCTCGGCGAGCAAGGTGTCGAGATCGCCGTAGGGCTTGGCATTCCCGGCCGCGGCACAAAACGCGACCGCCCGAGCTTCATCGACATCGGCGGCGGCCACGATGTCGACGTCGTCGCGGTGCGCCTGGAAGGCGGCCCGATGGCTGTCCGCGATCCCCCCGGCGCCGACAACAGCGACCCGTAAGCGCTTTCCGTGAGTCAACCCAGGTCTCCCTCCTCGGTGACACGCCTCCCAGCGGCCGTCCCCTCAGCCGACCCACCCCTGCCGACCGTTCCAGAAAGCGCTTTCTCACGCAACGGCCGACCAGATGTCAACGTTGTCACGAGGGGTGGGTCAACCGGAACGGACGACAGCCTCAGCGGCCCGTCGGCATCGCGACTTCAACGCCACCAAGGCTTCACGTCCTCAGCGCTGACACCCAGGCCGAGCGCTGCCCCACTCCGGCACCCGTAGTTCAGCGGGTCTTGCTCTTGGGCTCCCGCTTCCGCGGCTGCCGGCTCTCGGCCCGCACCGCGCGGATGTCCAGAAAAGCGACAACAGCGGAAACGACCGCGGCGAACAGCCCGAGGAACCGCCCGAAACCCGCACTGATCGCGATCCCGGCGGCGTCGAAGATGCCGCGCTGGTCGGCGTCGAACTCCCAGTCGATCGTGAACCAGCCGAGCACCATCAGGAGCAGCGACGCCGCGGCGACCACCAGCCACAGGTGCGGCAGGCCGCTGACCCGCACTTTCCGGATTCGCCCGAAAACGACCACGACCAGGCCGGCCAGCACCAGCGGCAGCGGCGGGCACCAGGCGAAGAAGCTCGACTGCCACGCGTTCCGGACGACGTCACTGTGCGGCAAGGACGAGAGGACGACCTCGATGTCCGGCTTGTTGGTGCTCAGCGTGGTCCACGGCAGGAACGTCGACCCCAGCGCGAGCAGCCCGGCCGCCAGGCCGAGCCACTCGCGCCAGGTGACGCTCTTGACGGAAAACGGCGATGTCATGAAACGGTCAGGAGCCGACGCGCTCGACGATCAGTTCCCGGACCCGCTTGGCGTCCGCCTGCCCCTTGGTCGCCTTCATGACCGCACCGACGATCGCCCCGGCCGCGGCGACCTTGCCGCCGCGGATCTTCTCCGCGACGTCCGGCTGGGCCGCCAAGGCCTCGTCGATCGCCGCGAGCAGGGCCGAGTCGTCCGAGACGACCTTCAGCCCGCGCTTGTCGACGACCTCGCGCGGCTCGCCCTCCCCGGCGAGCACGCCCTGGACGACCTCCTTGGCGAGCTTGTTCGTCAGCTCACCGGACGAAACCAGCCCGATGACCTCGGCCAGCTGCTTCGGCGTGATCGGCAGGTCGGCCAGCTCGACCTCGCGGGTGTTCGCTTCCTGCGCGAGGGTGTTGACCCACCAGCCGCGCGCCTCGTCCGGCGACGCACCGGCCTCGACGGTGGCCGCGACGAGGTCGACCGCACCGACGTTCAGCAGGTCACGCAGGGCTTCGTCGGAAAGTGACCATTCCTGCTGGATCCGCTTCCGCCGCTCCGACGGCATCTCCGGCAGCGTGCCGCGCAGCTCCTCGACCCACTCGCGCGACGGCGCGATCGGGACCAGGTCGGGCTCCGGGAAGTACCGGTAGTCCTCCGCGGTCTCCTTCGTCCGGCCCGACGACGTCGTGCCGTCGGCCTCCTGGAAGTGCCGCGTCTCCTGCTTGATCGAACCGCCCTCGGCGAGGATGGCCGCCTGCCGCGTCATCTCGTAGCGAACGGCCCGTTCGACGCTCCGCAGCGAGTTGACGTTCTTCGTCTCGGTACGGGTACCGAACTCGGTCGCGTCCTTCGCCATCAGCGAAACGTTCGCGTCGCACCGCAGGGAGCCCTGGTCCATGCGGACGTCCGACACGTCGAGCGCGCGAAGCAGGTCACGCAACGCGCTCACGTACGCCCGCGCGACCTCGGGGGCCCGTTCGCCGGTGCCCTCGATCGGCTTGGTGACGATTTCGATCAGCGGAACGCCGGCCCGGTTGTAGTCGAGCAGCGAGTGCTCGGCACCGTGGATCCGGCCGGTGGCGCCCCCGACGTGCAGCGACTTCCCGGTGTCCTCTTCCATGTGCGCGCGCTCGATCTCCACGCGGACGACCTCACCGTCGTCGAGCGTGACGTCGAGGTAGCCGTTGAAGGCGATCGGCTCGTCGTACTGCGACGTCTGGAAGTTCTTCGGCATGTCCGGGTAGAAGTAGTTCTTCCGGGCGAACCGGCACCACTCGGCGATCTCGCAGTTCAGCGCGAGACCGATCCGGATCGCGCCCTCGACGGCCTTGCCGTTGACGACCGGCAGCGCGCCCGGCAGGCCCAGGCAGGTCGGGCACACCTTCGTGTTCGGCTCGCCGCCGAACTCGTTGGCGCAGCCGCAGAACATCTTCGTGTTCGTGCTGAGCTCGACGTGCACCTCGAGCCCGAGCACGGGGTTGAACCGCTCGATGACGTCGGCGTAGTCCATCAACTCGGCCACGGCAGTCACTTCGTTCCTCCCAGCTCCGGGACCTTGTGGATGAGCGCCCCGCCGGCGGCGGCGTCGCGAGCGGCTTCGTAGGCGGCGCCGACCCGGTAGAGCCGGTCGTCGGCGAGCGCCGGGGCCATGATCTGCAGGCCGACCGGCAGGCCGTCCTCGTCGGACAGCCCGCTCGGCACGCTCATGGCGGCGTTGCCGGCGAGGTTCGACGGGATCGTGCACAGGTCCGCGAGGTACATCGCCATCGGGTCGTCCACGCGCTCGCCGATCTTGAACGCCGTGGTCGGCGTCGTGGGCGAAACGAGGACATCGACCTTCTCGAACGCGGCCGCGAAGTCACGCGTGATCAGCGTGCGCACCTTCTGCGCCGAGCCGTAGTAGGCGTCGTAGTAGCCGGACGACAACGCGTAGGTGCCCAGCATGATGCGCCGCTTGACCTCGGCGCCGAAGCCCTTCTCGCGAGTCAGCGACATGACCTCTTCGGCGCTGTGCGTGCCGTCGTCGGCGACGCGCAGGCCGTAGCGCATGGCGTCGAACCGGGCGAGGTTCGACGAGCACTCGCTCGGCGCGATCAGGTAGTACGCGGGCAGCGCGTAGACGAAATGCGGACACGAGACCTCGACGACCTCGGCGCCCAGCGCACGCAGCTGCTCGACGGCGGCCTGGAACGACCGCTCCACGCCCGGCTGGTAGCCGTCGCCGCCGAACTCCTTCACGACGCCGACCTTGACGCCCTTGAGGTCACCCGTCATGCCCTGCCGGGCGGCGGCGACCACCGGCGGCACCGGCGCGTCGATGGAGGTCGAGTCCAGCGGGTCGTGCCCGGCGATGACCTCGTGCAGCAGCGCCGCGTCGAGCACCGTCCGCGCACAGGGCCCGGCCTGGTCGAGCGACGACGAAAACGCGACGAGCCCGTAGCGCGACACGCCGCCGTAGGTCGGCTTCACGCCGACGGTGCCGGTGACGGACCCGGGCTGCCGGATCGAGCCGCCGGTGTCGGTTCCGATGGCGATGGCCGCCTCGAAAGCCGCGATCGACGCAGACGAGCCACCACCCGACCCGCCCGGGATGCGGGCGTGGTCCCACGGGTTGTGCGTCGGGCCGTAGGCCGAGTTCTCCGTCGACGACCCCATGGCGAACTCGTCCATGTTGGTCTTGCCGAGGATGACGACACCGGCCTCGCGCAGCTTGCGCGTCACGGTCGCGTCGTACGGCGGGATCCAGCCTTCGAGCGTTTTCGAACCACAGGTCGTCGGCACACCCTGGGTGGTCAGGACGTCCTTGAGCGCGAGCGGCACACCGGCCAGCGACGACGCCGGCGCCTTCCCCTCGGCGATGCCCTCGTCGACGGCCTTGGCCGCGGCCAGCGCGCCCTCGGTGTCGACGTGCAGGAACGCGTGGATGTGGTCGTCGACCTCGGCGATCCGGTCCAGGTGAGCCTGCGTGACCTCGACCGCGGACACCTCACGCGAGTGGATCTTCTCCGCCAGCTCCGCGGCGGTCAGCTTGATGAGCTCGGTCACTGCTCTTCCCCCAGAATCCGCGGCACCCGAAAACGCCCGTCCTCGGCGGCCGGCGCACCGGCCAGCGCCTGCTGCTGCGTGAGCCCGGGAACGACGACGTCCTGCCGGAAGACGTTCGTCAGCGGCACGGCGTGCGAGGTGGGCGGCACGTCGTCGGCGGCGACCTCGCTCACCTTGGCCACCGAGTCCAGGATCTGGTCGAGCTGGCCGGCGAAGACGTCGAGCTCGTCGTCGGTCACGGCCAGCCTGGCCAGCTTCGCGAGGTGCGCGACCTCGTCTCGGGAAATGTTGGGCACGCGGGTGACTCCCGGGTTGTGCTGTGCGGGTTGTCTCGGAAGCTGCAAGTCTATGGTGACGGCGTGGGCGGACTCGACTGGGTTACGCCCGGCGCAGGCCGGGTGCCGTCCGGCGACGCTCGCGTCCCGCCCGCCGGACAGCAGGTCCCGCGAGCCGGGCGGGTCTGTCACAATCGGCGACCGGCATCGAGCGTCCCACGGCAAGGCTGGGACGCCAGAGGTGAGAGGGGCGCGTGGTGTCGTTCCTGATCCGGGTCCTCCTTCCGGACAGCCCGGGGACCCTCGGCGCGGTCGCCACGGCGCTCGGCACGGTAGGCGCCGACATCCTCAGCGTGGACGTCGTCGAACGCGGCACCGGAGTGGCCGTGGACGACCTGGTCGTCGAGCTGCCGTCGGGCCGCCTGCCCGACGCGCTGATCACGGCGGCGGAAAGCGTCGAAGGCGTCGAAGTGGACGCCGTCCGGCCCTACGCGGGTGTCCTGGACACCCATCGCGAGCTCGAGCTGGTCGAAGAGATCGCCGCGCAACCGAAGTCGGGCCTCGACATCCTGGCCGAGGGCGTACCCCGCATCGTGCGCGCCGGCTGGGCGATGGTCGTCGAGCACGCCGAAACCGGCGCGGTCCGGCTGGCGTCGTCGAGCGCCGCCCCGGAGACGCCCATCACCGACCTGCCCTGGCTGCCGCTGGAGCGCGCGACGGTCCTCGACGGCGAAGAGGCCTGGATCCCGGAGACGTGGAAGGAGCTCGGCACCGAGCTGGCCGCCACGCCGCTCGGCAAGCCGGGCAAGGCGCTGCTGGTCGCCCGCCCGGGCGGCCCCGCCTTCCGGGCCGCCGAAGTCGCCCGGCTGGCTCACCTCGCGGGCATCGTCGCGGTCGTCCTCGACGGCTGACCCCGGAGCGGATCGACGAAGGGACGAGCCCGCGTGGGCTCGTCCCTTTTTCGACCAATCCCAGGTCAGACGTCGATTTGGTAGGCGATCAGGCTGATGTGCGGAAACGGCCGCCAGTCCCGCTCGGGCAGGCGCGTGAACCCGAGCCGCTCGTAGAGCCGATGCGCGCTGCGCATGCCCTCGAGGCTGCTCAGCACGACCCTCGGGATACCCAGCGTCCGGGCACGGTCGAGCACAGCCTTCGTCAGCGCCTCACCGATGCCCCGGCCCCGCGCCGACGGCGCCACCGCCAGCATCCGGAACTCCAGCTCGCCCGGACGCGAAATCTCGGCGAGCCCGGACCCCGGGAGCACGACGGTCACCGTCCCGAGCACCTCCCCCGCGCCATCGACGGCGACGAGGACCTCGGCCTGCTCGGCCCGCCGCGCGACGTCACGCAGCACGGCGTCGTACCCGACGTCGCCGGCCAGGTGACCATCGACGTCGTAAGCGCGCACCGTGACCTCGCCCGCCGCGGCGTACTCCTCGGACCGCGGCGGCCGGATTTCGACGTCACCCATCCGTCTCCCCGGACTCGTCGGTCTCGTCCCCGGCCGGCAGCGCCACCTCCTGCGCCGCCTCGGGCCCCCGCTCCAAGAGGACGCGGAAGCCGGCTTCGTCGAGCACCGGCACCTTGAGCTGAACCGCCTTGTCGTATTTCGAACCAGGCGAATCCCCGACGACGACGAACGCGGTCTTCTTCGAAACCGACCCGGCGGCCTTGCCACCACGGGCCATGATGACCTCTTTGGCCTCGTCGCGGGAGAAGCCGTCGAGCGAGCCCGTCACCACGATCGAAAGCCCTTCGAGGTTGCGCGGGATCGACTCGTCGCGCTCCTCTGCCATCCGCACGCCGGCGCGTCGCCATTTTTCGACGATCTCGCGGTGCCAGCCGACCTCGAACCACTCCTGCGTCGCGCGGGCGATGGTCGGACCCACCCCGTCGACGTCGGCCAGCTCTTCCTCGGTGGCCTCTTCGATGCGCTCGATCGACCCGAATTCGCGGGCCAGTGCCTGCGCCGCGGTCGGCCCGACGTGCCGGATCGACAGCGCGACCAGCACCTTCCACAACGGCCGGTCCTTCGCCGCGTCGAGGTTGGCGATCAGCTTCCGCGCGTTCGCCGACAACTCGCCGGCCTTCGTGCGGAACAGCTCGACCTCGGCGAGGCTCTCCTCGTTCAAATCGAAGACATCACCCTCGTCGGCGACCACCCGGGCGTCGAGCAGGGCGACCGCCGCCTCGTACCCCAGGACCTCGATGTCGAAGGCGCCGCGCCCGGCCAGGTGGAAGAGCCGCTCCCGCAGCTGCGCGGGACAGAACCGCGTGTTCGGGCAGCGGATGTCCTTGTCGCCTTCCTTCTGGTAGGCGAGCTCGGTACCGCATTCCGGGCAGTGGGTCGGCATGACGAACTCGCGCTCGTCACCCGTGCGCGCGTCCACCACCGGCCCGAGCACCTCGGGGATGACGTCGCCGGCCTTCCGGATGACGATCCGGTCGCCGATCAGCACGCCCTTGCGTTTGACCTCTTCGGCGTTGTGCAGGGTCGCCCTGGCCACGGTCGACCCGGCGACCTTGACCGGCTCGGTGACCGCGAACGGCGTCACCCGCCCGGTCCGCCCGACGCCGACCTGGATGTCCAGCAGCGTGGTGATGGCCTCTTCCGGCGGGTACTTGTACGCGATCGCCCACCGCGGCGCGCGCGACGTCGTGCCCAGCCGTCGCTGCAGCGCCACCTGGTCGACCTTGATGACCACGCCGTCGATCTCGTGCTCGGCGTCGTGCCGGTGCTCGCCCCAGTAGACGATGTGTTCGGTGAGTTCCTCGGCCGTCGACAGGACCTTGCTGTGCGGCGACACGGGCAGGCCCCACGCCGCCAGCGCGTCGTACGCCTCCGACTGGCGCTGCGGTTCGAAGCCCTCGCGCTTGCCGAGCCCGTGGCAGATCAGCCGCAGCCGCCGCTCACGGGTGATTTTGGGGTCCTTCTGCCGCAGCGAGCCGGCCGCGGTGTTGCGCGGATTCGCGTACGGCGGCTTACCCGCTTCGACCATCTTCGCGTTGAGCTCGAGGAAGTCCTCGACGCGGAAGTAGACCTCGCCGCGCACCTCTACCAGCGCGGGCACGGGGAACTGATCGGTGCCGGTCAGCGTCTCCGGGACCTGGTCGAGCGTGCGGACGTTGAGCGTGACGTCCTCACCGGTCCGGCCGTCACCCCGGGTGAGCGCGCGGGTGAGGTGGCCGTTCTCGTACAGCAGGTTGATCGCCAGGCCGTCGATCTTCAGCTCGGCGAGGAATTCGGTGCGCCCGACCTCCTTCTCGACGCGTTCCACCCAGGCGAGGAACTCGTCCCGGTCGAACACGTTGTCCAGGCTGAGCATCCGCTCGAGGTGGTCGTACGCGGTGAATTCGGTCGAGAACGTGCCACCGACCCGCTGGCTCGGCGAATCGGGCGTGACCAGCGCCGGATGCGCTTCCTCGAGCTGCTGCAGCTCGCCCAGCAGCTCGTCGAACTGCCCGTCGGAGATGATCGGCGAGTCCAGGACGTAGTACCGGAACTGGTGGTTGCGCAGTTCCTCGGCGAGGGCGCTGTGCCGCTCACGCACGGCGGCCGGGACGTCGGTGACGTCCTCGGCGGCCGCCGGAGCGTCGACCGCCGCGATCTGGTCCTGGGGGAGTTCGGTGCTGCTCACGGGTGGTAACCCTAGCCGGAGGTACCGACATTTTCGTCCGGCCCACTGGCCAGCCCGCGGACCAGTTCACGGAACTCCAGAAGGGTGATCGCCCCGGCCGGCTCGACCTCCGCGGTCTCGACGCGCCGTAGTCGTTCGGCGGCGAGCCGTTCACCCAGTGTGGCGTCGAGGGGCAGGAAGGTCATGGTCCGCCGGGTGACGTCGTCGAGGTCGCCGAACCCCGGGTGGTAGACGGCGACATCGACCACGCGCTCGTCTTCGTCCACCTGCGCGACGATCCGGACCTCGGCCAGCGCGATCCGGCGCTCGCCGAGGTTCACCGTGACCTCGGTCGGATCGGGCACCGGCGGGACCGAGTCGTGGTACTCCCAGATCGCATCATCCGGCGGCGCGGCGGCCCGCCACGCGTCGGTGAACGGCCGGACCTCCGGATCCTCCTGACCGGTGACGACCAGGGCGTAGATCGCCTGGCGACCACGCTCCAGCGAGAAGTGCAGCCGTGGGTGCAGCGCCTCGACGAGCTGGCAGAGCTCGTGCTCCACCCGGTGCGGTTCACCCTCGCCCAGAGCCGCGCTGACCAGCGGAAGCAGCTCGAACCACCCCTGCCAGAACGCCTCCGCGGCAGCCGCCGGGTCCTCCGGCACGTGCTGCTCGGGCCACGCGGTGCGGGGATCGGGCGGGTCGGCGACGGTGTTCTTGCGGCGAAACAGGCGCATGGTTGCGGATGGTCCTCGTTCGGTCGGCTACCCGACACGCTACTGGCCGAGCGGAGCGGACGTCGGCGAGTCGCCGGATTCCGTCACCAGCCTTCCGGCGGCTCCACGAAGGCTTTGCCGAGATCGCGCGTCAGCGAGAGGGCCCGGCGCATCCATTCCGGCGTCGCACCGGCGAGGCCGCAAGCGGGTGTCGGCACGGCACGTTCCGCGAGGACGCTGCGGTTGAAGCCGAGCCGGTCGGCCAGCCGGAACGCCGGCTCGCCGACATCCTTGAGGCTCAGCGGGGACGTGGGTGCCGTGGTGGGGACCGCTCCCAGGAACAGCGTCGCCCCGCCGTCCCACACCTCGCCGATCTCGTCCAGGAAGGCCGCGGACGCACCATCGAGTGCGGCGAGGTCGAAGGCCAGCGCGTCCGCACCGGCCTCGCGCAGCAGGCCGAGCGGCGGTTTCCCGGCACAACAGTGCACGATCACCGGCCGGCCGGTGATCCGCCGGGCGCCCTCGATCACGGTGGCGAGCAGGTCACGGGCCTCGGGCTCCGGCACCGCCGGGACGTTCCCGTAGCCGGACGGTGTCGACAGGCCGCCGCCGAGCACCGCGGGCAACGACGGCTCGTCGAACTGGACCACCACCGGCGCCCCGCTCCTGGCTTGCACCTCCGCGACATGGCTCGCGAGCCCGTCGAGCAGGGAAGACGTGAAATCCCGCAAGGCGCCGTGATCAGTGAGCACCCGGTGCCCCCTCGGCAGCTCAATCCCGGCACCGAGCGTCCACGGGCCGGCGACCTGGACCTTGAAGACCGGCGGGGTGGCCCCGGCCTTCTCACGCGCCTCCTGCACGGCGTCGAGATCCCAGCGAAGCAGATCGACCGCACGACGATGCTCGTGACCGGGCCGGGTCGCGACGCGATAGCCGCTCGGAACCACGTCGATGGCCAAGTCGACCAGCAGGGCGGCGGTCCGGCCGAGCAAGTCCGCCCCGACACCGCGGGCAGGCAGCTCGGGCAGATGCGGGAAGTCGGGCAGCTCGCCGAACACGACCGCTGCCGCTTCCGCGGGATCCGTGCCCGGCATCGAACCGATCGCCGTCGCGGCACCCATGGGCCAAAGTCGCTCAGTCACGACCACCGATTCTGGTCGACCACCCACCGGCGGCGCCGACCGGGCTGCCTCGACAGCCGGCGTCGATGCGGACATTCGACGCATTTCCAGCTACCACCGCCACAAGCAGGTCCGCGCGGATAGGCTCATCGGCCATGACGAGTTCGCCACCGCAGCCGGGCTGGTATCCCGACGCGCGGGACCCCCGTCTGCACCGATGGTGGGACGGCCAGGCCTGGACCGCCAACACCCGGCCCGCCCACCAGGCGCCACCGCCGAGCGACTCAACGCCGATCGAGCTGGACATCGAACGCGGCCACGACCCCACTCGGATCCAGGACCAGGTCACCCGTGCAACGCGCGGCCGCGGTGCGGCACGCAACGGCGGCGGAACCCTGTTCACCGAACCCGTGCTGGTGGTGAACCAACGCGCGAAGCTGATCGAAATGGCCAACGAGTTCGGCGTCTTCGACCAGAACGGCAACCGCCTCGGCGGCGTCGTGGAGGTCGGCCAGAGCACGCTGAAGAAGGCGATCCGGCTCCTGACCAAGTACGACCAGTTCTTGACCCACAAGTTCGAGGTCCGCGACGCCAACCACAGCACCGTGCTGAAGGTGACCCGGCCCGCGAAGGTGTTCAAGTCGCGATTCCTGGTCACACGGGCCGACGAGACCCCGATCGGCGAGATCGTGCAGGAGAACGTCTTCGGGAAGATCCGGTTCGGCTTCATCGTCGACGGTCGTTCGGTCGGCGGGATCTTCGCCGAAAACTGGCGAGCTTGGAACTTCTCGATCCGCGACCACGCCGGCACCGAGGTCGCCCGGGTGACGAAGACGTGGGGCGGTTTCATCAAGGCCGCGTTCACGACGGCTGACAACTACGTCGTGGAGATCCCCCACCCCTTGCCGGATCCGCTCGCCAGCATGGTCGTCGCCGCGGCGCTCACGATCGACACCGCGCTGAAGCAGGACACCGACTGATCGAGTGACCGGTGTCTCATCTTCTCCAGGTGGACAGCGGGCCCGGCACGGCTCAATGTGAAGAAGGGCCGGGACGCCGCAGTCTCGCCGGGACGGAGGTCACCGTGGAACCGTTGCCGGAAAACAGCGACCGGAACTGGACCGAGCCCGGGATCTACGAGGTCTCGGCTGGTGTCTACCGGATCCCGTTGCCGCTGCCGAACGACGGTCTGCGCGCGGTCAACGTGTACGCGGTCACCGATGGCGAGAAGCTCGTGCTTGTCGATTCGGGTTGGGCGCTGAACGTGGCCCGGCAACAGCTTGCTGATTCCCTCGGCGGCATCGGCGCGGAACTCGCTGACGTGAGCGAATTCCTGGTCACCCACGTGCACCGGGACCACTATTCGCAGGCCGTGGTCCTCCGTCGTGAATTCGGCTCGAAGATCGCCCTCGGCCAGGACGAAGAACCGTCGCTCAAGGCATCAGGCAATCCCGACCGGTTGCCGATGGAGGCCCAGGTCGATCTCCTGTTCCAAGCCGGCGCCGGCGAAGTCGTAGAAGCGCTCGCCCGGGAGTTCGGCACGAACCGGCGTCACACGGAGGCCGACCTCTGGGAGGCGCCCGACGAGTGGCTGACACCGGGCCGTCGGCCGATCCTTCCCGGACGCGAGTTCGACGTCGTCGCCACGCCCGGGCATACGGCCGGGCACGTGGTCTTCGTCGACGACACCGCCGAACTTTTGTTCTCCGGCGACCACGTGCTGCCGCACATCACGCCCTCGATCGGGTTCCAGCCTGTGCCCGCCGAGTTGCCGCTCAACGACTTCATCGGTTCCCTCCGCCTGGTGCGCGCCATGCCGGACCGCCGCATGCTGCCGGCGCACGGCCCTGTGTCCGACAGCGTGCACACACGAGTCGACGAACTGCTTGAGCACCATCGGCAGCGCCTCGAGACGATGGGATCGCAGATCGCGGCCGGCGCTACCACCGCCAATGAAGCCGCGCACCGGGTCGGCTGGACCCGCCGGAACCGCAAGCTGTCCGAAATGGACTCGTTCAACCGGATGCTCGCGGTGCTGGAAACCGCCGCCCACCTCGACCTGCTGGCGTCGCAAGGAAAACTGAACACGCAGACCGTCGACGGCGTTCGGCACTACACGGTCGCTTGATGATCGCGTAGGGAGCACCGGGAGTAGCCGCCCCGTAACAGGGACAACCATCATTGGGCGTCCTGCATACTGGGTGAAATGGATGTCATCAGACGCGCCCGAACCACGGACATCGAGGCGCTTGAGCGCCTGTTCGGCGCGCCGGGTGATCCGTTGGCGGCCACACTCCGTGAGCTCATGAACACCCCTCATGTCGCGCTGGTCGTGGCCGAAGACGACAACGGCGTCGTGGGTACCGCACAGCTGACGGTGCTTCGAGGACTCTCATGGAACGGCGCGACCCGCGGCCTGCTCGAGGGTATCCGCGCCGCCCGACGCGGCGTGACGAGCGCGCTCCTGACCTGGGGTATCGATGAAGCCCGCCGCCGCGGCTGCGCGCGTGTCCACCTGGATTCCGGACTCACGCGTGGCGATCTGCGGGAGTTCTACGCACGCTTCGGTTTCGAGTACAGCTATCAAGGGTTCACCCGCGCGCTGTGATACTGGCGCCGTGACCGAATACGTGATTCGCAGGGCACGGCGTGAGGACATCGGTGCAATCGTGCGCATGCTGGCGGACGACCAGCTGGGCGCTACCCGAGACGACCCTGACGACCTCGATCCCTATCTGCATGCCTTCGATGAAATCGTCAGGGATCCCAACCAACTGCTGATTGTCGTCGCGTCCGATGACGAGCCGGTCGGAACGCTGCAACTGACGATCATTCCCGGCCTGGCCCGGCGAGGCGCGCTCCGCGGTCAGATCGAGGCCGTACGGATCCACGCGGACCACCGTGGCTCCGGACTCGGCGCCGACCTCATGCACTGGGCGATCGCCGAGTCGCGGCGGCGCGGATGCGCACTCGTGCAGCTCACGTCCGACACGTCCAGGACGGACGCGCATCGCTTCTATGAACGGCTCGGCTTCACACCGAGCCACACGGGATTCAAGCTCAAGCTTTGAGCTGCACCACCCACCGCGACCGAACTCAATTTTGTCCACTTCGGACACCAAGTCACTCAAGTCCACCTCCTGCACGTCGGGACACGGACGTCCGCGCACGCGAACCATTCCGAATTAATTGCACTACGTCAAGCCGTGAAGGGCGCGAAAGGACCGTTCGCGCCCTCTCGCCACCCTTTTTCGCGAATCTCGATGACTTTTGTTGCGAGCCGTCGTACGGTCGGCCCCATGGCACCTTCACAACCAGTACACAAGCTCGTCCCTGCGACTGACTCCACGAGCAAGGACGACAGACCACCCATGATGCTGCGCTCGGTCCGATGTGACCCGGATTCGTTGCAGCGCATGAAAGATGACCAAGTCGTCGCCCTCATCCGCGATACCGATGCGGAAATCTCCAAGCTGCAAGCCGTTCAGCTGAGAGCGATCGCAGATCTGAGCGTGCGCCGGAGACAGGAGCCCAGCGCAGCTTCGGAAGTAGCACTTGCGCTGTCGATAACCGAACATCGCGCCAGAGCCATCGTTTCGGCCGCCAGCGCACTGATCGTCCGGTTCCCCCGGATGCTGAACCTCATGGACGACGGCAGACTCGACCTCTACCGCGCCATGAAGGTCACCGACGCGACGGCGTGGCTATCCCAAGAACACGTTGGCGCCGTCGATGCGACGCTCGAGGACCGAGTCCCGGGAAAGAACGCCACCCAGGTCCGGCGAGCGGCAACCTACGCGGCCGCGCAAGCCGACCCGGAAGGTGCAGCCCTCCGCACTGAGCAAAAACTGGTCGAGCGGCGATTCGTACTGCACCACCAGGACACCGGCGTGACCCACATTTCAGTCAACAACGCTCCCATCGAGAAGGCGACCGCTGCGTACGCGCGCATCGATCGGGCCGCTCGAGCACTGAAGACTCCGCAAGAGGCGCGCACCCTGGATCAGCTCCGCGCGGATGTGGCCATGGATCTGCTGCTCAGCGGCGCGGGTGGCCCGAGCGAGCGCACCGAGGTCTTCCTGCACATCGACCTGGACACCTACCTCGGCCTCAGCGAGACGCCAGCGGCTCTGGCAGGCCGCGGGCCCATCGCCGCCGCGGTGGCCCGCAACATCATCGGCGGACCCAACACGGCATTGCGACGGGTTCTCACCGACCCGCGCACCGGTCAGGCGCTCGAACTTTCTCCGACCCGTTATCCCCTTCACCACGACGAGTTCATCCGGGTCCGCGACCAGGAATGCCGGCAGCCGGGGTGTACCCGTCCGGCACAGAACTGCGGGATCGAAGCGACGCGTCCCGGGGGCGGGGCCGAAGGAACGGCGGATCAGCCTGTCACCTATTGCGCACGACACCGTAGGCTGAAGAGGCAACCCGGCTGGGACTACGAAGTCACCTCGGACGGCACCGTGAACGTCGCGACGCCGGCGGGGCAGGTGCATTCGACGACGCCACCGTCGATCCAGCCGGACCGGCGACGAGGCAATCGAAGCCGAAGGAAGACTCGGAAGTGATGGTCCGTCAGCGAGTGCCAGAAATCTTGGCACTGCCCAAGACGACGTCCCCGTGTTCGGAATCCGGCCGGTAGAGAACGACGACCTGGCCCGGCGCGACCCCGCGAAGCGGCTCACGCAGGTGCACCGTCATGGTGTCGGAGTCCACGTCGGCGACCGCGTCGACGATGCCCCCGTGAGCCCTGACCTGGACCACGCACTCGGTCGGTTCGGTCAGCGGCCTGCCGCTGGGCCAGATCGCCCGATCAGCCTCGATGACCTTGACGCCGAGCTCGGCTGCGGGACCGACCTTGACGGAGCCGGACACCGGTTCGAGCGACAGGACGTACCGCGGACGACCGTCCGGCGCCGGAGCGTCGATCCCCAGGCCCTTGCGCTGGCCAACGGTGAATCCGTGCACTCCGGTGTGCCGGCCGAGGACCGCACCGGTCTCCGCGTCGACGAGCTCGCCGGGACGCTGTCCCAAACGGTTCTCCAGGAACTTCTTGGTGTCGCCGTCCGGGATGAAGCAGATGTCGTGGCTGTCAGGCTTGTTGGCAACGGACAGGCCTCGCCGCTCTGCCTCGGCCCGGACATCGGACTTCCAGGAGTCGCCGAGCGGGAACATGGCGTGGCTGAGCTGTTCCGCTGTGAGGGAGGCGAGCACGTAGGACTGATCCTTGCCACTGTCCGCGCTACGGCGCAGCTCAGGCACACCGTCGATAACCGACAGCCGTGCATAGTGGCCGGTGGCGACCGCGTCGAACCCGAGCGCCATCGCCTTCTCGAGAAGGGCTTCGAACTTGATCTTCTCGTTGCAGGTCACACACGGGTTGGGGGTACGCCCGGCGGCGTATTCACCGACGAAGGTCTCGACGACCTCTTCGGTGAAGCGCTCGGCGAAATCCCAGATGTAGAAAGGAATGCCAAGAATATCCGCGGCTCGCCGGGCATCGTGCGAGTCCTCGATCGTGCAGCACCCGCGCGAGCCGGTCCGCAAGGTTCCCGGTTTGGCCGACAGCGCCAGGTGCACGCCGACGACATCGTGTCCGGCGTCCACAGCGCGCGCTGCGGCGACTGCCGAGTCCACTCCTCCGCTCATCGCGGCCAAAACCCGCATTGCCTTACACCTCTTGCTTCTGGGTCTGCTTGCGCATTCCGGCGAGGCCGGCCTGCCGTGCGCGCAGGACGACTCCACCGATCTCGGCGGCCACTGCCTCGACATCCGCGGCAGTGGATGTGTGACCGAGAGAAAAACGGAGGGAGCCGCGGGCCGCGGCTGGGTCAGCCCCCATGGCGAGTAGCACATGGCTCGGTTGGGCGACGCCTGCAGTGCATGCCGACCCCGTCGAACATTCGATGCCCTTGGCGTCGAGCAGCATCAGCAAGCTGTCGCCGGCACACCCAGGGAACGTGAAATGAGCGTGGCTGGGCAGCCTTTCGCCGTCTCCCCCGTTGAGGACCACGTCGGGAATTTCGCGGCGGACCGCCTCAACGAGTTCGTCCCGTAGCCCCTCGACGCGCTTGGCGTAGTCGGCGCGGGTGGTGACGCTGGTTCGCACTGCGGCCGCGAACCCCACGATCGCCGGAACGTCCAAGGTGCCGGAGCGGACGTTGCGTTCCTGGCCGCCGCCGTGCAGCAGAGGCACGCAAGTCACATCCCGTCCGAGCAAGAGTGCTCCCACTCCGATCGGCCCACCCAGCTTGTGCCCGGTCAAGGTCAGGGCGGCTGCGCCGCTGGCGGCGAAATCGACCGGAACCGCGCCGACAGCCTGAACCGCGTCGGTGTGGAACGGGATCTCGAACTCGGCACACACCGCGGCCAGGTCAGCGATCGGGTTGATGGTGCCGACCTCGTTGTTGGCCCACATGACGGTGACCAACGCCACGGTCTCGGGATCCGCGGCGATGGCAGCGCGAAGGACGTCAGGCGAAACCCGCCCCTGGCTGTCGACGTCGAGCAAGACGACCTCGGCGCCACCGTGGGTTTCGAGCCATTCGACGGTGTCGAGCACCGCGTGGTGCTCCGCGGCACCGCACAAGACGCGACGTCGTTGCTCTCGTTCATCGTGACGAGCCCAGTAGATGCCTTTGATCGCGAGATTGTCGCTCTCGGTGCCGCCGCCGGTGAAGATCACTTCGGAGGGACGAGCGCCCAGCGCGTCAGCGATGGTTTCGCGGGCTTCTTCGACCATCCGCCGGGCTCGGCGGCCCGAAGAATGCAGCGCGGAGGCGTTGCCCACGGTGGACAGCGCCTCGGTCATCGCCGCTATGGCTTCGGGCAACATCGGAGTGGTCGCCGCGTGGTCGAGATAGGTCATCGCTCCACCAGGGTAGTCCGCTTCAGCGCGTGACCAAGCCCACCCTGGCCCTCGAAGTGGGCTGTCACACCTTCGACGGCCACCGACCAGTCAGCCGGACGCCCATCAGCGCGAGCGCTGCCAATGCGACCGTGAGCAGGGCCATCGCCGGCGATGGGTCGAGAACCGAGCCGACCACGCCGAGCAAGACGCCGCCCAAGCCGATCAGCAGGGCGGAGCCCACCCAGTCCGCGAGTTGCATCGCTGAGGTGTTGAACCCGCGTTCACCTTCGGGTGAATAGCGCAGCAGGAGAACCGAGATCGCAGGCATCGCGATCCCCATGCCGGCGCCACCGACCGCGCAGGCCACGAACGCGAGCCAGCCGGGGCACCAGGGTTGCGAGACCAGGCCGAAGCAGACGAGCCCGGCCGCGACCAGCCAAAACCCCGTGCGCAGTGAGGCCTCTCTCGACCAGTTGAGGTAGCGGCCTTGGGCTGCCGAGGCCGCGGACCAGCCCAAAGCCGTGATGGTCAGGGGCAGGCCGGCGAGTGCCGGGCTGTAGCCGTGGACCGCGCTCATCGTCAGGGGCAGGTACGCCTCCATCCCGGCGTACGCGCCCGCAATCAGGGCGCGCGAGGCGACGACTGTCGGCAGGCCCGGGCGGGAGGTCAGTGTGCCGCTCGGCAGGAGGGTTCGGAGGGCGTAGCCCAAGGCAACGAGGCCCAGCGTGCCGTAAGCGAGGGCGAGGAGGGAGTGATGCTGGGCCGCCCACGTCAGTGCCGCGACGCCGAAGGCAGCGATGATCGCTTGGGGCACGCTCGCGCGGCGACCGTCAGGGGCGGGCGTGTGGGTGGGCAGCCGGCGGACGACCACGAGCAGCATGACCGCTCCGACGACCACGAGCGGGACCAGGCCGAGGAAGACCCAGCGCCAGCCGATGCTCACCGTCACCAGGCCGGCGACCGAGGGGCCGATGACCGCCGGCAGGACCCAGGCGGCCGCGTTGACCGCGTAGATGACCGGGCGTTCGTGGTCGGTGAACGTCAGCGCGATCAAGAGCGAGATCGAGACCAGGAGCAGCCCCGAGCCGAAGCCCTGCAGGGCGCGGCCGAGTAGGAAGACCGGCATGCCGTTCGCCGCTCCCGCGACGATCAGGCCGGTCGCGAACAGCGCTGGACCTGCGAGCAACGCCGGTGCGGGGCCGCGGCGATCGCCGATGCGGCCCGAAAGCACCGTCGCGACCACGCTGGAAATCAGGAAGATCGTGAACGGCCACGAGTACAGCGCCAGGCCGTCGAGGTCGGCGACCAGGGTCGGCATCGCCGTCGCCACGCCCATGTTCTCGAAAGCGACCAACGTGACGACGAGCAGCAGGGCGATCGTGGTCAGCCGGTGTTCCGCGCTCCACAGCACGCTTCGGCGGCGGGGCGCGGAGTCGATCGTCGAGGCCATGATCAGCAGCGTGCAACCTCCAGCCCGCTGGAGGTCAAGCCGCCTCAAGCGGTGCGGTGGACCACCTGGTCCAGCGGCAGGTCGCGGGCCAGGGCGGCGGCCTCGCCGCGGGAGGTCACGTTCAGCTTGTCGAGGATGTTGCGGACGTGGAACTTGACCGTGTGCTCGCTGAGCTGCAGCTGTTCGGCGATTTGGCGGTTGCGCAAGCCCTGGGAAATTCCTGACAGGACCTCGAGCTCGCGCGGGTTGAGACGGTCCAGCGGGCGCAGCTCCGGCGGTTCGGCCACGCCGAGCGGGAGGACCGCCGTGATCGTCGTGCCCCAGCCGGGCACCGCGTCGACTTCCCAGTGGCCGCCCAGGGCCGTGAGGCGGTCGGTGAGGCCGCGGGCCGGGATCGCGTCGGCGACGTCCGGGCAGTCGTCACGGACCGTGATGCGGAGCGTCGTTCCGTCCAGGCGCCAGGACGCTCGGAGGCGGGTGGTCGTCGGGCGGTCCAAGGCGGCGAGCACCAGGCCGCGGGTCAGGGTGCGGGCCGTGTGGGCGATGTCCTGCGGGAGGGACGCGTCGCCGATCGGGTCGGCGAGGTCGACGGCGACCTCCGTGTGGCGTACCAGGTCGGCCAGCTGCGTCTTCAGTACCGCGAAGGCGGCGTCCGCCTGTTCCACCGACAGGACCTGGTCGCGGTCGACCACGCCTTTGAGCGAGAGCAGCGCGTCGGCCGCGAGGTCGACCGCCGTGCGGCGGGCGACAGTGTCGGAGAGACGTCCGGAGCGGAGCACCGCCAGGAGCGTGGTCAACGTCGCCGCGTGGGTCTGGCCGAGGTCGGTGATCGCCTGGGCTCGTGCGGAGGCCGCGGCGAGGCTGCTGGCCAGGACGTCCGGGCCCGGGTCCGTCGCGCGCTGGGCCGCGTCCGTGCTGACGATGTGCCACAGCTGCGCGGCCAGCTCCAGGTCGGCGGCGTGCAGTTCCCCGGGCTCCGGCACCACGGCGAGCACGGCGCCCTTGCCGATGGCCGGGGTCGACGCGAGCAGGACGATGCGGCGTTCGGTGCCGCCGAGGTCGCCGTCGATGACCAGGGCCTTGCCCGGCTCGCTGCGGTCGACCAGGCGCTGCAGCTCGACGCTCGTCACGGTCGCGGTGATCGTCTCGTCGCCGATGACTTTGAGCGGGCTGCGGGGGCAGTCGCCCGTCTGCATCGCGGCGGCGCGGTGCGGGACCAGCCTGGCCAGCTCCGTGGAGAACCGGCTGAGGAACTGGGGCCGAGGGGCCGACAGCAGGCGGTCGACGACGTCGAGCACGTGCCGCGGATCCGACCAGGAAGCGTCCATGCGGTCCAAGGTAGGCGTGTCCGCCGCCGGGTGGCCTGCTCGTCCGGCTAGTGAACACTGCTCGTCCGAGTGGTTCGGCGGGACCGGCGGGGCGAGTTGACTGCGTGCAGAGGACATTCGAAGACTCACGAACCGAGGAGTGCCGAACACCATGCGAGCGATCACCTTCTCCGCTTACGGCGGACCGGACGTCCTGCAGCTGTCCGAGGTGCCGGTGCCGGAGCCCGGCCCGGGGCAGGTGCGGCTGGCCGTGCGGGCCGCCGGTGTCAACCCGATCGACTGGAAGATCCGCAGCGGCTTCATGCAGCAGAACTTCCAGGTCTCCTTCCCGCACACGCCTGGCCTCGAGGTCGCCGGGGTCGTCGACGCCGTCGGCGCGGGGGCGGACTTCGCCGTCGGCGACGAGGTGTTCGGCTGGTCCGAGACCGGCGCCTACGCCGAGTACGCGCTGGCCAAGACGCTCGCGCCGAAGCCGGCGAGCCTTTCGTGGGCGGACGCCGCGGCGTTGCCGGTCGCCGGGGAGACCGCGCTGCGCGTCCTGGGGCTGCTGGGCGTCCGCGAGGGCGAGACGCTGCTGCTCCACGGCGCCAGCGGCACGGTCGGGCGGTTCGCCGCTCAGGTCGCTGTCGCGCAGGGTGTGACCGTCATCGGGACCGGTGGGAGCCGGAGCCTCGACGACCTGAAGTCGCTCGGCGTCATCCCCGTGCTCTACGGCGACGGCTGGGAGGAGCGCGTCCGCGAGGCCGCGTCCGGGTCGGTGGACGCCGTGTTCGACGCCGCCGGGCACGGGGTGCTGCCCGGGTCCGTCGAGCTGCGGGGCACGAAGGAGCGGGTCATCACGATCGCCGACGCGGCCGCCTTCGAGCTGGGGATCACGTTCTCCAGCGGGGGTGAGCAGACCCGCGAGGTCCTGACCGGGATCGCCGGCTGGGTGACCGACCGCGGGGTCGGTCTCGCGCACGGCACGAGCTACCCGCTCGCCGACGCGGCCGCCGCGCAGACCGAAAGCGAGGGTGGGCACCCCGGCGGGAAGCTCACGATCACCGTCGGCTGAGCGCGGCTGAACCGGGCCTGTCGCCGGATCGCGGCGACAGGGCCCGGATCACTTCGCGGGAGGCGAAGCGAGGGGCGCCGGCTGGCGGCGCGGGGTGCGGCGGCGCTGCTGGGCCGGGATCTGGACCGTGCCCAGCGCGGAATGGACCGCCGCCTCGGCGAGGGCCGCCAGCTCGCGGCGGTTTTCCGCGCGGCCGGGGGCGATCTCCGGGCAGATGTGGACTTCGAGGACGAGGCCGCGCAGGGCGGCGACCCGGCGCAGCGACGCGATCAGCGACTCGGGGCCGATGAACGCCGGGCGGCTGGTCTCGCGGCCGTCGGCGAGGCGGTACCGCAGCGCGATCGGGCGCACCGGGACACCGCCGTCGATGGCCGCCTGGAACGTCGCCGTCGTGAAGCGGCCCGAGGCCAGGCCGCACCACGTCGTGCCTTCCGGGGTCACGCTGACCAGCGAACCCGTCCGGAGTGCGTCGGCGAGCGAGGCCATCGTGGCGGGCAACGTCGTCAGCCGCTCGCGGTCGAGGAAGATGCTGCCGCCGCGGCGGACCAGGCCGCCCAGCACCGGCCAGCCCGCGATCTCCTTCTTGGCCAGCGCGCGCATCGGGCGCAGCGCGTTGATCGCGACGATGTCCAGCCACGAGATGTGGTTGTTGACCACCAGCGCGCCGCGGCCGGCGGGCGTGGTCAGAAAGTCGGCGCCGCCGTGGACGTCCAGGCGGACGCCGAACGCCCGCAGCACGGCGCGGAAGATCAGCCGGATGCGGCGTTCGCGGCCCCACGGCACCAGCAGCAGCGGCGCCGACAGCAGCGCCGCGAGCACGGCGGTGATCGCCGCCGCGAAACGCACGATGCGGCGCGGGAGGCCGACGATCGCGTCGCCGTCGGTCAGGCAGCCGTCACCGCAGGGGGACGTCGGCATCCACGCGTGGCTCATCCCTGGGTCCCGAGGAAGAACTTCAGGTACCGCTCGTCGACGTTGTGCAGGTCCAGCAGGACGAAGAAGTCCGCGACACCGAAGTCGGCGTCGAGGGCGGGCGGCCCGCAGACCTTGGCACCGAGCCGGACGTAACCCTTGATCAGCGGCGGCAGCGTCGCGCGCGCCGGGCGTTCGATCTCCGACGCGCCCCACGGGGTCAGCGGCGAGACGCGGGTGGCCTCGTCCGAATAGTGCTTGGCCTGCAGGAGGTCCCACACGCCGGCGGCGAAGGAACCACCGTCGACCAGCGGGACGGACGCGCAGCCGGCGAGGTACCGGTGGCCGGAAAGCAGCATGTAGCGGGCGATGCCGGCCCAGACCAGGCTGACGACGGCGCCGCTGCGGTGGTCCGGGTGCACGCAGGAGCGGCCGGTTTCGACCAGGTGCGGCCGGATCCCGTCGAGCGCGCCCAGGTCGAACTCGCTGTCGGCGTAGAGCTTCCCGGCCTGCGCGGCGCGTTCGGGCGGCAGCATCCGGTAGCAGCCGACGATCTCGCCCGTGTTGTCGTCGCGGACCACGAGGTGGTCGCAGAACTCGTCGAACTCGTCCACGTCGAGACCGGGCCGGAGCGAGTGCAGGCGCGCCCCCATTTCCTCGGCGAAAACGCGGTGCCGCAGCCGTTGCGCGGCGACCACTTCGTCGTTCGCGTGGGCGACGAGGAGGGAGTACCGGGGAGCGTCCGCGGGGAGCTCGACACCCGCCTGATCAGTGCTGACGAGAAGCTGTGACGTCGTCATGGTCAAGGTGTACCCGCGCGTAGGAAGCCGCGGAGAGTGCCATCCGATGACCGATTAGTGCACGTTCAGTTAATGGCGGGTTCTCAGGCTTCTCTCAGGTCCCGAAAACGCGGGAAGGGCCTCCCGGGACGTCCCGGGAGGCCCTTCCGAAGAGCTGGATCAGCCCTTGCGCTTCTCGACCGCTTCGGTCAGCTGCGGCGCGACGTTGAACAGGTCGCCGACGATGCCGAAGTCGGCGATCTCGAAGATCGGCGCCTCCGGGTCCTTGTTGACGGCGATGATCGTCTTCGACGTCTGCATGCCGGCGCGGTGCTGGATCGCGCCGGAGATGCCGAGCGCGATGTACAGCTGCGGCGACACGGTCTTGCCGGTCTGGCCCACCTGGAACTGCGCCGGGTAGTAGCCGGAGTCGACCGCGGCGCGCGAGGCGCCGACGGCCGCGCCGAGCGAGTCGGCCAGCTTCTCGACGACGTCGAACTTCTCCGCCGAACCGACACCGCGGCCACCGGAGACCACGATCGATGCCTCGGTGAGCTCCGGACGGTCACCGCCGGTCACCGGCTCGACGCCGGTGATCTTGGTGGCCTTCGCCGCGTCGACCGCGGGGATCTCGACGGACTCCTCGGCCGCCGCGCCCTCGGCCGGCTCGGCCTCGACCGCACCCGGGCGGATGGACACGACCGGCGCGCCCTTCGCGGACTTGGACTTCACCGAGAACGCGCCACCGAAGATGGACTGGTCGATGACGCCGTCGCCGTTGACGCCCACGGCGTCGTAGATCAGGCCGGAGCCCAGGCGCACGGCCAGGCGGGCGGCGACCTCCTTGCCCTCACCGCTGGCGGTGACGAGCACGGCGGCCGGGGACGCCTGCTGCGCGAGCGCGGCGAGCACGTCCACCTTCGGCGTGACCAAGTAGTTCGCGGCGTCGTCGCCTTCCGCGACGTACACCTTGGCGGCGCCGTGCGAAGCCAGCGCCTCCTTCGCCTTGGCGGCGGTGCCGGTCGGGCCGACGACGACGGCCGACGGCTCACCGAGCGCGCGGGCGGCGGTCAGCAGCTCGAGCGTGACCTTCTTGACCTCACCGTCGACGTGGTCGACGAGGACGAGTACTTCAGCCATGTTCTTGTTCCTCCTCGAAGAGCCGTTGTCAGATGAGCTTCTGGCCGACCAGGTACTCGGCGACCTTGGTGCCGCCGTCACCCTCGTCCTCGGCCTTCTCACCCGCGGTGCGCGGCGGCTTCGGAGCGGACTCGGTCACGGTGGACCACGCGTTGCCGAGACCGACGTCGCCCGCGTCGACACCCAGGTCGGCGATGGTGAACGTCTCGACCGGCTTCTTCTTCGCGGCCATGATGCCCTTGAACGACGGGTAGCGCGGCTCGTTGATCTTCTCGCCGACGCTCACGATCGCGGGCAGGTTCGCCTCGAGGTGCGTGAGGCCGTCCTCGGTCTCGCGGGTCGCCTTGATCGTCGAACCGTCGACGGTCAGCTCGCGCACGTAGGTGACCTGCGGCAGGCCGAGCAGCTCGGCGAGGATCGCCGGGACGGCGCCGCCGCGGCCGTCGGAGGACTCGTTGCCGGCGATGACCAGGTCGAAGCCTTCGACCTTGCCGATCGCGGCGGCGAGCACCTTGGCGGTGGCGATCGCGTCGGAGCCGTGCAGCGCCTCGTCCGAGACGTGGATGGCCTTGTCGGCGCCCATGGACAGCGCCTTGCGGATGGCGTCGGTCGCGCGGTCCGGGCCCACCGAGATCACGGTGACCTCGCCCTCGCCGGCTTCCTTGATCTTCAGCGCCTCTTCGACGGCCTTCTCGTTGATCTCGTCGAGCACGGCGTCGGCGGATTCGCGGTCAAGGGTGTGGTCGGACCCGTTGAGCTTCCGCTCCGAGTAGGTGTCCGGTACCTGCTTGACCAGGACGACGATGTTGGTCATGGGTCTGCTTCGACCTCCCGGTTCGTGGCCCGCGGTCGACCACGGGACAGTGCTCTACTGGCCGGTAGATTAGGGCCATTCGGGGCTGAGTACCCGCCGAGGTGACGCCATTCACCTGGATGCGCAATCTAGTGGGACTATCGTCCCAGTAGTCGACCGGTTACCCCACTTGAACAGCCGTTCGTCCGATCGGACCAACCACGGCCTACTCGCAGTGGATGTCAGGCATTAACCTCCCCACCCATGCCCGCGCGCATCGCCGTCATCACCGACTCGAGCTCCTGCCTGCCCGACATCGTCGCCGCCCGCTGGGCGATCGGGGTCGTCCAGATCCAGCTGAACCTGGGTGGTCACTTCGACGACGAAAACCGCTTCGACCGCGGCGAGGTGATCGACGCGCTGAGAGCGGGGCAAGTCCTCACCACTTCGCCCCCGGATCCGGGGGCGTTCTTCTGGACCTACCAGGAAGCGGCCGCCGCCGGCGCGACCGCCATCGTCAGCATCCACATCTCCGGCCGCATGTCCGACACCGTCCGCGCGGCGCGGGACGCCGCCCAGCAGGTCCGCATCCCGGTGCACGTCCTCGACAGCCGCACCACCGGCATGAGCCTGGGCTTCGCGGTGGTGTCGGCAGCTCGGGCGGCCGCGGCCGGCGCCGACGCCGCGCGCGTCATCGAAGCCGCCGAACGCCGGTGCTTCACCAGCACCGAGTTCATCTACGTCGACACGCTGGAGTACCTCCGCCGGGGCGGGCGGATCGGCGCCGCGCAGGCGATGATCGGCACCGCGTTCTCGATCAAGCCGCTGCTCACCGTCAAGGACGGCGAGGTCGCGCCGCTGGCCAGGGTCCCCGGCACGCGGCGGGCCCTGGCCAAGATGGTCGACCTCGCGGTGAAGAAGTCCGGCGGGTTCCGCGCCGACATCGCCGTGACCCGGTTCGGCGCCAGCGACCACGAACTCGAGATCGGCAGGCAGATCGAACGCCGGGTGCCCGCGATGGCCGAGAGCATGGTAGTCGAGGCGAGCACGGTCATCGGCGCGCACCTCGGCCCGGGCGCGCTCGGCATCACGGTGTCGCCGGTGGGCTGACCCGCCGGCCCGGGACCAGCAGGACCACGAGCGGGACCACGACGCCGAGCCCGGTCATCGCGATGATCAGCACCTGGTCGATCCGCTCGAAGTGCGATACGTGGCCGAGGTGGTAGAGGAAGTGCGGCAGGCCGAAGAGCAGCCCCGCCACGCCGGCCAGCCGCGCCACGGCTGTGGTGCCGATCACGGCGGCGCCGATCAGCAGCGCGGCGAGGGCCAGGTTGAGGCCGCCGAAGTCGCGCAGGAGGTGCTCGTTGAAGGCGCCGTCCATGGCGACCCAGCCGGTGCGAAACCCGGGAAAGTCCTGGTAAAAGCCCATGGGCGAGACCAGTGGCCAAATTCCGACCACGGCCTCGACCAGGCCGAAGAAGACGAGCAGAACGCGGGTGATGGTCCGTTGCATGACCACGGAACGACACGGCCGGGCCGGACGTGACACCCGCTATGGTCGCGCAGGTGACCACCCCAGCCACCCGGGCCGAGGCGCTGCACCTGACGGGTGAACGAACCGTCCCCGGCATCGCCGAGGAGAACTACTGGTTCAAGCGCCACGAAGCCGCGTACGCCGCCCTGCTCCCCCACTGCGCGGACGCGACGGTGCTCGAAGCCGGCTGCGGCGAGGGTTACGGCGCGAGCCTGCTCGCGACGAAGGCCCGCCGGGTGCTCGCGCTCGACTACGACGTGCCGACCACCGAGCACGTCGCCCGCCGCTACCCGGAGCTCGGCGTCGCGCGGGCGAACCTGGCGTTCCTGCCGGTGCGGGACGGCGCGGTCGACGTCGTGGCCAACTTCCAGGTCATCGAGCACCTGTGGGACCAGGCCGGGTTCCTCGCCGAGTGCCGGCGGGTCTTGCCGAAAAACGGCAAACTGCTGGTCACGACCCCGAACCGGCTGACGTTCACGCCGGACAGCGACACGCCGCTGAACCCGTTCCACACCCGTGAACTGGCGCCGTCCGAACTGGCCGGGCTGCTCGACGACGCCGGCTTCGAGGTCGAGACGCTGCACGGGCTGCACCACGGCGAGGCCGTGCGCGCGCTCGACGAGCGGTACGGCGGTTCGATCATCGACGCCCAGCTCGACGTGGTCATGGGCGAGCTGCCGGGCCAGGCCGTCTGGCCGGCGGCGCTGCTCGCCGATGTCGCGGCGATCGAAGCGTCCGGGTTCGACATCCACGGGGACGACATCGACGCGAGCCTCGACCTGATCGCCGTGGCGGTGCGCCGATGAGCGAAGGGACGTTCTGCCTCGTCGTGCACAGCCACCTGCCATGGCTGCCGCACCACGGGACCTGGCCGGTCGGCGAGGAATGGCTGTACCAGGCGTGGGCGCATTCGTACCTGCCGATGGTCGACCTGCTCGAACGGTTCGCCGCCGAAGGGCGCCGGGACGTGCTGACGCTGGGCGTGACGCCGGTGCTGGCCGCGCAGCTCGACGACCCGTACAGCATCCGCGCGTTCCACGACTGGCTCGGCCACTGGCAGCTGCGCGCCCAGCACGCGGCGACGTTGTGGCGCGGCGACCCGCTGCTGCGCGAGCTCGCGGCGGCCGAGCACCGGACCGCGGTCCGCGCCGCCGAAGAGCTGGGGACCCGCTGGCGGCACGGCTTCTCCCCGGTCCTGCGTTCCCTGGTCGAAAATTCGACGATCGAGCTGCTCGGGGGTCCGCTGGCCCACCCGTTCCAGCCGTTGCTGGACCCGCGGGTCCGCGAGTTCGCGCTGAACGCGGGGCTCGACGACACGGCGCTGCGGCTCGGGTCGCGACCCGAGGGGATCTGGGCGCCGGAGTGCGGCTACGCGCCGGGGATGGAAACCGACTACGCCGCTGCCGGCGTGCGGCGGTTCATGGTCGACGGCCCGTCGCTGCGCGGCGAGACCTGGGCCGCGCGGCCGGTCGGCGCGAGCGACGTGGTCAGTTTCGGGCGGGACCTCGAAGTCACCTACCGCGTCTGGTCGCCGAAGGCCGGGTACCCCGGGCACGCCGCGTACCGCGACTTCCACACCTGGCAGCACGAGGTCGGGCTGAAGGCGGCGCGGGTCACCGGCAAGACGGTCGAGCCGCAGGACAAGGCGCCCTACGACCCCGCGCTCGCCGCGGACGTGCTGCAGCAGCACGTCAAGGACTTCGTCGAAACGGTCGTGACGCGGCTGCGTTCGCTGAAGGCGCAGCACGGGCGAGAGGCGCTCGTGGTCGCCGCGTACGACACCGAGCTGTTCGGGCACTGGTGGCACGAAGGTCCGGCCTGGCTGGAAGGCGTGCTGCGGGCGCTCCCCGAGGCCGGTGTCCGCGTGACGACGCTGAAGGGCGCGATCGAGGCCGGTCACGTCGGCGAGCCGATCGACCTGCCCGCGTCGTCGTGGGGATCGGGCAAGGACTGGCGGGTCTGGGACGGCGAGCAGGTCAAGGACATGGTCGAGGCCAACGCGGCGCTCCAGCGGCGGCTGCTCGACCTCGTTGCCGATTTGGGGACGACAGCCCGGGACACCGTCGCCGACCAGGCGGTGGCCGAGGCGATGCTGGCGCTGGAAAGCGACTGGGCGTTCATGGTCACCAAGGACTCCGCCGCGGACTACGCCCGGCGCCGCGCGGCGGTGCACACCGAGCGCTTCGACGCGCTGGCCGGGCTGCTGCGCCGCGGCGACCGCGCGCGGGCCGCAGAACTCGCCGCCGCTTACCGCGCCGACGACGGACCGTTCGGGCACCTCGACGCCCGGGCGCTGAAGCACGACTGAAAGGGCCCCATGGGAATCCACGAAATTCCGGTCAAGACCCTCGACGGGCAGGACAGCTCGCTGGGCTCCCTCGCCGGCAAGGCGCTGCTCGTGGTCAACGTCGCGTCGAAGTGCGGCCTGACCCCGCAGTACTCCGGGCTCGAGCGGCTGCAGGAACGCTTCGGCGGCCAGGGCTTCTCCGTGGTCGGTTTTCCGTGCAACCAGTTCGCCGGGCAGGAACCGGGCAGCGCGGACGAGATCCAGACGTTCTGCTCGACGACCTACGGGGTCACGTTCCCGCTGTTCGAGAAGATCGACGTGAACGGCGAGGGACAGCACCCGCTCTACGCGGAACTGACCAAGGCCGCCGACGCGGAGGGTGCCGCGGGCGACGTCCAGTGGAACTTCGAGAAGTTCCTGGTCGGCGCGGACGGCGAGATCCTGGCCCGCTTCCGGCCGCGCACCGAGCCCGAGGACGAGGCCGTCGTCAAGGCCATCGAAGCGGCGCTCCCGGCCTGACACCGCGGCGGGGGACACCGGTCCCCCGCCGTCGCCGGAATTCACCGGATCGGCGGGAAACAGCGGCCGTCCGGGTATCACGCAAACGTAGTCGAAAATGGTTTTCGTGAGCCGGACGGGCGGATCCCGGGTGATCAGCCTGCCGTTTCCCTTCGCCGCACCGAATACTTCTCACGACGCCATTCCGGCGTCGACGTGCGGGAGAAGGGACCACCCCATGATCACCTCCAGACGCCGCGCCGCGCTGGCCGCGTTCCCCGTGGCACTCGGGCTGCTGCTGGCCGGCCCCGCGGTGGGGACCGCGTCGGCCGCGCCGCGGACCGCCGCGGACGTCCAGGCCCGCCACTGCCTGCTGCTGTGCGTCGGGCACCACCATCACCACGGGCACATCCACGTACTGGGGCTCTGGTTGCACCTGTAGCCGGCCCGCCGCGCCGGGGCGATGGCCTCCGCCCCGGCGCGGCCCCCGTTCACAACCCGAGCTGATCGCGGCCGATGGCGTCGAGGTCGTCGACCGTGGCCCGGCCGGTCCAGTTCACTTCGTAGTCTTCGGGCGCGAAATCGCCCGGGCTCGCGCCGGTCAGGAAAGCGCGGCCGCATTTTTCGGCGTACGCGGCGTTCTTCGCGCAATGCGGGCTCGCCGGGATGTACATGACGTTTCCCCAGCGGTCCGGATTGGTGCCGTCGGCGACGGCATGGACGACGTCGCCGTGCCACCACACCGTGTCGCCCGGTTCGACGTCGGGAATCGACGTCAAGGCCGGCAGCAGGTCGTTGTGGTACTTGTCGTCGACCGGCAGCGCCTGGCCGTTGGCCGCGCCGCAGAGGTCGTCGTCGGGGATGTCGTCCTGGAGCGCGCGGAGCAGGACGTAGGCGATCGCCGACGGGATCGGCACCACGTGCAGCACGCCGTCGCCTTGTCGCATTTCCGACAACGCCGTCCAGCCTTGAAAGGTGCGGAAGGCCGAGCACATCACCGTCGACGGGTACTCGTCGACTTCGGTGCGGTGAGCGCCGTCCCAGGGGTCGTAGGCGCGCCAGTCGCCGTCGAAGACGTGCCGGAAGACCCGCTGGTAGGCGGGCAGCAGCCAGCGTTCGACCGAACCGGAGTCGGTGTGGGCGGACAGGCCGAGCGACGCCGAGCCGGGCGCGCGGCGGCGGATGCGGTCGGGGTAGGCCGTGTCGCGGTCGGGGTCGAACCAGACGCGACCCTGCGACTCGTGCCGCCAGAAGGAGTTGAGGAAGCGCCGGACGGCGACCATGTGCTCGTGCTGGCGGGCCTGGATCTGCGGCTTCGACCAGTACACGGGGTAGATCTGCGGCTGACCGGAGGCGAGCCCGGCGAAGACGTCGTCGGCCGGGCCCTGGTAGGTGCCGGCGAAGTCGTTGTCGGCAAGGTAGGCGGCGAGCTCGGCGTCCCAGGTTTCGGCCGTTTCGCGCGGGAAGGTGTCCTTGACGACGGCGCAGCCGCGGCGGCGGACCGCGTCGAGCGTCCGCTGCGGCACGGTCCCCTCGGCGATGTCGCGAAAACGAACCACGGGAAAGGCGGCCGGGTCGGCGGCGACGGCGTCGACCTCCCGCCGCATCCAGTCGCGGACCCCGGCGAACGCGCCGGCGACGTCGCCGACCCGGGCGCGCAGCTCCTGCTTGGTCCGCGTGACGGCCTCGGCCAGGTTCGCGGGCAGCTCGGTGGTGGTCATCGACGTCCTCCGTTTTTGGTTAGGACTCCTTACTAGAATGTCCCGGCTACGGTAACCCCAGTTCCTTCCCCGCCACAAGAGGTGCGATGTCCGACCCCGACCGGCCGCTCCCGCGTCTGGCGATGCTGCGGGCCATGACCGACCGCGCGGTGCTCGACCAGGTCTTCGTCCACGGCCGGACCACGCGCGCCGAGCTCGCCGCGGCGACCGGGATCTCGAAACCGACGATCTCGGAGTCCGTCCGGCGGCTGGAGACGGCGGGCGCGCTGCGGGCGACCGGCACCGACCAGACCGGCCGCCGCGGCCGGATCGCGACTTTCTACGAGCTGGCCGCCGACGCCGGGCGCGTCGTCGCCGCGGAGGTGAACCAGCAGGGCATCCGCACGGTGACGACGGATCTGACCGGCACCGTCCTGGCCACCGAACGGCACGCGCCGGACGGCCGGCCGATCACCGCCGCGGTCCGGGCCGCCGTCGCCACCGCGAGCGCCACGGGGACGGGGCCGGTGCGGGCGACCGCGGTCTCGGTGGCCAACCCGGTGGACCCGGTCACGCACGAGGTCGTCGCGCTGCCGGGGTCGCCGTTCCCCGAGGGCAAGCTCCGGGCCGGGGAGGTCGGGCCCGGTGTGCTGCTCGACAACGACGTCAACTTCTCGGCGCTCGCCGAACGCCGGGAGGGCGCCGCGCGGGAGGCGAAGAGCTTCGCGTACGTCTACGTCGGCGCGGGGCTCGGCGTGAGCCTCTACGTCGGCGACCAGCTCGTGCGGGGCGCGCACGGACTGGCGGGCGAGATCGGCTACCTGGACAACTCGGGGTCGACGCTGGCCGCCGCACTCGCCGACCTGGGGTTCGGCCGGCCGGATGCGCCCTCGCTGGACGTTGGCGCAATTTTGACCACGCTCGATAAAGCCGCCGAGGACGCCGTCGCCGCGGAACGGCTGCGGCTGCTCGGCGCGACGCTCGGCCGGGCTGTGGCCGCGATCTGCACCATCGTCGATCCGGACCTCGTGCTGTTGGGCGGGCCGGCCGGGAGCCGGGCGGCCCTCGTCGCCGAAATCCGGCGAACGGTCCGCGCCATGACCCCTGGCCCGGTCCGGGTCGAAGCCGGCGAAGTGACGGACTCGGCGGCGCTGCGCGGCGCGTTGTTGTCGGCGCTCGACCACGGGCGAAACAGCCTGCTCAGCGCGGTTGCCGAAAATTGACCACGGCGCTGACCAGCGAAAAGCCGGTCAGCGCGAGCCCGCCTCGATCACCGCCTTGGCGCACTTCGCGACCACGGCCGGGTCCACTTTGACCACCCGGCGGTCGTACGTCAGCAGGCCGTTGACCTCGTTTTCGACATCGGTCGTCTGGGTGTAGACCGCACCGGACAACCCGCGCTCCGCCACCACGCGCTCGAGGGCCGCGCTCACTTCCGCGTAGCGTTCGGTGAGCCGCTCCCGCGTCGGCGTCATTTCGTACGCGTTCGGCGGGCCCGGCCAGCGGTGGTCGTCGAGGACCAGGCCGAGACCGCCGTACTCGCCGTCGACGATCGCTCGGGCGTCGTGGACCGCGGGGTCACCGGGGCCGACGTAGGTGTGGTCGTCGTAGACATCGCCCGCGCCGGTGTCCGGGCGGGAGAAGCAGCAGTTGACGCCGCTGTTCGCGATCACCAGACGCGTCGGGTCCAGGGCTTTGACCAGTTTCGCGACACGGGCCGTGTCGAACTCGCCCCAGCCCTCGTTGAACGGCACCCAGCCGACGATCGAGGGGACCGCCCGCAGCTGTGTGATCATTTTGATCAGTTCTGCTTCGAACCGTTCACGGGCCAGCGGCACCGGGTCCGGCGCGATCCCGGGCGGGCCGTCGAACGACACCGTCAGCGACGGCATGTCCTGCCAGACGACCAAGCCCAGCGTGTCGGCCCAGAAGTACCAGCGGGCCGGCTCCACCTTGACGTGCTTGCGGACGAAGTTGAAGCCCAGTTCCTTCGTCTTCTCTAGGTCGAAGCGCAGGGCTTCGTCGGTGGGCGCGGTGGAGATGCCGTCCGGCCAATAGCCCTGGTCGAGCGGTCCGTGCAAAAAAGTGACATGGCCGTTGAGAGCGATCCGCGGGCGGCCCTGCTCGTCCGGGACCAAGCCGATCGTCCGCAGGCCCGTGTAGCTGCCGACTTCGTCGAGGAGAGCGCCGTGCCGGTCCCGGAGCTCGACGCGCAGCTCGTAGAGGTGCGGGTCGTCGGGGGTCCAGAGGCGTGGCGACGGGACGTCAACGCGCACCGACGTCCCGGCCGCTCCCGACGCCCGCGCTACCTCCGTGCCGTTTGCCGAAATTGCGACAACGACCTCGGCACCGCCGGTGACCTGCGGGAACACCGTCACGCCGGTCAGGTCCGGGGTCAGGTCCAGCCGGTCGACGCGGTGGTTGGGCACCAGCTCCAGCCAGACCGTTTGCCAGATTCCGGACGACGCGGTGTAGCAGATGCCGCCGGGGGTGTTGCGCTGCTTGCCGACCGGGAAGGGCTCGATGTCGGTGCGGTCCTCGGCGCGCACGGTCAGCTCCTGCGGACCCGAGGCGCGCAGGACGTCGGTGATGTCCGCGCTGAACGCCGTGTAGCCGCCTTCGTGCGTCGCGACGAGCTGGTTGTTGACCCACACCTTCGCCGTCTGGTCGACCGCGCCGAAGTGCAGGAGGACCCGGGAGCCGGTCCAGCCGGGCGGGACCTCGAAGAGCCGCCGGTACCAGAGGACTTCGTCGCGTCGGCCGATTCCCGACAACGCCGACTCCGGCGGGAACGGCACCAGGATCCGCTCGGCGTACCCGGACGGCCGTGGTTCGTCCGGCGACGACGGCCAGCCCGCGTACTCCCAGACGCCGTTGAGGTTCTGCCAGCGGGGCCGGGTCAGCTGGGGCCGCGGGTACTCGGGCAGCGCGTTGTCCGCAGCGACGTCGCCGCTCCACGGGGTCGGCAGGGGCGGGTCGAGCCGGCGCCAGCCGGTGTCCTCGGGAGAAGTCATCCCGGCCGATGGTGGCAGAGTTCGGCGCGGCCGCCAGTGATCGGGATCACATGTGAACACTTCGCCAGCACGGGCGCGTCGGGGCGTTCTGACTCGCGAGTAACCTCTGCGCATGCGTGTGCTGATGCTGTCGTGGGAGTACCCGCCAGTGGCCATCGGAGGCCTGGCCCGGCACGTGCACGCGCTCGCCACCCACCTGGCGCGCCAGGGTCACGAGGTCGTGGTGCTCTGCCGGCACGCCGCCGGGACCGACGCCGGGACGCACCCGCGCACCGACCGCGTCGTCGAGGGCGTGCGGATCGTCCGGGTGGCCGAAGACCCGATGCACGTGACGTTCGAGCGGGACCTCGTCGCCTGGACGCTGGCCATGGGGCACGCCATGATCCGCGCCGCCCAGGACCTGCTGCGGACCTGGCAGCCCGATGTCGTCCACGCGCACGACTGGCTGGTCGCGCACCCGGCGATCGCCATCGCCGAGGCCGCGCGGGTGCCGCTGGTCGGCACCATCCACGCGACCGAGGCCGGCCGGCACTCCGGCTGGCTGTCGCACCCGCTGAACCAGCAGGTGCACTCCGTCGAGTGGTGGCTGGCGAACCGCGCCGACGCGCTGATCACGTGTTCGCAGGCCATGCGCCGCGAAGTCTCCTACCTCTTCGAGGTCGAAGCCGCCGACGTCACGGTGATCCACAACGGCATCGAGGAACGCGGCTGGCAGGTGCCGGCGAAGGAGATCGCCCGGGCCCGGGAGGTCTACAGCCCGGCCGGGGCGCCGCTGTTGCTCTACTTCGGACGACTCGAATGGGAGAAGGGCGTGCAGGACCTGCTCGCCGCACTCCCCCGCATCCGGCGGCGGCACCCCGGGACGCGCGTGGTCGTCGCCGGAAAAGGACGGCACTTCGACGAGCTGGTCGAACAGTCGCGGAAGCTGCGGGTGCGGCGCGCGGTCGACTTCGTCGGGCACCTCTCCGACCGCGACCTGCGGGCGGCGCTGGCCGCCGCCGACGCCGTCGTGCTGCCCAGCCGGTACGAGCCGTTCGGGATCGTCGCGCTGGAGGCCGCGGCCGCGAAGGCGCCGCTGGTGGCGTCGACCGCCGGCGGGCTCGGCGAGGTCGTGGTGCACGGCGAGACCGGGCTCGCGTTCAGCCCCGGCGATGTCACGGAATTGACCAACGCCGTGACGGCGGTGCTCAGCGACGCGCCGGCAGCGGCGAAGCGCGCGAAGGCGGCGCAGTCCCGGCTGGCCGCGGACTTCGACTGGGGCCGGATCGCCGAGGCGACCGCCGACGTCTACCGGCGGGCGAAGCCGGCCGAACCGGTGGAGCTGCCGCGGCCGAAGATCGCGACCGGCAACGCGTTCGAGCCGGTCGCGGCCGGGATCCCGGAACTGTAGGTAGCGGACCGCTCAGAAGCGGCAGGGGCGGACGCAGTCGGGCCGCGCCGCGGTGGGCGCGGCCGTGATCACCACCGCGCCGGACGAAAACGACAACACGACGAAGAGGACGGCGACAGCCGCTCTCACCTTGCTGGTCATGGGGACTCCTCGGGGTGACGGCGCGACGGGCGCCTCGCAGCGAGCATCCGCGCCGCTCCCCGGGGAAACAATAAGCGGAACAGTAGGGGTGCCTACGCATTCGCCATGAGTGACCGGTCACCGGATCCCGGTGAGGATCCGCACCCGGACTGCCTCGCGGAGCGGTCCGTGCGGGGCCAGCGCCGTCCGGACGCGGTCGGTGAAAGCCGGCCGCTCGTCGGGCGCAGGCAGCTGGTCGGGACTCATGGCCGAAAAAACGCCACCGACGATTTCCTCGACCGTCAGCGTTGTCGCGTAATCGACAACGCGCAGGTCGACGGCGTATCCGGCGGCCGAGAGCGCGGCCTCGTACCGCTCCTGGCTCGCCGCGTCCGTGCCGCACGTGCTGTGCAACGGCGTCCCCAGGTACGCCGAGAGGACGTCCCGCAGGGCGGCCGACCACGCCGTGTCCTGGAGCCACAGCGGCTCGCCGTTCGTCACCACCGCGATCCCGCCGCCCGGGCGGACCAGCGGCCGGACGTCCGCGAACAGGCGCTCGTGGTCCATCCAGTGCAGCGCCTGCGCGACCGTCACCGCGGCCAGGCGGCCGTTGCCGAAAATCGGCAACAGCGCGCTGACCTCGGTGTCCGCGCCGAGCAGCCAGCTGACGTTCGGCAGCGACGTCGCCCAGCGGGCCTGGTCGAGCATCGCCGGCTCCGGGTCCATGCCGAGCACCGCGCCCGTCCGGGCCGCCAGGACCCGGGTGAGCCGGCCGGTGCCACAGCCGAGGTCGAGGACGACGTCGTCGCGGGTCAGCGCGAACGCCGCGGCCAGCTCGTCCGCCGCTTCGGGCGGGTAGCCGCGGCGGAACCGCTGGTAGAACTCGCTCACTTCGCCGCCGAACGCCGGTGTGGTCATTTTTCGACCATGCCCGGCACGGCGGGCGGACAGGGCCCGTTTCGCGCCGGGCGGACTCGGGTGCGGCTCAGAAGACCGGCAGCAGGAGGCCGTGTTCGTCCGCCGGGCGCGGGCCGAAGATGCGGCGGTCGGCCTCCTCGATCGAGACGTCGTTGATGCTCGCCTCGCGCCGTCGCATCAGGCCTTCGTCGCTGAACTCCCACAGCTCGTTGCCGTAGCTGCGGAACCACTGCCCCTCGGCCGTGCGGGATTCGTACTGGAAGCGGACGCCGATGCGGTTGCCGCGGAAGCCCCACAGCTCCTTGCGCAGCGCGTAGTCCAGCTCGCGCTCCCACTTCGCGGTAAGGAAGCGGACGATTTCGGCGCGCCCGACGACGTGGCGGTCGCGGTTCCGCCAGACCGAGTCCTCGGTGTAGGCGAGCGAGACCTTCTCGGGGTCGCGGGTGTTCCACGCGTCTTCGGCGGCCTGGACCTTCTGCCGGGCGGTGTCTTCGTCGAAGGGCGGGAACGGCGGTCGCGGGGTCATGACGGCTCCTTCGGAACGTGGAGAACGTGCGTTCTCCGTGGCATCCGCTACCCTAGAGAACGATCATTCTCCGCGCCAGGGGCAGGTGACGTGAATTCCACCGAGGCGACCGACCGGCTGCTCGAAGCCGCCGAGGACCTCTTCTACGCGCACGGCGTGCAAGCGGTCGGGATGGACGCCGTGCGGGAGCGCTCCGGCGTCTCGCTCAAGCGGCTCTACCAGTGCTTCCCGGCGAAGAACGACCTGGTCGAGGCCTACTTGCGACGCCGGGACGAGCGCTGGCGGAAGTCGTTGCGCGATTTCGTCCACGCCCGCGGCGACGATCCCCTCGCCGTCTTCGGCTGGCTCGCGAACTGGTTCGCCGAGCCCGGCTTCCGCGGCTGCGCGTTCATCAACTCCTTCGGCGAGTTCGGCGAACCGGCGCCCGGCATCGCCGCCGCCATCCGGCTGCACAAGGACGAAGTCCGCGCGTACCTCCGTGGTCTGATTTCCGACCAAAGGCTCGCCGACCAGCTGTTTTCGCTGGTCGAGGGCGCGACCGTGCTCGCCGCGATCACCGGTGACCCGGGCGAGGCGAGCACGGCCCGCGAAGCCGCGAAGGTGCTGCTGGCCGCTCAGGGGTAGAGCGTCAGGCCGGGGTCGAGCGCGATCTCCGTCAACTGCGTGAGGCTCAGCGGCGGCGACGGCATGTCGGGCTCGCCGCCCCGCTTGGCGTCCCCGGCCACGTTCTCCGCCGAGAGGATGATGCCGGTGCCGTCGGGTTTGGTGACGTCCGACTGGTACATCGTCGGGCCGCCGGGCTGGAGCACCGTGGACTCGACGATCGTTTCGCCGTGCGGCCCGGTCCGCCGCTGGCACGACCCCTCCGTGCGTTCGGGCGGGGGCGTGCACTCGGTGCTGGGCGTCGCGACGCCGCCGATCCGGGTGACGATCGCCATGACGTTGCCCTTGAGCTCCCCCTTCGCCGTCGTGGCCGCCGACATGAAGTAGTCCTCGCCGCCGCTGCACGTGCTTTCGTGGGGCACCCGCGCCGAAAACACGTGGAAGAAGGCCAGCGGCCCGTGCGCGACACCCTTTGGGTAGACGCCGTGTTCGTGGGGACCGAGCGTCGAGCCGGCCGCCAGCCGCTGCTCGACGGCGGCGGTCAGCACCGTGGTGAGCCGGCTCGACGCGGCCGTCGAGGTCTCCGGGATCGGCGCGCCGGTCTGCGGCGGGTACGGCAGCACCGCGCAGGGATCCTCCGCCGGCGGCGGCTTGCTCGCCGCCGGCGGCACGAGCACCGGCGCGGGATCCGCGGGCAGGAACGCCACCGCCGCCCCGACGGCGACCGCCGCCACGCCCGCACCCGCGGCGGTCCACGGGTTCGCCACGCGGCGCACCCGCGCCCGGCGGCGTTCGCGGTCCAGCACCGCCTCGACGTCCACCGTGGACGGCGGGACGACGCCGATCGCCGCGTCGAACTGGTCCTTGCTCATGGCTCCTCCTTCAGCTCTGGCTCGCGGCGACGAGCGCGCGCAGCGAGTCGAGCCCGCGCGCGGTCTGGCTCTTCACGGTTCCGGGTGAACACTCGAGGACCTCGGCGGTCTCCTCGATCGACAGGTCGCAGTAGTAGCGCAGCACCACCGCGGCCCGGCGCCGCGGCGGCAGCGCGTCGAGCAGCTCCAGCAGGCCGAGCCGCTCGACGACGTCGTCGGCGGGCAGCACCGTCGGCTCCGGCAACACGTCCGCCGGTTCCTCGCGCCGCCACGCCCGGGCCTTCTCGTCCAGCCACGTCCGCACCAGGATCCGGCGCACGTAGGCGTCGAGGAACTCGACGTGCCGAGCCCTCGGCCAGTGCCGGTACAGCTTGCCGATGGTGATCGACACCAGGTCGTCGGCGAGGTGCCAGTCCCGGCACAGCAGGTAGGCCGTGCGGCGCATGACCTCCATCCGCGCCGTCACGTAGTCGCGGTACCCCGCTTCTTCGGACCGTTTCACCGATTCCTCCTCGTCGCCCCCACACCCGGTGGAACGGGGTGCGCGGCCCGCGGGGTTGCTCCGAGATCGAAATCCGGGCAACCCGCGGGCGCGCCGGGGCCGTTCCACGAGCCGAGGACCCCGACAGTGAGGAACCATCCCATGAGGAAACCGATCACCGCGGTCGTCGCGGTGACCCTGGCCGCGGGCGTGCTGACCGCACCCGGCGCGGTGGCCGCCCCGGCGGACCGGCCACCCGTGACACCGACGCGGATCACGCTGGTCACCGGCGATCAGGTGCTGGTCGGCGGCACCGACGTCCGCGTGCTGCCCGCCCGCCGCGACCGGCCGGTGCCGATCCGGCAGTACGTCCGCCACGGCGACCAGTACGTCCTGCCCGGCGACGCCGCCGGGCTGGTTCGCGCCGGACGGCTCGACGAGCAGCTGTTCAACGTCACCGGCCTGCTGCGTCAGGGCTACGACGACGCGCGCACCCCGAACGTCCCGCTGCTGGTCCGCCAGGCGGGCCCGGCGCTCGCCGCGCGGACCGGCGTCGCCGCCCGGGCGTCCGCGCTCGGCTACACCGCGCTCGACGAGCCGAAGTCCGGCGCCGCGGCGTTCTGGAACCGGCTCGCCGCGGAACCCGCCACGCTCGCGGCGGGCGGCGCGAAGGTGTGGCTGAACGCGAAGGTGCGTGCGAGCCTCGACCAGAGCGTGCCGCAGATCGGTGCGCCCGCGGCGTGGCAGGCGGGCCTGACCGGCCGCGGCGTGCCGGTCGCGGTGCTCGACACCGGCATCGCCGGCACGCACCCGGATCTGGGCGGCCGCGTTTCGCTGTCCAAGGACTTCACCGGCAAGGGCACCGTCGAGGACGGTGCCGGGCACGGCACGCACGTCGCTTCGACGATCGCCGGCTCCGGCGCCGCGTCCGGTGGTAAGTACAAGGGCGTCGCGCCCGACGCGTCGCTGGCCGTCGGCAAGGTCCTCGACGACTCCGGCGACGGCACGCTCGACACGGTCCTGGCCGGCATGCAGTGGGCGGTGACCGAAGCGCACGCCCGCGTCGTGAACATGAGCCTCGGCGCCGGCCCGTCCGACGGGACCGATCCGGTGTCCGAAGCCGTGAACACCCTGACCCGGCAGTACGGCACGCTCTTCGTCGTCGCCGCGGGCAACTTCGGCGCGGACGAATCCGTGTCGAGCCCGGCCGCGGCCGACGCGGCGCTCGCCGTCGCCAGTGTGTCCAAAAAGGACGTCCTCAGCCCGTTCTCCAGCCGGGGTCCGAGGATCGGCGACGGCGCCGCGAAACCGGACGTCGCGGCGCCCGGCGAGTCGATCACCGCGGCCTGGCCCGGCGGCGGCTACCAGGCGCTGGACGGGACGTCGATGGCGACGCCGCACGTCGCGGGCTCGGCCGCGATCCTCGCCCAGCAGCACCCGGACTGGACCGCGGACCGCCTCAAAGCGGCCCTCACCAGCACCGCCACCCCGGTCGACGCCGGACCGGCCGCGGTCGGCACCGGCCGCGTCGACGTCGCCCGCGCGACGGCCACGGCGGTCACCGCCACCGGGAGCGCGTCGGCGTACCTCCCGTGGCCCAACCGCGGGACGACCAAGAAAGCGACCGTCACCTGGTACAACTCCGGCGCCACGCCGGTCACGCTGACGCTCGGGGCGGCCGTCGACGGCGTGAGCTTCCCGGCGAGCGTCACCGTTCCCGCCGGGGGCAGCACCCCCGTCGAGCTGACCTTCACCGCGCAGGACGGCCACCCGGGCACCCGCTCCGGCGTCCTGACCGCGAGCGGCGACGGCGTCACCACGCGGACCGCGTTGTCGCTTCGGCAGGAAGCCGAGACCTACGACCTGACCGTCGGCCTCGTCGACCGCGACGGCAGGCCGTGGGCGCCGACGGGCTACCCGCCGGTGTCGATCATCGATCTGGACACCGGTGCCCTCACCCTGGGCGAGCCGGGCACGTTCCGGCTACCGCGTGGCCGTTACGCCGTGAACAGCGTCATCGAGACACCGCGGCCGGGCCAGGAGCCGTCGTACAGCTTCATCACGCACCCCGAACTGGCGCTGGATCACGCCGTCACGCAGACCTTCGACGCACGCGAGGGCAAGCCGGTGTCGCTGGAGCCGGACAACCCGGCGGCGCGCGGTGGCACCCAGAGCGTCGAACGGCTGAGCCGCGTCACCAGCTGCTCGTGCGTCTTCGCCGACGGTTTCGACCTCGACCCGCGGTTCCACGAGGCGTTCGCCGCGACGGTCCCGGGTACGTCGTCGGCGACCTTCGCCTTCAGTCAGGAACGCCGGGCCACCGAGCCGGACCTGGAGCTGACCGCCGACGACGGGCAGCCGTTCGCGGTGCGGGGCGTCTGGCTGGAGTCGGCCGCCCCGGCCGGGACCAGCGCGCTCCCGGTCGTGTCCGGCGGTGGGGGCACGCCCGAGGACCTGGCCGGGATCGACGCGCGCGGCAAGCTCGTGGTCGTCCGGCTGCCGCTCGGCATCCGGATCGACGAGGCGTACCAGCGGCTGGTGAACGTCGAGAACGCCGGCGCGAAACTCGGCGTGGTCGCGCTCGACGGCGGCGCCGCCGGGACCACGGTCCTCGGCGGCGGGCTACCTACGCTGCACTTGCCGGTGATCTGGGGCGGGTTGAGCGTCACCGCGCAGCGGTTCTCGGAGCTGGCGAAGACGGGCCACGCCTCGGCGACGGTGGTCAGCCGGCCGTCGCCGCGCTTCCGCTACGAACTGGGCGACGGCGTCGAGGGGCAGGTGACGGCTCCGCGGGTGCAGCGGCCGAAGACCGGCGATCTCGCCGAAGTGCGCACCGCCTACCACGACAACGCCCCCGGCGAGGTCCGGTACGTCGCCGGGCGCGAGTTCTTCGGCCGGCTGGTCGGGTACGGCTACACCGAACCCGTTGCCGCGCAACAGGAACGTGTCGAGTACTACTCCCCCGGCAAGTGGGACAGCGTGTGGACGTCCGGGTTCCGCGGTGAGCTGACCGAGAACCTCGACCTGGCCGCGGGTCGCAAGTACCAGCTCAGCTGGAACAAGGCGGTGGCCGGGCCGTCGCTGCGCGGGCTGACCATGACGCACTCGGGCGAGCAGCCGCGGCCGTGGGCGTGGCGCAAGGACGGCGTCTTCGACCTGTGGCTGCCGCTGTTCGGCGACGCCGCCGGCCGCCCGCGCAAGCCGGAATCCGGTGCCGGGGACACGGGTTCGGTGACCCTCGCGAAGGACGGCGTCGCGATTCCCGTGGAGCCGTCGGGGGAGCCGACGCTGGCGAGGATCCCGGTGCCGGACGCCGACGGCGCCTACCGGCTCACCGCCGAGGCGCACCGGCACACCGACTGGTGGCCACTGTGGACGGACGTCGTCGCGGAGTGGGGGTTCCGCTCCTCGGCCGCCGCGGACGGCCGGGCACTGCCCCTGCTGACGGCCCGGTTCGCGCCGGCGGTCGACCTGCGCAACAGCGCGCCGGCCAACCGGGTCTTCACGTTCCCGGCGTTCGTCGAGCGGCAAGGCGGTGGCAGCGGGACGAAGCTGGCCGTCGAGACGTCCACCGACGACGGCCGCAGCTGGCAGCCCGCGCCGGCGCTGCGGACCGGCGACCACTGGACGGTCGCCGTGCGGAACCCGGCGGGCGGGTTCGTCTCGCTGCGGGCGAGCGCGGCCGACGACCGCGGGAACACCGTGCGGCAGACGGTGATCCGGGCGTACGCCGTGGGCTGAGGTGAAAAAATGAACCGGTCCCGGTGGCGGGGAGCCGCCGCCACCGGGACCGGTCCGGACCCACACCATCCCAACAGTGTGGAATCCACCCGCCCCTCGTCAGGTAGGGGCGGGCGGGGCCCCTGCTACCGGGCGTCCGTGAGGTACCGCGCGTAGGCACCCGTGGTGAGGAAGCTCGGCAGCTTCTCGCCCAGCGCGGTTTCGGTGAAGATCTCGTACGCGTCGTCGAGGCGGTTGCCCGCGCCCAGCTCGGCGCGCACCGACGCGAGTTCGTCGTCCAGGTATTCGACCGCCAGCTCGCGGGTCAGCGCGGTGCCGTCCTCGAGCTTCGTGCCGTTGCGGATCCACTGCCAGACCTGGCAGCGCGCGATCTCCGCGGTGGCGGCGTCCTCCATCAGGTTGTGGATCGCCGCGGCGCCGGTGCCGCGCAGCCACGCGTCGACGTACCGCAGCGCGACGTTGATGTTCGCGCGCACGCCCGCTTCGGTGACCTCGCCGCCGGCGCTGGCCACGTCGAGCAGGTCCTCAGCGGTGACGTGGACGTCCTCGCGCAGCTTGCCGAGCTGGTTGGGCCAGCCGCCGAGCACGTCGTCGAAGACTTCGCGGCAGATCGGGACCAGACCGGGGTGCGCGACCCACGAGCCGTCGAAACCGTCGCCGGCCTCGCGTTCCTTGTCGGCGCGGACCTTCTCGGCGGCGGTCGCGTTGACCTCCGGGTCCTTGCTCGGGATGAACGCGGCCATGCCGCCGATGGCGTGCGCGCCGCGCTGGTGGCAGGTGCTCACCAGCAGCTCGGTGTAGGCCCGCATGAACGGCACGGTCATGGTGACCTGCGCGCGGTCCGGCAGCACGAAGTCGGCGCCGTGCGCGGCGAAGTTCTTGATGAGGCTGAAAATGTAGTCCCAGCGGCCGGCGTTCAGGCCCGCCGCGTGCTCGCGCAGCTCGTAGAGGATCTCGTCCATCTCGAACGCGGCGGTGATCGTCTCGATCAGCACCGTGGCGCGGATCGTGCCGCGCGGGACGCCCAGCTCGCGCTGCGCCATCAGGAAGACGTCGTTCCACAGCCGCGCTTCGAGGTGGTTCTCCAGCTTCGGCAGGTAGAAGTACGGGCCGACGCCGCGGGCGAGCAGCTGTCGCGCGTTGTGGAAGAAGTACAGGCCGAAGTCGACCAGGCTCGCCGAAACCGGGCGGCCGTCGATGCGGATGTGCTTCTCCACCAGGTGCCAGCCGCGGGGGCGCGCGACGATCGTCGCCGGGTCGTCGCCGATCGTGTAGCGCTTGCCGGCCTCGGTGGTGAAGTCGATGTTGCGGCGGATCGCGTCGAAGAGGTTGAGCTGGCCGTCGATGACGTTGTGCCACGTCGGCGACGTCGCGTCTTCGAAGTCCGCCAGCCAGACCTTCGCGCCGGAGTTCAGCGCGTTGACCGTCATCTTGCGGTCGGTCGGGCCGGTGATCTCGACGCGGCGGTCCTCCAGGCCCGGCGCCGTCGGGGCGACCTGCCACGACCGGTCTTCGCGGATGTGCCGCGTCTCGGGCCGGAAGCCGAGCGGCTTCTCGCCGGACTGCAGTTCCTCGCGCCGCGTGCGGCGGGCGTCGAGCAGCTCGCGCCGGCGACCGGCGAACGTGTTGTCCAGCTTGGCCAGGAAGTCGAGTGCCGCCGGGGTCAGGATCTCCGCGAACCGGCCCTCGACCGGCCCGGTGACCTCGATGCGGTAGTTCAGCCGATCAACCATGGGGTGCCTCCACGAGCTGTGCAGGGAAGGAAAAGAAGGGAGGGACGCGGCCTGACGACGGGAGGGGGGTGCCGTCGTCAGGCCGCGGCCGGGATCAGTGGAACTGGGCTTCTTCGGTGGAGCCCTTGAGCGCGGTGGTCGAGCTCTCCGGGTTCAGCGCCGTCGCGACGTTGTCGAAGTAGCCGGTGCCGACCTCGCGCTGGTGCTTGGTGGCGGTGTAGCCGCGGCTCTCCGAAGCGAACTCGCGCTCCTGCAGGTCGACGTAGGCGGTCATGCCCTCGCGGGCGTAGCCGTGCGCCAGGTCGAACATCGAGTAGTTCAGCGCGTGGAAGCCGGCCAGCGTGATGAACTGGAACTTGTAGCCCATGTGGCCGAGCTCGCGCTGGAACTTCGCGATCGTCGCGTCGTCCAGGTGCTTCTTCCAGTTGAACGACGGCGAGCAGTTGTAGGCCAGCATCTGGTCCGGGAACTTCGCCTTGATCGCCTCGGCGTACTTGCGCGCCACCTCGAGGTCCGGCTCCGAGGTCTCCATCCAGAGCAGGTCGGCGTACTGGGCGTAGGCCAGGCCGCGCTCGATGCACGGCTCGATGCCGTTGCGAACCTCGTAGAAGCCCTCGGCGGTGCGGCCCCCGGTGAGGAACTGCTGGTCGCGCTCGTCGACGTCGCTGGTCAGCAGCGTCGCGGCCTGCGCGTCGGTGCGGGCGACGATCAGCGACGGGACGTTCAGCACGTCCGCGGCGAGGCGGGCGGCGTTCAGCGTGCGCTCGTGCTGCTTGGTCGGGATGAGGACCTTGCCGCCGAGGTGGCCGCACTTCTTCTCGGACGCGAGCTGGTCTTCCCAGTGCACGCCCGCGGCGCCGGCCGCGATCATGCCCTTCATCAGCTCGAACGCGTTGAGCGGGCCACCGAAGCCGGCCTCGGCGTCGGCGACGATCGGCGCGTACCAGTCGATGTCGGTGTTCCCCTCGGCCCAGTTGATCTGGTCGGCGCGGCCCAGCGCGTTGTTGATGCGGCGGACCACGGCCGGGACCGAGTTGGCCGGGTAGAGGCTCTGGTCGGGGTAGGTCTGGCCGGAGAGGTTGGCGTCGGCCGCGACCTGCCAGCCGGACAGGTAGATGGCCTGCAGGCCCGCGCGGACCTGCTGGACGGCCTGGTTGCCGGTCAGGGCGCCGAGCGCGTGGACGTAGTCCTCGGTGTGCAGCAGGTCCCACAGCTTCTCCGCGCCGCGGCGGGCCAGCGTGTGCTCCTCGACGACGCTGCCGCGCAGCTTGACGACGTCCTCAGCCGAGTAGGAGCGCTGCACGCCCGCCCAGCGGGGGTCGTTCGCCCACTGCGCCGCCAGCTCCGCGGCCGCCTGCTTGGCCTGTTCCGTCATCGGTACTCCCGGTGTTGCGAAGTTTGCGATTGCTCGCCTTGCCTGGTCTGACCCTCACACGCCAGGGGAAATCCGGTCCAGTCGTCCAATTTGCCAATTTGTGCGAAGGGTACGTACGCTCTTTGCAAAGGTTGCGAATCGCCCGGTTCGCAAGTGATCGAAAATCCGCGTTCTTGACCGTTCACGTAACCGTTCAGGGCCGGAAACCTTCCGGGAAGGAGGGCTCGAATGGAGAAGACTTTCGCCGGCGCGCGGCTGCGGCACCTCCGCGAAAGCCGCTCGATGAGCCAGGCGGACCTCGCTCGTGTGCTGGAGATCTCACCGAGCTACCTCAACCAGATCGAGCACAACTCGCGGCCGCTAACCGTCCCGGTGCTGCTGCGGATCACGCAGGCCTTCGGCGTCGACACCGAGTTCTTCGCCAACAACGACACGTCCCGGCTGGTCGCCGACGTCAAGGAAGCGCTGCTCGACGAGGTGCTCGGCGTCGACGTCACCACCGGCGAGCTCAACGACCTGGCCACGAACCTGCCGGCGATCGCGCAGGCACTGGTCAAGCTGCACCGCAGCTACCGCAACGCCGTCGAAAGCACCGCCGCGCTGACCACGGAAAACGGCCTGGGCCTGCACGGCAGCGCCGCCGCGCCGCTGCCGCACGAAGAGGTTCGCGACTTCTTCTACGAGCGCGAGAACTACGTCGCCGAGCTGGACGACCGCGCCGAGAAGATGGCCGCCGAGATCCCGCTGCAACGGGGTCAGGTGCTGGGCGCGCTGAAGGAACGGCTTTGGCAGCGCTACGGCGTCGAGGTGACCAGCGACGGCATCGACGAATCCGCCGGTCAGCAGCACCGCTACGAGCCGGTGACGCGGGTGCTGCGGCTGGCGCCGAGCCTGCGGGTCGGGCAGCAGGCGTTCCGGATGGCTTCGCAGATCGCGCTGCTCGAGTACGACGACCTGATCACCGAGCTGGCCGACTCGTGGGCGTTCTCCGGCCCGGCGGCCCGCTCGCTCGCCCGCGTCGGCCTGGCGAACTACTTCGCCGGGGCGCTGATCCTCCCCTACGGACCGTTCCTGGCGACGGCCGAACGGTTCCGCTACGACATCGAGCGGCTCTGCGACCACTTCGGCGTCGGCTTCGAGACCGTGTGCCACCGGCTGTCCACCTTGCAGCGGCCCAAGCAGCGCGGGGTGCCGTTCTCGTTCGTGCGGGTGGACCGGGCCGGGAACATGTCGAAGCGGCAGTCCGCGGCCGGGTTCCACTTCTCCCGCGTCGGCGGGGCGTGTCCCTTGTGGAACATCTACGAGGCGTTCACCCAGCCGGGCAAGATCCTCACCCAGATCGCGACCCTGCCGGACGGCAAGAGCTACTTCTGGATCGCGCGCACGATCTCACGCAACATCGGCGGCTACGGCAGCCCCGGCAAGACGTTCACGGTCGGTCTCGGTTGCGAACTCCGGCACGCCGGCCGGCTCGTCTACTCGACCGGCCTGGACCTGGACGAGCCCGCCGCGGCGACGCCGATCGGGATGGGCTGCAAAGTCTGCGAACGCCCGGCGTGCTCGCAGCGCGCGTTCCCGACGATCGGCAAGCAGCTGACCGTGGACGAGAACACCAGCACCTTCGTCCCCTACCCGGCGGTGCCGAAGGGCTGAACCCGTCAGTCGGCCGGCTTGCCGCGCATCTCGAGGGCGATCTGCGACGCGTCGAGGTTGACCAGCGCGTTCGCCAGGACGTCGGCGTCGAACGTGCCGTTGTCGCGGGCGTCGAGCAACGCGCCGCGCTGCGTCTCCAGCACAGCCAGCCGGTAGCGCATCGCCGCGTCGAAGTCCGCCTGCTCCGGGTGGCCTTCGGGCTCCGGCGGCTTCGGGATGCCGGCCGCGCTCGACCGCAGCAGCTCGAAGATCTGGGTCCGCTCGGTCTCGGCCTGCTTCGCGGCGGCGGCCTGGTCGATTTCCGGCGACAGCCGGCGCAGCACCCAGCCGATCGTGCCGCCCTGCAGCAGCAACGACAGGATCGCCACCGCGAACGCGACGAGCACCAGCACCGAGCGCTGCGGGGTGTCCTCGGGCAGGGTCTGCGCCGCGGCCACCGTCACCGCGCCGCGCATGCCCGCCCACACGACGACGACGCCCTCGCGCCACCCGAGCGGTTCGCGCAGGAAGTAGTCGATGGTGGCGAGCCCCCGGGTGACTCTGGTCGAAAACCGGTCGAGGTCCCGCTCCGACAGCTTGCGCCGGCCCGCGTTGACCTCCTCGAACGTCTGCTGCTTGCCCTCGGGCGTGCTCATCCGCTCCGACATGTCCTGCAGCCGGGCCTGCAGCCGTTCGCCGTGCCGGACGCGCGCGATGAGGTACCTGAGCAGCGGGGCGACGTACACCGCGCGCACCAGCACCGTCAGCAGGAGCGCGACGGCCGCGATGGCCACGGCCGCGCCGACCCCGCCGTGGTCGTGCTGCACGTTCGCCACGATCGCCTTGATCTGCAGGCCCATGGTCAGGAACACGGCGCCCTCGAGGACGAGCTCGACCGTCCGCCAGTTCTGCGTGTCCGACAGGCGGTTGCGCGGCGAGAGCTCCCGCGGCGCGCGGATGCCCGTCACGAGCCCGGCGACCACCGCCGCCACCAGGCCGGACGCCCCGAGCAGCGTGGCCGGCAGGGAGGCGGCGAACGGCACGGCGAACGAGATGACCGTGTTGACGGTCGAGTCGGTCACCCGCCGCCGGACCAGCAGGTTGAGCCGGCCCACGACCCAGCCGAGCACGCCCGCGACGGCGACCGAGTACGCGAACGTGCCGAGCGCGCCCCAGAAGGAGAACGACGCGGCCGTCGCGACGATCGCCGTCCGCAGCACGACCAGCGCGGTCGCGTCGTTGAGCAGGCTCTCCCCGTCGAGGATCGCCACGACCCGCTGGGACGGCGAGGTCTGCTTCACGATCGACGTCGCGACAGCGTCGGTCGGGCTGACGATCGCGCCGAGCGCGACACCCCACGCGAACCCAAGCCCGGGCAGGACGAGCGCGAAGAACAGGCCGAGCACCAGCGAGCTGCCGACGACGAGCAGCACCGACAACCCGCTGATCGCACCGAACTCGCGCCGGAAGTTCATCGCGGGCATCGACACCGCGGCCGAGTAGAGCAGCGGCGGCAGGACGCCTTCGAGGATCCACTCGGGCTCGATGTGCGCCGTGGCGAACAGAGGCAGCAGGCTCGCGGCGACACCGAGCACCACCAGCACGAGCGGCGCGGCGACTCCCAGCCGCGGGCCGACGACGGTGGCCGCGGCGATCACGAGGAACCCGGTCACGAGCACGACGAGCAGTTCCGTCACGCACCCACCCTCGCAGATCGCCGCCGACTGTCCACTCGGGACCGGCCGGTCAGCCGAGCACGTGCGGGGTCCACGTCTTCTCGTCGGGACCCAGCAGGGTGATCCGGCTCAGCAGCTCCTTCGCCGTGATGCCCGCGGCGTTCTCCTTGTCGATCGCGACGCAGGCCTCGAGCCCGTTCTTCTTCACGCACTTCGGCACGCCGAGGCCGTCCTTGCTCGTGGCACCCGGCGGGGCGACGTTGATCGTCACCAGCGCCCCGTTCGCCGAGTACTGCAGCACCAGCTTCCACGGGACGTTGTCCTGGTCCGGCCGCCGCGACGTGTAGGCGTCGGACAGGCGGAACGACGGCGGCAGGCTCGTGATGCGCAGCGGCAGCGGCACTCCCCGGTTCGCGAACGTCGCCCCTTCGGCCACCCGCACCAGCGCTTGCTGCAGGTCGGGCCGGGCGAGGTAGTAGGTGTGCAGCTGGGCCCAGCGGCCGTCGGCGGTCGACCAGCGCAGGTAGCTGTCGCCGTGGTTGAGCGGGTCGTTCGCGTCGGCCGTCACCCAGTGGCCGTCGCGGTCGCCCACGCGCTGCGGGATCGTCTTCGGCTCACCGCTGAGATCGCGTGGCGGGGCCGGTTCCTTGTCCGAGACCGACAGCCAGAGCATCGGCGGCAGCTCGCCGCGGCCGATGGCCAGCGTCGTGTCGCCGTGGCCGCCGGCGGCGTACTCGACGCCCGTGACCTCCTCCGGGAGCCAGCCGAAACTCGCCTTCGCGACCAGCGGGTTGTCGGTGGGCGCGGGCGCGATGGGCTGCGGCCGGGGCTGGACAGCGGGCGGCGCGGGTGCGGGCTGGGGCCGGAACACCGACACCGCCGTCAGCCCGCCGGCCGTCACGACCGCGGCGCAGCCCACGACCAGCGCGGTGGTCCGCAGGCGCCGACGCCGTCCCCCCTCCCGGCGCGCGCCGTCGACGTCGATCCGGAGCGGCGGGGCGGGCACGTCGGCGAGTTCCTTCAGCTTGGTGGCCAGCTCGTGGTCGGTCATGCTCGTCCCTCCCGGATCGGTTCGCCCAGCAGCTCGCGGAGCGTTTCCACGGCCTTCGAGGTCTGGCTCTTGACGGTGCCTTCCGAACAGCCCAGCGCCCGCGCGGTCTCCGCGACCGGCAGATCGCTGAAGTAGCGGAGGACGACGGTCGCGCGCTGGCGGGCGGGCAGCCGGTCGAGCGCGGCCCGCAGGTCGAGCGCCGCGTCGACGTCGGAGCCGGGCACGGGCCGTTCGTGCCCGGTGCCGCGCAGGTCCACCCGCCGCCACCACGACGTCCGCTGTTCGGCGAGGAACGTGTTGACCAGCGTCCGGCGCGCGTAGCCGTCGAGGTTGTCCGCTCGCGATGCCCGTGACCAGTTCGCGTAGAGCCGCGTGATCGCCGACTGGACCAGGTCGTCGGCCCGGTGCCAGTCGCCGCAGAGCAGGTACGCGACCTTGCGCAGCCAGCCCGCGCGGGCGGTCACGTACTCGGTGAAGTCGTCCACCGGCGTCCCCCATCCTGTTCGTCACCCCTTTGATGCGCCCGGGAGCCCGGCAGGTTGCCCGGGACGCGCGAGTCGTAGATTCATCGGGGTGCACGACATCGACACGGTGACCGCGGCGACCATCGAAACGGCCGCCGAGCGGCTGGCCGGGGTGGTGACCCGGACGCCGCTGGAACCGAGCGCGCGGCTGTCGTCCCGGGTGGACGCCCAGGTCTGGGTGAAGCGCGAAGACCTGCAGACCGTCCGGTCGTACAAGATCCGCGGCGCCTACAACTTCATCGTCCAGCTCGACGAAGCCACCCGCGCGCTCGGGGTCGTCTGCGCCAGCGCCGGCAACCACGCCCAGGGCGTCGCGTACGCGTGCCGCCGGCTCGGCGCGAACGGCCGCGTGTACGTCCCGGGCACCACGCCGCGGCAGAAGCGCGAACGCATCGCGACGCTCGGCGGCGCGCACATCGAGGTCATCGTCGTCGGCGAAACGTACGAAGACGCCTTCGCCGCGGCCAACGAGGACGCCCAGCGCACGGGCGCCACGCTGGTGCCGGCGTTCGACGACGTCCGCACGGTCGCCGGGCAGGGCACGGTCGCGTCCGAGGTGGTCGAGCAGCTCGGCTTCGTCCCGGACGTCGTGGTCGTCCCGGTCGGCGGCGGCGGGCTGCTCGCCGGCGTCGGCAGCTGGCTGCGCGAACGGCACCCGGACGTCCGGGTCGTCGGCGTCGAACCGGCCGGCGCGGCGTGCATGGCGGCGGCGCTGTCCGCCGGGCACCCGGTCCGGCTGCCCGAGCTGGACTCGTTCGTCGACGGCGCCGCGGTGCGCGAAGCCGGCGCGGTCACCTACCCGCTGGTCCGCGACAGCGGCGCCGAGCTGACCGCGGTCGCCGAGGGCGCCATCTGCACCGAGATGCTGGCGATGTACCAGTCCGACGGCATCATCGCCGAGCCCGCGGGCGCGCTGGCCGCGGCTTCGCTCGGGTCCGTGGTCCAGGTGGAGCCGGGGCAGACCGTCGTCGTCGTGGTCTCCGGCGGCAACAACGACGTCAGCCGCTACAGCGAGATCCTCGAACGCTCGTTGATGCACGAAGGGCTGAAGCACTACTTCCTGGTCGGCTTCCCGCAGGAGCCGGGCGCGCTGCGGCGGTTCCTGGAGCAGGTCCTCGGGCCCGAAGACGACATCACGCGCTTCGAGTACGTCAAGCGCACCAACCGCGAGATGGGCCCGGCGCTGGTCGGCGTCGAAATCGCCCGGCCGTCCGACCTGCCCGGGCTGCTGGCGCGGATGGCCGCGAGCCCGCTTCAGGTGGAGCGGATCGAGCCGGGCAGCCCCCTGTTCCACTTCCTGCTATAAGGGTTGTGGTCCACTAGTCGGATGGTGAAGGTCGACGGGATCCGCAGTGTCGAGGCGTTGCGCGAAAAGATCCACGAGGGTGCGGAGCCCGAATACCTGCTGTTCTACGGGCACGCGCCCTCGACGTCCGGGCGGGTGACCGCGAGCTGCCTGAGCCAGTGGTGGCTCGACCCGTTCGAGGACGACGGCGTCGTCTACCCGACCGCCGAGCACTACATGATGGCCGGCAAGGCCGAGCTGTTCGGCGACCACGAGAAGGCGGCCCTGATCCGCTCGGCGCCCGACCCGAAGACGGCGAAGGTGCTCGGCCGCGAGGTCGCCGGCTTCGACGCCGCGGTCTGGGAGCGCCACCGGTTCGACATCGCCGTCGACGGCAACCTGGCCAAGTTCCGGCAGCACCGCGACCTGCGGCGATTCCTGCTCGGCACCGGGGACGCGGTCATCGTCGAGGCGTCGAAGAAGGACCTCGTGTGGGGTTCGGGGCTGGCTCGCGAGGAGAAGAACGCGACCAAGCCGGACTACTGGCGCGGGCTGAACCTGCTCGGCTTCGCGCTGATGGAGGTCCGCGAGCAGCTGCGCGCCCGCATCTGAATCAGGGCGCCGGGATGGGCGCCCCCGGGCAGGATTCCGACGTCGTCTTGCCCGTGTCGAAAAAAGTGACAACGGCGTTCGCGCAGGTCAGCGAGCTGAGGGAGCCGTGTACGTCGTCCTCGACGGTCATGAGCGAACCGCCGGCCCGCTGCCGCATCGCCAGCGCCCAGCCGATCGGCGTGACCGGTTCGTAGGCGTGGCCGACGAGCTGCAGCGGGCTCTTGCCGGCGGTGAGCGCCCACGGCCGCGCGGGCAGGGGCCAGCCGACGCAGAGCTGTTCGTAGAGGCCGTAGCCACCCGCGACCGGCAGCCGCTTCATCCGCTCGAGCCGGTGCCGCCAGACGGTCTCGAAGTCACGCGGGCTCGGCGACTCGTTGCAGAGGAGCGCCGTCTGCTGGAAGTGGTTGAAGGCGTGCGGTTCGCCGTCCCAGCCGAGCTTCCCGGGTTGTTTCGCACTTTCGGGTGAAGTCGTGCCGCCGTCGCGGACCTGGGCGAGCTGCCGGGCCAGGCCCGCCCATTCGCGGCGCGGGTTGGCGAGCATGCCGTTGACGGTCGCGCCGTTCAGCTCGCCCCGCGGGTGAGCGGTGAGTTCGGCCCGGAGGTCGAGCAGGGCTTTCGCGACCGCCGGCTCGGTGGTCCCGAAGTGGTAGACGGCGTCGTACCTGGCGATCCACGAGGCGAAGTCGTGGAAAGTGTTCTCGCCCGCGGTCGCCTGGCCGTCGTCCATCGCGGTGACGTTCAGGTCGGGCGGCATGACGGAGTCGAGCAGCATCTTGTCGACGTGGGCGTCGAAGAGCGCCCGGTACTGCGCGCCGAGCGCGGTGCCCCACGAGACGCCGTAGTAGCCGATCTTGTCTTCGCCCAGCGCGAGGCGGATGCGGTCGAGATCGCGGGCGATGGTGGGCGTGGTCAGATTTCGGACGAAATCCGGGTGCGCGGCGACGCAACGCCAATTGGCCTGGGCCGCCCGCTCCGCGGCTTCGCGGGCTTTCTCCTTGTCGGGGAGGCCCGGGTCCGGCTCCTGGACGTCGGCGGAACACGGCACGTCGGCGCTGTAGCCGACCCCGCGGGGATCGAACCCGATGAGATCGTGGTGGACGCCGATGCCCCCGGCGTGGCTGTCGGCGATGCTGCGCGGCATGTCGAGCCCGGACTGCCCGGGACCGCCGGGATTCAGCAGCACAGCTCCGGCCCGCGCCCCGCTCGCCCGGATCCGGCTGACGGCGATGTCGATTTTCGGACCACCGGGGTCGGCGTAGTCGAGCGGAACCGGCACGAGCGCGCATTCGGTCCGGCGGTCACCGGGATCCCAGCCCTTGGCGACGGTGGCACAGAGCTGCCACGAGACCCCGTCGGCGGCGGCGATCGAGGGGGCAACGGGCAGCAGCGCCGCGGCGGCGAGCAGCGGGACGGCGAACCGGGTGATCGACATGGGGCTCAGGCTGCCGGGCGCCGGGTGGTGGGGAGATCGGCCGATCAGCCGATGCTCGCCGCCGAACGGCCGGGATGGGAGCGGTGGTCGGATTTCGACCAGGGCCCGGGCGGGCCGGGTGTGGTCAGGTTTCGACCAGGGCCCGGGCGGGCCAGGCGCGGCCGGATTCGACCGGGGTTCGGCGGGCCGGGCCCTGGGCGATTTCCGACCACGGCTGATGCGCGGCCGAGCCGTGGGCGACTTCCGACCACGGCTGATGCGCGGCCGAGCCGTGGGCAATTTCCGGCCAGGGCTGGTGCGCGGCCGGGGCGATTCCGGCCAAGGCGGGTGCGTGGCCGACTCGTGGTCGGAAATCGGCCAGGCCGTGCGTGAGCCACGACCGCCCGTCCGATCAGGTCAGCCGAGGCCGACGAACATCGTGCGGTGGAGGCCGCCGACGTGCTTTCTCGTCACTCGGGCCGCCGCGTTCGGGTCGCCGGCCGCCAGGGCTTTCACCAGGCTTGCGTGCTCGCGGTTCGACTCGCGCAGCTTCTCCATCGGGTACGGCAGGTAAAACCGGTACAGCTCCGCCAGCACCGTCTCGTACTGGGCGACCGCCGCCGGTGGGGCGGGGGCGGCCACCGTGCGGTGGAACTCCGCGTCTAGCTCGTGGAACTCCGCCCAGTCCGGCACCGTGTCCATCCGGGCGACCAACGCGCGCAGGCGCACCAGGTCCGGGGGCCGTTTTGCCACGAATTGGACCAGGCCCGACTCCAGCACCAGGCGGTGGTCGATCAGCTCGCGGACCTCGCCGGCCGACTCGCGGTAGGCGCCGACCTCGCTGACCCGGGATGCCGGGGGGTGCTCGGCGACCAGGGTGCCGCCCGCGCGGCCGCGGCGGCGTTCGATCAGGCCGTCCTCGGCCAGGGACTCCAGGGCCCTGCGGACGGTGATCTCCGCGACGCCGAGGGCTCGCGCGATTTCGCCGTTCGGCGGCAACCGCTCCCCCGGCTTCAACAAGCCGAGCTCCACCGCGAGGGCGATCCGGGCGCGGACGGTGTCGAGCGCCGACAGCCGCCGGATTCCGGTCAGCGCGGGGGCGCTCAGGTCTGCCGTCGCCATGAAACGACCGTACCGCACAAACTGCTCATCTTGAGCACTCTTGTTTAACTGTTCAAGATGGACTATTTTTCGTCCATGTCGCGACCACTCCCGATCGCCCTGGTGCAAGCGCCGCCCCGGCCGGCCGGGGACGCGGGGTTCGCCGGGGAGGTCGAGGACGTCCTTCGCCGTTTTCCGGACACGCGCCTGGCCGCCTTCCCCGAGCTGCACCTCTGCGGCGTCGACGGCGAGGGCGACGAACGGACCGCCCAGCTGCGGGACGCCGCCGAGCCACTGCACGGGCAACGAACGCGGGAGCTCGGCGAACTGGCCGGTGACCTGGGGATCTGGCTCGCGCCCGGTACCGTTTGCGAAAAAGGTGACCACGGCGAGCTCTTCAACACCGCGCTGGTCTTCTCCCCGCAGGGCGAGCTCGCCGGCTGGTACCGCAAGGTCTTCCCGTGGCGGCCGCACGAGCCGTACGACCCCGGGGACCGGTTCGTCGTCGCCGATCTGGGCGATGCCGGGCGCGTCGGGTTCTCCATCTGCTACGACGCCTGGTTCCCCGAAGTGACCCGGCACCTCGCCTGGCTGGGCGCCGAGCTCGTGCTCAACCCCGTGCAGACGACGACCCCGGACCGCGCCCAGGAACTCGTGCTGGCCCGGGCGAACGCCATCGTCAACCAGGTCTTCGTCGCCAGCGTGAACACGGCCGGGCCGGTCGGGATGGGCGACAGCCTGCTCGTCGGGCCCGAAGGGGACGTCCTCGGCGCGTTGCCGGGAAACGACCACGGCGTCCTCGCCCACACGATCGACCTCGACGAGGTGGCTCGCGTGCGCCGCGACGGCACCGCGGGCACCAACCGGATGTGGGCGCAGTTCACCCCGGACGACGCGCCCCTGAACCTGCCGCTCTACCAGGGCCGGATCGAGCCGGACCGCTGGCGCCCACGAGGAGGAGACGACCGATGACCACCACGGCCGCGGCCCCGGCCGCGCTGCAGCGCCGGCTCGGGCTGCCCGGCGTCGTCCTGTTCGGGCTCGCCTACATGGCGCCGCTGATCGTGCTCGGCACCTTCGGGATCGTCGCCACGACGACCGAGGGCACCGTCCCCTCCGCGTACCTGCTGGCGCTGGTCGCCATGCTGTTCACGGCCGTGAGCTACGGGAAGATGGCCGCCACGCACCCGGTCGCCGGCTCCGCCTACACCTATGTCCGGAAATCGGTCGACGCGCGCGCCGGCTTCCTCGTCGGGTGGGCGGTGCTGCTCGACTACTTCTTCCTGCCGATGGTGATCTGGCTGATCGGCGGCGCCTACCTCGCCGCCGAATTCCCCGCCGTGCCCAATTGGCTCTGGTTGATCACTTTCATCGTGCTGACCACGGTCCTGAACGTCCTGGGCATCAAGATCGCCGAGAAGGCCAACTTCGTCCTGATGGCGTTCCAGCTGCTGGTGATCGGCTTCTTCGTCGTTCTGTCGATCAAGCAGGTGTTGCACGTCGGCGGCTCGCTCGCGAGCACGCAGCCGTTCTTCCACCCCGGCAGCACGCTGGGCACGATCTCCGGCGGCGCCGCGCTCGCGACCTACTCGTTCCTCGGGTTCGACGCCGTGACGACGCTGACCGAGGAGACGACCGAGCCGCGCAGGACGATTCCCCGGGCCATCCTGCTGACCGCGCTGATCGGCGGGGGCATCTTCATCGTGCTGGCCTACTTCACCCAGCTCGCGCACCCGGGGAGCGCGTTCGACGACGAGTCGTCCGCCGCGTTCGAAATCGCGACGACGATCGGCGGGAACCTCTTCGCGTCGTTCTTCCTCGCCGGGCTCGTCGTGGCCCAGTTCGCGTCGGGGATCGCCGCGCAGGCGAGCGCGTCGCGGCTGATGTTCGCCATGGGCCGGGACGGCGTGCTGCCGCGGGTCTTCGGGAAGCTGCAGCCGCGGTTCGCGACGCCGGTGTTCGGGATCGTCCTCACCGGGCTCGTCGGGCTGGTCGCGCTGTCGCTGGACGTCAGCACGTCGACGTCGTTCATCAACTTCGGCGCGTTCACCGCGTTCACGTTCGTCAACGTCAGCGTGCTCGCGACGTGGCTGCGGGATCGCGCCGGGAAACGCGTGCTGACCTGGGTGGTCTTCCCGGTGGTCGGCGCCGTGGTCGATTTGTGGCTACTGGTCAACCTCGACGGCATCGCGCTGGTGTTCGGCCTGGTCTGGCTGGCGATCGGCATCGTCGTGCTGGCCGCGATCACCCGCGGCTTCCGGCGTCCGCCGCCGGAGATGACGTTCGAGGAGTGACTCAGGGACAGTCACTCTCGCCACCGCTGCGCTCGACGCAGTGGGTGGGCTCCGGCGGCGGTGGCGGCGCGTGGTGGGTCTGAGCCCACCGCACCGGCGCCACCACGGCGACCACCGCGAGGCAGACTCCGTAGAACCAGGTCCAGCCCCGCCGCCGGGTGGTCGCCGAAACGACCACGCCCAGGACGGGGATGCCCGCCCCGAGCCAGGACGCCCAGGTGAAGGTCGCGCTCGCCGCCGCGGGGTTGCCGGGACCGAGCCCGATGCCGTACGCCGTCAACGCGCCCAGCAAGAACATCAGCGGGACGACGATCAGCCACACCACCGCGCCCACCGCGAGCAGGACGGCCGCGGCCACGTCGCCGAAATCGCGCCACACCGTCAGCCGCCCGGGCAGTCGGTGGTGCCGCCGCTGCGCTCGACGCAGTGGCGGGGGCCCGGCGGTGGCGGTGGCGCGTGCCGGACGTGGTCGGCCCACGCGAAAGCCGCGACCGCCGCCGCCGGCGTCAGGCAGATGCCGAAGAACCAGGTCCAGCCGCGACGCCGCGTTGTCGCCGAAACGACCACGCCCACCAACGGCAGTCCGGCGCCGAGCACCGCCGCCCAGGTCAGGTAGCCGCCGGCCGCGCCGCTCGTCTCGCCGAACACCGGGATGCTCGCCAAGAAGCCCAGCAGGACCAGGAACGGGACGACGAGCAGCAGGCCCACGACGCACAACGCCAGCACGACCGAGGCCCACGCGGTCCGGATCTCCCCCACCGGATCAGTATGTCCGGGAAAGCGACGAAGGACCTGAGTAGATCTACTGCTCGAGGGTCTTCTGCAGCGCCTTGTTCGCCTTCCGCGCCATGTCGGCGACGGCCTCCCGCCGAGCCGCGTCGGCCGCGTAGTCCTCTTCGCGGTTGCGCACGACGCGGGCCGGGGCACCGACCGCGATCGAGTAGTCCGGGATGTCGCCGCGGACGACCGCGTGCGCGCCCAGCACCGAGCCGCGGCCGATGCGGGTGCCCTTCAGGACGCTGACCTTGGTGCCGAGCCACGTGTCCGGGCCGATGCGCACCGGCGACTTCACGATGCCCTGGTCCTTGATCGGGATGTGGATGTCCGCGATGACGTGGTCGAAGTCACAGATGTACACCCAGTCGGCGACCAGGGTGGCCGCGCCGAGCTCGATGTCGAGGTAGCAGTTGATGACGTTCTGGCGGCCGAACACGGACTTGTCGCCGATCCGCAGGGAACCCTCGTGGCAGCGGATGGCGTTGCCGTCGCCGATGTGGACCCAGCGGCCGATCTCCAGGCGCCCGTAGCCGGGGCGGCAGTGGATCTCGACGTTCTTCCCGAGGAAGAGCATGCCGCGCAGGATGATGTGCGGGTTGGCGAGCCGGAACTTGAGCAGCCGGTAGTACCGGACGAGGTACCAGGGCGTGTACGCGCGATTGCGCAGCACCCAGCGCAGCGAGTCGGCGGTCAGGAACTTCGCCTGCCGCGGGTCCTGCCGGGCGCGGCGCCAGGCCCGCACCCGCGACAGCGCGGGTGCACCCCACATCGACGTCATGCCCGTGACCGTAACCTGTGTACGGGACGGGTTCACAAAAGGGGAGCGTGGATGGGCACGAAGCTGATCATCGACACCGACCCGGGCGTCGACGACGCGCTGGCGATCGCGCTGGCGGCGCTGTCACCGGACGTCGACCTGCTGGGCGTGACGGCGGTCTTCGGCAACGTCCCCCTGGACCGCACGACATCGAACGCGCGGCGGCTGCTGGAGCTGTTCGGCCGCGCCGACGTGCCCGTCGCCGCCGGGTCGGCGCGGCCGCTGGTGTACTCCAAGCCGCGCGACGCGAAGGAGGTCCACGGCGGCGACGGCCTGTCGGGCCACTCCTACACGCTGCCCGAGGCGAGCCGGCCCCTCGACGAACGCGACGCCGTCCGGCTCATGCTGGACCTGCTGGACGCGTCGGACGAGCCGGTGACCATCGCCCCGATCGGCCCGCTGACGAACATCGCGGCGCTGCTCGCGGCCCACCCGGGCGCGGCGGCGAAGATCGCGCGGCTGGTGATCATGGGCGGCGGGGTGACGTTCGGCAACAGCACGACCGCCGCCGAGTTCAACATCTGGAGCGACCCCGAATCGGCGCGGCGGGTGCTCGTCGAAGAGGACGTCCCGGTGGTGCTCGTCCCGCTCGACCTGACCCACCGCTGCGCCGTCGACGGCGACTGGCTGGCGAAGCTCGCGGCGTCGGGCCCGGTCGGCGCCACCCTCGAAGGCCTCACCTCGACCTACCGGCAGCACTACACGCGCGTGTTCGGCGAGGACCGGATGGTCATGCACGACGCCGTCGCGGTCGCCGAGGCGATCTCGCCGGGCATCCTGCGGACCGAGACCTACCGCGTCGACGTCGACTGCGGGCTCGGGCCGGCGCGCGGGCAGACCCTGGTCGACCGGCGGCGGCTCGGCGAAGACGATCCGCAGTTCTCCCCCGGCCGCCCGATCGAGGTCGCGGTGGACACCGACCTCGACGGCCTGCGCGGCTTCGTGCTGGACCGGCTGACCGGGGCCGCGCGGTGAGCGAAGAGCCCGAGATCGTCCCCGAAGAGACGCCCGAGCCCCGCCGCCGCAAGGCCGCCGTCGTGGTGGCCGCCGTGGTCGTGGTCGCCGCCGCGCTGGTGGTCGGCGTGCAGTTCGCGCCGAAGCAGCAGGAGCCGGCGAACGCGGCCGCGACGGTCACGCCGTCGTCGACGCCGCCTGTCGCGAAAACGACCACGTCGCCGCAGACGTCCACGCCGCCGAAGGTGCCGGAGGCGAGCGAGTTCGACGCCTGGGCGTCCAAGACCAGCCAGTGGCTCGACATCCCGCTGCGCGCGATGGTCGGCTACGCGAAGGCGACGACGAAGCTCGGCAAGGACGTCCCCGGGTGCCACCTTTCCTGGGTGACGCTGGCCGCGGTCGGAAAAGTGACCACGGACCACGGGCGGGCGCAGGGCGGGCAGTTCGGCACCACCGGCGTGCTGGACAAGGCCCTCGGCACCATCGAGGTGCGCGACTTCTACAACAAGGTCGTCTCGACGGCGAACGCCGCCGGGCCGCTGCAGCTGTCCCCGGCGATCTGGGGCAAGTACCAGGCGAGCTACGCGGGCGGGAAGCCCGATGTCCAGAACATCGACGACGCCGCGCTGACCACCGGCCGCGCGCTCTGCGCCGACGGCCACGACCTGTCCCAGGGCCAGGTGTGGTGGGACTCGGTCAGCACGCTGCAGGCGGCGCCGCTGTTCCTGCACCGGACGCTGGCCACGGTCAACGTCTACGGCACGGTCGGCCAGGGCGCGGCGGCGCCGAACGCCGCGGTGCTGAGCGCGGTGAACTTCGCCATCGACAAGATCGGCCTCCCCTACATCTGGGGCGGCAACGGCACCGGCGGCAACGACCCGGGCTTCGACTGCTCGGGCCTGACGACGGCGGCGTACGCGAGTGCCGGGGTCAAGCTGATGCGCACGGCCGACACGCAGTTCCGGAGCGTCCAGCACGTAACCGACCCGCAGCTGGGCGACCTGATCTTCTACGGCGAGCCGGCGACGAAGATCCACCACGTCGGGCTGTACATCGGCAACCAGCAGATGATCGACGCGCCGCAGACGGGTCAGGCGGTCCAGGTCCACTCGTACCGCAAGGACGGCGACGACTACGCGGGAGCGGGCCGCCCGACAGCCTGACGATCTCCGGGAGTTCCGCGGCATCCGCTCGACGAGGTGCACACCTAGCCCGTCCGAGCGCGCCGGGTGAGTACGTATGTCAGCTCACGGGTGGCGTAGGAGCGTTCGGGAAAGGCGGGGTCACGGGAGAAGTCCTGGAGAATCCTGACACCTTCGCCTTCGTTCCGCCGCTCGGTTTCGTCGCAGAGGCAAAGGAAACCGGCGGCGTCGACGCGAGCACGAGCACCGAAGGTCGTGTCCGTGGCGAGCTGCAAGAGCAGACGTGCGCTCTCTTCACGAAACCCGACCACACGGAGCTTTGCGGCGGCGCCCACCCGCCTGCCGAAGGTGGTGTCGGTGGCGAGGCGGGTGAGCAGCTCGGCACCCACGTCCGCGTAGCCGTCCACCCGGGCCACCGACCCCGCGGCGTACAGGCGTGTCGTGGACTCGAGCGCCGTGTCGGTGGCGAAGCTGATGAGCAACGTGGTTCCTTCGGCTTCGTACCCCTTCACCTTCGCCAGGTCACTGGCGGCGTACTCACGGGTGACCTCGTCCACGGTGCGGTCGGTGGCGAGGCGGGTGAGCAACTCGGCACCCACGTCCGTGTAGCCGTCCACCCCGGCCAGAGCGGCTGCGGCGTACACGCGGTAGACCTCCTCGAACGACGTGTCGTCGGCGAGGTGGATGAGCAACCCGGCGCCGCCCGCTCGAAATCCGTCCAGCTCGGCCAAGGCGGCGGCAGCGTCCAGCCGCTGGTGGGCGACGAAAGCGCGGTTCAGGGCGAAGCCGATGAGCAACCGGGCGCCCTCCGCTTCGTGCCCGGTCAGCTCGGCCAGCTCCCGAGCGGCGGGCATGCGGAGGTCATCCGGCTGGGTGTGGTCCTTCGCGCGGCCGGCGAGGTCCGAAGCTCGTTCGTCCGCGACACGAACCACGGCGCTGTTCTCCGCCGCGGCCACCATCGCGTCGAGATCCTTCCTGAGCTGCCGGAACCGCGCGATCGCGCCGGGCGTGGTGCCGGCACCTCGCCGGATCAGCTCCTCGTGACTGGCGAGACGAGCCGCGAACGCCAGGGTGTCCGGGTGGTCCGCTCCCAGCACCTGCCGGCTGACACGCAACGTGTCTTCGTCCAGGGCACGTGCCAGGTCGTGCTCGGCGAGCTCGATCAGGCTGCCGGAGAGGGTGCCGGCCAGCGCCACGCTCAGGGGGTGACCCGGGCCCAGCACCTGCCGGCTCCGCGCCAGAGCGTCCTCGAGCAGTTCTCGCGCGCCCTCGAACTTCCCCAGCCCGGACAAGCTCGCGCCGAGGCGATCGGCCGCCGCGAGGGTGTCCGGGTGGTTCGCGCCGAGTGCCGCTGTCCAGCCCCGGTGGACGGTCCGGCCCACCGTCACACCGACCTGGTGCTGCCCCGACGCGAAGAGATAGCGGAGAACACGCAGCAAGAACGTGCGGAACGCTTCGGGTTCGTGGCTCTCGACGGTGGTCCGGTCCAGCACGGCCAGCAGCATCCGCACGTCCGTGGTGAGCAGGCGGTACACCGGCCACGAGCCGGGACCGCCGGGGTCGGGGAGCACGGCGGTGCCGAGCAGGTCGCGGGCGGTGCGGCCGACGTGCTCGGGGTCGGCCGTTTCCCCGCGCAGCAGGCTCCATACGTCTCGGTGCACCCGCGTCGGGTCGCCGCCGGTCATCGCGGCACCACCGGTCCGTACACCCGCCGGGTGGCTCCGGGTGACAGCGATTCGAGCCGGACCACCGGGCAGCCGGGCTCGTGCCGGTACGAGCCGCAGCCCGAGTGCAGGACCGAAGGACCGCCGTCGTCACTGAAGAGCGCGGCGATCGGATAGACCTCGAAGGGCTGTCCGTTGTCGTCGACCACGGTGCTGCCGCGATGGCCGGCGCAGGTCCAATCGAACTCGAGGCGCCAGCGGACCTCCTCGGCGTGCACGACGGGTTCGAACCGGAACTGCTCGACGTCGGTGGCGCTGATCGTGAACGGGAAGTCGGGTCCGGCCGCCCGCAACTCCGGCGGATCGGCGTCGAAATCGGCCGTGAAACGGCGGGGTTCCAGAATTCCTCCGATGCGTGCGGTGAGGCACGCCGGCCGCGGGAACCGCCGGGACACCACCACGAGCCGCGCCGAGTGCAGGACCACCGCGCGCGAGGTCCGGGCTTCCAAGGTAACGACGTGGAGTGTGCCGCTGGGTGTCACGACCCCGGGTGGCTCGTCGTCCACGACGAGAACGGCGTGGGTGGATCCCGGCTTCAGGTCCACGGTGGCGATGATCGGATCTTCGATGTCGCCGCGTTCGTCACCGCGAGCCTGGTGGAGGTGGACGTCCCCCGTGATGCTCCCGGCTTGCACGTAGTTGTTGTTGCGTCCGCCGGCCGCCTCGTTGTGCGAGCCGGCGTGCCGGCCGTCGTCGTTCCGGGACTCGTCGCCCATCGCACCCCTCCCCGAGCTGCTACCCACCTGGTTACCACGACAGTCCCGCGCTGGGATGATCCCGGCATGGAATCGGGGACGACCACGCAGCTGATCACCGTGGGGGCCACGCTGGGCGGGGTCCTGCTCACCATGCTGACCACCACGTTCGTCGAAGGCCGCAAGCTGAAGGCGGCCCAGCGCGCCGAAGAGCGCAAGCGTGCGGCGGACCACGCCGACTGGCTGCGCGACGAGCGCGTGAAGGCCTACGCGAACCTGTCGACGGCGAGCGAAGAAGCTTTCCAGCTCGTCAGGTCGGAATTCCCCAAGCTGCCCGAGAACCGGGCCGAGATCGAGACCCGGTGGCGCGAGCGGCGCTCCGAGCTGCGCAAGGCGCACAACCAGGTGGCGTTGCTGGGCACCGAAGACCCGCGGCGGCGCGGCAAGGAGCTGTGGAAGGCGGCCCGCAACGGCGTCAACGACGTCTTCGCCGAGCTGGACGCCGGAGCGTCGGCCGTGCCGCGGGAAAGCCTCGATCGGGTGCTGTCGGGGATCAGCGACGCCGGTGACCGGTTCCTGGAGGCGTGCCGCGCCGACGTTCAGGGAGCTCGCTGAACGTCGGCCGGGCCCGCCAGGCCCACCAGGTTGCCCTGCGGGTCGGTGAACTGGGCGACCACCAGGTCGCGCCCGGGGGCGCGGTCCGGGCCCATCCGGCGGGTGCCGCCGAGGCGCTCGGCCTCCGCCAGCGCGGCCGCGACGTCCGGGACGCCGACGTAGAACAGCACGTGGCTCTCGTGGCCCGCGCCGCCGCCGACGCCGCCGGGGATGGTTCCGGATTCGACGAAGCCGTAGCCGGGTTCCGACACCTGGGCCGATACCGGCGCCGAGGTGTCGAATTCCCAGCCGAACAGCTCGCCGTAGTACCCGCGCAGGCTCGCCGGGTCGGTTCCGATGATCTCGAAGTGCACGACAGGTCGGCTCATACCGGCACCGTACGCCCGGCTAGTTGTTAAAAACAACCACCAAGTTGTATTTTGAAAGCATGTCGACGAGCCGCAGCTACGGGGACGCCTGCACGATCGCCCGCGCGCTGGACGTCGTCGGGGAACGGTGGGCCCTGCTCGTCGTGCGCGAGCTGCTTCTCGGACCGCAGCGGTTCTCCGACGTCCGGCGCGCGCTGCCGGGCGCGAGTTCGAACCTCGTCACCGACCGGCTGCGGGAACTCGAAGGCCACGGCGTCGTCGCGCGGCGGAAACTGCCGCCGCCGGCCGGGTCCACCGTCTACGAACTGACCGGCTGGGGTCGTGAGCTGGAACCCGTCGTGCTCGCGCTCGGGGCTTGGGGTGGCGGCATTCCGCGACCACCGGACGCGCACCTCGGCACGACGTCCGTGCTGCTGTTCCTCCGCGGTGCCGCGCAGCCCCGCGGCACCGCCTGCTACCGCGTCGAGCTCGACACTCGCGTGTGGACGGTCCGCACCGAGCCGGGCCGCCTGACGGTCGAGCCCGGTGCGCCCGAGTCGCCGGACGCCACGATCCGCACCGACCCGCCGACGCTGAACGCGCTGCTCGAGAAGCCGTCGGACCTCGACGCCGCGATCGCGGGCGGCCGCGTGGAAGCGAGCGGCGACCGGAAAGCCGTCAGGCGGCTACTGCGCGAGCGGCTGGGGTGACCGGACCCGCAGTGACGGGGCGAGGAAGACGATCGCGAACGTGACCACGACCGCCGACGACAGCGCCCAGTGCAGGCCGACGCGGGTGGCCAGCACGCCCACCAGCACCGGCTCCACCAGGAAGCCCAGGTAGCCGCACGCCGCGACCGCGGCGACCGCCCGGCCCGGCGCGTCCGCCTGCTTCCGGCCCGCCGCGCTCCACGCGATCGGCACGATCCCGGCCACGCCCAGCCCCACCACCGCGAAGCCGAGCACGCCCGCGACCGGCCACGGCACGGCGAGGACCACGGCGAACCCGAGCACCGCGACCGCGGCCGCCACGCGGACGAACGCGACCGGCCCCGTCCGCGCCACGACGCGGTCGGCGACCAGGCGGACCGCGATCATCGTCGCCGAGAATGCGAAGTAGCCCAGGGAGGCCAACGCGGGCGTCGCGCCGGTGACGTCGGCGAGGTACACCGCGCTCCAGCTGTTCACCGCGCCTTCGGCGACGAACCCGCAGAACGCGATCACGCCGAGCGGGACCAGCGCCCGGCTCGGCCACGCGAACGCCGCGTCGCCCTGGCCGCGGTCGGCGCCGGTCAGGAAGCGGGTGCGGGCGGCCCACAGCGCGAGCGCGAGCAGCACCGCGCCGGCGAGCGGGAAGTGCACCGACACCGGGACGTGCGCGGCCTCCATCAGCGCGTCGACGCCCGAACCGGCGAGGCCGCCGATGTTCCAGAACGCGTGGAAGCCGGCGAAGATCGGGCGCCCGTAGCCCTCCTCGACGCGGGCGGCGTGCGCGTTCATCGCGACGTCGAGCAGGCTGTTGCCGACGCCGAGCACGGCGAGCGCGGCCACGAACACCGGCGCCGACCAGGCGAACGCGACCAGCGGCAGCCCCGCGCACAGCACGACCGCCCCGAGCACGACGGCCGCGCGGCTGCCGATCCGGGTCAGCAGCGCGCCCGCGCCCAGCAGCGCCAGCACCGATCCGGCGGCGAGGCCGAAGAGCCCGGTCGCCAGCGACCCCGTGCTCAGCCCCAGCTGCTCCTGCACCGCGGGCACCCGGGCCAGCCAGGTCGCGAACGCGGCACCGCACACCGCGAACACGACCGAAACCCCCAGGCGGGCGCGTTTCAAGTCACCCGTCACCCCGCCACCCTACGGACCGGGCTGCCCTTCGGGGCAGCGGATCATGACCCCATGGCCGCCGCGCGGAGGGCTACCGTGACCAGGTGAAGTCGTTGAGCCACGACCGGCTGGCCGTCGCACTCGTCGGCGAAGCGGAGCGGTTCGGCGCGACGATCGCGGGCGCCGCACCGGATTCGCCCGTCCCGACGTGTCCTGAATGGACACTGCGCGACCTGGCCTGGCACGTCGGGGTGGCCTACCACAAGTCCGCCGCGATCATCGCGAGCCGCCCGGCGGGGTACGTGCCGTTCGAGGCCGTCACGATCGGCGAGCCGCCCGCGTTCGCCGGCCTCGGCGACTGGCTCCGCGACGGCGCCGGGCGGCTCGTCGCCGCGGTGGCCGAGGTCGGCCCCGAGACGCCGACGTCGACTTGGACGCCCGATCGCCGCGCCGGGTTCTGGACGCGGCGGCTGACCCACGAGACGGTCGTCCACCGCGCGGACGCGGCCCTCGCCACCGGCACGCCGTACGACGTCGACGCCGAGCTCGCCGCGGACGGCATCGCCGAAGGCCTCGGCCTGGTCGCCGTCTTCTCGCGGCCGCACCACCCGGCGCTGGACCGGACGCCGCTGCGGGGCACCGGCGAGACGCTGCTGTTCCACGCGACCGAGCCGGACCTCGGCTGGCTGGTCCGGCGGACGCCGTCGGCGGTCGAGGTGAGCCACGAGCCCGCCGCGGCGGACGTCGTGGTCGAAGGCCGGGCCGCCGACCTGCTCCTCGCGCTGACCGGGCGCCTCGCCGCGGACGACCCGCGGATCGGCGTGTCCGGCGACGCGGAGCTGTTCCGGCACTGGCTGGCGCACACGCGCTTCTAGCCGGGCTTGACGGCAGGCATATAGTCGGTTCCGACTGATAGGGAGCGACTAGTGGCGCGCAAGATCCGCAACACCCTCGCCCTGGCCCTGCTCGGCCTGCTGCTGGAACGCCCGATGCACCCGTACGAAATGGCGTCCACGCTGCGCGAGCGGTACAAGGACACGAGTTTCAAGATCAACCCCGGTTCGCTCTACGACACCGTGGAGTCGCTGGCGAAGCACCGCTGGATCGAGCCGGTCGAGACGGTCCGGGAGGGCAACCGGCCGGAGCGGACCGTCTACGCGCACACCGAACTCGGCCGCCAGGAGTTCGTCGCGTGGCTCGACGAACTGGTCCGCGAACCGGTCGCGGAGTACCCGAAGTTCGTCGCGGCGGTGAGCTACCTCGGCGCACTCGGCCCGGACCGCGCCGCCGACGCGCTCGAGGAACGGGCGCGGCACCTGGCCGAACGCATCGAGGGCGCGGACACGGCGCTGGCCGAAACGGTCGGCAAGGGCGCGCCGCGGCTGTTCATGATCGAGGTCGAGTTCGTCCGGCACGCCTGGCAGGCCGAGCTCGACTGGGCCCGCCGCACGGCCGCCGAAATCCGCGCCGGCTCGCTGCCCTGGCCCGAACACTCCTGAGGGGAAGAACCGTGCACGAAACCGATGTCCTCATCGCCGGCGCCGGCCCGGCCGGCCTGCTGCTCGCCGCGGAACTCGCGCTGGCGGGCGTCCGCACCACGATCGTCGAGCGCCACCCGGAGCGCCCGCCGTACTGCCGCGGCTTCAACCTGAACTCGCGCTCGCTGGACCTGCTCGCCCGGCGCGGGCTGGCCGCCGGACTGGTCGCCGAGGGGCACCAGGTGCCACACGCCCCGGTCACCGGCCTGCCCGGCCCGCTGCTGCTCGACGGTGCGGCGACCGACCACCCGTTCTCGCTGGGCATCCCGCAGACCCGCGTCGAGGAGGTCCTGGAGGCGCGGGCGCTGGAGCTCGGCGCCGAAATCCTGCGCGGCCACGAGCTGCTTTCCTTCACCCAGGACGATTCCGGGGTGACGGCGTCGATCCACAATGGACTTTCCGGCCGCGCGCGCTACCTCGTGGGCTGCGACGGCGGGCGCAGCACGGTCCGCAAGCAGGCCGGGATCGGCTTCCCCGGCGTGGACGCGCGCTGGTTCGCGCTGCTCGGCGACGTCGAATGCGAGCTGCCGTACGGACCTTCGGCCGGTCCGGACGGCCGGACGGTGTTCGTCATCCCGCGGCCCGGGTACGTCCGGATCGTCGTCCGGGAAGACGAGCCGCCCGCGGACAAGGACACGCCGGTCACGCTGGAGCTGCTGCAGGCCCAGGTGGACGCGGTGCTGGGACGGCACGTTCCGCTGCGCGCACCCCGCTGGCTGAGCCGCTTCGGCGACGCGGCGCGCCTGGCGTCGAGCTACCGGTCAGGTCGCGTCCTGCTGGCCGGCGACGCGGCGCACATCCACCCGCCGGCCGGGGCGATCGGGGTGAACGTGGCGCTGGACGACGCGTTCAACCTCGGCTGGAAGCTGGCGGCGACGGTGCGCGGGACGGCTCCCGAGGGGCTCCTCGACACCTACCACGCCGAGCGACATGCCGCGGGGGAACGGATTCTGGCCAACACCCAGGCGCAGGTCGCGGTGGAAGAGGCGGCCGGGGAGCCCTGGGCGGACCTGCTGCGGCGGGTGGCCGCGCACCCGGCCGGGAACCGGGCGCTGGCCGAGATCATCACCGGACTGGACGCTTGCTACGAGCCGGGCGGGCACCCTTGGCTGGGGCGGCTGGCACCGGACGTTCCGGTGACGGTCGCGGGCCGGCCGACGCGGCTGGCGGAGCTGCTGCACCACGGGCGGCCGGTGCTGGTGGACCTGGCCGGGGCGTTCGGTGCCTGGTCGTCGGCGGTGGAGGTGGTGGCGGCTTCGTCCACATCGGACCTCGGCGCGGTGCTGCTGCGGCCGGACGGGCACGTCACTTGGGTGACCGGGGGCGCGGACGACACCGGGCTCGCGGAGGCCGTGCGGCGGTGGATCGGCGACGCGCCGGCACCGGTGCCGGCCTGACGGTTCGTCACGGGAAGCCGGGGTCGCGGTCGCTCCGATCGTCGGGCTCCTGCAGGGGTGCCGGCCATCGGTGAGCGGCAAGCAGCTCGTGCAGGGCCGCGAGAAGTCGTTCGTTGAGCCAAAGCTCACCGGGCTGACGCCGTTGGATCGCGTATCGGAGCTCGGCCAGTTTCGGCGGCTCGGACTCGCCGCGGGCCGCGATTTCGGCCTCCAGCATCAACGGCACGCCGGGCGCGTCGTAGAGCCGGGGGTCCATCAGTTCCGGCAATTCGTCCAGGAGGCCGGGGTGGGCCAGCACCGCGGCCGTGAGCGCGTACGGATCGAGCCGCCCGTCCGCGCGGTGGTCCATCACCCACCGCACCAGCCACGCCACATGCCGGGTGTCCGCGAACGGAGAACTCATTTTGAGAAGCATTTCGACTCGGTCGAAGATCGAGTCGAGGTGCTCTTGCGGCGGCTTCACCGCGTCTTTGTTGAACACCGAGGTGAACGGCCCCGGGTACTGGTTCGACAGCCCGAGTGCGAGCCAGGGTTCGACGATGTCCGCCATCGCGTCGCCGGCGTCGGCGTAGAAGTTCCGGTCGACGAAAGCTTCCCCGAATCGCGCTACCCGCTCCGCGTGCAGGTCACCGGCTAGCCTGGCGTAGGTGATCGGTTCGGAACCCGTGAAGAATATCTCCTTCGGCAGCGACAGCTCACCGTCGCGGTACGACAAGGCGGAAAGGATCGCCTCCCAGGATTCGTCGGCGAGACCCGCGCGCCAGAAGGCCAGCAGCGATCGCCAGGCCGGCAGCGGATTCTCGGGTCCGTGCAGGAACTCCTCCAGTGGTAGCCCGGCGTCTTCGCCGAGTGCCACCCGCAACAACACGAGGTTCGCCGAATACCCGGCGAGCTCGCGCACGTGGTCCACGGGTCTCGGCCGGTAGTCGAGGTAGCGCGTGGAACCGGTCCGGCTCCGGTGCTGGGCGATCAGGATGTCGAGCACCTCGAGCATCTGCGCACGCTCGGTACCGTCGAGGTCGGCCGCCAGCTCGGCGACGAACGTCAGCGTGGGTTGGCGCACAGCCAGCACTTCGTGGGCGAGCAGCGCGAAGAGCAGGTCGTCGTCCGGCTCCCGGATCCCGCGCCGGGCGCTGAAGGCGGCGTGGGCCACCTCGGCCAGCTCCTCCGTGACGCGGCTTGCCACCAGGTACTCGCCGAACGTCGCGTGCAGGAACTCGTACTGGTGCTGAGGTGGCGCCGCCGCGAGAAGACGGGCTTGAGCCGTGTGCACGAAGAAGAACTCGCCGATGACCCGCTGGCCGAGGTCGGCGAGCGTCTGCGTCGTGTCCGTCGTCTTCTTCTCCAGGACGGCGAGATCGGCGCCCAGCTCTTCGGCCGTGATGGACTGGCGGCCGCGGTTGAACATGCCCAGCGCCGCCGTCGACAGTCGTCGCAGGTGGTCGTCGACCCGCTGCTCGATCTGGTGCGGGGACAACGCCGTGGACGACTTCCCCGCTTCCCGCTGGGCGAAGTGCGTGAGCAGCCGCCGGTACAGCTCCGCCGACGAGAGCTGCTCTTCCAGGTCCGGGGCGTCCGGGTCGGCGACGTACAGCGCCATCATGAGCAGCAGAAGAGGCTGCCGGGTCAGTTCCCGTTGGCGGAGGGCCGCCTCCAGCGGGAACGCCCGGGTCCTCCCGGCGGCGGTGCCGGCCGCGTTGACCGCGTTCCACTCGGTCAGCCAGGCACCGATCTGGTCGTGGTCGAAGTCCTCCAGCTTGACGATCGGGATGGCGTCGGGGATCTCCACGCGGTCGGTCACCGTCGTCCGCGACGTGACGACGACGACCACCGGCCGGTCCTGGTTCGCCTCGTTGCGCTGGAACTCCATGACGTCGTGCAGGTAGCCGTACAGGCGCGCGTGCGGCTGCTGGAGGAGCTCGTCAAGCCCGTCGAGCAGGACCACGCGCACCGTCTCGACGCTCTGCTCGACCAGGTCGGCCCAAGGCACGCGCCGGTGGGTCACGAGGTCGAGCGCCTGCTGCACCTGTTCGTGGATGGGCGTGTGCGCGCGCACGTGGCGCAGCGGCACCCGGACGACCGTGTACGAGGTCGCCGGGAGCCGGGCCGCGATCACCTTGGTGAGCAGGCTCTTCCCGGCGCCGGGGTGGCCCAGCACGAGCAACGGCCGGCGCGGCGCGTCCGCGGACGCCAGGTGGGCGACGAGCCGGACGTCCAGGTCGTCGTGGATCTCGCGATGCTCCCACCACGTCTCGTCACCCGGCCGGGCGTCCGGCGCGCTCACCTCGAAGCGGTAACGCGGATTGACGAAGATCTGCCCGACCGGCGGGAAGACGATGTCCCTCCCGTACTGCCGGGCGGCGGTGAGCGGGATGATCGCTTCGTCGAGCAAGGCCCGGTTGACGCTGCGCACCGCGGTGCGCAGGTCGTCGGCGGGTTCGGCACCGGGCGCCATGAGGGTCAGGAGGTTCTCCAGGCGGACCAGGGCGGATCCGTGCCCGTGCAGCGCACTGCGCAGGTCTTCCCCGAGGTCCTCGACCTTGGTCCTGGTCGCGGCGTGCTCACCGAGCTCGGCCCACACCCGGAACTCCGGAACGGTCGCCGCCGTTTTCAGGTAGTGCGAGGTGTACCGCCGGACGGCCTTGTCGACGACGGAGGTGTCGACGTCCCGGCTGTACGGGTCGTCCACCGCGAGACCGCGGACGAAGCGGTGAACCCGCTCGTCGAGCTGTACCAGCCACGTGCGGACGTGCTCCGCGGTCTCGTCGAACCCGGCCCGCGCCGACGGCGCCGGCACCTCGCTCCGGTACAGGTGCTCGGCTCCCGGCGCGGCCAAGCGGGCCTTCTCGGTCTCGGTGATCTCGAGGAGTGCGTACTCGTCCTCGCCGATGTGCTCCCGCAGCGCTTCGAAGTACGCCGCGACCACCAGCGTCGAATGCGCCGCGAGGACCAACCGGCGGCGTTCGAACCCGGCAGAGCCGCGCAGCGCGGCGGGAAGGCCGTTCAACGCCTCCTGCACGAGCCTGACGGCCTCGTTCTTCTGGTCGACCCAGCCCCACACCGCGGCGAACGCGGCCACCGAAGCGACCGGGTTGATCACCGAGGCCAAGCCGGCGCCCAGGATGACGCCGCCGAGCACCAGGTCGACCCGCTTGAGCCACCGCCGGTCGCGGTGGCCCAGGATCTGCAAGGCGCCCTCATAGGTCAGCGCGGGTTCCCTACGCACACCTCCTTCTACCGCAGGCCGCTTCGGAAAACCACGCCCGCGAGTCAGCTCGGGCGGTCCAGCACCGCGCGCTGCTCGACCCGGCCGTCCAGCGTGAACTTGCTGTGCGGGGTGAACCCCAGCTTCGCCACCACCCGGGCCGAAGCCGTGTTCGCCGGTTCGTACACCGCCAGCAGGCGGTCCGCCCAGCCCGACTCGAAAGCCTTGTCCCGCACCGCCGAAGTCGCTTCGGTCGCGTAGCCCCGGCCCCAGCCCGAGGGGGCGACCCACCAGCCCATCTCCACCGCCGGCGTACCCAGGCCCGACTCCGCGGCGCTGCGGCTGACCAGCGACACCACGCCGTCGAACGAACCCGGGGAGGCCGACACCGCGAACCAGCCGAAGCCGCGCGCTTCCCAGTGGGACAGCGTCGCGCGGTGCTTGCCCAGGGTGTACTCGTGGCTCCACGGCTCGCCGGTTCCGACGTAGCGGACCGTTTCCGGGAGCTGGGCCAGCGCGAACAAGCCGTCGAAGCAGTCTTCGGACCACGCGTGCAGCGTGAGCCGTTCCGTGGTGATCAGCACCGGGTCCACTTTAGGCGTGCGCGGTCTTCCCGCCATCGATCACCAGCTGCGCGCCCGTCAGGTAGGGGAAGTCGCCCGAAGCCAGCGCCAGGGCGAAGACCGCGATCTCGTCCGCCGTCGCCATCCGCTTCAGGCCCGGCACGTTGGACAGCGCCCAGTTCGCCGCCATCGCTTCCCAGACCGGGTCCGGGAGGGCCATCGCGCCACCGGCCCGGCGCACCAGCTCCGTGTTCGTCGTACCGGGGACCAGGGCGTTGACGCGGATCCCGTCCGCCGCGTAGTCCAGCGCCGCCGTCTGGACCAGGCCGACCAGGCCGCGCTTCGACGCCGTGTACGCCGCGCGGCCCGCGTCCGTGGCCAGCGCGTTGGACGACGCCGTCACCACCACCGTGCCGCCGCCGGCCGCCTTCAGGTGCGGGACCTCGTACTTCAGCGCCAGGAAAGTGCCGCGCAGGTTGGTGCCCACGACGTCGTCCCACTCCGCCGCGCTGTACTCGTGCAACGGCTTCTGGACGGTGACGCCCGCGTTGTTGAAGCACACGTTCAGCCCGCCGTACCTGGCCGCGATCGTGTCGACAAATCGCTTCACGTCGTCCTCCGACCGGACGTCGGCGCGCACGTACGTCGCTTCGCCGCCCGACGAGCGGATTTCCCGTTCGAGCGCGGCGCCGAGGTTCTCGCGGCGCCCGCAGAAGCCGACCTTGCCGCCCTCGGCCGCGAACCGCAGCGCCGCCGCGCGGCCGATGCCCGACGTCGCCCCGGTGACCAGCACGACCTTGCCCGCGAACCGGCGGGCCGCCGACGGCCCGATCTGCGGCGTCTTCGCGCCGCCCTGCACCAGCCCGGCCCCGGCGACCGCGCCGACGCCGGCCGCGATGCCGCTGGTGGCCAGCAGGCGGCGACGGCTGTAGCGGCGGGGTTCTTCCTTGCTCTCGCTCATGCATCCAGCGTGGCGGCCCCGGCCGGCCCGGCCATCCGTCAAAGCGACTGGTGTTCGCCCAGCAGCACCGCGATGCCGTCGAGCTGGCGGCGCAGCCCGAACTCGAAGGCCTCGTCGAGGCCGACGTCCTCGACGCCGGTCATCACCTCGGCGAGCACCGGGAACCGGCCCGACTCCAGGTACCCCGCGAGCAGCGCCATGTCCGCCGCCAGCCGCTGGTCGCCGGTGATGCCCGTGTCCTGCTCGGCCTGGACCTCGAACGCGTTGCTCACCGCCAGGCCGCCGACCCAGCCGTTGAGCGTCATGACGACCTGCAGCCGCACCCGGTGCCGCAGGCCGGTGCCGGCCAGCGCGCGCAGCGACCAGTCGACCAGCCGCAGTCCCGCCGCCAGCACCGGCGGGCGGACCAGCGAGTTCAGCAGGATCGGCGCGAGCCACGGGTGCCGCCGGTACGCGCGCCACTGCGCGCGGGCGGCCAGCTCGAGACGCGGCCGCCACGGCACCGGGCCCGGCTCCGGCAGTTCCGCCTCCCCCAGCGCCGTGTCGGCCATCAGCCGGAGCAGCTCGTCCTTGTCGGGTACGTGCCGGTACAGCGCCATCGGCCCGACACCCAGCTCCGCGGCGAGCCGCCGCATCGACAGCGCGGCGAGGCCCTCGGCGTCGGCGAGCGCGATCGCCGCGCGCACCAGGGTGGTCCGGCCCAGCGGCGGCTTGACCGGCGTCCGGTCGGCGACGACGGTGCCGCTGCCCGGCACCGCCCGCACCCAGCCCTGTTCCCCCAGCGCGGACAACGCCTTCGCGGCGGTCGCCATCGCCACGCCCCACTCGCGGACCAGCGCGCGCGTCGACGGGACGCGGTCGCCGGGCCGCAGCTCGCCGGCGGAGATCCGGCGGCGCAGGTCCGCCGCGATCCGCAGGTACGGCGCCGGCTCGGCCACGAACACCCTCGATCCGTACTAGAACACTTGGCCCGTCCACCTAGAACGGTTTCAGGGTACTCCCCCAATGTCCACGCGAAGGATTGCCGCGGTCACGAGCCGGTTCGTACGGTGCGGATACAGCGTAAGAGACAGGGGGATCCCATGACCACGACCGAAACCGCGCCGAGCCTCGGCGGAGCCCGCAGGGCCACGCCGTGGTGGCGCCGCCCGTGGGTGTTCCCGCTGGGGCTGCTCGTCACGGTGTTCCTGGTGTACTCCCTGCCGCCGTACCTCGGGCTGAACCCCGCGGAGTCCCGGATCCCGGCGCCCACCGGCTGGTACTACCCGGTACTGGTGGCGCACATCGGGTTCGCGACGATCGCGATGGTGACGTGCGCGCTGCAGATCTGGCCGTGGCTGCGGCAGAAGCACCCGGTGGTGCACCGCCGGACCGGCCGCGTGTACGTGTTCGCCGGCGCGATCCCGGCGTCGATCGCGGGGTTCGCGATCGCGCTCGCGGCGCCGTTCGGCCCGGTCGGCGCCGGCTCGAACGTCCTGCTGGCGACGCTCTGGTTCACCTGCACCGTGCAGGGGTTCCGGACGGCGCGGGCCCGCCGGTTCGGCGAACACCGCCGCTGGATGGTCCGCAGCTTCGCGCTGTGCATGTCGATCATCAGCAACCGGGTCTGGGCGATCCTCTGGGGCACCGTGCTGCCCGGGCAGCTGGACACCATGTTCGGCGGCAGCGAAGTCGCGATGGGCCAGGCGATCGCGGGCCTGACGACGTGGACCGGCTGGGTGGTCCCGCTACTGGCCGCCGAGTGGTGGCTGGGCCGGAGCCGGGGACGCCGCCGCGCGCCGTCCCCGGCCTGAGCCCTACAGCCCGGAAACCTTGCCCTTGTGGAGGTTCCGGATGATGTTCCGCGGGTTCTTCGCGACGTACTGCGCGGCACCCGATTCGAAGACGAGGTAGGCGTACCCGCCCGACTCGGTGATGCCCTCGTTCATGCTGGGCGAGCGGTAGCACCGGGTCGAGGCCTTGTCGATGTCCCGCGAACCCGCGTCGACGACGTAGAGGTTGCCGCGGTTGTCGTTGCCGTACGAGGTGCTGAACACGAAGCGGGACTTCGTGACCATGAGCCCCTGGGTCTTCGTCGGCACCTCGTACGCGCCGGACTGCGTGGTCAGCGACCCGTCGGTACCCACTTTGTACCGGTACATCTTGTCGCGGCCGGTCTCGTTGAACTTGCCCGAGTACAGGCTGTCGCCGTAGCTGGTCAGGAACGACGCGCCGTAGACCTTCCGCGCTTCGCCGACCTGCTTGAGGTACGGCGTGCCGGACTTCTTCATCGCGGCCTTGAGCTCGGACAGCTTGTACTTGCGGACCGTGTTCCCCTCGCCCGCCACGAACGCCCAGCCCTGGGTGATCGCGACACCGCCGGCGTGGGTGGCGGCGATCGCGACCGTGCCGACGTGCTTGCCGGTCTTCGCGTCGATGCCGATCAGGTGGGCGTCGTGGCCGGCGCGGTAGGCGCCGACGACCAGCAGGTCGCTGCCGCCGTCCCAGCTGTACCAGGTCGCGACGCCCTGCGGCGTGTAGGTGTCCAGCTCCGGGACCGCGGGGCCCTTCGCGAAGCGGCTGTCGTAGGCGTAGGACGCCGAAAGGCCGGAATAGAACGAAGCGAGCTTCCCGCTCGACGTCGCCGAGCAGCTGATCGCGGCGGACGCCGGTTCGGCGGCGGCGACGGTAGTCCCGAGTGCGACCGCGACGCCCGCCGTGACCGTGGCGGCCTTCCTCTTCCAGGTGTTCATCGAGCTCCCTCAGTCGGCTCTGCCTTGCCGGACTGGGACTCCCCGGGATGATCTCCGGTTCCGTTCGTCACACGGGGTGACCGGGGTACCCCGTTCGGTCTATGGTCTACACCAAGGTCACTGGTCTATACCAATGGGGACAAGTTCCCGCCGCCGCGTTCGACGTCGTGGAGGTCCCCCGTGCGACTCCGTTCCCTGCTGGCCGCCGTCGGCGGTCTGGCCGTGCTCGCCACCGGCTTTTCCGCCCCCGCGAACGCCGCGGCCGGCTCCCCGATCCCGGTCGGGCCCTACGTCGACATGGGCGCCTGGCCGACGCCCAGCCTGTCGGCGATGTCGGCCGCCAGCGGCGTCAAGGGCTTCACACTCGCGTTCGTCAACTCCTACGGCTGCAAGGCCAGCTGGTTCGGCGCCTACGACCCGCGCACGGCCTGGCAGCAGGAGGAGATCGCCAAGATCCGCGCCGCGGGCGGCGACGTCAAGATCTCCTTCGGCGGCGCGTCCGGCATCGAACTGGCGCAGGCGTGCAGCACGTCCGCCCAGGTCGCGGCCGAGTACGACGCCGTCGTCAAGGCGTACGGGCTGAAGTACGCCGACTTCGACATCGAGGGCGCGGCCATCGCGGACCCGACGACGATCGCCCGCCGCTCCCAGGCGTTGAAGACGCTCCAGAACAACAACCCGGGCCTGAAGATCTCCCTGACCCTGCCGGTGCTCCCGAATGGGCTCACCGCAGACGGCCTCAACGTCGTCAAGTCCGCCAAGGACGCCGGGGTGAACCTGGACCTGGTGAACATCATGGCCATGGACTACTACCAGGGCGCGGGCGACCAGGGCGCGAAAGCGATTTCCGCGGCCAAGGCGACGCAGGCGCAGCTCAAGTCGCTGTACGGCCTGAGCGACGCGGCGGCGTGGAAGAAGGTCGGCGTGACCCCGATGATCGGCGTCAACGACTCGCAGAACGAGATCTTCTACCAGAAGGACGCACAGGCGCTGGTGGCGTTCGCGAAGACCGTCCACGTGGGCATGCTGTCGTTCTGGGAAGCCGGCCGCGACGCCAACGCGTGCACCGGCGCGCTGTACAGGTGCACGAACGTGCCGCAGTCGAAGTACGAGTTCGGCAAGATCTTCGCCGGCTACACGGGCTGAGTCACCAGCGGGCGGCGTCCGCGAGCAGTGCGTCCCGCACCGCCGCGGGGCCCGCCCGGCAGGGCTCCGCGCGGGTGACCGCGAAGAGCGTGTTGATCGGGGGTTCCTCCGGCTCCAGCAACGCGACCAGCGAGCCCGAAGCCAGCTCCGCCGCGCACAGGTACCGCGGCAGCACGCTCACGCCGAACCCGGCCAGCACGCACGTCAGGACGCCGCGCAGGTCCGGCACGACCACCGCGGGGCCGGGCGGTGGGCGGACGCCCAGTACCGAACGCCAGTAGCGGCGGATGATCGGCAGGTCCTCGGCGTAGGCCACCAGGGGCGCGGTGCGGGGGTCGCCGTCGAAGCCGCGGGGGCCGACCAGGACGAACTCCTCGTCGGTCAGCGGGGTGGCCGCCAGGCCGCGGCGGCGGGGGCGGATCGTGGAGACGACCAGGTCGTAGCGGCGTTGCGCGAGGCCGGCGAGGAGGTCGTCGGCCAGGCCGAACGTCACGCGCAGGCGGAGACCGGACGCGACCAGGGCGGCCAGCGCGGGAAGCACCCGCGTGGTGGTCAGCTCCGCGGGGCCGGCCAGGTGCACCGGCGCCGCGAACGGGTCGTCGCCGACGGCCACGACCGCCAGCGCGTCCACGTGCGGGGCGATCCGGGCCGCGAGTTCGTCCGCGGCCGACGTCGGGGTCACGCCCCGCGCGCGGCGGACGAACAGCTGCTGCCCGAGCTGCTCCTCCAGGGCTCTGACCTGCGCGGTCACCGTCGGCTGGGACAGGCCCAGCGACGGCGCCGCACCGGTCAGCGAACCCGCCCGGTGCACGGCCAGGAAGGTTCGCAGCAGGTCGAGGTCCAGCTCAGTCCTCGACGAGCTCGATGGAGTCGACGACGTTCGGGTAGAACGCGACGTGGTCCTTGATCGGGGCGACCGGGTCGTACGGCTTCTCGTACGTCCAGACCGCGTTCTCGCCGTGCACGTCCCCGACGTTCAGGCTGTAGTAGCTGCTGTCGCCCTTGTACGGGCAGTACGTCTCGTGGTCGGTCCGCTCCAGCACGCTGAAGTCGACGTCCGCCCGCGGGATGTACTGGACCGCCGGGTACGTGGATTCCTGCAGGGTGAACGCGTTGCGGCTGTCCGCGATGACGCGCCCGCCCGCCTTGACCACCACGCGGGCCTTGGTGGGCTCGACGGTGATGGGGTGGTCCGGGCCCGGCACCAGCACCTTCTTCTCCGGCATGTCTGCTCCTCGAAAAGGTCGTGTACCAGGAGCAGCACGCCGGGCCCGGTGGTTATTCCGCGTCAGGGCAGGTAGTACATCGGGTTCGGCAGCTTGACCGGGTGCTGCGCGTAGCCGCCTTCGAGGTCGCTGAACTGGTCGCCGACGTTCAGCACGATCTTCGCGCCGGTCGCCTCGATGTGCGCCCGCGTGCCCGACTTGTACTGGACCGTATTGCAGGTCAGGCCGCACGGCAGGTAGTCCGGCGCGGTCACCTTCGGCTTGAAGAACGCGCCGGCCGGAGCCGGGTAGCCCTCGTTGGCCAGGTTCTTCAGCGACTGCGGGCCCTGCAGCTCGTTGCGGCCGGTGAGGAAGTACAGCTTGACGCCGTGCTGCACGGCCCAGTTGGCCAGCTCCAGCACCGGCTTGTTCGCGACGAACGTGCCGTTGTCGATCGCCTGCTGCTGCTTGACCGGGTCGAAGCCGAAGTCGTTGTCGGCCTCCCAGCCGTAGGTGACCTCGGACGTGTCGTCGACGTCGAGCACGATCGCCGGGTTCTTGACCTTGCCCAGCTGCTGCTGGAGAAAGCGCTTCGCGTCGGAGACGATCCGGTCGGTGTCCTTCACGAACCGGCTCGTGTCCGAGTAGTGGTGCTTGCCCGCGGCGTCGAGGTAGTCGCCGTAGTACGCCTTGACGTCCAGCTTGACCTGGCCGATGTTGGCCGGCTCCTTGGCACGGGCCGCGGTCGCGTCGTCCGAGCCGGCCAGCGCGGTGGCTCCCGAAGCGACGGTGGCGCCGATGGCCGCGGCGGCGGCGAGCTTGACGAGACCTGACCATTTTCCGGACACAGCGACCCTCCAGTGCAGACTTGCCGACCCGGGGAACCTACGTCACGTTCACCCGGAGTTCCACCCCTCGAAAGTTTCCGTTCACCTCTCGGCGCGACAGAGGAACGCCACCGGCGACCGGCCGATCCGCGTCAGCACCACCGAAGCTTCCGCGCCACCACGGGGTTTCAGCCGCCGCCGCAAGGCATCCGGATCGACGTCCAGGCCGCGCACCAGGATTTCCAGCCGGCCGACGTCGTGTCGCTTGAGGACGGCTTTGAGCGCTTTCTCGCTGTAGGGCCCCTGCTCCAGCACCCGGAACGCCCGCACGCCCAGTGGCGGGGTGTCGCCGGTCAGGTACGCGATGCGCTCGTCCAGCTGCCACAACCCGTGCCGCGCCGCGTAGTGGCGGACCAGTCCGGCCCGGACCACCGCGCCGTCGGGGTCGACGATCCACTCCCCCGGCTCCCGCGTGGGCAGTTCGTCCGGTTCGGCGTCGGTGACCGTCCACTGTGTCCCGTCCGAGCGCAGCACGGTCGCCCGGCGGGTGACGCCTTCGCCCAGGCCGCGCCAGAGGCAGGATTCGCGCACCTGGCCGTCCAGGGACACCAGCTCGACCTCGTCCGCCCACGGAGTCAGCGCGAAGTCGAGGCCGGGCGCGCACTTCACGGACAGCGCCCGCCCCGGGTAGGCGTCGACCAGCCCGTCGAGCGGCGGCGCGAAGTCCGCGGGCTTCCAGGCCCGCCGTCCGGCGGAGTCGCGGCGGGCCGGGTCGGCGACGACGACGCCGGACCGGCTCACCGGATGCAGCGCGTCGGCCCGCGCCAGCCCGAACTCGACACCGGCGACGGTTCCGTTGTGCCGCGCCATTTCCAGCCGCACCGGGTCCACATCGGACCCGAACGCCCGCCGCGCCACCCGGGCGATCTCGACGAGGTCCGCACCGACCGAGCACGTCACGTCGTGGACGTCGAGACCGGCCAGCCGGGCCGCCCGGTGCCGCGCGACCGGCGTGGCACTCGCCTGCTGGAGCGCGTCCGAGGTGAACAGCCAGTCCGATCCGGACAGTTTGCCCACGGCCTTCCGGCGCAGCAGCACCGTTTCCAGGACGGCGGCCGCGTGCTCCTCGCCGGCCAGGCGACGCACCTGGGCGACCGCCGCGATGCGGTCGGTCAGGGGCAACGACGAGACCTCGGCGAGCGCCGCCGTCCCCGCGCCGGAGCGCAGGTAGGCGACGTCGCCGAGGCTGAACGAATAACCCAATTCAGGACGGCCGCTTGGTCCCGGTGATCATCACGTTGTAGAACAGCTCGCGCGGCAGGACCTTCGCGAGCACCTTCTTGTCCACAGCGGACAGCCGCAGCCACAGGCGGTAGGCGAACAGCCGCCAGCGGACGGTCAGCTTCTCCTGCGGCACCGCGGCTTCGAACGTCCGGATCGGCCAGCCGGCGAGCGCCGCGGCGAACTCCTCGGTGACCGCGCGGACGTCCTGGGCGCCGGCCCCGCGGGCCCACGACTCCAGCTCCGACGGGTCGAAGGTGTGGATGTCGACGACGGCTTCGAGCGCGGCCGCGCGGGACGACTCGTCCAGTTCGGACTGCGGGCGCCGCCAGCCGCTCAGCACCGGCAGCTTCGTCACCCGGGTCGTCAGGAACCAGGTGAACTGGCCGAGCTTGCGGGCGTAGAAGTCGCCGATCTTGGTCGGCTCGCCCGCGAAGACGAACCGGCCGCCCGGCTTGAGCACGCGCAGCACCTCGCGGAACGCCGCCTGGACGTCCGGGATGTGGTGCAGCACCGCGTGCCCGACGACGAGGTCGAACGTGTTGTCCTCGTACGGGATGCGCTCGGCGTCGGCGACCCGGCCGTCGACGTCGAGGCCGAGCTTCTCGGCGTTGCGCAGCGCGACCTGGACCATGCCGGGCGAGAGGTCGGTGACCGACCCCTTCTTGGCGACTCCGCCCTGCATGAGGTTCAGCAGGAAGAAGCCCGTGCCGCTGCCCAGCTCCATCGCGTGCTGGTAGGGCTGGCCGTCCTCGCCCGCGACGGCGTTGAACACGTCGGTGGCGTAGGAGATGCAGCGCTCGTCGTACGAGATCGACCACTTCTCGTCGTAGGTGCCGGCTTCCCAGTCGTGGTACAGCACGTTCGCCAGCTTGGGGTCGGCGTAGGCGGCCTGGACCTCTTCGGCGGTGGCGTGCGGGTTCGGGGCCGGGTCGTTCACGTCGGTCAAGGCGTCATTTCCCTTCGAAAGTGGCCTTGCCGGGCCCGTTTTCGATGAACGACTTCATGCCGTTCCGCTGGTCTTCGGTCGCCCAGAGCGCGGCGAACAGGTGCGACTCGAGCTTGAGCCCGTTCGCGAGGTCGGTGTCGAGGCCGCCGTCGATGGCCGCCTTCGCCGCGCGCAGCGCCACGGCGGGGCCGTTCGCGAACTGGGCCGCCCACTTGTGGGCCGCGGCGTAGACGTCGTCCGGGGCGACGACCTGGTCGACGATCCCCAGCTGCAGCGCCTCTTCGGCCTTGACGAACCGTCCGGTGTAGACGATGTCCTTGGTCTTGCTCGGGCCGATCAGGCGCGCCAGGCGCTGGGTGCCGCCCGCGCCGGGGATGACGCCGAGCTGGATCTCGGGCTGGCCGACCTTGACGTTGTCGCCGGCGACCCGCCAGTCCGCGGTCAGCGCCAGCTCGAGGCCGCCGCCGAGGGCGTAGCCGGTGATGGCCGCGACGACCGGCTTCGGGATGTTCGCGATGGCGGCCAGCGTGCCGGTGAGGGTCGCGCCGAACTTCGCGATCTCCGGGTACGTGCGGGTGGCCATCTCCTTGATGTCCGCGCCGCCGGCGAAGGTCTTCTCGCCGCCGTAGAGGATCACCGCGCGGACGTCGTCGCGCTCGGTGGCCTCCTTCGCCAGCTCCGCGAGCTCGGCGGTGACCTGGGCGTTCAGGGCGTTGACCGGCGGCCGGTCGAGCCGGATCGTGCCGACCCCGTCCTTGACCTCGAGGGTTACGAACTCTCCCACGTCACTCCTCCTCGTTGACGGACTGCCAGCAGGCTACCGGCCGGTAAGCCACACCTTAGCGACGGCGGGCGAAGAAGCGATCGCCGGAGCGCTCCAGCACGAGGTCCTGGTCGAACGTCTTCGACAGGTTTTCGCTGGTGATGACGTCGTCGACGAGCCCGGAGACCACCGCGCCGCCGTCGCGGAGGAGCAGCGCGTGGGTGAACCCCGGCGGGATCTCCTCGACGTGGTGGGTGACCAGCACGAGCGCCGGCGCGTCCGGGTCGAGGGCCAGCGCCGAGAGCCGCGCGACCAGGTCCTCGCGGCCGCCGAGGTCGAGACCCGCGGCCGGCTCGTCGAGCAGCAGCAGCTCCGGGTCGGTCATCAGCGAGCGCGCGATCAGGGCCCGCTTGCGCTCGCCCTCGGACAGCGTCCCGAAGGTGCGGTCGGCCAGGTTGCCGATGCCCATCGCGTCGAGCAGCTCGGCCGCGCGCGCGGTGTCGAGGGTGTCGTATTCCTCACGCCAGCGGCCGAGCACCGCGTAGCCGGCGCTGACCACGACGTCCTTGACCAGCTCGTCGCCGGGCACGCGCTGGGCGATGGCCGCCGAGGTGAAGCCGATGCGCGGGCGCAGGTCGAAGATGTTGACCCGGCCGATGCGTTCGCCGAGCAGGTCGACCTCGCCGGTCGTCGGGTGCAGCTCGGCCGCGGCGAGGCGCAGCAGGGTGGTCTTGCCCGCGCCGTTGGGGCCGAGCACCACCCAGCGCTCGTCCAGTTCCACGGACCAGTCGAGGCCCTTGAGGAGGTCGTTGGTCCCCCGGCGGACGCCGACACCGGCCATCCGGACCACGAGGTCGTCAAGTTCGCTGGGCTGGATCGGCTCGCTCACGAGCCCCATTCTGTCTGCCGTCGCGCGCGCGTGCGCACCCGCCCGGGTGAGTGGGCGATCCGGCAGGTCGGAGAGTGTCCACGTCGTGGAACGTCGCACCGCGGGAGAGCAGCTCGCGGCGGAGTTGTGGCACGATCACTGGCATGTCAGCCGACGCGCCCGCCACCCCGGTCACCCGGGGTTCGTTCTGGCGCCGTCGCACGATCGACCTGCTCCTCGTCGCTTCGGCCGGGTGTACGCGGGCGCGGCTTCGCTGATCCCACGCGTCCGCTTCGCGACGCGTGCGCGTGCCGCGCTGCCCCGTGTCCCGAATCACTTTTCGCGTCCGAGGAGCACCCGCGTTGACCACTTCGATCGTCCGCCCGCCCGTCGAGATCCACCCGCAGCTGACCGACCCGCTGCTACCCGAGCTGCTGCACCCCTCGCGGCTGCTCTGGACCCCGCGCGAGCTGGCCGACCTGACCGCCACCGTCACCACCGAGCTGACCGCGAACCTGCGGAGCATCCTGCGCTTCGACGAAGACCGGCGGTGGTGGGCCCGGCTGGCCCTCACCGACGGCGTCGAGCTGTGGCTGCTGTCGTGGCTGCCCGGCCAGCACACGAAGCCGCACGACCACGGCGGCGCGTCCGGCTCGTTCACCGTGCTGCAGGGCGAGATCGGCGAGGAGTACCGCTACCCCGGCGGGCCGATCCGGCGCCGCACGCACGTCGCCGGCCAGGGCCTCGGCTTCGGCGCCGGCCGCGCCCACCAGGTCACCGGCGTCGGCGACCGGCCCGCGGCGAGCGTCCACGCGTACTCGCCGCCCCTGGTGGCGACGCGCGAGTACGCCACGCTGGCCGACGTCCCGGCGGAAATCCCGCCTTTGCCCGCTATCGTCCGGCCATGAGCGCTGTCGATACGTTCCTGGCCGCGGCCCGCTCCGGCCTGGACCGGGTTTCTCCCCCGCGTGCCCGCGAGCTGCAGGAGGCCGGCGCGCTGCTGGTCGACATCCGGCCGTTCGAAAACCGGCAGGCCGAAGGCGAGATCCCGGGCGCGGTGATCGTCGAGCGGATCCACCTGGAGTGGCGGCTGGCCCCGGACAGCGAGTGGCGGCTGCCTTCGGTGACAGCGGACTCGAAGGTGATCGTGCTGTGCAACGAGGGCTACTCGTCGAGCCTCGCGGCGGCCGACCTGCAGCGGCTGGGACTGGCGAACGCGACGGACCTCGTGGGCGGCTTCCGCGCCTGGGCCGCCGCCGGCCTGCCCGTGCAGACCGGCGGCAGCCCCGCGGTGCCCTAAGCCAGTGCGGGCGCGACCTTCTCGGCGAACAGGTCGATGCCGGCCCGGTCGTACGCCGCTTCGGGGAAGTTGAAGATCGCGTACGACATGCCGAGTTCGCCCATCGCGGCGAGCTTCTCGGTGACCTGCTCGGGCGTGCCGGTCGTCGGGCTGTTCACGAAGTTCCCGTGCCAGCGCTCGGCGGCGTCGGCCGGGGCGTACTTGTCGAGGTGCGACTTCAGCCAGGCCAGCTTGTCCTGGACGTCCTTTTCGGTCTCCCCGAGCACGACGTTGTGGTTGGCCGAGCGCACGATCGCGTCGAAGTCGGTGCCGACGTCCTTGCAGTGCTGCGCGAGAATCTCCGACTTGCGGGTGAACGTCTCCGGGTCGGCGGCGAAGTTCGTGTACTTCGCGTACTTCGCGGCGATCTTGAGCGTCTTCTTCTCCCCGCCACCGGCGATCCACAGCGGGATCCCGCCCTCTTGCGGCGGCAACGGGCGCAGGATCGCGCCGTCGGTCCGGTAGTGCTTGCCGTCCAGAGTGGACGTCCCGGTGGTCCAGAGGTCGCGCATGATCTGCACGCCCTCGTCGAGCTGCCCGAGCCGGTCACCGGCGCCCGGGAAGCCGTAGCCGTAGGCCCGCCACTCGTGCTCGTACCAGCCGGCCCCGATCCCCATCTCGACGCGGCCGCCGGCGATGGTGTCGGCGGTGGCGGCGACCTTCGCCAGGTAGGCGGGGTTGCGGTACCCCATGCAGGTGCACATCTGCCCGAGCCGCACGGTGTCGGTCGCGGCGGCGAAGGCCGAGATCAGCGACCAGGCCTCGTGCGTGGCCTCCTCGGTCGGGACGGGCACGGTGTGGAAGTGGTCGTAGACCCAGATCGATTCGAAGGGCCCGGCCTCCGCGTGCTTCGCGAGGCCGAGCATGGTCTTCCAGTGGTCCGCGGGGTCGATGCCGGCGAGGTCGAGCCGCCAGCCCTGCGGGACGAAGATTCCGAAGCGCATGCAGCCAACCTAACGCCGCCCGCGCCCGCGTGCGCAGCGATTTCCGGCTGGAGTCGCTCCAGGTCAGGGGCGGTTCAGGACTCCGAAAGGTGGTCGTGGATGGCGTCGCTGAGGTCCTGGACCCGCTGGTAGAACAGGGCGACGGCCCGCGGGTCCAAGGTGACGGCCCGGGGGTCCAGGCCGGCCACCAGCGGCCTCGGCTGGACCGTCGGCTCCTGGACGGCGGCCGGCGCCGGAACCGCGACGACCAGGCCCGGCTCGGCACCCGGCATCGTCGCGGGCCGCAGGTCACCGGTGAGGTCGGGCAGCGTGGCGCGGACCTTCTGCAGTTCTTCGGCCGCTTCGCCGATCATCGCGGCCGCGTGCGTGGCCGCTTCGACGCGCTCCTGCTCGAGCTTGGCCAGTGCCGGGGAGTCCGACTCGTAGAGCCGGCGTTCGGACAGGTCGGTCAGGACGTCGACGTAGTGGCCCAGCTCCTGCGCGGCGATTTCGTGCGCGGCCGCGGCGGTGCGGACCTGCCGGACCTGACGGCCCCGCGCGTCCACGAAGGAGTCGCGGGCGTCACCGGCCCAGTTCCGCGGCTGGACGCCGGCGAGGTCGCCGGCCAGGTCTTCGAGCGCGTGCGCCAGTCCCCTGATCCGGTCGGCCTCGCCTCGGAGCAGGTTGATGGTCCCCTTCGACCAGGGGCTCGGCGGCTCTGCCATGTTCGGTCCGTCGCTCAGCTCAGCGCCGCCGTGATGGCGTTCGACGGACGCGGTGCAGCCGGGGCGCCGGACGCGGCCGCCTCCGGGTTCCGGATCCCGGCCCCGCGCTCGGCTTCGTGGTCTTCGTACATCCCGGCACCCCGGTTCAGGCGCGCCCCGAGCTCCGCCAGGTCTTCGACGAGCTGTTTGACCGCGGTCGCGGAGGCGTCCTGGAACGTCTCCAGGGCCGCGGCCAGCAGCGGATCGCCGGCGAACCGGGGCTGGGCCGAGTACCGGAGCGCCGGGTGGACGGCGCACTCGCCGGCCAGCTCGTCGAGCCGTGCGCCGGACAGCCGCAGCTGCGGAGGGTCGACCTCGAACCCGCTCATCGACGGCGCTCCCCGTCCGGTCCACCGACCAGCCGGGCGATTTCGACCGGCGGCAGCGGAAGGGTGGTCCCGGCGCCCGCACCCCGGCTGGCGCTCGGGTCGATCAGCACCCCGGTCGGCTCGGGCCGGGCGTGGGCGAGCCCGACGAAATGGCGTCCCGTCGCGGTCAGGGTCTTTTCCCAGCGCTTGTCGGTGATCGCCCGGTACTCGTCGAGGAGCTCCCGCTCGGTGAACACGCACATCCAGATCCCGCGCTCGCCCAAATCGACGACCAGCGGAGCGCCGTCGGCGGCGGCCGGTGCGTGGCGCCGCCCGGTCAGGAAGACGTCGATGCTGCGGGAAACCAGCCGGGGGAACCACTCTTCCGGGCTCGAAAGAATGCTCAGCAGCTTCGTCACTTCCCCGCCGGGTTCGGTCCGGGGTGCCGGCTCGACCGTCGGGCGGGTGTTGTGCTCGAGCCAGCGTTCGGCCTCCAGCAGCTCCCATTCTTCGAGTTCCGGCTGGTCTTCGAGCAGGCTGTTCTCGAGCTCGTCGAGGAAGTCCTTGACCCGCCGCTGGCAAGTGCGCTTCTTCACCTCGGGTTCGAGGCGCTTCAGCCGGTCTTCCAGCTTGTCCGACGCCGGTGTCACGCCGAGGTTGTAAGCCGTCCAGACCACGAAGGCCAGGTCGTCGCGCCCGAGGGCGTCGAGCACCGCTTTCAGGCGCAGCACCACGACGGCCCGGACCCGGCTCACCGGGTCGTGCTCGGTGATGCGCCAGATGCGCCGCAGTTCGGGGCCGATCCATTCGCGCAGGCCAGGTCGCCAGAGCCCGGCGCCTTTGTGCAAGCCGAGTGCGGCGTTCTTCACGGCGCTCGAAACCGAGCTTCGCTTCTCGTCCATCGCCTCCGCCTGCTTTTCCGCCACCGGGAAAGGCATCTTAAAGGAGTGTTCATGCGGTGCGACAACAGGTTTGCCCACTGGCGTGTCAAGCTCGCGGGAATGCCTCCCACCTGCGTTTATGCCAAATTGTGGCCACACCCGACCGGTCCGAAGGCGATTCTGGCCAAGAACCCGCCATGGCGACTTCTTGACCAAAACAGAACCGTACGACTGTCCGGTGTCACGTTTCCGGCGGAAACCGCTGATCAGTGGCCGAAAAAGGATCACCGTGCTTACCGTGGATTCGTCGGCCGCGAACGGAGCGGCCCCTCGGACCCCCGGAGAACCCGATGCAACTGGCCGCGCTCGTCTTCGCGTACCTGTTCGGCGTGACCTCGACCAGCCTGGTGACGACCTGCTGGCTCCGGCGCCGGCAGCGGCAGCACGACTTCCTGGTCGCCGTCCTGCAGGACCGGATCCGGCTGCAGGAGCTGGGCGTGTTTCCCCCGCCGCCGCCGTCGGGGCCGCACCGGATCCCGCCGCCCTTCCCGGGGCCGGTGGTGCCGCCGCCGTACTGGTGACTCAGGCCAGGACGACCCGGGCCAGTTCCGCCGGCGTCGCCAGCAGCCCGTGCTTAGGCAGCACCCGCACCGTGTACCCGATCGACCCCGGCCTCGGCAGCTTCAACCTCGCCGCGAAGGCGCCGATGCCGTCCTCCGTCATCGGGACCGTGACCGCGTCGCGGAGTTCGTCGTCGTCGCCGACCTGGCCGACCACCGCCTGGATGTCCACTTCGGACGGGTCGAGGCCGGCCAGGTCGATGCGGGCGCGGATGGTCACCTCGGTGCCGACCACCAGCGGCTCGGTCTGCTCCACCAGGAGCTCGGAGTCGAAGATGCGCAGCCGGGGCCAGGAGACCTCGAGCTTCGTGCGGTAGTCCGCCAGCGACAGCGCGCCGCGGTAGCCGTCGCCGGTGGCCGTGGCCACCATGCGGGCGGCCGGGAGGTAGCCGTTGTCGACGTACTCGCGGACCATGCGGGACGCCTGGACCCGCGGGCCCAGCGTCTCCAGCGTGTGCCACACCATCGACAGCCAGCCGGTGGGCACGCCGCCTTCGCCGGAGCGGTCGTAGAACAACGGCGCGATCTGCTGGCCGAGCAGCTCGTACAGCGCCGCCGCCTCGAGGTCGTCGCGGCGCAGGGGGTCGGTGACGCCGTCCGCGGTCGGGATCGCCCAGCCGTTGCTGCCGTCGTAGCACTCGTCCCACCAGCCGTCGCGGATGGAGAGGTTCAGGCCGCCGTTGAGCGCCGACTTCATGCCCGACGTCCCGCACGCCTCCAGCGGGCGCACCGGGTTGTTCAGCCAGACGTCGCAGCCGCGGTAGAGGTACCGCGCCATCGACATGTCGTAGTCCGGGAGGAACACGATCCGGTGCCGCACGTCCGCGCCGTCGACGAACCGGACGATCTGCTGGATCAGCTGCTTGCCGTTCTCGTCGGCCGGGTGCGACTTGCCGGCCACGACGACCTGGAGGGGGCGGTCCTCGTTGAGCAGCAGCGTGCGCAGGCGCTCGGGGTCGCGCAGCATCAACGTCAGCCGCTTGTACGTCGGGACGCGGCGGGCGAACCCGACCGTGAGCACGTCCGGGTCGAAGACCGAGTCCACCCAGCCGAGCTCCAGCGGGGACGCGCCGCGCTGCAGCCACGCCGCGCGCACCCGGCGCCGCACCTCGTGCACCAGCTTCTCGCGCAGCTCGCGCCGCAGCGCCCACAGCTGGGCGTCCGAGACGCCGTCGCGCAGCGGCCCCTCACCGACGTCGAGGCCCCATTCGCGGCCGAGCAGCGTGCTCAGCTCGCGCGCCACCCACGTCGGGCCGTGGACGCCGTTGGTCACCGACGAGATCGGCACCTCGTCGTGGTCGAAGCCGGGCCACAGCCGGGAGAACATCCGCCGCGTGACGCGCCCGTGCAGCTGCGAGACGCCGTTCGCCCGCTGCGCCAGCCGCAGGCCCATGTGCGCCATGTTGAACAGCCCGGGGTTGTCCTCGGCGCCGAGCGCGAGCACGCGCCGCGGGTCGATGTCCGGGACGAGCCTGCCGTCGTTGAAGTAGCGCTGCACCAGGTCCACCGGGAACCGGTCGATGCCCGCGCTGACCGGGGTGTGCGTGGTGAACAGCGTCCCGGCCCGGACCGCGGGCATGGCTTCGTCGAACGCGAGGCCGTCGGCCTGGACGATCTCGCGCGCCCGCTCCAGCCCCAGGAAACCCGCGTGGCCTTCGTTCGTGTGGAACACCATCGGCTGCGGGTGGCCGGTCAGCTCGCAGTACTTCCGCACCGCGCGGAACCCGCCGATGCCGGCCAGGATCTCCTGCCGCAGCCGGTGGTCGGCGTCGCCGCCGTAGAGGCGGTCGGTGACGCCGCGCAGGTCCTCGTCGTTGGCCTCGACGTCGGTGTCGAGCAGCAGCAGCGGGACCCGGCCGACGCGGGCCTGCCAGATCTGCGCGCACAGCTCGCGCCCGCCCGGCATCGCGACGCCGATCAGCACCGGCCGCCCGCCCGCGGTCAGCAGTTCGAGGGGGAACGCGTTCGGGTCGATCACCGGGTAGTGCTCGACCTGCCAGCCGTCGAGCGACAGCGACTGACGGAAGTAGCCGTTGCGGTAGAGCAGGCCGACGCCGACCATCGGCACGCCCAGGTCGGACGCGGCCTTGAGGTGGTCGCCGGCCAGCACCCCGAGGCCGCCGGAGTAGTTCGGGAGGGCCTCGGTGACGCCGAACTCCATCGAGAAGTAGGCGACCGCCGGTGGCAGGTCGGCGTCGTCGCGCTGCTGGTACCAGCGCGGCTCGTCCAGGTACCGCTCCAGGTCCTCGGCCGCGGCGCGGGCGCGTGCGAGGAAGTCGTCGTCGACGGCCAGCTCGTCGAGCCGGGCCGGCGGCAGCGCGGTCAGCATCCGCAGCGGGTCGCGCACGGCGTTGAACAGCTCGGCGTCCATCGACGCGAACAGGTCGCGCGTCGGCGGGTGCCACGTCCAGCGCAGGTTGGTGGCCAGCGCGCCGAGGCCGGACAGGGACTCCGGGAGGCTGGCGCGAACGGTGAACCGGCGGACTGCACGCATGGAATGCGACGATATCGGGCCGCGGGCGGCGGTGCGCGGGGGAGTAGTTCGGGGATAACGTGCACGCTCCGCGTAAGCCCTGGGTATGGTCCTGCCCGTCGGGTACGGGTGGGTACGAGAGCGAGTGAACAGATGATCCCAGGGGGAGGACGGCGCGCGCTGGTCGCGTTGCTCGCCGTCGCGGCCGTGGCCGTGAGCGGGTGCAACGACAAGGGCAGCTCGGGGAGCGGGCCGGTCCAGGACAACGGCGCCGGTTCGGTGTCCGGGCTGCCGGTGACGCACTTCGAAAGCGGCCTCAAGCCGGACGCGCCATCGCCGGACCTCGACGTCCGCAACGCCGACGGCGGCGAGGACGACAAGCTCGCCACCGCCGCCATCGCCGACGTCCAGACGTACTGGGGCGAGCACCTGCAGGCCGACTTCGGCCAGCAGTTCGAGCCGGTGAAGTCGCTGCTGTCCTACGACGCGCAGACCGACACCGAAGAGACCGGCTGCGGCAGCGTCAAGAAGCTCGTGAACGCGTTCTACTGCCCGGTCGACGACTCGGTGGCGTGGGACCGCGGCGTGCTGCTGCCGATGCTGCGCCAGCGGTTCGGGCCGATGTCGGTGGTCGTCGTGCTCGCGCACGAGTTCGGCCACGCCGTCCAGTACCGGCTCGGCGACAAGGCGGGGATCACCAAGAGCACCCCGACCGTGGTCAAGGAGCAGCAGGCCGACTGCTTCGCCGGCGGCTACTTCCGCTGGGTCGCCGAGGACAAGAGCAAGTTCTACCGGGTGTCGACGTCCGAGGGCCTGAACCAGGTGATGGCGTCGATGTTCCTGATCCGCGACCAGGCGGGCACCAGCGCCGCCGACCGCGGCGCCCACGGCACGGCGTTCGACCGCACGTACGCGTTCCAGGCCGGGTTCGAGAAGGGCCCGAAGGAGTGCGCGGCGATGAACAACGAGAACGTCAAGGCCCGGCTGACCGAGCGCCCGTTCGACAAGGGCGACAAGGGCAAGGGCGACGCGAAGTTCAACGACCAGGCCGTCGAGCTGCTGAAGAAGAGCCTCGACGAGGCTTTCAAGGGCGCCGGCGTCGCCGCGCCGGAGATCACCGACGGCGGCAGCTGCCAGACCACGCCGCCGGCGTCGTACTGCCCCGGCGACAACACGGTGAGCATCGACCTGGCGAAGCTGGCGGAGCTGGCCCAGCCGATCGACCGCGAGGCCGAGATGAAGGGCGAGGACCCGGGCGGCATGGGCGACTTCGCGGCGTTCTCGGAAGTCGCTTCGCGGTACGCGCTCGGCATCCAGAAGGGCGTCGGCGCGTCGATCGACAACGCGAACGCGGGCCTGCGCACGGCGTGCCTGGTGGGCGCGTGGGCGGCGTTCACGAACCGGCCGGGCGACCTGCGGCTGTCGGCCGGTGACCTCGACGAGGCCATCGCGGACCTGCTGCAGCCGGAGAGCCTGGTGTCGGCGGACGTCAACGGGAAGCGCCCGGACAGCGGTTTCGACCGCGTCGAGTCGCTGCGGAAGGGCTATCTCGAAGGTTCGTCGGTCTGCTCGAAGCAGTACGGCTGAGCGAAGGCGTGAAAAAGGCCCCCACCGCCCGGTGGGGGCCTTTTCCGTGAGCTCTAGAAGAGGGCGCTGGCCAGGTCGCGGCGGGCCTTCATTACCCGGTCGTCGGCCGGGTCGAAGAGGTCGAACAGGGCCACCAGGTGCTCGCGGACCTTGTTCCGGTCCTCCCCCGCCGTGCGGCGGACCGCGTCGATCAGGCGCTTGAAGCCCGCCTCGACGTCGTTCGCCGCGATCTCCAGGTCGGCCGCGTCGAGCTGGGCCGCCAGGTCGGACGGGTCGGCGTCGGCTTTCGCGGGGGCCTCCGGGTCCGCGCTCTCCGCGCGGGCGGTGAACTTGACCTGGGCCAGGGCGTTCTTCGCCAGCTCGTTGGCCGGTTCGACGTCGAGGATGCGCTCGTAGGCCGCCTGGGCCGCGGCGAAGTCGCCGCGCTCGAAGGCCTCTTCCGCCTCGGTGAAGCGGGGGTCTTCGGGCTCCTCGACCGGGCCGCCGCCGTTGGCCTCCGCCTCGCGGATCGACGGCAGCTTGTCGCGCAGGGCGTCCAGGAGCGCGTTGATCCACTTGCGGATCTCCGGCTCGGGCAGCGCGCCGGAGAACGCGTCGACCGGCTGGCCGCCGCCGATGGCGACGATCGTCGGGATCGACTGCGCGCCGAACAGCTGCGCGATCCGCGGGTTGGCGTCGACGTCGACCTTCGCCACGACCCACGCGCCGGCGGACTCGGCGGCCAGCCGCTCGAGCACCGGGGACAGCTGCTTGCACGGGCCGCACCACTCGGCCCACAGGTCGACGATCACCAGCTGGCGCAGGGACCGCTCCACGACCTCGGTCTGGAAGGTGGCCTCGGTGACATCGATCACGGCGTCGGTCGAGACGGGCGCCGGCGGGCCGTCGCCGCCGGGCGGGCCGGCCTGCGGGGCCGGCTGCCGCTGCGCCGCGTCGGCGCGCGCCTTGAGCGCGGACAGGTCGACCGCGCCGGACAGGGCGGCGGACAAGGCCGCTGACTTCGCTGCAGATCCGCGTGGCTGTGTCACGCTTCCATCCTGGCACGCGCGCCGGACGGTTTCACCGGGTGCCCCGGCCGGTCCGCTTGGCAGGACGGCGTCGCTGGGGCAGGCTCGGCCGGGTGCACATCCGGCGTGACGTGAAGGTGGGACTCTCGATCGCCGCCGCCGTCGCGTGGATCGGCGCGGTGACGCTGCTCATCGTGCACGAGCCGGACCCGGGCGCGGCTTCCCCCGCCGAGCTGGGTGACCGCCTGGCCACGGCGCTTTCCGGGCACGACGCGGACGCCTTGGCCGACCTGCTCGACTACCCCGGCTCCGGCGGCGGCGACTTCGCGAAGGACTACGTCGCGGTGCTGACCGACCACGGCGTCCACGACGTGCGGGTGGCGCTGGGGCCGGACGCCGCCACCCCGTCGCGCGCCACGGTGACGGGCACGCTCGGAGACGGCAAGCCGTTCAGCTACCCCTTGACGGTGACGAGCGAAGACGGCCGCTGGACGGTCGCCTTCACCCCGCCGCTCCCCTGACCCGCGCGCCCCAATGTGGCGTTGGTTGCGTCCAGCGCACCCAATGTGGCGTTCGGTGCGTCCAGCGCAGCGAACGCCACATTGGGGTGCTTGGGACTCACGACTCGCGGAGGCGGGCTTCCACGCGTTCCACCTTGGCCTCCAGCTGGCCTTCGAAGCCCGGCCGGATGTCCGCTTTCAGGACGAGCCCGACGCGCGCCGAGCCCTCCCCCGCGGCTTCCACCGCGCGCTTCACGACGGCCATCACCTCGTCCCACTCGCCCTCGATGTTCGTGAACATCGCGTTGGTCGAGTTGGGCAGCCCGGAGTCGCGGACCACCTTGACGGCGCGAGCCACGGCTTCGCTGACTCCGCCGTCGGGCTCCCCGCCGGACGGGCTCACGCTGAACGCGACGATCATGGTCGGAAGTCCCTTCTTCGGTGCTCTTTCCGCCGGTCGTGGGACACGCGCCGGTACCCGCTGGTAACTTCGCGTGTCATGAACCGTCCGCTGCCGTTCGACCCGATCGCCCGCGCGGCCGCGCTCTGGGAGGACCGGATCGGGCCCTCCGGGACCATGGCCGCGGTGACCGGGGTGATGCGGGTCCAGCAGATCATCCAGTCCGCGGTGGACGGCGCGCTCAAGCCGCACGGCCTGACCTTCGCCCGGTACGAAGCACTGGTGCTGCTCACCTTCGCCCGCAGCGCCAGCCTGCCGATGCGGGTGATGGGCGAGCGGCTCCAGCTGCACCCCACCAGTGTCACCAACATAGTCGACCGGCTGGAGCGCGACGGGCTCGTCAAGCGCGTGCCGCACCCGACGGACCGGCGCACGACGCTCGTCGAGATCACCGACGAGGGCCGCAAGCGCCGCGAGACCGCGACCGAGGCCGTGACGGCGATCGACTTCGGGCTGTCCGGGCTCACCGAGCGGCAGACCGAGCAGCTGACCGACCTGCTGACGAAGGTGCGCCGGGCCGCGGGCGACTTCACGGAATGACGAAAAAGGCCCGCACCGGGCGGTGCGGGCCTTTCTCACATCCTGGGATCAGACGGCGACGGGTTCCTGCACCTGGAACAGGCCGACACCGCCGTGGGACAGCCGCTGCGGGCCGTCGAGCTTGCCGTTGCGCAGCGCCCACTTCTCGAACAGCCACGTGAACAGCGGCGGGATGCTCGCGAGCAGGGCGAGGACCAGCGTCTTCGGGCGCCAGCCGAGCGGCTTCGCCACGGACAGGGAGACGACCACGTAGAGGACGAAGATCACGCCGTGCACCATGCCGATGACGGGCACGCCGCCCTCACCGGAAGAGTGGACGACGTACTTGAGGAACATCCCGACAAGCAGCGCCGCCCAGGAAAGGGCTTCGGCTACTGCGGCCACGCGGAACACTAGAGCGGCCTTGCTGGACACTGCTTCCTCCTGTGGGGTCTCACCACGTTGGTCACTGCACGAGCTGTGTTCATGAAAAAGCCGCCCGACACACCGTCCAAGGCGGACTTGCCTTGTACGTCAACGGCGTCGTCGGACGTGCTCATCCCAGTGTGAGGCGTGACGGCCCTCACCGGAACACCGGGTCCCGTGATGATGCTCACGAACGTGGTCCACTGTGGTCCGAACCACGTTCGTGAGCACCGCTATCTAGTCAGAACACGGGGAAACCGGTGCCGCGGACGGCGAAGTCCCCCACGTCGCCTTCGCGACGTCAGCAGTCAGGGAGAAGTCCAGCGTCGCGCCGCGCTTGAGCTGGTCGACACCGACGTACACCTTGTCACCGGGCTTCGAACCGACCTTCAGCCCCGAGACGTACTGCAGCTTCGAGCCGTCCGCGCCGGGCGCCTTGATCGTGATGTCGCGCCCGTTCTCCAGGTGCAGCACGGACTTCTCGAACCGCGGCGCGTTGAGCACGAAGTTCCCAGTCCCTGGGACGGCGGGGTAGAGCCCCAGCGCGCTGAAGACGTACCAGGCCGACATGGTGCCGAGGTCGTCGTTCCCGGTGACGCCGTTGGGCGCGTTGGTGAACAGTGTGTGCGCGGCCCGCACGACGGTCGAGGTCTTCGCCGGCTGGCCGGTGAGCGCGTACATCCACGGCGAGTGCAGGTCGGGCTCGTTGTTCGGGTTGTAGCGGAACTGGTCGTAGTAGTCGTACGGGCCGACGACCCAGTTCTCGCGGACCGCCGTCGCCGGGTTCTTCACCAGCTCGTCGTAGGCGAAGAAGTCGTCGAGGCGCTTCCCGGTGGCCGCCGGGCCGCCCATGCGGTCGACGAGCCCGGGAACGTCCTGCTGGACCAGCCACTGGTACTGCCAGGCCGTGCCCTCGTGGAAGCCGTCCTGGCTCTGCGGGCTGTACGGCTTGTCGGCGGGGCTGAACCAGTCGCCACCGGCCACCTTCGGCCGGAAGAAGCCGGTGAAGCCGCGGTCGGTCTGCGTTTCGTCCCAGAGCGTCCGGTAGGTCCGGCCCTTCTCCTTCAGCGCGGCGGCGTCGTCCTTCTTGCCGAGCGCTGCGGCCATGACCGACAGCGAACAGTCACCGAGCGCGTACTCCAGGGTGGCCGACGCGCCGTGGTTCGGGTCGGTGTCCTGCCCCTTCTTGGGGAAGTCCGGGTCGTACTGGACGAACCCGTCCTGCTGGTAGCTGGCGTTGCCGGAACGGCCCTGGAACGGCGACGACGCGGGCGGGATCCGCGTCGAGTTCTGCAGCAGCGCCTGGTAGGCGCGCGTTTCCTCGCCCGACAGCGCGCCGAACCGCCAGAGGTCCACCAGGAACGGGGTGACCGGGTCGCCGGTCATCGTGTTCGTCTCCTGGCTCGCGTACGCCCACCGCGGCAGCCAGCCGCCCTGGTCGTGGATGGCGAGGATGCTCTTGGCGATGTCCTTCGCGCGGCTCGGCCGCAGCAGCGCCAGGAGCTGGTTCTGGGAGCGGTAGGTGTCCCACAGCGAGAAGAAGTCGTAGTAGGTCCAGCCGGTCGCGCGGTGGATCTTCTTGTCGAAGCCGTAGTAGCGGCCGTCGGCGTCGTTCGCGGTCAGCGGCTGCAGCAGCGCGTGGTAGAGCGAGGTGTAGAAGACCGTCCGGTCGTCGGTCGAGCCGCCCTTGATATCCACACTGGACAGTTCCTTCCGCCAAGCGCGCTGGACGTCGGCCTTCGCCGCGTCGAACGACCGGATGCGTTCGGCGGCCAGGTTCACCCGCGCGCCCTGCGCGTCCACCTGGGAGATCGCGGTGGTGGCGGTTACCTGACCGCCGCCCGCGAACGTCAGCCACGCACCGCGCAGGCCCGCGCCGCCACTCGACTCGCGCGAACCCGGCGTGCCGCCGGTCGGCGACCACGTGCCCGAGGACTTGAACGGCTTGTCGAACTTCGTCGTGAAGTAGGTCGTGTAGGCCTTGCCGCCGCAGAAGGCCTGCGACTCCACGGTTCCCTCGACGGTCCGGTCGTCGACGACGCGGATGCTGCTGCCCGTCACCGGTTCCTTGTCGTTGGCCTGCCCGACGTTGACGAAGACGTTGGCGTCACCGGGTTTCGTGAAGGTGTACCGCTCGGCACCCGCCCGCGTGGCCGCCGTCGTCTCGACGTCGACGCCGCCGTAGCCGGTCAGGTGGACCTTGTAGTAGCCGGGCTTGCCGACCTCGCCGTCGTGCGTGAACGGCGACGCGTACTGCTTCTGGTCGAAACTGGACGCTTTCGTGGTGTCGAACGCCTTGCCGGGACCGATCTCCCCGGTCGTCGGCAGCGTCGAGACGAGGCCGCCCTGTTCCCAGCAGCCCGCGCCGGACAGGAAGAAGTGCCCGAACCCGCGGATGGCCGTGTCGGTGTAGCGGTAGCCGGCGTAGTGCGAGGTGATCGGGCTGACCTGCGTCATCCCGAACGGCGCCGAGGCGCCCGGGAAGGTGTTGCCCTCGTCCTGCGTGCCGATGAACGTGTTGACGGCGTCGAGGGCGTCCCCACCGGACGCTTCCGCGACCACGGGACTCACCCCCGTCGCCACCACGGCGAGCGTCAACGCGCCCGCCAGGATCTTGCGCTTCACTGAGCTTCCTCCGAAGTCCGCGAAAGGCCGCCCGCGCGAGGCGGGCGGCCTTTCAGGGGTGGATCACTACGCACCGATGCCGATGGCGAACACGTGGAGCGCGCCGCCGTTGACGGTGGCCGGGAGCGTCACGCTCGCCACCGTCTTGCCCGCGTCCAAGGTGATCGGGTTCGTCCCGAACACCATCGTGCGGATCTGCTGCGGGTCGCTGCCCGCGGCGTTGCGATACGGCGTGGACAGCACGATCCGGTTGCCGAACGCCGGCTGCGCGCCGCCGCCACCGAGGGTCCAGTCGGAGAACCCGATGGTCGCGGTGGACGTCGTGCCGTCGGTGTAGGTCACCGTCAGCGTGCCGGACGCGTTGCCGTTGGACGCCGAGCCGAGCAGCGCCAGGCGGCCGGACCCGGACACGTTCACCGTCTGGCCGCCGGCGACCACGTTGTCCGGGTCGCCCGCCGGGAACGCCGGCCAGGTGAACTTGATGCCGTCACTGGTCACCGTGCCGCCCGGGGTCGCACCGGCCGCGGCCAGCGCGTCGGCCGAGTAGCTCCAGCCGCCGCCGTCGAAGTTGGCCGCGCCGGAGTTCGCGTCCGGGGAGATGCCGGCGTTGTTCACCGTGGCCAGCCAGCTGTTCGGCTGGGCCACCAGCACCGTCAGCACCGCCTGCGTCGAGGCGAGCCCCGGCGACGAGAACGTCACCGGGATGCGGCGGGCGCCGTCGGCCAGCCCGGCCGGGACGGAAACCGTCAGGTCGGCGTGCGCCTTGCCGCCCGCCGGGACGGCGATGCTGCCCGACGCCGGGGTCAGCGTGATCCCGTCGACGCTGCCCGCGCTGTAGGTCCAGGTCCGGGCCACCCCGGAAAGGTCCTGGACGCCCACCGACGCCTTCGACGTCGACCCCGCGGGCGTCACCGCGCGCGCCGGGTCCACAAAGGACAGGCTCGGCTTCTCCTGCTCGCGGAACGACGGCGGGGCGTCGGCCGCCGCGCTGCCCCACGCGGTCGCCGTGGCGGAGCGCGTGTAGTCGAGCGTGCCGCCACTGGAGATCAGCGCCTCCGGCAGCCACGCCTTCGCGGCCGCGCCGCCGTTGACCTTCAGGCTGCCCACGTAGTCGCCGGTGCCCGGCGCGTTGACGGTGACCTTCTTGCCCGCGCCGGTGGTGAGCACGGCGTGCTCGAAACGCGGCGTGACGAGCAGCGTCTCGGCGCGGCCCGGGATCTCCGGGTAGATGCCGAGCGCGGACCACACGTACCAGGCCGACATCTGGCCGAGGTCGTCGTTGCCGATCAGGCCTTCCGGACGCGGGTTGTACAGCTCGTCCATCGAGCGGCGCACGATCGACTGGGTCTTGGCCGGCGCGCCCGCGTACGAATACACGTACGGCGCGTTGGAGTTCGGCTCGTTGCCCATGAACGCGTACGGCTCCTGCGTGCCCGCGTTCAGGTCGGTGAAGAAGGTGTCCAACCGGGACTGGGTCGCGGTGTTCCCGCCGAACGCCGTCACGACGCCGCCGAGGTCGTAGGGCACCATCCACTCGTACTGCGCGCCGTTGCCCTCGACCCAGCCCTGCGAGCTGGCGGGGTCGTAGGTGCCGGCGAACGAGCCGTCCGCGTTGCGCGGCTGCAGGTGCCCGGTACCGGGGTTGTAGAGGTTCTGCCAGTTCTGCGCGCGCTTCATGAACGTCGTGTACGTCGCGCTGTCGCCGAGCCGCTTCGCGAACTGGGCGATGGAGAAGTCGGCGCTGGTGTACTCGAGCGTGTCCGCGCCGGCGCCCGGGACGTACCCCAGCTTCTGGTAGTCGTCGAGGCCCGGCCGCTCGGTGTAGCCCTGCGTCGGCTGGGTGGCGCCCTTGATCATGAGCAGCAACGCCTTCTGGGCGTCGAAGTCACGCGCGCCGAACGCGTACGCGCTGGACACGATGATGTGGTACGGGTCGCCGTTCATGACGCCGGTGTAGTCGTTGGCGACCGTCCAGCGGTCCCACGACCCGCCCTGCTCGGCGTAGGCCATCATCGACCGGACGATGTCCGACGTCTCGTGCGGCGCGATCGTCGCCAGCAGCGGGATCTCCGAGCGGTAGATGTCCCAGCCGGAGAAGTTCGTGTACATCGCGTGGCCCTTGTCGGCCTTGTGCACCCGCCCGTCGAAGCCGGTGTACTGACCATCCACATCGGAGAAGACGTTCGGCTGGATCAGCGAGTGGTAGAGCGAGGTGTAGAACGTCGTCAGGTCGGCGTCGGAGCCACCGGTGACCGCGATCTTGCCCAGCTGGGCGTTCCACGCCTTGCGCGCACCCGCCGCGACGGTGTCGAACGACTTGCCGGTGTTCTCCGCCTTCAGGTTCGCTTTCGCGCCGTCCACGGACACGAAGGACAGTCCGACCTGGACGTTCACCTGGGCGCCGTTGAGGTTGGCGAAGGTGACGTACCCGCCGCTGCCCGGCCCGGAGACGGTGGTGTTCTGCTGCTTGGCGGTCGTGGTGCGCGCGATCGACGCGTTCACCCCGTTGGGCTGCGCGACCTTCGCCTTGGCCCCGCCGGTTTCCGCGGCCTTGTTCGGCGTCACGGCGCCGTTCTTCCAGGTGCCGATCGACGCGAACGGCGTGTCGAACTTGGCCGAGAAGTAGACGCGGTAGCTGTTCTGCGCGCCGCAGAAGCGGCCGCTCGTGGCCCAGCCGCTGATGGTGTCCTTGCCGATGGTGATCGACGCGTCGTCGGTGCCGTTGACCGAGCCGGACGTGTTGACCAGCAGCGTCGAGGACGCGCCCGCCGGGTAGGTCAGCCGCGCGGAGCCGGTGCGCTGGGTCGCGCTGAGCTCGACCTTCGCGCCGCTGTCGAGGGTGACGTCGTAGGCGCCCGCGGTCGCGTGTTCGTTGGCGTGCGAGAACTTCGACGTGTAGTGGGACGGGTCGGTCGCCGGGGAGGTCGTCACTTCACCGACATAAGGGATGAACGGGATGTCCTCATAGGTCGAACAGCCCGCGCCCGAAAGGTGCGTGAGGCTGAACCCGGTGAGGGCGTTGTCGTCGTAGAAGTACCCGCCGGGCTGGGACTTCACCGTGTCGGGACTCCACTGGACCATGCCGAACGGCGCGACCGCGCCCGGGAACGTGTTGCCGGCCCCGCCCCCGGTGCCGTGGTCGGCGCCACCCGGACGGGTGCCCACGAAGGGGTTGACCCACTTCGCGAAGTCCGTCGCCTGGGCCGCCGCGGCGGGGACAGCGGGAGCCACCGCTGCGGTCACCGCCAATGTCAGGAAAGCCAAACCGGCTCTGAAGCGCGCTCGCGCCATCGCCATCGCCTCTCACCTCATCAGCGCGACCAGAAACGGTGTCATGACAACCTTGTCGCGCAGTCGGTCGAACCGGGTCACCTTGGGCAGCCTCTCACCAAGTCGTCAAGGGGGCTCGTCAAGACCTGTCCACTTCGGGACAGCATGATCAGCCGTCTGCCCTACGACGTCGGTAGCCGAATCGGCACAATCCACGCAGCAGGCGTTGACAAGCCGCGGGGTCGTGGCGTTCAATCCCGGTCACTATGACAACGTTGTCTCCACCCGGCCGGGACCGGGACGGCAGCACGCGCACCGCGAGCAGGCGGGCCACGATGAGCGACGTGGCCAGGCTGGCGGGCGTCAGCATCAAGACCGTCTCGCGCGTGGTCAACGACGAACCGGCGGTGCACCCGGACACCGCCGAGCGGGTCATGGCGGCCATCGAGCAGCTGGGGTTCCGGCGCAACCTGGGCGCGCGCAACCTGCGCCGCGGGTCGACCACCGGCACCATCGGGCTGATCGTCGAGGACGTCGGCAACCCCTTCTACTCCGAGCTGAACCGCGCGGTCGAGCGCATCGCGACGTCGTTCGGGCGCCAGGTGCTCACCGGCTCGTCCGAGGAGAACTCCGACCGCGAGCGCGAGCTCGTCCTCGAGTTCTGCGCGCGACGGGTGGACGGCATCCTCGTCGTGCCGGCCGGTCTGCAGCACGGCTACCTCGTGCCGGAGATGCGGGCGGGCACGCCGGTGGTGTTCATCGACCGCCCGGCCGGCGACATCGTCGCCGACACGGTGCTGGTCGACAACCTCGGCGGCACCATCGAAGCCGTCACCCACCTGGCGAAGCACGGCCACCGGCGGATCGCGTTCCTCGGCGACAGCCCGGACATCTTCACCGCGGCGGAGCGCCTGCGCGGCTTCCGCGAAGGCTGCGTGCGCAACGGCATCTCCTACGACGAGTCGCTCGTCTCCATGCGCACGCCGACGCCGGAGTACATCGGCGACGTGGTGAAACGCCTGCTGGCCGGGCCGGACGCGGCCACCGCGGTGATCGCCGGCAACAACCGGGTGGCCGTGCACGTGCTGCGCGCGCTGGCCCACGCCGAGCACCGGCCGGCGATGGTCGGCTTCGACGACTTCGAGCTGGCGGACCTGCTCGACCCGCCGGTCACCGTGATCGCGCACGACGTGAGCGCGCTCGGCCACGCCGCCGCGGAGCTGCTGTTCGCGCGTGTCCAAGGAGACCAGTCCCCGCCCAGAAAGGTAGTCCTGCCCGTGCATCTCGTCGCCCGTGGTTCCGGTGAGGTCGCCCCGTGACCCTCGAACCGATCCGGCTCGCCGCCAACCAGCCGCCGCAGTTCTACCGCGGCGGCGACGCCATCGCGGCGCTGCGGGGCGCCTCGTCCGACAAGAAGTTCGGCCCGGAGGACTGGGTCGCGTCGGTGAGCACCATGTTCGGCCAGGACACCAACGGCCTCACCCGCCTCCCGGACGGCGCGTGGCTGCGCGACGCCGTCGAGCGCGACGCCCCGGCGTGGCTCGGCACCAAGCACGTCGAGGCGCTCGGGACGTCGACCGGGCTGCTGGTGAAGCTGCTCGACGCGGGCCAGCGGCTGCCCGTGCACTTCCACCCGGACGACGCGTTCGCGAAGCGGCACTTCGACTCGCACTTCGGCAAGACCGAGGCGTGGATCGTGGTCGGCACCTACGGCGACGACCCGCGCGTCTACCCCGGCTTCAAGGAGACGCTGTCGAAGGACACCGTGTCCGAGTGGACGCGGGAGCAGGACGTGCCGTCGATGCTGGGCGCGCTGAACAGCGTCCCGGTCACCGCGGGCGACACCGTCTACATCCCGGCGGGCCTGCCGCACGCGATCGGCGAGGGCGTGTTCGTCGTCGAACTGCAGCAGCCGACGGACTTCTCGCTGACCATCGAGTGGCGTGATTTCCTGGCCTCGCCCGAAAAGGGCCACCTCGGCCTGGGCTTCGACACGGCGATCGAGGCGCTGGACACCTCGGGCTGGGACGCCGAGCGCCTGGACACCATCATCAAGCGCACCGCCGGCGACACCGCGGCCACGGTCGACCTGCTGGCCACCGGTTCGGAGCGCTTCTTCCGAGCCGAGCAGCTGCGCACCGACAAGGCGACAACGTTGTCATCGGACCCGTCGTTCGCGGTCCTGGTCGTACTCGACGGCGAAGGCACCCTGCGCACCGAGCACGGCGGCGAGTACGCGCTGGCGAAGGGCGACACCTACGTCGTCCCGTTCGACGCCGGCCAGACCGAGCTGTCCGGCACGGCGACGGCGATCCGCTGCCGCCCGCCGGCGCCGGAAGAGAGGAACGGATGAGCGAAATCCTCCTGGAAGCGGTCGACCTGACCAAGCACTACGGCTCCGTCGAAGCCCTGCGCGGCGCGTCTTTCCAGGCCCGCGCGGGTGAGGTGACGGCGCTGATCGGCGACAACGGCGCCGGCAAGTCCACTTTGGTCAAGTGCCTCTCCGGCGCGGAACAGCCGACCTCGGGCAAGATCCTCCTCGACGGCGCCGAAGCGCACTTCGACTCGCCGACCACCGCGCGCCGGCTCGGCATCGAGACCGTCTACCAGGACCTCGCCGTCGCACCCGAGCTCGACCCCGCGGCGAACCTGTTCCTGGGCCGCGAAATCCACCGCAAGGGCATCCTCGGCAAGCTGGGGATGCTCGACAAGGCCGAGATGCGGCGCCAGGCCGTCGAGGAGTTCCAGCGCCTCGGCGTGACGCTGCAGAGCACCGACGTCCCGATCGGCTCGCTGTCCGGCGGGCAGCGCCAGAGCGTCGCCGTCGCGCGGTCGGTCGTGTGGGCGTCGAAGGTCGTCTTCATGGACGAGCCGACCGCGGCACTGGGCGTCGTGCAGCGCGAGCGCGTCCTCGACGTCATCAAGAAGGTGCGCGACAAGGGCATCGCCGTCGTGCTGATCAGCCACAACATGCCCGAGGTGCTGTCGGTCGCCGACCGCGTCGAGGTGCTGCGGCTCGGCAAGCGCGTCGCCCGGTTCGCCGGGGCGGACACGAAGCTCGAGGACCTCGTCGCCGCGATGACCGGGGCGCTCGTGCAGGAGGAGGCCGCGTGAGCGCGCCCACGAAGGACATCCAGGAAACGCCCGAAGCCGGCTTCGGCAAGCGGCCGCTGGGCAAGCGGCTGGTCGGCGCCAACACGTTCTGGATCGCGCTGGTGCTGCTGGCGCTGATCATCGTCTTCAGCGCGATCGCCCCCGGCGAGTTCCCGACGCTGTTCACGTTCCAGACGCTGCTCATCGAGACCGCCGTGCTGCTGGTGCTGTCGGTCGGGATGACGTTCGTGATCATCACCTCCGGCATCGACCTGTCCGTCGGCTCGGTGCTCATCTTCGCCGGCATGGTCGCCGGCAAGGTGATGGAGGCGATGTCCGGCGGCAACGCGTCGAACGCCGGCTGGGGCGTCATCACCGTCGGGCTGGTCGCCGCGGTCGTCGCCGGCACCCTCTGGGGCCTGCTCAACGGGTTCCTCATCGCCGTGGCGGGGATCCCGCCGCTGATCGTCACCCTCGGCACGATGGGCGCGGCGCTCGGCGCGGCCTACCTGCTCAACAACGGGTCGGACGTGCGCAGCGTGCCGGTCGCGCTCAACCAGACCCTCGGCTACGGCACCTCGTTCGGCATCGTGCCGAACCTGGTCATCGTCGCCGTCGTGATCACGCTGATCGGCGCGTGGCTGCTGCACACCACGAAGTTCGGCCGCTACACCTACGCGGTCGGCTCCAACGCCGAGGGCGCGCGCCGGGCCGGCATCGGCGTCACCGCGCACCTGCTGAAGGTGTACACGCTGACGGGGTTCCTGGCCGGGATCGCCGGGTTCCTCTCGCTGGCGTACTACGCGTCGACCACGATCTCGGCGCACACCACCGACAACCTCAACGCGATCGCCGCGGTCGTGATGGGCGGGACGAGCCTCTTCGGCGGCGTCGGCACGGTGCTGGGCACGGTGATCGGCGTGTTCATCCCGGCGGTGCTGAAGAAGGGCTTCAACATCACCCACGTCCAGGACTTCTGGCAGATGATCGCCGTCGGCGCGGTCCTCATCGCGGCCGTCTGGTTCGACCAGCGGCGCCGCCGTCGCCGCAACTCCCGCTGAATCCCCCTGAGTACAAAGAGGTGCTTATGAAGCTGACCAAGACTCTCACCGCCATGGGTGCCGTGGTCTCCGCCGCGGCGCTGCTCACCGCGTGCGGGTCCGGCACGGTCGGGCAGAGCGGGTCCGGTGACTCCGCCCAGCCGTCCGGCTCCAAGAAGCTCGCGCTCATCCCGGGCGTGCAGGCCGAACCGTTCTACATCTCGCTGCAGTGCGGCGCGGAGGCCGAAGCGAAGAAGCTCGGCTACGAGCTGACCACACAGGCCCCGCAGAAGTTCGACGCGGCCATGCAGACCCAGCTCGTCAACGCGCTCGGCTCGAACCCGCCGGCCGGGCTGCTCATCGCCCCGACCGACGACACGGCGATGCTCGCGCCGATCCAGCAGGTCAAGAACCGCGGCGCGAAGATCGTCGAGGTCGACACGTCGCTGAAGGACACCGGTGTCGCCGTGTCGTCCGTTTCCTCCGACAACGCCGCGGGCGGCAAGCTCGCGGCGCAGACGATGGCCAAGCTGGCCGCCGGCAAGAGCGGCTCGGTGCTGGTGCTCGACACGATCGCCGGCACGTCGACCACGGCGGCCCGCGCGAAGGGCTTCGAGGACGAGCTGAAGAACACCCCGAACCTCAAGTCGATCGGGGTCCAGTTCACCCAGAACGAGCCCGACCAGGCGGCGTCGAAGGTGACGGCGGCCCTGTCGTCGACGCCGGACCTCATCGGCGTCTTCGCGACCAACCTCAACACGGGTGAGGGCGCGGCGACCGGTCTCCGCAACGCGGGCAAGGTCGGCGCGGTGAACCTGATCGGCTTCGACGCCAGCCCGTCCGAGGTCGAGGGCCTGAAGAACGGCCAGTACCAGGCCCTGATCGCCCAGGACCCGGCGTCGATCGGCACCCAGGGCGTGCAGCAGGCCGTGGCGGCGATCGAGGGCAAGCCGGTGACGCGGAACCTGACCGCGCAGCTGCACTCGATCACCAAGGCGGACATGGACGCCAACGCCCAGTACTTCTACAAGCAGTCCTGCTGATCATCCGTCCGTCAGGGCTCTGCGTGGGGTGTGCGCACCGCTCACAGGGCCCTGACCAGCGGTTTCGCCCCCGGTGATCGGTCACTGCCGGTTACCGCGGTGGGGCAACCGCTCACCGCACGACCCGTTCCCCCGGACGAGTGTCCCCCGTCACACTCATCTGCACATGCATTTACACATGCATGATCGCAGGGAGGGTGCGATGAACTACGAACGATCGGCCGTGCACCGGACGATCTTCGCCGTGGACGTCGAGGGCTACGGCGACCGGAGCAGGACCACGCCACACCGCTTGGCGTTGCGCGACGGACTGTACCGCGCGCTCCGCCGGGCGTTCGACGACGCGGGCGTCCCCTGGGCGGCCTGCCGGAGCGAGGACTGCGGCGACGGCGTCTTCGTCCTCGCCCCGCCGCAGATCCCGAAAGGGCTCTTCGTCGAGTACTTGCCCAACGCGCTCGCCGTCGCGCTGCACCGGCACAACCTGACCCACCACGCCGGCGCCCGGATCCGGCTCCGGATGGCGCTGCACGCGGGCGAGGTGGCCTACGACGACCACGGCGTCACCGCGCCGGCGATCAACCACGCGTTCCGGCTCCTGGACGCGGCGCCGCTGAAGGAAGCGCTCAAGAAGTCGCCCGGCGTGCTCGGGCTGATCACGTCGGCGTGGTTCTTCGACGAGGTCGTCCGGCACAGCGAAGGGCTCGACCCGGCGACGTTCCGGCCGGTGCGGGTGACGGTGAAGGAGACCCGCACGACGGGCTGGATCTCGCTGCCCGACCGGCCCTACCCGGCCGACGCAGGCCTGCTGGTGCGGCTGCCGGAACCCGCCAAGGTCACCGGGCTCGACGACTACCGGACCTGGCGCCGCTTCCGCCGCCACGCCCAGGTGCTGGCCGATCGCGAGGAGCCGGGCTACTGATCCGGCCACCCCGCGCGCCGCGCAACCGTTGCGGCGAAGCCATTCGGCCGGGGCCGCGGTCGGATTGGTACCGGCCGGCACCGTGGCCGTAGGATCTGTTCCCCTGGACACCGCCGCCGAGGGGAGGCCCGATGACCGTGCACCTGCGCCCGGCGTCCCGCGCCGACCCGCTGCCGGTGCTCGCCGCCGCCCGCCGGATCACCGGCGACCTGCGCGACGGCCTGTCCGGCACCCGCGCCCGCCGCGCCGCGCACGGCCTGCGCCGGCTGTTCGGCTTCCCCGGGCTCGGCCTCACCGACCTCTCCGGTTCGCTGCTCTGGTCGGGACGGCCCGGGCCGGACGCGGTCGTCGCGACGGTGCTCGACGGCGTGCTGCACACCGAGGAACCCGGCTCCGCACCCGATGTCCTCGTGCTGCCGCTGCACGTCCGCGACGAGCTCGCCGGGGCGCTGCTGGTGGTCGGCGACGTCCGGGACGCGGTCGCGGCCCAGGCCGCCGACCTGGTCGTCCAGGCGCTGGAGCGCGGGCGGCTGGAGGCGTCGGCGGAGCAGGCGGCGCAGGCCGAACTGCGGGCGCTGCGGGCGGAGATGTCCCCGCACTTCGTCTACAACGCGCTGACGGTGATCGCGTCGCTGGTGCGCTCGGACCCCGACCGCGCCCGCGATCTCATGCTCGACTTCGCCGACTACACCCGCTACAGCCTGGCGCGCCACGGCGAGTACACGGTGGTCGCCGAGGAATTCCGCGCGATCGAGACGTACCTGGCGCTGCAGCGGGCGGTGCTCGGCGAACGGCTGCGCGTACAGGTGCGGGTGGCCCCGGAGGTCCTCGCCGTCGCGGTGCCCTACCTCGTGCTGGAACCGTTGGTGGAGAACGCGATCCGGCACGGCATCGAGCCGCGGTCGGGCACCGGCTTCGTCCAGGTGCACGGCCAGGCGGAAGGGAACGACTGCGTGATCTTCGTCGAGGACGACGGCGTCGGCATGGACCCGAAGCGCGCGGCGGACCTCCTCGCCGGCCGCGCGGGCGACGACGACCCGGCCGGCCTCGGACTGGCCAATGTGGACCGTCGGCTGCGGGACGTCTACGGCGCCTGGTACGGGCTGACGGTGGAGACCGAGGTCGGCGCGGGCACCCGGGTGGTCGTGCGGGTGCCGCGGTTCCAGCCGGGGGTGCTGCCGTGACTTCGCTTCGCGTGCTCGCCGTCGACGACCTGCCGCCCGCGCTGGACGAACTGTGCCGCATGTTGGGCGAAGCCCCCGAGGTCGGCGAAGTCGTCGGAGCCGGTGACGCGCTGAAGGCGTTGAAACTGCTTCAGGCGGACCGGTTCGACGCGGTGTTCCTCGACATCTCGATGCCGGGTCTCGACGGCCTCGAACTCGCTTCGCTGCTGGCGCGGTTGAACGAGCCCCCGGTGATCGTGTTCGTCACGGCCCACGACGGCCACGCGGTGGCGGCGTACGGCATCGGCGCCGTCGACTACCTGCTGAAGCCGGTCCGGGCGGAGCGCCTTTCGGCGGCACTGGCGAAGGTGCTTCGGATGGCGACGCCGTCTTCGCGTTCGACACCGGACGCGATGGCCGCCCTGCCGGTGGAGTCCGGCGGCCGCACCCGCTACGTCCGCCGCGACGACGTGTTGTTCGTGGAAGCCCACGGCGACTACGTCCGGCTGCACACCCGCGGCGGCGTGCACCTGGTGCGGATGCCGATTTCGCGGCTCGAGGAGTACTGGGAGGGATTCGGGTTCAGCCGGGTGCACCGGGGGTTCCTGCTCGCGGTGGGAGCGGTGCTGGAGCTGCGCAGCGATTCGGCGGGCGGACTGCTGGCGCACACGGAGGCCGGCGACGTACCGGTCAGCCGGCGGCACGCGCGCGATCTACGGGACCGTCTCCTGGAAGCCGCCCAGCGCGGTCAGCTCGGCCCGGGCCCGCGATGAACCGCCCCGCGGCCGCGCACCTCCGGCCAGGCCCGCGATGAGCAAGATCCGCCGCGTCGCCGTCACCAGCCCGCAGACGCGTCTCGCCCACGCCCGCCGCCGTTCTCGCCACCGCTGGCGCCAGACCCGTCTCCCCGTCGGCGACACCCAGCGCGCCACCACCCTCTACCGCGCCCAGCGCCGCCGCGGCATCCCGGCCCTCGTCCTCATGTTCGCCCTCCTGCTCGGCCTCCCCGGCGTCTTCGCGATCTTCCCGGGCCTGGACACCGTGCGGTTGCTGGGCATTCCCCTCTCCTGGCTGATGCTGGCGGTCCTCCCGTACCCGGCGATGGCGCTCCTCGCCCGCTGGCAGCTGCGCCGCGCCGAGCGCCTCGAGGACGACCGGTGACTCGCGGCTCCCCCCGGCCCCAAACACCCCAATGTGGCGTTGGGTGCATCGAGCGCACCCAATGTGGCGTTCGGTGCGTTGGACGCACCGAACGCCACATTGGGGCGCATGAGATCGGCGGAGCGCGCTAGTGGGCATCGCGCTCGCCGTCGCCCCGGTCGTGCTCGTGACGCTGCTCATCGGCGTGCGCGGGGTCGCCGCGATGCGCACGACGTCCGACTTCCTGGTCGCCTCCCGGCGGATCTCGCCGCTGGTCAACTCGGCCGCCGTCTCCGGTGAGTACCTGAGCGCGGCGTCCTTCCTCGGCGTCGCCGGGCTCGTCGTCAAGGACGGCATCGGCGCGCTGTGGTACCCGGTCGGCTTCACCGCCGGCTACATCGCGATGCTCGTGCTGGTCGCCGCCCCGATGCGGCGCTCGGGTGCGCTGACCGTGCCGGACTTCGCCGAGGCCCGGCTCAACTCCCCCGCGCTGCGCCGCCTCACCGCCGTCGTGGTCCTCGTGATCGGCACCATCTACGTCGTCCCGCAGTTCCGCACCGCCGGGCTGGTGCTCGCCGCGGTCGGCGGCACGCAGTACTGGGTCGGCGTGGTCGTGGCCGGCGCCGCGGTCAGCGTCACGCTCGCGCTCGGCGGGATGCGCGCGGCGACGTACGTCCAGGCGTTCCAGTTCGTCCTGAAGCTGCTGCTGTTCCTCATCCCGGCGATCTGGCTGGTCCTCCAGGCGGGCGCGGTCAACCGGACCGACGCGCTCAACCCCGTCGAGTTCACCCACTTCGCCCGCGATACGCCGGTCCGCTTCGAAGTCGACGTCACCATGGAGATCCGCGAGCCGACCGCCGTGCGGCGCAACGGCGTCGCCGAAACCCTGCCGCCGGGCGAGTTCACCGCGCACAGCCAGGACGAGGTCGTGTTCGGCGCGGGCGCGGCGGTCCCGGCGGTTCGCGGCGGGGCCCCGCTCGGCGGCGCCGACTGGCAGCGGCCGCTGCTCGACCTCGGCGACGAGGGTTACCCGCTGCTCGGCACCTGGGCCGTGCTCATCGCGACCATGCTCGGCACGATGGGCCTGCCGCACGTGCTCATGCGCTTCCACACCAGCCCGGACGGCCGCGCCGCCCGCCGCACCGCCGCGATCACCGTGGCCCTGCTGGGGATCTTCTACCTCTTCCCCGGCGTCTACGGCGTGCTCGGCCGGGTGCTCGTGCCCGGGCTCTACCTCTCCGGCGCCACGGACACCGTCGTCGTCGCGCTGCCGAGCCAGGTGGACAGCGGCTGGGCCGGCGGCCTCTTCACGGCGTTGCTGACCGCGGGCGCGTTCGCCGCGTTCCTGGCGACGTCGCTCGGCCTGCTGCTGGTGATGTCCGGCGCCATCGCGCACGACCTCGTGCCCGGCGGGCTGCGGCGGCTGCGGATCGCCGTGTTCGGCGTCGCCGCGATCATGGTGCTGCTGGCGCTGCGCTCGGCCGAGCTCGACGCCGGGGTGCTCGTCACGTGGGGCTTCACCGTGGCGGCGTCGACGTTCTGCCCGCTGCTCGTGCTCGGCATCTGGTGGCCGCGGCTGACCGCGGCGGGCGGCATCGCCGGGGTGCTGACCGGGCTGATCGCGTCGTCGGGCTCGATCCTGTTCGCCCTCGCCGGCCCGGATCTGCACGGCTGGGTGGCGATCTTGGTGCAGCAACCGGCACCCTGGTCGGTACCGCTGGCATTCGGCGCAATGGTGCTGGTCTCCTTGCGGGGCAGGCCACCCACCTGGTCGACGTCGGCGATGCTCCGGTTGCACCTGGACGAACCCCGTTCGACGGGACCGCGCGACCGTTCGTCAACCGTTCGTCGTCTGGCCCGGCTGTTGAGCCGCTGAATCTTCACGCGAGACTCACACGTCCCTACGGTGTCGCAGGTCACTTTCCGCAGCGTCGCGAGGAGCAGCGATGAGCACGACGGACACCGGCGGCGGGCCCCCGGAAACGTCTGAGACCGTGTGGGAACACGCCCACGACAGCACGGAGTTCCGGGAACTGCGCAGCCGCCTGCGCCGGTTCGTCTTCCCGATGACGGCGCTGTTCCTGGTCTGGTACCTGCTGTACGTGCTCCTCGCGGACTACGCGCACGGGTTCATGAGCACCAAGCTGGTCGGCAACATCAACGTCGGCCTGGTCTTCGGCCTCCTGCAGTTCGTCTCGACGTTCGTCATCACCGGGCTGTACGTCCGCTACGCCAACCGGAAGCTCGACCCGGTCGCCGAGAAGATCCGTGAGGACATCGAGAAGGAGCAGGCATGACCGCGACCCTTGCCGCGAGCGTGGAAGGCAGCAACCCGCTCCTGAACATCGGCATCTTCGCCCTCTTCGTGATCATCACGCTGGTGATCGTGTTCCGCGCCAGCCGCAACTCCAAGACGGCGTCGGACTACTACGCCGCCGGCCGCGCGTTCACCGGCCCGCAGAACGGCGTCGCGATCTCGGGTGACTACCTGTCGGCGGCGTCGTTCCTCGGCATCGCCGGCGCCATCGCGATCAACGGCTACGACGGCTTCCTCTACTCCATCGGCTTCCTGGTCGCGTGGCTGGTCGCGCTGCTGCTGGTCGCGGAACTGCTGCGCAACACCGGCAAGTTCACGATGGGCGACGTCCTGGCGTTCCGCATGAAGCAGCGCCCGGTGCGGGCCGCGGCCGCGACGTCGACGCTGGCCGTGTCGTTCTTCTACCTGCTGGCGCAGATGGCGGGGGCCGGCGGCCTCGTCGCGCTGCTGCTCGGCGTCGAAGGCTCCGGGGCGCAGGCGCTGGTCATCGCCGTCGTCGGCGTGATCATGATCGCCTACGTGCTGATCGGCGGCATGAAGGGCACCACCTGGGTGCAGATCATCAAGGCCGCGCTGCTCATCGTCGGCGCGCTCGCGATGACGCTGTGGGTGCTGGGCAAGTACGGCTTCAACTTCTCCAGCCTGCTGCAGGCCGCCGTCGACAAGGCGGGCAAGGCCGGCGAGACGCTGCTCGGCCCGGGCAAGCAGTACGGCACCAACGGAACGTCCAAACTGGACTTCCTGTCCCTCGGCATCGCCCTGGTCCTGGGCACGGCCGGTCTGCCGCACGTCCTGATGCGCTTCTACACGGTGCCGACCGCCCGCGACGCGCGCCGCTCGGTGGTCTGGGCGATCGTGCTGATCGGCGTGTTCTACCTGTTCACGCTGGTCCTCGGCTACGGCGCCGGCGCGCTGGTCGGGCCGGACACGATCAAGAAGGCGCCCGGCGGGGTGAACTCGGCGGCGCCGCTGCTCGCGCTCGAACTGGGCGGGCCGGTGCTGCTGGGCCTGATCTCGGCGGTCGCGTTCGCCACGATCCTCGCGGTGGTGGCGGGCCTGACGATCACGGCGTCGGCGTCGTTCGCGCACGACGTCTACGCGAACGTCGTCAAGCGGGGCAAGACGTCGCCGGACTCGGAGGTCAAGGTCGCCCGGATCACCGCGCTGGTGATCGGCGCGCTCGCGATCGGCGGCGGCATCCTGGCCAACGGGCAGAACGTCGCCTTCCTGGTGGCGCTGGCCTTCGCGGTGGCGGCGTCGGCGAACCTGCCGACGATCCTGTACTCGCTGTTCTGGAAGCGGTTCAACACCCAGGGCGCGCTCTGGTCGATCTACGGCGGCCTGGCCATCACGATCGTGCTGATCGTCTTCTCGCCGGCGGTTTCCGGCAAGAGCACGTCGATGTTCAAGAACGCCGACTTCGCCTGGTTCCCGCTGAGCAACCCGGGCATCGTCTCGATCCCGGCCGCGTTCATCCTGGGCTGGCTGGGCACGGTCCTGTCCAAGGAGCACGACGAGAAGAAGTACGCCGAGATGGAGGTCCGGTCGCTGACCGGCGCGGGTGCCGAGAAGGCCGTCGCGCACTGACCCCCCGAGACACCGAAGGCCGTCGTGAGTCACCCTCGCGGCGGCCTTCGGCCATTTCCGGGTCAGTACGGCAGCTTGCCTTCGGCGACCCCGGCGAGCGTCGCTTCGAGCTGCTTGCGGGCGTACTGCCACAGCCCGCCGCCGAGCGAAATCCTCGCCACCCCCAGTTCGGCGAGGCCGTCGAGGCCCGGGCCGCCCGGCCACGCGGGCGCGTTGACGGCGCCGCCGACCCCCTGCACGAACTCCGCGATCAGCTCGGGCGTGCGCAGGTGGATCGGGTAGACGCAGTCGGCGCCGGCTTCGAGGTAGGCCTTCGCCCTGGCTATCCCGCCGGCCAGCGCGTCCTTCGGGTCGACGCCGCGGAAGGAGTCGACGCGGGCGTTGATCACCAGGCCGTCGCCCGCCGCCTCGCGCAGCGCGGCGATCCGCGCGGCCTGCTCGGCGACCGGCCGCACCCCGCCGGTGGCGTGGTCGGTGTCCTCGAAGTTGCAGCCCACCGCGCCGGCGTCGGCCAGCCGTCCGGCCAGCTCGGCGCCGGGCAGGCCGTAGCCCGACTCGGCGTCGACGGTCACCGGCACGCCGACCGCCTTGGCGATCCGCGCGGCGGCGGCGAACATCTCGCCGGCCGGCGCCTGCTCGCCGTCGGCGAACCCGAGCGCGGCCGCGACGGCGACCGAGCTGGTCGCGACGGCCGCGAACCCGGCGGCTTCGACGAGCTTGGCGGTGTCGGCGTCCCAGGCGTTCGGCAGCACGAGCGGCTTGCCGGGGACGTGCAGCGCCTTGAGCGCCGCGGCGGTCACGAGTCCCGCTTCGGCAGCGGCGTGTGGCTGGTGATGGTCATCCGGTTCCAGCTGTTGATCGCGATGATCTCCCACGCGACCGCGCGGTACTGGTCTTCGGTGAGCACCTTGACCGCCTGCTCGTAGACGTCGTCCGGCACGGTCTGGGTCGCGGACAGCTTGGTCATCGCCTCGGTGAGGGCGAGGGCGGCCTGCTCCTGCTCGGTGAACAGGTCGGTCTCGCGCCAGCCGTCGAGGACGAACAGCCGCCGCGGCGACTCGCCCAACTCCAGCGCGTCGCGGGAGTGCATGTCGAGGCAGAACGCGCAGCCGTTGATCTGCGACGCGCGGGTCTTCACCAGTTCGAGGAGTTTCGGGTCGAGCCCGGCGTTGGCCCCGGCCTTGTTCACCTCGGCCTGGAGGTTCGCCATCGCCTGGTAGAGCTCGGGGGCGCCCCCGAGTCCGATTCGCTTGGTCATGGTGTTCACGCTAGCCCGAACTGGTCCACGGGTATGGTCCAGTGACATGGCAGATCCGTGGTCCAGTTCCGGCCTCGACGTCCACCTCGACTGGCTACCGTCGACCGGCCGGACCGGCCTCGCGGCGGCGATCCGCGCGGCCATCCGCGAGGGCCGCTGGCAGCCGGACGCGGCGGTGCCCTCGACCCGCGCGCTGGCCCAGGACCTGGGTGTCGCCCGCGGCACGGTCACCCGCGTGTACGCCGACCTCGCGGCCGAGGGCTACCTGCGCACGGCCCAGGGCGCGCCGACCCGCGTCGCGACGGCGGGTTCGCTCCCCCAGTCCGCCCCGCGCCAGGCACCCCGCGACCCGGCACCCCGCTGGGACCTGCGGCCGGGCCGCCCGGACCTGACGGCGTTCCCGCGCCAGGCGTGGATCACCGCAACCCGCCGAGCCCTGCTGCGCACCCCGGCGGCGGCGTTCGGCTACGAGTCGGAGCTGGGCGCACCCGAGCTGCGCGACACCCTCGCGGCCTACCTCGCCCGCGCCCGCGGGGTGGTCGCCGACCCGGCGCGGATCGTCGTGTGCCACGGCTATTCGCACGCGATCGCGGTGCTGTCCCGGGCGTTCTACGGGCTGGGCATCGGCGAAGTGGCGTTCGAGAACCCGTCCTTGGGCATGTACCGCTCGATCGCGGCGGCCCAGGGCCCGCGCGTGGTCGGCGTCCCGGTCGACGAGCACGGCCTCGACGTGTCCGCATTGGACAGTCCGGCGGTGGTCGTGACGGCGGCCCACCAGTACCCCACCGGCGTCACCCTGGCCCCGCACCGCCGAGCCGCCCTGACCCGCTCCGACGCGATCGTCCTGGAGGACGACTACGACGGCGAGTTCCGCTTCGACCACCAGCAGGTCGGGGCGCTGCAGGCACTGGCACCGGAGCGGGTGGTGTACGCGGGAACGGCGAGCAAGACACTGGCCCCGGCCCTGCGCCTGGCCTGGCTGGTGCTGCCGAGATCACTGGTGGAGCCGGTCCGCGCGGCCATGGCCGACAGCGGTTCCCGCCCCGCGCTGCTCAACCAGCTGGCCCTGGCGGAGCTGATCGACTCGGGCGCGTACGACCAGCACGTCCGCCGCAGCCGCGCGGAGTACCGCTCCCGCCGCACCCGCCTCCTGGCCGCGTTGCCGGACTCGGTCCGCCCCCAGGGCATTTCGGCGGGCCTGCACCTGCTGCTGATGCTGCCCCCGGACGGCCCGACGGAAACACAGGCCCTCGCCGCCTGCCGCCGCCGCGCGATCGGCATCGAAGGCCTGGGCGGCTATTGGATGGACGCGAACCGCCCGGGCGGCTTGATCGTGGGCTACGCGGCGCCGGCGAAGCACGCTTTCGCCGGGGCGACGCAGACGTTGATCGAGGCGATCCACGAGATCACCAGCTGAACTCGCGCGTTCCGCCGCCGCGCCCGCAGCGGCTTCGCCCGCATCCAAGGTTCATACCCGCACGCCGTTGCCCGCGGGCCACCCGGTCCGGATGGCCCGCGGCCACCGTCAGAACCAGCAGTCCGGCCGAACCCGCAGCAGCTCGGTCCGCAGCACGGGCGTCCCGTCGACCGGCGCGGGCTCGTCCGCGGTCGGCTGGATCCCACCGGCGGCCACCCGGTCCAGCGTCTGCAGCCCTTCGGCCCCGACCGTCCCGAACACCGTGTAGTTCGGCCGCAGCGCGGAATCGCCGTACACGACGAAGAACTGCGACCCGTTGGTGTCCGGCCCCGCGTTGGCCATCGCCAGCAACCCGCGCGCGTAAACCCGCCGGGCACCGGTCGGATCGCTCGGCGCCGGCGGCAGGTCCACCGGCAGCTCGTCCTTGTACTTGTAGCCCGGCCCGCCTTCCCCGGTCGCGCTCGGGTCACCACACTGCAGCACCTTCAGCGTCGGGTAGGCGGTGAGCCGGTGGCAGACGGTGTGGTCGTAGAACCGGTGCCGCGCCAGGTGCAGGAAGCTCTGCACGGTGCACGGCGCCTTCGCGCGGTCGAGCTTCAGCGGCAGCGCACCCTGACTGGTCGGAATCGCGACATCCACCTTGCCGTGACTAGGCGTCCGCCGCGGATCGGGCGGCAACGGCACCGGCCGCGCGGCAGGTTCATCCGGCGTCTCGGTGTACTGGCACGGCCCGTGCGTCGTCTTCGGCGGCGGAGCATCGGCCGCGGTGGCGACGCCGTTGCCCGCCGCGAACAACGCACCCACCGCCAGCGCGGTGACGAGTGTCTTCTTCATCCTGCACGCCCTCCCAGTGATCGCCCGCTTCCGGAGCGTCCCGCAGTCTAGGGCCCGGCACCGACAGGAATAACCGGCGAAAGTCGCCCGTGTCAGCCCATCGGGTGAACCCGGCCGCGGACCCCCGGAAATTGTCGGACCCCCGGCGCACGATGGTGATCACGCGGCGAACCGGTCGCACCAGAGGAGGGGAAGTCATGGAGTTCCGACGAAGAACCGTTGCAGCGGCACGGTTTCTGCTCGCGCACCTCAGCTCGGCGGTCCGGACCGCACGGCAGACCTGCGCCCGGCTCATCCCGCCCGGCAGCGCGTCAACCCCGCAAGTCCGCGATCAGCTCATCAGCGGCGGCGAACGGATCGAGCTCCCGCGCCACCACCCGCTCCGCCACCTCGGCCAGCCGCCCACCACCGCGCAGATCGGCCAGCTCGGCCCGCAACCGTCGCACCGCGATGGCCTCGACCTCGTCACGTGCCCGCGCCGCCCGGCGCCGGGCCAGCTCGTCGTGCGCGACCAGCCACTCGTGATGCGAAGCCAGCGCCCGCACCACCTCGTCGACCCCCTCGCCCTTCGCGGCGACGGTCCGCACGATCGGCTGCCGCCAGCTCGCGCCCCGGAGCTCCCGCCGGGCCAGGGAAATCATCTGCTTCAGGTCGTGCACCGTGGCGTCGGCGCCCTCCCGGTCCGCCTTGTTCACGACGAAGACGTCGGCGATCTCGAGCACCCCGGCCTTGGCGGCCTGGATGCCGTCCCCCATCCCCGGCGCGAGCAGCACCACGGTGGTGTCGGCCAGCTTCACGACGTCCACTTCGGACTGCCCGACCCCGACGGTCTCGATCAGCACCACGTCGAAGCCGGCGGCGTCGAGCACGCGCACCGCCTGCGGGGTCGCCCACGAGAGCCCGCCGAGGTGCCCGCGGGTGGCCATCGAGCGGATGAACACACCCGGGTCGGTGGCGTGCTCGGTCATCCGGATGCGGTCGCCGAGGAGCGCGCCGCCCGAAAACGGCGAAGACGGGTCGATCGCGAGCACCCCGACCCGCTTGCCCTCCGCGCGCAAGGCGGTGAGCAGCGCCGAAGTCGAAGTCGACTTGCCGACGCCGGGCGGCCCGGTGAGCCCGACGACCCGGGCCCGCCCGGTGTGCGGGGTCAGCGCCCGCGCGATCTCGGCGACCCGGGGGTGGGCGTCCTCGACGAGCGACAGCAGCCGCGCGACGGCACGGGGCTGCCCGTCCCGTGCGCGGCCGACCAGGTCGTCGAGGTCGAGGGAACCGGCCACTTACGCGGACGGCACCCGCAGCAGCAGGGCGTCGCCCTGGCCACCGCCGCCGCACAGCGCGGCCGCGCCGAGGCCACCGCCGCGGCGGCGCAGCTCGTGGATCAGGTGCACGGCGAGCCGGGCCCCGGAGGCGCCGATCGGGTGGCCGAGCGCGATCGCGCCGCCGTTGACGTTGACCTTCTCCGCGTCGAGGCCGAGTTTCTCGGTCGAGACGAGCCCGACCGCGGCGAAGGCCTCGTTGATCTCGACGAGGTCGAGCGCGTCGGCGGTCAGCTTCTCCTTCGCCAGCGCGGCGAGAATGGCGTTCGACGGCTGCTCGTGCAGGCTCGCGTCCGGCCCGGCGACGACACCGTGGGCGCCGATCTCGGCGAGCGGGGTGAGGCCGAGCTCCTCGGCCTTCGCCTTGCTGGCCACGATGACCGCGGCGGCGCCGTCGGAGATCTGCGAGGCCGAGCCGGCGGTGATGGTGCCGTCGGAGGCGAAGGCCGGGCGCAGCTTGGCGAGGCCCTCGGCGGTGGTGTCGGCGCGGACGCCCTCGTCGGTGTCGAAGACGACCGGGTCGCCCTTGCGCTGCGGGATGGCGACGGGCGCGATCTCGTCGGCGAAGTAGCCGTTCTTGATCGCCTCGGCGGCGCGCTGGTGGGAGCGGGCGGAGAACGCGTCCTGCTGCTCGCGGGTGACGCCGTAGCGGGAGTTGTACTTCTCCGTCGAAGAACCCATGGCGACCTGGTCGAAGGCGCAGAACAGGCCGTCGTAGGCCATGTGGTCGACCAGCGTGGTGTCGCCGTACTTGAAGCCGGAGCGCGACTTGGGCAGCAGGTGCGGCGCCTGGGTCATCGACTCCTGGCCGCCCGCGACGACGAGGTCGAACTCGCCGGCCCGGATCAGCTGGTCGGCGAGCGCGATGGCGTCGAGGCCGGAGAGGCAGACCTTGTTGATCGTCAGCGCGGGCACGCTCATCGGGATGCCCGCGGCGACCGCGGCCTGGCGGGCGGGGATCTGGCCGGCGCCGGCGGTCAGCACCTGGCCCATGATCGTGTACTGGACCGCGTCCGGGGAGACCCCGGCGCGTTCGAGGGCCGCTTTGATCGCGAACCCGCCCAGCTGGGCTCCCGTGAAGTCCTTGAGGGAGCCGAGCAGGCGCCCGATCGGCGTACGGGCGGCACCCAGGATCACGGAACCGGACACGGCGTCCTCCAAGCGTCGGCGCATGGGCAGTTTCGCCGACCATACCCGGGAGCCGGGCTTCTTGATGGAGCCAGTGTGAGGCGGGGCACGCGACGATTCCGCCTCGACGCCCTCCCGCGGCCCCCTATCCTGCCTCCATGAATGACGCCCTGCGGCCGTTCGTGACGGCCATCGACCACGTCGGCATCGCGGTCCCGGACCTGGACGCGGCCATCGAGTTCCACCGCGCGCACTTCGGCCTGGAGGTCGCGCACGAGGAGGTGAACGAGGAGCAGGGAGTGCGGGAGGCGATGCTGCGCGCGCCCGGCACGGCGGGCACGGAGACGCAGATCCAGCTCCTGGCCCCGCTGCGCGAAGACTCGGCGATCGGCAAGTTCCTGGCCAAGAGCGGCCCGGGCCTGCAGCAGCTGGCGTACCGCGTGTCCGATGTGGACGCGGCGGCGGCGGCACTGCGCGAGCAGGGCCTGCGCCTCCTGTACGAGGCGGCCAAGCGCGGCACGTCCAACAGCCGGGTGAACTTCGTCCACCCGAAGGACGCGGGCGGCGTCCTGGTGGAACTGGTCGAGCCGGCAAAGGACGCCGGCGCACACTGAACCCGTTCCGGCGTAACAACTCCGATCCGCCCGGACCGCGCCCGGGTGACAGCGGGCCGGGCCCCGGGTAGGTCCGCGCATCCAGGTGACAGCGAGCCGCGCCCGGACCGGGTTCGGGCAAGGTCTGCGCATCCAGGCCACGGCAGCCACGTTCGGCGAAGGTCCGCCCTGGCCAGGTCCGGGAAGGGTCAGCCGGGCCGGCCAGCAGCCGGCCGGACCCCGAAGCGGGGTCCGGCCGCCCGCGCCAGAACCCCGCGGCCGCGCGAACCCCCGGCCGCAACCCTGCGGCCGCGCGAACCCCGGCCACCCCCGAGCGCGCGAACCCGAGGCCGCTAAGCCGGCGCCGCCTTCGAGGCTAGGGCGTCGGCGATGAAGGTCAGCTCGCCGTCGAACTCGGCGGGGAGGTCGTCGTCCGAGTGGCGGGCCGTTGCGTGGCGGTGGCTGACCGCGCGGGCCAGCAGGCCCGAGGCGCGCTCGACGTCGGCGGAGGGGAGGCCGCCGCCGGTGGCTGCCAGGATCACCGCGCGGACCTGGCGGACCAGGATCTGGAAGCGCTCGTGGAGGGCGTCGCGGACGACGTGGTGGGTGTCGGCCTCGCGCCACAGCAGGTGCGAGAGCCCCAGTGACCGGCTGAAGCGGTGGTCGAGTTCGCGGACGAGCCGCCGCAGGCTGCCCGCCAGGTCGCCGGGGACGACGACCACGGCCGGCTCGATGCGCTCGTCGGGCAGGCGCGCGACGAGCGCCGTGAGCAGGTCCGACTTGTGCCGGAAGTAGTAGTGCACCAGCCCCTTCGGCACTCCGGCCTGCTCGGCGATGCGAGAGGTCGGGGTGGCGTCGAAGCCGGACTCGGCGAAGAGCGCCTCGGCGGCGCAGAGGATGCGCTCCTTCGCCGAATCCTCGGTCATTCGTGCCTCCTACAGCGTCAGTGCTGACCGGCCGTGCGGTGCGCGGCGGTCGCGACCGGCATCGCTGCCGCGCCGGCGACGACCGTCAGCACCCCGGCGATCCAGGACGTCCAGGAAGCGCCGTTGAACTCGGTGTACCCCATCACCCACGGCGCGATGAACAGCAGCACGCCGAGCGCGATCTGGATGCCTTCGCCGTAGACCATGCCCGGCATGGCCAGCGAGACCAAGCCGTCGAGTGCGATCAAGGCGCCCAGGACGACCATCGTCCACATCGCGGTCGAGTCCGTGCTCAGCCAAAGGGGTGAAAGAGCGGCGACCACCCCGATGACGACCTCGGCCCAGTCGTGCGGCCGGGCCCAGGCGCGCGTAGAGACTTCACTCATTCGTGCTCACCTCCGTCGGTGAAACTGCTGGTCGGGTGGGTGTACCCACCGCCGATGATCCGCTTGACTGGCCAGCCGGTCAAGATAGCCCGGTCACAGTTCGACGTGTAATGGTGCTGTCCGTCTCGTACAGTTGTGGACGCGAGTTACCGGCGAGTAATTTCTGCCGCCAACGCCGTTGACCCCGGAGGAAATCAATGACGCAGCTCGGCGAGATCCAGCAGGCCATCCTGAACGGCGAGTCCGCCGCGCTCGGCTCGTTGCCCGTTCCCGAGAGCTACCGCGGGGTGACGGTGCACGCCGGCGAGGTCGACATGTTCGAGGGCCTCGAAAGCCGCGACAAGGATCCGCGCAAGTCGCTGCACGTCGACGAGGTCGCCGTGCCCGAGCTGGGTCCCGGCGAGGCGCTGGTCGCGGTGATGGCGAGCGCGATCAACTACAACACCGTGTGGACGTCGATCTTCGAGCCGATCCCCACGTTCAAGTTCCTCAAGAAGTACGGCAAGCTCTCGCCGCTGGCCAAGCGGCACGACCTGCCGTACCACGTCGTCGGGTCGGACCTGTCCGGTGTCGTGCTGCGCACCGGCGTCGGCGTGCACAACTGGAAGCCGGGCGACGAGGTGGTCGCGCACTGCCTGAACGTCGAGCTCGAGAGCCCCGACGGGCACAACGACACGATGCTCGACACCGAACAGCGGATCTGGGGCTTCGAGACGAACTTCGGCGGGCTCGCCGAGATCGCGCTGGTCAAGGCCAACCAGCTGATGCCGAAGCCGGACCACCTGACCTGGGAGGAAGCCGCCTCGCCCGGGCTGGTCAACTCCACCGCCTACCGGCAGCTGGTCTCGCGCAACGGTGCGGACATGAAGCAGGGGGACGTCGTCCTGATCTGGGGTGCTTCGGGTGGCCTCGGCTCCTACGCGACGCAGTACGCGCTGAACGGCGGCGCGATCCCGGTGTGCATCGTGTCCAGCCCCGAGAAGGCCGCGATCTGCCGCAAGCTCGGCGCCGAGCTGATCATCGACCGCAGTGCCGAGGGCTACAAGTTCTGGAAGAACGACACCGAGCAGGACCCGAAGGAGTGGCAGCGCTTCGGCGCGAAGATCCGCGAGCTGACCGGCGGTGACGACCCGGACATCGTGTTCGAGCACCCGGGCCGGGAGACCTTCGGCGCGTCCGTCTACGCCGCGCGCAAGGGCGGCACGATCGTCACCTGCGCGTCGACCTCGGGGTACATGCACCAGTACGACAACCGCTACCTCTGGATGAACCTGAAGCGGATCATCGGCTCCCACTTCGCGAACTACCGCGAGTCCTGGGAGGCGAACCGGCTGATCGCGAAGGGGCTGATCCACCCGACGCTGTCCAAGACCTACCCGCTCGAGGAGACCGGGCAGGCCGCGCTGGACGTGCACCGCAACGCGCACCAGGGCAAGGTCGGCGTGCTCGCGCTCGCGCCGCAGGAGGGCCTCGGGGTCCGGGACGAAGAGAAGCGCGCGAAGCACATCGACGGGATCAACGCCTTCCGCGGCGCCTGAAACCGGCCGCACGCAGGCGATCCCGGACGCCGGGGCGCCTGCGTGCGGCAAGATCCTCTCGCCGCACGACGCGGCTCGTTCGGCGCACCGCACGGGTGCTCACCCTTCCGTGACCCGGCTGCGACTACGGTAGGCGCATGAGCCTTGGCGATGAACGGGAGCTTGTGCCGCTGGGAGCCGGCTTCGACGTGGCGAAGCGCGGGTACAGCCGAGCACAGGTCGACGAGCACCTCGAACGGCTGGACGCCGACCTGAAGATGCTCACCGCGGACCGGGACGCCGCCATCGCGCAGGCCGGCGACCTGGCGCGCCAGCTGGAGATCGCGCGCGGCGAGATCGCGGACCTGCGCGGGCAGGTCGACCGGCTCGCCCAGCCGCCGACGAGCGTCGAAGGCCTCTCCGAACGACTTCAGCGGATGCTGCGCCTGGCGCAGGACGAATCCGCCGACACGCGCGCCCGCGCCGAGGCCGAAGCCGGCCACATCCGGGCCAAGGCCGAGACGGACGCGAGCGCCATGCGCGCCCGCTACGAGCAGCTGCTCACCGAGCTCGACCTGCGGCGCAAGGAGATGGAAGCCGAGCACCGGAAGGTTCTCGAGGACGCCCGCGCGCAGGCCAAGGAGATCACCGACAAGGCCGAGGCGGAGCGCAAGCGGCTCGACACCGAGTCGCAGGACCGCCGGACCAAGGTCGAAGAGGACTTCGAGATCGCGATGGCCTCGCGCCGCACCGAGGCGATGCGGGTGCTGGCCGAGCAGGAGGCGGCGAGCAAGGCCGAAGCCGCGCGGCGCGTCCAGGAGGCCACGCAGGACGCCGCCGACATCCGCGCGAAGGTCCTCGAAGAGGAGAAGGCGGCGAAGGCGGACATCGACCGCCGCCAGCGGGAGTCGGTCGCGGAGGCGAACAAGCGCCGCCAGGACTCGATCACCGAGGCCAACGCCCGGCTCGCGGAGGCCGCCGACGAGGCACGCCGCCGCGTGACGACGGCGACCGACGAGTCGAACCGGCGGATCACCCAGGCCAACGAGCGGGTCGACGCGCTGCGCAAGGTCCGCGGTGGGCTGGCCGAGCAGGTCCGCGCCGCGCGGGCGGTGCTGGCCGAGGCGCACACCGTGCTCGGCGACGAGGTCAAGGTGCCCGCGGACGTCACGGCCGACCTGAAGGCGTCCGACCTCAAGGCGGAGAAGCCGGCGGCCGACACCGGGAAGACGACGCCGGTGGGTGACGTCGAGGAGACGATCCGGATCAAGGCGTCCGACGTGCCCAAGCCGAAGCAGGCTCCCAAGCCCGCCCCCAAGCCGGCGCCGAAGCCGGCTCCGCGGGCAAGCGGAGCGCAGAAAGCGACTGGCGAGTAACCTTCCACCCGACACGGGCGCGGACGAGCCTGCGCGGTCGCTGCCGACCGGTTATCGTCCCTGCTCACGCGGGATCACGTGGAGGTTTTGCGCATGGGTGCGGCATATCGGACCGTGGTGGTGGGCACGGACGGCTCGGAGTCTTCGTTCGCGGCGGTGGACCGCGCGGCGGCGGTGGCCGGCGACGCCGGTGCCACGCTCGTCATCGCGTGTGCGTACTACCCGGCCAGCCAGTCCGACGTCGACAAGGCCCAGGACGCCCTCGGTGAAGAGGCGTACCAGGTCGTCGGCTCGGCTCCGGCCGAAGACACCCTGCAGTCCGCGCGGGACCGGGCGGCGCGCGCGGGGGCGGAGAAGATCGACACGGTCGCGGTGAAGGGCGACCCGGTCGACTCGCTGCGCAAGGTCGTGCGCGAGCGCGAGGCCGACCTGCTGGTCGTCGGGAACCGCGGGCTGAACACGATCGCCGGCCGGATCCTCGGCTCGGTGCCGTCCGAGGTGGCGCGCAAGTCCGGCGTGGACGTGCTCATCGTCCACACGACCTGAGCCGTGACCGATCCGAGCGAGGAACTTCAGCAGCGGCTCGAACGCGTCCTGCTCGGCGGCCGGCGGAAGTACACCCGGCTCGAAGTGGCGGAGAAGGCCGGCGTGCCCGACGAACGGTCACGCCGGCTCTGGCGCGCGCTGGGCTTCGCCACGGTCCGCGACGACGAGGTGGTCTTCACCGACGCGGACGTCGAAGCCATGCGGACGGCGGACCAGCTGGTCCAGTCGGGGCTGATCGACCCGAGCATCGAGGTGTCGGTGACGCGCGCGCTCGGCCAGCACCTGTCGCGGCTGGCCGAGTGGCAAGTCGACATGCTGTGGGAGCTGATCCGGGAGCAGCCGGAGCTGGGCCGCAGCGAGCGCCAGGTGACCCGCCTGGTCGACCGGCTGCTGCCGGAGCTGGAACGGGTGCAGAACTTCGTCTGGCGCCGCCACCTGGCGGCCTACGCCGGGCGAGCGTTCGCGGCCGCGGGCGACAACGTCGAGGCGCGCACCGAGGTCGTCGGCTTCGTCGACATGGTGGGCTACACGCGGCTGACCCGCCAGATCGACGAGGACGAGCTGAGCCGCGTCCTCGACGCGTTCGAGACGCTGGCCACGGAGGTGATCGCCGAGCACCACGGGCGCGTGGTGAAGATGATCGGCGACGAGGTCCTGTTCGTCGCGGACTCGGCGGTCGACGCGGCGGAGATCGCCCTGGCCCTGACCGAGCGCACGTCGGCGGACGACAGCCTGCCGGCAGTCCGCGCGGGCATGGCCTCGGGCCGCATCCTGTCCCGTTTCGGCGACGTGTACGGCTCGGTGGTCAACCTGGCGGCCCGCCTGACCTCGGTGGCCCGCCCGGGCACGATCCTGGTCGACCGCGAGCTGGCATCGGAGCTCTCGGACGAAAAGGCGTACGAACTCCGTCTCCGCCGCCCGGTGACGGTCCGCGGCTACAACCGCCTCCGCCCGGCCGCCCTGCGCCGCGCCCAGGAGGTCCCGACGGGGATGTTCGCCAGCTCGCAGGAGCTGGCGGCGGAGATGCTGGGGCTGACCGGCGCCACCGCGGAAGCCGAGCCGGCCGAGGAGCGTGCGGAGCACGACGAGGAACGACCTCGCCGCCGTCGCCGCCGTCGCCTCCGCTGACCGGCCGCGCGCCGGCGCCGGCGGTGTACGGGCCGTTGCTCACCCTCACGCCGGTAAACTTGCCTCCCCACGAACAAGGCGGAGAGGTGGACACGTGGCACGGCACGACTTCGGCCTCGGTGAGCCGGCTGCCACCCTCTCCCGGGCCGGACTGCGTCGGCGACACGCCATGGGCGGCGCGGCGTGACCCAGCAAGCGCGCCGCACCGCGATCGCCCGAGCCGTACTCCACTGGCTGTACGTCGAAAACGATGCATACCCCTTCGCCGACGACTTCCTCGAGCTTCCGGAGTCACGCGTCGACGGCGAGCAGGTCGAGCACGACGAATTCGTCCGCGTCATCCGATGGCTGGACGACCGTGGGCTTGTCGATGGCGTACGCGTCGATGAGCAGGACTACCCGGTCAGGCTCGTCCTCACCTCCCGGGGCCGGTCGATCGTCGTCGACGAAGACCAGCCGCGGCCGCCCGTCGTGTTCATCTCCTACGCGTGGGACTCGGACGACCCGGCGCACAGCCAGTCGGTGCGAAGGCTCTGGGAGTTGCTGAGGTCCTGTCGCATCGACGCCCGCCTCGATCTGGATGCGGCGCAGCGACGCCAGGACTGGCCGCTGTGGATGGGGAAGCAGATCCGGGAAGCGGACTACGTGCTCGTGATCGCGTCTCGCGCGTACCGCGAACGTGCCGAGGGCCGGAGCGGGCCGGACCAGGGGCGCGGCGTTCAGTGGGAAGCCCGCCTGATCCGCGATGCTTTCTACGCCGACCAGCACGCGCTGAACCGGTTCGTTCCCGTGGTGCTGCCCGGCCAGAGCGCCGCCGGGGTACCGGATTTCCTGTCCCCGGCCGGCTCGACCGTCTACCACGTCTCGGACTTCACCGTCGAAGGCGCGGAAAAGCTCGTGCGGCTGCTCACCGACCAACCCGAGGTCCTCCAGCCGCCGTTGGGTGCGACGCCGGTGCTGCCGCCGCGGCCGTCCCCGCCGGCGGCACGAGAACAGCCACCCGGCCCCGTCGTCCGGAACGTGGTCAACGGTGGAGTCAGTGGAACCGTGATACAGGCCGGGAGCATCGGGTCCGTCACGGCCACCGCCGGCATCCAGGTCGGGGAAGGCGCTGGTCTTCGGACCAGGAGAGCGTTCGAGAACGCGTTTCGCCAAGCCGGCGGCGCGGACCACCTGGGCCGGCCGACCGACAAGGTCTTCGAAGAGGGACCGGTTTTCGTCCAGCACTTCACCGGGGCCGGTGAGAGCGACGCCGTGATCTGCGCTTTCGACGGTCAGCCCGCTGTGGTCGTGGCCGGACCGGTGTGGGACGACCTGTCGGCCTTGCCCGGTTTTCCGGCGCAGGGCCTGCCGAAAGCGCGAGCCGACGCCGGCGCCCGACTGGTCGACCTCGCGGGCGGCGCGTGGGGCGAGGGCGTCCTGCACCGGTCCACCGAGGCGCGGCCGGCGCGGTGGCAGCCCAAGCCCCGGCTGAGCCCGAACGCCCGAGAGGCCTTCCGGCTGCCGCTGGCGGAGTCCGCGGACGTGACCGTCCGCGCGATCGCCACGCTGCCCTGGCCGCTGGCCGAAGACCTCGAGATCACCGGGCGGACCCGGCAGCGGATCGAAGCGGCCTTACCGCTCGCCGAACTCACCGCGCTGACCCGGACCTTGTCCCTCCGGCGGGGCGCACCCGTCACCGCACCGCAGTGGGAACGGGCGAGCGGGCCGAACGCCCGCTCCTCCGGGCAACACGCCCGGTACGACCAGACGTTGCCGAGTCCGATCGACGGGAGCGCCGCTGTTCGCGCCGTCGCGCGCCTCATGCTCCCCAGCGCCCTGTCGTCGGCGATGACGGTGAGCGTCGAGTACCAGGTGGACTTCCCGGCGTGGCGAGCGGCGCTGGTGGCCGCCACCGACGGCGCGGTCGCGGCCGATCTCCGCATCACGGCGAACGAAATCGTGGAGTTGTGGACGGCGGCGTGGGACGCCGCGACCGTCGTCGTGCCCGGCGCGCTCGTGCCCGATCCGGAAACTGCCGCGCTGCTGGCACCGCCGGCGGTCGAACTGCAGATCAAGCTGGACGACGAGGTCGCCGTCCAGCGACGCCGGCTGCTCGACGTGGCCGACTTGTCGGTGTTCGGGAAGTCGGACGAGCAGCCGGGCCCGCAGGGTGTGGTGACGGTGGTCGCCCCCATCGGGCTCGGCCGCGCCGAGCGACGCGCCTTGGCGACGAACGCCCTGACGCGAATGGCCCGCGGCTGGGGCTTCGCGGACGCCGACGAGTCCGATGTGGACAACTCGATCCGCTAGCCGGCCTCAGGCGTCGAAGTCGACCGTGATCTCCTCCGAGACCGGGTACGACTGGCACGTCAGCACGAAACCCGCCGCCACCTCCGCCTCCTCCAGGGCGAAGTTCCGGCGCAGGTCCACCTTGCCCTCCGTCACACGAGCCCGGCACGTGCCGCACACGCCGCCCTTGCAGGCGAACGGGAGGTCCGGGCGGAACTTCTGGGCGCCGTCCAGCACCGATGACGTCCGCGGCAGCGTCATCGTCGAAGAGCGGCCGTCCAGGACCACGCGGACCTCGGAGGACTCCCCCGCCACCGCCGGGTCCAGGTGCGCCACCGGCTCCGGTGGCGTGTCCACGTAGAACAGCTCCTGGTGGATTCGCGAGCGGGGCACATCCAGGGACGTCAGCAGCTCCTGCGCGCCCGTCACCATCTCGAACGGGCCGCACAGCCACCAGTGGTCCACCGAGGACACCGGAACCAGCGAGGAGAACAGCGCACGCAGCTTCGGCACGTCCAGGCGTCCGGTGAACAGCTCCGCCTCGCGCGGTTCGCGCGAGAGCACGTGGATCAGCTCCAGGCGCGCGGGCGCGCGGTCCTTCAGGTCCGCCAGCTCGTCCGCGAACATCACCGTGTCCGTGCGGCGGTTGCCGTACAGCACCGTCACCGTCGCGTCCGGGGTGTCCAGCAGCGACGCCACGATCGACAGCACCGGGGTGATGCCCGAACCCGCCGCGATCAGGACGTGGTGGCCGCCTTCGGACAGGTCGGGGGTGAACGATCCGGTGGGCGTGGCCACCTCGATCGTGTCGCCCGGGCGGACCTCGTGCACCAGCCAGGACGAGAACAGGCCGTCCGGGACCAGGCGGACGCCCACCCGGGGCGCCGTGCCCGCCGCCGCGCAGATCGAGTACGAGCGGCGTTCGTCACGGCCGTCGACCGAACGCCGCAAAGTCAGCGACTGCCCCGGTTTGAAGGCGTAGTCGGACGCCAGGGAAGCCGGCACGTCGAACGTCACGGCGACCGCGTCGTCGCACAACCGCGTGACGCCCGCGACCTTCAGGGGATGGAACGCCACCTCAGATCTCCTTGACGTGCTCGAACGGCTCCGCGCACGACCGGCAGCGCCACAAGGCTTTGCACGCCGTCGCGCCGAAGCGGGACTGTTCTTCCGTGTCTTCGGAACCGCACAGCGGACAGGAAACCCGGGTGACCGGCGCCGACAGCGTCAGCGGGATCGGGCCCGAGCGCCGGGGCGCCGCGCCCGGTGGGGCGATTCCCGCCGAGGCCAGCTTTTCCCGGCCGGCCGCCGAAATCCAGTCCGACGTCCACGCCGGGGCCAGCTGGGTCCGGATCTCGACGTCCGCGAAGCCCGCCGAAAGCAGCGCGTGCTCCAGGTCGTCGCGCATGGTGTCCATCGCCGGGCAGCCGGTGTACGTCGGCGTGATCGCCACGACCACGCGGCCGTCCTCCTCGGCCACCGAGCGCAGCACGCCCAGGTCCGCCAGGGTCAGCATCGGCAGCTCGGGGTCGGTGACCGTGGCCGCGACGGCCGCCGCGGTCACCACTTCGCGTCCGGCATCGCCCGGGCCACGCTCTGCAGCTCCGCCAGCAGGAACCCCATCTGCTCGGTGTGGACGCCGTCGCGGCCGGTCCGGCCCGAGACGCCCGCCAGCTCACCGGCGGTGGGCAAAACAAGCGTCGCCGCCGCGAGGGCCTGGTCCAGCACCGCGTCGAACTCCGGCCGCAGCGAAGCCGCGTCCACCAGCTCGACCGGGTGGGTGCGGAACAGCTCCCCGACGTACGGCCAGACCGCGTCGAGGCCCTCCTGCATCCGCTCGTGCGACAACGGCGTGCCGTCGCCGAGGCGGACCAGCCACTGCGCCGCGTAGTCGCGGTGGTAGGTCAGCTCCTTGACGCCCTTGTCGGCGATCGCGGCGAGCACCGGGTCGGCGGACGGCACCAGCCGCTGCAGCAGCGCCAGCCGCCACGTCGAGAACACGAACAGGCGCGCGATCAGGTGCCCGAAGTGGCCGCCGCCCAGCTCGGCGAGCCGGACGTTGCGGAACTCGTTTTCGGCGCGCAGGAACGCGAACGAGTCCTCCGTGCGCGACGAGCCGTCGGCCTTGCCGGCGCGCGCCAGCAGCAGCCGGGCCTGGCCGAGCAGGTCGAGGCCGATGTTGGCGATCGCCACCTCGTCCTCCAGCTCGGGCGCGTTCGTGCACCACTCCTGCAGCCGGTGGGAGAAGATCAGCGCGTCGTCACCGAGCATCAGGCAGTACGCCGCGAGCTGCGCGCCGTCCACCCCGGACGGCACCGAGGTGTCCACTCCGGACAGCGGGTCCTCGAAGCCGGTGCCGAACGCCCAGCGGGCGTCGTTCTCCTCGGTCAGCGACTCGTACACGTTGTCGAAACTCATATGTGCGGCACCTCCTCGGGGATGTCGTAGAACGTCGGGTGCCGGTAGACCTTGTCACCGCTCGGCGCGAAGAACGGGTCCTTCTCGTCCGGCGACGACGCGGTGATGTCCGACGCCCGGACGACCCAGATCGACACCCCTTCGTTGCGGCGGGTGTAGAGGTCGCGCGCGTGGTGCAGCGCCATCTCGTCGTCGGCCGCGTGCAGCGAGCCGACGTGCACGTGGTTCAGCCCGCGCTTGCCGCGGACGAACACCTCGTACAGCGGCCAGTCGTGCTTCACCGGCCCCGGGGCGGCGGGAACGCCCTCCAGCGGGACGGCGCCGTGGCCGCCTTCGGCCGTCAGGTCGCTCACTTGCGCTCCTTCTTCTCCGCGTGCGCCACGGCGGCTTCCCGCACCCACGCACCGTCTTCGTGCGCGCGGCGCCGGTGGGCGATCCGCGACGCGTTGCACGGGCCGTTGCCCTTCAGCACGTTCTTGAACTCGTCCCAGTCCACCGCGCCGAAGTCGTAGTGCCCGCGCTCGGAATTCCACTTGAGCGCAGGGTCCGGGAACGAGACACCGAGGGCGGCGGCCTGCGGCACCGACATGTCGACGAAGCGCTGCCGCAGCTCGTCGTTGGTGTGCCGCTTGACCTTCCACGCCATCGACTGCGCGGTGTTCGGCGAGTCGGCGTCCGGCGGGCCGAACATCATCAGCGACGGCCACCACCAGCGGTTCACGGCCTCCTGGACCATCTCCCGCTGCTGCTCGGTGCCCTTCATCATCGTCATCAGCAGCTCGAAGCCCTGCCGCTGGTGGAACGACTCCTCCTTGCAGATCCGGATCATCGCCCGCGCGTACGGCCCGTACGACGACCGGCACAGCGGCACCTGGTTGCAGATCGCCGCGCCGTCGACCAGCCAGCCGATCACGCCGACGTCGGCGAAGGTCAGCGTCGGGTAGTTGAAGATCGACGAGTACTTCTGGCGCCCGGTGATCAGCTTGTCGGTCAGGTCCGCGCGGTCGGCACCCAGCGTCGCCGCGGCGGAGTACAGGTACAAGCCGTGGCCGGCTTCGTCCTGGACCTTGGCCAGCAGGATCGCCTTGCGCCGCAACGACGGCGCGCGCGTGATCCAGTTGCCCTCGGGCTGCATGCCGATGATCTCCGAGTGCGCGTGCTGCGCGATCTGCCGGATCATCGTCTTGCGGTAACCCTCGGGCACCCAGTCGCGCGGCTCGATCCGCTGGTCGCGCTCGATGGTGTGCTCGAAGTGCTCCTCGAGCGAGACGGTGGCGGTCACGGCTGCTCCTTCGACACGAGCGTCAGGACGTCGTACTTGGCGACGGACTCGCCCTCGGCGTTGGTGACGTCGGCGTCCCAGCGGACCTCGCCGTACTCCTGGTCGATCCGCGGGGTGATCTGCTTGGCGGTCAGCGTCACCGTCAGCGAGTCGCCGACCTTGACCGGGGTGAGGAACCGCAGGTTCTCCAGGCCGTAGTTGGCCAGCACCGGGCCGGGCTCGGGCGAGACGAACAGGCCCGCCGCGAACGAGACGACCAGGTAGCCGTGCGCGACGATCCCGCCGAACAGCGGGTTCGCGGCCGCGGCCTCGGGGTCGGTGTGGGCGTAGAACGTGTCGCCGGTGAACTCGGCGAAGTGGTCCACGTCCTCCTGCGTGACCGTGCGCGGCCCGGCGACGACGGAGTCGCCGATCTTCAGCTCGGCCAGGGACTTGCGGAACGGGTGGACGTCGCCTTCGGTGCGCGGCGCGCCGGTCACCCAGCGGCCGGTCACCGCGGAGAGGACCGCGGGCGAACCCTGGACCGCCGTGCGCTGCATGTGGTGCAGCACGCCGCGGATGCCGCCCATCTCCTCGCCGCCGCCGGCCCGCCCGGGGCCGCCGTGGACCAGCTGCGGCATCGGCGAGCCGTGCCCGGTCGACTCCTTGGCGTCCTCGGCGTCCAGGACCAGCAGCCGGCCGTGGAACGGCGCCGCACCCAGCACGACCTCGCGCACGAACTCCGGGTCGGCGGAAACGACGGACCCGGCCAGGCTGCCGCCGCCACGCGCGGCGAAGTCGACGACCTGCTCGGTGGACGTGTACGGCATCAGCGTCGAGACCGGGCCGAACGCCTCGACCTCGTGCGGCTCCGAGCGCTCCGGGTCGGCCTTGAGCAGCACCGGGGAGATGAACGCGCCGCGCTCGGCGTCGGCGTCGACGACCTCGACCTTTTCCGGGTCCCCGAAGACGACGCTGCCGGCGTCCAGCAGTGCCTTCAGCGACCGCCGGACCTCCTCGCGCTGCTCCAGGCTGGCCAGCGCGCCCATCCGCACACCTTCGGCGGTGGGGTTGCCGACGGTGACCTTCGCGAGCCGCTCGGCCGCGGCGGAAGCGACGTCGTCGAGCAGCGACGCCGGGACGAACGCGCGCCGGATGGCGGTGCACTTCTGGCCCGCCTTGACCGTCATCTCGGTGGTCAGCTGCTTGACGAACAGGTCGAACTCGGTGGTGCCCTTGACCGCGTCCGGGCCGAGGATCGAGCAGTTCAGCGAGTCGGCCTCGGCGTTGAACCGCACGGCGTTGCGGATGATCGCCGGGTGCGCCCGCAGCTTCTGGGCGGTCGACGCCGAGCCGGTGAAGGACACCAGGTCCTGCGCGGTCACGTGGTCGAGCAGGTCGCCGACGCTGCCGGCGACGAACTGCAGCGAACCCTCGGGCAGGATCCCCGACTCGATGATCAGCTCGACCAGCCGCGCGGTCAGGTACGCCGTCGAGCTGGCCGGCTTGACCAGGCTCGGGACCCCGGCGAGGAACGCGGGGGCGAACTTCTCCAGCGGACCCCACACGGGGAAGTTGAACGCGTTGATCTGCACCGCCACGCCCCGCAGCGGGGTCGCGATGTGCTGGGCGACGAACGTCCCGCCGCGCGACAGCGGCTCGACGGCGCCTTCGACGTAGACGGTGTCGTTCGGCAGCTCGCGCTTGCCCTTCGAGCCGTAGCTGAACAGGACGCCGATGCCGCCGTCGATGTCGAACTTCGAGTCGCCCAGCGTCGCGCCGGTGCGGGCGGAGAGCGCGTACAGCTCCTCGCGGTGCTCACGCAGGTGCGAAGCCAGCGCCTTCAGCAGGGCCGCCCGCTGGTGGAACGTCAGTTCGCGCAGCGCCGGACCACCGACCCGGCGGCCGTACGCCAGCGCGCCCGCGAAGTCGACGCCCGCCGACGAGATCCGGGCGACCTCCTCGCCCGTGGCCGCGTCGTGCAGCGGGACGCCCTCGCCGGTCGCCGTGTGCCACTCCCCGGAGACGTAGCTGCGCAGCAATGCCATCAGGTCCGACCTCTCCCGCCGAATTACCTACCGGACGTTCAGTAATTGCCATGGTAGCCGCTGACCACGGAGATCGGAAGGGGTGGCGCTTGACAGGGCCCCGGGCACTGCCTTTACTGAGCGGCACCCGCATGGTGACCGTCCATTCGGTCAGTCAACTCGGAGGGTCGATGACCAACGCCGCGCACACCATGTTCGCCGCCGACGAGGCTTCCCGCGCGCTGGGGATCGAACTGGTCGAAGCGGGCGAGGGCCGGGCGGTCGCGACCATGACGATCACGCGCGAGATGGTCAACGGCCACGACATCGCGCACGGCGGGTACGTCTTCCTGCTGGCCGACACCGCGTTCGCCTGCGCGTGCAACACCCACGGCCCGGTGACCGTGGCGTCGGGCGCCGAAATCTCCTTCGTCGCGGCCGGCCGGCTCGGCGACCACCTCGTCGCCACGGCCACCGAGCGCACCCGCTACGGCCGCAACGGCATCTACGACGTCACCGTCCACCGGGAGACCCCCGGCGGGCCCGAGGTCGTCGCCGAATTCCGCGGCCGCAGCCGCACCCTCTCCGCGAAACGGGACCGACCATGATCGAGGCGAACATCGGCGCGGACGAGCTGGCCGCCCTCCAGCTGGAGCGTCTGCAGTGGACACTCCGGCACGCGTACGCCAACGTGCCCGCCTACACGCGGAAGTTCGACGAGGCCGGCGTCCACCCCGACGACTGCAAGGAGCTCGCCGACCTGGCGAAGTTCCCGTTCACGACCAAGCAGGACCTGCGCGAGAACTACCCGTTCGGGATGTTCGCCGTGCCGCAGGCGCAGGTCCGGCGCATCCACGCGTCCAGCGGCACCACCGGCAAGGCCACCGTCGTCGGCTACACCGAGCAGGACATCGACACCTGGGCGACGGTGATGGCCCGGTCGATCCACGCCGCCGGCGGCCGTCCGGGCCACAAGCTGCACAACGCGTACGGCTACGGCCTGTTCACCGGCGGGCTCGGCGCGCACTACGGCGCCGAAAAGCTGGGCTGCACGGTGATCCCGGCGTCGGGCGGCATGACCGCGCGGCAGGTGCAGCTGATCACCGACTTCGAGCCCGAGATCATCATGGTCACGCCGTCGTACATGCTCACGCTGCTCGACGAGTTCGAGCGGCAGGGCGTGGACCCCCGGCGGAGTTCCCTCAAGGTCGGCATCTTCGGCGCCGAGCCGTGGACCGAGCAGATGCGCGCGGAGATCGAAGAGCGGTTCGCGCTCGACGCCGTCGACATCTACGGGCTGTCCGAGGTGATGGGGCCGGGCGTCGCGCAGGAGTGCGTCGAGACGAAGGACGGCCTGCACATCTGGGAGGACCACTTCTACCCCGAGGTGATCGACCCCTTCGACGAGCACGTGCTGGAAGCCGGCGAGACCGGCGAGCTGCTCTTCACGTCGCTGACCAAGCAGGCGCTGCCGATCATCCGCTACCGCACCCGCGACCTCACCGCGTTGCGCCCCGGCACCGCCCGGCCGGCGTTCCGGCGGATGGACAAGGTCACCGGCCGCACCGACGACCTCATCATCCTGCGCGGGGTCAACGTCTTCCCGACGCAGATCGAGGAGATCGTGCTGCGGACCGAGGGACTGAGCCCGCACTTCCAGCTCGTCCGGTCCACGCGCGGGCGGCTCGACCACCTGACCGTGCGGGTCGAGGCGCGCCACGACGCTTCGGGCCCGGTGCGGGAGTCGGCCGCCGCCGCGCTGGTCACGGGCGTCAAGGACGGCGTCGGCGTCACCGTTTCGGTGGACGTCGTCGACCCGGACACCCTCGAGCGCTCGATGGGCAAGATGCGGCGGATCGTCGACCAGCGGAAGACGCCGTGACGGCGCCCCGCCGCGGGCGCCCCGGGTACGACCTCGAATCGCTGCTGCGGGTGGCGGTGAAGCTGTTCAACGAGCGCGGCTACGACGGCACGAGCATGGAGGACCTCTCCCGCAAGCTCGGCATCACGAAGTCGGCGATCTACCACCACGTACCCAGCAAGGAGGAACTCCTGCGGCTGGCGGTGGACCGGGCACTGGACGGGCTGTTCGACGTGGCGGCGTCGACCGAGCGGCTCGACGGGCGCGCGATCGACCGGCTGGAGCACCTGGTCCGCGGCAGCGTCCTGGTGCTGGCCGACCGGCTCCCGTTCGTCACGCTGCTGCTGCGCGTGCGCGGCAACACGAAGGTCGAGCGGGCGGCACTCACCCGGCGGCGCGAGTTCGACCGCCTGGTCACGGACCTGGTCAAGCAGGCGGCGGCCGAGGGCGACATCCGCCCGGACGTCGATCCCGCGGTGACCGCCCGGCTCGTCTTCGGCATGGTGAACTCGCTGATCGAGTGGTACCGCCCGCGGCGGGGCTCGTCGGCGGAGGAGGTCGCGGACGCGGTGTGCAAGGTGGCGTTCGAAGGCCTGCGCACCGGATCGCCCTGAGCGCCCGGCCGGCGGTTCAGGCGCGGTCGTGGAGCGTGACCTGGTAGCCGTCTGGGTCGGCGAAGGTGAACGTGCGGCCGAAGGGGCCGTCGATCGGCGCGGAGACGATGGGGTGGCCGTCGGCGGCCAGTGCGTCGTGGATCGCCTGGACGTCCGTGGCGTGGAGCCAGATCGCGGCGCCGATGCCCGGCTGGGCAACGGATGCGAGGTCGGTGCCGGGAACGACGTCGCGGAGCGCGAACGCGATCGGCTTCGTTTCGAAGACGACGGCGTGCGGCGGTCCGGCCGGCGAGCGGACGAGGCCGAGGTACTGCTCGTAGAACGCCTGCGAGGCGGCGAGGTCGCGCGCCTGGAGCGAGATGAAGTCGGGGCCGGTGACGGGCATGGTGCGCACTCCTTCTTTCGTGTCAGTCTTCTGACACGCACCAACCTATGTCAGAATGCTGACATGAGTCAAGACGGGGTCGACCTGAAGACGTCGCTGGGCTACCTGCTGAAAGAGGCGTCGAGCGCTCTACGTGCGTCGATGGAGGAGGTGCTGCGGCCGCTCGGGATGAGCGTGACGCACTACTCCTGCCTCGAACTGCTGGCCCAGCGGCCGGGCTTGTCGAACTCCGAGCTCGCGCGGGGCGCGTTCGTGACCCGGCAGACGATGAACGTGCTGCTCCAGGCCCTGGAGCGAGACGGCTACGTGACCAGGCCGGCGGCGGCACCCGTCGGGAAGGTGCTCCCCACGCGGCTCACGCCCCGCGGCAAGCGGAGCCTGGAGAAGGCGACCGCGGCGGTCCGGGCGGTCGAGGTCAGGATGCTGGCCGGCATGACGGAGGCCGAGCAGTCGGCCGCGTTCCGCAGCCTGCAGAGCATGATCCGCTCGCTGCGCGAGGGCGACGCCGGCGCGTAGCCGTCACTCCCCCGCGGCCTGCGGCGGCCGGCCCGCCTGCCAGAGCAGCGCCTCGCGCAGCTGCTCGATCAGCCGTTCATCGTCCGCTTCGGACGGGTCGATGCCGAGCGGGATCCACTGCTCGGAGACTTTCTCACCCTCGTCGTAGCCGGTGATCACGATGCCGGAATAGGACAGTGAGGCCTCGTCCGCGCAGTCGCCGTCCGGCGACGGTTCTTCGACCTCGAAGCCCTCGTCGAAGCTGACGTGGCGATGCTGCAGGCGGACGCTCACCCAGCGTCCGGCCGGCCGGATCGGCGCGTCTTCTTCGGTCATCTGCTCCTGCCCCCGGTCGCGGGTCCCTGCCGTCTCGTCGCATCCGGGTGCCGGGGAGTTACCGGCGGGTTGTTCCGGTTGCATAACGACAAAGGTTGGCGTGAAACATCCCCTGCCCGCCACCGGGGCCACTCCTCTTGACAACAGGTCAACTACTTGTTGACAGCGTGCCGATCCCCCGCGAGGCTGAGCGGATGACCAGTGGGACCCGGCCGCGGCGCCGCCGCCTCGAACCGGCCGAGCGGCGGGCGGAGATCCTCGCCGCCGCACGGCACCTGTTCGGGGCGGGCAGCTACGCGTCGGTGTCCACTTCGGACATCGCCGAGGCGGCCGGGGTGGCGCGCCCGCTGATCAACCACTACTTCGGCGGCAAGCGCGAGCTCTACCTGGAAGTCGTGCGGCAGCTGATGATCGTGCCCGCGCCGGTCACCGAAGCGCTGCCGGACACCACGATGGAGCAGCGGCTGGCGATCGGCGTCGAGCGCTGGATCGAAGTCGTGGACCGCAACCGCGACGCGTGGCTGACCGTCATCGGGCCGGAGTCGGCCGGGCGCGACCCCGAGATCGAGCGGATCATGCTGGAGGCCGACGAAATCGCCGCCGACCGTGTCCTGGAGGCCGCGCTGATGAGCGGCGTGACCGAAGGCCGTGAAGAGCTGCGCGCGATGATCCGGTCGTTCGGCGGGATGCTGCGGGCGGCTTCGCGCGAATGGCTGATCCGCGGCACGCTCGACCGCGCGGCCCTGCGCACCTTCCTCACCGACTCGATCCTGAACCTGCTGAAGCTGACCTACCCGGCGGTGCTTGCCGGGCGGCGCGGAAGCGACGGGCGAACGCCGCCGGCGTCATCCCGGTCCAGCGCTTGAACGCGTAGATGAAGCTCGACGCCTCCGCGTACCCGAGCCGGTAGGCGACGTCCTCGACCGACAGCACGCCGGTGTCGAGCAGCTCTTCGGCGAGCGTGTGCCGGACTTCGTCGACCAGCGCCCGGTAGCTCGTGCCCGCTTCGGTCAGGCGGCGGCGCAGCGTGCGCGTGCTGAGCGTCAGCTGGCGGGCGATCTCGTCCATCCCGGCGTCGACCCCGCCGAGGCGGACCAGGCGTTCCCGGACCTGCTGCGAGATGCCCGAGCGCTGCCGCCGCCGCGTGACGAGCGCTTCGCACTGCGCCGCGCACAGGGCGACGGTCTGGTCGTTGGCCTGCGGCAGCGGGAGCGTCAGCAGCGCCGGGTCCAGCGTCGCGCGGCAGGCGTCGGCACCGAAGCGGGGCCGCAGCCCGAACGCCGTCAGGTAAGCGTCCACCGCGGACGCTTCGTGCCGGAAGCTCAGGTCGTCCAGCGCGATCTCGGGCAGCAGGTCACGCATCACCGTGAAGATGGCGGCCAGGTCGCGCAGCACGAGGAACCGGGCGACGTCGGCGGGGACGCGCGTGTCGTCGAGCTCGAGCGTCAGGCGGTCGCTCTCGAGCGTGACGCGGGGGATGCAGAACGCGAAGCTGAGGTCGAAGTAGCGCAAGGCGAACAGCATCGCGTCGCGCAGCGTCGGGCTGCTGATGCAGGCGAAGCCGAAGATCCCGAAGGTGGTGACGCGGTAGCGGCTCCCGAGCTCGAGCGCCGTCGCGTCCGAACCGTCCAGCTCGATCAGCGCCCGGACGACGGCCAGTTCCTGGCGCGCGTCGACCTGGACGCCCGCGTCGGTGAGCAGCTCCGGGGACAGCGTCGTCGCGGCGAGCAGCTTCTCGGCGGCCAGGCCGCGCTCGGCGGCGAACCGGGTCATCAGTTCGATGCTCGCGGTGCCGCGCGGGAAGTCCCAATCCCCGACGGCGGGCGCGGCGAGCTCGGCCATGGCCGGAAGTATGGATCACCGGCTTTCGCCGTGCAATCGAGGACCGGAACCGTCCGGGGTGATCGTTAGGGTGAGCGGCGTGGAGACCTTGAGCCGACGGGCCCTCAACCGGGCGACGCTGGAGCGCCAGCTGCTGCTCCGCCGCGCGAAGCTGTCCGCATTCGAGGCGGTGGAGCACCTGGCCGGGCTCCAGGCGCAGGCGCCGTTCCCGCCGTACTACGCGCTGTGGCCGCGGGTGCACGGGTTCCGGCCGGCGGAGCTGGCCGAGCTGCTGGAAAACCGGCAGGTGGTCCGGATCGCGCTGATGCGCGGCACGGTCCACCTGGTGACGGCGGCGGACGCGCTGGCGTGGCGGCCGGTGGTCCAGGTGCTGTACGAGCGCGACCTGAAGACGAACACCCAGCACGCGGCTCCGCTGGCCGGGCTGGACCACGCCGAGATCGCTTCGGTGGCGCGTGAGCTGCTCGCGCGCTCGCCGTTGTCGAGCACGGCCTTGGGTGCGGAGCTGGCGCGGCGGTGGGACGTCCCGGCGGCGTCGCTGACCCACTTGGCGCGGGGGCGGCTGCCGCTGGTGCAGACCCCGCCGCGCGCGATCTGGGGCAAGGCCGGGCAGACGACGTACGCGTGCCTGGAGGACTGGGTCGGCTCGCCGCTTTCACCGCCCTCGCCCGCTTCGCTGATCTCGCGGTACCTGCGCGCGTTCGGTCCGGCGTCCGTGGCGGACGTCCAGGCGTGGGCGGGCATCACGCGGCTCGGCGAGGTGGCCGCTTCGATGGACCTGCGGCACTACCGCGACCCGGACGGGCGCGAGCTGCTGGACCTGCCGGAGCTGTCGGTGCCGGACCCCGACGTGCCGGCCCCGCCGCGGCTGCTCGGGCCGTTCGACCAGACGATCCTGTCGTACGCGGACCGGACGCGGGTGATCTCCGACGACTACCGCAAGCGGGTGATCACGCAGAACGGCCTGGTCAAGGGAACGCTGCTGGTGGGCGGGTTCGTCCGCGGGTTCTGGGAGATCAAGACGTCGAAGAAGGCGGCGGTGGTGGAGCTGTCGCCGTTCGAGAAGCTGCCGAAGCGGGACCTCGCGGCGCTGGAGAGCGCGGCCGGGCAGCTGATGAGCTGGGCGGAGCCGGGCGCGGAGACCCAGGAGGTCAGGGTGCTGCCCGCAGCGTGACGCCGGCGGCCTCGAGCACGTCGCGGACTCGCGGCACCTCGGGCCCTGCGACGGTGAACGGCGTGGTCGCGCCGAAACCGCCGCGGAGGCAGTCGGCGAGGGCGTCGAGGTTCCGGCCGAAGTACCCGCCGGGGCCGTTCACCGCCTCGCCGAGCGCGCAGAGGAAGCTCGCGAGGTCGGTGACGTGCGTGCCGTCGAGCCGGAAAGTCCGGCCCGGCGGCCGATCGGGGCCTTCGGCACGGTGATGGGCCAGCGCGGCGCGGAGCCATTCGGGCCGGTCCGCCGCGGCCCAGAAGTTGCCCGCGGCCGGGCGCCCGGCCGACCACAGGTCCCAGATCGCTCGCGCCGCCGGTCCCGGCGGGTCGTGAAGCGGCTCTCGCAGGAGGAGGTCCACGAGCCCGTCGTCCCGCGGGAACCATTCCGCGACGTCGAGCGACACCAGGCTCAGATCGGTCTCGAGCCCGAAGCGGTCGACAGCGGCGAGGGAGAACAACGACGGCCGGACCTTCCGGCCGGCCCGCAGCCGGTCGAGTAGCTCCGCCGGCAGAGCGCAGCCCCGGAGCCGGAGCGGCTCACCTCCGGGGCCGGTGAACACGCCTCCGGCGCCTCGGCACGGGATGCGGCGGTCACCGTCGTCCTCGATCAACATGAACCGCGGGGTGGCCGGCTGCACACCCCGGAGCTTACCCGTGCTGGCCGGAAATCTCGATCGAGTGACCGATCGTGGCCTGTTGTCACAGCCCCTCGGTGCGTAGCTTTTCGTGCATGAGTAGTTCGGCGAAGGGGCCGTCGGTGCTGATCGTGGGCACCGGGTTCGGCGGCATCGGGACGGCGATCGAACTGAAGCGCGCCGGGTTCACCGACTTCACGATCCTGGAGAGCGCCGCCGAGGCCGGCGGGGTCTGGCGCGACAACACCTACCCCGGCGCCGCCTGCGACATCCCGTCGCCGCTGTACTCCTTCTCCTTCGAGCCCAACCCGCGGTGGCCGAAGCGGTTCTCGCACCAGCCGGACATCCTCGCCTACCTGCGCGGCGTCATCGCGAAGTACGGGCTCGAGCCGCACATCCGGTACCGGACCGAGGTCACCGGGGCCGCCTTCGACGAAGGGCGCGGCGTCTGGCGCGTCGAGACGAAGGACGGCGAGACGTACGAGGCGACCGTCTTCGTCCCCGCCGTCGGGCAGCTGTCGCGGCCGGTGCTGCCGGACATCCCGGGCCGCGAGACCTTCGCCGGCGACGCCTTCCACTCCGCGCGGTGGGACCACGGCGTCGAGCTGGCCGGCAAGCGCGTCGCCGTGATCGGGACCGGGGCCAGCGCCGTGCAGTTCGTGCCCGAGCTGCGCAAGCGCGCCCAGCACGTCACCGTCTTCCAGCGCACGCCGCCGTACGTCATGGCGAAGTCCGACCCGAGCTACCGGCGGTGGCAGCACTGGCTGTTCGAGCACCTGCCGCCCACGCAGCTGCTCGGCCGGCTGCGGATCTTCCTGCTCGCCGAGTACGCGACCTACGCGATGACGAAGCACCCCGTGCTGGCGAAGATGTTCGAGCTGCGGACCGCGCAGCTGCGCCGCCGCCACATCAAGGACCGGGAGCTGCGCGCGAAGCTGACGCCGGCCTATCCCCTGGGCTGCAAGCGGATCCTCTTCACCAACGACTACCTGCCCGCGCTGGCCCAGCCGGACGTCGACGTCGAGACGCGGCGGATCACCGAGATCACCGAGAAGGGCGTGCGGGTCGAGGACGGGACCGAGCTCGAAGCGGACGTCCTGGTCTACGGCACCGGGTTCGCCGCGACGGAGTTCCTCGGCCGGATGGAGGTGCGCGGCCTCGGCGGGCGGTCGCTGCGGGACGAGTGGTCCGGCGGCGCGCGGGCGTACCTCGGCATGGCCGTGCCCGGCTTCCCGAACCTCTTCTGCGTCTACGGCCCCAACACCAACCTCGGCGCCGGGTCGATCATCTACATGATCGAGCGCCAGGCCCGCTACATCCGGCAGGCGGTGGAGCAGCTCACCCGGCCCGGCGTGTCCTATTTGGACGTGCGCCCCGACGTCGAGCAGCGCTACGACGACGAAGTGCAGAACCGCCTGGGCCACAGCGTGTGGAGCGCCTGCACGAGCTGGTACCGCCAGGCCGACGGCCGCGTCACGACCAACTGGCCGGGCCTGGTCACCGAGTACGACCGCCGGACCCGGCGGCTCGATCCCGCGGACTACCGGGTGGTGGCGTGATGGACTACGACGTCCTCGTGATCGGCTCGGGCTTCGGCGGCAGCGTGACGGCGTTGCGGCTGACCGAGAAGGGCTACCACGTCGGCGTGCTGGAGACCGGCCGCCGGTTCGCCGACGACGAGTTCGCCAAGACGTCGTGGCGGCTGCGGAAGTACCTGTGGGCTCCCGCGCTGGGCTGTTTCGGGATCCAGCGGCTGACGCTGTTGAAGAACACCTTCGTGATGAGCGGCTCCGGCGTCGGCGGCGGTTCGCTGGTGTACGCGAACACGCTGTACGAGCCCCCGGAGAAGTTCTACGAAGACCCGCAGTGGGCGCACATCACGGACTGGAAGGCCGAGCTGGCGCCGTACTACGACCAGGCGAAGCGGATGCTCGGCGTGGTCGAGAACCCGGCGACGACGGCCGCGGACCGGGTCCTGCGCGAGGTGGCAGGCGACATGGGCATCGGGCACACCTACCGCCGCACGCCGGTCGGCGTCTACTTCGGACAGTCCGGGGTGGACCCGTTCTTCGGCGGCGCGGGCCCGGCGCGGCAGTCGTGCACGCTGTGCGGCGAGTGCATGACCGGCTGCCGGGTCGGCGCGAAGAACACGACCGTGAAGAACTACCTGTACCTGGCCGAACAGGCGGGCGCGGTGGTGCACCCGCTGACGACGGCGGTGTCGGTGCGGCCGATCGCCGGCGGGTACGCGGTGGACACCGTCCGCACCGGCCGCCGGTCGCGCCGGACGTTCACCGCGACGCAGGTGGTGTTCTCCGCCGCCGCGCTGGGCACGCAACGGCTGCTGCACCGCCTGCGGGACAACGGAACCCTGCCGGACGTGTCGCCGCGGCTCGGCCTGCTGGCGCGGACGAACTCCGAGGCCGTGCTGGCGGCGCGGTCGCTGCGCGAGGACACGGACTACACGCGGGGCGTCGCGATCACGTCGTCGATCCACCCGGACGAGGTGACGCACGTGGAGCCGGTGCGCTACGGCCGCGGCAGCAACGTGATGGGCCTGATGGCGACGGCGCTGGTGGACGGCGAGCCGGGCCGCCGCCGCTGGGTGCTGGGGCTGCGTGAGCTGTGGCGGCAACGCCGTGACCTCCTGCGGATCCACAACCCGCGGCACTGGTCGGAGCGGATGATCGGGCTGCTGGTGATGCAGACGCTCGACAACTCCGTGACGACGTACACGAAACGCGGGCTGTTCGGCCGCCGGATGACGACCCGCCAGGGCGCGGGCTCGCCGTCGCCGGAGTGGATCCCGGCGGGCCACGAGGTGACGCGCCGGGTGGCGGAGAAGATCGGCGGCCTCCCTCAGGGCGCGTGGACGGACATGGTGAACATCCCGATCACGGGCCACTTCATCGGCGGCTGCACGATCGGCGACTCGCCTTCGACAGGTGTGGTGGACCCCTATCAGCGGCTGTACGGGTACCCGGGCCTGCACGTGGTGGACGGCTCGGCGATCACGGCGAACCTGGGCGTGAACCCGTCGCTGACGATCACGGCCCAGGCGGAGCGGGCGATGGCGTTCTGGCCCAACCGCGGCGAGGCGGACCCGCGGCCGGAACTGGGCGAGGAGTACCGGCGGGTGGCGGCGGTGGCCCCGAAGAACCCGGTGGTGCCGTCGGACGCGCCGGGAGCCCTGCGGTTGCCGGTGGTGCCGCGGTGATCAGCGGCCCCACGTGGCCGGACCGCTCGAGGTGATCAGGACCCGCTGGGCCACGAACCGGATGAGGGCCAGGTCGTAGGTGAGCAGTTTCGACTCGCGTCCGAAGGGACGCAACGGCTCGCCTCGGCCGTTGCCGCCTTCCTTGCCGTGGACGATCCGGCAGCGGAGGTCGTAGATCCGTTCGGAGATCTGCTCGACGAGCGACGCGCTGGTGTCCTTGGGGTTGAGCAGCCGGATGCCGGCGATCCGCTTCTTGTCGGCCATCGCCGCGGCTCCGCGCGGGTGGGATTCGAGGTACCGGGCGAGCGCGCCGGCGTCCAGGCAGCGCGTCACGGTCGCCTTCAGCTGCTCACGCTCGGTGCCCGCGGTGCGGTCGGTGTCGGTGACCATCTCGATGACCCGCCCGAGCGTGATGTCGTCGTCGTGGTCGAAGCGGGGGTCCTTGAGCACGTCGCGGAGTTTCTGCACCGCGGCCGCTCGCGCGTACTTGGGCATGAAGAACTCGAGCACCTGGTAGTACGCGAGATACGCCAGCAACGGTGCCGACACCAACGCGCGCGCGTAGAGGTACAAGGACGCGGCGTCGTCATTGTGCGTGAGCACGGGGAACCGCGGCAGCTTGGTCGAGGGAATCTCCTTGTCGCCCGGCTCGGAGGCCCACTCCACGCCGACGTTCTTCTTCAGGCGGAACGCGGCGCCGTAGCTCATGTCGAGGTCGATGAAGAACGAGGTGGAGATCTCCTCGAGCAGGCGTAGTGCCTGGTCGTGCCGCTCCGTGGGGACACCGGTGATCGTGACGCCCCACGAATTGGGATACGCACGGCAAGCCACTCGCAGAGCCCTCGGTGGTGGCCGCTGGATCGTGATCGACAGCCCTTCCACCGACGGGTGTTCGACACACAGCCTGGCCGGTTCACGGACGGCGGTCCCAGAGCGCTCCTCGGCCTCCGGCGGAGTCAGGTCCGGGTCGCCCTCCGGGATGGGTGCCAACCCCGGAATCTCCTTCCGGAAGAGACCGAATCCGTCGGCACTGTGGTCGAGGGCAGCGACCACAGTGCCGGACGACCGGTCGAGGAAGGCGTCGTAGTCGCCGAGGAAAACCCAGTGCGCGAAGTCGGTCGAAGCCCAGTCCGGCGCGTCGCGCCGCGATATGTGCACTTCCCGCTGGGTGCGGCCGGCCGGAAATCCGACACAAAGCTCCGTCTCGCCGACGATCGCCACCGTCGGGAGATCGTTCCACCGCAGGATCCCCACTTTCAGTCCGGCAGCATGCGCACGAACGGCGATCTCCCGCAACGCCGGGGCCAGCTCGTCGTCCTGCTCCGCGTCCGAAGAAGTCACGATCGGAAAGCTTGGCACATCGAGCCACCCGCGATCAATTCTCCAGAACCCGCCCGCCGATTCTCGCTAAGCTCGCCTTCGTGCTGCCCAACGAGGTCATCGACGTCCTGAACCGCCCCGACAGCCAGGAACTCCTCGCCCGGACCATCGCGCGGCTCGGTTACGTCGCCGAAGACGGTGCGCCGCGGGTGATTCCGATCGGGTTCACCTGGAATGGTGCGGAATTCGTTCTCTGCACGGCGAAGAACGCGGCGAAGGTCCGATCGCTGCAGAAGAACCCCGCCGTGGCCTTGACGATCGACACCGAGGCGCAGCCACCCAAGATCCTGCTGATCCGCGGGAGCAGCACCCAGGAGGCGCTCGACGACCTCCCGGCCGAATTCCTGCGGCAGGCCGCCGGGATGCCGGCCGAGCAGGCCGCCGCCTGGGAGGCCGAGGTCCGTGAGCTCTACTCCGACGGCATGGTGCGGATCAAGGTCACGCCGTCCTGGGCGAAGCTGATCGACTTCGAAACCACCCTGCCGAGCGCGGTCGAAGAGCTGGTCCGCCGGCAGAACGGCTAACCCGCCGTCAGCTCCGCGGCCACCGAGACGTACGCGCGGATCGCTTCGTTCTCCTCCGACGCGCGCCACACCGGGACCGCGAGCATCGGCGGGATGTCGACCACCGGGATCACCCGCAGTCCCGGGAACGGGTAGCGCTCCAGCAGCGACACCACCGAGATGTGCAGGCCAATGCCGCGCGCCACCAGGGAAAGCATGTCCTCGGCGCCGATGCGGGTGCGGCCGATCAGCTGGGGGACGTCCTCCTCGGTGCGGGGGATCGGGCGGCCCGACGGCGTGACCGGCGGGGCCCACAGGTCGCGCGCCACCGGGTGGAGCGCCTTGCCCGGGTCGAGCAGGCGGTGGTCCGCGAGGTCCTCCAGGCTGACCGTCGCGCGCGAGGCGAGCGGGTGGTCGTCGCGCAGCAGGAGGCCGCGGGGCAGGGTCAGCAGCGCCGGGCCCGTGCGCAGGTTCGGCTGCGCGAACGAGCGCGTGTCGCCGCCCGGGGACCAGTGCAGCACCAGGTCGAGGTCGCCCTCGGCGAGCAGGTCCGTTTCGTTCCAGCGCTGGCCGATCCGGGTCGGGGTGAGGGTGACCCGGCACGCCGGGTGGCGGCGCTCGAACTCCGTCGTCACGCGCGTCACCAGGTCGCCGCCGAGGCTCGCCACGTAGCCGACGCGCAGCCGGCCGCCGATGCGGCGTTCGGCCAGCCGCGTCTCGGTGAAGATCGTCGCCAGCTCGGCCACGCCCGCGCGGGCGCCGGTGCGCAGCCGCTCCCCCAGTTCCGTCAGCCGGACACCGCCTTCGCCGGGCACCACCAGCGCGCCGCCGATCTCGGCTTCCAGCTCGCCGATCTCCTTCTCCAGCGCGTCGGCCGTGCTGCGGACCCGCCACGCCGCGGCTTCGAAGTCGCCTTCGCGCGCCACGATCAGCAGCGTCGCGACCGCGCGGATGGCGGCCAGCTCGATCAGGGACCCGGTCCGGGCGCCGGCGCGCGCGAGCGGCGCGTCCAGCTCCGGGTCGCCGGCCAGGATCCGGCGGTGCAGCTCCCGCAGCGCCGGGCCCGGGTCGGCGCCGAGCGAATCCGCCAGCCGCCGCCGGACGCGCTCGAAGTGCGCCAGCGCGTCCGCCTGCCGCCCGCTGCGGTAGTAGGCGAGGATCAGCTGGCCGGCGAGCCGCTCGTCGAACGGGTGGTCCGCGGCGACGCGCGGGAGCTTCGCCAGCAGCACCGCATGCCGCCCGAGCCGCAGCGACACGTCGTTGCGGTCCAGCCGGGCCGCGTGCCGCTCGGCCGCCAGGCCCTCCCGGACCTCGGTCAGCCACGGCGACTCCAGCCCGGCGAACGGTTCTCCCCGCCACAGCGCCAGCGCGTCGTCGAACAGCGCGGCCGCGGTGCCGTCGGCGGCCGCCTCCCGCGCGAGCGCCACCTTCTCGCGGAACCGGTGCAGGTCGAGCGCGTCCAGGTCGACGCGCAGCACGTAGCCGTGCGCGGTGCGGTCGATCTCGCACCCGGCGGCGCGCAGCCGCGAAAGGTAGCTGCGGACCGTCGCGGCCGCCCGGTGCGGCGGGTGCGCGCCCCAGACACGCGTGACGAGCCGGTCGAGCGGCACCGGCCGGTTCGGCTCGGCCAGCAGCGCCGCGAGCACGTACCGCCGCCGCGCGTGACCGACGTCGAGGAGAGCGCCGCCGGACTCGGCTTCGAGGGTGCCGAGCACGCTGTACCTGATCACCGCACTCCCTCCCCGACCTGCGGATTCCACGTTTCCGCAACGTTCGCACACACCTCGTCCGGCAGTGTAGGCGGCGCAGGCGCGGGTGCCGTGGGGGACGGCGCGCGCCCGGCTGGGGGTGTCATGAAGGGGCCCTTCCGGACCTGGTCCGGAAGGGCCCCTTCATGGCGAGAACGGTTACGGCAGGCCCGCGAGCCCGGCCGAGACCGTGTTGGCGAACGCGTAGCCGTTCGACGCGTCCCAGTTGATCGACCACGTCATCGCGCCGCGGATCGCCGGGTAGGTCGCCGACGGCTTGAACGAGCCGCACGACGTGCCCTTGGCCAGGCAGTTCAGCGCCGAGACCGTGTTGGCCGGTGCCTGGTAGCCACCGCCCGCCGCCTGCGACGACGCCGGCAGCCCGAGCCCGACCTGGTCGGCGCGCAGGCCGCCCTGCAGCTGGATGCAGGCCAGCGCGGTCAGGAAGTCGACCGTGCCCTGCGCGTAGACGCTGCCGTTGCAGCCGAGCATGGTGCCGGAGTTGTAGTACTGCATGTTGACGACCGTCAGGATGTCCTTGATGCCCAGCGCCAGCTGGAAGTAGCCGCCCTGGGTGGACTGCATGTCGATCGTCTGCGGCGCCATCGTGATGACCTTGCCGCCGCCGTTGTAGATGCTGCGCAGCGCCTGGCCCATGTAGGTGGCGTTGATGCCGTTCTCGAGGTCGATGTCGACGCCGTCGAAGCCGTAGTTCGCGATCAGCGACTTGACGCTGTTCGCGAAGTTGTTCGCCGAGGTCGAGTCGCCGACGCTGATCGTGCCGTTCTGGCCGCCGACGCTGATGATGACCTTCTGGCCGCGCGCCTGGACCGTCTTGACGTCGGCCTTGAACTGCGCGTCCGTGTAGCCGCCGAGCTGCGAAGACAGACCGGAGTCGAGCGTGAAGCTGACCGCGCCCGGCGAGCCGGTGGCGTCCGCGAACGACACGGCGATGATGTTGTACTTCGTCGGGACGTCCGCCAGCTTCAGCGCCTTCGCGCCGTTGTAGAAGTTCTGCCAGTAGCCGGTGAGGACGTGCTTCGGCAAGTCACCCTGGGTCGGCGGCGGCGTGGTCGTCGTCGGCGGGGTGGTCGTGGTGGGCGGGGTCGTCGGCGTCGTGGGGGTGGTCGGCGTCGTCGGGGTCGTCGGCGGCGGGGTGCCCGGGCCGTCGAGGCTGACGTCGTCGGCGTAGTAGGTCGGCTGGCCGTACCAGCCGTGCAGGTACACCGTCAGCGACGTGCTCGAGCCGGTCGTGAAGTTCAGCGACAGCTGCTGGTAGCCGCTGGTGCCCGGCGTCCACGTGCTGGTCGTCGCGGAACCGGAGACACCGAGGTAGACGTAGCTGCCCTGGACCCACGCCGACAGCTTGTAGGCCGTGTTCGCCGAGACGGTGAGCGTCTGCGAGCACTGCGCGTTGTCCGACGACGACGGCGACGCGCTGAGTGCGCGGCTCCCGCTGTGCACCGGGGTGCTCACCGCGGTCGGCGCGGTGGTGCAGGTCCAGCCCGAAGTGCCGGCTTCGAAGCCGGGGTTGGCCAGGATGTTCGCCGCCGAAGCGCTGCCGGCGAGCACGAACGTCACACCGAGACTCAGTGTGACCACGGAAAGTAACGAGAGCAGAGCGATGCGAACCTTGGGGACCACGGAAGACCTCCGCTGTGGTGAGGCAGGTCACCACAAAATGGACTAGACCAATCTGATTGTCAAGGAGCCCCATCCGAAAGTCGGGGCGGTGGAAACGGCAGAATGTGACGATCGGAGCCAGGCGAAGCGGGAGCGTGTTGGAGTGAGCGTGTCGGTCGAGCAGAAGATCGCCGAAGAACTGGGCGTGCGCGAAGGACAGGTCAAGGCCGCCGTCGAGCTGCTCGACGGCGGGTCGACCGTGCCTTTCATCGCGCGCTACCGCAAGGAAGTCACCGGCATGCTCGACGACGCGCAGCTGCGCACGCTCGAAGAGCGGCTGCGCTACCTGCGGGAACTCGACGAGCGCCGGCTCGCCGTGCTCGAGTCGATCCGGAGCCAGGGCAAGCTGGACGAGGCTCTCGAAGCCTCGATCCTCGCCGCGGACACGAAGTCGCGGCTGGAGGACATCTACCTCCCGTACAAGCCGAAGCGCCGCACGAAGGCCATGATCGCGCGCGAAGCGGGTCTCGAGCCGCTGGCCGACGGCCTGCTGAACGACCCGACGACCGACCCGCACGCCGCGGCCGCGGTCTTCGTCGACGCGGACAAGGGCGTGGCGGACGCGCAGGCGGCCCTCGACGGCGCCCGCGCGATCCTCGTCGAGCGCTTCGCCGAGGACGCCGACCTCATCGGCGACCTGCGCGAGAAGATGTGGGGCCAAGGCCACCTGGTCGCCAAGGTCCGCTCGGGCAAGGAGGAGGAAGGGGCGAAGTTCTCCGACTACTTCGACTTCTCCGAGCCGTACACCAAGCTCCCCTCGCACCGGATCCTCGCGATGCTGCGCGGCGAGAAGGAGGAGGTCCTCGACCTCACGATGGCGCCCGAGGAGCCTTCGGACGAGCCGCAGGTCGGCCCGACCGACTACGAGCACCGCATCGCCGCGAAGTTCGGCATCGCGCAGCAGGGCCGCCCGGGCGACAAGTGGCTCGGCGACACCGTGCGCTGGGCGTGGCGCACCAAGATCCTCCTGCACCTGGGCATCGACCTGCGGATGCGGCTGCGCCAGGCGGCCGAGGACGACGCCGTCCGCGTGTTCGCGGCCAACCTGCGCGACCTGCTGCTCGCCGCGCCGGCCGGCACCCGCGCCACGATGGGCCTCGACCCGGGCTTCCGCACCGGCGTCAAGGTGGCCGTCGTGGACGCGACCGGGAAGGTCGTCGACACCCACGTCATCTACCCGCACCAGCCGGCGAACAAGTGGGACCAGTCGATCGCCGAGCTGGCGGCGCTGGCCGCGCGGCACAAGGTGGACCTGATCTCGATCGGCAACGGCACGGCGTCGCGCGAGACCGACAAGCTGGCCCAGGAACTGATCAAGAAGCACCCCGAGCTGAAGCTGACGAAGGCCGTGGTCTCCGAGGCGGGCGCGTCGGTGTACTCGGCGTCGGCGTTCGCTTCGCAGGAACTGCCGAACATGGACGTCTCGCTGCGCGGCGCGGTCTCGATCGCCCGGCGGCTCCAGGACCCGCTGGCCGAGCTGGTGAAGATCGACCCGAAGTCGATCGGCGTCGGGCAGTACCAGCACGACCTGTCCGAGGTTTCGCTGTCGCGCTCGCTCGACGCGGTGGTCGAGGACTGCGTGAACGCGGTCGGCGTGGACGTGAACACGGCTTCGGCGCCGCTGCTGACCCGCGTTTCGGGCATCACGACGGGACTGGCGGAGAACATCGTTTCGCACCGCGACACGAACGGCCCGTTCCGCTCGCGGATGGCGCTCAAGGAGGTCGCGCGGCTCGGCCCGAAGGCGTTCGAGCAGTGCGCGGGCTTCCTGCGGATCCCGGACGGCGACGACCCGCTCGACTCGTCGTCGGTGCACCCGGAGGCCTACCCGGTGGTCCGGCGGATCCTGTCGAAGACGGGCACGGACCTGCGGGCGCTGATCGGCAACACGCGGACGCTGTCCGCCTTGAAGCCGGCCGAGTTCGTGGACGACACGTTCGGCCTCCCGACGGTGACGGACATCCTGGCCGAGCTCGACAAGCCGGGCCGCGACCCCCGCCCGGCGTTCAAGACGGCGACGTTCGCGGAGGGCGTGGACAAGATCGGCGACCTCAAGCCCGGGATGCGGCTGGAGGGCGTGGTGACGAACGTGGCCGCGTTCGGCGCGTTCATCGACGTCGGCGTGCACCAGGACGGCCTGGCGCACGTTTCGGCGCTGTCGAAGAACTTCGTGAAGGACCCCCGCGAGGTCGTGAAGCCCGGGGACATCGTGAAGGTGAAGGTGCTGGACGTCGACGTGCCGCGCAAGCGGATCTCGCTGACGCTGCGCCTGGACGACGAGCCGGGTGCCCCGTCGGGCAACCGCGGCGGCGGTGGCGGCGGCCAGCGCGACCGCGGCCAGGGCGGCGGCGGTGGCGGCCAGCGCCGCGGCGGTTCCGGCTCGGGCGGCGGCCAGCGCGGCGGTGGCGGCGGCCGGGGCGGGAACTCCGGCGGCGGCAGCGGCTCGATGGCGGACGCGCTTCGCCGGGCCGGGTTCGGCAAGTAACGCGATAGTTCGTGAGGGCCACCTTGAGTTCCTCGAGGTGGCCCTCACGGCGTTTCAGCCGTGGCCGGGGTACCGACCGAAACGGCTCAGCGGAGCGCGAAGAGCCCGATCGCGAACAACGCCACCGGCACGACGGCCGCCGCCGAGCTGATCACCCCGGTTCCGTTGCGCCACCCGGCCGGCGAGTCGGCCAGCACCAGCCGCCGGACGAGCGCCGCCTCCACGACGGCCAGCAGCAGGAACCCGAAGCCGACGCTGAAGATCGCCGCCGCGCCCACGAACAGCAGGCCCGACGTCGACGCGGCCCCGAGCGGCGCCGCGACCTCCCAGCGCACCAGCCCGGCGGCCAGCGCGAGCAGCGCCAGCAGGAGCACGAAGGCGACGAGGAACCCGATCCGCGCGCTCGTCTGGTGCTGCCCGCGCGCGAACCACCAGAACCCGGCGTCGAGCGCCCCGACGAGCACGGCGAGGACCAGGAAGCCGGGACGGAGTGTTTTCACCTGATCACCTTAGCCAGGGTGTTGCACGGAACCGCCGCGCGGCGACTCAGGAGGACGTCACGTTCCCGACCCCGAGGCAGGCCGCCCCATGCCGGTATCGCCACGACGGCGCCGCGTGCTCTTCCGGCTGACCGTCGCCGCCGCTGTCGCCGTCACCGGCGTCGTGGCCTTCGTGCTCCTGACGAACTCGCTGGAGAACAACGACGCGTACAGCAGCATCGCCGGGGTCCTGCTCAGCCTCGTCACGACGTTCGTCACGCTCGCGCTCGTCCTGCGCCGCCCCGAACCACCGCTGCAGATCGACGCGGCGGCCACCGACCTCGTCGACCGGCTGCTCGAACAGTGGGACCGCGAGATCCGGCACCGGCGAGAACGGTTCGGCGACGCCCGGACCATCCCCTTGACCTGGGCGGAAGCGACCGGGCTGACCGCGGACCCCGCGTCGGTGCTCGGCAGTGCCACCCCCGTCGGCGAGGTGCGGCTGAAGCTGAGCGGCCGGCTGGACGACAACCCGGACGAAGCCGCGAAGAAACTCGCGGACGCCTTCGAAGAGATCGCCAGCAGACGGCTCATCGTGCTCGGCGAACCCGGCTCGGGCAAGACGTTCCTCGGTATCACGCTGACCACCGGCCTGCTGCGCGCCTGGTCCCCCGGCAAGCCGGTGCCCGTGTTCCTCTCGCTGTCGTCGTGGGACCCGGTCACGGAGTCGCTGGATTCCTGGCTGGTCCACGAGCTGGCGGCGACCCACTACGGCGGCCAGGAGGAGACGCCCCGCGCCCTGCTGGCCCGCCCGCGGCTCCTCCCGGTCCTCGACGGCCTCGACGAGCTCCCCGAGCACCTGCGGCGCAGCGCGATCGGGAAGATCAACACCCTGCTGCAGGGCGACCACCAGCCGCTGATCCTGACCTGCCGATCGGCCGAGTACACCGACGAAATCACCGGCGGCGCCCCGAAACTGCTGCGGGCACCGGTCGTCGAGATCCGGCCGGTCAGCCGCGCGGACATCAAGGACCAGCTGGACCAGGACCCGGCCTGGCAGGCGGCGGTGAACCACGTCGAACAGGCGAAGCACAGCCCGTTCGTGACGGCGCTCGGCACTCCGCTGATGCTGTCCCTGTTCAAGGCGGCGTACGCCGGCCGCGACCCGGCGGAGTTGTTCGACCAGACCCGGTTCGACACCCGGCACGCGGTGGAGGACCACCTGATCGACACGATGATCAAGACGGCGTACGCCGAGGACGCGACCGGTTCACGACGGCATCGCTGGTCGGCCGACGAAGCCTGGCAATGGCTCAGCTACCTGGCGAACTACCTGCACAAGCACGGCGAGCGCGATTTGAACTGGTGGCAGCTCGCGTCCCGGACACTCTCTCCGTGGGCCGCCGTGGCCGTGGGACTGCCGGTCTGGTTCGCCGCGACGCTGGGCACCGGGCTCCTCGCCGACAACTTCGTGGACTTCGAGGCCACGCACGGGCTCGTCGAGGAAATACTGAAATCGCCGACCCTGCCCGGCACGATCTTCGGGACCGCGGTGGCCTCGCTGTGGCTGGCCGGCGGCCGCCGGACGCCGGCCCGGCGGGACCGGAAAGCGGAGCACAACCTCAAGCGCGCCGGGCTCGCGGCGCTCACCGGGGCGATCTTGGTCCTCCTCCCCGGCTTCCTGCTCTGGCTGACTTGGACCAACACGAGAACCGCGGCGGACACCGCGGAATCGATCGCGCTGCTCGGTGCCCTGCTCGCCCTGTCCCTCGTGTCGGGTGCCGCCGTCGGCTGGACTGACCTGCTGGTCCGGCGGCCGCGGCGCACCGACCCACCTGATCCGACGAGCTTGTTCCGCCGGGAACGCCGATCGGCGTTGTTTTCCGCCGGGGCGGCGGCGCTGATCGTCGCGACGTCGGCCGTGCTGGCCGCCACCATCGCCGCGGCGCTCGGCGGGCACCTCGGCCAGCGCATCGCACTGCTCCTGGGCCTGCCGGCGGTGGTCCGCCTGAACCGTCCCCCGGTCGAAACCCACGTGCCGTGGACGCTGGGCTGGGACGGCCTGCCGTCGCTGATCGTCATCAGCGTCCTGCTCGGCACGCTGTTCGCACTCGGCATCCTGACGATCCGCGCCTGGCCCCGGTTCGCCGTGGCCCGGCTCCGGCTCGCGGGGCGCGGCGAGCTGCCGTGGCAGCTGATGGAGTTCCTGGCCGACGCGCGTGACCGCGGGCTGCTCCGCGTCTCGGGCAGCTCGTACCAGTTCTGGCACGTACGGCTGCAGGAGCGGCTGGTCGCCGCCCCCCACGAGCCCGAGCCGACGGATTCCCGGCGGTGGAACCACCTGCCCGCGCTGATGGCGGTGGTCGTCGCGGCTTCCGCGGTCGTGGCGATCGTCTCGGTGGAGCCGGCCGACTGCCGGCACGTGGGAATCGGGCAGGTCGACGACCGCGCGCAACGGGTCGTGATCGGCGACATCTCCGGCTGTTTCACCGCCTTGACCGCCGAAGACTGGACGGATCTCGAGGTCGGTCCGGCCGATCGCGACACCCTCACCGAATTCAAGACCGAGAAATCGGGGACGGGGCAGAACCTCAAGGTCGTGGGTGAGCTGGACCGCGTCGGGGCACCGGAGTGGAGCGAGATCCTGTCCGGGCTGCGCAAGGCGAACCAAGCCTCCGAGAACGACCTCAGCGTGACGTTCGTGCAGAAGGACATCGGTGACCTCAGGGGCGTCGACGCGAACCGGCTGACGTTCGAATACTTCACTTTGACCCTCGGTGGTTCACCCCACCTCACGGCACTCGACCTCGACGGCGGGAAGTCGGAACTCAGCTCGTACGGCACCCGGGCGATCATCGCCACCACCGATCTGGACTTCCGCGCGCTGGCCGACGCCAACCGCGAGGCACTCGTCGCCTACGAGCTCGAGTATGCGGAGACCACCACCGCACCGCCCGTCATCTCCGACGGGATCGACGACCAGGAGTGCGCCACGCTCGACCGGGTCCGGGCCGACAACCGGGCTTTCACGTTCGACCTGCGGAAAACCACCGCCACCGCTCAGCTGCTGCAGCGGCTCTCCCGGTGCGGCGGCGGGAAGGTGATCGTCGCCGCGGACCAGGTCCCGCTCCTCAGCCCGGTGGTGCAGACCCTGCCGACGGTCAGCTTGGCGCAGATCGAGGACACGTCACCGACCATCCTCACCGACTGCGGGGTCACGTCGGCACCCACCACCTTGGCGGAGCGGACCTGCGTGGGCGCGCTGGCTGGGGTGACCGGCTTCCGGATGGACCTGGTCACGGTCAAGGCGAAGTGAACCGCACCGCCACGCTGCCCAGCTCGCCGAAGTCCGCCACCACTTCGCCGCCCGGCTGGATCGGGCACGGCGGAGTGGCCGTTCCCGTCGTGACGATGTCGCCGGGGCGCAGCGCGAGGCCGTGGCGGGGCAGCTCCATCGCCAGCCAGTGCAGCGCCAGCCTCGGGTCGCCCAGTACCAGGCTTCCGCTGCCGCGCGAAAACTCCTCGCCGTTCGCGTGCAGGACCACCTGCCTGCGTGGGAGGTCGAGGTCGCGCCAGCCCGGGACCGCGGTTCCCTCGACGAAGCGGCCCGCGCAGGCCACGTCCGCCAGCAGCTGGGGGCCGCCCGCGTGCTGGTGGTCGGTGTAGCGGCTGTCCGGCAGCTCCACCGCCAGGAACATCGTGTCGACCGCGTCGAGCACGCCGGTCAGCGACGGCGACGGGCCCGGGCCGGCCTTCAGGCGGAACGCGAACTCGGGTTCGGCGACGCCCATGGTCATCGTGTCGGCCGGGACCGGTTCGCCCTCGGTGTGGTGGAAGCGCTCGAACACCGCGCCCGGCAGCGGGCCCGGGACGTCGAGGTACTGCCGGGCGTACACGGTCGTCGCCGCGATCTTCCAGCCCGACACCGGGCCGGCCAGCTCGGCGAGGGCCGTCTGGGCCGCCATGCCCTCGGCGGCGTCGCGGGGGCGGGCGTCGTCCGGCAGCCCGTCCAGGCGCTTACCGGTCTGCCACGCGTCCCAGATCAGCTCCGCCGCCCGCTCTCGGTTCACGCTCTTGATCTTGCCAAGCGGAACACCGGGTGTCGATCGGCTTCCGCGGCGAAGGTCTCCGCCGGGTCGCCGAGCTTCGCGTCGAAGAACGGCGCCGTCACCGGGATCTTGCGGACGTAGGCGCGCAGCACCGGCCCGGCCGTGGCGGCGTCGGCCTCCTCGACCTCCCACGTCTCGCGCGTGCGGCCGCGCCGGAGCCGGGCGGTGGCGTCGGCGCGCAGGTTGTGCACCCAGCCGACCTGCCCGTACGGCGAGACGAGCCAGCGCTCGCCGCCGACGTCGAGGACGTTGACCGGAGTGGTCCGGTCCACGCCGGTGCGCCGGCCGCGGGTGGTCAGCAGGAACCCCGTGCCACCCGTGACCGGGATCCCGCGCGCCAGCAACGCCGTCACGACGACGTTCGCGGCCTTCCGCGTCACGCCCAGCCGGTACTTCCTCGCCATCACGGGGTCATAGCGTAGACCCCGGAGAGCTCCCGCACCCGCGCCCAGACGTTCTCGAACCGCGCGGCGTCGACGACCGGCTTCCGCAGCGCCGCCAGCGCGATCGCCTGCTGGGCTTCGGTCGAGCTCGCCTTGCCGTTGAGGTCCACCGCCGCGGCGCTGAAGTCCTGCACCAGCACCGCGAAGATCTGGTCGGTGACCTCGTCGGACAGGCCGGTGATCCGGGCCTGCTCCAGGACCAGCTGGCCGTACACGATCAGCGTGAACAGCTCGGTCAGCGCGAGCCCGAAGTCGAGGTCGGCCTGCTGCGCCTCGTCCGGCGCCGCCTCGGTGAGCAGCTTGACCAGGTAGCCAGCCTGCTCGGTGAACAGCGCGACGTTCGGGATGTGCGCGGCGTCGGCGTACGCGGTCTTCCAGTCGTGGAACCGGACCTTCGACAGGCCGCGCGCCGGGCCCTGGCGGAAGAGGAACTCGTCGTCCGCGGCGTCGGTGCGGGTGCCGACCGGCGCGTACTCCTGCGGCGCGAACAGGTACGCGGGCATGAACTTCGCGATCAGCGCGAGGTTCACGGCCACCGTGCCTTCGAGCTTCGGGAGGCCGTCGATGTCGTTCTTGGACATCGCCAGGTAGGTGTCGGCTTCGAAGCCCTTGGCCGCCACGACGTCGGCGACCAGGCCGATCACCTTCTGCGCCTCGGTCGTCACCTTCATCTTGGTGATCGGGTTGAACAGCAGGTAGCGGCGGTCGTCGGCGGTCGCGCTGCGGAAGTAGTCGACGGCGCGGTCGGAGAACAGCTTCATCGCGGTCAGCCGCGCGTACGCCTCGACGAACTCGCGGCGCACGTGCGGGAAGTCGGTGACCGGCTTGCCGTAGAGGACGCGGTTGTGCGCGTGCGTGATGGCTTCGTACAGCGAGTGCGTCGCCATGCCGATGCCGCCGAAGCAGAGGTTGAACTTGCCGATGTTGACCGTGTTCAGCGCGGCGCTGAACGCCTCGGCGCCGACGTGCAGGATGTCTTCGGCGCGCACCGGGTAGTTCTCGAGGCGGAACTCGGCGACGTACATCTGCGACGGCACCACGTTCTTGACCACGTGGTAGTCCGGGTGCTCGGAGTCGGCGTAGAAGAAGACGTACTGGTCCGGGCCTTCGACGCCGTCGATGCGGCCGAACACCGACACCGTGCGCGCGCAGTTGCCGTTGCCGATGTAGTACTTCGAGCCGGTGGCGCGGTAGCCGTCGCCGTCCTTCGTCAGCACCATGTCGGAGGAGTAGATGTCGGCGCCGTGGTCCTTTTCGGACAGTCCGAAGGCGCCGACGCCGCCGGCGTCGAGGGCGGCCGCGGCGCGCTCGCGGGCGACGGCGTTGCCGCTCTGCCACACCGGGCCGAGGCCGAGGATGGTGACCTGCCAGGGGTACCAATAATTCAGCCCGTAGAACCCGAGGATTTCCGACAGCGCGGCGACGCGGCTGGTGTCCCAGCGCTTGTCCGGGTTGCCGCCGGCGTTCGCGGACGGCGTCAGGAAGGTCGAGAACAGGCCTTCCTTGCCCGCGAACTCGAGGAAGTCCGCGTAGAAGGTGCGGTTGTGGTAGTCCTCGGTCAGCTTCGCCTTGCCGCGCTGTTCGAACCAGTCGATGGTGGCGCGCAGCAGGCGCCGGGTCTCGGCGTCGAAGTGCGCCGGGTCGTACTCGCGCGGGTTCAGCAGCATGGTGGTCCTCCTCGATTACCGACCGGTAACTTAGCAAGGCCGCGCGAGTGCGGGCAATCTCACTGGGGGTACGTCACCCTTCCCCGCTATACTGATCATGCGGGCCGCTCAGTTCTGCCTCGGCCCGCTGCTGTTGTCGACTACCACGCGCCGCGGCCGTTGACCGGTCTGCGCCGGGCAGGACAACCCTTCTCAGGTTACGGAGACCAGGGCACACGCGTGCCCGCACGACTTATGAGTACTTTCGCCGAACTCGGCCTGCCCACCCCGCTGGTGGCGGCGCTGGCCTCCCAGGGCGTCACCGAGCCCTTCCCCATCCAGGCGGCGACCCTGCCGCACACCCTCGCCGGCCGGGACGTCCTCGGCCGCGGCCGCACCGGCTCCGGCAAGACGTACGGCTTCGTGCTGCCCGTGCTGACCCGCCTCGCCGCGGGCCCGACGCGGCGCAAGCCCGGCCGTCCCCGCGCGCTGATCCTGGCGCCGACCCGCGAGCTCGCGACGCAGATCGAGGCGTCGATCGTCCCGCTGGCCAAGCCGCTGGGCCTCAAGGCCACGACGATCTTCGGCGGCGTCAGCGCGAACCCGCAGATCACGAAGCTGCGTGACGGCGTCGACATCGTCGTCGCCTGCCCCGGCCGGCTCGCCGACCACATGCGCTCCGGGCACGTGAAGCTCGACGCCGTCGAGATCACCGTGCTGGACGAGGCCGACCACATGGCCGACCTGGGCTTCCTGCCCGAGGTCCGGCGGATCATGGACGCGACGCCCGAGCGCGGCCAGCGGCTGCTGTTCTCGGCGACGCTGGACAACGGCGTCGACGTGCTGGTCAAGCGCTTCATGGACGACCCGGTGCTGCACAGCGTCGACTCGGCGCAGTCGCCGGTGACGACGATGGAGCACCACGTCCTGCACCTGGAGGAGACCCACCGGCTGCCGGTGCTGGTCGACCTGACCGCGGCGCCCGGCCGCACGCTGGTGTTCACGCGGACCAAGAGCCGCGCGAAGGCGCTGACGCGCAAGCTCGTGGCCTCGGGCGTGCCGGCCGTCGAGCTGCACGGCAACCTGGGCCAGAACGCGCGGACGCGCAACCTCGAGGCGTTCTCCTCCGGCACGGCGAAGACGCTGGTCGCGACCGACATCGCGGCCCGCGGCATTCACGTCGACGACGTCCGGCTGGTCATCCACGCGGACCCGCCGGTCGAGCACAAGGCCTACCTGCACCGCTCGGGCCGCACGGCACGGGCCGGCGCGTCGGGCACCGTGGTGACGCTGATGACGGACGCCCAGGTCCGCGACGTGCGCGACCTCACCCGCAAGGCGGGCATCAAGCCGACGACCACCCAGCTCGGACCGGGTCACCCGCTGCTGGCGGAGCTGGCGCCGGGCGAGCGGACGTTCTCGAAGGCGCCCGCGGTGGACGACCGGCCGAAGAAGGTCACGGCCTCCGGCGCGGCGCCGGGTGGCGGCCGCGGCCGCCGGGGCTCGGCCCCGAAGGAGAACCGCGGGGGCCAGCAGGCCCGGACGCGGCGTGACGACCAGCCCCGCTCCGGCGGCTCCCGCCGCTCGGGCGGCACGGCTTCGGGTGGCTCGCGCCGGTCGGACGCCCCTGCTTCGGGCGGCTCCCGGCGATCGGGTGCTCCGGCTTCCGGCGGCGCCGCTTCGGGCGGCTCCCGCCGATCCGGCGCTCCGGCTTCGGGCGGCTCCCGGCGTTCGGGTACCGCGGCCGCGTCCGGCGGCGGCTCCCGCCGCTCGGGCGCCCCGGCGACGGGCAACCGTTCGGGCGGCGCGGCGGCGTTCTCGTCGGGCACCCGCGCGGGCGCCCGGCGTACCGGCCGCTGACCCACCCCCGGCCAAGGCCGTGAAGGCCACCTGGCGGACCTTGAAGTTCCGCCAGGTGGCCTTCACGCATTTCGGCGATCAGAACGCGGGGAGGCCCCGGGCGGCGGCCCGGGCGGCCGCGGCGTCGCGGCGCTCCTCGAAGCGGGCGGCCTGCGTGTCGAGGGTCTTGATGAACGTGGCCAGCTCTTCGCGCGCGGTTTCGCCGACCTCGCCGAACCCCTCCCGGTCGAACACCTTCCAGTACCGCAGCAGCGGCATGACGACGTCGTCGTGGTGGATGCGCAGGTCGTAAATGCCCGCCTTGGCGATCAGCGCCGCCTTGCGGGCGAAGCTCGGGATGACCGCGCCGGGCATCGCGAAGTCGAGGACCTCGTCGGTGATCGCCCGCATCATCGCGTCCGGCGAGATCTCGAACGCCGCTTTCACCAGGTTCCGGTAGAAGACCATGTGCAGGTTCTCGTCGGTGGAGACGCGGGCGAGCAGCTTCTCGGCCAGCGGGTCCTGCGTGTAGCGGCCGGTGTTGCGGTGCGAGAGGCGCGTCGCGAGCTCCTGGAACGAGACGTAGGCGCAGACCCGCAGCAGCGGCTTGTCGCCGGTCTCGTAGCCGGCCTGCATGGTCTCCATGCGCATCCGCTCGAGCTCGACCGGGTCGACCGCGCGCGTGACGAGCAGGTAGTCCCGGATGCAGATACCGTGCCGGCCCTCCTCGGCCGTCCAGCGGTGCACCCAGGTGCCCCAGGCGCCGTCGCGGCCGAAGGCGCGCTCGATCTCGCGGTGGTAGCTGGGCAGGTTGTCCTCGGTGAGCAGGTTGACCTCGAGCGCGGTCCGGGCGATGGGCGTGACCCGCGACTGCTCCGGATCCCACGCCTCCCCGCCCAGGTCGGCGAAGTTCCGCCCCTCGCTCCACGGCACGTACTCGTGCGGCATCCATTCCTGCGCGGCGGCGAGGTGGCGGTTGAGGTTCTCCTCGACCGTCCCCTCGAGCTCGTACATGAGTGCGGTGCTCTGGGGAACGGTCATGCGCGCGTCCTTCCGGGGATCGGGGGCGTGACCTACGGAACCGTAACTTACGGCGCCGTAGGTAACGACAACGAACACCCGGACGGCCGCGTTCCGCGACCTGCGTCACTACAGCGACGCCGTGAGCCCCCGCGCCCGGAGCACCGCGCGTTCCAGCGGGCGGAACACCAGCAGTTCGATCCCGATCCCCACCAGCAGGATCAGGAAGATCGCCGCGATCACCGTCTCCATGCTGTTGAACGAAGATCCCTGGTTCAGGTACGCCCCCAGCCCGATCCCCAGCTGCGGGGACAGCGCGATCAGCTCCGCCGCCATCAACGAGCGCCACGAGAACGCCCAGCCCTGCTTCAACCCCGCCAGGAACCCCGGCAACGCGGCCGGCAGCAGGATGTGGCGGGCCGACGACAGGCGGTTCGCACCCATCACCTGGCCCACCCGCGGCAGGATCGGCGGGATCTGGTCGATGCCGGACACCAGGCCGTTCGCGATGGACGGGACCGAGCCGAGCAGCACCACGAAGTAAATCGCCGCGTCGTTGATGCCGAACCACAGGATCGCCGCCGGGACCCAGGCTACCGACGGGAGGCTCTGCAGGCCCGTCAGCAGCGGGCCGATCGCCGCGCGGACCACGCGGACCTTCGCCACGACCAGGCCCAGCGGGGTGCCGATCAGGACGCCCGCGAAGAAGCCGAGGGCCGCGCGGTGGACCGACGTCCAGACGAAGCCGAAGACCTTGCCGTCGACGACGATGCTCCAGAACTCGTCCCACACCGCCAGCGGGGCCGGCAGCTGGGACTCCGGCCAGAACGCCGCCGCCCAGAGGAGCTGCCAGACGACGACCAGGACCACGAGCGCACCCAGGGGCGGCAGGAAGCCCCACGCGAAGCGCTTCCAGAAGCTCGGCCGGCGTTCCCCCACCGGGGCGTCGAGGGCATCGAGGCCGGATCCGACGGCTTCGAGGTCCTCGACCTCCGCACCGGCCCGGTCAAGCTGCGGCATGGGTGCTGATCACCTCGCGCAGGTGGCCCGTGATCTCCTCGGTCAGCTCCTCGGCGTCGGCCAGCGGCACGTCCGCCCACTCGCGCACGACCCGGCCGGGCCGCGACGACAGGAGCACGACCCGCTGCCCGAGCCGGACCGCCTCGCGCACGTCGTGCGTCACGAACAGCACCGACGTGTTCGTGCTGCGGTAGACGCGCAGCAGCTCGCTCTGGAGGCAGTCGCGGGTGATGGCGTCGAGCGCGGCGAACGGCTCGTCCATCAGCAGCAGCGACTGCTCCGGGTCGCCGCCGACGCGCAGGGTCGCGGCCAGCGCGCGGGCCAGGGCGACGCGCTGCCGCATGCCGCCGGACAGCTCGTGCGGGCGCTTGTTCGCCGCGTCGGTCAGCCGGACGAGCTCCAGCAGCTCGGCGGCCTTTTCGCGGCGCTCGGCCCGGCCGAACCCGGCCAGCCGAAGCGGCAGCTCCACGTTGCGGGACGCGGTCAGCCACGGCATCAGCGCGGCCTCCTGGAACATGACCGCGGGCCGCGACGTGTTCAGCGTGATCTCCCCGGCCGACGGCGCGTCCAGCCCCGCGACGAGGTTCAGCAGCGTGCTCTTGCCGCAGCCGGACGCGCCCAGCAGGCAGACGAACTCGCCGGGCGCGACCGTCAGGTCGACGCCGTCGAGCGCGACCACCGCGCGGCCGGTCGGGCCGAACGTCTTGCGCACGCCGTCGAGACGCACCGCGGTCGTGCCGGTGAACCGGGCCCGGCCACTCGGGAGGGTCGTGGTCATCGCTGGCTGCCTCTCCGGATCACTTGGTCAGTTCGGGAGCATCGACGGCGGGCAGGTTCTTGGCCTTCAGCACCTCGTTGAGCGGGCCGAAGTCGGCAAAGCCCTTGAGCGCCACCGCCGACTTCACCACGCCTGCCGTCACCGAGTCCTGCGCGAGCTGCGGGAATTCGGCGGCGACGGGGTCGGTGGTCAGCTCGATGCCGGAGAACGCGCGGTCCAGGACCGCTGCGCTCAGGGTACTGCCGGCCAGCTCCTTGAGGGCGCCGTTGACCACGGTCTTCGCCTCCGCCGGGTTGGCCTTCGCCCAGTCGATCGCGGCCAGCTCGCCCTTGAGCAGCGCGCGGACGGTGTCCGGGTGCTGCTGCAGGAACTCGCTGCGCACGATGACGACGGTGCTCGGGAAGCGGCCGCCGGGCCACAGCGTCTTCTCGTCGACGAGCACCTTCGCGCCGGCGTCGAGGACCAGCCGGGACGCCCACGGCTCGGGCAGCCAGCCACCGTCGACCTCGCCCTTCTTGAAGGCGTCCAGCGTCTTCGGGTTGTCGAGGTTGGTGATCTTGACCTGGTCGGTCAGCTTCTTGTCGGCCAGGAACTTCTTGAGCGCGACGTCCTGGGTGTTGGCCAGCTGCGGCGTCGCGATGTTCTTGCCCTTGAGCTGCTCGACGCTGGTGATGTCCGGCTTGACGACCAGCTGCGCGCCGCCCGAGACGGCACCGGAGATCAGCTGGATGGCGCCCTTGGACTTGGTGAAGGCGTTGATCGCCGGGCCGGAACCGATGAAAGCGACGTCGAGGGAGCCGCCGAGCAGTGCGTTGACCTCTTCGGGGCCGGCGTTGAACGTCTGGGTGGTGAGCTTGGTCGAGCCGAGCTCGTTCTTGAAGAAGTCCTTTTTGGCGCCGATCAGCGCGGGCGCGTGGGTGACGTTCGGGAAGAACCCGACGCGGACCTCCCCGGCGGCACCCTGGTTGGCGGCCGGCGCGGCGCTGCTGTCCGCGCGTGAGCAGCCGGCGAGCACGCCCACGGCGGTCAGGGCGGCCAGCGCCGAGGCCAGGAAGCGGGTTCTGTGGTGGGTGCGCACGTCAGCGTCGCCTTTCGGGATCGGTGTTCGGGGCGAGGTTCGCACGGTCACCCACTAGGGCGCATAGCCATCCGCATCCCGGGAATTCTCGTGAGATTCCTTGACATCGGCGGCGCATGCCCCTAACGGGGACCGTTCGACCAGGTGGAGCGTGGTGCCGCAAGAGCATGCGGGCTCAGCGGGCCGGACGCGAGGACCGCGTTGTTCGTCCCGGCATCCGGGAAGAAAAGCCCCTTCGGAGAAATCCCGTAACGCGGGCAACCGCGGCCGTCACCCGAACGTGGTATCGATGACGGCCGATCCGGGAGGGAAGAGATGACGAGCACCGCACACCGACGGGGCCACGGGGCCACCGGCGTCCGCGTGGCGCTGGTCGTGCTGTTCATCGGACTGGGCCAGGCGTCCTTCGAGTGGCTCCGGTCGCTCGGCATGGACGCGCTGACGAGCCTGGTCGTCTGGGCGATCCCGGTCGCGACGGGCGCCGCCGTGGCGCTGGTGCTGTGGCTGGCTTCGGACCGCGCGTTCTCCCTGCGCGTGTGGGGACCGGTGGCGATCTGCATCCCGGTCTACATCGGCGGCACGTTCGGCCTGGCCACGGCGACGGCGAGCCTGGTGGCTTCGATCGTCAGCGGCGTGGGTCTGGGCATCGCGGTGGTGTCGGTGACCGGCCTCCTGCGCTCACGGCGGCACGCGACCAACGCTTGAGCCCCTGGTTGTCCACAGGCCCCCGGGCTGTGGACAACCAGGCTTCACCGGTACTGGCGGCGCTGCGCCGCCACGATGCCGGCGCGGACTTCCGGAGAGAGTTCGGCGATGAACACCTCGATGCCCTGTGCGCGCAATGCCTCGACTACCCACGATCGACCGGTCAGAAAGGGCTTCGCAGCGGCTTCATCCGAGAAGCACAAAATCAGCCTGGGGTGCGCCGGCAGCGTCGATGCGATCCAGCTGAGCTTGAACGCGTCAGCCAGCACCTTGTGCCGTTGCGCGGACTTGGGCGGGCCCTGGTGCGCCCAAGCTTCGACCAGCACCGTGCGAGCGTCGTCAGCACCGTCGACCTCGACCCGGACGCCGGCAGACGTGATCGACTGTCGTCGAAGCTCCACTCCGACCTCGTCCGCCACCCGTTCGATCATCAGCAATTCCGCAGCCCGCTGTTCAGCGCTCGAACCGGGTGCGACCTCAACTGCACCCACGGTTGCCTCCCCGGAGGGCACGTCACCCGCCCCGCGGGTCATCGGCTGCCACCGTCGGCCTGGCTCGTGCTCTGTTCCTTCGCCACCTTGGCCAGCTCACGCAACCGACCGTCGAACTGCTGGTGGAGCGCCGTCGCCCGGTCGACGCTCCACTTGACCGCCTGCCGCCTGGCGGCCTCGTCCGCGGTTTCGAGGTCGAAGCCGTCCAGGTAGGTCGCGATGCGGCTGCTGCGGTTGCTGTCGAGCCGGTCCCAGTCCAATTCGAAACCCAATGCCTGCTGCAGCACCTGGCGTTCGCCGTGGAGCTCGTCGAAAACCTGCTTGTTCGATTCCTTGCTCCCGGTGTCGAGGTAGATCTCGACCCGGTAGCCCTGTTTGGTGAAGGTGAGGCTGTAGTAGCCGAAGGGACCCGACGCGAAGCTGCACCAACTGGCCGTTTGCGTCTTCGGTGCACGGATCGCCGGATAGCTCACGGCCATCAGGTCGAAGACGTCTTCGAAGAACGCCATGCGCTGCTGGTTCTTCGGCGAAACCACCGCCTTGGACGTCTCTTTCGCCGCCTTCGCCCAGTCATTGGGTTTGACGACGACGTCGAGAACCGGCGCGCGCACGGACGTGCCGATGTGGACGACGCCGACCTCGATCCCGAAGGCGCGGACGTCGGCGTCGGTGCGTTCGTTGAGCCAGACCAGCGCGCTCCGGTGCTCCTCCCGCAGCCGCGTCGTGATCCAGATGGCGGTGGCCGCTTCGAGACCGCTGGCGTAGACGAGCAACTGGCCGAGGTGCGAGTGGTCGCTGGACTCGAGCTGGTTCTCGATGATGACGTTCCGGCCGTCCGGATCGGTCGCGTGGATGTCGACGCGGAAATCGCCGACGAGCACCTCCTGCCCGACCACCGAGAGCGGCAAACCGATGGCATCGCTGAGTACGTCGATGTTTTCGGCCAGCCAGGGCGTGAAGTTCGCGGCCTCGTGCTTCCAGACGTCGCGAGGGTTCGCCAGCCGTTCCAGTCGGCCGAGGCCGTATTCGTCCGTGCTCATCGACCAGGAATAGCACTTCCAGCGGCTGCAGTGGGAGGGTCTCAATACCCTGGCCGAACGCCCGGCGCCCGGCGAAACTGGCGAGTATGCCGCTCTTCGAACTGACCGCCGACAAGCTCGAAGCCGTGCCGTCGTCCACCTTCGTGGCGGAGCAAGTCCTCGAGCGCGTTGATCTGCAGCGCCTGCTCAGGGCACAGATCGAGACCGTGGCGGAAGACGTGCTCATCGTCAGCGAAGAGTTCGCCGAATTCGCCGGCGCCCGGCGGCGCATCGACCTGCTCGGCATCGACCGCGAGGGCAAGCCCGTCGTCATCGAGCTGAAACGCACCACCGACGGCGGCCACCTCGAACTCCAGGCTCTGCGCTACGCCGCGATGGTTTCCGCGCTCACCTTCGAGGACGTCAGCGAGGCCTACCAGCGGTACCTGCTCCAGGTCGAGCCCGACGCCGCCGACGACGCCCGCACCCGGCTCGCCGAATGGCTCGAAGACGTCGGCGGCGAGGATGCCGTCTTGACCCGGGAAGTACGTGTGGTGCTGGTGTCCGGCGGGTTCGACCGGGAGATCACCACGACCGTCCTGTGGTTGAACGAGGTCTACGGCCTGGACATCCAGTGCGTCCGGCTCACCCCGTACAAGGTGGGTGAGCGCCTGCTCCTCGACGTGCAGCAGGTCATCCCGCTCCCGGAAGCCGCCGACCTGACCGTCCAGCTCCGGCGCCGGGAAACGCAGGCCCGCGCCGCGCGGGTCAGTGAGGGCCGGGATTGGACGCCGTACGCGATCACCACGCCCGAGGGCACCACCGAGCCGCTGCGGAAACGCCAAGCGGTACTCGCACTGGTGTCGGCACTCCACGCCGCTGGTGTGCCGGCCGCGCGGCTGGCCGGCGCCCTGCCCGGCGCCCGATTCTTTCGGATCGAGGGGACACCGGACGACGACGACCTCGCCGACGAGTTCGTGGCTCAGTACCCCAAGGTCAAGGGCAAACTGGGCCGCTGGTTCGTCGATTCGCCGCTACGCGAGGCCGACCAGACCTGGCTGCTGAGCAAGGGATGGGGCCGGAACACCGAGCCCGTGCTCGCCAAGCTGGTCGACCTCGCTCCCGATGGACTGGATTTCGGGTACGAAGCGCGCCCCGGCGGCTGATCCTCAGCGGCGCAGTAGCAGCGAGACGTCGCCGAACTCGTGCCACAGGTAGCGTCGCTCCACCGCCGCGTCGTAAGCGCGCTGGACGCGGTCGTGGCCGACCACCGACTCCAGCAGCCGCAAGTGGGACGCCTCCGGGGCGTGCAGGCCCGTCACGATGCCGTCCACCAGGCGGGCCGGGTGGTCCGGGCTCAGCACCAGGTCCGTCCGGCCTTCCGCCGCGCGGACTTCGCCGGCGGAGTAGGCCGACTCCAGGGCGCGGGCCGCTGTCGTGCCCACCGCGATCACCCGGCCGCCACGCGACCGGACCCACGAGACCAGCGCCGCCGTCGTCGGCGGGACTCGAAAACGCTCCGGCTGGGGTGGCTCGTCCGCCTCCGGGGACGACACCCCCGTGTGCAGCAGCAGCGGCGCGAACAGCACGCCGTCCGTCACCAGGCGGGTCACCAGTTCCGTCGTGAACGGGCGGGACGCCGAGGGCATCTCCGCGCTGCCCGGCTCGCGGGCGAACACCGTCTGGTAGTCCGACAACGGCCACTCGCCCGGGACGTACCCGTAGCGGATCGGGCGGCCCGCCGCGGCGAGGAAGCCCGGGACCGAACCCTCGACCACCACCGAAGCGCGCCACAGCCGCTCGGTCACCCGGGACCGCAGCGTCAGCGACGCGCCGCCGGGCAGGTCCAGGACCTCGCCGAGACGGCCGTCGAGCAGCGGGCCGCCGGGGGCGCGCAGCTCCACGACCCAGCCGCCGTCGTCCGAAGGCGAAGCGAAGTGGACGACCACCGGGCGTCCGGCCCGGACCGCGTCCACCGCCGCGGGCAGCGTCCCCGACGTGTTCACCACCAGCAGGTCGCCGGCGGACAAGAACGAGCCCAGCGCCGAAAACACCGTGTGGTGGACGCCTGACGGCGAAGCGACCAGCAGGCGGACCTCGTCCCGCGCCAGGCCTCGAGCCTCCGGTGGCGCCGACGCGGACAACTCCGCAGGCAGGTCGAACCGGATGTTCACGCGGTCACCAAGAGGTCCGCCGCGCGGTAGCGGCCGCTCGGCGGGCGCTCGTCGAGCAGCCGCAGGAACGCCGGGACCGCCGACGACGGCAGCGGCCGGTCCGAGATGTCCTCGCCCGGGAACGCGCGCTGGTGCATCGCCGTGCGCAGGTCGCCCGGGTCGACCGCGTAGACGGACAGGTCCGGGTGTTCCACGCCCAGGACGGCCGTCAGCTGATCGAGCGCGGCCTTGGCGGAGCCGTACCCGCCCCAGCCTTCGTACGGCTCGACGGCCGCGTCCGAGCTGACGTCGATCACGACCCCGCGCGCCGCGGTCAGCGCGGGCAGGAGCAGCTGCGTCAGCGCCAGCGGCGCGAACACGTTGACGCGGTAGACGTTTTCCAGGTCCGCCACGGGATAGCCGGAAAGGGGCGGCAGCGGGCTGACACCCAGCGAGCTCGCGTTGTTGACGAGCAGGTCGAGCGACGGACAGGCGTCGGCCAGCAGGGCGCGGTGGGCCGGGTCGGCGACGTCGCCGGGGATGGCGGTGAAGCCGGTTTCCGTTGCGGCCGCGGACAACGCGGCCGCGTCCCGGCCGTCGCCGACGACCGTCCACCGGCGACTCACCAGGGCCGTCGCGAGCGCGCGGCCCAAGCCGGCGGAAGCGCCGGTCACGAGTGCGGTTGGCATGGTTCCTCCTCCGAGGGGTACCACACCATCGTGAAACCTCTACATTACTTGAGGTCAACCCGGCGGCGCAGCAAGGAGTACGCCACCAGCGAAACGACGAGCCCGACGTAGTAGGCGAGATCCGCGCCGTGCAGCGCCGCCGCGATCGGTCCGGTGTAGAGGGACGTGTTCATGAACGGCACCGCCGCGGCGAAGCCGAGCACGAACGCCACCACCGCCGCCCACGGCCGCACCGGAACCGAAGCCAGGACGTCCACCCGGCGCCCGCCGCGGGTGCGCGCGAGCCAGTCCGGCACGACCACGCCGAGGAACGGCGGGATCCAGTAGCTGACGAACAGCAGCACGTTCTCGAACTTCGCGGACAGGTCGCCGCTGTGCATCCAGAGGATCAGCGCGAACGCCAGCACCGTCACGACCACCGCCGACACCGGGCGGCGCAGCCGGACGCCGACGGTCTGCAGCGCCAGCGAGCCGCTGTAGTCGTTCATCGCATTCGACGACACCGCCGCCAGCGCGATCACCGCCAGCGCCAGCGCACCCAGGAACCCGCCGCCGAGCAGCTGGGCGATCCCGGACGCCGTGTGGTCGCCGAGCGACGACCCCAGCGCGAGCCCGAGGCCTTCGCCGATCGCGTACGACACGACCAGACCGAGCAAGGTGGCCCAGAAGACGCTGCGCGACGACGTCGACGCGGGCAGGTAGCGGCTGAAGTCCGACGCGTACGGAGCCCAGGAGATCGCCAGCGACAACGTGATCGTCGTGAACAGGACGACGCCGCCGGCCAGGTCGGCACCGGAAGCCGTGTCCGCCGCCGCGATCGGGTGCCCGGAAAGGACCTTCACGGCGAGCGCGGCGAACGCGAGCACCAGCAGCACGCTCATCACCGCCTGGACGCGGTGGATCAGCGCGTAGCCGAACACGCCGAGCGCGCACTGCAGCACCAGCACGATCAGCACCGCCGCCCAGAACGGCAGCCCGGTCAGCTCGGCCAGCGCCTCGCCGCCGAACAGCCCGACCAGGGCGTCCCACGCGATCGAGCCGAGCCACTGCACCAGGCCGGGCAGGACGACGCCGCCGCCGAACGGCAGCCGGGCCAGCGGCAGCTGGCCGGTGCCGGTGCGCGGGCCCCAGGTGGACAGGTAGGCGACCGGCAGCGACCCGAGCACGGTGCCGGCGAGCATCGCGGCCAGCCCGGTCCAGAAGCCGAGGCCGAGCGACGCGGCGAGGGTGCCGGTGAACACCGCCGTCATCGTCAGGTTGGGGGCGAACCACACGCTGAACAGCCGCCACGGGCGACCGAACCGGTTGCCCTCCGGGACCGGCGCGATACCGTGGGTTTCGATCGCCAGGTCACCGCCGCCGGTGGGCATCCGCCCGCCGAAGACCTCGGCGTCCAGACCACGTCCGCTCATTTCCTGCCTCCCGTTCGCCCCGGGCCTCACCCTAAGGCGCCGCCGCCCGGTGTAACGCGAGAGCCCGAACGGGCGAATGACGGATTGCGTGTCCGGGAGCACACCGGGAGGGGTGGGCGTGGCGCAGCACCCGCGGACGCTCGTGATGACCGGCCTGCTGGTCGCCGGTCTGGCCCTCGGCGTCACCGCGCTGACGCTGAAGGTGGCCGACGGCGCCCATTCCGCGCTCGACACCGCGCTCAGCACCGTGACCGGTTTCCTCTTCCTGCTCGCGGGCGCGGTCGCGCACGTCCGGCGCCCGGCCAACCCGATCGGCGTGCTCATCGCGCTCGCCGGCGTCGCGCTGTTCCTCGAAGACCTCCAGTTCACCCGGGACCCGCTGCTGTACACGATCGCCGTTCCGCTGCGCGCCGCGTCCAGCCCGGTGATCGCGCACCTCGTGCTCGCGTTCCCGCACGGCAGGCTGCGGTCGCGGTGGGAACGGCTGCTGGTCGCCGCGGCCTACCTGGTGGTGCTCGGTTCGGGCGTGGTCGGGCTGCTGGCCGACGACGACCCGCGCGACCTGCTGGCGATCCGGCCCGGATCGGACGGCGGCGCCTTCGCCGACCGCGCGCTCGAGCTCGCCGCGACGGCGATCAGCGCCGGCGTGGTCGTCGTGCTGCTCTACCGCTGGCTGACCGGGCGGCTGCCGCAGCGGCGCCTGCTGTCGCCGGTGATCACCATCGCGCTGCTGGGCGCGCTCACGTCGGGCGCGGGCACCGCGCTCGGCGACGGGCACCCGCTGTCCCAGCCGCTCCTGCAGGCGTACCGGATCCTGTTCTGCCTGTGGCCGCTGGCGTTCCTGGTCGGGGTGCTGCGCGCCCGCGTCGGCAACGCCGAGATGATCCGGCTGCTGCTGGAGCGCGACGGCATCGGGCTCGCCGCGCTGGTGCAGGACGACGAGGTCTGGAAGGACAGCCGCTCGATCGACGCGCTCAACGCCGCGGCCGGGCTGGTGCTCGACAACCAGCGGCTCACGGCGGAGCTGGAGCACCGGCTGGCCGAGGTCCGCGCGTCGCGGGCGCGGCTGGTCGCGGCCGGCGACGAGGAGCGCCGCCGCCTGGAGCGCGACCTGCACGACGGCGCCCAGCAGCGGCTGGTGAGCGTCGTGCTGCTGTTGCGGATGGTCGGGCGCCGCTACGGCGACGGCCTGCCGCCGCAGGTGCGCGCCCTGGTCAGCGGCTCGGTCGACGAGCTGCAGACGGCGATCACCGAGCTGCGGGAGCTGGCCCGCGGCATCCGGCCGGCGATCCTCACCGAAGCGGGCTTGGTCGCGGCGGTCCGGTCGCTGGCCGACCGCAGCCCGATGGACGTGGCGCTGTCGGTCGGCACGGTGCCCCGGCTCGACGCGGCGGTGGAGGCGACGGCGTACTTCGTGACGTCGGAGGCGCTGACGAACGCGTTGAAGCACGCGCAGACCGACCGCGTCGGCGTCCGGATCACCACCGAGGGCCCCGAACTGCGGGTCGAGGTGACCGACCGGGGCGTCGGCGGCGCCTCCCTGGACGGCGGCACCGGCCTGGCGGGCCTGCGCGACCGGGTCGAGGCCCTGGGCGGCGAGCTGATGGTCTCGAGCGGCGACGGCGGCACCGCGGTGCACGCGGTCATCCCCCTGGTGGAAATGCCGTGAAGGGCACCCTCACGGCTCTTGAGGCCATGGGGGTGCCCTTCACGGAGCACTGCTAGACGAGGAGCAGGAACAGCAGCCCGTTGGGCGTACCGAGACCCGTCACGTCGTCGTAGCCGGGGGTGGTGTGGATGGTCAGGCCCTGGTAGTCGAGCGTGCGCACCGAGGTGAGCAGACCGTCCGAAGCGTCGACCGAGTTCGCGTAGTCGACGCGCTCCACGGCGGCGTCCACGTGCTTCACGTCGCTGATCGCCGAAGTGCGCGAAGTCAGCTTGTAGATCACGGGGTTGATGAAGCCGTGGTGGAAGTGGTCGAAGCTGTCGGCCACCGCCATGATGCCGGCGAACACCGGCGACGCGAGGCTCGTGCCGCCGATCCGGTACTGGTCGTAGTAGGCGCCGTCCGGGAAGGTCTGCGTCTGGCCGACCAGGAAGCCGGTGTTCGGGTCGCCGATCGCGGAGATGTCCGGGACGACGCGGCCCTTCTTGTGACCGACCTGGTTCTTCGTGGACAGCGCGTCCGGCACGACACCCTTCTGGTAGAAGGGCTGCTCGAACAGGCGGCTGGTGCCGCCGCCGGAACCGCTGGTGTAGGCGGCGGGACCGTAGACGCCGTTGGTCAGCGTCGACTTGCTGGTCTCCCAGCCGGTCTCGAAGATCCGCTTGCCGTCCTTGCCGATCGCGATGGACGTGCCGCCGACCGCGGTGATCCACGGCGCCGAGGCGGAGAAGTCCGGCGACGGCGTGCCGAGGCGCGCGACCTCGTCACCGTTGTCACCCGAGGAGAAGTAGACGCCGATGCCCTCGAGCACCGCCTGCAGCGAGATCTGGTTGAACACCTTGACCTCGTCGGCCGGGATGTCCTCGCCGGTGTCGCCGTAGGAGTTCGACACGATGTCGGCCTTGTGGCCGGCGACCACGTAGTTCAGCGCGATGTCGAGCGAGTTGTCCTGGCAGTCGGACCCGCCGACGTAGAGGATGTTCGCGCCCGGCGCGAGCCCGTGCGCGGCCTCGACGTCGAGGGTTTCCTCGCCGTACCAGCCGGCCGCGTCGCACTGGTCCGGCGGCTCCAGCTCGGGGTTCACCGGGAAGACGTGCTGCGAGAACTGGCTCTGCTTCAGCGGGTGCTGCGGGTCGTTCTTCTTCGCGTAGGTGCTCGCGTCGGAGTAGATGGTCGGCGAGGCGAACGCGTCGATGATGGCGATCGTGGTGCCCTTGCCGTCCGCGCCGACCTTGTCGACGCCGTAGGCCGACCGCAGCTGCGCCGGGGTGTAGCCGCAGGGCGCGTACGGCAGCTGCTTGCCGTTGTAGGCGGGATCGGTGGTGTCGATCTTCTCGCCGTAGTAGGCGCTGCACGGCCGCGCGTTGCGGAAGCCGGGGCCGGGCGGGACGTCGGCCGGCGTCGCGGAACCGGTCGCGTGGTCCGGCTTGAACAGGTTGGTCGCCTGGTCCACGCCGACGACGCCCAGGACGTCGTTCGCCAGGTTCGCCGGCACCGACAGGTTCTTGTCGGCGGCGCGGAGCGTCTGGCCATTGACCTTGTACTTGCCCAGCTTGACGTCGAACGCCTGCTGCGTCTGGCCGGCGGTGCCGGTGGCCTCGACGTAGGCGCGGTTCGACGGGATTTCGCCGACGCTGAAGCCGTTGCCGGTCAGCCAGGACTTGACGGCGTCGACCGTGGCGTCGCTGGCGGCGAACCGGTCGCGGACCTGGTCGGGGCTGAGGTACTGGCGGTAGGTCCCGCTGTCCGGATCGGACACGGCCTGGGCCAGCGCCTCGGCACCGGCGTTGTCGCGCTGGTTCAGGTAGACCCGGAAGCTCAGCTTCGCGGCGGGCGCCGTGTCGGCGACCTTCGCCTGCGCGTTCGCCCACAACGGGTGCGACTGCGGGATGTCCTGACGCCCCTGCGCGGACGCCGTCGCCGGCAGGGCGCCGGTCAGGCCACCCACCACCGCGAGCGAAAGGAGCAGGGTGGAGCTTCTTCGCACAGAAATCTCCCTCTTCGAAACGGCCCCCGGAAAACGGGCCTTGGAACACCGGGTGAGACTAGATCGGTGTTCCGCTCGCGGGGAAGTGCTTGCGGAACCGTTATCTCGTCGCGAATTCACGTCCTGATGGGCGTGGTGCGGAAATCCGATTTGTCGGACGGAAAACGCGAGGAATGCTCCACGGTGTGCGGTAAGTCCGTTTTCCCGACCACGGGCGGCGGCCGCGCACCACCTACTAAAGTCGGGTGGTCCGTCCACTCGGGACAGTCCGCGCCGTGACGGCACTTCGGCCGTGGTCAGCGGCCCGCGGCCAGCCTCCGGTCCACTTCGGCCACGGAGAACACCGTGTCCACGACCAGCGCCACGGCGCCGCCGAGCGCGTCGCCGCGGCCGCCGATCTCCACGCGCAGGTTTTGCGTCGCCCGCGGGAGGGCCCGGCGGTAGAGCTCCTCGCGGACACCGGCGACGAAATGCGGTTCGGCGAGGTCCCCGGCGACCACCAGCACGCCCGGGTTGACCACGCACACGAGCGTCGCGAGGACCTCCCCCACCTGGCGGCCGGCGATTTCGGCGAGCCGGACCGCTTCCGGGTCGCCCGCCACGAGCCGGTCGCGGACGCCCGAGCCCGACGTCGTCGGCAAGCCCAGCTCGGTCAGCCGTGCGGCGAGGGCGCCCCCGCTGGCGACGGCCGCCAGGCAGCCGAACGAGCCGCACAGGCAGCGGGCGTCCGGGTGGCCGGGCAGGCGGATGTGGCCGATGTCGCCCGCCCCGCCGTCGATGCCGCGGTACACCTCGCCGCCGATGACGATGCCGGCGCCGATGCCGGTGGACACCTTGACCACCACCAGCGCGGCCGAGTCCGGGTAGCGGGCGCGGTGCTCGCCCAGCGCCATCAGGTTCGCGTCGTTCTCGACCAGCACCGGGGCTCCGAACCGGGTGCCGAGGCGCGCGTCGATCGGGTAGCCGTCCCAGCCCGGCATGATCGGCGGCTGCGTCACGCGGGCGCGGCCGGGTTCGACCGGGCCCGGCACCGAAACGCCGACGCCGCACACCGGCCGCCCGACCTCGGCCAGCAGCGCGTCGAACCACCCCGCGATCCGGTCGAGTACCGGTTCCGGGCCGTCGGCGACGCGCAGCTCGCCGGCGCGGTGGGCCAGCCGCCGGCCCGCCAGGTCGGTGACCGCGGCCTCGGCGTGCGTGGTGTCGACGCTCGCGGCGAGGACGACGGCGTGCTGGTCGTCGAAGCGCAGCTGCCGCGCCGGGCGGCCGCCGGTGGAGTCCTCCTGGCCGCCCTCGGCAAGCAGACCGGCCGCTTGGAGCCGGTCCAGACGCGCGGTCAGGGTCGAGCGGGACAGTCCGCTGCGGGTCAGCAGCGCCTTCCGCGTGGTCGCCTCCCCCGTCTTGACCAGCTGGAACAGCTCGCCGGCACTGGTCGGCATCCGACTCCTCCCGCACTTTTGTGTATTGACAATACACAAGTTGGAGATAACTTGGACATATGGATGTAACACGAGCCGCGACCGTGCTGGCCGGCAACTGGCTCGGCTCGTCGACCGTGCCCTCGCGCGGGCTCTACCCGCACCAGTGGAGCTGGGACTCCGCGTTCATCGCGTTCGGCCTGCGCCACCTGGCGCCCGAGCGCGCGCGGCGCGAGCTGCTGACGCTGTTCTCCGCGCAGTGGCGCGACGGCCGCGTCCCGCACATCCTCTTCAACCCGGACACCCCGCCCGAGGCGTACTTCCCGGGCCCCGGTTTCTGGCGGGCCGGGCGGACGTCCGGGCTGATCCAGCCGCCGGTGCACGCGCGCGCGGTGCTGGCGGTGCACGAAGCCGAGCCCGACCGCGAGTTCCTCGCCACGCTGTACCCGAAACTGCGGGCCTGGCACGAATACCTGCTGGGTTCGCGCGACGCGGGCGGGCGCGGGCTCGCCGCGATCGTGCACCCGTGGGAGTCCGGAATGGACAACAGCCCGGCGTGGGACGGCCCGCTGGCGCACGTCACGCCGTCGACCGGGTTCGTCCGCCGCGACCTGGCGCACGGCACCGCCGCCGACCGCCCGAGCGACGAGGACTACGGCCGGTACGTCCGGCTCGCGGCGGACTACCGGGACAGCGGCTACCGGGACTTCGGCGAGTTCGTCGTGGAGGACCCGGGCTTCAACGCGCTGCTGGCCGACGCCGAACTGGCGCTGGCCACGATCGCGGACGAGCTCGCCCTCCCGGCGGCCGCCGCCCGCCACCGCGAATCGGCGGCACGCGTCGCGAAGGCGTTGCAGGAAACCCTGTGGGACAACGGGTTCTTCTTCGCCCGCGACGTCCGCACCGGCGCGCTGACCCCGCAGCACACGTGCGCGGGCCTGCTGCCGCTGGTCCTGCCGGACCTGGCGGTCGCCCCGGCCCTCCTGGCCACGGCGACCGGCCCCCGCTTCGGCCTCGGCCGCGTCCACGGCGTCCCGAGCTACGACCTGACCGCCCCGGACTTCGACCCGGCCCGCTACTGGCGCGGCCCGTCGTGGGCCAACGTCGGCTGGCTCCTCCACCGCGGCCTCCTCGGCCACGGCGAACACGCACTGGCCGACCGGCTGCGCGAGGACCTGCTGACCACGGCGGCCGCCACGGACTTCGCGGAGTACTGCGACCCACTGACCGGCGAAGGCCACGGCACCCGCTCGTTCAGCTGGACCGCGGCGCTGACCGTGGATCTGCTGGCCCAGCCGGCCTGACGGTTTTCGTGATTCATTCACCCCGATCGAGTTGACAGATTCTGGACAGTTAACACCCAAATCAGTCGAATCGATTCTCGTCGGCCGGAACTCCGGGGAGTATTTGAAACTCCGGAGCCAGCCGTCGCAGCCGAGGGGGACGCCGATGTCGGTCGAGATCACGTCCGGTGAATGGCTCCGGGTCCTGCTCCCCGGCGCGATCACCACCGCGGCCGCCGCCGCGCAGGTGTCCCGGCTGAACGCGATCGACTGGGAGAAGCCCCTTGACCTCGACCTGGCCGATGTGACCCAGGTCGACATGGCCGGGCTGACCACCCTGCTTTCGGTGCTCAACGAACGCAGCGCGACCGGCCGCGAAACCCGGATCTCGATGCCCCGGGATCCCGCGGTGACCGAACTGCTCCTGGAATCCGCGTTTCCCTCGGCGGCCGCGATGGTGTCGCGGCCGCAGTTCCGATCACTCATCTGGGGCGCCGATGTCGTGCCGATCCACGACCGCGTGCGGCTGTTGCGCCCCTCCCCCAGCCGCCCTTCGAGCACCGCCTACGAGCGGCTCCGCGACGAACGGTTTTTCGGTTTCGTGACCTATTCGTTCCAAGCCGAGCCGCAGATCGCCTCGGTCGTCGCCACCGAGCGGTCCCGCTGGCGCGGCCCGCTCGTGCTCAGCTTCCTCGACTCGGCGCTCGCGCACGACGGGGCGGAGGTCGCCCGCGTCGTGATCCACGAACTGCTGGCGAACGCCGTGCTGCACCCGGGCGGGGACGTGGTGACGATCAGCTCGTGGGTGACCCCCACCGGTTCCGGCCGGGCCGAGCTCACCATTTCGGTGTGGGACAACGGCGACAGCATGATCCGCGCGCTCCGGACCGGCTTGTCCGCGCAACGGTCCCTCCGGGTCGCGGACGCGGGCGTCGACGACACCTTCGCCGTCGAAGCTTCGGGCTGGCAGCCACGCCTGTCGAAGTACCCCGCGAACTGGACACCCGACGCGACGGCGGCGGACGAGGAACTCCTGCTGGCCGCCCTGTTCCCCGGGATATCCCACCGGACCGCGGACGCGGGGCCCCGCCGGGCGTTCCCGCACGGCTACGGCCTGCACGCGCTGTACCGCTGCGCCGTGGACCTGTTCGGCGGCTCCCTCGAGATCCGGACCGGGTGCCAGCAGCTCAACCTGGCCGGCAACCGCCTTCGCCGGCAACGCGGCACCCGCAGGTACCGGGCGCACCTCGCCCGGCTCACCGGCCGTCCCCTGCACGGGAACCTGCTGACGGTGCGCCTTCCCCTGCGCCATGCCCGGTAGCCCGCGAGGTCCCTGGCAAGTCGAAACGGAAGTGGTGCGCGTCGGCACCCTGGTGTCCGAACCGGTCGGCGAAAAACGCCGCGACTTCCACGAGTGGCTGGCGAAACGGCTGGTCAAGACGGTTTCGATGCGCCGGGCCGCGCAGTTCACGCGGTACGTCCCGGCCGACGACATCCAGAACTCGGTCCTCCCCTCGACGGAGATCCTCAGCTTCACCACGTCGGCGGCGGACCGGGAGCTCAAGATCATCGACTGCTCGGGGAACCGGTACGCGGACCTCGGTGAGAACTTCCTGCACTGGGTGGCTTCCTGCGCCACCAAGTTCGCCACGAGAGCCGAGCAGGTCAGCGTGATCCTGCTGCCCAGCTTCCCCAACGCGGAGTTCAGCCCGTTCTGGAACCCCATCATCGACCTCCCGGCGGACTCCGGCACCGTCGTCGTCATGAACAAGGCGGGCGACCTGGAACGGCGAGGCGCGCCACGCCGGTTCGAACCGCCGTCGCGCAAGCTCTTCCAAGCCAAGTACCGCGAGCTCAACGGGGGACCCGGGCCGGACTTCGAAGACAAGGTCATCCGCCGCATCGGGCACTTCGACATCAGCGAACAGCACTGCAGCCACTTCTTCTTCGACGGCTCGCGCGCGGTGACCGAGCTGGCGGACCTGCTGCTGGAGAAGATCACCAGCGTCGCGGGCAAGGCCGCCGCGAGGACGACCCTCATCATCCCGGCGAAGACCGACCCGTGGATGGAACAAGCCGTCACCGCGACCGCCGACCGGCTCACCGTGCCCTGGATCAAGTGGCCGATGGACGCGGCGGAGATACCGCGCGCGAACGACGACACGACCTACATGTTCCTCGTCGACTTCATCAACACCGGGGCGACCTACACCACCGTCGCCCGGCAGGCGCGGGACGCGGGCTACCGGCTGCACCGGTATTCGGTCGCGGCGTTCATGTCCCGGGACTGCCACGTCGAGGCGAACGGTCTCCCGGCGGTGCAGGCCATCAAGCAGGTCGCCGCCGAGCACGTGGCCCGGGACCACTGCGACCAGTGCAAGCTGGCGCTCCCCCACACCGACAAGTACCGCGACGAATTCGCGGAGCTCCGCTCGTACGACGCGTGGCACATCCTCACCAGCGTCGGCTGGGACACCGAGAGCTACGGGCCGCCCGTTCCCAAGCGGCTGCGGCACTTCCCGCCGTTCACCGAGATCTTCGACAAGTTCGGCGACTGCCTGGCCCACAAGCTGGAGCTGATCATGCGGGAAGTGGCGCCGGGCGCCGTGATCGCGTGTCCCGAAGAGCCCGCGGTCCAGATGCTGGTCCGCCGGATGCAGCCATGGGCGGAGGACCGGATGGTCGCCGTGCCGCTGCCCCGGGAGGCGCTGATCCGGGCCGACGGCGCCGGCCCGGCCGACGTCCGGCGGATCGCCGCCGGTACCGGCTGGGGGCGGCAGCTGGACCACCTGTCCCAGCGACCGGCCCGGGTGGTGGTGCTGGACGAGATCAACGCGTCGAACGAGACCGCGCGGCAGATGCTCCACATCCTCAAGGCGTTCCACATCCACCCGCGCGCCTACACCCCGATCTTCAACTTCGTCCCGGCCGACCAGCTCGACGAGGTGCCGATCCGCGCGCTCTACGAGCTCCCGAGCCCGCGCCGGGTGTGGACGTGACGAGCCCGCGGTCACCGCGCCGGAGCCGCGAGCGCCCCGAGGAGTCGATGGCGTCGATCGCCCACTACCTCAACCGGGAAGACGACGTGTTCCGGCGCACCCTGATGGTGCGCGACTACGCGAACCGGGCGAAGCCGCTGCCGGAGCGGGACAGAGCCGAGTTCGACGTCGCCGTGGTCGAGTCGTTCCTCCCGCCGATGGCGGGCAGCCCGGCGCGGCGCAGCCGCCCGGCGCCGGCCGAGCAGGTGCGCGACGTCGACGTCATGATCCTCACCGTGCAACCGATCGAGTTCAAGGCGGCCCGGGCGGCGCTGCGGATCGACAGCCCGCCGGACGTCCTGTCCAGCGGCCGGCCCTTCTACCGCGCCGGGATCCCGCTCACCGCGGCCGGGCTCGCCGACCCGCCGGGCCGCCTGGCCGTCGCGGTGACGACGATCGGCGAGCCGTACAACCTGCACGCCCAGCAGGCCGTCGACGAGATCTCCGCCTTCTACCGGGCGAGCGTGTGGATCCTCGTCGGGATGGCCGCCGGCCTGGCCGGCCAGACCCGGCGGGCCGACGTCTACCTCCCGCGCACGGTCTGGTGGTACGAGCCGGGCCGGTTGACGCCCGACCGCTTCGAGCCGCGGCCGGCGGTCGCCAGCCGCGGTCAGATGAACATGCAGCTCACGCGGTTCGACCCCGCGGGCTCGCGGCTGCGGGAGAGGCTCGCGACCGCGATCGCCGAGCTGCCGGCCGAGGACCGCCCGCCGGACCTGCCGCCGGACTTCCGGCCCCGGGTCTCGGTGCTGTCGGACGCCGTCGCCTCCGGCGACAAGCTGCTCCGCGACGGCGAGCGGCTGGCCAAACTCCACGAGGCCAACCAGCACATCCTCCTCGGTGACCAGGAATCGTACGGTTTCGCCTTCGCCTGCCGGGACATGGATTGGATCATCGCCCGGGGCATCGCCGATTTCGGGGACGAGGAAAAGGATTCTTCCTACCAGTACCTCGCCACCCTCTTGGCGATGCACACCGTCCTCGAGTTCCTGGAGAGCGACTACATCCCGCCCAGCTTCGTGATCCCGAGCCGGGTACCCGGCGAAGGCTGATCGGCGGAACGCGAGACACCGCGCGGGATCTGTGGTGTGCTGGGGACCATGGGCGCCCACTCGTTCGAGGCCGACGTGACCTACGACGACGTGTACGTCCTGTTCCTCGACGCCGCGGGGTATTCGAGCATCGTCGGCCGCAATCCCCGTGACCGCGCCGCGCACGCGTTCGACCTGCTGCGCGAGCGGCTGGTCGCCCGGGTCGAGATGGCCGCGCGGGCCATGGGGTGCGCCCGGGCCGAACTGTGGAGCTGGCGCGGGGACGGCGGTTTCTTCATCCTGCACGACGACAACGAGAGCGTCGCGCGGGACGTCGCGCTCAGCGTCGGCCACTCGATCCTGAACGAAGACGTGCCGCGGCTGCGGGAGGAGCTCGCCGACGCGGAGTTCGCCGGCGAATTGCGGCTCCGGCTGGCCGTGCACAAGGGACCCGTGCGGCTCCCCGGCGAACGGTCGGCTTCGATCCATTCGCCGCACATCAACTTCGCGGCGCACCTCGAGGAAGCGGTGCCACCGGACCGGCTGGCGGTGTCCGGGGCGGTCCACCGGGTGGCCGGCCCGTTCGCCGGCCGGCTCGAGTGGGTCGGTGAGTTCGAAGAGCAGGACATCTACCTCATGCCGACCGACGGCGACGCGGAACCGGGCAAGCGGGCCTGGCTGCGCGCCACCGGGCTGCCCGGCGACGTCCGCGTGCACGCCTACCCCCGCCGCCCGAGCCAGCACGAAAAGGCGCAGCTGGTCAGCGCCGCCACCCGCGAAGTGCTGGACCTGGGCACCACGCTCAACTCCTGCGCGAACCGGCTCACCACCACCGACCGGCCCGCCGTCTACCGGGACGCGGTGCTCGAGTTCCTTCGGCGCGGGGGCACCTACCGCTGCGTCCTGCTCGACCCGGCCGGTGAGGCGACGGCGATCTTCTCGCGGCTGCGCGGTGAAGCGCTGGGCCCCAAGACGAAGGAGTCACTGGCGAAGTTCGCCCGGTTCAAAGAGCGCTACGCCGCGGACACCGAACGCTTCGAGGTCCACCAAGCGGCCGAGTTCCCCGGGATGGCCGCGCTCTGCGCCGATCCCGGGGCGCACTCCTTGATCCTCTACTCGCCCTACCTGCTCGGCATCGGACCGGCCGCGGCGGCGCTCGACCGGGCCGACATGCCGCACTACTTCGCGACTCCCGACTCCGGTGACCTGCACCGGACCCTCGGCGCGGCCATCGCGCGGGCGACCGGGCCGGACGTCCTGGAGAGGGTTCTGTAGCTCAGCCCGCGGTCGCGTAGGCCGAGCCGACCCAGGTTTCGTCGATGCGCAGCCGCTTGTAGCGGGTGCTGTCGCTCGAGGCCGCGTACGTGCTCGTCACCCGCAGGCGGACGTACCTCGTCGTCACCGCCGTCAGGTCGATGAACTGGACGCCGCGGTGGCTCGGGAGGGTTCCGGACTTCACCGCGCTCCCCCAGTTCTTGCCGTCGGCCGACACGAACACCTGGTAGCCCTTGATCCGCGCCGACTGCTCGGTGTCCGAGCGGGCGTAGCTCACCGAGTCCTCGCGCTGGTTGAGGCCGAGGTACTGGACCGGTTTCGCCGACCCGAGGTCGTAGTCGAGGTCGACCGGGAGCGTCTTGCCGTTGTCGAAGTACGTCAGGTAGTCGCCGTCGCTCGCGGACTGTCCACTGTGGTCACTCGCGGAAGCACTCGCCTTGACCGTCACGGTGTGCGGGTCGTAGCTCCCGGTGCGGCCCGTCGTTCCGACCTCGAACACCGTGTCGTAGGGGTCCCAGCCCGACAGCCCGGTCAGCGTCAGGCTGCCGTTCCCCTGGCTGAAAGCGATGGCCGAGCCGGTGCGGAGGTTCGTGACGCGGGAGACGCGGTAGCCGTTGTCGCGGATCTTCAGGGTGCTCCCCGACGGCTTGGTCAGCACGTGCACGTACTGCGTCGCGCCGCGGATGGTGATGACGCCGTGCGCGCCGTCGTTCCAGAAGCCGGGCTGCATGCCGCCGTACAGGTACCCTGCGCCCTCGGTGCCGTCGAGGGATTCCGCGATCGGGCCGAGGTAGCCCGCGGCGAAGGTGTTGAACGCTTCCTGGTTCGACGGGAACCTGCCGTTCACCATCGCCGTCTCGGCCATCAGGGACTTGATCGACGAACCGGAGTTCGTCACCAGCCGGCCGAGGTTGAGCGCCTTGTTCACCGGCGGGTTCGAGCCGCCGTACCACCACGAGCCGGTGTCGGGCAGCTTGAAGCACGCCTCCGTCAGCCGCGGCATCGCCGTGTACGTCGCCTGCGGGTAGTCGTACGACGGGGTCATGCCGGTCTTCTGCTCGTTGCTGATCGTGTCCATGATCGGCGAGTCTTCGTTGTTGTTGCTCAGCAGGTAGTCCGGGCGCTGCTGGTAGATCTGCCGGTACAGGTCGTGGGACTCCCAGTAGGCGTTGTCGTTGTCGATCCAGAACCCGCCGAGATCGGGGTAGTTCTTCATGACCTCGAAGAAGTTGTCGTAGCTGAACTGGCCGAAGCCGTCCTGGCTGTCGAGGTCGACCGTCTTGCCCTTGTACTTCGAGTAGCCTGCCGAGTCGAGCCACTCGTGGCCGCCTTCGTCGTGCCACTGGGCGTCGTTGGTCATGTAGAGGATGACCTTGAGCCCGTCGGCCTTCGCCGCGGCGACCAGCTCGCCGAGGAAGTCGCGCTTGGTGCTGCAGCTGCCGGGGATCTTCGACGGCCAGGCCCGCGAGTAGCCGAGGCGGCTGTGGAAGGAGGCCAGCACCAGGTACGACGCGTGCAGCTTCTTCGCTTCGGTGACCCAGTAAGCGGGACTCCACCCGCCGTCGGTGATCGCCTTCTCCCAGGCGCTGCAACTGGTGTAGCCGGGCGAGGTGCGCATGCCCCAGTGCAGGAACAGGCCCGCCTGGCTGTCCCGCAGCCACTGCTGGGACGGCTTCTGCAGATCGGCGGACGCCGGCGCGGCGACCAGCCCGGCCACCGCCAGCAGTGCGGCGCACACGACACCCAAGCGACGCAGGAACATCACGACCTCCAGTGGTCTGGTCCACCCGGAGTGGTACTCCTGCCGCGCGGCCTCAGTCAAGGCTCTGATCCGACCTTTGGCACGCGTTTCGGCCACCGGTACACCGAACGCCCGCCATCCGAGTTAAATATCTGATATATGACACGAGAGATCGGATCTCTCTTGACCGGCCGGTCGTGAGGCGAGTAGATGTTCTCCGTGGGAAGCGCTTTCGCTCCCCGACCACCGCTCCGGCGAAACGGGTAGCACGCCGCGCCCCAGAGCCGGCCGGGATGCCGACGGACGGCGGATCGGCATCCCGGCCACCTCTTCGCCGTGAGGGGTGCTTCCACGGACTTGACGGCCGTGGAGGTGCCCCTCACGGCACACCCGCGTCGCGGGGCCAGTGCACGAAAGGGACGACGCATGTCCGAGCACCCCCTTCGCCCGACCCGGCGCGCGGTCCTGGCCGGCACCCTCGGCGCGCTCGGTGCCCTCGCCGCGGCGGGGCCCGGCGCGCGGGCGGCCGACCGGCTTCCCCCGATCGGCGGGGCCGCGCCGCCGGACTGGTCGCGCGCGGTCATCGACTCGACGATGACGCGCTACACCCCGGACAAGATCGGCGGCTGGGGCTACACCCTCGGCCTGTACCTCTACGGCCAGTACCTCTTCTTCAAGCGCACCGGCGAACGGAAGTACCTCGACTACATCGTCGCCTGGTACGACCGCTTCATCACCGACAGCGGGATCTCCAACAGCTTCACCAACCTCGACTCGATGCGCTCGTGCCAGCTGCTGCCGCTGCTGCACGCCGAAACCGGCCGCAAGAAGTACAAGACGGCGGCCGACCAGCTGCGCAAGCGGTTCCCGGCCTACCCCCGCACGTCCGACGGCGGCATGTTCCACGCCACGAGCAAGGTCGGCCAGCTGTGGGGCGACGGCGTGTACATGGCCCAGCCGTTCCTCGCGCTCTACGGCGCCGCGTTCGACGACGGCGCGTACTGCTTCGAGGAAGCGGCGAAGAACATCGCCGTGTACTTCAGCCACCTCCGCGAACCGGCGAAGGGGCTGCTGTACCACGCCTACGACGAAGACGGCTCCGAGTCGTGGGCGACCGGGACCGGGCACCACTCGAAGTACCACTGGGCCCGCGCGATCGGCTGGTTCGGCATGGCCACCATCGACATCCTCGAGGTGCTGCCGGCGGACCACCCGCGGCGGGCGGCGCTGATCGAGGTCGTGCGGTTCCTGGCCGCGGGCTACCAGCGGTACCAGGACCCGGCCACCGGCCGCTGGTACCAGGTCGTCGACCGCGGCGGCGACGCGAAGAACTGGCTGGAGACGTCGGCGTCGTCGATGTACACGTTCACGATCGCCCGCGGCGTCCAGCGCGGCTACCTGCCTTCGTCGTACCAGGCGGTCGCCGACAAGGGCTACGCCGGCGTGCTGAAGAAGATCTCCCTCGGCTCCGACGGCCTCACGAACATCTCCGACATCTGCGAGGGCACCAACGTCGGCGACCTGTCCTACTACTACGCCCGGGCCCGCAGGACGAACGACTTCCACGGCCTGGGCGCGTTCCTGATCATGAACGAGCAGTTCCACCACTGACCACGAGGCGCGCCGCAGGAGGGGCCCCGGCTTTCCGGCCGGGGCCCCTCTGGCGTCAGCAGTCCGAAGTGGACCCCGTCGCGTTCACGCGCAGCGCCGAGTCCTTGACGCAGTAGCCCGTCACCGACTGGAAGCCGATGTCGTACGGGCTCTTGGTGCCCTTCTCCGCCGTGAACCGCTCGAACGTGATGCCGGTGCTGTTGTTGACGATGCTCGCCGGGCGGCCGTCGTCCTTCGCGAACTCCACCGAGCTGTCCACGAACCGGATGCCGGCGGCGTAGTGCAGGTACCAGCCGTAGGACGGGCGGGTGCCGATGCTCTTCGGGTTGTAGTCCGTCGCGTTGTTGCTCGGGACGCCGGTGCCCATGGTGCCGTTGCCACCCGGTACCGACAGCTTCACGCCGGTGAAGGTGACGTCGGAGACGCGGTGACCGCTGTCCGCGCCCCAGATCGTCGGGCTGAAGTTGCTGCCGGTGTGCGTGCCGGTGACGTTGTCGAACGTGATCCCGCTGATCGAGCCGACGCCGGGGTCGTTCCCGCACCGCTTGCGGGTCCCGATCTTCATCATGACCGGCGAATACGTGCCCGACATCGTGATGTCGCGGTAGTGGACGTCGGAGATCTTCGCGCCGTCCATCGAAACGATCCCGATCCCCGATTTGTGCGCGCCGGTGATCGCGATGTCCGAGAAGTGGTAGCCGGTGAAGTCACCGCACGTCTCGGACCCGAACATCAGCGCGTTGCAGCACACCGCCGAGAGTTTCGCGCCGGTCACCGTGACGTTCCCGTTCGGCAGTTTCGCGCCGAGCGCGTAATCGCTCTTGAACACGAGCGCGTCGTCGTTGGCCGCGATGCTGGCGTTGGTGATCGTGACGTTCGTGGTGCTGATGATGTTCCAGCCGTCGCGGTCGCTCGCCGTGTCGATCGTCAGGTGGTCGGAAACGACGTTCGTGCACCCGTTGATCAGCGCCGCGAAGTGCCCGCCGCGGCGCAGCTTGATGCCGGACAACGTCAGCCCGTCACACCGGGTGAGCGACAGGATCTTGTCGGCCTCACCGGATTTCGGGTTGCCGGTGATCAGGTTGCCGCCGCCGTCGATCGTGCCCGCGCCGGTGAAGCCGATGTTCGTCAGCTTGTCGCCGGTGAACATCGCGTTGTGGAAGTGGCTGTGGCCGTAGTCCTGGTAGTCGTCCCACGGGTTCGATTCGGGCTTGTCGTAGGTGTCCGAACCGGACCCGGTGATCGTCGCGCCCGCGTCGAGCTGGATCGTCACGTTGCTCTTGAGGTGCACCGTGTTCGCGGACTTGTAGGTACCCGAAGTGAACCGGACGGTGCCGCCGCCCGCGGCGCCGGCCGCCGTGATCGCCTTGTCGATGGCGGAAGAATCGTTGGCGGAACCGTTGCCCTTGGCGCCGTAGTCCTTCACGTCGTAGACGCCGCCGGGCGCCGCCGCGGAGATTCCGGTACCGGCCACCACCAGCCCGGCCACCGCCAAACTGAGCAGCAAAGATCTTTTCACCGTGAGACCGCCTTGTCATGGAATCGGGAAATTCGGCATGACGGCGGAGAAACCAGATTACGAGTGGCGCGAACGGACTGTCAAGATCGGCAGGCTCGGGGGACCCGCGCCACCCCCAGTCGGACGCGGGTCCCCCGGGGTCCTGTCGGGATTTCCGCAGTCTACCTTCGGCGGGCCCGGTGATACCGTGCGAATTTCACGGTCACACCGGGAATCCCGCACGAGCGCGCGGTGCTCAGGCGAACCCTACTCCGGACGACAGCAGGGTGAACGCCCGTTCGGCGGCGGCGACGGCCGCGGGAAAGCGCTGTCGCGCCGGGACACCGGCCGCGACCGCGTCCATGTTGGCCGTGGCCAGGGTCCGGCGGACCGCCGAGATCTGCGCGGCCGCGAGGCCCGCGTCGAGCACCGGGACGCCGGCCTTCCCGAGCTCCGCGGCCAGCGCCGCCTCCCCCGCGGAGGTGAACCCGGCCAGCCGGGCCACCAGCGACGGGGTGCTCGTGACCAGCCGGAACACCGCGAGCACGCTGGGCTCGTCGCACAGCCCGGTCACCGGTTCGCGCTCGTCGAGCCCGCGCAGGAACGCCTCCCGCAGCGCTTCGAGCGGGCCCTGGCCGGGCCGGCGCGCGCGGACGACGTCCGCCGCGTCGGTCTCGTGGTCGGCGAACCGGTGCAGCACCAGGTCCTCTTTGGTCGGGAAGTAGGCGAAGAGCGTCCGCTTGGACACCTCGGCCGCGCTCGCCACTTCGGCGACCCCGACGGCGTCGAACCCGCGCTCCAGGAAGAGCCGGATCGCCGCCGCCGAGATCGCCGTCCGCGTGCGCAGCTTCTTGCGCTCACGCAGACCCAGTTCGTCGTTCACATCACGCAGCGTAGCGCTCTGGGGTCACACCTGCTGGAGGCCGGGCTTGCCCGCTTGCACTACGTAGCTGCGGTCGTTCTTGATCACGACCGCGGCCGGGTCGTAGACGCTGGTGTCCGACGTGGTCATGAAATCCGCTCGCGTCTGCGTGGGGGTCGTCGTGACGCGGACGTAGCCGCGCTCGCCCTTGCAGTACTTGACGTGCGGGTTGTTCGCGTACCAGGTCGCGCTGGGCGCCGTCGCGGTGTCGCTGTTGCTCGTGACCGACGTCGTGACCAGCTCGGAGCCGATGACCGGGTCGCTGTGGTCGAAGTAGTCCAGGCGCAGGTCGGCGGCCCAGTGCCGGTGGACGTCGCCGGTGAGCACGACCGGGTTGGCGACCTTCCGGTCGACCCAGCCCTGCTGGATCCGGTTGCGGGAGGCCTCGTAGCCCTGCCAGGAGTCGGGGCTCTCGCAGGTGGCCTTGTTGCCGTCGCCGTCCCGCGTGGCGAAGAAGACCTGCTGGCCGAGGAAGTCCCAGGTCGTCGGGTGCGACTCGAACTGCTTGAGCAGCCACGCTTCCTCGGTGCTGCCGAGGATGCTGCGCGAGGTGCTGCGCATGTCCGTGCACGCCGGGCCCGTGTCACCCGACGGGTCGGCCACCTGCGCGCTGCGGTACTGGCGCGTGTCGAGCATGTGGAACCGGGCGAGGTTGCCCCAGACGAACTGGCGGTACAGCTGGATCGACGAGCCGTTCGGCTTGGCCGTCGAGCGGATCGGGGTGTTCTCGTAAAAGGCCTGGAAACCGTTGGCCTTGCGCGTGGCCGACGCCGGCGACGTGGTGCCGTTCCAGTTGTTCATCACCTCGTGGTCGTCGAACACCACGATCCACGGCGCGATGGCGTGCGCGGCCTGCAGGTCGGCGTCGGTCTTGTGCTGGGCGTGGCGGGCGCGGTACTGCGCGAGCGTCGTCACGTCCTCGGTGAAGGCCAGGCTGCGCGGGTTGCGTTCCGCGGCGGCGCGGCCCGACTTCTTCTCGTAGATGTAGTCGCCGAGGAACAGCACCAGGTCCGGGTCGTCGGCCACGATCCCCTTGTACGCGTGGTAGTAGCCCTCCTCCCAGTGCTGGCAGGAGCTGAAGCAGTACTTGAGCTGGTTGACCGCGGCCCCGGCGGCGGGCGCGGTGCGCGTGCGGCCGACCGGCGAGATGTAGCCGCCGGTCTTGAAGCGGTAGAAGTACTCCCGCGCCGGCTGCAGGCCGACGGGTTCGATGTGGACGCTGTGCGCGGCCGCGCGGACGGCGTCCGCGGACCCGCTCTGCACGATCGAGGTGAACGCCTCGTCGTTCGCGATTTCCCACTGCACCGCGTAGGTGGCGTCGGGCATGCCGCCGAAGCCGTCCGGGTTGAGCGGGGCCGGCGCGAGTCTCGTCCACAGCACCACGCTGTCGGGGAGCGGATCGCCGGAGGCGACGCCGAGCTGGAAGGGGTCGTGGATGGTGGGGGCGGCGGCCGTGGTGCGGGCGTTCGCCCACGACGGCAGCGCCGCCGAAGCCGCGGTGGCGGTGACCGCGGCGAGCCCGCCGAGGAGCACCTTGCGCCGGTTGACCTGACCCATGGTGGAAAGCCCTTTCTCTCGAGGTGGACGCGGTCAGGCCGCGAAGTCGGTGAGGCCGTCGCTGCAGGACTTCAGGTCCGGCTTGCCGGTCGTGTAGTTGGCGACGCAGACCTTGTAGAAGACCCAGCCGCCGTGCGGGACGGAGACGGCCTTGTCGACCTTCGTGCCCTCGCCACCGGAGTTCCAGACGTAGAACGGCCCGGCGCCGCCCTTGAGCCAGTAGGCGACCACGGCCGAGTAGCCGTCGGCGTTCGTGTCGTAGACCAGGAAGTGCGAGTCGGACGAGCGGTACTGCCCCTCGCCGGCGCAGGCGTCGGCGCACTGGGCGCTGCCCGTGCCGACCCCGCAGTCCGGCGCGATCCGCGTGTCCGAACCGGTGTAGACGTAGGTGTCCGAGATGTACCCGCCGAGGGCGGGCACGTAGTCCCAGAGCGTGCTGGTGCCGTAGGTCCCGGTCACCGAGGACCCGGTGACCTGGCAGTCGATGGCGACGGTCGCGCCGTTCGCGACGGTCTTGACGGCCGTGGCGCTCGCGGTCGGCGCCCGGCGGACGTTGAGCGGGTCACCGGCGGTCTTCACGGTCCCGCTCGCCGCGGCGGACGCCTCGAGCGCGCCACCGACCGCGAGCGCGCCGACCGCCGCCACGATCACCCCGAGTCCGGCGATACGCCGGAGGTTCAAACGCTTCATGGCGGGAGCGTGACCGCGGCCCGTACACGTCTCGTACAAAGCCCGGTCTCGCGCGCACGCGCGCGCACAGACACTCCGAATGGATCTATCGCCCGAGGTCGGAGCGGTCATAGCATCCGGTCATGGGGGAACTCATCGGGCAGGTTGAGACCACCTCGCTGACCATCCGCGTCCTCGGCCCGCTGGAGGTCACCGCCGCCGGGCGGGTGATCGCGCTGGGCGGGCCGAAGCCCCGGCTGCTGCTGGCCGCGCTGGCGCTGCAACCGAACGTCGTCGTGTCCACCGACGTGCTGGTCGAGGTGCTGTGGCCGGAATCGGCGCCCCGGTCGGCGGCGGCGAACATCCGCACGTACGTCCATTCGCTGCGAAGACGCTTCGCCGAAATCGACCCCGGCCTCGGCGAGCGGATCAGCAGCCGGGCGTCCGGCTACCTGCTGACGGCGTCCCCGGCCGAACTGGACCACCTCGCCTTCGCCGCGTTGGCGGGCGAAGCGCAGGAGGAGCTCGATCACGACCGCGCCGAGAGCGCTCTCAAACTCCTCGACCGGGCCGACGCGCTGTGGCGCGGCGAAGTCCTCGAAGGACTCCCGCACGACCACAGCTGGGGCGCGACCGTCGCCCGGCTCGCCGAACTCCGGCTTTCGGTGCAGGAACAGCGCCTGCGCGCGCGGATCGGCCTCGGCCGCTGCGGCGAGGCCGTCGCCGAGCTGCGGGGCCTGGTCACCGAGCACCCGCTGCGCGAAGAGCTCTGGGCGCAGCTGATCGTCGCGCTGCGGGCCGGAGGCCGGACCGCGGACGCGATCGAAGCGTACGAGTCGGCCGAGCGCGTCCTGCGCGAAGAGCTCGGCGCCGAACCGGGCGCACGGCTGCGCGAGCTGCGCGCGACGCTGGTGCCCGAGAGCGTCGTCGCCCCGCGCCCCGCCGACGTCGCCCCGGTCTGCCAGCTGCCGCTCGACCTGCCCGACTTCACCGGCCGCGACGACGTGATCCGCGAAGTCACCGCCCTGATGCGGGAACGGGCGGACTCCGGTGCCCCCGCCGTGATCGTGCTTTCGGGCGCGCCCGGGGTCGGGAAGTCCGCGGTCGCCGTCCGGGTCGCGCACGCGGCCCGCGAGGAGTTCGCCGACGGCCAGCTGCACGTCGACTTGGCCGGTACGTCGTCGTCGCCGCGGGCGCCGATGGGCGTGCTCGCCGAACTGCTGCACGCGCTCGGCGTCCCCGACGCGGGCCTGCCGCGGGAACCGGCCGAGCGGTCGGCGCTGCTGCGGTCGCGGCTGGCCGGGCGGCGGATGTGCATCGTGCTCGACGACGCCGGGAGCGCCGCCCAGGTGCGGCCGCTGCTGCCCGGGGCCGGCGCGTGCGCGGTGCTGGTGACCAGCCGGATCCGGCTGCCCGGGCTGGCCGGCGCGCAGGCGGTCGACGTCGACCTGCTGCCCGAGGCCGAGGCCGCGCGGCTGTTGCAGGGCATCGTCGGCGCCGCGCGGGTGGCCGCCGAGCCGGAAAGCGCGGCGGCGATCCTGCGCCAGTGCGGGCACCTGCCGCTGGCGATCCGGGTGGCCGGCGCGAAGCTCACGCACCGGCCGGGCTGGACGTTGCGGCTGCTGGCCGACCGGCTGCGCGACGAGCGCCGGCGGCTCGACGAACTGCGCGTCGGCGACCTCGCCGTCCGGGCGAGCGTGACGCTGTCCTACGACCTGCTGCCGATGTCGGCGGCCACCGCGTTCCGCGGGCTCGGGCTGCTCGGGCCGGTGCAGTTCCCGGCGTGGGCGGTCGCGGCCGTGCTGGGCCGCGGCGAGGCCGAGGACGTGCTGGACGTGCTGGTCGACGGCCACCTCGTCGAGCTGGTCGGGTCCGATTCGGCGGGGCAGCCGCGGTACCGGCTCCACGACCTGCTGCGCGTGTACGCCGTCGAGCTGGCGGAGCAGAGCGACGTGGCGAAGACGCGTGCGTCGCTGCGCCGGGTCCTGTCCGGCTACCTGGCGCTGGCTTTGGAGGCCGCGCGCCGGATGCCGCTGCACTTCTTCGGCATGTACTGCGACGACGAGCTCCCGCGCCCGGCGGTGCCCGCGGACGTCCTGCCCGACGACCCGGCGGCGTGGTTCGCGGCCGAACGCCACACCAGCGTCGCGGCGGTTTCCCTGGCCGCGGAGAACGGCTTCGACGACCTGGCCTGGCAGCTGGCGTCGGCGCTGACGCCGTACTTCGACCTGCGCGGCCACCAGGACGACTGGCACAGCACGCACCTGGTCGCCCTGGCCGCGGCCCGCCGGACGGGCTCGCTGCGCGCGGAGGCGATCGTCCAGCGCAACCTCGGGCAGTACCTGCTCTACCAGGACGAATACGCCGGTTCGCGGGTGGCGTTCGAGGAGTCCCGGGCGTTGTTCGAGCGGGTCGGCGACGCGCAAGGCGTCGGCATCGCGCTGACCGGGCTCGCCACGATCCTGCGCATCGAGGGCGAGGACGACCGCGCGCTCGACCACTGCCACGAGGCGCTGAAGCTGTTCGCGGAGGCGGACGACCCGCACGGCGAAGCGGTGGCCCGCATCGGCGCGGGCGCGGTCTGGATGTCCCGAGGCTGCTACGCGGCGGCGAAGCGCTGGTTCACCGACGCCCTCGAGCTGTCGGCGGCGATCGGCGACCGGCACCGCGAGGCGCACGCGTTCAAGCGCCTGGGCCTGCTGTTCCAGCACCAGGGCAACCTGGCGGCGGCCCGCGAGCACGTCGACCGCGCGATCGCGATCTTCACCGACCTCGGCGACGACCACTGCGTCGGGTACGCCAACCAGAACCTGGGCGAGCTGTGCCTGCACAGCGGGGACTTCGCGCACGCGCAGCTGCTGCTGGTGAATTCGCTGTCGGTGCACCGCCGCAACGGCGACCGACGGTCGGAGGCGGAGGTTTCGCAGCTGCTCGGCGAGCTGCACCGGGCGCTTTCGCAGCCGGAGCGGTCGCGGGACTACTCGGACCGCGCGCTGGCGATCTGGCGCGAGCTGTCCTCGTCCCGCCCCGCCCCGACCGCCGCGGCTCCCGCCGAACCCCCGCACATCGTTTCGGCCTGACGCACATCCTGCTTGTACGGATCATGTACGCCGTCCCGCCAGTCTTTCGCCACGTTCGAGTGAACAGGTGCGAAGGGAGAACCGGGGATGATCCGGATCAGGAAGGCCGGCCGCGTGACCGCGGCGGTTCTGGCCGCGGGGGCGGTGACGGCGCTGGCCGGAGCCCCCGCCCAGGCCGCCACGAAGGCCGACGGCGCGAGCTGGACCGCTGATGTGTCCACTGTGGACACCGATGACGTCAACGTCGCCGCCGCCGGCGGAACGCTGACGCTGGCCGACGCCGCGTGGCACAGAACCGCCCGCGTCTTCGCCGGCAGCGAAGGCAGTCTCACCACCGCCGAGCACGCGCTCGGCGCGGCCGCCAACCGCGTCAGCGCGGAGCTGACCGCCGACACGCCGAAGGGCACGTCGATCGACGTCGACGTCCGCGGCCGGACCGGCGTGAACGACTGGACCGAGTGGACGCCCGCGGGCACCACGCTGAAGACCGCCGTCAGCTCCGTGCAGGTACGCATCAGCCTGCACAGCACCACCGACGGCGTGCGGCCCTCGGTGAAGAGCGTGAAGCTCAGCGCCGACAACGCCCCGCAGGTCAACGCGCTGGCCGAAACCGCCGCGCTGACGTACAAGGTCTACGGCACCCGCGAGGGCCTGATCGGCGGCACGACCGCGAACGGCCACGTCATCACCAGCCGCGACCACTTCGTCGCGCTGCCGTCCGGGAAGGGCTTGTCCGGCAAGGGATCCGGCACCTACTCCGTGCGCGTCTGCCGCACCGACGGCAGCAAGTGCGAGTACGCGCCGGTGTGGGACATCGGCCCGTGGAACGAGCAGGACGACTACTGGAACCCGGCGTCGGTCCGGACCAAGTTCAAGGACCTGCCGCAGGGCCAGCCCGAGGCGTACGCCGCGTACTACAACGGGTACAACGGCGGCAAGAGCGGCCTCGGCTACAAGGTGGCGAACCCGGCCGGCATCGACCTCGCCGACGGCGTCTTCTGGGACGGGCTCGGCATGTCCGACAACGGCAACGTGAACGTCACCTACCTGTGGACCGGCTCCGGCCCGACCGGCGTGGTCAGCACCGCGGGCGACCCGATGAACGTCCGGGCGAGCGCGAGCACCTCGGCCGCCATCAAGGGCCTCGCGGCGAACTACGCCAAGGTGAACATCGAGTGCTACGTCGAGGGCGACACCGTCACCGGCAAGTTCGGCACCAGCAACATCTGGGACCGCATCGGCCCCGGCCACTACGTGTCGGACACCTACCTGCAGACCGGCTCCGACCTCCCGGTGGCGCCGAAGTGCTGACCGGCGGCTCGAGCGAGCCTCGATCATCGCGTGGTTGACTGCCCTCACCCCCGCGATAACAGCGAAGGCCCGGTGTCCCCCACCGGGCCTTCGCCCTTTTCTCCGCCATTCCGCTCACCGGGACATCAATTCACAACCATGAATGCCGGTCCGCCGGGTGTACAACGGCTGGGTGCCCGTGCAAAAATTCCGGGCACTTTCCCCACACGGAATGGCGGTCCCCTGTGAGCGTTTCCCGGAGAACCCTGCTGACCACCGCGGCCGGTGCCGCGGTGGCCGCGAGCAGTCCGACCTCTGCTTTCGCTGCCACGACCGAAGCTTCCGACCAGGCCACGGTGAACCGGACGCTCCGCCAGGCGGCCGATTACGCGGTGGCCAAGCTGCGCGCGGTGGCCCCCGGCGTCACCGCGTTCCCGGTCGGCACGAAGTTCGAGAAATGGACCTATTCGCAGAATGGCGACTGGGTCGGCGGATTCTGGCCCGGCCAGTTGTGGCTGGCCTGGCTGCACAGCGGCGAGGAACAATTCAAGACCCTCGCGCTGGCGTCCGCGGAGAAACTCGCCCCGCGCCAGAACGACACCGGCACGCACGACCTCGGTTTCCTCTTCTACCCGTCCTGGGTGACCGCGTGGCGGCTCACCGGCGACGAGAAGTGGCGCGCGGGCGCGATCCAGGCCGCGTCGTCGCTCATCAAGCGCTACAACCCGGCCGGGAAGTTCATCCGCGCCTGGGGCGCGCTCACCGACCCGAACAACGCGGGCCGCGTCATCATGGACACGATGATGAACCTGGACCTGCTGGCGTTCGCGAGCCGGCAGACCGGGGACCCGCGCTACCTCGACATCGCGATCGCGCACGCCAAGACCGCGCAGCGGAACTTCCCGCGCCCCGACGGCTCGACCCCGCACGTCTTCGACTTCGACCCGGTCACCGGCGCGCCGATCGGACCGAACACCGTGCAGGGCTACAGCCCCGCGTCGTGCTGGTCGCGCGGGCAGGCGTGGGGGGTCTACGGCTTCACCACGATCCACCGGCGCACCGGCGACGCGGAGTTCCTGGCCACGGCCCGCCGCCTCGCGGACTACGCGCTGTCCCGGCTGACCGCCGACCACGTGCCGGTGTGGGACTACCTGGCCCCGCAGGCCCCCGACGACGTCAAGGACGCCTCCGCCGGCGTGATCATGGCGTGCGGCCTGCTGGACCTGGCCGAGCTCACGCACCGCCCGCAGTACCGGGAAAGCGCGCTGCGGATCCTGACGGCGGTGTCGCGGACGTGCCTGACGACGAAGTCCGCCCGCGCCGAGGCGAGCGTCGCCCGCTGCACCCGCAACCGCCCGGCCGAGGACGGCGTCGAGGTGTCCCTCCCCTACGCCGACTACTACCTGCTGGAAGGCATCCTGCGGGTGCTGGACCGGCGGAAGGTCGACCGCGCGGTCGACCTGTCGAGCGTGTAGCGGCGTCCGGGGAGGCCGCCACCTCCCCGGACGCGCTTTTCAGTGCTGGTGGTGCGCGTGCACCTTGGCGTGGCCGAGCCCGCGCCCGATCATCCACTTGTTCACCGGCACCGTGACGACGAACGCGACCGCCAGCGACAGCGCCAAGGCCAGCCAGAACAGGAAGCTGGCCAGCCCCGCGTCCATCGCCCCCGGAATCGCCACCACGACGGTGTTGTCGATCAGTTCCATGACGGCGATCGACACGGTGTCCGCGGCCAGCGCGACCTTGAACGCCGCCTGCAGGTTCATCCCCGACTTCAGGACGCCCCGCATGGTCAGTCCGTAGCCGAAGACGAAGGCCAGCGCGATCGACAGCACGACGGTCGCCGCGTTGTGCAGGCCGAACGCCGTACCCAGGACCATGCCGAGCACCTCACCGATGGCGCAGCCGGTCAGGCAGTGCAGAGTCGCCTGGATCGCCGTCGCCCACGAAGCCCCGTGCTGTTCGTTCATGCCGGTAACTATACCCCTGGGGGGTACCAAGCGCACGTTCCGCGCGTCACACCGCCAGAGCACCCCAATGTGGCGTTGGGTGCGCTGGACGCACCCAATGTGGCGTTCGGTGCGCTGGACGCACCCAATGTGGCGTTGGGCGCGCTGGACGCACCCAATGTGGCGTTCGGTGCGCTGGACGCACCGAACGCCACATTGGGGCGCTTGGGGTCAGCCGAGCAGGGTGGTCATCCGGTCCACCTCGGACTGCTGGGTGTCGACGATCCGCTGGGCCATCGCCTTCGCGTCACCGTCGGCACCCTGCGCGAGCTCGGTGCGGGCCATGTCGATCGCACCGCGGTGGTGCTCGACCATCAGCTGCAGCCACTTCCGGTCGTAAGCCGCGTCGCGGAGGGTGTCGAGTTCCCCCATCCCCGGCATGGCACCGTGGTCCATGCCCGGCATCGACGACGCACCCCACTCGCCCAGCCACGTCTCGAGCTGGTCGATCTCCGGCTGCTGGGCTTTGGCGATGCCGTCGGCGAGGGCGATCACCTGCGGGTTGCCGGTGTGCTGCGGCACCGGCTCCGCCATCCGCACGGCTTGTTCGTGGTGCGGGATCATCTGCTGCGCGAACGCGATGTCCGCGTCGTTGTGGGTGACCGGCGTCGAGCAGCCGGTCAGGACGAGCGCGGGCAGCAGCAAGCCCGCCAGGAACTTCCTGGTCATTTCCTACCTCACTGAGTTGACGGAAAAGGGCACGGCGAAGCCGCGCCGATCAGATCCGCAAAACGCAGTGAGCGGCGAGGAGGGTCCGGCCGGCCCGGGTGCCCGGCGGCGGGCGCGCGGTCCACGGCACCCCCGGCACCCGACGGACCACCACCACGGCGGCGGAGCGGTACCGCAGCAGCAGCACCGCGAGCAGCAGCAGCGCCACCGCCGTCAGCACGGCGAGGCAGTCGTGGAGCGGGGAGTGCCCGCCGTCGTGGTCCGGCGCCGGGGTTCCGGCGTGGCGGTCCGCCGTCATCGACGTCGCCGCCGTCATCGCGACCGGCTCGTGGGCCGCCGGGACGTGGTGCATCGCCACCACGGCGAACGCCAAGGCGGCCAGCAGGAGCCAGCGGGCGGGCACGGAAGGACGGGCCATCGTCGCCCAGCGTAGCCGATACCGCCGGCCAGGCGATCTTCCGCCGGTCCGCCCCGGAGCAGAACTCACTTCCGTAACCCTTTGCGCACATCCCGTTGACCTCCGTTACCCGGGGCCCTACCGTTCGCCCTTGGTCTCCACCGTGCGCAGACCGTCCGAAAGTCGTGAGGAATGGGTGGGATGCGAGGGCCGACGAAGACCTTCCGGCTGGTCGCGACGCTGGCGCTGGGAGCGGTGCTCGCGCTCGGGGGCTGCTCGGACCAGCTGGGCAGCGCGCCCGCACCGGCCCCGACCCGGATCGCGTTCGTCCCGAAGATCGGCGGCATCCCGTACTTCGAAGCGATGGACACCGGCGGGCAGGAAGCGGCGAAGCAGCTGGGCGTGACGTGGTCCACGACCGCGCCGGGCAGCGTCGACCCGGCCGCCCAGGTGAGCATCCTGCGTGAGCTGATCGCGAAGAAGGTCGACGTCATCGCCGTGGCGCCCAACGACCCGGCCGCGCTCGCCCAGGTGATCGGCGAGGCCAGGGCGAAGGGCATCCACGTGCTGACCTCGGACACCGACGCGCCGGGCACGCAGCGTGAGGTGTTCGTCAACCAGGCCACCGCCAAGGGCATCGGCACCGCGCTCGTCGACGCGCTGATGAAGAAGACCGGCGGCACCGGCCAGTACGCGATCGTCTCCTGCGGCCCGGCCGCGGCCAACCTCAACACGTGGATCTCGGTCCAGAAGGACTACGCGGCCACGCAGTACCCGAAGGCCCAGCTCGTCGAGACCGTGTACGCGGGCGAGGACCAGGACACCGCGACGAACCTCGCCAAGGAGCTGATGGCCCGCCACCCCGGCCTGACCGGGCTGATCGGCGAGTGCACGACGTCGGCGCCGGGCGTCGCGAAGGCGGTGCGCGACACGGAGAAGATCGGCCAGGTGTTCACCGTCGGCGTCGGGACGCCGCAGGCGATCAAGCCGTTCCTGCTCGACGGTTCCTGCTCGCAGTCGGTGCTGTGGAACGTCGAGTCGCTCGGCTACCTCACCGCGTGGACGGCGAAGCAGGTCGCCGACGGCAAGCCGCTCCAGACCGTCAACAAGGTGAGCCTGGAGTTGCCGGCGGTGCGGTTCGACGCGCCGTCGAAGACCGTCCTGCTGGGCGATCCGCTGCTCATCACCGCCGACAACGTCGACCAGTTCAAGTACTAGCGCACGTCGATCGTGACCGTCGCGGTGCTGGTGGCCGCCGGGAGCCTCGTCGTGTCGACGGCCAGGTACTCGCCGTCGTCCTGGCGGCCGTCGGGCAGCGTCTTCGGGTGCAGCGCGTACGGCGGGGCCGCGTTCGTCACGCCGTCGATGCCGAAGTCGTTGTCGTTGCTGATCACGACGGTGCGGCCGCCGTCGGTCGTCGCGACGCCCTCGACCTTGTCGTGCCCGAAGAAGCCGCCGCTCGGGTCCAGGCCGGTCACCAGTGCGCCGAGGTCCAGGTACAGCTTCTTGGCCACCGGCTTGAGGCCGGCCGCGGCCAGGTCGGCGGTCGCCTGGGCCGTGGTGTCCTTGCCGACGTAGGCGTCGATGCTCTTGCCGCCGACGAGCACCCCGCCCTTGACGGCGTCGTAGCCCGCGGCGCGCGGGCCGACGTCGGTGGCGCCGGTCAGGTCGATCTCGTACAACTTCTTGAAGGCACCCGGCTCGGGCTTGCCGTCGCGCTCGTCCACCAGGAACCGCGTCGCCGACAGCGCGGTGATCTCGCTGACCGCGGTGCCCGTCGTGTCCGGGTCGTCGAGCAGGTAGAGGTACTCGTGCGTGGCGCGGGTCCGCAGGTCGACGGTGACGATCCGCAGCGTGGTCACGTTGCCCGGCTTCTTCGTCAGGTCCGGCTGCTGCAGCGCCGACTGCATGACGCCGACCAGCGTCCGGCCGTCCGGGGTGAGCGCGAGGCCTTCCATGCCCTTGTTCGGGACGCGGTACTTCAGCTCGCCCGGCAGCGAACCGTCGTACGGCGAAAGGCGTTCGAGCGCGCGGCCGTCGCGGCCGAAGTGCGTGAGGAACGGGCCGTACTCGTCGGACACCCAGAACGTGCCGTCGCGCTGGATGGCGAGGCCTTCGGAGTCGTAGCCGTCCGCCGACTTCGGGAGGGTGTTCCCGGCGAGGTCGACGATGGTCTCGCCCGTGTCGGCGAGCGGGCTGACCTGGCCGTTGTACGGCGTGCCGTCCGCGGCGCGCAGCGGGATCGTCCGCTCCAGCACGGCTTTCCCGGCGCGTAGCCGGAACTTGCCGATCGCGGGCGTGAACGCGGGCAGCGGCTCGATCTTGCCGCCGCCGGGCGCGTCGACGTTGGGGCCGCGGTCGGTCAGGCCGTAGAACTCGTCCCGGGAGCCGGGCACCGGGGTCAGCGCCGAGCCGTAGGCGCCGCCCTTGATCTCGACGCCGCCGATCGTCGCCAGCGGCGGCAGGGCTGTCGGGTAGAGCTTCACCGCGTCGGAAACGGTGTAGGTGAAGGAATCCCGGCCGGTGAAGCCGGGCGCCGGGGTGTAGCGGAAAGTCCCGTCGGCGCCGATCGACACCGTGCCGTGCGCGGCCGGCGTGTGCCGCACCACCGCCGTGGCGGACCGGTCGTTGCCGAGCACCCCGCCCCGCAGCGGCTGCCCCGCGCGAACGCGGTAGTGGTCGTCCTTCGCCCGCGGGCCGTGGTCGTGGGCCGCGGCCGGTCCGCCGCCACGAGCGGCAGCGCCAAGACCCCGGCCACCAGGGCGATTCGTACCCGCTTCATCCGGTTTCTCCTCCTCCGGCGCGTGGATCGCGCCGGAGGAGGAGTCTGTGCGGCCGAAGTGGACAACGGCCGTCTTCGAGAAGGCCGTGGCGTTAACGGTGCCGCCGGCCGTGCGCGGCCGCCGCTCCGCCGCCGAGCACCAGGATCAGGGCGGTCAGTCCCCAGCGGCGTTTCTCCTGGGTCCGCCGCCCGGTGTCCTCGACCACCGGCTCCGGCTTCTCCGTCGGCCGCGCGTGCGGTGACGACGTCGGGGGCGGAGCCGGGGCCGGGGTCGACGCCCGGGCCTGGACGACCGGGACCGGGGTGGGGGTCGGCGTCGGAACCGGGGCGGCGGGTTGTTCCACCGGTGGCGGCTGGGACGGCGGCGGCGGTTCCGGCGCCGGGGTGGTCGGCGTCGGGGACGGTGTCGTCGACGCCGGCGGCGGCGGCGGGGGCGGGGGCGGCTCGGAAGCCGAGGTCGACGGGGGCGGCGGGGGCGGCGGGGGCGGAGGCGGAGGCGGTGGCGCTTCGGTCAAGCAGCCGGCCGCGTCGCCGCTCACCAGCACCGGCCCGGTCGCGACCTCGACCGCCGGGCCCGAGCCGTCGCGCGGCAGCCGGTAGGTGACGCTGCGGTGCCCGTCGCGGTTGGCCGTCGCGTAGATCGCGCCGGGCCCGAGCACGACCGACCCGTACGCGCCGCCCTGGGGGAACCGCAGTCCGGGCACCGGCGCCACCTTCCCGGTCGCCGGGTCGAGCGTGACGACCGAGCCGCCGCCGCGCGACGTCGTCGAGATGCCGTAGAGCAGCCCGTCCACCGGGTCGTAGGCGAAGTCGTCGACACCCACGGCCAGCGACACCGGGCGCAGCGCCGTCCGGTGCACCACCCGCAGGTAGTCCTGGGTCGCCGGGCTGATGTCCACTGTGTACAGATCGCTGTCCTGCCGGACGTACCAGCGGTTCCCGGCGATCGCACCGGCGGTGGCGCCGGTGACCAGGCTCCACACCGGACGCGTCGCGCCCGCGCGGCCGATCACGCCCAGGTCCGTGACGGTGCCCTGGCCGTCGATCCGGACCGCGTGCGCGCCGTGGTCGTAGCGGCCGCGGCGGGTGCCGTCGGCGACGCCGTAGACGACGCCCTGCGCGGCGGAGTAGCCCATCGCGTTGATCCAGAACCCCGCCTGGGTAAGGCGTTTCGTGGCGCCACCGGGCAGTTCCAGCAGCCGCAACGTCGTCGGGGCGCCGCCGCGTTCGTTCTCCGCCTGCAGGATGGTGCAGCGGTCCGGCGCCTGGGCCGCCGGCTGCCGGGACGGCGTGAGCCAGCCCGTCGCCGCCAGCAGCGCCGAGACCGCCGCGGCGACGCCGAGCATCGCCGCCCAGCGGGCGCGCGGGCCGGTCAAACCAGCCGGTCCAGCGCCGTCGTGAACGCCTCCGGCGGCACCTTCGCCCCGCCGCTGAACGGGTTCTGCAGTTCGTGGATCGCGAAGAGCAGCAACGTGATCGTGCCGGCCAGGGTGGACACGATGATGATGTGCGCGGCCAGCCGGGTGCCGCCGAAGAGGTTGGGCAGCAGGATCGCGGTGATCAGGCTGCCGAGGATCAGCGCGAACCAGACGACCGCGCCGACCCCGCCGCCGCCGGAGTTGGCCAGCCGCTGCTGGCGGGCCTGGTAGACCGACCAGAGCTGGTTGCTCGCCTCGGTCTTGCGGTCGATCTCCCAGTCGCCGTCGACCTCGGCGGCCGCGACCGCCTGCCGCATCTGGTCGAGCTGCGTCCAGCCGGTCGTGGGGATCGCGCCGCCGTCGGCCAGGCGCGGCCACTCCTGCTCCTCGACCGTGCGCGCGTAGGCCACGGCGAGCTCGTGCACCCGGTCCTTCGTCTCGGCGGGGAGCGCGTCGGCCGCCCAGGTGGCCGCGACCAGGCTGTCGGCCTCGGTCTGCGCGTCCTGGCTCGCGGAGCCGACCGAGTCGAACAGGGAGATGAGCACGAACGCGACCAGCACCGCGTGCAGCCCGCCGACGATGGTGAACACCTGGCCCGCCGCGTCGTTGTTGTCGGGCCGGCCTTCGTCCCAGCCGAACCGGCGGACCAGGTAGGCGATCAGGCCTCCGACCAAGGCCGCACCGGCCACCCAGAGCGCACCGGTCACGAAGATGTTCATCCACGTCCTTTCCCCACCGGGGTTTCCACCACCGGAATCGCCCAAGCTAGTCACCCGTTTCCGGCCGGACAACCGTACATTGTTCGATTCATCCGGGTGGCCGCACCCGGGCCGCCGTTTTCGCCGGTTCGGCCCAGTTCCCGGCCCGCGGACGGTGGTTGTCGCTTCGCGCGGCAACCAGCTGTTCCCCTTATGAGCTGGGCACTTCCCGACCGGGTGACGGCCAAGCACCCCGGGTGACCGAGCCCCCGCCGCCGGGTGTCCGGAATGGCGGAGCGGACCACGTCAATCGACCCCGGTGACCCGATCGTGGCATTGTGCGGTGGCGCGCCGTTGCTATGTTGATTTCGCGACTTTCGCTTGACCGTGCGAATTTCGCTCCGACGCGAATGGATGGGTGGTTTTCGCTGTGACTGTCACCGACCCGGTGGAATCCGAACAGGCACCACTGAGCCTCGGCCGGGCCGCCGCCCGCACACTGGCCACCACAACCAAATCCGTCCCCCAGATGCAAGGCATCTCCACCCGCTGGCTCCTCAAAGCCCTCCCCTGGACCGACGTCGCCGCCGGCTCCTACCGCGTCAACCGCCGCCTCTCCTACTCCGTCGGCGACGGCCGCGTCACCTTCACCACCACCGGCGCCACCGTCCGCGTCATCCCCCCCGAACTCGGCGAACTCGCCCCCCTGCGCGGCTACGACGACGAAGACGTCCTCACCGAACTCGCCGCCCGCTTCACCCAGCACCACTACGAACCCGGCGACGCCCTCGTCGAATTCGGCTCCCCCGCCGACCAGGTCTTCCTCATCGCCCACGGCAAAATCACCAAAATCGGCACCGGCGCCTACGGCGACCACACCACCCTCGCCACCCTCGCCGACGGCGACCACTTCGGCGAAACCACCCTCACCCGCACCGACGGCATCTGGGAATTCACCGCCAAAGCCGTCACCGCCTGCACCGTCCTCACCCTCCCCCGCTCAGCCTTCGACGACGTCCTCGCCCGCGCCGACACCCTCCAAACCCACCTCAACGCCTACCAGGCCCGCGGCTCCGCAGCCAGCAACGACCACGGCGAAGCCGAGATCTCCCTCGCCTCCGGCCACGACGGCGAACCCCAGCTCCCCGGCACCTTCGTCGACTACGACACCCAACCGCGGGAATACGAACTCTCCGTCGCCCAGACCGTCCTGCGCGTGCACTCCCGCGTCGCCGACCTCTACAACCAGCCCCACAACCAGATCGAACAACAACTCCGCCTCACCGTCGAAGCCCTGCGCGAACGCCAGGAACACGAACTGGTCAACAACACCGACTTCGGGCTCCTGCACAACGCCGACTTCGCCCAGCGCATCCCCACCCGCACCGGCCCACCCACCCCTGATGACCTCGACGAACTGCTCACCCTCGTCTGGAAAGACCCCGGCTTCTTCCTCGCCCACCCCACCACCATCGCCGCGTTCGGCCGCGAATGCACCAAAGCCGGCATCTACCCCGACTCCGTCGACCTCGCCGGGCACCAGGTCCCCGCCTGGCGCGGCGTCCCGATCCTGCCCTGCAACAAAATCCCCGTCACCGACACCCGCACCAGCTCCATCCTGCTGATGCGCACCGGCGAACAAGCCCAAGGCGTCATCGGCCTGCACCAGACCGGCCTGCCCGACGAATACCAGCCCGGCCTCAACGTCCGGTTCATGGGCATCAACGACCAGGCCATCATCTCCTACCTCGTCTCCGCCTACTACTCCGCCGCCGTCCTCGTCCCCGACGCCCTGGCCGTGCTGGAAAGCGTCGAACTCGGCCGGGAACACTGACCGTGACGGTCACCGACGAACCCTCGGTGCAGTTGTCCCTCGGTGTGCCCGCGGCCCGGACCCTGGCCACCACCACCAAATCACTGCCGCAGATGCGGGGCATCACCCCGCGCTGGCTGCTCTCGCAGCTGCCGTGGGTCGACGTTCCCGCCGGCAGCTACCGCGTCAACCGCCGCCTCACCTACACCCTCGGCGACGGCAAACTCTCCTTCTACACCACCGGCACCCGCGTCCACGTCGTCCCCGCCGAACTCACCGAACTCGCCCTCCTGCGCGGCTTCGGCGACGACACCGCACTCGGGGCGCTGGCGGAGGCGTTCGAGCACCGCGAATACGAACCCGGCGCGACCCTGCTCACCGAAGGCACCCCGCTCGACACCCTCATCCTCATCGCGCACGGGAAAGTCACCCGCCACCGCACCGGCCCCTACGGCGACGACACCGCCCTCACCACCGCCACCGACGGCGACCACCTCGGCGCCGACCTGCTCACCCGCGACGACGCCACCTGGGGCTTCACCGCCCGCGCCGCCACCCGCGTCACCGCCCTCGTCCTGCCCGCCGCGACCTACGCCCGCCTCAACGGCCGCCTGCAATCGCTGCGCACCCACGTGGCCGAAGCGGCTTCACGGCCCCGGAAACCGCAGAACACCAAGGGCGAAGCCAGCATCGACCTGTCCGCCGGGCACGACGGGGAACCCCGCCTGGCCGGCACCTACGTCGACTACGACCCCGCACCCCGCGAATACGAACTCGCCGTCGCGCAAACCGTGCTGCACGTCCACACCCGCGTCACCGACCTCTACAACCAGCCCCACAACCAGCTCGAACAGCAGCTGCGGCTGACCGTGGAAGCGTTGCGGGAACGGCAGGAACACGACCTGATCACCAACACCGACTTCGGGCTGCTGCACAACGCCGGGCTCAAGCACCGGATCACCACCCGCAGCGGGCCACCCACACCGCTGGACATGGACGACCTGCTGTGCCGGCGGCGGAAGACGAAGTTCTTCCTCGCTCACCCCCGCGCGATCGCCGCGTTCGGGCGGGCCTGCACCGCCCACCGGGTCTACCCGGATACCGTTGTCCTGGATGGGAAACGGGTTCAGACCTGGCGCGGCGTGCCGATCCTGCCGTGCGACAAGATTCCGGTGACCGACACCGGGACGACGTCGATCCTGGCGATGCGCACCGGGGAGGACGACGCGGGGGTGATCGGCTTGCGTCCCAAACAACTCCCGGACGAGTACCAGCCGGGCATCAACGTGCGGCTGATGGGGACCGGGGACCGCGCGGTCACCTCCTACCTCGTCAGCGCCTACCACTCCGCGGCCGTGCTGGTCCCGGACGCGCTGGGCATTCTCGACGACGTCGAGGTCGGGATCGCATGACGACCATGGACGCACGTACGGCGGCCCGTCCCCTCGCCGAGGTTCTCGCGTGGAGCAAGGGTCTGGTCGACCCGGCGCTGCGCACCGCCGCGGACCGGCTGCCGGACGTGATGCGCCGGATCGCCGGCTACCACTTCGGCTGGTGGGACGCCCAGGGCGAACCGTCCTCGGCGGACGGCGGCAAGGCGTTGCGGCCCGCGCTGGTCCTGCTGTGCGCGGAGGCCGCGGGCGGCGACCCGGCGGAGGCCGTGCCGGCGGCCGTCGCGGTGGAGCTCGTGCACAACTTTTCGCTGCTGCACGACGACATCATGGACGGCGACACGACCCGCCGTCACCGCGCGACGGCGTGGACGGTGTTCGGCACCGGCCCCGCGGTGCTCGCCGGGGACGCGTTGCTGAGCCTGGCGTTCGAGGAGCTGACCCCCGAAGGCGCGAAGCTGTTGTCGCAGGGCGTGCTCGCCCTGCTGGAAGGCCAGGCCGCCGACCTGGACTTCGAGCAGCGCGACGACGTCACACCACCGGAGTGCGTCCGGATGGCCACCGGCAAGACGGCGGCCCTGATCGGCGCGGCCTGCGAACTGGGCGCCCTCCACGGCACCCGGCCACCGGACCGGTTCGGCGCGTTCGGCACCGCGGTGGGCCTGGCGTTCCAGCACGTCGACGACCTGCTCGGCATCTGGGGCAACCCGGCCGAGACGGGCAAGCCGGTGTACTCGGACCTGCAGAACCGCAAGAAGTCCCTCCCGGTGGTGACGGCCCTGTCCTCGGGCACGGAGGCGGGCACGGAACTGGCGTCGCTCTACGAAGGCACGGACCCCCTGGACGAGGCGCAGCTGGCCCGCGCGGCCACCTTGGTGGAGTCCGCGGGCGGCCGCCAGTGGAGCCAGGCCCAGGCGGCGGCGCTGGTGGCGAAGGGACTTCGGGAGCTGGCGTCGGTCAACCCGGTCCCCCGCCCGGCGGCAGAACTGGCCGCACTGGCCCGGCTGATCACGACCCGCACGCACTGAGGCCGCGGGCCGGAGGGGTTCGGCGCGAGGGATCGGCGCGCCACCGGAGCAGCACGTGCGGTCGGCGCGGCCGCACGTGCGAACGACAGGGTCCACTGCGGACGGCCCGGCCACCCGGCAGGGCGGCTTGCCTGGGCGACGCCGGGCCGCCCGCGTGCTCGGCCCGGCGAGACTACGCCTGCGAACCGCGAACCGCACCCACGACCATCGCCGCTACCTCCGCACGGCCACACCCGCGCCCAGCGGGCAACCACGCAAGGCCTCCCCGGGCGCTCGCATCATCTGCTCAAGCAAAGCGAGCCCGGCGCGGCCACAGCTGCAAACCGCGGACCGCGCCCAAGTCCCAGCGCGCCCGCGCCCGGCCGGGCAACCCGCAAGGCCGCGCCGGGCCGCCCGCGCGCTCGACTCAAGCCGCGCGCGAAGTCACCGAAGCAGCGCCGCCGGTCGCACCCTTCACTTGCCCGGGCGGGTCAAGCCGTCCTTGTCCGCCTTCAGGCTCAAGATGTTCTTGTCCGTGTCCGCCAGCGCCTTCGTGACCGGCCCAGACTTCTCCGAAGTCGACAAGTCGAGCAGCCGGATCGGGTTGTCCAGCTTGATCAACGTCGGCACGTACTCCGCCTTGTCGACCTTCCACCGCTCGCCATCGCGCACGAAGCGGAACCGCGCCGCCGCTCCCTCTTCGGTGTCGCCGCGGGGTTCCGAGTGGCGGGCGATGCTGTTGCCCAGGCCGTAGGCCACCCACTTGTCGCCGAGCTTCTCGAACGGCTGGACCACGTGGGCGTGGTGGCCGATGATCAGGTCGACGTCGTCCGACGCCAGGATCTTCTTCGCCTGCGACCGCTGTTCCGCCGTCGGCTCGTGCTGGTACTCCACACCCCAGTGCAGGCTCGCGATCACGACCTGCGCGCCCGCCTCACGCGCCTTGCGCGCCGCCGACAGGACGTCGTCGACGTCGATCTGGTTGGCCAGCCACGGTTTGCCGGCCGGGACCTTGATGCCGTTGAACCCGAAGGCGTACGACACCTGCGCCACCTTGACGCCGTTGACGTCCATGACCAGGGGCTTCGCCGCTTCCGCCGCCGACCGGGCCGAGCCGGTGTGCTTGATGCCGACGGCGTCGAGCTTGTCCAGCGTGCGCGTGACGCCGTCGGCGCCCTGGTCGATCGTGTGGTTGGACGACGTCGAGCACGTGTCGTAGCCGGTGTCCTTGATCGCGTCCGCGATCTCCGGGGGCGCGCTGAACGACGGGTACCCGCTGTACGGCCCGCCTTCCGGTGCCAGCGGGGTCTCGAGGTGGCAGATCCCGAGGTCGGCGCCGGAGATCAGCGGCTTGATCCCGGCCAGCAGCGGCCGGTAGTCGATCTTGCCGCCGCCGTCGGCCTCGGCCTGCTCGGTCAGCGCCGGGTGGATCAGGACGTCGCCGGTCGCCACGACGCTGAACGAACCGTCCGGAGCGGCGGCCGAGGAAGACGCCGTCTCCGGGAACGGCGTCGGCGCCGGGCCGGACTGCTGCGGTGTGCCGCTGCACCCGGCCACCAGGACGGCGACCCCGGCGAGCGCGGCGACGCGGTGCTTCGTCATCGGTCCCCCTCCCGACGTCGTCCGGGACGCCGTCCGGCCATCCTGCCAGCCGGGCGAACCCGGCAGAGAGGGCATCCCGGTCATCGAAAACTCCCACCACAGTCGACAACACCGATCAGAACATTCGCACAGGACAAAACCGGACAACGCGCAGCCCAGCGGGGAAAAAATACGATAAATGACCCTCGCGAATGCCACGATGCAACTACGGAGAGTAGGTCTCGCTCCGCTAACTGCGCCTTGACGCTCCACGAACGGGTGTTTTGTAATACCAGTCACTCGGTGGTAACCGAGCCGCAACACTCGTCCCCGGTCCCATGGGAGCACTCGATGTCCACATACCCGCACAGGTCTCGCACCTGGAGCGTTGTTGGTTGTTGTTTGATTTCCGGCGTCCTGATGGCCTCGTGCTCCTCCGGCAAGGACACGGCGGCACCGCAGCAGCAAGCACCGGCCAACGGCAAGATCACGCTGTACTACCTGCAGAAGCAGGGTGACCAGCAGTACTTCGTCGAGCAGGCGCAGGGAGCCCAGGAGAAAGCCAAGGAACTCGGCGTCGAGCTCAAGGTCGTCAACCTCGGCCAGGACGCCAACAAAGCGATCACCGAACTCGACGCCGCGGTCGCGCAGGGCGCCAACGGCATCGCCATCGTCGTCCCCGACCAGGCCATCGGCCCGCAGGTGATCGACAAGGCGAAGAGCGCGGGCATCCCGCTGATCGCGTCCGACGACGTCATCAAGGACGGCACCGGCGCGAAGGCCGCGTTCGTCGGCTTCAACGGCAGCCAGATGGGCGACTCGGTCGGCACCGAGGCCGGGAAGCTGTTCAAGGCCGCCGGCTGGACCGCCGCCGACACGAAGATCATCAGCGCCTACAAGCAGGACCTCACCGTCTGCACCGACCGCGTCAACGCCGCGAAGGCCGCGTTCCAGAAGTCGGGCGGCGCGGACGTCCAGGTGATCGACGTCGGCACCGACAACTCCCCCGTCGACGCGCAGAACCGCTCCGGCGCGGTGATCGGCTCCAACCCGGGCGTCAAGCACTGGGTCGTGTGGGGCTGCAACGACGAGAACGAAACCGGTGTCGTGACCGCGCTCGCCAACTCGGGCGTGCAGGCGAACAACATCATCGGCGTCGGGCTCGGCGCGTACCTCACCTGCAAGGACTGGGCCGCGGGCAAGGACACCGGGAACAAGTCCGCGCTCTACATCTCCGGCGCCGAGGTCGGCCGCTCGGCGATCCAGGTGCTCGTCGACAAGGTGAAGAACGGCAAGGAGCTGCCCGCGGAGACGATCGCGAAGACCACGATCGTCAACAAGGACAACTACAAGCAGGCCGGCGTCAACTGCACCTGACCGAACTCCCGTACCCCGCACTTTCACGTGAAAGTGCCGGGTACGGGCTCGACCGCCGAAGGGCGACCATGTCCTCCTCTTCACCCGCGCTCGCCGTCGAGGGCATCGGCAAGCGCTTCTCCGGGGTCACCGCACTCGACGACGTCTCGCTGGAGTTCCGCTCCGGCGAAGTCCTCGCGCTGATGGGCGAAAACGGCGCCGGCAAGTCGACGCTGCTGCGCGTCCTCTCCGGCGACCAGGGCCCCGACGACGGGCGCCTCCTGCTCGACGGCACCGAGGTCGCGTTCGACACCCCGCGCGCGGCGATGGCCGCCGGGGTCCGCGTGATCTACCAGGAACCCGAGATCATCCCGCACGTTTCGGTGGCGGAGAACGTCTTCGTCGGCGAACTCCCCGCGAAGGGCCGGGTGTTCAACCGCCGCACGCTCATGAAGGCCACGCACGACGCGCTCGCCGAATACGGCTTCGAGGGCGTGCTCAACCCGGCCACGCTCGGCGTCGCCCTCTCCGCCGCCCAGCGCCAGCTCGTCGAGATCCTGCGCGTGCTCACCGCGGCCACCCCGCCGAAGGTGATCGCGTTCGACGAACCGACGTCGTCGCTGTCCGAGCACGAGGTCGAGGCGCTGTTCCGGCTGATCGGCCGGCTGCGCGACAGCGGGGTCGCGGTCGTCTACGTCTCGCACCGGATGAAGGAGATCTTCCAGCTCGCCGACCGCGTCGCCGTGCTGCGCGACGGGAAGCTCGTCGGCGTCCAGCAGGTCTCCGAGACCGACGAGCCCGGCCTGGTCCGGATGATGATCGGCCGCGACCTGTCGGCCCTCGAGCGCCGCGTCACGCAGGACACCGGCGACGTCGTCCTGAAGCTCGACGACGTCACGACCGACGACGTCACCGGCATCTCGCTGCAGGTCCGCGCGGGCGAGGTCGTCTGCCTCGCGGGACTGGTCGGCGCCGGGCGCTCGGAGCTGGCCCGCGCGATCGTCGGCGACCTGCCGATCCGGTCCGGGACGGTGGAACTCGACGGCAAGCGGCTGCGCGCGCACAACCCGGGCGACGCCGTGAAGGCGGGCATCGGTTTCGCCCCCGAAGAGCGCAAGACGGACGCGTTGCTCATGCAGCGGTCCGTGCGCGACAACGTCTCCATCGCCGTCCTCGACCGCCTTCGCCGGTTCCGCGTGGTGAAGCGGGCGAAGGAACGCGCGCTCGTCGAGGAGTACGTGCGCGAGCTCCGCGTGCGGACGCCGTCGATGGAGCAGGAAGTCCGGAAGCTGTCCGGCGGCAACCAGCAGAAGGCCGTCCTCGCGCGGTGGCTCGCGCGGCGGCCGAAGCTGCTGATCCTCGACGAGCCGACGCGCGGGGTCGACGTCGGCGCGAAGGCCGAGATCTACCGGATCGTCGACGGTCTCGCCGCGGAAGGCATCGCGCTGCTGGTCATCTCGTCCGACCTGCCCGAGGTGCTGACGCTCGCCGACCGCATCCTCGTGATGCGCGCCGGGCGGCTGGCCGGCGAGATCGGCCGCGAAGAAGCGACCGAGGAAGCCGTGCTGACCCTCGCCATCCCCGAAACCGAACCAGCCGTGGAAGAAGCCCAGGAGATCGGCGCATGACCACCCCCACGAAGGAAACCTCGGCCCCCGCCGCACCCGCGCGACCGAGCGCCGCGCGCCGGGTGCTGACCGGCATCGGCGTGCAGAACTCGAGCCTGATCATCACGCTCATCGCGCTGGTGATCCTGCTGAGCGTGCTGAACGAGAACTTCTTCCGCACCAACAACCTGCTGCTCATCGGCAGCGCGATCACCATCATGGGACTGCTGGCCCTGGTCCAGACCCTGGTGATCATCCTGGGCGCGCTGGACATCTCGGTCGGCTCGATGGCCGGGCTCGCCTCGGTCGTCTCGGCGATGGTGTTCACCTCGACCGGCAACTCCGAGGTCGGCATCCTCGCCGCGGTCGGCGTCGGCATCCTCTGCGGCCTGGTCAACGGCATGATCATCATCTTCGGCCGGGTCAACCCGGTGGTCGCGACGCTGGCGATGCTCGCCACCTACAAGGGCATCGCGCAGGTGATCTCCGACGGCAAGGCGCAGGGTTACACCGGCGGCGACGACCTGTTCATCTTCCTGGCCAAGGGGTCCGTGCTCGGGCTGCCGTCGCTGGTCTGGGTGTTCCTGATCGTCGCGGCGCTGCTGCACTTCCTGCTGAAGTACACCGACATCGGCCGCAACGTCTACGCGATCGGCGGCAACGACACCGCGGCGCGGCTGGCCGGCATCAACATCAACCGGTACATCATCGGCGTGTACGCGCTGGTCGGCGTGGTCGCGGCGATCGCGGGCGTGCTGATCACCGCGCGCACCGGCTCCGGCCAGCCGACGTCCGGGTCGGAAGGCCTGGAGCTGCAGGCCGTCACCGGCGCCGCGCTCGGCGGGACGATGCTCAAGGGCGGCCGCGGCTCGATCATCTCCACCGTGCTCGCGGTGATCATCCTGGGCGTGCTCGACAACGGCATGTCCGGGCTGGGCATCAACCCGTTCTGGCAGAACGTCGCCCACGGCGCTCTGCTGGTGATCGCGGTCGTGCTGCAGCAGCTGCGCAGCGGGGAGCGCCGCGTCGGCCTGCCCGAGTAGCGCGGGCGGCGGCGGTGAGCGGTCCACGGAGCCTGCACGCGCGCATCGTCGACGAACTGGGCAGGCTCATCGTCGAAGGCGTCCTCGGGGACGGGCAGCCGCTCGTCCCCGAGGAGCTCGGGCGCCGGTTCTCGGCGTCGAGGACGGTGGTGCGCGAGGCACTGCGCGTCCTGGAGTCCAAGGGCATGGTCACCGCGCGCCCGCGGGTCGGCACCTGGACGCTGCCGCCCGACGCGTGGGACGCGATCGACCCGGACGTCATCGCGTGGCGCGTCAACGGGCCCGACCGCCGCAAGCACCTGCGGGAGCTGCTGGAACTGCGGCTGGCGATCGAGCCGCAGGCGGCGCGGATGGCCGCGGGGCACCGGCGCCCGGACGAGCTGTCGGCGATGGCCGCGGCCTACGAGCTGATGGCGGACGCGGTCGAGCGTTCCGACGCCGCGGCGTTCGGGGAAGCCGACTCGCGCTTCCACGCGGCGCTGATCCGCGCGTCCGGGAACGCGTTGATCGCGCAGCTGCAGGTTCCCGTGGTGGCCGCGCTGACCGCGCACGGCGAGCCGATGGAGCTCGTCGCGCATTCCCGGGTGCTGACACTGGTGCTCGCGAAGAACGCCGACGGAGCCGAAGCCGCGTCGCGCCGGCTGCTGGAAACCGTTGCGCCGTACCGCTCATCGGCACCTTGACACGCCCACCGGGAAGCGCTTCACTCGCCTGCGGATGACCGCCGCCATGACGTGATGAGGAGGACGCTTCCATGCGTTTCCCGGGAATTCGCGGTTTTGGCGTGCTCGCGGCCGCGGCACTGGCGGGCGGTCTGTTCACTGCCCCCGCCGCTGCCGCGGCGACCTGCGCCGTCGCGGACGAAATGGTCGCCGCGGGCGACTACTGGGCCGCCAACGGGACGAACCCCGACCCGGCCGACTGGCAGAACGCGACGTTCCACGTCGGCAACCTGGCACTGGTCCGGACCACCGGCCAGTCCAACCACAAGACGTACCCGTGGGCGCAGGCGAACGGCTACCAGCTGCCGCTCGACCCGAAGCGGCCGTTCTTCCCGGACAACCAGGCGGCCGGCGAGGCGTACCTGGACCTGTACACCTACTTCCACCCGGAGATCCCGCTCGACTCGATCCGCACCCGGATCCGGGACGAAGTGGCGTCCGTGCAGGCGGGGCACCGGGACTACTGGAACTACGTCGACGCGCTGAACATGGCGATGCCGTCGTTCGCCCGGATGAGCCTGATCGACCACGATCCGTCCTATCTGGACGCGATGGACCGGCTCTTCCGGACGTCGGAACACAAGCTGTACAACGAGTTCACCGGCTTGTGGTACCGCGACGAGCGGTTCAAGGGCTCGGGCGTGTTCTGGTCGCGCGGCAACGGCTGGGCCCTGGCGGCGCTGACGAAGGTGCTGCAGGTCCTCCCGGCCGCCGACCCGCGGCGGCCGGAATACCTGCGGGTGTTCAAGAAGATGGCGGCTTCGCTGGCGTCGGTGCAACGCCGTGACGGCTTCTGGAACTCGGACCTGCTGAACCCGTGGAACCACGGCGGCCCGGAGACGAGCGGCACGGCGTTCTTCGCGTTCGGCATCGGCTGGGGCGTCAACGCGGGCGTCCTCGACGCCGCCCGGTTCCGCCCGGTGGCCGACAAGGCGTGGACGGCACTGTCGACGAAGGCGCTGCAGGCGGACGGCAAGGTCGGCTACGTCCAGCCGGTGGGCGACCGCCCGGCGACGGCGAAGCCCACGGACACCGCGGCTTACGGCGTCGGCGCGTTCCTGCTGGCCGGCCAGGAAGTGGCGAAACTGCAGGGCTGCTCCGCCGAGTAGGGCTACTTCAGGCAGTCTCCGGGGTCGCCGCGGCGCAGGGCCGGGTCCGACTGGGGGAAGGTGCGGGCGACGCCCGGGCCCGAAGTGCGGTGCTCGAAGCGGACCGTCACCCGGCCGTGGCCCGCGCCCTGGACCCAGCCCGTGCCGAACTCCTCGTGGGCCACGTCGTTGCCCTGGCGCCACTCCGAAGGGGCCGTGGGGGCCGGGGTCGCCGCGGTGACCACCGTCGACGCCGACGGCACCGCGGGGGCCGCCAGGGTGAACAGCGCGTCCTGGTGCGGCACCGAAAGGCCGCTGTAGGCCACCCCCGCCAGCCGGATGCCGCCGAACTCCGCCGGGTCCAGGAGCAGGCGCTCCGCTGTCGCGGCCAGCTCGGCCAGGTCGTCGGTCGGGGCGGAGATCGTCTCGGAGCGGGTCACCGTGTGCATGTCGGTGTGCCGCAGCTTGATCACCACCGTCCGCGCCACGCGCTCGGCCTTGAGCAGGCGCTGGTGCGCGCCGACCGCGATGCGCCGGACCTCCGCCTTCAAGGAGGCCAGGTCCTTGATGTCGGTGTCGAACGTCGTCTCGGCGCTGACCTGCTTGGTTTCGGCGCGCCCGGCCACCGGGCGGTCGTCGGCGCCGGTCGCGAGCCGGCGCAGGTCGCGGCCGACCACGCCGCCGAGCGTGGCCACGGCGTCCTGTTCGGACAGTGCCGCCAGCTGCCCGAGCGTCTGGACGCCGATGAACCGCAGCTTGCCCTCCGCGACCGGGCCGATCCCCCACAGCGCGCGCACCGGCAGCGGCGCCAGGAACTCCCGCTCGGTGCCCTGCGGCACGACCAGCAGCCCGTCCGGCTTGGCCTCGTCGGACGCGATCTTCGCGATCTGCTTGCCGTTCCCCGCGCCGATCGACGCCACCAGGCCGGTTTCCGCGCGGATCCGCGCCCGCAGCGAAGCGCAGAACTCCGTGACGGCGTCCAGCGGAGCACCGACGAGCGACGGCGGTTCGGCGAAGGCTTCGTCGAGCGAGATCTTCTCCAGCACCGGCGCCACCGCGGAGACGACGGCGAACACCTCCTGGCTGAGCCGCTCGTAGACGCGGAACCGCGGCGGCACGATGACGCCGTTCGCCGGCAGCAGCCGCCGCGCCTGGGCCATCGGCATCGCCGACTTGATGCCGAACGCGCGGGACTCGTAGCTGGCACCGGCGACGACACCGCGGGGGCCGAGCCCGCCGACGAGCACCGGGCGCCCGGCCAGCGTCGGGCGGGTGAGCTGCTCGGCCGAGGCGTAGAAGGCGTCCAGGTCGAGGTGGATCACCCAGCGGGCCACGTCAGTCCCCGCCGGTGGCGTCCAGCAGCTGGTGGAGCGCCTGGGTGTAGCTCTCGAACGCGGCCCGCCCGCGGCCGGTCAGCCGGACCAGGGTGACCGGCGTGCGGTGCTCGTAGGCCTTGGTGATCTCGACGTACTCGGCGTCCTCGAGCTTGCGCAGGTGCGTCGAAAGGTTGCCGGCCGTCATGTCGAGGAGCTGCTGCAGCCGCGGGAAGGTGATCTGGTCGCCGGTGCGCAGGCCGGCGAGCGCGACGGTGACGCGCAGCCGCGCCTGGGCGTGGATGACGGGGTCGAGCTGCGGCAGTTCGCTCATCGGCGCTTCTCGCGGGCGAAGTACACGATCGAGGCGAGCAGGAACCCGCCACCGCCGCACACCGTGAGCACGAGGAAGTTGTGCGGGTAGCCCACGAGCACGCTCAGCGCCGCCGACACGATCATCCACGCGCCGAGGCCGTACATCAGCTTGTCCTGCCAGACCATGCCGCCAGCCAGGTACATCACGCCGGTGATCAGCAGCCAGGTGCCCGACCACAGCAGCGACACCTGGTCGGAGGAGAGCACCTGGAACTGCGTGATCCGGATGTCGACGACCAGCAGCCCGATCGAGGCGAGCGCCCAGCCGTAGCCGTACATCGCGCCGATCGTGCGGGACGGCCCGCGGATGCCGCGGCCGGAGCGGATGCTGGTGTAGGTGGTGTAGGCCATGGCCCCGAGGAACAGCACCGGGACGACGATCGCGCCGGCGACCCAGCCGGGCACCGCCACCCAGGACCGCGTGGTGACGTAGGTGAAGCCCCAGCCGACGAGCCAGGCGAAGGCCCAGGCGGCGAGCATCCGCGCCGGGCCCCCGCCGAGTTCGCGCTGGTTCCGCCGGGACTGCCGAGCGATCAGGTTCAGCGACTCCTCGGCCGACATCGGCTCGTCTTCCACCTGGTCCGCCCTCCTCCCGTGCGTTGCACGGAAGCTAACACGCACTCAGAGCCTGGCCGTGTCCAGCCGGAACCGGCGAACCACCACCAGCGCGGGAACGACCAGCCACCCGGCCAGCACGAGCACCGCGAACCCGGTGCCGCCGGCGTGCGCGAGCGGTTCGAGACCGACGCGGCCCAGCCAGTACGTCGGGAAGAAGTGCGCGAGCGTCGCCATCCAGTCCGGGAGGACGTAGAGCGGGATCCAGAGGCCGCCGAGCATGCCGAGCGGCATCATCAGCGCGCCGGTGACGGCGCCGACCGTGTCGCCCTTGCCGAACAGGCCGATCGCCAGGCCCAGCACCGCGAACGGGAGCACGCCGAGCCACAGCGACACCAGGACCAGACCCCACTGGGCCGCGGTCATCTCGACGCCCATCGCGAGCCCGGCGGCGAAGAGCACGACGAGCACCGGCAGCGCGACGGCCATCGCCGAGAGCACCTTGACGAGCAGGTAGCCCGGCCCGCGCATCGGCGTGAGCCGCAGCTGCCGCTGCCAGCCGTCGGTGCGTTCCTGCGCGACCCGGGTGCCGGTGAACAGCGCGCCGCCGCTCGCGCCGTACGCGGCCAGGTTGATCATGGTCTGGACGTCGGCGGGCAGGCCGTTGGGCGCGACCAGCTTGCCGAAGATCGACCCGAACAGCAGGAACATCGCGACCGGCATGCCGATGGTGAAGATCGTGAACTGCGGGCTGCGGACGATCCGCTTGACTTCGAGGCTCAGGTAGGTGGTGTTCACGCGGCTGCCTCCTCGGCGGTCAGCGCCAGGAAGGCCTCTTCGAGGCCGAGCGCGGCGATTTCGATGTCGGACGCCGCCGGGTGCGCGGCGAGCAGGGCGCGGACGGCGGCGTCGGAGTCGGCGCAGGCCAGCTCGGCGCGGCCGGCGCGCAGCTGCACGCTCGTGACGCCGGGCAGCGCGGCCAGCGCGGCTTCGGTCGCGCCGGGCACGACGGCCTTGAGCACGCGGCCGGACACCGCGGCCCGGATCTCGGCGACCGGGCCGTCGGCGACGACGGCGCCGTGGCGCATCAGCACGACGCGGTCGGCGTAGTCCTCGGCCTCGGCGAGGTAGTGCGTCGCGAACAGGACGGTCCGGCCGGTCGCGGCGAACTCGCGGATGGCCGCCCAGAACGCGCGCCTGCCGTCGACGTCCATCGCGGCGGTCGGCTCGTCGAGCACGAGCAGCTGCGGGTCGCCGGCCAGCGCGAGCGCGAACCGGACCCGCTGCCGCTCGCCGCCGGAAAGCTTGCCGCAGCGGCGTTTGACCAGGTCAGTCAGGCCGGCGCGGGCGATCACCTCGGCCGCGGGCAGCGGCTTCGCGTGCGTCGAGACGATCAGGTCGACGATCTCGCCGACCGTGGCGTCCGGCAGCAGCGCGCCGTTCTGCATCATCGCGCCGACCAGCCCCCGGTCGACGGCCTCGCGCGGGCTGCCCCCGGCGACGGTCACCTCCCCCGCGTCCGGCTTGGTCAGGCCGAGCAGCATGTCGACGGTGGTCGACTTGCCCGCGCCGTTCGGCCCGAGCAGCGCGACGACCTCGCCGCGCGCGACCTCGACGGACACGCCGCCGACCGCCGTGACCCGGCCGAACCGCTTGGTCAGGCCGTGGAGTGCGAACGCCGGTCCCCCAGTCATGGCGTCCTCCTTTCGTGGACTTTGCGTTTCAAACTCGATGGCTCACTTTGTAACACAAAGTCCGCGCAGACTCAAAGCCCACGGCGGTGAAGAGAACGCGAAACGGGGTGCCGGGCAGCGTGCCCGGCACCCCGTTCGTCAGGGTTTCCGCAGGTCAGCCGGTGAACCGCCCGGCGACGAGGCCCTGTGTCGCGGCTACGTCGGCCTTCGCGGCGGTCGGCGCCGGCGGCGTCGGCTGCGGCAGCGGGGCGCACTCGACGTCGGCCGTGCGACCCGGCTTGCGGGCCGGGAGCGCACCCGTCGCCAGGTAGTCGGCGATCTTGTTGTCGACGCAGGCGTTGCCGCGCGGGGTGATCGCGTGGCTGGTGCCGCCCGGCTCCGCGATCAGCGAAGCGCCCGGGAACCGGCTGCGGACCTCGAGGCTGCCCTCGTACGGCGTCGCCGCGTCGAGCGTCTCGTCGATCATCAGGACGCTCTGCACGCCGCGACCGTCGATCTTGGTCGGCGTCCCGGCCTTCGCGGGCCAGTACAGGCAGGGCGCGTTGAACCAGGCGTTCTGCCAGGTGAAGTACGGCGCCTTGGCGAAGGTCCGCCAGTTGTCGCGCTTCCACTGGTTCCAGCTCTGCGGCCACTGGACGTCGGTGCACTGCACGGCGAGGTAGACCGCGTAGCCGTTGTCGTCGCCGCGGCCGCCGAACGCCTCGAACAGCGTCTTCCAGTTCTGCCAGTCACCGTTGTTCACGAACCGCGACAGCGCGTCGCCCAGCAGCGTCCACCGCAGCTGGTAGTAGCTGGCCTGCTGGATGACGTCGAGGATCTCGTCCGGCCCGATCACGCCACCGGCCGGGTTGAAGGACGTCTTGAGCAGCTGCTCGTTGACCACCCGCTGCACCGCCGACTGCGTCTTGCCGAGGTGGTAGACGTCGTCGTGCTGGGCGAGCCAGCCGAACCAGATGAGGATGTTCTTGTCGAAGGCGACGTCCTGGTTGAGGTTGTCGCCGTACCAGACACCGCGCGGGTCGACCGTCGAGTCGAGCACCATCCGGCGCACGTTCTGCGGGTACAGCGAGCCGTAGACCTGGCCGAGGTAGGTGCCGTAGGAGTAGCCGTAGAAGTTCAGCTGCTTCTGGCCGAGCGCCTTCCGGATGGAATCCATGTCCTGGACCGTGTCGGTCGTCTTCATGTTCTCCAGCAGGGCCTTGGAGTTGTTCTTCGCGCAGGCCTCGGCGTACCCCTTGGAGCGGTTCAGCCAGGTCTTCTCCAGCTGCGGGGTGATCGGCACGTACTCGGGCCGGTCGTAGTCCATGTAGTTCGGGTCGCAGCTCAGCGCGGGCTTGCTGGAACCGACACCGCGCGGGTCGAAGCCGACCCAGTCGTAGGCGTCCCCGGCGTGGTTGGGCACGCGCGGCCCACGGGTGGCCAGCAGCAGGCCGGACCCGCCGGGCCCGCCCGGGTTGGTGAGCATGACCCCCTGGTACTGCGCGTCCGGAACCTTGTGCTTGACGCGGCTGACGGCGAGCTGCACCTGCTCCCCGCCCGGCTTGCGGTAGTCCAGCGGCACCCCCAGGAACCCGCACTCGGCCCCGGCGGCGACGAGCGTCGGATCGGTGCACGCACCCCAGGCGATCGACGCGGGCGCGGCCGGCGCGGCCGGCGCAGCGGTCGCGGCGGTCGCACCTGGCGCGGCCACGAGCGCGGCCGCCACCGCGGCGGCGGCGACCACGGCAAAACTGGCACGTCTCACTGTTTTCTCCCTTTCCCCTGCGACTCCGGGCGGGTGAACCCTAGACCCGGACGCGCTTTTCGGGCAGGTCCGAAGGGGCAGGGCCCTACTAAAGGCGGAAATCGGATGGCGCGGCAATTGCCGGGCCGCCGCGTGGATCGCGGGGAGAGCCGGCTCGACCGGCGGCCCAGCCACCTCAGCTGCCTTGGACCTGCCACATCTCGGCCCGGTTCTTGGTGCCGTAGATCAGCAGCTGCCCGCCTTCACAGAACAACAAGCCACGCACACCGTCAGCGGGAACGCGCTCGACGATCCGGCCGCTCGAGGTGTCCCACAAGCCCACATCCCGGTTTTGCTCGTCGTAGGCGGCGACGAGAGCACCATCAGCCGACGCGGCGAAGGCGTGGGAGAAGCTGCGCAGCTCCATGATTCGGCTACCCGACTCCAGATCCCACAATTGCCACCCCCACGAGAACTCGATGCTCAGGACCCTGTCTCCGCAGAACTTCACCGGGGGGACAGTGCTTTCGATGTGAGTGCCACTGTCCACGACAGTCACCAAGGCGCCGGTGAGCGGGTCGTGGACGAAGACGCCGGATGTGGTGGAGATGGCGAGCAACGAGTCGTCTCCACTCAGCGCGAAGGAGACTCGGCACGTGCTCTCATTCTCTCCGCGCAGGATGGTGAAGGTGCGAATCGCCGCACTGCCGACCGGGCGATCGATGTCCGCCACGACCTGCACTTCGTAGCAGCCCTGGTCGTCTTTGCAGTAGTTCAGGCCGGTCGCCACCAGGAAGCTGTCGTCGGAGCTGATGGTGACACCACTGACCGGATCGCGCCCGCCGGACCACAGCTCCCTGCCGTCGGCAAGTCTCCAGACCCGCCACTTTCCGAACTCGACCGTGACTGCGATTCGACCGCCGGGACCGAAGTAGCTCCCTCTGTCGTTCGCTGCCGGCGAGTTGTGCAAAAAGCGCCTGATGCCGCTGTCGGCGGGATCTCCGATCGCACCCAGGTGGTGAATCCTGGCGCCCGATCGAGCGTCGTGAACAGCTACTGATCCTCGTCGCAGCCCCTCGCAGGCGAAGAACGAACCGTCTGCCGCGATGGACATCCCGGGCGACAAGTCGTACCTGCGCACGGGGTCGGTGTACGCCCGGACGGAATGCAGTCGCAGGCCGGTCCGTCCGTTCCAGAGCGTGCGCTGCCCGTCGGTGCTCGAGGTCGCCAGCAGTCCGGATCCGCTGACCGCCGAGGTGATCTTGTGGTTCAGCAGGACACCGCGCCCGGAACCGTACGAGAACGTGGTGACCTTCTTCGCCGGACGTAGCCGCGAGTCTTCGCCGGCGAGGTTCACGGTGACATCGCCCCAGACGGTGCCTGCCTGGACGACAACACCCGCGACGTCTCCGGATACCGAGTTCGACGCGACGTCGTCGGGCTTTCCCGCCGGGTCGGCACTGGTCAAGTCGGCCCCGCTAGGCATGGCGCCGGACGAAGGCCTCGATCAGCTCCTGCCGCTCCGCCGACGTCGCCCGCTCCAGCTCGACCGTGTCCCCGTCGATCGTCACCTTGATCCGGTGCTTGCCCGCCTGCCGGGCCAGCCACTCCTTCAGCGTCTCCACCAACCCCGGGAACACGCCGCCGGCCGCGCTGAACGCCACCACCAGGGAGCCGATCGTCACCGGGTCCGCGGCTTTCGCGCCCGGCGGGAGCTCGCCGGGCGCGGCCAGCAGGTCCACGTCCAGCTCGCCCAGCTCGGCGCGCAGCCGGCGGGCGAGCCGGTCGAGTTCCTCCTCGTCGGCTCCGCCCTCCGCCTCGAGCCGCACCAGCGCCCGGGTGTCCGGTTCGGTCATGCGCGCCATGGTGCGCCCGGGGAACGCCGGAATCAAGGTCCGTTCGGGCAGGCCTCAAGCCCGGATTTCGTTGAGGTAGTTGTAGATCGTGTAGCGCGTGACGTCGAGCCGCCCGGCCAGGTGGTCGACCGCGTCCTTGATGAGGAAATAACCGGCCTCGTCGAGTTCACGGACCACCGCGGCCTTGTGCCGCTTCTTCATCAGGTCCACCGGGATGCCGGCCTTGGTGACCGCCCGGTCGACGAGGAACCGCTGCAGGCTGTCCACGTCCGGTGGGAAAGTCTCCGGCTCGCCGTTGCCGCCGGCCGAGGCCGACGCGTCGACGCTGTTGACGCACAGGCAGCCGACCGCCACCCCGTCGGCGTCGCGCAGGAACAGCGTCGACGAGCGGATCGGGCGGCCGTCCGGGCCGTGCGTGCGGTAGTTCGTCAGGTCCTGCGTGGTGCCGCGGCGGACCAGCCCGAGCAGCAGGTCGGTCATCGGCCCGCCGACGCTGCGGCCGGTCAGGTCGCCGGCGATGGCGACGATCGAGTCCGGCAGCCGGCTCAGGTCGTGCAGCAGCACCTCGTTGCCCGGCCCCAGCATCGCCGCGAGTCCCGGGATCGCCGGGACCAGCGCGGTGAGCACCTCGTGCGTGGTCGCGCCCGCGGCCGGGACGACCAGCGGCTCACGCGGCGCGGTCAACGTCTCCAACGCCGAACGCAGCAGGTCCGCCGCGGCCGCCGGGGTCGACGCGTGCGGCGACAGGCGGACGTGCTCGGGCCGCACGGTCGCCGCGATCCCGGCGTTGGCCAGTGCCGCGCCGACCTGCTCGGCGGGGTGGCCGGGCAGCGTGAACGCCAGGATCCCCGCCCGCCGGTCCACCGCGGACACCACTTCGGCGCCGCACGAGGCCAGCACCTCCTCGAACGATCCGATCCGCTCGGCGATCCGCGCCGCGATGGCGGGCACCCCGGCGTCCTCGACGAGCTCGAGCGCCTCGGCGAACGCCCCGGACGTGATCGGGCTGAGGTTCGAGATCGACCAGGCCTGCGCGGTGGCGTCCGGCGCGTGGATCTCGTCGTCGAACAGGCCGGGGTCGCGCGCGCCGGTCCAGCCCGACAGCACCGGGTCCATCCGCTCCAGCGCGTTGTCGGACAGCACCGCGAAGCCGGTGCCCCAGCCCGCGCGCAGCCACTTCTGCCCGCCGACGACCAGCACGTCCGCGACCTCCCAGGGCGCCTCGATCACGCCGAAGCCCTGGATGCCGTCGACGACCAGCAGCCGGTCACCGACGACGTCGCGCAGCGCGGCCAGGTCGGCGCGGAAGCCGGTGCGGAAGTCGACCGCGCTGACGCTCACCGTGGTGATCTCCGGCGTCAGCGCTTCGGCGACCCGCTCGGGGGTGACGTAACCGCCGGTCAGGCGCCGCAGCGTGAGGCGCCCCGCCTGTTCGGCGCGGGCCCACGGGTAGGTGTTGGCGGGGAACTCCGCCGCCGACACCAGGACCTCGCCGGAGCTGTGGAACGCGGCCTGGAACAACCCGAGACTCGTGTGCGGCAGCAGCACGGTGTGGTCGGTGTCCGAACCGGACAGCCGCGCCGCGGCGGCCTTGGCCCGGACCTCCTGCCGCATCAATTCGTCCACAGTGGACGGGCCGGCCGTGGTGGCCTGGTCGAGCAGGGCGGCCGTCGTGTCGAGCACCGCGTGCGACGGCGGGCCGAACCGGGCGAAGTCGAGGTACCCGGCGGGCTCGTCGAACTGCAGCAGGTACCGGGGCGAAATCCGCGTCACGCGAGGATCCTCGCCAGGAACTGCCGGGTCCGCTCGTGCTTCGGCGCGCTCAGCACCTCCGACGGCGGCCCGGTCTCGACGACGGCGCCGTCGGCCAGGAACACCACCTCGTCGGCGGCCTCCGCGGCGAAGCTCATCTCGTGCGTCACGACGACCATCGTCATCCCCTCCCCCGCCAACGTACTCATCACTTCGAGCACCTCCCCGACCAGCTCCGGGTCCAGTGCCGACGTCGGCTCGTCGAACAGCATCAGCTTCGGCTTCATCGCCAGCGACCGCGCGATCGCCACGCGCTGCTGCTGCCCGCCGGACAGCTGCGCCGGGTACGCGCCGGCGCGGTGCGCGAGCCCGACCCGGTCGAGCAGCTCGAGCCCCTGCTTCCGCGCGTCTTCGGGCTTCAGGCCGAGCACCCGGATCGGGCCCTCGACGACGTTCTCCAGCGCGGTCCGGTGGGCGAAGAGGTTGAACCGCTGGAACACCATGCCGATGTCCCGGCGCTGCCGGGCGACGTCGCGTTCGCGCAGTTCGTACAGCTTGCCGCCGCGCTGGCGGAAGCCGATCGGCTCGCCGTCGACCCAGATCTGGCCGGCGTCGATCGTCTCCAGGTGGTTGATGCAGCGCAGGAACGTGCTCTTCCCGGCGCCGGACGGGCCGAGCAGGCAGACGACCTGCCCCTTGCGGACTTCGAGGTCGATGCCGCCGAGGACTTCGGTGTGGCCGTAGGACTTCCGGACGCCGACGGCGCGCAGCAGCGGCTCAGACACGGGCACTCCTCACCAGCGGCACGCCGCGCAACGCCTTGCCCGCGCGGGCGAGCGGCCCGCGGTCGGCCTGCCCGAACGAGCGCTCCAGGTAGTGCTGGCCGACGCCGGCGACGGTCACGACCACCATGTACCAGACGGCCGCGGCCAGCAGCGTTTCCATGACCAGCAGGTTGTTGGACGAGATGTTGTTGGCCGCGTGGATCAGCTCGGTCACGCCGATCACCGACGCCATCGACGTGCCCTTGAGCATGTTGATGAAGTCGTTGCCGGTCGGCGGGATGATCACGCGCATCGCCTGCGGCAGCACGACCCGGCGCAGCGTCGCGGCCGGCGTCATGCCGATCGACTTCGCCGCCTCGGTCTGCCCGCTGTCGACGCTGTTCAGCCCGGCCCGGACGATCTCGGCCATGTACGCGCTCTCGTTGAGCGCGAGGCCGAGGAACGCGGCGGTGAACGCGCTGATCAGCACGTTCGTCTGCTCGTGGACCAGGAACGGGATGTCGATCACCGGGAAGACGAGCGCCAGGTTGTACCAGAGCAGGATCTGCAGCAGCACCGGAAGCCCGCGGAAGATCCAGATGTACCCGGCGGCGAACCACCGCGCGACCGGGTTGGCGCTGCGGCGCAGCAGGGCGATGACGATGCCGAGCACGATCGCGACGGCCTGGGACAGCACCGCCAGCACGACGGTGTTGAGCAGGCCGGTCGCCATCACCTTGTAGAACACGAAGTCCGGGACCTGGTGCCACTCGATCTGCGCGTTGCCGAGCGCGACGCCCAGCAGCACGAGCAGCGCCAGGATGATCGCGGCGGCGACCCACCGGCCCCAGTGGCGGAGCCGGACGATCGGGATTGGCTCAGGAGCCGCCATTGACCGCGGCCTCCTTGATCGCGCCCTGTTCGACGCCCCAGGCCTGCAGGATCTTGCCGTAGGTGCCGTCGGCGATCAGGGCCTGCAGCGCCTTCTGCACGGAGTCGCGCAGCACTGTGTTCGCCTTGTTGACGCCGATGCCGTACGGCCCGCCTTCGATCGGCTCACCTGGGACGACCTCGAAGAACTTGCCCTCGCCCGCGGTGCGCGAGATGTAGACGGCGCTGGGCAGGTCGTTGAGGATCGCGGCGACGCGACCGGTGCGCAGCTGGTTCTGGTTCTGGTTGTCGCTGTCGGTCGCGGTGACGTTCACCGCGGGCTTCCCCGCCTGCGTGCACTTGGTGCTCTGCGCTTCGGCGAACTTCTGGTGGCTGGTGCCCTGCACGACGGCGACGTTCTTGCCGCACAGGGTGTCCGGGCCGGTGATGCCGTCCGGGTTGCCCTTGCGGATCATGATCGTGATGCCCGAGGTGAAGTAGTCGACGAAGTCGATCTGCGCCTGGCGGGCCTTGGTGTCGTTCATGCCGGCCATGGTCAGGTCGATGCGGCCGGACTGGAGGCTGGTGATGAGCGAGCCGAACGCCATGTCCTGGTGGGCCACCGGGACGCCGAGCTTGGCGGCGATCGCCTTGGCGAGGTCGACCTCGTAGCCGATGGGGGTCTTGCCGTCGGCGGCGTAGAAGTTGTTGGGCGCGGACTGCAGGTTCGACGCCAGGTGCAGGCCCGCCTGCTTGACGTTGTCCGGCAGGGCGGCGTTGAGCTGGGCGTCCTTCTGCACGCCCTGGACGATCGCGGCCGTGTCCGGGATGCCGGACGCGGGCGCGCCGGCCGCTTGCGACGTCCCGCCCGCGCCGTCCGGGCCACCACCGCAGGCGGTCACCAGGACGGCCAGGCTCGCGAGCAACACCGCCTGTGCGGCGCGTGAACGGGACATAACGGACCTCCACTGATCGGCTGGCCGGAACGGTACAACTCGTTGTTGAAGAGGTCAACTGGCTGTTGAAATCTTGTCCGGTGCTAGCTTCGCCGCATGAGCCTGCGGATCGGCGTCCTGGGTGCGGCGCGCATCGCCCCCACCGCCCTGGTCAAGCCCGCTTCCTCCAGCTCCGAAGTCGACGTCGTCGCGGTCGCCGCACGGTCGCTGGATCGCGCGCAAACGTTTGCGGATCGCCACGGCATCCCGCAGGCGCACCCGTCCTACGAGGCGCTGCTCGCCGACCCGGACGTCGACGCCGTCTACAACCCGCTGCCGAACGGCCTGCACGGCCGGTGGACGCGGGCCGCGCTGGCCGCCGGGAAGCACGTGCTGTGCGAGAAGCCGTTCACGGCCAACGCGGCGGAGGCGCGGGAGATCAGCGACCTGGCGGCGACCTCGGACCACGTCGTGATGGAGGCGTTCCACTACCGCTACCACCCGCTGGCACTGCGGGCCGAGGAGATCATCACGTCGGGCGAGCTGGGCGCGCTCGAGCGCGTGGAGACGGCGGTGTGCTTCCCGCTGCCGAAGTTCTCGGACATCCGCTACGACTACGACCTCGCGGGCGGGGCGACGATGGACGCGGGCTGCTACGCGGTCCACCTGGCCCGGACGCTCGGCGGCGAGACGCCGTCGGTCGTTTCGGCTTCGGCGAAGCTGCGGTCACCTCGGGTCGACCGGGCGATGACGGCCGAGGTGCGTTATCCGTCGGGCCACACGGGCCGGGTGACGTGCTCGCTGTGGTCGTCGTCCCTCTTGAAGATCAGCGCCAAGGTGATCGGTTCGAAGGGGTCGCTCTCGGTGCTGAACCCGGTGGCCCCCCAGGCCTTCCACCGCTTCTCGGTGCGGGTCGGCGAGTCGCGGCGCACGGAGAAGTTCCCGCGCCGGGCGTCGTACGCCTACCAGCTGGACGCGTTCGCGGCGGCGGTCCTGCGCGGCGAGCCGGTGAAGACCTCGGCGGCCGACGCGGTGGCGACGATGACCGTGATCGACGAGATCTACCGCGCCGCCGGGCTCTCGCCGCGCGAACCGAGCCGAACGCCGTGAGGGGCACCTTCATGGCTTTCACAGCCACGAAGGTGCCCCTCGTGGAACGAAGCTACGCGGCCACGTAGTTGCCGCTCAGGATGAGCAGGACCTGGATCGTGATGCCCGTCCCGTAGTAGTCCGTCGCGTCCGGGGACCACGACGAGACCGCCGTCCACAGCTTGTCCAGCCAGGCCTGGCTGCCCGGGTCCGCCATCGCCGCCACCGCGAACGGGGCGGTGAAGCACGGGTGCTGGCCGCTTTCGGTCTTCGAGCCCGACAGCGAGTAGCCGCTCTGGATCTTCGCCGGGTCGCCGCCCGTGGCGGACTTGACCCACGTGGTCATCTTGCGGACCTGCGCGGCCGCCGCGCTGCCCGGCGCCGTGATCGCGTCCACGCCGAGGCGCCACGGGTCACGGCAGGCGTTCCAGCTGTACTTGCCGTCGTACGGGCCTTCCAGGAAGTCCGCCGGCGCCGGCTTCGGGGTCGAGTTCGTGTTGACCACGAAGTCCGGCAGCAGGCCCGTGTTCGGCGCGTACTGCGACTGCAGCTGGCTCACCGCGGTCTCCGAGCGGGTGCGGACCTGGTCCCAGAAGCCGTCGCCGGTCGCCTTCGCGAAGGCGCGCAGGTGCCCCGGCATCCAGTCCGACGAGCGCGAGCTGTTCTTGTACTCCGCGTCGTTGCCCCAGTCGCCGAGCAAGGTGAACTTCGTGGTGCCGTTGACCTCGCTCTTCTTGATCGCGTTGATGATCCGGACGGCCTCGGCCTTGTAGTTGACCGAGCCGGTGCTGCCCCACTTCTTGTCCGCGATCAGCAGGCCGTAGGCGATTTCGAGGTCGCCGTCGGTCGCGGAGTCGCTGCCGTTGACGCTCTTGCAGTTCGCGTCCTGCTCGGCCGCGTGCAGGTCCTTGTTGTTGACCGACGGGTGCGCCTTCACGAACTTCAGGATCCCGTCGACGATCGAGCGCGCCTGCGAGTCCTTGTCCGCCATCATCGCCGAAATCGTGAGGCCGTAGCCCTCGCCCTCGGCGACGAACGAGTGGTCGGCGTCCTTCGACAGCACGGCGTAGGTGCCGCTGCCGCACTTGGTCGTCAGGAAGTTCTTCTTCCAGAAGTCGTAGTACTTCTGCAGCGCGGCGTCCTGCGTGGCCTGCGAGACGGACGGCCGCAGCGTGCCCGGCACGTAGGGGGTGCCCGCCGCGGACGCGGTCGTCGGCACGCTCAGCAGCCCGGCGGCGAGCGCGGCCGAAGCCACCACCGCCCGGACGATTCTCTTCATCGCTCCTCCGTAAAGGACATCGTTGGCTGCGGCGACGGCGATCAGAGCGTGACAGAAGGTTCAAGACCCGGTCAAGACTGTTAGGAAACTTTCCTTACTATGACCGTGAGTGGTCTCACCGCGACCCGGGCCACCCGGACGGACTAGCGTGGACCCCATGAAGATCGACCGCGGCGCGGACTTCCGCGCCTTCTGGACCGAGCGCCGCCTGGCCACCCTGACGACGGTCCGGCCCGACGGCACCCCGCACGTCGTCGCGGTCGGCGTGACCGTGGACTTCGACGCCGGGCTCGCCCGCGTGATCACGTTCGCTTCGTCGGTCAAGGCCAGGATGATCCGGGCCGCGGGCGCCGACGGCGTCCCTGTCGCGGTCTGCCAGCTGGAGGGACCGAAGTGGTCCACTTTGGAGGGTCGCGCGGTGCTGCGCGACGACCCGGAGTCGGTCCGGGACGCCGAGAACCGGTACGCGGCGCGCTATCGCCAGCCCAAGCCGAACCCGCAGCGGGTGGTCCTGGAGATCGCGGTGAACCGGATCCTCGGCAACGCCTAGGCTCCGGCCCCGGGCACGCTTCCGACGGCAGCCCGCCGAGCCAGCCACGCCAGGATCGCCTGGTTCGTTTCGTCCGGCTTTTCCTGCTGGATCCAGTGACCGCAGTCCAGGCCGACCACTTCCACGCCGGGCACGAACTCCGTCAGTCGTCCGGACCTCGGGATCGTGTCACGGTCGCCGTAGATCATGAGTGCGGGCTGCCGGATGACCGGGTCCACGCCGGCCAGCAGACGCCAGTTGCGGTCGAGGTTCCGGTACCAGTCGATACTGCCCGTGAAGCCCGTCGACTCGAAGGCGGAGACGAAGACGGCCAGTTCGCGGTCGCTCATGACGGGCTCGCCGAGGGGTGTCGCCGCCCTCGCGAGTTCGATCATCGCCATCCCCGGCCGAGGCGGTCCCGGGGGCTGGTTCTTCCGGAAGACGTTGCACAGGAACTGGGCCGTGTGCTCGTCGAGCACGGCGTCCGCGACCCCCGGCTGCCGGTTGAAGTGGACGAAGTAGAAGTCGGCGCCGAGCACGGCCTCCATGGACTCGATCCAGGGCAGCTCCCCGCGCTCCTGGTAGGGCAGGCTCAGCGCGGCCACGCCGTTCACCCGGTTCGGGTGCAGCAAGGTCAGGCCCCAGACGACGAATGCGCCCCAGTCGTGACCGACGAAGGTGGCGTCCGCGTAGCCGTAGTGGTCGAGGAGCGCGACGAGGTCACCCGACAGGTGCTCGATGTCGTAGTCCGTCACTTCGGCAGGACGGGACGAGCCGCCGTAGCCCCGCTGGTTCGGGACGATGACGTGGTAGCCCGCCGCGGCCAGCGCCGGCACCTGGTGGCGCCAGGAAAAGGCGTGCTCCGGCCAGCCGTGACAGAGCACGATGGGCTTTCCGGCGTTCTCCCGGCCGGCTTCGAAGACCTCGAGTTCCACACCGTTGACGGGGACCAGGGTGGGTGCGGGAAAGTCGGCCGGATCGAACATCGGGTTTCCTCTCGGTCGTTCGGGGCGTCGGCGCAGCCGACGGCTGAAGCGGTCAAGTCGCCATCGTGTCGCCCAAACAGGACACCTCGTGACCGGTTTCCTGTGGGAGTGTCGGCGGTGTGCGAGCCGACCGGCTGATGGCCATCCTCCTGCTGCTGCAACAGCGCGAGCAGCTGACAGCGGCGGACGTCGCCCGGGAGCTGGAGGTGTCCGAACGCACCGCCCGCCGTGACTTCGACGCCCTGGCCGTGGCCGGCGTGCCCGTCTACTCCATCCAGGGCCGGGGCGGCGGCTGGCGCCTCGTGGGCGGCGCCCGCACCGACCTGTCCGGGCTGACCGCGGGGGAGGCCCGCGCCCTGTTCCTGGTCGCCGGCTCGGCCTCGGCCGCGACGCCGGCCGTGAAAGCGGCGCTGCGCAAGCTTGTCCGCGCCCTGCCCGAGCCGTTCCGGGTGCAGGCCGAGGCGGCGGCGTCGTCGTTGGTCGTGGACCCACAACGGTGGGGGTCGGGCCGGGTCGAGCACCGGCCGCCGCCTCGCTTCCTCGACGAGCTCCAGGACGCGGTGATCCGCGGCGTCCAGGTGCGGCTCGGCTACGTCGACGGCAACGGCGCCGAAACCGAGAGAACCGTCCACCCGCTGGGCATCGTCGCCAAGGGCTCGTCGTGGTACCTGGTCTCCACCACCGACGCGGGCCGGCGGACCTTCCGGATCGACCGCGTGTCGTCCGCCGTCCCGACCGGCGATCCCGTGCACCGGCCCGGCGGGTTCGACCTCGCCGAGAGCTGGCGCGAGATCGCCGACGAGGTCGACCGGAGGCGGACGCCCCTCGAGATCCAGGCGGCCTGCACACCCGGCGGGATGGCCCGGCTCCGGATGGTGCTCGGCGACCGGCTCGAGGTCGGCGGTGCCACGACCGACGGCCGCGTCGAGGTCGTGATCCGCGGCTACAACGAGTACGCGCTCGCCGGCGAGCTCGCCGGGCTGGTCGAATGGCTCGAGGTGACCGGCCCCGCGGGGGTGCGAGACCACCTGGCCTCGATCGGCGACGCGCTCGTCGAACGGTACGGCTGAGACGATCCCGGCTCCCTCGTGGCGGGCTGTTACGCCAGCCCGCGCGAGTGCACCAGGCGCGTGTATTCCGCCAGCAGGGCGGCCAGCTCGCTGTGCTCCCCCGCCGAGGCCAGTTGCTGGTGCCCCACCAGCATCGCCATGCCCAGCGAGGTCAGCGTCCGCGCGAGGCCGGCGTCGCCGACGATGCCCTTGACGGCCTTGCCGACCGTCCGCACCCGCGCCGAGTCGACGCGTTTCTGCGCCGCCCGCACGGTTTCGTCGTTGGCCGCCCACGCCCGGATGGCCGCCTCGGCCTCGTGCGGCAGCCCGAGCGTCAGGTCCATCAGCGCGGCGAAGTCCGCCGACGGGCCGCCGCGGCCGAAGTTCCGTTCGCGCAGGATGCGCACCTGCCGGTGCTCCCAATGGACCAGGAGCTGCTCCACGAACCCCGGCCAGCCGCCGAAGTGGTGGTAGAAGGACCCGCTCGTGACGCCGAGGCCGCGGCACAGCCGGCCGACGTTCAGCTCGGTGAACCCGTGCTCCGCCAGCACGTCCAGCGCGGCCGCGAAGTACGCGTCCCGCGTCACCGGGGGCATCAGACGTTCCGGTCCCGGTCCCGCCAGTACGGCTCGCGCAACGAGCGCTTGAGGATCTTGCCGGTCGCGTTGCGCGGCAAGGCGTCCACGACGTCGACGCTGCGCGGGCACTTGTAGTGGGCCAGGCGCTCGCGGCAGAACTCCATGAGCTTGTCGGTGTCGAGCTGGTCGCCGGCGACGACGGCCTTGACCTGCTCGCCCCACCGCTCGTCCGGGATGCCGATCACGGCCACCTCGGCGACGCCGGGGAACTCCGCCACCACGCGCTCGACCTCGGGCGAGTAGACGTTCTCGCCGCCGGTGATGATCATGTCCTTGACGCGGTCCTCGAGGAACAGGAACCCGCCGTCGTCCAGGCGGCCGACGTCGCCGGTGCGCACCCAGCCGTCCACGATGGTCTCGGCGGTCGCCTCGGGCTTGCCGAGGTAGCCGGCCATCCGCTGTTCGGTGCGGACCCAGACCTCCCCGGCAGCGGTGTCCTCGGCCGTCACCGGGTCGACGATCCGGATGTCCACTCCGGACAGTGCGGTGCCCGCCGAAGCCAGCCGCTCCGGCCGGGACGCGTCGCGGTGCGCCTCCGGGTCCAGCGCGGTGACCGCGCCGGACAGCTCGGTCATGCCGTACACCTGCGCGAACTTCACGTCCGGCCAGGCGGCGAGCACGGTGCGCAGCAACGGGAGCGGCATCGGCGACGCGCCGTAGCAGAGGTACTTCAGCCGGGAGAACGCCTTCAGCGCCGCCTCGCCGGCCTGCGCGACCCCGGCCACGACGGCGGGCACCAGGAACGCGTGCGTGATCCCGGCCTGCAGGGCCGCGAACAGCGACGCCGCGTCCGGTTCGCGGGTCAGGTAGGACGGTTCGCCGTAGAGGAACCCGGAAACCGCGTAGCAGCTGCCGCCGACGTGGAACAGCGGCATCGCGACGAGGTTGACGTCACCGGGGCCGATCGGGAACGCGGTGCCGGCGGCGAGGCCGTGGGCGAGGACGCTGCGGTGGGTCAGCACCGCGCCCTTGGGGAACCCGGTGGTGCCGCTGGTGTACATGATCAGCACACCGTCATCCTGGTCCACTTCGGACCCGGTGTGCGGCTCCGCGGAAGCCAGGAACGGCTCGTATTCGTCGTCGTCCCCGCCGACGACGACCACGCGTTCGAGCGCGGGCAGCCGGTCGCGGACCGCGTCGAGCGCCGGCCGCAGCTCGGCGCCGACGAAGACCACCTTCGCGCCGGAATCCGCGAGCACGTAAGCGAGTTCGTCGCCGGAGAGCCGCCAGTTGACCACGGCGTTCGCGGCGCCGATCCCGGCCGCGGCGAACGTCGTCTCCAGGCAGGCGGGGTGGTTCTTGTCGACGAACGCGACGCGGTCGCCCCGGCCCACGCCGGCGGCCGCGAGGGCGCCCGACAGCCGCCGGACCCGCTCGTCGAACTCCGCCCACGTCCACGACCGGTCGCCGAAGCGGAGCGCGGTGTCCACCGGGCGTTCACGCGCCCAGTGCGCCAGGAGCTCGCCGAACAACCGGACCCGGGGGCGGACGTCGTGGGGCATGGCGGGTTCCCTCCGGCCGGCGCTGGACCATAGACCGGTCTATGGTGCGTCGCGGCCCGCCGGTCGTCAATACCGGCGGGCCGCGGGCTTTTCACGCGACGGCAGTACCTTCCAGCTCCACGACCAGCGTGGGAATCGCCAACCGGGTCACGCCGAGCATCGTGGTCACCGGTGCGGCGCCGGCCGCGCCGAGCCGCCCCGCGAGCACGCCGTAGTGCTGGAAGAGGAGGTCGACGTCGGTCGTGTAGACGGTCAGCCGGACCAGGTTCGCCAGCGCCATGCCGGCCTCGCCGAGCACCGCCTCCAGGTTGTCGAGGCTCAACGCCAGCTGCGCGGCGAGGTCGCCGTCGTGCTGGGGTTCGCCGTCGCCGTTCATCGCGGCCTGCCCGGCGCAGTACAGGGTCCGGGCCGCCCCGGTGACGAGCTCGCCCTGGTGGTAGCCCAGCCCCACCGACCACGGCCACGGGTCGACCGCCGTTCGTTCCACAGTCACTCCACTCCATCCGGTTCACCGACAGTGCGGAGAGCCTCGCACCGAATACACGACACCCTGTGTCGTGTATTCGGCTACGGTTTCCGCGTGCGCGCCGACCGGCTGGTGTCCTTGGTGCTGCTGCTGCGCCGGCACGGCCGGCTGTCCGCGGCCGCGCTGGCCCGCGAGCTGGAGGTGTCGACCCGCACGGTGCTGCGCGACGTCGAGGCGCTGTCCACGGCGGGCGTCCCGGTCTACGCCGAACGCGGCCGGCACGGCGGTTTCGCGCTGCTGCCGGGGTTCCGGACCGAGCTCACCGGGCTGAACCACGACGAGGCCCTCGCCCTGCTGATCGCCGGCTCCCGCCGCGGCGCCCAGGCGTTCGGCCTCGGCTCGGCGCTCGCCTCCGCGATGCTCAAGGTGGTCGACGCGCTCCCCGAAAGCCAGCGCGACACCGCGGCGAGCGTGGCCGAACGGCTGCTCATCGACCCGGAGACCGACCTCCTCGCCCGCCGCTCGGCCACCGAGGAGGTACCCGACGAGGTCGTGGCCGAGGTCCGGCGCGCGGTGTTCGCCGGCCACCGGCTGCGCATCCACTACGCGGCTGTCGACGCGAAGCCGAAGTGGCGCACGGTGGATCCGATCGGACTGGTCACCGTGCGCGAACAGGGCTACCTGCTGGCGACGAGGTCCGGCGAGGACCGCACCTACCGGCTGTCGCGGATCGTCGCCGCCGAAGAACTCGACGAGCCCGCGCGGCGACCGGACCGCGTCGACCTGGACCGGGCGTGGCAGGACCGCAGCAAGCGGTTCCGCACGGGCGGTGACCAGGTCACGGTGCTGGCCCGGGTGGCCCCGGCGCGGCGGGCCGAGCTGGTGGCGACCGCGCTGGCCGCCGTCGAGTCGATCGACGCCGACGGATGGCTGCGGCTCGAGGTGGGTTTCCAGGACCGGCGGCACGCGGAGTGGGCGCTGTGGCAGCTCGGCGTGGACGCGGAAGTCCTTGCGCCGCAGTGGTTGCGCACGGCGTTGCACGACCGGGCCACCGCAATCGCCACCCGCTACCGGACCTGACCCGGCCCCCGCGCCGGCCCGCGGCAGCCGAGGCTCGGGCCAAGCGCCCCAATGTGGCGTTCGGTGCGTCCAGCGCACCCAATGTGGCGTTCGGTGCGTCTGACGCAACCAACGCCACATTGGGGCGCATCGCCGGGCCGGGCAGACGCTAAGCGAACAGCGACAGCAGGCCCTCGGTCGACCGCACCACCACGTGTGCCGCCGTCCGTTCCGCGTGGGGGCGGTCGGGGCGCTCCGCCTCGTGGCGCCAGCGTCGCAGCGCGTCCAGGCCCGCGTCGTAGATCTCGCCCGGGTCCGCGTCCGGTTCCAGGCCCAGCCGGTCGGCGGGGGCCGTGCCCTGGGCGCCCAGCAGGCGGACCGCTTCCTCCGCCGGGTCGCCGGACAGGGCGGTCCGGCCGCCGCGGATGTCGGCGATCAGGCGCAGCTCGCGGAAGTCGTGGGCAGCCGCCGCGAAGCGCTCCACCCGGGACACCAGTCGGTCGCCGCCCGGGCGGGGCTGGGCCGCCAGCAGCGCTTCGAGCCGAATCACCGCCGTGCGGGCCTTCAGCGCCTCCGCCCGCGCGACGAAACAACCGGCGAGCGTGTCCCGCAGTTCGCCGAGGCCGCTGCGGCGCACGAGTTCCGCCGACAGCTTGATCCGGTCGTCGCAGCCGGTGCGGATCAGCGTCAGCGCCAGGCGGACGCCGAACATCCCGAAGCGCACCACCAGCGACCGCCGCGTCTCGACCGGGATCGGGCCGGGGAACGCCGGGTCGGTGAACGAATCCACCGACAGCACGTGGCGTTCCAGCTCCTCGCGCGGCACGGCGGCGAACGCGGCCAGGAGGTCGAACTCGTCGTCGCGCAGCGACCGGCCGCCGTACGCCAGCTGGCCGGCCACCGCGATCACGCCCAGGAAACCCGTGCACAGCGGGTCTTCGCGCCAAGCCCGGCGCGCGAGCTGCTTCGCGGTCAGCAACGCGTCGATGCGACCGGCCCCGACCTCGTCGGCCCGCGACAGCACCAGCACCGAGTTGACCGCGCTCTGCCGCGCGAACGGCGAGCCGCCCGGCGGGTGGGCCGCCGCGAGTTCGTCCGGTTCCAGGTGGCGGACCAGCCGGACCGTCGCGTCCGGGACTTCGTCGGCCGGGCCGGGGTCGTCGAGGAGCACGAGGTCGCGCAGCGCGCGGGTCGGCCATTCGCCGAGCGCCGCGGCGAGCGTCGACTTCCCCGACGCGGGCGCGCCGGTGAACGCGACGCGCAGCGGCTGCTCCAGCCGGTTCAGGCAGTCGTGCAGGAGCGCCGAAGCCCGCGGGTCGTCCCGGTAGAGCCCGGCCGCGGCGGCCAGCAGGTCGCGGACGTCCCGCGTCACGCCGAAAGCTCCCGCCGCTGCCGCCCGGCGATCGTGCCCAGCTCGCCCGCGCGCTGGTGCAGGCCGGCCAGCCGGTCGATCTCGCGTCTGATGTGGACGGTCCGGCGTTCGCGCTCGGCGGTCCCGGCCATGATCGTCTCGCGCTCGTGCGTCAGCTCGTCGGCCAGTTCCTCGGCCAGCCCGGTGAAGTGGTCCCGCAGCCGCCGCTGCACGACGCGGATCGAGTCGCGGCATTCCTTGCTGAAGCGCAGGAACACGTCGTCGACGTGCCGCTGCGCCGCCTGCTTGGCGACCGCTTGGCGGCGCTGCAACCGCATCCCGCCTTCGTCCTTGATCGTCTTCGCGGCGAACGCCGCACCGGCGCCGATCGAGACCGGGTTGATCAGCGGCAGCCCGGCGAGGCTGGTGACCAGGCCGAACATCAGCACGCCGCCGTACGACCCGCGCAACCCGGTGAAAGCCTGCTGCCCCACCTTGAACTTCTCGATCTTCGGCCGCCGGACGTCGTCGAGGCCCTCGACACCCGAGCCGTCGAGCCGGAGGTCGGGCAGCGCGCGGTCGTACTGGGCGCCGAAGCACGCGGCGACCGCCTGCGCGATCCACTCCGCGCGGTCGGCGAGCCACGTGTAGTTGACGTCGACGGCTTCGGCCAGCGCGTTGTCCAGCCACGGCGCGAATTCGTCCCACACCTTGGCCGGGTCGCCCTCGTCGAAGGTGCGGTCGATGGTGTTGACGATCTTGCGGGTGCGTTCGCGCAGGTCGTATTCGGCGTCGGACAACAGATCGGTGATCTCGTCGGACAGCAGGTTCTGCCACCGGGTGTTCTGCCGCCGCAGGTCGTCGGCGCGGCGCTGCGCCCGCTGCAGCAGCGCGGCCTGCCCGAGCCCGGCTTCCTGCCCGGCCGCGTCGACACGGTCGCGCAACGACTCCACGAGTTCCGCGGCCGCCGCGCGCACGCCCACCGCGGCGAGCAGCGCGCGGGACTGGTCGGCCGGGCGCGCGGCTTGTTCGGCGATCCAGTTCAGCAGCTCGGGAAAACCGGAGCGGGCGTTGAGATCCGCGTCACCGGCCTTCGCGGCGGCTTGGCGCACCACGGCCGAAACCGGCTGGACGGGCGCGTCGATCCCCGCTTCGGCGAGCATCGCGCGGTTGCGCTCGGCCACCGCGCGCCACCCCGGGGAAGCGTCGATCTTGGTGAGCGCCACCAGGACGTGCGGGCACCAGGTGCGCACGTGCCGGGCGAGCGCGAGTTCGGCGGGGCTCAGCGGCGCGGTCGCGTCGGAGACGAGGATCACCGCGTCCGCTTCGGCGAGCAGGTCGAGGGCGGCGGCGGTCCGCGGTGACCGCGGGTCACCGACCGGTGGGGTGTCGACGAGGACGAGCCCGGCCGACAGGAGTTCGCGCGGCACACCGACTTCCACGCGGCTGAGCGTGCCGGCGGGGCGAGCGCCGAGCTCCCCGGTGAGCCGTTCGACCGCGACGGGGATCCGTTCGCGGGACCGGCCGACCAGGGTCGCGGCGGGTTCGGCGGAGTAGGCGATCTCGGTGGGCACCGCGGGGGTCGGGGCGTCGCCGACCGCGCACACCGGCGCGTTCAGCACCGCGTTGAGCAGGTATCCCTTGCCCTGTTTGGGAAAGCCGAGCACGCCGAGCCGGATCTGCCCCGGTGGGGCGTCCCGGCGTCTGCGCAGGCGCTCGGCGAGATCGGCGCGGCCGTGCGTGCGGCACGCGTCCATCGTCTCGTTGAGCACTTCGAGCCAAGCGGGGGCGGTCACAGCGAAGGAGTGTCCCCGGTTTACTCCCCGTGCGCACACCGGGTGCCCGTCCCGCGGTCGCACCCAGACCGCGGGACGGGCACCGGTGACCGGTTCGGGGCTCAGTGCCCGATGTGGAGGTCGTTGCCCGTGGCGACGTCGCCGAGGTGCAGGTTGCCCAGCACGTTGTGGCTGGTGTCCGCGACGTCGGAGACGACGTCGTGCACCGCGGAGCCGTTGCCGCTGGCCAGCTCGCCGACCTGGCCGACGGCGTTGTGGTCGGCGCTGATGCCGGTGGCGTTCGTCACGGCACCGGTGACGTCGCCGACACCGTGGACGGCCGAGGCGACCTCGCCGGTGACGTGCTTGACGTCGATGTCCGAGGTGCCCTTGAGGACGCCGGTGAAGTCGCCGATGTGGCCGGTCACCGCGCCGACGGTGCTGTTCAGGTCACCGCTGACGTCGCCGATGTGCGTGGTGGTCTCGTAAACCGGGGCGGTCGCGTTGTTCGACAGGTTGCCCACGACGTCGCTGCCGAGGTGCGAGACCTCGCCGGTGGCGCCGACGACCGAGCTGTGGTCGACGTCGGTGACCGAGTACACGAGGTTGCCCGCGACCTGGACCGCGTCGAGGCTCGAGCCGAGGTCGCCCGCGGTGCCGAAGGCGCCGGTCGGGTCGCTGGCCAGGGCGGTGACGCCGGCGGCCGTGGTGGTGAGGTCGTTCACGCCGGGGAGGGCGCCGACACCCGGGACGGCGGGCAGGCCCAGGTCGCCGATGGCGGGCAGCTCGGAGCCGAGGTCACCGACACCCGGCAGCGCCGAGGTGGCCGGCAGGCCGAGGCCCGCGGTGAGGGCGGTGAGCTGGTCGATCGCGCCCTGGATGCCCGGGGCGTCGGTGCCGACCGAGGACAGGCCACCGACGGCCGGGAGGCTGTCCACGGCGGGGAGGCTGTCGACCGGCACGAAGTCGAGCACCAGCGGGATGACCTCGTGCACGTCGGCGGCGCTGACGTCACCGAGACCGGCGGCGGCGAGGGCGCCCTGCGGGTCCGTCCCGAAGGCCGCGAGCGCGGTCGGGTCGTTGAGCAGGTTCAGGGCGAAGTCGTGCAACGTCTGCACGGAGTCCATGGGGGTTTCTCCTGGTCCGGTGGTTCTGGGGGACAGCATCGGCCGCAAGGACCGGTGCTCCGTGTTCAAGGTAGGGAGACGACCCCCCAGCGCACATCGGGGATCACTCCGAGTCGCACTCCGGTCAGCCGATAGGGGATCGATATGTCATCGTTAGGGAGTTAGGGGCTCATCCGAGACGCGCTCAGTTGGGTTAAATCCCTCCAGCCCCTTGATTGACTAACCCGTTTGGGTGAGGATGCCCCGAGCCCTAGGGGGATTCCGTACCCCTGTTCGGCCCCCGCGAGGTGAGGAGGAACCGCCGTTGCCCTACGTCCTCGGGATCGATGTGGCACAAGGGCGGACCCACGCCGCGACCTGCCGCCGTCTCGGCCCCGGCTGGGGCGAGCCCGAACCCCTCTGGCTGGGCGAACGATCCCCGGCCGCCGCGTCCGCGCTGTTCCTGGACGACGAGGGCTACCTGCTCACCGGGGACGCGGCCGCGCAGGCCGGCGCCCGGGTGCCGTCCCGGCTGCTCACCGGCTTCCACCGGCGGATCGGCGACGACGTGCCGATGCTCGTCGAAGGCGAGGCGTTCCCGCCGGAGACGCTGACCACCGTGCTCGTCGAGGGGATCGCCGAGCACGCCGCGAACCTCTTCGGCGGGCCCCCGGACCACCTGGTGCTGACCCACCCCGGCGACTGGGGCGGCTACCGCCGTGACGTGCTGCGGCGGGCGCTGGCCGACGCCGGGTTCACCGCCGTCACGCTGGTCCCCGGCTCGATCGCCGCGCTCGGCGCGCACCTGGCGGTGCCCGGCCCGGGCGCGACCGCGGCCGGGGTGTGCGAGTTCGGCGCCGACGGCGTGATCGTCACGCTGGCGACGGCGACCGCCGCCAGCGGCTGGCAGCTCGGCACGAGCGCCGAGGGCGTGGCTCCGGCGGCCGCGCTGAGCACGCTGTTCGCCCTCGCCGGCGCGGCGACGACGTCCCCCAAGGGCCTCGCCGGCGTGGTGTTCTGCGGCGACGTCCCCCCGCACGCGCTGCCCGCCCGGCCGCCGTGCCCGATGTTCGCGGGACCGGTTCCGCCGGCGACCGCCGCGCTCGGTGCGGCCGCCCTCGCGGCGCTGCGCGCCGAGGGCCGGGGTGGCCCCCAGGAACCTCCGGCCGTCGAAACCACCCTGCTCCCCCAGGTGGACACGCTCGGTGAGCTCGGCGAGCGGCCACCCCGCCCGCCCGTCGAGATCACGCCGTTCGAACTGCCCGAGCGCGCCACCCCGATGAACCTGTTCCGGCGGCGGCGCCCCCTCGCCGCCGCGATCCTGGTGCTCGCCGCGGCCGTCTCCGCCGGGGCGATCACCATCACCGCCCGCGAAGCCACCGCAGGCCCCGGCACGACCCCCGCTCCCTCCCCCGCCCCGAGCCATTGCGCCGGCCCCGGCGCCCCCTCCGGTGAAGGTCACTGTTGAACACTCTGCTCACGCAGGTTCCCCCGCTTCACACCGTTCCCGCGCACCCCGCGGCCCGGCAGCTCCTCGACCGGGTCGCGGCCGAACCCGCCGAACCGCTGCGGCTCGCCGTCGTCGCCCCCGGCGGGTACGGCAAGAGCGTGCTGCTCGCCGCGCTCGACCGCCGCTACCGGGACGCGGGCGTCGAAGCCGTGCTCGTCGACGACGCCGACCGGCTCGGCCCCGACCAGCTCGAGGAGCTGCTCGCCGGCGCGGACGGCCCGATCGTCGTCGCGCACCGGCCGGCCGCGGTGGCGCCCGGCTGGACGCTGCTGCAGCTCGGCCCGCTCGGCGTCGAGGACATCGCCCGGCTGATGACGGCGGTGACGGGGTCGCCCGCCGACCCGGCGGAGGCGGCCGACCTGCACGCCCGAAGCGGCGGCGTGCCGAGGCTGGCCGAGCGCGCACTGCTCGGGCGGCTCGAGGAGTTCCGGCCGGAGCTCGACGAGCTCGACGACGCCGTGCTGCGGTACCTGATCGCGGCCGAAGCCGGGGCGGGCCGCAACCTGGACCTGCTGTGCGCGCTGCTCGACCGCGACCCCGACCAGCTGCCCGCCGTCGTCGACGGCGCCCGTGCGACCGGCCTGCTCGCCCCGGACGACACGCTGCTGCCCCTGGCCGCGGCCGCCGTCCGCGACTTCGGCCCGCCCGCCCGCCGGCTGACGACGGTGCAGCGGCTGGTCGAGCTGCAGCTGGCGAACGGCTTGCCGGTGCTCGACCTGGCGCGGTCTCTGCTCGGCACGGGCAGTTCCGGCGCGTCGGCGGCGGCGGCCTTCGCGGCGGCGGCCGGCGAAGCGCTGCCGTCCGACGCGCGGCTGGCGGCCCGGCTGTTCGAAGCCGCCGCGGAAGCGGGCGACCGCTCTTCGGCCGTGACGGCGGGCTGGGCGCGCGCGGCGGCGTTGTCCGGCGACCTCGACACGGCACTGCGGCTCGGCGACGGGATGCTCGGCGCGGCCGACGCGGAAACCCGGGCGGCCGGCGCCGCGATCGCCGCGACGGTGCTGGCGCACCGGGGCGAGCTGGCCCGCAGCGCGGAGCTCTACCACTGGGCGTCCCGCACGGCCGACCTGCCGGCGACGAGCTGGGCGGGCGCCGACGCGTTCGCGGCCATCGCACTCGTCGGCACCGGCGACCTCCCCGGCGCCCGGCAGCTGCTCGACACCCCCTCCCCCGGCGTCGCCCCGACGTTGTTCGCCGGCGCGGCCACCCGGATGGCCGGCGGCATCGCGGACTCGGTGTCCGGCTGCGCGACGGAGACGTTGTCCACGCTGCTGGGCGCGGCGGCGATGCTGGAGCCGGCCCTGGGCGGCACGCTGCTGCCGGACAGCCCGGCCGCGCTCGCCGCGCTCGCCGCGTTGCACACGGGCGAGCTGGCGCTGGCGGAGTCGGTGCTGAGCAGGGCGTTGGAGGGCCGCACCGGCGGCGACCTCCTGGCGACGCGCCACCGCCTGCTGCTGGGCTGGGTGGCCATGACGGCCGGCGACCTGGCGAAGGCATCGGAACACCGCGACGCCGTCGCCGGCCGGACGTTGGAGGCCCGCGACGAGCTGTTCTTCGCGACCCTGGACCTCGGCCTCGCCCGCCGCGCGAGCGACCTGGTCGGGCTGCAGCGGTCGTGGAACCGCGCGTACCAGGCGTCGATGCGCTACCAGACGGACCTGTTTTCGCTGCTCCCCTTGGGCGAGCTGGCGATCGCGGCGGCCCGCACGGGCACGTTCGCGAAGCTGGCCCCCCAGCTGGAGCGCGCCCACGGCCTCCTGTCCCGCCTCGGCGAGCCTCCACTGTGGACGGTCTCCCTGGTCTGGCACGAGCTCCACGCGGCAATCACGCTGGAGGACGCAGAGGCGGCGAAGGCCCACTTGGCGACGCTGACCACCCACGCCCACTGCGGCCGCCACCCCCGGGCCCTGGCCACGGCGGCCCAGTGCTGGCTGGCGGTCCTCAGCGGAACGTTCGCCCCGGACCCGATCGCGGCCGCGGCCGCCGAACTCCACGACCTGGACCTCCGCTGGGACGCGGCCCGCTTGGCCGGCCAGGCGGCGATCCGCACGTCCGACCGCAAGGCGATGGTCCAGCTCCTGGAGGCGGCCCGCCAGTTCCAAGGAACGGCGGCCCGCCGCGACCAGGGAGCAGCGGAGCCGGCCGCGGCGGGAACCGGCCTGGCGGCGTTGAGCGAGCGCGAGCTGGAGGTGGCCCGCCTGGTGGTGGAGGGGCTGACGTACAAGCAGGCGGGCAGCAAGCTGTTCATTTCCGGGAAGACGGTGGAGCACCACATGGCCCGGATCCGGGGGAAGCTCGGAGCGGCGGACCGGCGGGAGCTGCTGGCGACGCTGCGGGAGCTCCTTTCGCGGCCGGACGCCCCCTGATTCGTTTCGGGGTGGGCTTGCCGGTGGGGAGTTTCGGGCTCCGCCGCCGAGCACCGGGCTGGAGATGACCGGCGGCCGGCGGTCGTGGTCGAGGTGTGCGGTGCGGGCGGCCGGTTGTGGCCAGGGCCGGGCGAACTGCGCGGGGGTGCGACGCGCTGCGGCTCGGGTCGCAGGGCCGTGCTCGGCCGCCCGTGCCTCAACTGCGCGGGATGCGGTGCGCTGGGCTGAACCGCGCGAGCCGGGGTCGATGGCCGCTCGTAGCCCGGCGGCTTGCGCGGCCATGGCGAGCCGCGCGGCGATCGCCGGACGCCGCCGGGCGGACTGTGCGGGGTGGGCGCGGCTCAAGCCAAAACGGGTCGGGGTAGGTCAGTCGCGGCTGGGGCCGAAGCGTTCGGTGCGGATGCGGTGGGGGTCGTGGCCCAGGGCCTGCAGGATGTCGGCTGCTGTTTCGACGAAGGCTGTCGGGCCGCAGATGAAGGAGGTTGCGCCGAACTCGGCGGGCCAGGCTGCTGTGTTGAGGGTGGCCACGTCTATTCGCTTGGGGATGCCCGGGCGGCCTTCGGGGAGTTCGCGCGTGTAGACGTACGTGATGTCCAGGCCGGCCACCGGGGTGCGGAGTTCGTCGGCGTAGTACTGCTCGGCCGGGGTGCGCAGAGAGTAGATCAGCTTGAACGGGGTGCGGACGCCCGCCGCGCGGCGGGCGCGGATCATGGCCATCAGGGGGACGATGCCCGAGCCGCCCGCGATGAGGAGGACCGGCTCCGGGTTGGTGGGGCGCCAGGCGAACCAGCCGCCGATCGGGCCGCGGATTTCGACCGGGTCGCCGATCGCGTACGGGCCGGTGAGGTGCTCGGAGACTTCGCCGTCGGCGACGCGCTGGACCGTCAGCTCCACGCGGTCGCCGTTCACGGGGGCGGCTAGGGAGTAGCTGCGCTGGGCGCGGTAGCCGTCCGCGGCCGTCAGGCGGACGTCGACGTGCTGGCCCGCCAGGTGTCCCGGCCAGCCGGGCAGGTCGAAGACGAGCGTGCGGGCCGTCGGGGTTTCGTCGCGGAATTCGGCCAGGCGGGCGACCCGCCAGGCTAGTCGCCCTGATACCGCTGTTCGCGCCATGGATCCCCGTAGTCGTGGTAGCCGGCGTTCTCCCAGAAGCCCGGCTCGTCCCGGGTCTTCAGCTCCAGCCCGCGCACCCACTTCGCGGACTTCCAGAAGTACAGGTGCGGCACCAGCAGCCGCGCCGGGCCGCCGTGCTCGGGGGTGAGCGGCTTGCCGCCGTACTCGTAGGCGATCCAGGCCTGGCCGTCGAGCAGGTCGGCCAGCGGCAGGTTCGTCGTGTAGCCGCCGTAGGCGTGGACCATGACGTAGTCGGCCTCGGTGTCGAGCCCGCCGACCAGCGTGTCGACCGCGACGCCGCGCCAGCGCGTGTCCAGTTTGGACCACTGGGTGACGCAGTGGATGTCCACTGTGGGCTTCTCGCTCGGCAGGGCCATCAGCTCGGCCCAGCTCCACGTGTGCTTGTCACCCTTTTCGGTGGTGACCGCGAACTCCCACGTCTCGGTGCGCACGCGCGGCGTAGGCCCTGCGGACAGCACCGGGAAGTCCTCGGCCAGGTACTGACCGGGTGGCAGACGCGGGTTGCCGCTGCGGGCCCGGCCCTGGAAACCCGGTGTCACGACACCCATGCGGCACTCCCTTCGCGGTCCCGCCGAGCCTACGCCCGGACCTGCAGCCCGAGCGACGTGACGAGCACCGCAGCCTGTTCGGGTGACACGATCGCGCCCGCCAGCTCGGCGTTCACCGGGTCGAGGGCCGAAACGTCGCTGCCCCGCAGATCCGCGCGCGGCAGCTTGACCGCGTGCAGCATCGCCGCGGACAGGTCGACGTCGGCGAACACCGCACCGCCGCAGTTGGCCCCGGTCAGGTCGGCTTCCCGCATCCGCACACCCTGGAAGCTGACCGAACGCAGGTCGGCACCCGCCAGCCCGGCGAACGACCAGTCGCCGCCGACGACCCGCAGCGGACGCAGCTCGCACTCGGTGAACGTGGCTCCGACGAGCTTGCAGCCGGTGAACTCGGCGTCGAAGAAGTTGCACCGCTTGAAGGCGCAGCCGGCGAACGACGAGTCCAGGTGCCGCGACGCGTTAAAGCGCACGTTGCCGAACACGCAGTCGGTGAACACGGAGTTCCGCGTGACGGCCTCGGAGAAGTCGACCTCCAGGAACTCGCACCGCACGTAGTGGCGCCCGGTGATCTCCTCTCCGTACCAGTCGTCACGGGAGAACCGCTGCTCTTCGACGGGATCTTGCGTGGCCTCGGACACCCCGCCAGGCTAGCGGCATGCTCGACGCCGACGAGGTCCGGAAGGCCGTGCCGATGACGGCCGCCGTCGACGCGGTGCGGGAGGCGTTCCTCGACCTCGCCGCCGGCCGGTTCGCGGTGCCGCAACGGTTGTCGTTCGGCGGCGGCACGACGCTCGTGATGAGCGCCTGCCACACCCCGTCGTCGACGACCGTCGTGAAGACGCTCAACCTGGCCGCCGGGCGGACCCCGATGATCCTCGGCACGCTGGTGTGGAACACCGCCGAAGGTCAGGTGGTCGCCGACGCGGTCGAGATCACCACGCTGCGCACCGGCGCCGCTTCCGGCGTCGCCACGGACCTGCTCGCCCCGCCCGACGCCGGCCGGCTCGCCCTGCTCGGGACCGGCGCGCAGGCCGCCGACCAGGTGCGCGCGGTGGCCGCCGTGCGCCCGGTGCGGCACTTGGCCGTGTTCGGCCGCGACCGTTCGCGCGCGTCGGCCTTCACGGCACGGCTGGGCGCCGAATTCCCGGATGTGACGATGCGGGTCGCCGGGAGTGCGGAAGACGCGGTTTCCGACGCGGAGATCGTCTGCTGCGCTACTTCGTCGAGTACTCCTCTCTTCGCTGCCGATGCCTTGCCCGAACGGGTTCACGTCAACGCGATCGGGTCCTATCTGCCGTCCATGCGGGAGCTTCCCGCCGAGCTGCTGGCGACGGCGGAGTGCGTGGTGGTGGATCAGGTCGAGGCCGCGCTCGAGGAAGCCGGTGAGGTGATCCACGCGGTGGAGACCGGGCTCCTCGCCCGTGGGGAGCTCGTCGAACTGGGGCACGCGCTGCGCGAGCCCCCGGCGGTGGGCGGGCGGACGGTGTTCAAGTCCGTCGGTCTCGCCGTGCAGGATTGGGCCGTGGCCCGGCTCCTCGGTGACGCGCCAGCCCGGAATTAGCTCACCATCCGTGTCCGGAGCGAGGCGGAGAGCAATAGGGAGCGGCCAAACGGCGCAATCTGCGCCTTGGAGCGTTTGATCGGTCACCCAATCCGGGAATTTTCGCGGCATGTCTCCTTGGCGAACCACCACCAGACGGAACACGGCCGTGCGGGTCATCACGGCGATCGGCGCGATCTTCGCGGGGATCGAAGTTCTCTACATGATCATGGTGCTCGCCGGTGCCAACGCCGGCAACGCGTTCTTCGTCTTCATCAAGTCACTGGCGGTTCCTCTCGCCTTGTTCTTCCCGGGGCTGTTCCCGGTGAGCAACCCCAGCCTGGCCGTCATCCTCGACTTCGGCCTCGCCGCGGTGTTCTGGCTGGTCGTGACCGGCATCATCGCCCGCTTCGCCGGCCGGTGACCGGCGGCGGCCCGCCGCTTCACACCACCGTCGGACCACCCGCCCTCGGCATCCGCAGTGTTCTTCGGCAACACTGGACGGATGAGCGACGGCAGGTGGTTCGACGGCTGGTCGCCCTGGCCTGAGCTGGCCGGGCTGGCCGCGGCCGGGCGTTCGCTGCTGCCGAACGTCCCGGTCACGCCGGCCGCGCTGGCGCGGACCGTCACCGAGCAGCTCGTCGGACGGCGCCTGACCGCGAAGGTCGACGACCGCGAGGTCGGCCTGACGCTCACCGAACTCGACTACCCGGCCGGCAACCTCCGGCTGGCCACCGGGCGGATCGGCGACGTCCGGATCGTCGCCGAAGACGTCGACTGGCCCGAACCCGAAGGCGGCAGCATCCCGCTGCGCCGGGTCACTGTGCTCGCCGAAGACGTCCGCCTCCGCTCGCTGCCCACGCCGGCCGCCAAACCCGCTCGCGTCGAGCTGCAGATCGCGGTGTCCGCCGACGTGCTGCGGGAACGGGTGGCGAAAGTCCGCCCCGGGATCGTCGCGGCTCCGGCCGACAGCGGGCTGCTGCAGATCCATTGGGCGAAGCGCCCGCTCTGGGGCCACTTGACCCTGCGCCCCGAGGTGGCCGACGACGCCGTCGTGCTCGTGCCGCAGACCCTCCACATCGGACAACGACGACTACGGCCGCCACGCCGCTTCCAGCCGATCGTGCTTCCCCTACCGGAACTTCCGCCGGGGATAAAGCTGACGAAGGTGGAGCCGCGGCACGACGAACTGGTGCTGCACACCGTGGCGGAAGAATGGCCGGACCGGCTTTCGCGCATCCCCCTGCCCGACCTGCTGAGCTGGCTGACCACGGCGGCCGTGACGCTGACACTGCCCAAACTCGGCGCTCGTTCATGACTCTCCCTCGCGTGCAGTGAGCCGGTAGTGGCTCTCACCGGCCAACGTACTCGAACGTCCGTTCGAACACATCACTCACACGGGTAGAGCTGGGAAAGCGTTGCGCGGCAACGGAAAGAGCCCCGACTCAAGCTTCCCGGTCCCGCAGGTACCGGGTGTGGTCCGCCTGCCGGTCGATCTCCGCCGCGTAGAACCGCTCCGCCACCCGGTGCGCCTCGGTCTCCAGCAACCCGAGCTGCACCACCAGTTCCTCCCCCGCGCTCGCCCGCCGGGCCGCGAACCACCACGGGAGGTTCAAGTACGTCTGCACCGACAGCGGCAGATCCGTCCCCACCAGCCGGACCACCGCGTGCCGCAGATCGGGATCGGCCGCGAGCCGGTCCGGGCGGGAGAGCAGGTCGGCGAGCACCTCGGCGATCCGCCGGACAGTGTCCACAGCGGACGATGGCAGCCGCGACGACTGCGCGGTCACCGAAGAAACCAGCGCTTCCAGCGAAGACCGCAGCGAAGCCGGAGCATCCGGGACCAGCCGCACCTTCTCACCCGGCGCGAGCAGCGCCCCCGCCAGGTACAACGCCACCACCACGAACGGCCAGAACCAGCCGACCGCCCCCGTCAGGTACAGCACGACGCCGATCAGCCCGCCGACGCAGCCGGCGAGGTTCTTGGCCGAGCCCAGATAGCGCAGCATCATTGGTACCCGCGGATCTCCTTGAACACATCGGACAGCTGGACCTCGCGCGCGTCGAACACCTTGCCGCCGGTCATCGTGGCGACGTCGGTCAGTTCGTCGCTGCTGCCTTCGCCGAACAGCACCGTGAACACCGGGACCTGCTTCACCGACGGCGGGATCGTCCCGAACGCCAGCTTGAAGTCCGGGAACGACGAGCCGTTCGCGTTCTCGCCGTCGGTCATCAGGACGATCGACGTGAACCGGTCCGGATCGCGAGCCTGCAACGGTTCCAGCTCGCGGTACGCCTCCGCCAGGCTGTCGTAGATCGCCGTCCCACCGCCGGCCGACAGACCCTCCGCGAACGCCTTGATGCGCGCCAGCTCGGTCGTGGGGTCCTGTTCCGGCACGGTGAACGTCGTGGCCCCCGAAGGCCGCGTGTTGAACGGCAGCATCAGCACCTCTTCACGGCTCCGGAACCGCCGGTACCGCCCGGTCAGCGAGTTGTCCGCGCCGGTCAGCCCCGCCAGCGCGGATCGCAGCGAGTCGATCCGGTCGCCCTTCATCGACCCGGACGTGTCGAGCACGTACAGCGTCCGCGACGGGCGGCGGATCTTGTCGAAGTACGCCTGGAGCAGCGCGTCCACGGCCTGCTGCGTCGCCGGGAACGGCAGCTCGACGAGGTCGTGCGCGGCGAACTGCGCCCCCAGCGCGACGCCCGGGACGACCGGACGCCGCTGCGTCGTCTCCATGATCCGCTTCTGGACGTCCGGCGTCCGCAGGTGGTCCGAAAGCCGCTGGTGCGCCGAGCGCGCGTCGGAACCGGCGTCCGCCAGCAGGGTCAGCGGGTAGTCCGCCGTGACGACTCCGTCGCTCGGGTAGATCAGCGTCAGCGGCTCCGGCAGCTTCCCGGACGCGTTCGCCGAGAGCAGGACGGACTCGTAGTTGATCAGTCCGTCGACCTTCTGCCCGGGATCCTGCCCGGTCGCCCGCCGCGTGTACGCGTCCGACAGCCAGCCCGAAGAGCCCGCCGAAAGCGCCTGCGCGCTGAAGAACTGCGTCAGCTGCGGCGTCACCGAAGCGATCTGCCGCGCGTCGATCGCGTTGCCCGCGCCGGCCAGCGCCGAAGCGACCCCGACCAGCGCCGAGAACCCGGAGTTCGACGCCGACGGGTCCGTCATCCCGTAGCTGAACGCCTTCTTCCCGGCCTGCGCCGCGATTTCGCCCCAGCTGACCGGCTTCCCCGCCCAGCCGAGCCGCTGCACCACCGACGTCGCCAGTCCGAGCACCACCGGCGAGCTCATGATCTTGACCTGGTTCCCGAGCCGCTTCGCCGCTTCGGGAATGGCCGCCGGGTAGCGGTTCGACGAGAACCACACCGCGTCGTACTTCCCGTCGACGCTGCCGTTCGCCAGCGCTTCGGCGCCCTCCAGGGTCCCGGTGAAGGTGAACTTGACCTGCACGCCGGTGGCCTTCGCGGCTTCGTCGAGCACCGGCTGCAGGTCCGCCAGCTCACTGCCCGCGAGCACCCTGAGCACGCCCGGCTCAGGATCGCCCAGTGGGGCGGACGAAGAATCCGAACAGCCCGCCAGCAGCACCACACCGAGGGCGAGCGCCCCCAGCTTCCGGATCATGCTTCCCCCTCGTGCGAACGGCGCAGGTGGACCTCGGCGCGGCGGATCTCCCCGGACAGCGACTCGACGGTCGCCGCCATCGAGCGGACGGCGTCGGCGCGGAACCCGTCGATCGCGTCGATCGAGGCGTAGATCCGGTCGAACGACTGCCGGATCGTCTCGGTCGCGACGGCCGGGTCGCTGCTCGCCTTCCGGATCTCCGCGGACTGCAGGGCCAGCAGCTCGGTGTTGGCGCGGATCAACCCGTCGGTGGTCGCCTGGAGCGCCGCGACCTCGTCCAGGACGTCCCGCTGGCTCGCCAGCGCGCCGCTGACCAGCAGGGCGACCCGCAACGCGGACACCGTCGTCGACACCGCCCGCTCGACGCCTCGGATCAGCTCGTCGTTGTTCTTGCGCACCAGGTCCAGTGCCAGGTAGCCCTGCGCGCCGACCGCGAGCCGGGTGAGCAGGTCCTGGTGCCGCTGCCGGATCGGATACAGCACGTCGCCGCGCAACGCCTGCGCGCGCACCGGGTCCGTCAGGTCGAAGACGGCGGCCTGCCGTTCGATGGCGCCGTCGACGGCCTCGGCGAAGGCGGCCGCCTCGGCGAGCTTCCCCAGCACCTTCCACAGCCGCTCGCGCTCGCCCTTGATCGCGGCGTTGTCGCGGCGCAGGACGTCCTGGCGGCCGCGCAGGTCGACGACGAGCGCGTTGACCGGCTCGTTCGCCGCGCGGTAACGGTCCAGAGCGCGCTTCGCGCCCGCGGCGACCGGGAACATCCCGAGCAGCTTCCGCCCGGTCAGCGGCAGCTTCGCGGGGTCGAGCCCGGCGACCGTGCGGCGCAGGCCGGCCAGGCTCGTCGTGACCGCGTCCTGCGGGGACGCGACGCTGCGCATCGACCGGTCGAGCATCGTCCCCGCGACGCCCGCCGCGGCCCGCATGTCGGCCTCGCCGACGGCCAGCAGCTCGTCCAGCAGGTCGGTGAACTCCGGCGACCGGACGTCCAGCGCCGCCAGCCGTGTCGCGAACCCGTCGGCGCGCGCGGCCACGTCGGCGCGGGTGTCCTCGCCGAGTGTGATGAGGCCGGCGGCGCGCTCGACGGGGATCGCGGCGACCGGTTCCGGTGGGGTGAGGGCGAAGTCCACGTCAGTACTGCTTGCCGACGGCGTCGAGCAGCCGCTCGAGCGTTTCGAACGACGGCGGTTCGACGGCGTCCACCAGGTCGGCAGGCACGTGCGCCGGCGCGGCGACCTCGGCGAACAGCTTCGGGTCGGTGGTGCGGAAGCCGAACGTCGCGGCGAGCTTGCCCAGCTCGGGATCGGTGGCGAGCAGCCGCCCGACCTCGTCCCCGCCGGCCGTCAACGGCACCATCGTGTGCTTCGAGTACACCGTCGGCGCCGTGTAGAGCAGCCGCATGTCCGGCCGGATCGAGCCGTCGCCGCGCACCACCCGGTCCACGAACTGCGACTCGTAGATCAGCGCCAGCGGCGTCTTCCCCATGCCCGCCGACAGGTAGTCCTCGAACGGCCCTTCGGTGCTGTTCTGCGTGTACCCCTGGTCCAGGAACAGCTTCGCCACCGACGGCAGCACCGCCGCCTCCTGCCCGGGCGTGCTGACGACGGCGTTCCCGTTGGCCACGAAGGAAACGATCGACAGGTACATCGCCGCGGAGTTCGACTCGCGCGGGTCGGTCGTCGTGACGAGGACGTTCTTGCGGGCCGGGTAGGCGGTGTTGCCGGGCAGCTGGTCCCAGCGCGTCCCGGCCTTCGCCAGGTCGAGGTACTTCGCGATGTCGAGCACGTCGTAGTCGCCGGCGCCCTGGTGCACCACGCCGTTCGCCCGCAGCAGCGCCACGATCGGCTCGAAGCTGGCGACCGCCATCGGCGACTGGAACGGCGTGTACACCGTCGTCACCTTGCGGTCGCGCTGGATCTTCTGCGCCGCGGGCGAAGACGACGGGAACGCGAACGCGTACTTGCCAAGGTCCACGGTCGTCGCGATCTGCCGCGAGCCCGCGGTGTCCACTTCGACCTTCAGCCCGTGCCGCGCGAAGGCGTCGGCCACGCGCTGGTCGGTGAAGAACGCCTGCTTCTCCGAGCCGATCACCCCGCGCACGGTCGCGACACCGGACGCGGTGCCGTCGCCACGCCCCCAGATGATCACCCCGACGACGGCCAGCACGAGCACCACGGCCAGTCCGATCGACACCCGGCGTTTCACGAGCCACTCCCCTCGATGGGCCTTCGCTCATTGGACGCGGGAGCGAGCCCGTTCGAAGTGAACGGCGGGTGAAGGAACGGTCTCAGGTCACCGGGAACCAGGTCCCGGACGCCCATTCCGTGTCGCCCCAGGACTTCCGCTCGTCCGGCCGTGGGTCGAGCACCAGATCGGTGTCTTCCCGGAAAACCAGCACCGGGCGCAGTTCGGGTCCGTAGGCGGGCCATTCGGGGCCGTCGGCGTCGGCGACGCCGTCGCGGATGAACCGCACCCAGGCGCGGTGGATGAGCAGCGCGGCGCGCTCCCGCTTCGGGTTGACCGCGATGGCCTGGTCGAACAGCGGCATCGGGACCTTCCACGCCATCGTCGTCTCGGTGCCGTGGCCGCCGTCGAGCTGCTCGGGCACGCCGGGCGCGGCGATGTCGATGCGGTAGCGGAAGACGGGCGCGTGCGCGGACTGCGCGTCGGCGAGGCGCTGCGTCGGGATTCCGTAGCGCTCGTCGCCCATCGCGGCGATCTTCGCCGCCTTCAGGTCGGGGACGCGCCGGAGGTAGGTCTCGAGGAGGTGCGAAGCGCGTTCCTCGCCGAGGATGCCGTTCAGGACGACGCTCGCCGGCGCCGTCGCGACGTCGTCGCCGAGCATCAGCGCGTACGTGCTGCCTTCGTTGCTGTTGCAGCCGATCAGCAGCGGGATCCCGGCCGCGCTCCCCCGCCGGATCGGCTCGATCGGCACCTCGGGCAGCACCCGCGGGTGCAGGGTCGGGCGCCAGAGCCACAGCGCCTGCAGCCCGGTCAGGATCCGTTCCTGCGCCTCGATGAACTCCTTGGCGGGCAAGGACCGCAACGCTTCGGCGTCGTGGCAGCCGACCTCGTCGAGGAGCCGCCGCGCCAGCGCCGTCCCGGCGTCCGGCGTCGCCACGTGGTCGGCGCCGCCGCTGCTGCTGATCCCCTGGGCGAACAACCCGGCGGAAAGCGGGCTGCCCATCAGGTTCCCGAGGCTCTTCGCCCCCGCCGAGACGCCGTAGACCGTGATCCGCTCCGGGTCGCCCCCGAACGCGGAGATGTTGCGGCGCACCCACTTCAGCGCCTCGATCTGGTCGAGCAGGCCGCACACCCCGGCGTCCGCTTCGGCGTCCCCGAAGATCCCGGCGAGGTGCAGGAACCCGAGCGAGCCGAGCCGGTAGTTGATCGTGACGACGACGATCCCGGCGCGCGCGAACTCCTCGCCGTCGCCCAGCTGCTCGCCGTGGCCGACGCGGTACCCGCCGCCGTGCAGCCAGAACAGCACCGGCTGGCCGCCTTCGGGCGCGGGCCCTTCCGGCGTGCAGACGTTGAGGTACAGGCAGTCCTCGTCGCACACCGCGGACGGGTTCATCGGGTCCGGCGACTGCATCGCGTGCGGCCCGTACTCGGTGGCGACGTGCACGCCACCGGACAGCGACGGCGGCCGCGGCGCCTTCCAGCGCAGCTCGCCGACCGGCGGGCGGGCGTACGGGATCCCGCGCCACACGCGGACGCCGTCGCCCGCCAGCCCCACCAGCGCCCCGAGCTCGGTCGTGACCGTCGGGACGGACGCCATCAGAGCGAGGCCTGCTCGACCGTCGGCAGGCAGACCTCGAACCGGGTGTTCCCGGGTTCGGACTCGACGCGCAGGTCGCCCTGGTGGCGCTCGACGACGATCTTCCACGAGATGTCCAGGCCGAGCCCGGTGCCTTCGCCGACCGGCTTCGTGGTGAAGAACGGCTCGAAGATCCGCGGCTTGACGTCCGCCGGGATGCCCGGGCCGGTGTCGCCGATCTCGACGCGCACCTGCTCGTTCTGGCCCCACGTGCGCAGGGTCAGCGTGCCGTCGCCCTTCATCGCGCCGATGGCGTTGTCGATGATGTTCGTCCAGACCTGGTTCAGCTCACCCGGGTACGCGGGGATCTTCGGCAGGCTGCGGTCGTACTCCTTGACGACGCGGATGCCGCCGATCTTGCCCGACAGCATCACGAGGGTGGAGTCGAGGCCGTCGTGGACGTCGACCCACTGGTGCGGCGCGCGGTCCATCTGGGAGTACTGCTTGGCCTTGCCGACCAGCGCCGAGATGCGCGTGGTGGAGTCCTCGATCTCGCCCATCAGCATCTCGGTCTCGAGCGCGTAGGCGAGCCAGCGGACGGCGCCGTCGATGAAGGTGTCGCCGACCTGCTCCAGCACGTGGTCGAGGTCGGGCGTGGTCAGCCCGGCGCGGACGTAGATGTCGGCGAGGTCCCAGCCGCCGTCGATGCCGCGGTCGTCGAACCAGTCGCCGATCTCGTCCTCGCGGTCGGCCTGCTGCATCGCGGTCAGCTTCGGCGCCTGCGCGACCTGCTTGACCAGGCGCTCCTGGACGTCGATGAGCTGGTAGAGCAGCTCCGGGTCGATGTCCTTCTTCGCCAGGAAGGCCAGCTTGTGCCGCATGCCGGCGACGCGCTCGCGCAGGGACGCGGTGGCCCGCACGGCCGCGGCCGCCGGGTTGTTCAGCTCGTGCGTCAGGCCCGCGGAGAGCTCGCCGAGGGCGAGCAGGCGCCGGCGCGAGCCGATCACGGTGTCGCTGTTGCGCCAGCCGAGGTACATGCCCTCGAGGAGGTGCGTGGCCATCGGGAACCACTTGCGGAACTCGACGGAGAACTCCTTCGACGGCAGCGCAAGCAGCGTGACGTCGGACAGCGCCCGCACGGTGGCGCCGTAGGTGTGCTCGGCGTCCTGGTGGACGAAGAACTGCGTCGCGCCGAAGTAGGCACCGCGCTGGTCTGACCGGTTCGTCTCGACCTCGGTGCCGCTGACCAGGCGCGTCATCCGGATGGCGCCGTTCAGGAGGACGTAGAAGCAGGTGGCTTCGCCGCCCTCGCTGATGACGGTGGAGTCGCCCTCGTACTCCTCGAGCACGGCATTGGCGGCCACCCAGTCGAGCTGTTCTTCGGAAAGGTGTTCGAACAGGAAGAGCCCGCGAAGCTCTTCCCGCGGCAGTGCGCTCATTGTTCCTCCAGGTACCGGTGTACCAGCGTCACGGCCATCGCGCCCTCGCCGACCGCGGAGGCCACCCGCTTGACCGACTGGGACCGCACGTCGCCGGCCACGAACACGCCGGGGATGGACGACTCGAGGTAGTGCGGATCACGGTCGAGGGCCCAGCCCGCCGGCCGCTGCCCGCCCGCCACCAGGTCGGGGCCGGTGCGCACGAAGCCGTGCTCGTCGCGGTGGATCGCCTCGCCGAGCCAGTCGGTGCGCGGGACCGCGCCGATGAAGATGAACAGGTGGCCGGAGTCGACCGTCTCGGTGACGCCGTTCTCGCAGAGCGTGATCCGCTCGAGGTGGCCGTCGCCGTGGACCTGCTTGACCGTGGTGTGCGTGCGGACGTGGATGTTCTCGATGCCGGCGATCTGCTCGATCAGGTAGTGCGACATCGACGCCTCGAGGGACTCGCCGCGCACCAGGATCGTGACGTCGCTGGCGTGCCGGGAGAAGAACACCGCGGCCTGCCCGGCCGAGTTGGCGCCGCCGACGATGTAGACGTGCTCGCCCTTGCACTCGGGCGCCTCGGTCGCGGCCGAGCCGTAGTAGACGCCGCGGCCGGTGAGCTCCTCGATGCCGTCCGCCGCCAGTGCGCGGTAGTTGACGCCGCTGGCGAGGATCACCGAGTGCGCGGCGATCTCGCTGCCGTCGCCGAAGGTGATCACGCGGGACGAGCCGCGGGCTTCCAGGCCCACGACGTCGCGCGCGGTCAGCACCTCGGCGCCGAACTTCTGGGCCTGGCGGCGCGCCCGGTCGGTCAGCTGCGCGCCCGAGACGCCGTCGGGGAAGCCGAGGTAGTTCTCGATGCGCGAGCTCGTGCCTGCCTGGCCGCCGGTGGCCTTCTTCTCGACGAGCACCGTGCGCAGGCCCTCGGAAGCGCCGTACACCGCGGCGCCCAGGCCGGCCGGGCCGCCGCCGACCACGACGAGGTCGTAGAACTCCTGCGCCGGACGGGTCGACAAACCGACCGCGTCGGCGATCTCGCCGCCGGTCGGGTTCTTGAGGACGGTGCCGTCCGGCGTGACGACCACCGGGATGTCGGCTTCGGTCGCTTCGGCGGCCTGCAGGATCCGGCAGCCTTCGTCGTCGTCGACCGAGTACCAGCGGTACGGGACGGCGTTGCGGGCGAGGAAGTCCCGCAGGTGGAACGACGGCGAGTTGTAGCGGTGGCCGATGAGCTTGACCTCTTCGACCGGCTTGTCGCCGACCGCGCGCCACGTCTCGACCAGCGCGTCGATCACCGGGTAGAGCTTCTCCTCCGGCGGGTCCCACGGCTTGAGCAGGTAGTGGTCGACGTCGACGACGTTGATCGCCTGGATCGCGGCGTCGGTGTCGGCGTAGGCGGTCAGCAGGGCGCGGCGGGCGTGCGGGAACAGGTCCATCGCCTGCTCGAGGAAGGCGATGCCGTCCATCTGCGGCATCCGGTAGTCGGCGAGGATCGCCGCGACGGCGTCGCCGCGCAGCTTGATCTCGCGCAGCGCTTCGAGCGCGTCCATGCCGGAGTCGGCACGGATGACGCGGTAGTCCTTGCCGTAGCGGCGCCGCAGGTCACGGGCGACCGAGCGGGACACGGCGGGATCGTCGTCGACGGTCATCAGGATCGGCTGGCTCACGCCTTGCAGCCTACGGCGCCGGGGTGTCCGCTGGCCAAGACCGGCGTTTCGGGACCTGGACCCGCTCCAGGTCCTCGGCCACGACGATCTCGCCGTCGAACTCGGCCTTCGCCTCCTCGAGGAAGCGCGCCGGGTCGGGGTAGCGCTGCGAGAAGTGGGTCAGCACGAGCTGCCGGACGCCGGACTCGGCGGCGACCCGCGCGGCCTGCCGGGCGGTCAGGTGGCCGAAGTCGCGGGCGAGGTGGGTGTCCTCGGCGAGGAAGGTCGCCTCGATCACGAGCGTGTCGGCGTGCTCGGCGAGCGCGTAGACGGCGTCGCAGAGGCGGGTGTCCATGACGAAGGCGAACCGCTGGCCGGGGCGGGGCGTGCTGACGTCGGTCAGGTCCACGCCGTTCAGGTGCCCTTCCCGCTGGAGCCGGCCGACGTCCGGGCCCGTGATGCCGTGTTCGCGCAGCCGCTCGGGGAGCATGGTGCGGCCGTCGGGCTCGGTCAGCCGGTAGCCGAACGCCTCGACGGGGTGGCTCAGGCGCCGCGCTTCCAGCGCGAACTTCCCGGTGGCGATCGGCCCGTCGCCGTCGATGGGGTGCTCGCGCAGGTCGGCCTGCTCGTGGAACGCCGTCGCGTGCCGCATCCGTTCGAAGTAGTGCGCGCCGGACGCCGGGAAGTGGGCGTGGACGGGGTGTTTCACGGCGTCCAGCGACAGCCGCTGGACCACCCCGGGGAGGCCGAGGCTGTGGTCGCCGTGGAAGTGCGTGATGCAGATGCGGGTGATGTCCGTGGCCGCGACACCCGCCCGCAGCATCTGCCGCTGGGTGCCTTCGCCGGGGTCGAAGAGGATGCCCTCGCCGTCCCAGCGCAGGAGGTAGCCGTTCTGGTTGCGGTGGCGCGTGGGCACCTGGGACGCGGTGCCCAGCACCACCAGTTCGCGGGTCGACACCCCCGCGACGCTACTCAGCCGGCGAGTTTCCGGAGCCGGAACGCCAGAACCAGGAGCACGATCCCGTAGATCAGCGCGTAGATGCCGACGAGCAGCGCGACGCCGTACGCGCCGGCGATCGGGTTGATCACGATGAGGACGCCGGCGAGCACGGAGATCGCGCCGGCCAGGATGAGGAAGGCCTCGCCCTGGATCTGCTTGCGCAGGCGGATCGCGGCGACGATCTCGGCGACGCCGGTGACGATCGCCCACAGGCCGACCAGCAGGGCCAGCAGCAGGACCGTGAGGCCCGGCCAGACGAGGACGAGGATCCCGGCGACGATGCCGAGCACGCCGAGGATCCCGTAGGCGGCGCGGTGCCCGGCGTCACCCGGGCGGAAGGCCTGCATGAGGCCGCCGACGCCGTCGACGATCGCGTACACGCCGTAGAGGATCGCCAGGACGAGCACGGTGGCGCCCGGCCAGATCAGCGCGAAGAGCCCGAAGAGCACGGCGAACGCACCGCGGACGGCCACCAGCGGCCAGGCCTTGCGGGGTTCGACGACGGAGAACGCTGCGAAAGAGGTCATCTGCCGCTCCCGGATCGATGGGGAACCCAGTATCGCGACGGCCACCCGCTCCGGCTCCCCGAACAACCCGTTCGGGGGTATCCACTGTGGACTTGAGGACCGGCGTGCGCCGCGGCCGCCACCACGGCGCACGCCGGTTGTTCAGGGGTAGCTCACCAGGTTCGACGGCCGGGTGCCGTCGGGGGTGATGGCGCCGGTGTCGTTGATGACGTGGTTGATCCGGCCCTGGGTGCCCAGTGAGACGGTCACCATGTCGTGGAACCGGACGTTCGGGTTGTTCGGCGCCTCGAACGCGTGCGCGCTGACCACCGAGGGGTTGGTGCTGAAGAAGCAGTAGCTGCCCAGCCCCCACGCCTCGTGGCTGGTGACGTTCGGGCCCACCTTGTAGGCGGAGTAGCCCGGCGTGGACCCGTTCATCCAGCCGGCCTGGTCCGGCACGTCATAGGGCATCTCGTTCTGGAAGAAGTAGGTCCGGCCGCCGTTGCCGTTCCAGACGACCTGCGTCTTCTGGTAGTGCTCGACGAACAGGCCGTACATCGTGACGTTGCCGCCGTTCACGGTGAGCCCGGTGTCGGCGGTGTTGGTGCCCCAGCCGACGTAGTTGCCGTTGTCGGCGTGGTCGGCGCGCCAGATCCACATGTGGTCGCCGATCACGTTGCTGCTGTTGACGACCAGGCTGTTCGTCGCCTTGCCGACCGCGGCGCCGCCGATCCGGAAGAACACGTCGTGCAGCGACGTCGGGTTCGCCGCGTGGTTCGCGGTCGAGCCGGCCGGGCCGACCTGCATGAGCGTGTTCGAGTTCGTCGTGCCGGCGTCGATCAGGAGGCCGGCGACCTTGACGCCGTCGACGTCGTCGACGTTCATCGCGGTGACACCGCCGTCCGGGACCAGCGTGGCGATGCCGAGCCCGAGCACGACGGTGTCCGGCCGGGTCACGTGCAGCGCCTGGTTGAGGTGGTAGACCCCGGGCGTGACCAGCAGGTTCTTGCCCGCGGCCAGCGCGGCGTTCATGTCCGCGGCGGTGGCGCCGGGCTTGGCGATGTAGAACTGGTCGATCGGCAGCGACGTGCCGGGCGCGGTGCCGTTCGCCCAGCTGGTGCCGGACGCGTTGGTCTTCACGCCGGGCACGAAGACCTGGTAGTTGCCGCCGCCGTCGACGTAGAGGAACGGCTTTTCGCGCACGACCGGCGTCTGGGCGACCGTGGTGTACGGCGGGCTCGGGAAGGTGTTGGCCGGGGCGCCCTGGACGCCCGCGAAGACCATGTTCCAGTTCGAGCCGTTCCAGCTGCCGAACTGCGAGTTGCGGGAGATCCACTGCTGCTGCGAGCCGGAGCGGACCTGGCCGTCGATCTTCGTGTCGGAGATCCAGCCGCCGCTGGCCCAGCCGCCGTCGTCGAGCTGCAGGTCACCGCGGACGTGCATGCGGCGGTACGGCGCGGCCTGGCTGACCGCCCACCGGTCGGCTCCCCCGGTCGGGGTCACGGACAGGTTTTCCGCGCCCCGCCAGAAGTTCTGGGTGGCGTTCTGCGGCGGGAACCAGTCGGCCTCGACGTGCACGGCGCCGTTGATGTTGACCGCGTCGGGGCTCAGCCCGAGGCCGAGGACCTGCGTGTAGAAGCCGACGTTGACGTCGTTGGCGTAGGTGCCCGGCTTGAACATCACGGCGTAGCGCTGGCTGCCGAACTGGTTGCGTTCCTGCTGGCCGAAGATGCTGTTGAGCCGGCTCTGGATGGTCGAGCTCGGCATGGACGGGTCGAAGACCACGACGTTCGGCCCGAAGTCCGGCTGGCCCGGCTGGCTGGTGTTCACGGGGGTCAGCATGAAGGACTGCGCGCCGGTGCCGTTGCAGGCGTACTGCTGGAGCTGCACCGAGTCGGCGGTCGAGGCACCGGGGACGTCGAGGCACTTCCCGCTGTTGCGGCTGACGAAGTGGTACCGGCCGTTGCCTTCGTCGACGGCCTGCCACTGCTGGTTGGCCCCGTTCGAGTACGACCACAGCTGGACCAGACCACCATCGGCGGTGGAGACCCCGGTGACATCCCAGGCGGCGGCGGGGTTCGTGCGCGCGTTCACCCGGAAGTAGCCGTCCCCGGTCGACTGGAACTGCCACTGCTGCGAGCTGCTCTGGTTGCAGGTGTACTGCTGGACGACGGTCCCGTCGGCCGTGCCGGCGGCCCGCGCGTCCACGCACTTCCCACTGTTGGCGGCGGCCACGGTGTACCAGCCGTCGGGCGTGATGGCGGCTTGAGCGCTCGGCGCCGCGACCGCGCTCCCGACCAGGACCAACGCCGCCGCGAGCAGCGTCGTCACCCTCTTCATGCGAAACCTCCTCTGCCGCGTTCGCGGCGTCCATCGAGCAGGAAACGGCAGAGGCGTGCCCGGTCTGGGTAGACGCGGCGTAACGGGCGGGGACCTCGGCGTCACAACCGCGCAAAATGTAACGGCGGCCACACCGGGAGTCAATACACGACTAAAAATAAGGTGTGAAAGTGCAGGTCAGCGGGTTGTGACGGGTGAAGGTACCCCCGCGCGGAGGGGGTCTGGGCGGGGTGTAATGTATGGGCATACGAGATGCGGAGTTCACCTTCGCCTCGGGGCTATGGCGCAGCTGGTAGCGCACCTCACTGGCAGTGAGGGGGTCAGGGGTTCGAGTCCCCTTAGCTCCACTCTGATGAAACACCGCCCACCGGATCAGAAGATCCAGGTAGGGCGGTTTTTTCGTTGATCCGGATCCAGAGCCTTGACCCGGCCCGCACCGGCCGGGCCGATCGGTTGACCTGCACGAGATCGCCCGGCTGCTCGGCCGCCCTGGTCGTCGAGCCCGCACGTGTTCTGGCCCGCCTGCAGGCCTGGTCAACCTGGCGCCGACGCCAGCAACATCGCGCCCGCACAAGCCGCTATCACCGCGAGAATCGCGACCGGCATTCGTGGCGGCCCGCATCCGCCTGACCTGAACCGCGGCGATGCGTCGGCGGTCAGGCAGTGCTCGGTCCCCTGCGCCTGGCCGTCGGTTCGCTACGGCTGCGATCGCAGCTGATCGTCTTCGGCGATTGCGTTCAGCTGGTCGCGAAGCCGGTCGGCCACCGACGCTCCGAGCGCCGCGACGACCCGGTCCTGCGCCGAGCGCCACAACACAAGCGCCTGCTCGAACCGATGACGCCCTTCTTCGGTGAGCACGACGTTGAGGCTGCGGCGGTCGGTGGTGCCCTTCTCCAGGCGCACAAGCCATCGCGCTGCAGCGGACGCAACGAGTGCCCGAGGCCTGAGCGATCCAGCACGAGAGTCCTGGCCAGTTCGTTGATCGTGGCTCGCTCGCCGCCGACGAGTTCACCGAGGACGGCGTACTGCGTCGAACGCAGACCGGCGGGAGCCAGCGCCTCGTCGTACAGCGCCGTCAGCCGCCGTGACGCCTTCCGCAACGCCGTGGCGTAGCAGTCCTGCGTTGTCGACTCACCCAGCAGCCGAAGGGACCCGCCATGCCTCGCCACATCCTCATCACCGGCGCGGCCGGCAAAACCGGTGTGCGAACGCCGCGCGCACGCTGCTCGACCGGGGCCACCACGTCCGCGCCCTGGTCCGCCGGGCCGCCGACGGTATCGACGCGACCTACCTCACCTACCCGATCGCTCCGGGATTGCTGGAGGCCACCGCCACGCTGCGGCAAGCAGCCGAGGAGAACGGCGTCGGCGCCATCGTCACCATGTCGCAGATCTCGGCCGCCGCGACGCCGCCAGCAACGCGCCCGTCAACGCTGGCCGGCCGATCGCGTCCTCGACCACTTCACCGGCGCCGTGACCCACATCCGGCCCACGTTCTTCGCCGAATGGCTGATCAACTTCCGGGACGCCGCGACCGGCGAACTCCGGCTGCCGTTCGCCGACGCGCGCCGATCGCCGCCGAGGACCAGGGCCGGGGCATCGCCGCGATTCTGGCCGACCCCGAACCGCACGCCGGGAAGACGTATCCGTTGTACGGGCCGGTGGAACTCGACCACCACCAGATCGCCGAGGTGATGAGCCGGCCCCTGGGCCGGAAGGTCACCTACGTGCCGATCGAGCTTGACGAGTTCCGCTCGGCGCTCGAACAGCGAGGGCTGGAGCCCCACTTCGTGCAGCACCTGATCGCGCCCGGCGACGACATCATGCCTCGGCCCGGCGTCGCCGAAGCAACTCGGCGGCGATCGAGTAAGGGGGCGCCGCCGCCTCCGAGCGGGCAGCGTGCTCGACGATCGCATCCTCCAGGAAGCGATGGTCGGCAGGCCGTGGATACGCGGCATAGACCGGCCGTAGCCCGGCGGCGTCGATATCGCCGAAGCGACCGGCGTCGATGAACACACCCTTGTGCGTCAGGTAGGTCAGGACACCCCGCCGGTCGGCCACACCCAGGCAGGAGTGCAGGGCGATCGCCTCCCACACCCGGTCGACGTCCGCGGCCGGGACGTCGTGCTCGGTCAGCACGGAGGCAGCCAGGTCCGCGCCCTCCACCTCGAACCGGGCCTGGCCCGCCGCGAGCGTGCCCAGGCCCAGGTCGTGCAGGACGCAGGCAGCGAAGAGCAGGTCCTCGTCGTAGGCCGCGTCGTGCACGGAGCCTTCCTGCTCGGCCACCAGGCGGGCGAACAGGAAGCTGCGGATGCTGTGCTCGATGATCGGCGAGCTCTCCGACTGCCGCGCCACGGCGAGGCTCGCATCGGCCAGTGGGCCGCTGGGCAGCGCAAGTGCGTTGGTCATACATCGAACCGTAGGAGCCGGCCGGCGCACCGAACAGTGGCCCGAGGGCCAGCCACCGCTATCATCGGGCCATGACACACCGGATCGCGGTCCTCGTCCTGCCCGGCGTGCCGGCGCTGGAATTCGGGATCGCGACACAGATCTTCGCGGCCGATCCGTACTACGAGATGGTCGTCTGCACGGCCGGGCGCCCCGGACCGGTGCCCGGCGCCGGGTTCACCGTCACCGCCACCGCCGGCCTCGACACGCTGGCCGGAGCCGGCACCGTGCTCGTCCCCGGCTACCAGGACATCGCCACGCCGCCGCCGTCGGAGGTCCTGGACGCGCTGCGCGCGGCCCACGACGGCGGCGCCCGGCTGGTCTCCATCTGCGTCGGCGCGTTCGCCCTCGCCGCGGCCGGTCTGCTCGACGGGCGCCCCGCGACCACGCACTGGCAGTACGTCGGTCAACTCCGCCGGCAGTACCCCAAGATCGAGGTCGTGCTGGACCGGATGTACGTCGACGACGGCGACATCCTCAGCTCCGCCGGCGTGACCGCGGGCCTCGACCTCTGCCTGCACCTGGTCCGTCGCGACCAGGGCCCCGCAGCGGCCAACACCCGGGCGCGCGCCCTCGTCGCCCCGCCGCGGCGCACCGGCGGCCAGGCGCGGTACATCGAACGGCTCCGCCCCGACGCGACCGGCGACCAGCTCGCCCCACTGCGGGACTGGATGCTCGACCACCTCGCCGACGAACTGACCATCGACGCCCTCGCGAAACGCGCCCACATGTCCCGGCGGACTCTCGTCCGCCGGTTCCGGGAGGAAGCCGGCACCTCGCCGATGGCCTGGCTGGCCGACGCCCGTATCGACCGCGCACGCGAACTGCTGGAGACGACCACCATGCCCGTGGAACGGATCGGCCGCCTCACCGGACTCGGTGCGCCCTCCTCGGTGCGAGCGGCGTTCCACCGGCACATCGGCACCTCACCCCAGGAGTACCGGGCGCTTTTCCGGCACAGCACCACGATCACAAACCTGTGACCGCCTGGGCGATCCCCGCTCCACGGGTTGCGGTTACCAGCCGACGGGGCCGAGACGATCGATGAAGATCCCGGTTGGTCCGTCGGCGTCGAGCGTCGCGAGTTCGATGATCGGGTCGGTGCCCTCGGTGACCGTCAGCTGGCCGGTGTGGTTGTTCATGTCGGTTGCGGTGAACTTGCGGTTGACGACCTCGCCGGGGGTGATCGCGTTGAACTTGATGTTCGGGAGCGCCTGGGCGTAGCGGACGGTGATCATGTTCAGCGCCGCTTTCGATGAGCTGTAGGCGAGCTCGTGCATTTTGGAGACGGGCTGCGTGGGGTCGGCCATGACCGCGAAGGAGCCGCCGCCGCTGGACACCATCACCACCCGCGGATTTTTTGCCGCGGTCAGCAGGGGAAGGAATGCGTGGGTGACCCTGACCGGCCCGTACACGTTGGTGTCGTAGACGGAATGGATCTCCTCGGCCGTCGCGTCCGCGGGTGGGACGGCGTTTCCCGGTGCGCCGGCGTTGTTGATCAGCACGTCCAGCCGGTCGGTGTGCTTCCGGACGAGCCGTACGGCGTCGGCGACCGACTCGTCCGAGGTCACGTCCAGGGGGACCATGACCACGTTCGCGCCACCCGCGGCCAGCTTGTCGGCGGCCGCCTGGCCACGGCCTTCGTCCCGTGAGCCGAGGAAGATCGTCCAGCCCTGCTCGCCGAGCCGCCGGGCCGATTCGAAACCGAGTCCCTTGTTGCCTCCGGTGATCAACACCGAGGTCTGTTCGCTGTTCGTCATGCCCACCAGACACCGCTTTCCGCCGGGCTGTGACCACGTGTGAACGACCTCACATCCGGCAGCCTGATCCCGCGGTGGCGGGGCTTGACCTGGAGCGCGCTCCAGGTCCTAGCGTCGGCCGCGTTCGTCAGCCCTACCGCCCGGTGATCCGGGCAAGAGGAGAGTCCGCGCATGATCACCCGAACCACGCTCGGCTCGCCCGGTCTCGCCGTCAGCGCGATGGGCCTGGGGTGCATGGGGATGAGCGAGAGCTACGGCGCCGCCGACTGGGACGGCGGCCTGGCCACCATCGACCGGGCGCTGGAGCTGGGCGTCACGTTCCTCGACACCGCCGACGCTTACGGCACCGGGCACAACGAGGTGCTGGTCGGCCGGGCCATCCACGGCCGCCGGGAACGGGTGCAGCTGGCCACCAAGTTCGGCATCGACCGCAGCGGCGGCGACCGGGCGCGCCGCATCCGCGGGGCCCGGGACTTCGTCCTGCGCTCCTGTGACGCCTCGCTGCTGCGGCTGGGCGTCGACGTGATCGACCTGTACTACGCCCACCGCCCGCCCCAGGACGTGGAGATCGAGGAGACCGTCGGGGCGATGGCCGAGCTCGTCGAGGCGGGCAAGGTCCGCCACCTGGGGCTGTCCGAGGTCGACGGCGAGCTGCTGCGGCGGGCGCACGCGGTGCACCCGATCACCGCGGTGCAGAGCGAGTACTCGCTGTGGACCCGTGACGTCGAGGCGGTCACCCCGGTGCTGGCCGAGCTGGGGGTCGGGCTGGTGCCGTACTCGCCGCTGGGGCGGGGGTTCCTGACCGGGACCCTGGATCGCTCCGCGTTGGGCGAGAAGGACTTCCGGCGCACCAACCCCCGCTTCGCCGGCGAAGCGGGTGAGGCCAACGAGAAGATCGCGCAGACCGTGCGGGAGGTGGCCGGCCGGCTGGGCGCCACCCCGGCTCAGGTGGCGCTGGCCTGGGTGTACGCCCAGGCCGAGCGGCTCGGGGTGGCGCTGGCGGCCATTCCGGGCACCCGCAGCCCGGCCCGGCTGGAGCAGAACGCGGCCGCGCTGGAGCTCACCCTGGACGCCGAGGCGCTGGCCGCGCTGGACCCGCTGAGCGACCAGGTGCTCGGCGAGCGTTACCTCCCCGCGCACACCGTCGAGGTCGCTCGGGGTTAGAGCTGCCGGCCGAGTTCCCGCTCAAGGCGTCGAAGCCGTCAAACCTCTTCCCGCGCCAGCTGCCGAGCCGCCCGTCCGATGGCCGCCTCGACTGCGCCGACTCGGTCGGCCAGCAGGCCCATCGCGCCGACCGCGCGGCTCAGCGGGTCCTCGCTGTCGCCGCCCAGCGCCTGTTCTCGCAGGTACGCGGCCTTGACGTCCGCCCACCGCGCGGTCTGCTCCGGGGACAGCCGTCCCCGCAGCTCGGCCAGCTTGAGCAGGTTGGCCTCGGCGCCCGAGGTCAGCGTCTGGGCCTCGCCGGCGTAGTGGTCGTCGATCAGGGCCTCGAGCTCGGCGTCGTCCATCACCGGCACGATCCGCTCGGCGAGCTTGTTCATGTTCCGGTACGAACCCTGCAGCTGGAACGGCGGTTCCGTGCGCGAAGCGTCCGCCTGCGCCGCCGAGGCGATGTAGGCCTGGTTGTTCGCCAGCACGGTCCGCTGCACCCGCAGCAGCTTCCGGAGCACGGCGAGGATCTGCTCCAGCTCCGTGGCCGAATAGGCGTGCGAAAGCTGGTCGGCGCGAACGGAACCGTCGCCGCGGGCCATCCGGACCAGAACGTCCACATCGGACCGCTCCCGGGACACGAGCGGCGCCAGCACGGCGTTCGACGTCAGCGCGTTCTCGACGTAGCTCAGCGCGAAGAGCTCTTCCTTGCCGGACAGCACGTCGCCGAGGTTCCACACGTCGGCGCGGTTGGCGAGCATGTCGGGGACGCGGAACCGCTTGCCCTGCTCGGTGTACGGGTTGCCGGCCATGCACACCGCGAATCGCTTGCCGCGCAGGTCGTAGGTCCGCGTGCGGCCCTCCCACACGCCTTCCATCCGACGCTGCGCGTCACACAGCGAAATGAACTTCTGCAGCAGTTCCGGTGACGTGTGCTGGATGTCGTCGAGGTACAGCAGCACGTTGTTGCCCTGCTCCAGCGCGAACGAGATCTTCTCGACCTCCTGCCGCGCGGTCGCGTTGGGCGCGTCCGCGGGATCCACCGAGGTGACGTCGTGGCCCAGCGCCGGCCCGTTGACCTTCACGAAGACCAGCCCGAGGCGGCTGGCGACGTACTCCATCAGCGTCGTCTTGCCGTACCCCGGCGGCGAGATGAGCAGCAGCAGCCCGGACTGGTCGGTGCGCTTGGCGTCGCCGGTCGCGCCGAGCTGCTTGGCCAGGTTGTCGCCGATCAGCGGCAGGTAGACCTCGTCGAGCAGCCGGTTCCGCACGAAGGCGCTCATCACCTTCGGCCGGTATTCGGCCAGCCGGAGCCGGTCGCGTTCGGCCGCCACCAGGTCGTTGCGCAGCCGCTGGTAGGCGCGGAAACCCGGCACGCGGTCGCGCCGGAAGCGGTGTGTCCTGGCGAGTGTCTCGTCGAGCCGCACCGTCATCGACCGCCCGGTGAGCCGCGGGTGCGCGCCGAGCAGACCGTCCACAGTGGCTGTCAGCGTCGCCGACGAGTCGTACCGCGGCAGGTCGCACAGCTCGATCGCGACGGCCTCGGGCAACTCGTCGGCCGGCAGGCCGGCCGAGTCCGCGAAGGACCGCAGCCACGCGTCGGCGAGCTGGTACCGGTCCGCCAGGTCGTCGAGCGAACCCAGGTCTTCGGCGAAGCTCCGCCGGTCCAGCCGGAACCTGTCCAGCACCGCCCGCGCGCCACCGCTGGTGACGAACCCGGACGGGACGACGGCGAGCTCCTCGACCAGGTACTCCCCGGCGAACTCGGCGTCGAGCGCGAGCCCGGCGCGGTCGAGGAACGCCGTCATCGCGGCCGTGAGCTCCCCCGCCAGCTCGTCGATCGCCCGGGTGGGGCCGAACGCCTCCCGCACCCGCGCGAGCGACGCGGCCCGGGTCGTCCACGCGGCTTTCGCCCGCTCGTCGGCGCCGAACGCCCAGAACAGCTGCGCCGCCGCCCGGGCCGCGGGCGGGTAGCGCAGCAGGCCGGCCGCGGACCGCAGCCGCAGCAGGGCGCCCAGGATCGCGGCGGCGTCGTGGTCGTGGACCCCGCGCGCGTAGCCCTCGTCGTACCGCTCCCCGGCCACGCTCCGCACGACGTCGAGCAGGTCGGCTTCGACCAGCTCGGCCACCGGTCGCTCGGCGAGGATCGACGTCGCGAGGTACTCGGCCCGGTAGACCTCCGGCGACTCCGAGACCAGCAGCTGGTCCCAGTACGGCCGCGTCGCCTCGAACGCGGCGTCGCGCACCGGCGACCGGTAGTCGGTGCCGGTGATCGCGAACTTCATCGTGCCGTCGTGCGGCACCAGCGTCAGGTCGACGTCCTGGGTGTTGACGGCGAAGGTGTGGCGGCCGAGGCGGATCGTCTCGCCGCCCTCGCCGTACAGGTCGAGCCGGTCGCGCAGTGCCCGGCCGGCCTCCTGGCGAGCGGCCTTCAGCCGGCCTTCCAGCTCCTCCGCCCGCACCTGGTCGCCGAGCGACCGCAGGTCCTCGACGACGATACGGAGCTTCGAGACCATCGGGTCGGCCGCGAAGTAGGTGTTGATCTCCTCGGCCGAGCCGAGCGAACCGACCCGGCGCGTCACGCTGCCGAGGATGCGCCCGGCCGACTCGACCAGCCGGTCCGCCCGCCGCGCCCGCTCGTCCAGCAGCGCCTGTTTGCGCGACGAGAACGCCTCGTAGACGTCGGTCCGCTTCTCGCCGAGGGAGGTCAGGAAATCGTCGAACTCCCCGAACCGCGATTCCAGGTTCTCCAGCTGCAGCAGCAGCCGGCCCAGCTGCTCGTCACAGCGCTCCGGGGTGTCCGCGACCGCGAGCCCGCCCGTGACGGCCTGCGCGAGCAGCGCGAACTCGGCCGCGAACTCCGCCCGCCCCTCGGTCTCCAGGAGCTCCCTGCGGCGCGCGTCGAGCGTGGCCCGCGCCCGGTTGACGGCGCCGATCACCTCGCCGACGCGCTCGAGGATCTTGGTCCGGACGACGGCGTCGGCGATGTCCAGCCCGCCCACGACGTCGGTGAGCACCGCCAGGCCGGCGGACTGCTCGTCGAGCCGCTCGGCGACCGGGCCGGCCTCGGCGACGGTCTTGATCGCACCCGCCGCCGCGATGAGCCCGTCGACTTCGGCGTGGTAGCCGGTGAACGCCTCCTCGCCCTGCAGGAACCGCACGGCCCGCTGCGCGGCCTCGGAGAACTCGCGATCCAGCCCGGCGATCAGCTCGTCCACGCGCGCGGTGTCGGCGTACCGCAGCTCCCGCACGGTGACCAAGCGCCCGCGCGCCCGGTGCATCTCGGCCAGGCGCCGCACCCACGCGTCCGCCGCGTTGAGCGCCTCGCCCCGCACCCGCCGCACGAGCGACGCGGTCTCGGCCGCCGCCGTGTCGACGGCCTCGGCCGCCTGCGCGGTCAGCGAAGTGACCGTTTCGAACTCGTCCAGCACCTGCTCGGCGGTGACGCGGACGTCGGACAGCGGCGCACGCAGGTCGCCGAGCTCGGTCTCGCCGAGCCAGTGGTAGTGGTCGAAGACGCGGGCGCAGGCGGCGATCAGCGCCTCGAACACCGCCGCCGAGGGCGCCATTTCCCCGATCATCCTGGTGATCGACAGGCAGTCCGAGATCCCGCGGACGAGGTCGGCGTTCCCGATGCGCTCCAGTGGCCCGGTGCCGACCGGCTGCGCCGCGGCGTAGGTGTCCGACTGGAACGGCGTCCGCCACACCTGCATCGGGTGCACCCGGCTCGGTTCGTCGGACACCGCGCGGAACAGGATCATCGTGCCGTCGTCGAACAGCGAGTACCCGTGGCACGGGATCGGGTTGGCGACAGCCTTGCGGATCACGTTGTACGGCAGCAGGAGCGAGCGGCCCTCGGCCCGCGCGTGGAAGACGTACAGCACGTCCTCGCCGTTGGGCGAGCGGATCACGCGCTCGAACTCGAGACCGTCCACAGTGGTGTCGAACGTCTTGCTGACGCCGGTGTCGAGGTAGTAGCCGCCGGGGAAGATGATGCCGTGGTCCTCGGGGAGGCGCTGGCACGCCTGCCCGATGCCGTCGAGCCGCACGACGTCCTGGGTGCGCGTGTTGAACACCAGGTAGCGGTACTCGGTTTCCTTGTAGGGCAGCATGCGCAGCAGGATCAGCGGGCCGATCCGGGCGTAGGAGACCTCGGCGTCGGCGAGGCTCTGCAGCGGCTCGTCCACCGGCTCGGCGTACACGCCGGCGCCGGTCTCGGTGTTGTTCTCGACTTTGACCGTCAGGTTGCCGCCGACGGTTTCGACGAAGACCTCGTTTTCGATCGAGATGTGCGGGTGCCGGCCCAGGACGTGGTCCTCGCGGGTCGTCTCGATCCACTCGAAGTCGTGCGACGGCGGGAAGATGTGGTCCCGCTCGCCCCGGCTGTCCAGGTAGGACACCGTGCCGTCGGCCGCGACGCCCCACCGCAGCACCCGGATGTCCTCGGTGCGCGGGCCGATCTGGAACACCGCGAGCAGCTTCCCGTCCAGCCGGCGCAGCTGCAGCAGCTTCGCCTGCCGGTAGTACCGGTACAGCTCACCGAAGTCCCGCCCGAACCGCTCGTCACGCAGCAGTTCGGGCAGCTCGTCGGCGCTGACGTCGTCGAACCGGAACGCGTCCGCGTCGCGGCTGAAGCGCTGCAGCGAGAAGACGTCGTCGATCGACGTCTCGGGCTTCAGGCCGATGAAGACGTTGTAGCCGAACAGCATCCGCCCGTCGACAGCGACGATGTCCCGGGGTACGCAGTTGTTGGCGGTGCGGATGCGTTCGGTGCCGACCAGCGCGAGCTGCTCGCTGCCGAACACCGCCAGCCGCCGCGCGTTGAGCTCGTCCGCGCGCTTCGCCAGCTCTGCCGCCTGGGCGGCCAGCCGGACGCGGAGCACGTCGTAGGTGCCCGCGTCCAGCTCCGTATCGGCCGCCGTCACTGCTTCGCGGCGACGACGGTGGCGACCGACGTCTCGGCGAGGCCGAGCTGCTGTGCCGTGGTCATCAGCTCACGGAGCTTGTCGCTGTCCGGCCCGCCGGCCTGCAGCTGCTTGGCCAGGAAGGCCGACAGCGTCAGGTTTTTCACGTCTTCGGTGCTCACCGCGCCGATCAGCTTGGCGAGGTCGTCGGTGAAGCTGGCCGACCCGTCCAGGTAGGGCCGCGCGAGCGATCCGACGACGTCGGAGTGCTGCACGAAGCCGTCCACGCTCTTGCCGAGGCCGATCGAGCCGACCACGCGGTCGAAGAACATGGTCTCGCCGCCGACGATGTCGATGTCGGCCTTCTCCAGGCCGGCGCTGAGCACGACCGCCTGCGCTTCGGCGACGTCACGCTGCACGTCGAGCGCGGCCAGCCGGATCTCCTTCTCCGCGTCGAGCCGCAGCCGGTACTCCTCGTGCTCCCGGCTCGCGCTGTCGAGCGCGGCCAACGCGGCGGCCTTCTCGGTGAGGCCCTCGGCCTCGCCCTTCAGCTTGTCGCGCAACGCCTCGGCGACCACGACGGCCTTCTCGCGCTCGACGATCGCCTCGGCGCGGCCGACCTTCTCCAGTGCGACGGCGTCGCGCTCGCGCACCTGCGCGGCGGCGAGGCCGGCGGCGGCCTCCTCGGCCTGGACGCCTTCGGCGAGCCGGATCTTGGCCCGCGTCTCCAGCTCGGCGGCCTGCTGGCGCGCCTCGGCGAGGGTCAGCTCCTCGCGGGCCTTGAACTTGGCGGCCTGCTCCGCGGCCTCGGCGGCCTTGATGCCCTTGACCAGGTTCTCCTGGGCTTCGGCCTCGGCGCGGATGACGACGGCCTCGCGGGTGCGCTGGGCCTCCTCGACCACGCGCAGCTTCTTGATGTTCTCTTCCTGCTCGGCGACGGTCTTCTCGACGGCGATCCGCTCCCGGATCACCTCGGCGATCGACCGCTTCTCGGTTTCGAGTTCCTTGTCCTTGGCGATCCGGGACAGCTCGGTCTCGCGCTCGCGGCCGATCACCTCGAGCAGGCGGTCCTTTTCGATCCGCTCGGACTCGATGGCGATGACGCGTTCGCGGTTCTTGCCGGCGACTTCGATCTCGCGCTGCTGGTTCTGCTGCTGGATGCCGAGCTGCTCGTCGGTGCGCAGCTGCGCGGCCTGCGACTTGAGCCGCTCCTCCGCCTGCACCTTCGCGATTTCGGCTTCTTCGCGCGCCCGCATGGTTTCGATTTCGCGGCGCTGCTTGACCTCCGCGTCGGCCTGACGCCGTTCCAGCTCGAGGATCGCCTCACGGGCGTCCACGTTCTGGCGCGTGATCTCCTTCTCCTCGTGGCGGCGGAACTCGTTGGTGCGCACGTGCTCGATCGCGGTCAGCTCGGTGATCTTGCGGATACCCTGCGCGTCGAGGATGTTCGCCGAATCCAGCGAGGCCATCGGGGTCTGCTCGAGGTAGTCGATCGCCGCGTCTTCCAGGCTGTACCCGTTCAGGTCGGTGCCGATGACGCGGATGATCTGGTCGCGGAACTCGTCGCGCTTGGTGTAGAGGTCGACGAAGTCGAGCTGCTTGCCGACGGTTTTCAGGGCTTCGGAGAACTTCGCGTTGAACAGTTCCTGCAGGGTCTCCTGGTCGCTCGCGCGTTCGGTGCCGATCGCCTGCGCTACCTTCACGACGTCCTCGACCGTCTTGTTGACCCGCACGAAGAACGAGATCCGGATGTCGGCGCGGATGTTGTCCCGGCAGATCAGGCCTTCCTGTCCGGTGCGCTCGATGTCGATCGTCTTCACCGAGATGTCCATGACCTCGGACTTGTGCAGCACGGGCAGCACCATCGCGCCGGTGAAGGTGACGTCGACCTTGCGCACCTTGGAGATGATCAGCGCCTTGCCCTGCGGCACCTTGCGGAACAACCGGCTCACGGCGAACAGCAGCACCAGGACGATCAGGGCCACGACGGCGATCAACACGCCGGCCCCCAGGCCGATGGCATCCATTCCGGTTCAGTCCTTTTCTGCTTCGAGTTCCAGGGGGCTGACCCAGAAGAACTCTCCCGCGGAGTCGTAGTCGTAGAGGACAACGCGGCTGCCCACGCCGAGGTTGCCTTCGCCGGCCAGTCGAATTTGGATGATCGCCGACGAGCCGTCGGCAGCGGTGGCTTCGGCCTGCCCGAAGTCCTCGGTGACACTCGACGTCCGCACGACGGCGACCCGGCCGACGAAGTCCTGCCGCGTCGGCTCGGCCCCGGCGAACACGCGGCGCAACGGCACGATGATCAGCCGGGTGCCGAGCGCCCCGCCCACGAGCGCGACGACCAGGACGCCGAAGCCGAGCAGGACCCGCAGGGGCGCGCCTTCGATGAGCACGGTGCCGGCCAGGCTGAGGAACCACGTGAAGGCGACGAGCAGCGACAGCGAGATGGACAGCGGGACGCCGCCGAACAACCCGATGTCACCGTCTTCGACGTCGAGGACGCCGAGCAAGGCCAGGCCCCAGTAGCCGATCACGACGACCAGCAGGAAGCTGAAGAGCACGGCAGGAAAAGCCAAAGCCGCGGAGACGAACCCGCTCATCGTTTCCTTCCCCCCAAGGACGGGCCTGGCAGCACAGGGCCCTGGCCAGCGACTATATAGCCGGCGCGCGAGGGCGGGTGAACAATTCGGACACGAAGCGGTCACGCGGGAGCCGGCTCAACCGGGACCCTGAGTGACACTTCGCTTCCGAGTGCTCACGTCTTGTCGATGCATGCGACCGCTGAGCCTTCCCGCAGCACCACAGGCAAGCCGAGCCTCCGTGGCGAAGAGGGGGCACAACCGGAACACTTCGGGCACCGCCTCGCGTTGTACGTTGTCAACCAGCCGTCAGTGCTGATGGGACACCCTTTGGCCACGTGGCTGGGAGGCATTGTGCTGGAAGCGCTGGGCATGACCCCCGACGAAGAACGGGTCTACCGCGTGATCGTCGGCGGGTACCGGACCGCAGCCGACGAGATCGCGCGCACCGCGGGCATGAGCCGCGCCGAGGTGGCACCTATCCTCTCGGTTCTGCTGGCGAAGGGCCTGGTCAGCAAGGCCGACGAGCACTACGCGTCGGCGCCGCCCGATGTGTCGCTCGGGCCGCTGCTGGTGCAGGGCCAGGAGAAGCTGGAGGCCGCGCGGGCCGCGGTGTCCCAGCTCGCCGAGGAGTACCGCGGCAGCGTGCGGCGGCGGGACTCCGCGCAGCTCGTCGAGGTCATCACCGGGGTGGACGCGATTCGGCGGCAGGCGCTCGCCATCCAGCGCGGGGCCCGGGAAGAGTCGCTGTGGTTCTGCCTGGAGGGCAACGTCGCCATGGCGGCGTCGGAGAACGTCGAGGAGGCGCTGGCCCAGGCCCGCGGTGTGCGCTACCGCGTGATCTACGAGACCGGCCTGCTCGAAGAACCCGGCCGGATCGTCAACGTCCTGGAGGGGATCGAGGGCGGGGAGATCGCCCGCTCGATCTCGAAACTGCCGGTGCGCCTGGCCATCTCCGACCGCAGGGTGGCCCTGTGCCCGCTGGTCAGCCACGACAGCACGGGCGAACCCACCGCCGCGCTCGTCCGCGAAAGCAGCCTGCTGTCCGCGCTGGTCGCGTTGTTCGAGGTCTACTGGGAACGCGCGTCGCCGCTGCGGATCGGCGACACCGCGCCCACGAGCCACCTCGACCCCGACGAGCGGCGGCTGCTGTCGCTGCTCATCGGCGGCGTCAGCGACAAGTCGATCGCGACGCAGCTGGACGTCAGCTACCGGACCGTCCAGCGGCGCCTGCAGGACCTGATGCGCCGGGTCAACGTCCGCACCCGGATGCAGCTGGCCTGGCAGGCCAGCAAACTCGGCTGGCTGGACGAGCCGAGCCCCGGGCGCCTCCTGCCGCGTGACGGTGTGAGGCACCCGGAGCCCGTGCGTGACGCTATTTGAGCCCGTACGCCCGGAGCACCGTCTGCTCGACGGCGTCGCCCGCGCTGTCGGTGGCCTGCACCCGCAGCGCGACGTACTTGTTCGTGGCACCGAGCGGCGGGTGGCCGACCGTGGCCTCGTATGACTTCCCGGTGCGCTTGACGTCGACCGCGCGCCAGGTCTTGCCGTCGTCGTAGGACACCCAGGCCTTCATCGACCGCACGTCCGGCGCGGCCATCCCGTCCTGGAACCGCGCGGTCAGGCCGATCTTGCCCGGGCGGCCGGCCGGGAGGCGGTTGCCGGCGTCGGCGTCCACCGCGTAGTCCAGTTGCAGCAGCGGAAGCAGCGCCGGCGACGCCGATCGGGCCGAGCGGAACGTCCACGACGTCTGCGTGCTGGTGCCGAACAGCCATTCCGGCGAATCGCGCCGCACCGACAGGTCGAGCCGGTAGGTCGCCGGGTCCGCGCCGGCCGGGAAGGTGCCGAACGCGTAGGGCTGTTCCGACACGAGTTTCCCGTCGCGGAACAGTTTCGCCGACGTGGTGGCCGGGCCGGCCTGGTCGTCGCCTTCGTTGAAGCCGTAGTGACCGGCCTGACTGTCGACGAACTCCGGGATCCGGATCCGGAACTCGTCGCCCTCCCGCGTCGAGTCCAGGCCCGGCACGCCGCGCGGGATGGCAGGCCGCACGACCGGCGCGAACCAGTCCTCGGTGAGGTTTTCCTTGCCCGGGTAGGTGCGCGGCGCCGCGGTCATGCCGCCGGACAGCGGCGACATCTCATCCCAGATCAGACCGTGCTTGACCCGGTGCTGCCACAGGACGTCCCCGGAGCTGACGTACTCCTCCCGGGTCGACGGCGTCGTCACGTACCGCTGGTACTCGTTGACGGCGAAGTCCTGCCACGGCTTCCACGCGAACCGCTGTTCCTTGGCCTCACCGCCGCTGCCGGTCTGGCGGTAGTGCGTGGTGATGGTCGCGGTGTTCGCCGCGGTGACCTGGTGCACGATCCGCTCCGGGATCCGGTCGCGCTCGGTCTGCACCACGTCGTAGAGGTACGGGCTGACCGCGATCCCCAGCAGGCTCAGGAAAGCCGGGAAGTGCTTGATCCTGGCGAGGAGCGCCAGCCCTTCGTCCCGGTCGAGCTGGACGGTCGGGATCTTCAGGAACGGCGCCGCGCTGATCGACGGCACCGAGGCGGTGCCCCAGCCGTCCGGCACGACGATGAAGACGATCGCCGCGCCGGCGTCCGCGGCGGCGCGGGAGACCTCGTCGCGGTTGTAGTCGGCGGGGTCCGGGTCGACGATCGCGGCCTTCCCGCGCACGTCCGCCTTCTTGAAGTCGGCCGGTTTGCCCTGCCCCGCGGAGACGGCCTGCAGCAGCCGGCGGCCGTCCAGCTTGGGCGATCCGGCGAGGTAGCGGGTCGTGAGCGGGGCACGGCCGCCCAGGACGTTCGCCGTCAACGGCGGCGCGATCCTCGACCAGCGGGAGCCGAACTCGAAGGCACCGGTCGTCACCTTCGGCGTCGGGGTGACCCAGAGTTCGCGGGTGTAGTCGAACTGCATGGCGTAGTTCGCGATGCGGCGCGGACCGAGTTCCCGGTAGGTGTAGTAGCTCCAGATCCCGGTCTGCTCCGAAGGTTTCGGGGTCTCGATCTGGACCTGCACCGCCTTGCGGGCGTCGAGCACGATGTCCGTGTCGCCGGTGATCCGGATTTCCGGCTGGACGACCTGGTAGACGGAAAGGCCGTTCCCGGCGCCGTCGACCTCCGCGGTCAGGTAGTACACGCCCGCGCCGAGCTCGACCGTCAGGCTGTCGCCGCCCAGCCAGGTGTTCACGTCGAAGCGGTAGTCCTCCCCGTACACCAGCAGCCACGGCGCGACGGCCGGCTTGCCCCGCAGGTCCAGCGCGGAGATCTTGACCTTGTGCTTCGGCGCGGTCTTGTCCGCGCCGAGCGAGGTGTGCACGGCCACGCCGGCCGCGGTCGCGGTGAGCCGCCCGCTGTAGGTGCCCGCCGCCAGTTTCGCCGGGTCGCCGGTGATCGTGACCGTCGCCTGGCCGCCGGCCGGGACGTCCACAGTGGACTTGCCGAGCCGGATCCCGTCGGCGGCGGGGACCCCGGCGAGGGACTTGGCGTCGAGCGCGAGCTTCAGCGAGACCGGCGTGGTGCCGACGTTGGTGTAGGTGACCTCCTTGGCCACCGGTGCCTTGCCGTCCTCGATCGCGCCGAGGTCGAGCGTGCCGGTGGCGAAGACCTTCTGCTTCACCGCGCGGGCCACGTCGACCCGGCCGCCGCCCTGCTCGAACACCGAAAGTCCGTTGGCGGTCAGTGACGTGCTGGCCAGCGCGTCCTTCAGCCGGCTGCCCGGCCAGTCGGGGTGCTGCTGGGCCAGGATCGCCACCGCGCCCGCGACGTGCGGCGTCGCCATCGAGGTGCCGGACGCGGCGGTGTAGTGGTCGTCGACGACGTCGCCCATGGCGGTCCCCGCGGCGCGGGCGGCGACGATGCCGACGCCGGGCGCGGTGATGTCGGGCTTGACGGCGTTGTCGCCCAGGCGCGGGCCGCGGCTGGAGAACGACGCCAGGCTCTCGTCACGGCCGACCGCGCCGACGGTCAGCGCGGCTTCGGCGGTGCCCGGCGAGCCGATCGTGTAGGCACCCAGTTCGCCGTCGTTGCCGCCGGCCACCACGAAGAGCGTGCCGGTCTGCGCGCTGAGCGCGTCGAGACCGAGGCTGAGCGCGTCGGTGCCGTCGGTCGGACCACCGCCCAGGCTCATGTTGACGGCCTTCGCGCCGGAGTGCGCCGCCCACTCCATCCCGGCGAGGACCCAGGACTCGTAGCCGAAGCCGTCGTCGTCGAGCACCTTGCCGACGAGCAGTTTCGCGCCCGGCGCGGCGCCCTTGAGCTTGCCGCCCGAAGCGGCGCCGGAACCCGCGATCGTCGAGGCGACGTGCGTGCCGTGGCCGAAGTGGTCGGTGGTGTCGGGGCTGGTCGTGAAGTTGACCGCCTCTTTCACGCGACCGGCCAGGTCGGGGTGGGTGGGGTCGTAGCCGGTGTCGAGCACCGCGACCGTGGTGCCGGTGCCGTCGTAGCCCGCGGCCCACGCTTCGGGGGCGCCGATCTGCGGGACGCTCCGGTCGAGGGAGGCGCGGACCTTGCGGTCCAGGGAGATCCGCTCGATCGCGCTGCCCGCCGAGGAGGTCCAGAACGCGGTGGCGCCGGCCTTGCTGGCCCGCGCGGAGCGGCCGTTGACGCTGGTCAACGTCGCGCCCAGCTCGGCGGCCGCCGGGGTCGCCTCGGCGGTGCGGAGGTCCGCGCCCGTGCGGTAGGTGAGGATCAGCGGGAGGGTCTTCGACTGCTCGTCGGCGTACCCCTCGGCGATCAGCTCCGTGACGTCGAACAGGGTCCGGTCGACCTGCTTCGAGCCCAGCCGGGGCGCGACGTCCTCGGGGAAGACGCTGAGGTGGCCGTCGATCTCCTGCTGGTGGAACCGGATCTTCTCCCGGCCCGGCGCGGGCTGGACGGTGGCGGCCTGCTTGCCGCCGGGCTGCCGTTCGACCTGGACGACGTCCCCGGTGAGCAAGGTGACCGAATGCCGTTCGACGCCCGCGGGTGACGGCGCCGCTTTCGGGCCGGGGGCCGCGTCCGCGACTCCGGCGGTGCCCGCGGCCAGGGTGCCGGCGCAGGCCAGGACCAGAACACGTGATCTCCAGTGCATCGCACCAGGCTTGCGCCGCCACCGTGATCCGTCACTAGGGCGGGCGCGTCCGAAACACGACACGTCGCATCTTCGTCAGCCGCTCACCTCGGGCTTCGCGGCCAGGCCGAGCGCCAGCTCGCGGGCGCGCTCCGCCAGCGGCGACAGCGTGCGGTCCGCCGGCCACGCCAGCCAGATCTCGCGGGGTGCCAGCGCCGGGTCGGCCGGGTGGGTGGTGAGGTCCTCGTCGTCCGGGCGGACGTCCAGGGCCAGTTCGGGGAGCACCGCGATCCCCAGCCCCGCGCGCACCATCGACAGCACGCCGCGGTTGTCCGCCGTGCGGAACACGATTCGCGGGGTGACACCCGCCGTCGCGTACACGCGCTCCACCCGGGCCTGGTCGCAGATCGGGGGCTGGGCCACCATGGCCACGCCGTCCAGTCCGGCGAGGGCGACCGGGCCCGGCGGGAACGTCCCGCGGCGGGCGACCACGGCGTACGGGTCGGTCAGGAGCCGCGTCTGCTCGACGTCGCCGCCGACGGGGCCGTCGAAGAAGAGCAGGTCGAGATCGCCGATGCGCGGGTTCGCCGACTCCTCTTCGAAGAGGCGGACGTCGGCCTCGGGCCGCTCGTCGCGCAAGGTGCGGATCACCGTGGGCAGCAGGGCGTTGGTGACGCTCTGGAACGTGCCGATGTCCACCCGGCCGGCGCCGGCGCGGAAGCGGTCGAGCGCGGCTTCGGTGGCCGCCGCGCGGGACAGGAGCTCTCGGCCGTGGACCAGGACCACGGTTCCCAGCGGGGTCAGGCGGACCGGTTTGGGGCCACCCGGCCGGTCGAACACCGCACCGCCGACGGAACGCTCCAGCGCGGCGATCTGCTGGCTGACCGCGGACTGGGTGTAGCCGAGGCGCTCCGCCGCCCGGCCGAACGTGCCTTCCGCCGCGACGGCGTTGAGGGTCGCGAGGTGCCGCAGCTCCAGCATCAGCGCAGCTTATCGAATCAGCCAGTATTCATCGCTTTTCGCGATGGAAATGTCTCCCTAGCGTTCCCGGCATGACCCCACAGCACGCGCTCTGGCTCCCGCTCTTCGACGACCTGGCCGACCCTGCCCTCGTCGCCCGCCTCGCCGCCGAGGCCGAAGCGGCCGGGTGGCAGGGCTTCTTCGTCTGGGACCACCTCCGCTGGCGCGAACCGGTGGCCGCCGTGGCCGATCCGTGGATCACGCTGGCCGCGGTCGCCGCCGCCACGTCGCGGGTGCGCTTCGGGCCGGTGGTCAGCGCGATCGCCCGGCGCCGGCCCGCCAAGCTCGCGCGGGAGACGGCCACCCTCGACCGGCTCGGCGGCGGCCGGCTCACGCTCGGCGTCGGGCTCGGCAGCGACCGGTTCGCCGGGGAGTTCTCCCGCACCGGCGAGGAGTGCGACGACCGGGTGCGCGCCGGCATGCTCGACGAAGCCCTCGACGTCCTCGCCGCCGCCTGGTCCGGCGACGTCGTGCACCACCACGGCGAGCACTACACCGTGGACGGCATCCGCTTCCTGCCGACGCCGGTCCGGCGGATTCCCGTCTGGGCGGCGGGTTTCCCCGGCAAGCTCCGCCCGATGCGCCGGGCCGCCCGGCTCGACGGCTACTTCCCGGTGAACCTCGATTCGGCCGACCGGTTCGCCGAGGCCGTCGCCGGGGTCGAGGCGCTGCGCACCGGCACCGGGCCGTTCGACTACGTCGCGGAAGTCCGGCCCGGCCAGGACGGCGCGCCCTACGCGCGGGCGGGTGCGACGTGGCTGCTGACCGGCTTCGACCCCGAATCCCTTTCCGTCGACCGGGTGCGCGGCGTCCTGCGCGACGGGCCCCGCTGAGCCGGCGTCACGAGCGGAGGACGAACGTCGCGACGTCCTGGCCGAGCCGGCGGCCCGCGTCGTGGTCGAGGCGGGTGTGGACGCCCGCGACGATCCGGCTCGAGCCCGCTTCGTCGGCCACGTCCTGGAACGTCGTGAAGTGGCGGACCACGCCCGGCAGCACCTCGGACGTCACCGCGAGCGGCCGGCGGGGGCCGTACTCCTGGCGCAGCACCTGGGCACCCGCCTGGGAAATGACGCTGTGAGCCCCCGGGTACGCCGGGTCGGGCGGGGTGGCCGCGAGGCTCGACCAGTCCGGAATCCCCCGCGTCGCCGGGTTCCCGTCGTCGGCGGCGAGGCGGATCGCGGTGATCGGGCGCCAGATCCGGTGGTGGTACTTGGCTTCGTAGAACGCGATCACCGCGTCGGCGAAGGCCAGGTTCAGGCGCGCGAACACCCGGGCCGCGACGACCAGGCCGGCGTGCGAGCCGCCGACGGCCGACTGGGCGATCTCGTTCCAGTAGTTCCAGATCGGGGCCGCCCAGAACCGCGCTTGCCGCGTCTCGCCGGGGGTTCGCGTGGTGCTGGTGTCGCGACCGGCCGCGGCGACCTCCCGCAGGGCTTTCGCGTACGTCGCACCGGAAAGCGCGGGGTACGCGCCGGGGCGGAAGCGGCTCGCCCGGTCGAGGACGAACGGCGTCACCGCGGCCCAGTGGGTGAACGCGGCGGGTGCGAACGCCGGCGGGGCCGGGCGGTACTCCCCCGGTGCGGTGCCCGGTGCCAGGACCGGCGGGATCGCCGCCGAGCCGTCGTTCGCGCGCAGGCCGAGCAGCAGGCGGGCGACCAGCCGGCCGGCCCGGACGCCGGCGTCGCGGCCCGCCGGGGCCACCCGGGCCAGCTGCCCGGACAACAGGTTCGCGAGCTCCGCGGACCGGGCCGGGTAGAGCTCCGCCAAGACGTCGTGGGCGGCCTGGGCCGCCGCCGCTTCCGGGGCCGCGTGGGCCGGGGCGTCGACGGTGAACAGGTAGGGGCGCCCGGTGCCGGTGGTCGCGACGACGGCGTCGTGGATCGCCGCGTGCAGCAGCGCGAAGCTGCGCGTCGGGTGCACCGTCGCGGGCTGCAGGCCGGGGGTGCGCACGATGGCCAGCAGTGCCCGGTTCCAGGCCAGGACGACGTCGGCGCCACCCCGTGCGGGCGACGCCGTGGCCGGCGCGGGCAGGGCGAGTGCGGCCGCCGCCGCTCCGCTCGCCACGAGCAGGTTCCGGCGCGACATCGATGTGGTCATTTCGCTCCCCAGGTCGTCGGAGGGTCCGCTCACCGATACGCGCACCGGTTACGGCGTAACCCGGGCGCGTATGCCTCAGGTGGCGGGAGAATCCGGCGGGGAGAAGGCGGGCGGTGCCGGTGGCACAGCGGTTCCGGCGCAAGCGCGCCGAACAGGACGAAGCGGGCGCGGCACCGCGGCCGCGGCTGCGTGCGGTCGGCGCGGACGTCTACCCGGACTGGGAGGCGGTCTACCGCGACAACGTCGACCGGGTGTTCCGGCTGATGTTCTCGAAGGTCGGCAACCGGCCGGACGCCGAAGACCTCACCACCGAGGTCTTCCTGACGGCGTTGCGGCCGTTGCGCGTCTCGGCGAGCGTGGGCGAGGTCCGGGCGTACCTGCTGGCCACCGCGCGGACGGTGCTCGCCGGGCACTGGCGGCGCACGCTCGGCCGGGAGATCACCACCCTGGACGAGGAGCACGACGTCGCCACGTTTGAAGCGGGCACCGCGGACCCGGGCGTCCTGGCGCGCGCCGAGGCGATCCTCGCGCAGCTGCCCGAGCGCTACGGCCGGATCCTGCGCCTGCGGTTCCTGCAGGCCTGCTCGCTGAAGGAGGCGGCGGAGCAGCTGGGCACCACCGTCGGCAACGCGAAGGTGCTGCAGCACCGGGCTCTGCGCCAAGCGGCCCAGCTGGCGGAAGGGATGGACACGTGAGCACTCGAGGCGTCCGCCGGTTCGTCAAGGACCTCCTGCGGCGGCGACGGCCACGCCCCTTCGCGGCCGGTCCGGGCGACGAAGCCGAGCTGCGGACCGCGGTGCTGCTGCGCGCCGCCCGGCCGGGGGGCGCCGCGGCGAGCGAGGAGTTCGTCGCCGGCCTGCACCGGCGGCTCGCGCGGGAGCTCGGGGAGCCGCCGGCGGGGGGCAACCGGCGCCGGTTCATCCAGGTGTCGTCGGCCGCCGCGGTGGCGGCCGCGGCCGGTGCCGGGGTGGAGTACCTGGTGACGTCGGGCGCCGAACCGGCCGCGTCGGAAGAAACGCTGCGGCCCGAGAACGGCGAGTGGCGGACCGTCGTCGCGGCGCACGACCTGCCCGAGGGCGGGGTGCTGCCGTTCGACTTCGGCGCGGTGGCGGGCTTCGTGCACCGCTCCGGCGGCGAAGTGCGGGCGGTCTCGGCGACCTGCACCCACCTCGGCTGCCGGCTGAACCTGGACGCCCCGGCGCGGCGGCTGAACTGCCCGTGCCACCGGACGTCGTTCGCGGTGGACGGGGTGGTCCTGACGCACCAGCTGCCGGTGACGCCGCCGCCGCTGCCGCACCTGGTCGTGCGGGAGGCGGGCGGCGTGGTCGAGGTGCTGGTGCCCCCGGCGGGGGCGTGACGGCCGGGCCGGTCCGCACCGGTGGTGCGAGTGGCGGAAACCGCCGGGGGTGCGGTCCTCCCGCTCGCCGACCGGGCGCGCGGTGGGCGCGACCGGCCTTCACGCCGTTCGCCGTCGCCAGCGGGTGGACCGTGGCGGCCGGCGGGTTGCCGTCTGGTCGTCGCGGCGGGCGCGGGGCCGGATGATCCGGCTCGCCGGACTGCCTTGCGTCGTGCGCGTGGCGAAACCGGCCGCCGGGGCGGTGGCCCTCAGCCCCGCAGGACCCACTCGATCTGCTCGACCGTCGGCGTCTCCACCTCGAACAGGCACTGCAGCTGGAAGCCGTCCGCGGTGGCGGCCAGGCGGGCGGCCTCGGCCGGGGGCACGACCTCCGCCAGGCGTTCGCGCAGGCGGGCGTTCGCGAGGCGGCTCGCCTGGCGGAACTCCTCGTGCCGCAGCCCGAGCGCGTACAGCTCGTAGGCGACCACGCTCGTCGCTCGCTGCTCCGTCAGCTGGTGGTGGATCAGCTCCGCCAGCCGGAGGACGACGTTGGCCGGGCTGGTTCCCGCGAGCCACTCGCCCTGCGTGTCCGTCCGCAGGCGCAGGACGCGGGCGCCGGCCTCGAGCAGCAGGGCCGGCACCGAGCCGAAGTGGTGGGCCACCGAGCCGGGCGGGACCTCGGCCCCGGTCTCGGCCGAGGCGGCCGTCACGCCGGCGATGCCGCCGGTCTGCACCAGGCGGATGGCGGCGTGCACGATCCGCTCGCGGTCCGGGTCGTTCGGTGTGTTCTTCGGGCGCACGGCATCCCCTCCTCGCGGAGATCAGCATGACACCGTCCCGTGTCAAGGGACCAACCGGCTACAGCCAGTCGTGCTCGCGGGCGTACCGGGCCGCTTCGTGGCGGGTCCGGGTCTGGGTCTTCTGCATCGCGTTCGACAGGTAGTTGCGGACCGTGCCCTCCGCGAGGTGCAGCTGCCCGGCGATGTCGGCCACCGCGAAGCCCTCGCGGGTCGCGCGCAGGACGTCCAGCTCGCGGTCGGTCAGCGGGCAGTCGTCGACGACGGCGAGGGCCGAGACGTCCGGGTCGATCCAGCGCTTGCCCGCGTGCAGGGTCTTGATCACCGACGTGATGTGGGCCGGCTCCGCCGACTTGCTGACGAAGCCCTGGACGCCGAGCTTCAGCGCCTTGCGGAGCACGCCGGGGCGGGCGTGCCGGGTCAGCATCAGGATCACCTGGTCCGGCCGGGCCCGGCGGATCCGTTCGACCGCGCCGAGGCCGTCGACGCGCGGCATCTCCAGGTCGATGACCAGCACGTCCGGGCGGTGTTCGAGGGTAGCCGCCACCGCCGTTTCGCCGTCGTCGGCCTCGGCCAGCACCGTGATCTCGCCTTCCAGCGGCAGCAGCGCGGCCAACGCCTTGCGGAGCAGGGCTTCGTCGTCGGCGAGCACCACCGTGGTCATCGTCGGGCCTCCTTCGGCGCGGGGAAGGCCGCCGCGGTGCGGAAGCGGCCATCGGAGTGCGAGACTTCCAGCTCGGCGCCGTGCTCGGCCAGGCGCTGCCGGAGCACCGCGAGCCCGCTGAGCTCGGGCGGGCCGGTGTCCGGGGCGCCGTCGTTGACGATCTCGATCCCGTGCCGGGTGAGCGTGATCCGCACCTGGCGGGCCTCGGCGTGGCGCAGGATGTTGGTCGTCGTCTCGCGCAGGACCTGGCCGAGCAGCTCCCCCGCGGTGGCGTCCACTTCGGACTCGCGCGCGACGCGGACGTGGATGCCCGCGGCCTCGAAGAGGTTCTTCGCGTTCTCCAGCTCGGCGGACAGGTTGAGCCGCCGCTGGGCGTAGGCGAGTTCCTTGGTCCGGTCGATGGTTTCGCCGACCAGGTCGTGCACCTCACGCAGCTCCTCGCGCGCCCGGGCGGGTTCGCGGTCCAGCAGCTTCTCGGCCAGCGCGACCTTCAGCTTCACCACGTGCAGGGTGTGCCCCTGGATGTCGTGCAGGTCACTGGCGAAGCGCACGCGCTCCCGGGTGACGGCCAGCTCCGCTTCGCGCTCGCGGGACTGTTCGAGCTCCGCGATCAGGTCGAAGAAGCGCTGGCTGACGAACATGAACGCGGTCGAGAACAGCATGGCGAACGCGGGGACGGCGGCGAACTGGAACAGCCGCCAGCCGATCCGGTCGTCGTGCACGAGCGCGTTCGTCGCGCCCAGGGCCGCGATCAGGACCGCCAGCCCGCCCAGCGCGGCGAGCCGGTGGCGCGGCAGCGGCGGGATCAGGAACGACCCCACGACGGACAGCCCGAAGAACGCGGACGTGTCGTCGGTCAGCGCGCCGGCCAGCCAGACCACCGCGGTGACGACCAGGCTCGGGCGCGCCACGCGGAGGTAGTCGCCCGCGGTCCAGCGCTCGGCGGTCGCCAGCGCCGCGACCAGCCCGGTCACCTGGATGACGACGTGCCACCAGGACCGGGCGGTCAGCACCAGCAGCAGCACGCCGACGATCGCCAGCGGCGGGACGGTCGTGATCAGGTTGAGCCGCCGCAGCCGTTCCTGGACCGCCCCGCCGGTCCAGGAACTCCTGCGCGCGATCATCGGTACCTCCACGAACCCGAGCGTATCCGGCTGAGCGGGCACCACCAGTGACACCACGTCATGTATCCGGGTGACGTCGCCGCACTGCCGGGCCGTGCCGATCCGCGCTGGAATTCGGGGCATGTCCACGACACCGGTCATCGACGTCGATCGCCTCACCCTCACCTACGGCGGTTTCCCCGCCGTGAAAGACCTTTCGTTCCAAGTGGATCGCGGGGAGCTGTACGCCCTGCTCGGCACGAACGGCGCCGGGAAGACCTCGACCCTGGAGACGGTCGAAGGGCACCGCGCGCCCACTTCGGGTGCCGTGCGGGTGTTCGGGAAGGACCCCCGCGACCGCGCCGCCGTCCGCCCGCGGATGGGGATCATGCTGCAGGAGAGCGGGTTCTCCGCCGACCTGACCGTGCGCGAGACCGTCGCGCTGGTCGGGCGGCTCACCGAGCGGCACGACGACGTCGGGCGCGTGCTCGGCGTGGTCGACCTCACCCGCAAGGCCGGCACCAAGGTCGGGCAGCTGTCGGGCGGCGAGAAGCGGCGGCTCGACTTCGCCACCGCCGTCTACGGCACGCCCGAGCTGGTCTTCCTCGACGAGCCCACCACCGGCCTCGACATCCAGTCGCGGGACGCGCTCTGGGACGCCGTCGACCGGCTGCGCGAAGACGGCTCGACCGTCGTGCTCACCACGCACTACCTCGAGGAAGCGCAGCAGCGCGCCGACCGCATCGGGCTCATGCACCAGGGCGCGTTCCACCGCGAGGGCACCGTCGCCGAGCTGACCCGCACGCTGCCGTCGACCATCCACTTCGGACTCCCGGCGCACGCGCCGTCACCGCCGCTGCTCGCCACGCGCGGTGCCGACGGCAAGTTCCTCGTCGAGACCTTCGGCCTGCAGAAGGACCTCAACACGCTGCTCGCGTGGGCGCAGGACCAGGCCGTGGAACTGCTCGACCTGCAGGCCGGGCCGACGCGGCTCGACGACGTCTTCCGCGCCATCGAAAACTCTTGAGAGAAGGACCTTCCCCATGTTGACGATCGCCCGCGGCGAGCTGATCCAGCTCTTCCGGAACCGGCTCGTCCTGGTCACCGCCCTGGTGCTGCCGGCCGCGCTCAGCGCGTTCTTCATCGCCCGGCACGACGTGTTCGCCGAAGTGGGCAGCCTCGGCTACATCGCGACGCTGACGTTGTTCTTCGTGCTGGGCATCGGCCTCTACACCACCACGGTGACGACGCTGGCCGCCCGCCGCCAGAACCTGTTCCTCAAGCGCCTGCGCTCGACCGCGGCCGGTGACGCCGGGATCCTCGGCGGGCTGCTGCTGCCGGTCACCGCGATCGCGGTGGTCCAGATCGCCGTGCTGCTCGCCGTGCTGGCCGTGGTCACCGGCAAGCCGGCGAACCCGCTCCTGCTGGCCGCGGCCGTCGTGGCCACCGTGGTCATGATGCTCGCGCTGGGCCTGGCCACGGCCGGGCTGACGAATTCGCCGGAACACGCGCAGGTGACCACGCTGCCGATCAGCCTCGGCGTGATCGCCGTGGCCGGCTGGGTCGGCCTCACCGGCACCGGCGAGCTGACGCTGCTCAAGCGCCTGCTGCCCGGTGGTTCCGCGGCCGAGCTGGTGCTCGACGCGTGGAACGGCGGCCGCCCGGTCGCCGATTCGCTGGTCCTGTTCGCCCCGACCTTGGCCTGGGTCTTCGTCGCGGTCGTGCTGGCGACGCGGCTCTTCCGCTGGGAACCGCGCCGCTGAAAGCGGTGCGAACGAAAGGAAATCCGATGCGCAAGACCTTCCTGGCCGTCGCGATCGCCGTGGCCGGCGCGACGACCGTCGTCCCCGCGGCTTCCGCCGCACCGGCCACCCTGGACTGGGGACCGTGCCCGGCCGGGGCGTTCCCGACGCCGGACCTGCAGTGCACGACCCTGAAAGTCCCGCTGGACTACCGGGATCCGGGCGGGCGCACGATCGACGTCGCCGTGTCCCGCCTGCCGAGCAAGAACCCGGAGAAGCGGCGGGGTGTGCTGCTGACCAACCCGGGCGGTCCCGGCGGCGGTGGCCTGGACTACCCGCAGCTGCTGAAGTACGTGAAACTGCCGCAGGACGTGCTCGACTCCTACGACATCGTCGGTTTCGACCCGCGCGGGGTCGCGCACAGCACACCGGTGACCTGCGACCTGACGCCGGAGCAGATCGCGGTCGGCAACCTGCCGTACGCGAACGGGCCGGCCGACGTCGTGAAGCAGGCCGCGCTGGCGAAGCAGGAAGCCAAGCAGTGCGCCGAGGCGAAGACCGGGTCGATGCTGCCGTACGTCACCACGGCGAACACCGCGCGGGACATGGACCGCATCCGCACGGCGCTCGGCGAGTCGAAGGTGTCCTTCCTCGGCGCGTCCTACGGCACGTACCTCGGCGCGGTCTACACGACGCTGTTCCCCGAGCGCAGCGACCGGTTCGTGCTGGACAGCAGTCTCGGGCCGGGCGGCTACGACATCGACGCGATGCGCGGGTTCGGGCGGGGCATGGAGGACCGGTTCCCGGATTTCGCGGCCTTCGCGGCGGCGCACCCGGAGTACGGGCTCGGCACCACGCCGGCGCAGGTGACGGCCAAGTTCCACGAGCTGGCGGCGCGGCTGGACCGCGAACCGATCGAGGGCGTCACCGGCTCGGTGTTCCGCGGCCTGACGTTCGAAGGCCTGTACGTGACGGACCTGACCCAGCTCGCCAAGGACTGGCAGGGGCTCGACCAGGGCCGGGCCCCGAAGCCGCCGCAGGCGCCGGTGACCGGGGTGGAAAACCTGCTGGCGTCCCGGTTCGCGGTGATCTGCGGCGACTCGGCGTGGCCGCGGTCGATCGCCAGCTACCAGGTCGACGTCGCCGTCGACCGGATCCGCTACCCGCTGCTCGGCGCGGCCAGCGCGAACATCGGGGCGTGCGCGTACTGGGCCCCGCCGGCCGAGCCGCAGGTGCGGATCACCGGCCACGGCCCGGCGAACGTGCTGATGGTGCAGAACCAGCGTGACCCCGGGACGCCGTTGTCCGGAGCCCGCAAGCTGCGCGCGGCGTTCGGCGAGCGCGCCCGGATGATCACGATCGACCAGGGCGGGCACGGCGCCTACCCGTTCACGGCCGGCGAGTGCGGGAAGACGCTCGTGACCGAGTACCTGGTGAGCGGCAAGCGGCCGGGCGACACGTACTGCGCGGCTCAGAGCCGGTAGAAGTCCGTGTAGTGGTTCGGCGAGAAGTACACGACGCTGCTGGTCAGGTCGACCACGATCCGGTAGGCGTCGCGGGCCGCGCCGCAGGTGCGCGGGTAGACGTCGAACTCGCGGAAGGAATGGCCGGCCGGGAGCTCGCCCTCGCGGTTCTGGTAGGTGCCGCCGGCGTAGTTGCACTTGCCGCCGGGCCAGTCGTACCAGCCGCGGGTGCCGGGGTACCCCTTGCCCTGCCAGGTCGTCTTGGCCGTGCGGGCGTCGGCGCAGCGGGACTGCGTGCAGGAGCTGTAGACGGCGGCATCGGCGACGGCGGTGCTGACACCGAGCGCGGCGGCCACCGCGGTGACGGTCACGGCGAACCGCTGCGCGGTCCGGGAAAGCGTCTGGGCGGGCACGGAACCTCCTCGTCTCGTACGGGCACGGGAATGGTGGCCGGTGCGCTTCGCCCGGAGGGGATCGGGAAGGTGCCGGTCCGGTGAACTTCTGGCGACCGGACGGCGGTGGCTCGGGCGCTCGGTGGGGGGAGCGTCCGGACGTCGCGAATGACTCAGTGGGGACCGCGGAGGCCCCCACTGAGTCATTCGCGGCAGGCGGGGGCGCCGTCCGTGCGAGACGGACTGCGCCCCTTCCTCAGGCGATGCCGGTCGCGAACACGTGCAGTGCCGAGTTCGACGGCAGCGTCACCGCCACGACCTCCTTGCCCGCGGTCAGCGGGACGGAGTTCGCGAACACCCGGTACGGCGTCGTCGGGTACGCCGGGCCGGTGCGGGTGTTCTTGCCCAGCACGGTCGCGACGGTCGTCGCGCCGTACTGGGCCGGGTCGGCGCAGCACCAGTTCGGGACGCCGACGTCGGCCTGGCTCGTGCTGCCGTCCGCGTACTGGACGAACACCGTGCCCTTGGCCGTTCCCGTGCCGGTACCGGCGAGCACCAGCTTCGTGCCGGTGCCGCGCACCGCGATCGTCTGGCCGGCGGCCACGGCGTTGTCCGCCTTGCCGGTGCCGGCGTCCGGCCAGGTGAGCGTGGCGCCGTTCGCGGTGAACGCCGCGCCCGGCTTCAGGCCCGCTTCCGCCAAGCCCTCGGCGCGGAAGCTGCTGCCGCCGCCGTCGAGGTCGCCCGCCGTCGCGTGCGCCGCGTCCGTGACGCCGACGTTGCCGTAGGCCGCGGCCAACGTGGCGTACGGGACGGTGACGGTGGCCGAGTCCGCGGCCTGGTGCGCGCCCAGCCTGGCCTGGTACGACGCGGTGGCCGTGACCTGGTAGTCCGCCGGTTTCAGCCCGGCGTCCGGGGTCAGCTTGACCGGGACCCGCACCGTCTGCCCGGGCAGGACGAGCTTCGGCGCGGCCGGGACGTCGGCCCGGAAGCCGGTGCCCTGCACGGAAAGCCGCACGTCCCGCACCGGCAGCGGGGTGCCGTTGGTGAACCCGAGCGTGCCGGTCACGGCCTGGCCCGGCGCGGCCACCGGCGGCACGGTCAGCGCCACCGAGCCGTTGTCGTCCTCGGGGAAGAAGCCGCCGACCGCGCTGGTGCCGGACAGGCGGACGTCCTGGCGCTCGCCCGCGCCGAGCTGCCCCGTCTTGACGCGCACGACGCCCTTGCCGGCCGGGTCGTACCACCAGCCGGACGACGCCCGGTCGAGCTCGGCCTTGCTGCCGTACTGGCGCAGCACCGTGGTGCCCGCCTGGACGACGCCGGGCTTCGATCCCGTGTGGACGGTCAGCAGGTAGTTCCGCGCGGCCGGCTTGCCCGGGTAGGTGCCGGTGCTCGCGCCGATCCCGACGGTCACCGCACCCGGGCCGGACTGCGGCGCGTCGACGGTGAACGTCTGCTTCGCCTGCTCGCCGCGCTGGTAGCCGCGGGTCACGCCGTCGTCCTCGGTGAGCGTGAAGCTCCCCTTGCCCCACGGGTAGACGTCGAGGTCGAGCTCGCCCTTGTCGCGGGTCTGCCACGACTTCGTGCCCTCGGCCCACATCGGGACGACGGCCCCGGCGCGGACGAACAGCGGCAGCGTGTCGAGCGGGGCGTCGTAGCCGTCCACTGTGGTGGGTCCGGTGTAGGTCTTGCCGCTCCAGTAGTCCACCCACGTACCCTTGGGCAGGTAGATGCCGTTGCGCACGTTGGCCTTTTCGTACACCGGCGCGACGAGGAAGTCGGTGCCGGAGAGGAACTCGTACTTCGCCTTGTCGGTCCACACGTTCGGGTCGTCCGGGTACTCCAGCGCCAGCGGCCGGACCTGGCCGACGCCGGTCTGGTGCGCCTGCGCCGAATAGCTGTAGGTGTAGGGCAGCAGCCGTTCCTTGAGCAGCAGGTACTTGCGGTTGATCGAGGTGTAGGGCTCGCCCTGGCGCCACGGCTGCTTGTCCGACGACGCCCAGCCGTCCATCGTCATCGCCGTCGGCAGGAACGTCTTCCACTGCAGGTCGCGGACGTAGGTCTGCGGGCTGCCGCCGAAGATGCCGTCGATGTCGCCGGTGTTGTAGGCGATGCCGGACGTCGTGGCGCCCGCGTACGTCGGGATCTGCCACTTGATGTAGTCGTAGGAGCCGGCCTGGTCGCCGCTCCACAGCACGCCGCAGCGCTGCGCGCCGGCCCAGCTCACCGGCTGCCAGACGAACCCGCGGGCGTCGCTGTTGTCTTCGATGCCCTTGTAGGCGGTGTCGCAGGCGTCGAGCGCGAACTGGTAGCCCGGGCCGACCCAGGCGACGTCCAGCTTGCGCACCCGCACGCCGGCCTTGACCTCCTCGGCCTGGTTCGGCACGCCGTCCTCGGTCCAGAGGCCCAGCTGCATGGTGTTCTTCCGCAGGCCTTCGCCGGTCTGCTGCAGGTTTTCGTAGCCGCAGCCGTAGCCGTCGTTGACCAGCATCCAGCCGTTCGGCATGCCGTTCTGCGTGTAGCCGTCGGCGATCTTCACCGCGTCGAGCGTGTGCCGCTCCCCGCGGTTGGCGTTGTGCAGGTAGCAGTCGGAGTCGCCGGTTTCGAGCCCGTAGATCGGCGGCAGGAACGGCTTCCCGACGAGGTCGGTGTACCCCGAGACGACGTCCTTGAGGCCGGTGCCGACGACGTAGGTGGCGTCGAAGCGGCGCTCGTCGTGCGTGGTCTTCACCGGGGACGTGAAGGAGTAGCTGCCGGGCGCGAAGGTGTTGCGCAGCACGCCGTAGCCCGCGGTCGAGGCGTAGAACGGCTGCGAGTTGGGCGCGCCGCCGTCGTTCCAGTTGTCGTCGGCGAAGATCTTGATGGTCTGGTCGCGGTGGCTGAACCGGCCGTTCTGCTCGCCGCCGCCGACGAACTGCTCGGCCGCGGTCCGGGCCAGGGTCTGCGTGGTCGTGGTGCCGGTCCAGGACAGCGGCGCGGACTCGGCCCACCGCTGCGTGCGGTCGGCGCCGTCGTAGAGGGCGAACTTCAGCGGGTGCTTGTAGGCCCGCAGGGTCGCCTTGGGCGTCGAAATGGCCCAGTAGGCGCCCTTGTCGACGCGCTGGGGCGTCGCAGGGGTCGCGGTCTTCGGCAGGACGATCTTGTCACCCGCCGGATCGGTGAACGTCCCGTCGGGGGCGAGCCACACCCGGACGGCGCTCTCGGCCGGGAAGCTCACGCGCACCGCCGCGGCTCCCGACTTCAGCGTGACTACCGGGCCGTCGGCGGAAATGCCGGTCAGGTCGCCGAGGCTGCCGGCCGACGGCGAGGGATCCGCGTAGGCCGCGCTGGGCGCCAGCCCGAGGGCGGCGACCGCGGCCAGACAACTGAGCGATTGCGCAAGTCTGCTCATTAATGACACCTTTCGCACACTAACACGCATGATGTGCTCTGTATAGCGCACGCTTCGCGCAGTGTCACCCGCCGAAAGGTGCATAAGCCGAAGGGGACTTTCCTCGCGTGTGACACCCGGGCTCCGGCAAAGTCAGGACGCCGCTTCCCGCCCGGCGACAGCGGCTCCGCCAAGGTCGCGAATGACTCATTGGGGACCTCTGAGGTCCCCAATGAGTCATTCGCGACACGGCAACGCACGCCGGCAGACCGCGCGGCGCCGACTTTGCCGGACTCTCGCGTGTGACGCGGGAAAGGTGCCCTTCGGCGGGGAACTGGGATCAGACGGCTTGGACCGCGACTCCGGCGGCCTCGAAGGCGCGGACGGCCTCCGGGTCGGCGTCGGTGTCCGTGACCAGCGCGTGCACCTGCGTCGTCTCACAGATGCGCGCGAACGCCCGGCGGCCCAGTTTCGAGCCGTCCGCCACCGCGACCACGCGCTCGGCGCGCTCGACCATCAGGCGGTTGATGCTGGCCTCGCCCTCGTGGTGGGCGAACGCGCCCGCGTCCGGGTCGAACGCGTCGACGCCGAGGAACAGCAGGTCGATCGTCAGTTCACTGAGGACCCGCGTGGCCAGCGGGCCGCTCAGCTCGAACGACTGCGGCCGCGCGACGCCGCCGGTGACGACGATCTTGACGTTCGGGCGGACCGCGAGCTCGTGCGCGATGTTCAGGGCGTTCGTCACCACCGTGAGGCCCGGTGCGTCGCCGCGGCCGGACAGGTCGGGGCGCATCGCCAGCGCGCGTGCGACCCCGGCGGTCGTGGTGCCGCCGTTCAGGCCGACCACCATGCCCTTCGCGGCGAACGCGGCCGCGGCGGTGCTGATCCGCTGCTTCTCCGGCACGTGCCGCGCGGTCTTGTAGCGCAGCGGCAGGTCGTAGGCGAGGTCGTTGGCGACCGCGCCGCCGCGGGTGCGGGTGAGCAGCTGCTGTTCGGCGAGGTGGTCGAGGTCGCGGCGGATCGTGGCGGCGGAGACGTCGAGCTCCGCGGCCACGTCCTCGACGTCGATCTTTTCCCGCTGCCCCAGCATGTCCAGCAGGGTGCTCAAGCGTTCGTGCCGGGCCATCGCGGTACTCCCTAGTTCACTCTCGGCGAGCAGTATGCTGCATCGCCGCTTTCCGCCGCGCCCCGGCACGCCGCCGCCGCTACTTCATCCGGAAGTCGTACGCCGCCGGCAGCGGATCCGCGGAGAGCGCTTCCCAGGTGTCCGAAAGGGACGTCTCGCCTTCCCGGATGTTCGGGATTTCGAAGCCCGCGTCGAACACGGCCTTCGCGCCCGCGCGATCCCCCGCGGCGAGCCGGGTGTGCGCCGCCAGCAACGCGAGCCGGCCGCCGGGGTGCTCGGGCAGCAGGGAAACCGGGGCGTGCCCGGCCGCCAGCTGCGCGGACAACGCCTCGACGAGCAGCGGCCGCACGTCCGGTGCCAGCTCGAAGGCACGCAGGGACAACCGCGCCGCTTCCCCCGGGTCCGTGGCGGCGACGGCGAGATTGCGCAACGCCCAAGCGTTCTCCTTCGCCGCCACCGAAGCACGCCAAGCTTCCTGGGCCGCGTCCCGGTCGCCGGCCGCCCAGCGGGCCACCCCGCGGTGGTACCACGTCAGCCAGTTGTCGGTCGTGTAGTCCAGCAGCTCGGCCCAGTACCGGTTGACCAGCGTCGACGGCGGCGGGACGCGCGGATCGCCCTGCGGTGTCTCGCCGTCCAGGAGGTCCAGCCACGGCCGCTGCTCCGGTCCCAGCGTCTCCTTCGGGAACGGTGTGCCGGGCAGGAGGGCGACCATGCGGAGGGTTTCCAGGGCACCCCAGCCCGAGCCGGTGGCCAGCGGCTCGCCCGGCTCCGCGTCCGCGATCCCCTGCCACGCCCGGTGCCGCGCCTCGAGCACGCCGGCGGGCGGCAAGCCCGTGACGGAGGCCGTCGCGGCCCGCCAGTCCTCGCCGTGGACCGCAGCCGGGTCCGCCGAAACGGGGCCGTACGCCTCCAGCCAGTCCCACGCTTCACCCGGTGGGAGGCGCAGGTGCTCCAGCTGCGTGCGGGCCAGTCCCGCCTGGATCTCCAGGTAGCCCGTTTCCGCACCCGGGGCGAGCCACTCCTGCCAGTGCCGTCCGCCCGCGGATTCGCCCCACCGGAACAGTTTCCGGCCGCGCAGCCGGGCCGTGGACGCCTGGCCGAGGCCGGCGCCGGTCTCGTCGACCGCCGCGATCCACGGGCGCTCCGACGCCACCTCGAAGAAGTAGTCCGCGGCCGCGGCGGCCCGCGCCGGGTAGGTCAGCTCGCCGGGCACGTCGACGAGGTCGAGCCGACCCGAATAGCCGTAGTGCCAAGCCTGGTCCGCGGGCACGAGCACCCGCGTCGACGCCGTCTGCGGCACGGCGGTGTTGGACCACCAGTAGACCGGGACGTCGTGGGAGTGCGGGTTGCGGATCCGCACGCCGACGAACAGGTGCGCCGAATCGTCAGGCAGCCAGAAGTCCAGCTGGTACGGCAGGTCCCGGGTGCGCTCCCACTCCCACAGCCGCAGCACGGGTGTCCCGTCCGGGCCCTCGACCTCGGCCGCGAACATCGGCGCGCAGGTCAGCGTCGTGTGGCCGGTGCTGCCGAGGTTCCACTCGACGCCGCCGGCGAACCACGCGTCCCGCAGCGCGAGGTTCGCGGGCTGGAACACCGGGTTGCGGTACAGCAGCTCGCGCCCGGTCGGCCGGTGCACCAGCGACCAGAGCCGCCCGCCCAGCGACGGCAGGACCGTCGCCCGCAGGTGGTCGTTTTCCAGCACCAGCGCGGGCAGCTCGCGGACAGCGCGTTCGCGCGAGTAGCCGTCCTGGAGCCGGCACGGCAGCACGGTGCCGAGCCTTCCGTACGCCAGCCCGGCGGCCAGGTCGGCGGGCAGCTCGTCCACATTGGACACTGAAGCCACGGCTTCCGGCTTCACCAGCGGCGGCAGCGGGTTCTCCGGCCCCAGCTCCGCCGCGGGCGGCGTGAGCGACGTCCGGCGGAGGGTGGTCATGCGTCCGGCAGCCTTTCCCCGGTCGCCGCGTCGAAGAGGTGGACCGCGTCCGGCTTCGGCGACAGGGTGATCGGTTCGCCGCGCCGCCACGGCGCCATGCCCGGCGTCCGCACGGTCAGCACCTGCTCCCCCGCCCGGCAGTACAGGTACTGGTCGCTGCCCAGCTCTTCGACCACCTCGACGACCGCCTCGTGACCACCCTCGCCGAGCGTCCAGCCCTCCGGCCGGACACCCACCACGAGCCGCGGGCCGGTGAGCGCCGAGCGCTGCGCCGGGGTCAGCGGCACCGAGGCTTCGTCCACCGCGGTCTCCAGCAGGTTCATCGCCGGCGAGCCGATGAACCCGGCCACGAACACGTTGGCCGGCCGCGAGAACAGCCCGATCGGGGTGTCGCACTGCTGCAGCACGCCGTCGCGCAGGACCGCGACCCGGTCGCCCATGGTCATCGCTTCGACCTGGTCGTGCGTGACGTACAGCGTCGTGATGCCCAGCCGCCGTTGCAGCGACGCGATCTGCGTCCGCGTCTGCACCCGCAGCTTGGCGTCCAGGTTGGACAGCGGCTCGTCCATCAGGAACACGCTCGGCTCACGCACGATCGCGCGGCCCATGGCGACGCGCTGGCGCTGCCCGCCGGACAGCTTGGCCGGCTTGCGGTCCAGGTACTCCGTCAGGTCGAGCAGCGCCGCGGCCTCCCGCACCCGCCGCTCGCGCTCGGCCTTCGGCAGTTTCGCCAGCTTGAGGTGGAAGCCGATGTTGTCCCCGACGGTCATGTGCGGGTAGAGCGCGTAGTTCTGGAACACCATCGCGATGTCCCGGTCCTTCGGGGCCAGCTCGGTGACGTCGCGGTCGCCGATGTGGATGGAGCCGTCGTCGACGCCCTCCAGCCCGGCCAGCATCCGCAGCGTCGTCGACTTGCCGCAACCGGACGGGCCGACCAGGACGAGGAACTCCCCGTCTTCGACGTCGAGGTCGAAGCCGTCGACGGCGGGGCGGTCGACTCCGGCGTAGAACCGGGTCGCGTCCCGGAAACTCACGGTGGCCATCTGCTCCTACTTTCCGGCGCCGAGGGTCAGGCCGGTGATGATCCGGCGGGCGAGCACGAGGTACAGCACGAGCATCGGGAGCACGACGATCGCCACGCCGGCGATCAGGCCGCCGTACTCCGACTGGTAGCTCGCCGCGCCGTAGAAGGTGAACAGCGCGCGGGAGAGGGTGAAGTGCGCCTGGTCCTTGAGGAACACGATCGCCAGCAGCGTCTCGTTCCACAGGCCGATGGCGTTGAGCGTCAACGCCGTGATCAGGCCGCCGCGGGCGAGCGGCAGCATGACCGAGAAGAACGTCCGGGCCGGGGAGGCGCCGTCCAGCGAGGCCGCCTCCTCGAGCTCGTCCGGCAGCGACCGGAAGAAGCCGGTCAGCAGGAACACGGTGAACGGGATCGACAACGCGACGTACAGCAGGAAGAGCCCGTACTCGTTGTCCAGGTGGATCCGGCTGAGCACCACGAACAGCGGGATGATCACGGTCTGGAACGGCACGCCCATGCCGATCGCGACGACGTTGGTCAGCGGCCCGGACCCGCGCACCCCGAGCCGGGTCAGCGCGTACGCGCAGGGCGCGGAGACGGCCACGGTCGCGACCGTGGCGAGGCCGACCAGCACCACCGTCGTCACCACCGCGTCGCCGAAGCCCGCGTTGTTCCAGGCGTAGACGAAGTTCCGGAACGGCTTGCCGACGTGGAACCACTGGTACGGCAGCGCGAACGGCTTGGTGAAGATCTCCACCGGCGTCTTGAACGCGGCCGTGAGCAGCCAGTACAGCACCAGGACGTTGCCCGCGGTGAACGCCCAGACGATCACCGAACCCAGCAGCCGCAGCGGGCTGAACCGGCGGGAGCCCGGGGCCGGCTTCGGCTTGCGCGGCGCTCGCCGCACGACGTCAGAACTGGATCGCGTCACGGCGCATCACCCGCCTCAGCAGCACGACCAGGATCGACACCAGCGCGATCATCGCCACCGCGCAGGCGCAGGCAGCACCGAAGTCCGGCGTGCCGTTGGAGCCGAAGGTCCGGTCGAACACGTAGATCCCGAGCGTCCACGCCTGGTTCGGCGGCGCGTACGTCCCCGGCCCGGCCAGCACGAACACCAGCTCGAAGATCTTCAGCGCGTTGATCGTCCACAGCACCCCGGCGACCCCGACGACGTCCCACGTCATCGGCAGCGTGATGCTGCGGAACTTCTGCCACGGTGACGCGCCGCCGAGCTCCGCGTCCTCGTAGAGGTACGGCGGGATCCGGTCGACCGCGGCCATCAGGATCGTGATGTAGAAGCCGGAACTGGCCCAGATCAGCGACGCCGTCACGACGCCGGTCACGTTGGCCGGGGCCAGGAACTTGGCCGCGTCCGCGCCGGCGTGCTCCAGGACGTAGTTCGCCAGCCCCTGCTTGCCGGGCTGGTACTTGAACACGAAGCCGAGGAACATCCCGAGCGCCACCGGCGCGACGATGTTCGGGAAGAACAGGATGGCGCGGACGACCTTGCCGCCGCGCATGTCCCGCAGCACCATGGTGAACAGGAACGCGAGCGCGAACGTGCCGACGCCGCCGGCGAAGACGTAAACGAGCGTGTTGCGGAAGGCGTACTGGAACGAGTCGCTCGCCCACATCTGCGTGTAGTTGGTGACGCCGTTGGGCTTCGGCGTGTCCCCCGCGCCGGCCCAGCTGGTGAAGGACAGGACCACGGTCCCGACCGTCGGCAGCACCAGGAAAGCCAGGTACAGCACCAACGCGGGCGCGGCGAACGGCCAGAACAGCCGCTTCTTGCGGCGCAGGTGCGCGCCGCCGGCGGCACGGGCCCCCTGAGCCCGTGCCGCCGGCGGCGTCGTCGTGAGCGTGGCCATCAGCCCTGGTTCTTCCAGAACTCGGCACCCTTGGCGGCGAGCTGGTCGACGAACTGCTCCGGCGTCAGCTGGCCCTTGAGCAGCGCGGTGTCGGCCGGGTCGAAGACGTCGGTCTGCCACTTGCCGCCGGCGATGCCGTCGATCCCGTCGTACTGCAGGACGTGCTCCTTCTTCGGGTCGTCCAGCGCGGCCTTGACCTGCTTCAGGTCGTCCGGCACGGCGAGGTCGGCGCGCGGCACGAGGTTGTCGGCCACCGCCGGGATGCCGGAGAGGATGTCCTTGTTGAGGAAGTAGGCGATGAACGCCTTGGCGGCCTCGGCGTGCTTGGCCTTCTTGGTCACGGCGAAGCCGATCGACATCTGCTCGACGGTGTCGTGCGTGGCGCCGGACGGCATCGGGAACTGGAAGGAGCCGTAGGAGATCTTCGTGCCGGCGCCCTGCTTGTCCAGGTACTCGCGCGTCTCGCTCGGCGCCCAGGTGCCGACGTAGAGGTAGCGCGAGTCGCCGTCGGCCCAGCGCTGCTGCACCTGCGGGAACTTCGCCGCGTCCCAGCCGTCGATGAAGTACTTGGGCAGCTTCGCGGTTTCGGTGGCGGCCTTGAGGAAGCCCGGCTCGGTCTTCCACGCCTGGCCGGTCTTGTCGGTGGCGGCCTTGTTCAGCCCGCCCGAGCCGACGTACCGCTCGGCGAGCTGGGTGAAGAAGTACATGTTGTAGAACGGGATGTCGCCGTCCTGGCTGATCGCCGCCTTGCCGTCGGCCTTCGCCTTGTCGAACAGCGCGAGCAGGTCGTCCATCGTCTTCGGCTGCTGGACGTCACCGGCGGAGTCCTTGTTGAACCACCAGGCGCTGGACTGGACGGTGTAGGGGACCATGAAGTTCTGGCCCGTCTTGTCCTTGTTCTGCGGGAAGTCGTAGGAGCTCTTCGAGAGCACGTCCCGGACCGTCTTGTCGCCCTCGCCGACCTTCATCGCGAAGACGTCGTCGAGGCCCTGCGTGCCGCCCGGGGTCATGATGGCCGCGCCGACCTTGCTGACGTCCTGGTCGAACAGGTCCGGCACCGCGTCGGTGTTCAGCGCGGGCACCAGGTTCTGGGTGTAGGCCTTGCGCCCCAGCCACTGGACGTTCACCTTGACGCCGGTCTTCTCCTGGAAGCACTTGAACGCCTTCTGCAGGACCTTGCCCTGCGGCTCGTCGGCGGTCCACATGGCCCAGTAGGTGAACTCCTTGTCCGTGGCCGGCTTGACCGCGGCCTCCGGACAGGGCGCGTTGAGGTACTGGTCGACCCCGGGCAGGGCGTTCTCGCCGGTCCCGCTGCCGGTGTCCGCGCCCCCACCGCACCCGGCCAGCAGGAGGGACACCCCCGCTGTCAACGCCATGAGCTTGCTCCGCCGCATATCGCCACCGCCCACATCGATGAGGAACACGCCTTCTGCGCGTTGCTGCGCAGTTTTAACAGCTTTCGAGCACTTGTCAACACCGAGGTGTCGACGCCGTGCACGCGGCAAAGGCCGAGGTGCTCGGTTGATCAGGCACGTAACCACACCGCGGGACCTGCTCGCACCTCGACGCATCCATTGCGCGCAAGTGATCGATTGACTCGTTGACGTTGCACAAACTTGCATCTACCGTGTCTGGTGTTGCGCACAACCGGCACGGATGGGGAGTTCATGAGCGGGACCTTCATGGCTGCGGAGATCGCCAGCCAGCCCGGCTGCTGGCGGGAAGCGGGTGCGCTGGCCGCGGCGAACGACGGGTGGCTGCCCGCGCCGGGCGCCCGGGTGGCGATCGTCGGCTGCGGGACCTCGTGGTTCGTCGGCCAGGCCTACGCGGTGCTGCGCGAAACCGCCGGGCTCGGCGAGACCGACGCGTTCGCCGCGTCCGAGTTCCCGGTGGGCCGCGCCTACGACCACGTGCTCGCGCTGAGCCGCTCGGGCACCACGACCGAGGTGCACACGCTGCTCGCGAAGCTGCGCGGCCGGACGAAGACCACGGTGATCACCGGGGTGCCGGCCGAGGTCGCCGGCACCGCCGACGCGGTCGTCGACCTGTCCTCGGTGGACGAACGCTCGGTCGTGCAGACCCGGTTCGCCACCACCGCGCTGGCGATGCTGCGCGTTCACCTCGGCGAGGACCTGACCGAGGTCGTCGCGCAGGCGGAGCGGGTGCTGGCCGAGCCGCTGCCGGACGCGCTGACCGGCGCGGAGCAGTTCAGCTTCCTCGGCACCGGCTGGTCGATCGGCATCGCGAACGAGGCTGCGCTCAAGTTCCGCGAAGCGTGCCTGCTGTGGACCGAGTCGTACCCGGCGTGGGACTACCGGCACGGGCCGATCAGCATCAGCGAGCCGGGCCGGGTGACCTGGATGTTCGGCACTGCGCCGGACGGGCTCGCCGACGACGTCCGGCGGGCGGGCGGCACGTTCGTCGAGAGCGGCCTCGACCCGCTCGCCGACCTCGTCCGCGCCCAGCTCGTGGCCGGGGCGATCGCCCGCCGCAAGGGCCTCGACCCGGACAACCCCCGCAGCTTGACGCGTTCCGTCGTCCTCACATGATCGTCACCGTGACGCCGAACGCCGCGCTCGACGTCACGTACACGGTGGACGGGCTGGTGCCGGACGCCGTGCACCGGGCGCGCGACGTCCGGCACCGGGCGGGCGGCAAGGGCGTCAACGTCGCCCGCGTGCTGCACGCGCTCGGCGTGGACGTGCACGCGATCGCCACCGCCGGCGGGGCCACCGGCGCCGCGGTCGCCGCGGACCTCGGCGCCGCGGGAGTGGCCGCGGAGCTGGTCCCGATCGGCGGCGAGACCCGCCGGACGACCACCGTGCTGTCCGCTGTGGACGGTTCGGTGACCCTCTTCAACGAGCCGGGCCCGGCGGTGACCGCGATGGAGTGGGCGCTGCTCACCGAGCGCGTCCGCCGCCGTGAACCCGAGGTGCTGGTCTGCTCCGGCAGCCTGCCGCCCGGGGCACCACCCGACGGCTACGCGCGGCTGATCGACGGCCGGCAGTCCGTTTTGGACACCTCCGGGGCGGCCCTGCTGGCCGGCCTGGCCGGGCGGCCCGCCGTCGTCAAGCCGAACGCCGAAGAACTGCGCGAGGTCACCGGGCTCGACGACCTCGGGCGGGCGGCCCGCGAGCTGATGCGGGCCGGGGCGGGCGCCGTCGTCGTCTCCCTCGGCGCCGACGGGCTGCTCGCGGTCACGCCCGCGGGCGTCTGGCGCGCGAGGCCGTCCGGCGCGCTCAGCGGCAACGCCACCGGCGCGGGGGACGCCGTCGTCGCGGCCCTCGCGCTCGGGCTCAGCCGGCGCGAGCCCTGGCCGGAGATCCTGCGCCGGGCCGTCGCGCTCTCCGGCGCGGCGGTGCTCGGGCCGCTCGCCGGTGACGTCGACCTCGCGCACTACCACCGGGAGCTGGCCGCCGTGCGCGTCCGGCCGGAACAGGAGTCCTGATGCCTCTGGTGAGCACCGGCGAGATCGTCGCGGAGGCCGCGTCGGCCCGGCGGGGCTGCGGCGCCTTCAACGCGATCCAGCTCGAACACCTCACGGCGATCGCCGAGGGCGCGGCGCTGGCGGGCGCGCCGGTGATCGTGCAGCTCAGCCAGAACGCCGTGCGCTACCACGGCGCACTGGCCCCGATCGGCGGCGCCGCGCTGGCCACGGCCCGGGTGGCCGAGGCGCGCGTCGCCGTGCACCTCGACCACGCCGAATCCCGCGACCTCGTGCGCGAAGCCGTCGGGCTCGGGTTCGGCTCGGTCATGTTCGACGCGTCCAAACTGGACTACGCCGACAACGTGCGGGAGACGCGGGAGGTCGTCGCGTTCTGCCACGACCACGGCGTCTGGGTGGAAGCCGAGCTCGGCGAGGTCGGCGGCAAGGACGGCGTGCACGCCCCGGGCGCGCGCACCGACCCGGACGAAGCGGCGGAGTTCGCCGCGGCGACCGGTGTCGACGCGCTGGCGGTCGCGGTGGGCAGCTCGCACGCGATGCTCACCCGCGATGCCGCGCTCGACTTCGACCTCATCGCCCGGCTGCACGAGCGGGTCCCGGTGCCGCTGGTCCTGCACGGCTCGTCCGGGGTGTCCGACGACGGCCTGGCCGAAGCGGTCCGGGCGGGGATGACGAAGGTCAACATCGCGACCCAGCTCAACAAGGTCTTCACCGCGGCCGCCGCGGGTGACTGGCGGACGCACCCCGAGCGCGTCGACCCGCGCCGCTACCTGGGCGCGGGCCGCGACGCGGTGACGGCCGAGGTCCGCCGCCTCCTCGGCGTCCTCGGCTCGTCAGCGCTGCCCCGCCCTTGACTCAGCCGACCGACCAGTGCTGGCGGGCGCCGGCGGCCTGCTGGGTGACCGCGGCGCCGTCCGAAGTGGACGCCGTGGTCAGCAGCAGGCCGCTGCGGACGGAGGCGAACGTGTACGTCCCGTCGGCCTGCCTCGTGGCCTGCCAGTGCTGGTTGGTCCCGCCCGTGCAGGTCCACTGGATGATCGCCGCGCCGGCGGTGGTGGCGCCGCCGTCGACGTCCGCACACAGGCCCGATTCGACGTTGCGCAGTTCGTAGGAGCCGTCCGGCTGCCCGGTGAACGTCCAGCTCTGGTTGGCGCCGCCGTTCGCGGTCCACGTGACGAGGTGGGTGCCCTTGGCGGTGCTGTGGCCCGGCACGTCGAGCGCCTTGCCGCCGACCGCGAGGGTGTGCGTGCCGGTCAGGACGGGCACGGTGCCCACCGCCGTGATGGCCAGCGTCTGCTGGGCCGCGGTGCGCCCGCCGCCGACCGCGCTGCCGGTGGTGTCGGTCCAGTGGCGCACCGGCGTGGTCTCGGCCGGCCGGGCCGCGGACATGCCCAGCACCAGGCCGCTGTAGCGGTTGACGAGCCGGTACGTCCCCGAGGCACCGGGGATGACGAACCACTGCTGCCCCACCCCGGAACCGGACGTCACCGTCGGCACGGTCCCCCAGGCCCGCGTGGCCGACGACGTGGCCGCGACGCCCAGCTGCCCGCCGCTCCCGGCGTTGGTGATCCGGTAGGAACCGTCTCCGTTGCCGGTGAACGACCACGCCTGCGCGGCGGAGCCGTCGCCGGCCGCGACCGACGTCGTCCCGGAGCCGCTCTGGGCGAGCACCCGGCCGTCGCCGGAGGCGATGCGGTAGGTCTTGGCCGGGTCGAACGGGACCGCCGCGCGGGCCGGGTTGTCGATCGAGACGTTCACGTACTCCCCGGAAACGCCGCCGGAGCAGCCGAACGAGCAGTACGCGCGGAAGTCCTTGCCCACGATCGCCGAGCCGGTCTTGTTCACGCCGTCGACGAACCACCGGTACCACGACGCCGTGTGGTAGCCGCCGGTGCCGCCGATCGGGTACCACTTCTGCGTGGCCAGGTCGTCGGTGGCGTAGTACTGCTGCGGCGCGTTCCCGCTCTGGTCGAAGGCCTGCGGCTCGCCGATGTACAGGCCGAGGTAGGCGTTGTAGGTGATGTCCATGACGAACAGCGGCGAGGTCGCGGGCATCTTGCCCGCCGCGATCTGCTGGTCCGCGGTGCCGGTCGAGGCGGGGCTGTACTCCTTCGCCGTCGGCGTGTAGCCGGTGGCGCTGTCCGGGCCGACCGGCACCTGGTTGCTTTCCCGGCCGCCGACGCCGGGCTCGGTCCAGGCGCCGTCGTACCACTTGCGCCACGACCCCGGGGCCATCTTGGCCGAGATCGGCGCCCGCGCGGCGTGCGCGTAGAAGGCCTTCCAGCCGCCGTTCTTGTCCACCACGCGCGAGCCGTAGAAGACGTAGAAGTAGCCGGACGCGGTGTCGACGTAGAGCCGCTGGTCGCCGTCGCCGTAGTAGTAGGTCTGGTTCGGGAAGGCGGCGGTGTCACCGCGCTTCGTGCTGTACGGCGAGGTGAGGACGTGCGCTTTGATCTTCCAGGTCTTGCCCTGGTCGGTCGAAACCGCGTAGTCGATGGCGTCGTAGTGCAGGCCGTCGCCGAACGGCTGCGGGGTGAACTCGTTGTGCACCAGGCCGTACCAGTCACCGGTGTCCGGGTCGACCCAGGTGCCGACCAGGTCGCAGAAGTTCCTCTGCGAGTAGCTCGACCCGGACGGCGGGTTCGTCGACTCCACCCCGGTCGGGCTGGTGTTGCACCGCTTCGTCGTGTCGTCGTTGCGGTCTTCGGGGTCCGCGGGGTTCACGGCGTCGCTGATGGCGTTCTTGGTGAAGCTGTCGAAGTCGCGGCCGCTGTAGAACTCCCACTCGCGCGGCTGCGTGGCCCCGTACAGCGCGGCCGACTGCTGGAAGTAGAAGGTGCCGTCCTTGTCGAGGTACGGGCTGGCCGGCGAGTCGGTCGGGCTCGACCACGCGCCTTTCGACTGGATCGAAACGGTGTACCCGCCGGTGGGCGGCGCCGCTTCGGCGGGCGCCGCCGAACCGGCGAACACCGCAGCTGCGGCCACCAGCGCGGCGGCGCGTCTGCGGCGTGAGCCTGATGACGAGGCAGGGTGCATGGGAACTCCTCGATCTCGACGTGGGTGGGGACTCGCCGGGCGCCGGGTGCTCGCAGTGTGCAGGATGTTGTTTGAAGTTGCAAGATACTGTGGGAGTTCGTTCAGGATCACGCAGGAAACCCTTCGTGGGCCGCTTGGACCGAACAGGTGAAATGCCCGGATCCGCCGAACGCCCGCGGACGTCGGCGCGACTGTCGGAACGCCGCCGGTCCGTCAGGACGACGAGGTGCTCGAAAAAGATTCGCCCGCGCGGGGAGAACCGCCCTCCGGCGCGCACGGGACCGGTGACACGTCGCCGACCTCGGGAGATGTCATGGATGTCCTGCGCACCGAGCAGGAAGAAGACCGCGCCCTCGTGGTGCGGCTGGGTGAAGGGGATTGGAGCGCGCTCGACGCGCTCTACGGCCGGTACGCGCGGCCGGTCTTCCAGCGCTGCTGGCGGATCCTGCGGGAACGGACCGCGTCGTGGGAAACCACCCACGACACATTCGCCCAGTTCGTCGGGCACCTGCCCTGCCCCTGCGGGCGGCCCGCGCGCGAGTGGCTGCTGGAAACCGGGACCCGGCTCGCCGCCCGGAGGGCCACGCGATGACCGAAGCGGAGATCTTCGAGTACTGCCGCACCACCGTCCGGCGCTACCTGCGAAAGGGGCTGCCCAACCAGGCCGACCTCGACGACTGCGTGAGCGAGGTCGTCGTCCGCGCGCTGGAAAGCCTGCGCAAGGGGACCGAGCCGCTGGTGCTCGAAGCGTGGCTGAACGGGATCGCCGCCAACGTGCTCAAGGAGCGCTACCGCGCCAAGAACCGCGAAAGCGAACTGCCCGCCGAGTTCGAGCGGGAGCCGGGTGACCCGCAGCTGGAGCTGGCCCGGACCGACCTGCCGGAGCTGCCGTCGGAGTACGAGATCTTGCTCGGCAAGCAGCAGCTGTGGGACACCCTCGACGCCGCGACCCTCGGGATCGGCGCCGGCCTGGCCGCGGTCATGCGCACCCACATGCGGCTCACGTTCGAACGCGGGCGGCACGTCGTCGGCGCGGAATTGGCGGCCGAGCTGGGGCAGCCGGTCGAAATCGTGAACCGGCAGCTGCAGCGCTCCCGCGTCAAGATGTTCGACGCGGTCGCGGCGCTCGTCCTCGCCCGCACCGGGCGCGGCGACTGCGCGGGACTGCGGGACGTCCTGGCCGCCGAGCAGCTGACCGGCGGCCGCCGTCTCGTGCTCGGCCCGGAGCAGACGCGCGCGGTGCTCAAGCACGCCGCCGGGTGCGCGGTGTGCGCGACGCGCGCCGACGAAGCCCGCGACTACAGCCGCTGGGCCCTCGGTCCCGGGCTCCTGCGGCTCGGCGAAGACGACGAAGAGCGCCGCCGGGCGCTCGTCGCCCTGCTCGACCGCGCCGGCGAAGGCGGGCTTTCGCCGGCGCAGGCGCCCGCGGCGGCCGCGCTGGTCGTTCCGGTGCCGCTGGCCGGGCCCCGGCTGCTCACGTCCCGGCCGTCGCTGCTGCGCAAGGTGGACGCGGTGACGCGCTTCGTGCGCGACAACCCCGAGGTCGCCCACCGGATAGTCGCGGGCGCGGCGGGCGGGGTGGCCGTCGCGGCGACGATCGTGGCGGCGCTGCTGGCCCCCGGCGGGGAACACGACAGCGCGTCGCCGCGCCCCGGGACCACCACCGCGCCGGGCGCACCGGCGCCGGTGCGCAGCCCGGGCGCGATCCCGGCGGCCGTGACGGTGCCGCGGACCCCCGCTCCCCCACCGGAAACACCACCCGCACCGGCGAGCTCCGCGCCGCGGACGGCCACGGCACCCGGGTCCCCGGCCGCGCCACCACCCGCCGCCCCGGCGACCACCGCATCCGCGACCACCGCGCCGGTCCCGCCACCGGCACCGTCTTCGAGCGCGCCAGCCGCCACACCGCCGCCCACCACGGCCGCGCCGACGACCGCGCCACCCACCACCGCGCCACCCACCACCGCGCCACCCACCACCGCACCTCCCACGACCGCCCCACCCACGACGGCACCGCCCACCACCGCCCCACCCACCACGAGCACGCCGCCCAGCACCCCGGCACCGCGGCCGCAGGCGATCACGATCGACGCCACCGACGTCTCCTACACCACCTTCACGATCTCCCGCGTCGGCGTCCGGGACAGCCGTCAACGCCAGCAGCTGGACCTCACCCCCGGCGCATACACCCTCGCCACCCCGGCGGGCCAGGTGCTGAACTTCAGCGTCACCGCCGACTACCGGGTCCAGTACGACCCCGCCCTGGACGGCACGCTGTCCGGCCGGGACAGCTCGGTGCTGGCCGTGCACGGGCACGCCGTCACCTTCGACGTCACCGGCGTCGACTACTACAACATGGCGATCTCCGGCACCGGTTTCCCGGTGCCGCAACCGGTCCGGCAGCTCAAGCTGCTGCCGGGCGCGCACAACGTCGTGACGGCCAACGGGAACTCGCTGCCGTTCACCGTCACCGCCGAAGGCAAGGTCGCCTACGCCGCCGACCCGCGCGGGCTGCTGAGCGGCGCGGGTTCCGGAACGCTCGCCGTGCACGGGCTACCGGTCACGCTCGACTCGAGCGACACCGACTACGCCGGCATGACCATCAGCGGCGCGGGCTGGCCCGCGCCGCAGGCGGTCCGCACGTTCCGGCTGCTGCCCGGCACGCACTCCGCCGTGACGGCCAACGGGAACTCGCTGCCGTTCACCATCGCCGCGGACGGGACCGTCACCTACGCGGACGGCCTCGCGGGCCCGTTCACCGGCGCCGGCGGGAAAACCCTGAGCGTGCACGGCTTCCGCGTCACGCTCGACACCACCGGCGTCGACTACGACAACATGACCGTGAGCGGCACGGGCTGGCGGCCGCCGCAGGCCGTCCGCGAATACCGGTTGCTGCCCGGCGGCCACCGCGTGGTCGCGCACGACGGGCTCACCGTTCCGTTCACCGTGACCGCCGCCGGGCTCGTGCGGCCCGACCACCCGCTGCTCACCGGGACCGGGACGGTGCTGGCGGTGCACGGGCTACCGGTCACGCTGGACGCCACCGACGTCGACTACGCCAACGTCACGATCGAAGGGGTCGCGTTCGGCACGCCGCGGCCGCCGCGCACGGTGCGGATCTTCCCCGGCACCCACCGCGTGGTCACCAACGGCGGGCTGACCGTTTCCTTCACCGTCGACGACCGCGGGTTCGTGGGCTACGAACCGGGCCGGGAAGGGCTGCTGACGGGCCAGGGCAGCTCGACACTCGCCGTCCACGGGTTCCGGATCGGGATCGACGTGTCCGATGTGGACTACCAGAACGTCACGGTCAACGGCCTGCCGGACCCGAACCCGGGTGCACGCGCCACCGTCCGGCTCCTGCCCGGGGCGACCTACCTCGTCCTGACCGGTGGGCTGACCGTTCCGTTCGCCGTCACCGCCGAGGGGCGCGTCCAGTACGACCCGGGCCTGCGGGGGACGTTCACCGGCGAAGGCGGTACTTCACTGGCCCTGCACGGGTTCCCGATCACGGTCGACGCCTCCGCGTCCGGCTACCCGCAGTTCGGCGTCGGCGGCGTCGGCTGGTGGGACGCCCGGCAGGCCCGCGTCCTGCGGCTCGTGCCGGGCAGCCACTACGTCTCGATCCCGGGCGGGGACCGGCTGCTCTTCCAGTTGACGAGCACCGGCCACGTCGGCTACGACGCCACCGTGGACGGTGCTTTCGCCGGCCGTGACGGGACGACGCTCATCCTTCGCCCACGCGGCTGACGGGCACGCGGACCCGGCTCGCCCGGGCCGGGTCCGCGGTTTCCCGCAGCCACGCCAGGACGTCGACCTCCTTCACCCTGACCCGCACCGGCGCGTACCCGGCCGGGTCGATGCCCTTGTAGCCGTGCCGCACGACGCCGTCGTGGATCCGTTCCGACACCACGACCGCCAGGTCGGTGCCGCCCCGCCCGAGCTGCTCGTAGAGCGGTTCGCCGTCGACCAGCCGGCACGCGAGCTTGACGTCCTCGCTCACCCACCGCGGGCCGGCGCGCAGCAGCTCCCCCGCGTGCACCGCCAGCCGCAGCCGGATCCGCCAGGCCGGCGCGACGATGCCGTTGTACGCGCGCAACTCCGCGAGGAGCCGCGGCACGAACGGGTCCAGCAGGTCCGCTTTGGACACCCCGGCCGGGACGATGGCGAGGAGTCCGTCCCCGCGGTCCTGGATGGACAGCCGCCACCACCCGACCCCGGCCGCGCGGAAGGCGAGCCGCATCATCCTCGTCAGCGCGGCCCGCGCCCGCAGCTGGGCGAGGTTGTCCCAGCGGGACGATCCCGCGATGTCCACCACCACGATCGACCGGTGCACCGGTCCCCTCCGCACACTCCGCATCGGCTGCTCCCTTCTCGGTACAGCCTTCCCGTGGCGCGACGGGGGGCCATCTCCCCGGCGCGCGGAAGAAATTTCGGGGCGTTTCGAGGACACTGGGAATCCGGACACGGGAGGAGCGAAACCGATGACCGATCCGAACACCCGCCGGTTCCTGCACGGCGCCGCGGAACTGCTGCTGGCGGGCCCGCAGTGGCGCGCGGGCGAGCGGATCGACCTGCGCGTCGTCGAAGGCGGCTTCGCCACCGTCGTGGCGCCGGACCTGCGGGTGGCAGGCGGCGAGCTCGTCGCGCCCGGCACGCGGGTGGCCCTGCACGGGCGGTCGTTCACCGAGGTGGCGGCGGCAGCGGGGATCGAGGCGGGCGCGCCGGCCGGGGTGTACGGCGACGGCCCGGGCGTCGACGCCGGCGAGGTCATCACGCTGGACCCGGCCGCCGTGGCCGTCCTGATGCGTGCCTTCGCCGACGGCGACCGCGCCCTGCGGGACTTCGCGCCGGACGTCGTGCCGGCCCTGTGGCCGGAGCACTTCGACGTCGCCATCACGCTCGACGAGGTGAACTACGGCGTCTCGCCCGGGGACGGCCACCTCGCGGAGCCGTACGCGTACGTCGGCCCGCACGAGCGGCGGGAGGGCGCGTTCTGGAACGCGCCGTTCGGTGCCGCGCGGCCGCTCGCCGGACTCGGCGGGGCCCCGGCGATCAAGGCCTTCTTCGACGAGGGCCGCGCGGCTTCGGTCAGCCCTGGGCGGTGAGCTCCAGCAGGCGGCCGGTGAGGTCGAGGTGCTCCTCGACGCTGCCGGTCAGGTAGGTGAGGTCGACGAAGACCTCGTCCGGCTCGAGCACCGACACGATCTTGACGACGGACTCGGCGATGGCCTCCGGCTTGGTCTCCGGACCGGCGTTCACCCGCAGCGCGACACCCAGCGCCCCCGGGTCGCGGCCCGCCTGCTCGGCGCCGGCGCGGAGCTTGGCGAGGGTGTCGGTCAGGACGTTCGCCGGGAACTGCTCGGGCACCGACCAGACGGGCAGCCACCCGTCGGCCCGCTCGGCGACGCGCCGCAGCGCCTTCTCCCCGAACCCGGCCAGGTGCACCGGCGGCTTCCGGACCGGCTTGAGGTCGACGTGGCTCTCGGCGATCGTGTAGCCGGCGCCGGTGTGGGACACCAGGTCCTGCGTCCACCACTTGTCGAGCAGGTCGAGCAGGTCGTCCAGCCGCTTGCCGCGCTCGGACATCGGGATCCCGACGGCGTCGTACTCGTCCGGCGACCAGCCGATGCCCAGCCCGGGCAGCAACCGGCCGTTGCTGGCGACGTCGATGCTGGTCAGCAGCCGGGCGAAGTTCGCGGCCTGGTACTGCGTGGCGTTGATGGTGCTGGACCCGAGGATCGCGGTCTCGGTCACCGCCGCGGCGACGGCCAGCGCGGTGAACGGGTCCTGCGCGGTGTGGAATTCCTCGGGCATGGTGTCGTAACCGGGGTAGGCGACGACCGGGGCGACGGGCGACAGCAGCCGGTCACCGACCCAGAGACTGGCCGCCCCCGCCTGCTCGGCCGCCTTCGCGTACCGCGCGATCCCACCCGGAGTGGCCGCCGCCTTGCCGAAGACCGGAAGGCTGAAACCAAGACGCATGATTCTCCCCTGAAGAGTCAACGGACCGTGCCGGCCCTGTTGCCACTAGTACTCGCATCTGGTTGCGTGTTCAAGCAGTTCGGGGATCTTCGATCCCGGCCGCCCCATCGGGGCCGGGCGCGCGTGGGCGCGGCCGGCACCCCCGGCCGGCGCGCGGAGCCGGCCACCCCGGGCCGAAACCGCCGCCCGGCAACCCCTGTCCCACAGTTCGGAAAACCCTTATCCGCGGGTCGTCAACCCCTGTTCACCGCCATTTCCGGATAGGAGCCGGACATCTTGACACGGTGATCGGCCGTCAGGCATCGTCGAGAGACGTAGGCCACATTTCCTGCTTTTCCTCCGCGTAGACGAACCCACGGAGAATGAATCATGACGAATATCAAGGTGACGCTTTCCGGTGGTCCGGCCGAGCTGATCGAACGGCACCGCGAATGGACGGTCGGCAGCATCGGCGAAGTCGCGAAGGTCAGCTTCGGCGCCGGTTACGAGCACTTCTCCCACGAAGGCGAGTTCACGACCGGCAGCGAGGGCGACCGGGTACCGGTGTTCGCCTGGTGCGGCCGCACCAGAGTCGCCGAGTGACCTGCGGGACCAGCCGGGTCTCCACCCCGATCTCCACCCCGCGGAGGTCCTCCTCCACCCGTGCCCGGGGCTAGTTTCCTTCCCGTCGGGCGCCGCGGCGAAGCGGCGCCAGCACCGAAGGGAATCCGCCATGGGTGAAGTGCTCGGTTTCATGCTGCTTCGTTTCGCCGTCATCGGCGGCGGGATCGTGCTGCTGATCCTGCTGCTCGGCGTGGTCGTGTTCGCGCTCAAGAAAGCGGGCCGGTACGACCGGGCGAAGGAGGTCGGCGGCAAAGCGCTCGATTACCTGAACGAGCGCGGCAAATCGTGACCGGTCAATCGTGGTCGAGGCCGTGGCGCACGGCGTAGCGCATGGCCTCGATCCGGTTGCGGGCGCCGATCTTGGCGAACGCGTTGTTGATGTGCGTTTTCACCGTCGTCTCGGCGACGAACAGCGCGGCCGCGATCTCGCCGTTGCTCAGCCCGGAGGTGATCAGGCCGAGCACCTCGGCCTCCCGCACGGTGAGCCCGTCCGGCAGGCTTTCCCCGCGCGGGACGGCTTTCCGCGCACCCGGGTCGAGCAGCACGCCGGCCACCCGCCGCGAGACCTCGGCCCCGAACGTCAGCTGCCCCGAAGCCACGGCCCGCAGCGCGGCGCCGATCTCGGCGCGGCCGGCGTCCTTCGTCAGGTACCCGCGCGCCCCGGCGGCCAGCGCGCCGGCGATCGACGCGTCGTCCGCGTAGGTCGTCAGCACCACGACGGCGACGTCCGGGTGATCCCGCGTGATCCGCCGGGTCGCGTCGGCCCCGCTCAGGACCGGCATGTTCAGGTCCATCAGCACGACGTCGGGCGCGAGCCGCGCGACCAGCTCGAGCGCCTGCGCCCCGTCCGCCGCGGTCCCGGTCACCTCGACACCGTCGAGCAGGCCCAGCAGCGCGGCCAGTCCTTCACGCACGGCCTGCTGGTCATCGGCCACGATCACGCTGATCGGCCGCGGCTCGCCCATGGTCCCCTCCCGCGCCGTCACCACCCGGCACGCTACCACCCATCGGCCGGGGTCCACTGTGGATGACGGTTCCACCAGAATGGCCGGGTGCCGACCAGTGAACGCGTGCGGGCCCGGTGGTGGCGGCTCGTGCTCGTGGCGGCGGCGATCGCCGTGGTCCCCTTCGCGCGGAACGACCCCTTCGCGGCGGTCTTCGGCCTGCTCCCGGTCCTCGTCTGGGCTTGCGCACCCCGCTCACCCTGGACCGGCGTCGTCCTGGTGGCACTGCCGGCGTGGTTCGTGGTCCCCCGCGAACTCGACGCCACCGGGCCGTGGGTCCCCGCCGCGATCGAGGTCCACTGGCTTCACCCGCTCCTGGCCGCGGTCGCGTGGGCGGCCCTCGAGCGACGGCACTTCGGGCGCCTCGCGGCCTTGGTGCTCACCGGGTTCGTCGTCACCGCCGGCGTCCTGGTCGCCGGCTGGGAGAGGGCTCCCGGCGACGAAGGGGTGTCGCCCGGCCCGCCCGGGCTGCGGATCGCGGAGGACATCGACTGCGGCTCGGGCGGCTGCTGGCGGGTCCTGACGGCCGCCGGCGACCGGGCTCCGGAAGTCGTGGCCGGGTACCTGATCGCGAAGAACTTCACGCCCGCGCCGCCCAGCGGAATCACGCGGGTGCCCCGCTTCTGCCGGACCACCGGGCTCCTGGTGAACCACCGGACGTGCGCCGAGATCCGCCCGCTGGGGCCGGACTCGGCGCGCGTCGAGTGGTACGTCGACTGACCCGGTCAGCCCGGCGCCACCGCCCGCCCGGTCGACGGCGAGATCATCCCCGCGCACAGCCCCCGGCTCGCCAGGTTCTGCGCGATGCGCGGGATCGCCGTCAAGGTGTTGGCCGGCCATTCGTGCATCAGGATGATCTGGCCGTTCTGCAGGCGGCCGTTGGCCGCGACGATCGCGTCGACGCTCGCGTTGTTCCAGTCCTGGGAATCGACGTCCCAGATGATCTGGCGGAGGCCGTACTTCGCTTCCACCGCCTGGACCGTCGCGTTCGTCTCCCCGTACGGCGGGCGGAACAGCCGGGGGGTGCCGCCGCCCGCGGCCGCGATCGCCTGCTGCGTGCGGGAGATCTCCGAATCGACCTGCGACTGGCTCTGCTGGGTCAGGTGCGGGTGCGTGTAGCTGTGGTTGCCCACCCACATCCCGGCGCTGACCTGGGCGCGGACCTGGGCCGGGTACGCGGCCGCGTACTGGCCCTCGTTGAACATCGTGGCGCGCAACCCGTTCTGCCGCAACGCGTTCAGCAGCGCCGGGGTCTTCCCGGACGACGGCCCGTCGTCGAACGTCAGACCGACGTACCCGCCGCACGCCGCCGCCTGGGCCGGTGCGCCCGCGCACACGCTCGCCGCGGCCAGTACCGCGGCCGTCAGCAGGATCCTCGTCCCACGCATGGTCAGCCCACCGTCAGGTTCGAGTTGCCGCTGCTCTGGTAGCCCTCGGTCGCGAGGATCATGTAGTAGTTGAAGCTGCCCAGCCGCATGCCGTAGCGGGCCCACGCGTCGAAGTGGTTGCCGGTGGTGATGGTGCCGCCGGTCTTCTTCTGCTGCCGGACGCTCCAGTACTGGTTGAACGTCTTGGTCCCCTCGACGGACGGCGCGTTGTAGCGGGTCGTCTGGTAGACGTCGTAGGTGCCGCCGTCGCTGGTCACCGTGCCCTTGTACGTCCCGGTGGGCCGGTAGGTGCCCCAGTTGTCGACGATGTAGTACTCGACCAGCGGGTTGGACGTCCAGCCGTAGAGCGCCAGGTAGCCGTTGCCGGAGGGGTTGAAGCTGCCGGAATAGTTCACGGTCCGGCGGCTGCCGTTGCTCCAGCCCTTGCCGCCGACGAAGTTCCCGACGTTGCTCCAGTTCATCCGGTAGTTGCCGCCCGAGCCGAGCGTCATGCTGACCGAGCCGCCGCCGTCGGTCCAGAACGAGTAGTAGTACCCGTTGTTGTTCCCGGTCTGGCTGGTGGTGATGACGGTGTCGGCCCTGGCGGTGCCGGGCAGGAAGGTGGCGATCAGCGCCAGGACGGCCCCACCGGCGAACACCCTGCCGCGGCCGCGTTTCTTGGTGAGCATGCTTCCTCCTCGTCGAGGACTGGGGATGGCGAAAGCATGCGAGCAGCACCCGTGGTGGGGCAATAACTTTCGGAAAGTTTCGATGCTCCCGCGTCCCGGTGATTCCGTCAACCCCTATGAATTCAGGGGGAATTGCCGCTCCCGGAAAGCGCTAGCGTGGGCGCCGCACTGTTTCCTACCCAACGGGGGGTTCCCATGAAACGCATTGCGGCGACCGCTGCGCTCGGTCTGGCTTTCGCGGCCCTGCCCCTGGTGGCCGGCCCGGCGTCCGCGTCGGAGTCGGTCACCTGCGGCAACTACGCGACGCAGGGGGCGTCCGGCCCCAACGCGCGCGACTACTACTGGGGCAACTGCGGTTCCGCCGCCACGAAGATCAACGTCTACGCACTGACCTACGGCGGTGCCTTCAAGACGTTCTACGGCGAAAAGTGCGTTGCCGCGGGCACCGCGGCGCTGATCGGGCGGACGACGCAGTACCTCGTGTCGTCCTACACCGGCGAGGACACCGGCACGGCCTGCTGAAACCGGTGCGGGGTGGGCCGCCCGGCCCACCCCGCACCTCCCTACTCCCGCAGCCCGATCGCGTCGATCGGCCGGGCGCGCAACGCCACCCGCGTCGCGACCCCGATCGCGACCATCCCCAGCAGCACCGCGCCGCCGGTGATTCCGAAGTAGACGGACAGCGGGCCGGCCGGCAGCGGGGTTCCCCGCAGCCCGGCGTTGAGCAGCGCGAGCGGCACCACCGCGACGAGCGTCCCGAGCACCACCGCGATGCCGACCGTGGCCACGGCTTCGAGCCGCATCATGCGGGTCACCTGGCGGCGCGTCGTGCCGACCAGCCGCAGCAGCGCGAATTCGCGGCCGCGCTGCGCCGTCGTCAGGACCAGGGTGTTGGCCACGGAAATCGCGAGGTACCCGACGATGACGCCGACCGCGACGAGGTTCAGGTAGAACTGCGCCTGCCGGTCGCCGCCCTGCGGCGCGGACGCCGAGGCCGCCGGGGCCACCACCAGGCCCGGGTACGGCAGCCCGCGCAGAGCCGAGGCCACCGCGCCCGCGTCCGCCCCCGGTTCGCGCCGGACCAGCACCGAATCGTCGAGGCGGCCGCCGGTGTGCTGCCGCGCCAGCTCGACCGGCAGCACGAAGTCGCCGAACGCCAGGTCGCGGGTGTACGTGGCCACCAGCCGCAGCTTCGCGGGTACGCCGTCGCCGAAGTAGAACTCGACCTCGTCGCCGATCTTCTTGTCCAGCCAGTCCGCTTCCGAACGGCTCAGCGCCACGGTGCCGCCGGTCAGGTCGGTGAGCCGCCCGGCGTCGACGCCGAGCTCCAGCGCGCCGCCGGCCTGGTCGGCCGCCAGTCCCTGCGCCGGTTTCCGCTGCACTTCGACGCTGTCGCCCACGGTCGACGCGGTGAGCACCGACGTCCGGACCACCGGCGTCGCCACGGCCACGCCCGGCACCCGGCGGACCGCCGCCGCGACCTCCGGCGAAACACCCGCCGGGCCGGAAAGGACGTAGTCCGCGGTCGTCGACCGCTCCGCTTCCTGCCGCGCGGCTTCCGTGCTCGACGTCTGGCTGTAGAACGTGGCCAGCGCGAAGGCCACCGCCAGCATCAGCGGGGTGACGGCGGCGGCGACGCGCCGGGCGTTGGCGTGGGCGTTCGCGCCCGCCAGGTACCCGCTGATCCGCCAGACGCGCGCCAGCACCGGCGCGAGGAACCGCACCACCAGGCCGGTCACCTGCGGGCCGACCACGGCCAGCCCGATGACGACGACGAGCGTCGCCATCGTCGAGGTCGCGGTCGCCGCGTCGCCGCGGAGGAACAGCGGGACCAGCGCGCCGCCGAACCCGGCGAGCACCAGGCCCCAGCCGGTGATCAGCCGGCCGCGGCCGAGCTCGCGCCGTTCGACCGCGGCCTCGGTCAGGGCTTCGACCGGGTTGATGGTCGACGGCCGCCGTGACGCCGCCCAGGCGGCCAGCCGGGCCGCGCCCAGGCCGAGCAGGACGGCGGCGGCCAGCGGGACGGGGCTGATGGCGAGGCCGAAGTCGGCCGGCACCACGCCGATCGCGGCGAAGGCGTCCCGCAGCCCGGACGCGACCGCGAGCCCCAGCAGGCTGCCGAGGACGCCGGCGACGAGCGCGATCAGCGTCGTCTCGGTGCCGATGAGCTTGCGGATCTGCCGCGGGGTCGCCGCGACCGCGCGCAGCAGCGCGAACTCCCGCCGCCGCTGGTTGATGGTCAGTGCGAGGGTGCTCGCCACCACGAACACCGCGACGAGCAACGCGAACCCGCCGAACGAGCCCGCGATGGCCAGCAGCAGCGTCCGCGTCTGGCTGACGTCGAGGAACTCGATGCTGCTGCGCTCGACGCCGGTGGTCACCTCGGTGCCGGGCGCGGCCGCGCGCACCCGCTCGGCGAGGGTCTCCGGCGCGGTGCCGGGATCGGCCAGCACGCCGATCGCGTGCGCCTGCCCGGGCCGTCCGGCCAGCTCCACGGCCCGTTCCGGGGTGAAGAACAGTGCCGACTGCCGGGACATGGCGTCGACGACACCGCTCACCCGGAACTCGGCCGGTGCCGAGCGCGTCGCGATCCGCACCTGCCCGCCGACGCCGACCCCGGCGTCGGCCGCCAGCGCGGCGTCGAGCACGACCTCGCCGGGAGCCGCCGGGGCCCGCCCCTCGCGCAGGGTGAAGGGCGCCAGCCCGGCGGCGTCCCAGTTGTGGCCGAGCGACTGCGTGCCGCCGAGCACCCGGCCGTCGCCGGTCACGACCTGCGCCGGGAAGCTCTGCTCCGCCACCGCCGCCCGCACCCCGGGCAGCCCGGCGATCCGCCCGGCCAGTTCCGCCGGGACCGACGGCTGCTCGCCGACCTGCTCGAACGCAAGCGCGTCGGCCCCCGGCGGGCGCACGGTCTGGGCGCCCCCGACGACGACGTCCGCGGCGGCGTACCGCTGGGTGGGGACTCCGGCGCGCAGGCCGGACTCCATGAGGACCCCGCAGGCCGCCACGAGGGCGGTCCCGCACAGGATCGCGATGAAGGCGCCGGCGAACCCGCCGAGCCGGCTCCGGATCGTCTGCCAGGCGAGGGACAGCACGCTCACCACTCCCCGAGGTGCGTCATCCGCTCCGCGACCCGCTCGGGGGTCGGGTGCGGGAGGTGGCCGGCCAGCTTGCCGTCGGCCAGGAACAGCACGCCGTGCGCGGCCGAGGCCGCGACCGGGTCGTGGGTGACCATCAGGACGGTCTGGCCCATGCCCTCGACGACGTCGCGGAGCAGGTCCAGCACCTGCCGCCCGGTGCGGGTGTCGAGCGCGCCGGTCGGTTCGTCGGCCAGCACCACCTCGGGCCGGGTGACGAGCGCCCGCGCGATCGCGACGCGCTGCTGCTGCCCGCCGGACAGCTCGGCCGGCCGGTGTTCCAGCCGCTTCGCGATCCCCACGCCCTCGACGACCTCGCGCAGCCACCGCGGGTCCGGCTTCTCACCGGCCAGCCGCAGCGGCAGCGTGATGTTCTGCAGCACGTTCAGCGCCGGCAGCAGGTTGTAGGCCTGGAAGACGAACCCGATCCGGGTCCGCCGCAGCCGCGTCAGCTCGCTCTCCTTCAGCCGGGCGATTTCGGTGCCGCCCAGCAGCACCCGCCCCGACGTCGGCCGGTCCAGCCCGGCCGCGCAGTGCAGGAAGGTGCTCTTGCCGGAGCCGGACGGCCCCATCACCGCGGTGAACGTGCCGCGCGCCACCCCCGCCGACACCCCGTCGAGCGCGACGACCGCGCCGTCACCGGAGCCGTAAACCTTGCGCACGCCGGCCAGTTCCACGGCATACGTTGCTGTCATTGCGATCCCCTTCGTTCCGTCCACTCGAAACTAGGTCGGCGGGCGCCCGCGTTCGATCCCGTGCGCGGGTGGATCCGGGGTAGCGCCAGCACCACCACGGCGGTGTGGTGCGACACTGGCGGCGTGACGACCCGCTTGCGCGAGTGCTGGTCGGCGGCTCGTTACCTCGTGGTCGGCGCCGGCACCTCGCTGCTGTCGATCTTCGCCCTCGTGGGGCTCCTCGCCGTGCTCCTGCTGTGCCCGTTCGGCGTCGGGATCCCGTCGCTGGCCCCGGCGATCCGGCTGTCGCGGTGGCCGGTCGGGGTCGACCGCCGCCGGGCCGCGCGGGCGCTCGGCGAGCCGATCCCCGAGCCCTACCGGGACGGCTCGCCGCTGAAGGACCCGGCCACCCGCCGCGACCTCGCGTGGCTGGCGATCCACGCCGCGACCGGGGTGTTCCTCGGCTCGCTGGCGATCGGCCTCCCGCTCGGCGTGGTCCAGCAGCTCGTCACGGCCTTCGTGTGGCCGGCGGTGCCCGGCGGGATCGAGGGTTCCGTCGGGCTGGTGGTGAACTCGTGGCCGCGCGCCGGGCTGACGCTCCTGGTCGGCGCCGCCTTCGGCGCGGCGACCCTGCTGCTGCCCCGGCTCGCCCGCTGGCAGGCCCGGACCGCGCGGTCGTTGCTCACCCCGGGCCCGGGCGTCGTCCTCGCCGACCGGGTCGCCGAACTGACCGCGACGCGGGCGGCGGCGCTGGAGGCGCACGGCGCCGAGCTGCGCCGCATCGAACGCGACCTGCACGACGGCACGCAGGCCCGGATCGCGGCGGTCGTGCTGCAGCTGGGCGTCGCCGGCCAGCTCTACGACCGCGACCCGGCCACCGCGCGCGAACTGCTGGTCAAGGCCCAGGACACGGCGACCGACGCGCTGGCCGAGCTGCGCACGGTGGTCCGCAGCATCCACCCGCCCCTGCTGAGCGAGCGCGGCCTGGCCGGCGCGGTCCGCGCGCTGGGCGAGCGCAGCCCGGTCCCGGTCGCGGTCACCGTTTCGGATGACACCGGGCGCCCGGCCGCGGTCGAGGCGGCCGCGTACTTCGTCGTCGCGGAGGCGCTGGCCAACGTGACCAAGCACGCCGACGCGTCGCAAGTGGACATCGAGCTGAGCGGCCCGCCCGGGTTGCTGCGCCTGGAAATCCGCGACGACGGCCGGGGCGGTGCGGACGAGTCCGCCGGGAGCGGACTCGCCGGGATCCGCCGCCGGGCCGAGGCTTTCGACGGAACCCTTCGGTTGACGAGCCCACCCGGTGGGCCGACCGTGCTGCGAGTGGAGCTGCCATGCGGGTCGTGATCGCCGAGGACGACGCGCTGCTGCGCGAAGGTCTCGCGCTGCTGCTGAAGACGTCGGGCATCGAGGTGGCCGCCGCGGTCGACAACGCCGAGGACTTCCTCGCGTTCGTCGAAGGCGACCGCCCGGACGCCGTCGTGATGGACGTGCGGATGCCGCCGACCCACCGCGACGAGGGGCTGCGCGCCGCCGTGCGGGCGCGCGAGATCCACCCGGGCCTGCCGGTGCTGGTGCTGTCCGCGCACGTGGAGACGAGCTACGCGGTCGAGCTGCTCGCGGACGGCGTCGGCGGGGTCGGCTACCTGCTGAAGGAACGCGTCGGCAAGGTCGAGCGGTTCATCGACGCGCTCCAGCGGGTCGCCAAGGGCGGCACGGCGATGGACCCCGAGGTGATCGGCCAGCTGATGGCCCGCCGCCGGGCCGCGGATCCCCTGGCCGCGCTGACCGCACGGGAGCGCGAAGTGCTGGCGCTGATGGCCGAGGGCTACAACAACAGCACGATCGCGGAGCTCCTCGTCGTCAGCGACGGCGCGGTGCTCAAGCACATCCGCAACATCTTCGCGAAGCTCGGCCTGCCCTCCGACGAAGGCGGCGGGCACCGGCGGGTGCTGGCCGTGCTGGCGTACCTGCAGCGGGACGCGGGGTAGCGCAGGCACCACCCCGCATCCGGGTGCTGACGGCATCGAGGACGGCCCGCCGGATCCCTAACGTTCCCGGCATGACGAACGAAAACGCACCCGCCCGCACCGCCGTCCCCGTCCTCCTCTGGCTCGTCCTGCTCGTCAGCGGGATCACCAACGCCGCCGGCCCCCTGATCGGGCTCGACTTCACGGTCCGGATGGTGGCCGGCGGCATCGCGGTCGTGGCGATCGCGGGCTTGGTCACCCACTACGTCCGGCGCCGCCGGGCGTGAACCAGCAGCGCCGCGGTGACCAGTGCCGCGGCGGCCCAGAACGGGCGTGCCTGCGTCCCGGCGAGCACGGGACCCGCGGCGGCCCCGACGTTGAACGCCGCGGTCGCGTAGGACCCCTTCATCGTCGGGGCCCCCTCGGCCAGCCGCAGGATCCGGGCGATCACCGTGCCGCCGACCGCGAACGACAGCGAGCCCTGGGTGAACGCCAGTGCCACGAGCACCGCCGGGACGTGCGCGGCCAGTGCCAGGGCGACCCACCCGGCGAGCAGGAGCGGTCCCCCGGCGGCGACCACCCGGCCGGGCCACCGGTCGGCGAGCCGCCCGGCCGCGGTGATCCCGGCGAAGCACCCCACCCCGAAGGCACCGAGCACGACCGGCACCGGGGCGACGCCCTCGGCCACCGGCGCCAGGTAGGTGAAGACGCCGAAGGTGGCCGCGTTGACGAGCGCGCCGACCAGCAGCACCCCGGACAGTCGCCGCAGCTCGGCCAGTTCGGCCCGCAACCCGGCCGGCTTGGAACCCGCGGCGGCACCGGGGATCCACCAGACCGCGGCGAACGCGGGCAGGCACAGCACCGCGACCGCCCAGAACGCCGGCCGCCACCCGAGCAACGCCCCGCCGGGAATGCCGGCGACGCAGGCGACGGTCGTGCCACCCAGCAACACGGCGAGCGCGCGACCGGGCCGCTCCAGCGCGGCGGCCGCGGTCAACGCGACGGCGAGGAAGCCCGCGTTGGCGATCGCGGCCACCAGCCGCGTCCCGACGAGGACACCGAACGAGGTCGTGAGCCCGCCGACGACGTGCATCGCGACGAAGACGGCGAGGAAGCACACGAGTGCGGTCCGCCGTCGCCACGACCGGGAGAGCGCGGCCATCACCGGCGCGCCGACGACCATGCCGGCGGCGAACGCGGACGTCAGGTAGCCCGCCTGCGCAAGCGAAACGTCGAAGGCGGCGGCGATGCCGGGCACGAGCCCGGCGAGCATGAATTCGGACGTGCTCATGGCGAACACGGCCACGGCTAAGAAGTACAAGGGCACGGAAGCTCCAGGGATCACGAGATCGACGGGACGATTTCGTGGTCACCCGGGGACCCGGGAACGGGGAGTTATCGGGCCGCCGGGATGACCGGCAGCCCGGCCTTGGACGCTTCGGGGCTCGACACGGGATCGAGGTTAGCCGATGCGCGGAGAGCGGGCACCGGATTTCGCCGGGGAACAGCATCGCGACCGGCGGTGCGCCACCTTGCGCGAATCGGGATTTCGTGTCCACAGTGGCCTCCCGCTAGCTTCGGATCCATGGAGTGGAACTTTCGGACGGCCGGCGAACTCGCGGCCGCTTTGCGTGCCGGTGAAGTGACTTCGGTGGACCTGACCGACGAGGCGATCGCCCGTATCGAACGCGAAGACAAGGCGATCAACGCGATCTGCGTGCCGGACTTCGACCGCGCGCGGGCCGCCGCGCGCGAGGCCGACCGGGCGCGGGCCCGCGGCGAGGACCGGCCGCTGCTCGGCATTCCGGTGACGGTCAAGGAGTCCTACGACGTCGCCGGGCTCCCCACGAGCTGGGGTATGCCGCAGCACCGCGACCACGTGCCGGCCGAAGACGCGGTCCAGGTGTCACGGCTCAAGGACGCGGGCGCGGTGGTGCTGGGCAAGACCAACGTTCCCTTGGGGCTGCAGGACATCCAGAGCTTCAACGAGATCCACGGCACCACCGCCAACCCGTGGGACCCGGATCGCACGCCGGGCGGTTCCTCCGGCGGCTCGGCGGCGGCACTGGCGGCCGGCTTCGGCGCGCTGTCCATCGGCTCCGACCTCGCCGGTTCGCTGCGCACCCCCGCGCACTTCTGCGGCGTCTACGCGCACAAGCCGACGCTCGGACTGGCGGCCACCCGCGGCATGACCCCGCCGTCCGAGCCGGTCCTGCCGGTCGACCTCGACCTCGCCGTGGTCGGGCCGATGGCGCGCACCGCCCGCGACCTCACGCTCCTGCTCGACGTCATGGCCGGCCCGGACCCGCTGACGCACGGCAAGGCGTACAAGGTGACGTTGCCGCCCGCCCGCCACGACCGGCTCGGCGACTTCCGGGTCCTGGTCCTCGAGGACCACCCGCTGATCCCGACCGGATCAGCCGTGCGGGCGGGCGTGCACCGGGTGGCCGCCGCGCTCGCCGGCAGCGGCGCCCGGGTCGAACGGCACAGCCCGCTGCTGCCCGACCTGACCGAAGCCGCGACGCTCTACATGCGGTTGCTGATTTCGGGCTCCGTCGCGCGTTTCCCCATCGAGTCGCTCGAGCAGCCGAGCGCGGACGACGAGAGCCTCGGCGCCGTGCGGCTGCGCGCCATGGCTTCCAGCCACCACGACTGGCTCGAGGCGAACCACCGCCGCGAACTCCACCGCCACGGCTGGCGGCGGCTGTTCGCCGAATTCGACGCGGTGGTCTGCCCGATCACGCCCACTCCCGCTTTCCCGCACGACCACCACCCCAATCCGATGGAACGCCGCATCGACGTCGACGGCGTCGCGTACCCGTACTTCGACCAGCTGGTCTGGGCGGGGCTGGCCACCATGCCCGGCCTGCCCGCCACGGCGGTACCGGCGGGCCGGTCCCCCGAGGGCCTGCCGGTCGGGGTGCAGCTCATCGGCCCGATGTTCGAGGACCGCACCCCGTTGCGGCTGGCGGAACTGCTGGAGGAGGAGATCGGCGGCTTCCGGGCACCCAGGTAGGCCGGGTCACCAGGGGATGACGCCGTCGTCGTTGCGGAAGGAGCCGGTCGGTCCGCCGTCCGGCAGGGTGGCGAGGCGGATCGCGGTGGCGGCGGCCTTGTAGGCCCCGAGCCTCCGGCCGCGACCGCTCGGCGTCAGCGGATCGCCTCCGTTGCCCCGGCACCGCGCCCAGGAGCTTCGCCGAAGGTCCGCCGGTAGGCGCCGGGGGTGGTGCCGAGGTGAGCCCGGAAGCGGCGGCGCAGGTTGACGGCCGAGGCGAGGCCGACCCGGCGGGCGATGGCTTCCACCGGAAGGCTGGTTCGTTCCAGCAGCACCCGTGCCGCGTCGAGACGCTGGTCGAGCAGCCACTGCCCGGGGCTGGTGCCGAGTTGTCCGGTGAACCGCCGGGCGAGGGTCCGGCTCGACACGCCGGCGCGTGCGGCGAGCCTGCCGACGGTCAGCGGGGTGCCGAGCCGGGCGGTGGCCCACTCCAGCACGGGCGCCAGCGACTCGTCCGCCATGGCCGGGGCCGGCCGGGTGGCGTACTGGAGCTGGCTGCCCCGCCGGTGCGGCGGCAGCACCATGTTCCGGGCGATCTCGGCGGCGTAGGCCGCGCCGTGGTCGGACCGGACGAGGTGCAGGCACAGGTCGATGCCCGCGCCGGTGCCGGCGCTGGTCGCCACGTCGCCGTGGTCGACGTACAGCACCTCCGGGTCCACCCGCACCCCGGGGAAGGCGGCGGCGAGCTGGGCGGTGTGGCGCCAGTGCGTGGTGGCGCGGCGGCCGTCGAGCAGTCCGGCCCGCGCGAGGACGAACGCCCCGGTGCAGATGGCGACGATCCGCGCCCCGCGCCGGTGGGCGGCGCGCAGTGCCTCGGTGACGGCAGGCGGCACCGGTGCGCCGGCCGGCTCCCAGCCGGGGACGACCACGGTGTCGGCCTCCCGCAGCGCCGACGGCCCCGCGTCGACGTGCACCGGGTAGCCGGCGGTGGTCCGCAGCGGACCGGGACGCTCGGCGCAGATCCGGAAGTCGTAGCGGGCGGGGACACCCGGCGGGGTGGTGCCGAAGACCGCGCCGGCGCAGGCGAGTTCGAAGGGTGACTGGGGTGCGTTGAGCAGGGCTACCACCCGGTGCCGGTTCATGGCAGGAAAGTACCCATGGGTGTCTTTGTCGACACTCGGCCGCGAGGCCGCTCCGGGGAACAGTGGGATCCATGGGTGCGACGACGGGAACGGGCGTGCAGAGGACCACGGTTCAGGTCGACGGCGAACCGGTCAGCTACCTGACCGCGGGGCAGGACGGCCCGGCCGTGTTGCTGCTGCACGGAACGTATTGGAGCCGGGTGTGGCTGCCGGTGCTCGGCCGCCTCGCGGAGGCGGGTCTGCGGCCCATCGCCGTCGACTTCCCCGGACTCGGGTACTCGGGCGGCGAGCTCATCCCGGAAACGGCCGCGATCCCGGCGCTGGCGGACTGGGTGGCGCGATTCGTGTCCGCGATGGAGATCTCCGGGCCGGTCGCGGTGGCGGGTCACGACATCGGCGGCGCCGTCGCCCAGCACCTCCTCGCCCGCGATCGGCTGGAGGTGTCCCGGCTGGCCCTGGTCAACTCGGTCACCTACGACTCCTGGCCGGCGCCCCACGTGGCCCGGCTGCTGGACCGGGCGGTCACCGCCGACGAGTTCCTCGCCGCCCGCCGGGAGGCCGTGGCGACGGACCTGGCCGGTGCCGCCACCGAGCAGCGGATCGCCGGCTACCTGGCTCCGTGGACCGATCCGCGGGTCCGCCGTTCGTGGCTGGCCATGGCGAGCGCGGCCGACAGCCGCTACACCCTCGGCCTCGTCCCCGCGCTGCGGCGGTCCACGACGCCCAAATTTCTGGTCTGGGGCGAGGACGACCGCTTCGAAAAAGTGGCGTACGCCGAGGAGTTCGCCCGGGAGATCCCGGAAACCACGCTCCTGCGCATCCCGGCGGCGACGCACATCCGCACCGAGAACGCCCCCGGCCGGGTCGCCCGCGCACTCATCGATTTCTTCGTCGCGTAGGCCGCGCGTTTCACTGGCCGGCGAAGCTCTTTTCCGCCGCTTCCAGCCGGGGTACCGCGATGCCCAGCCGTCGCGCTTCGGCCAGGGCGTCGCGGCAGACCTCCCGAGGCTCCTCGGCTCCGGGGTCGGCGTGGCCCTCGAAACTCCGGCGCACCAACGGGATATGGACGGTCAGCCACGCGAACGCGGGCGCGGTCAGCCAGGTCGGCGCCCGGTAACCCAGCGTGGCACGCCGGTGGCGTCGCAGGTCGACACCGCGCGCCTCGAGCACCGGCAGCAGCTCGCGGGCGGCCAGCAGCGCCTCGCGCAAGTCGCCGGTCGCCCCCGGCAGGTCGGCCAGCGTGCCCAGCCGCAAGCCCTGCGAGTGCAGGCCGGCGTTCATCAAGAAGTGGAGCCACAGCCAGACGCGGAAATCGCGTTTCTCCCGCAACCGGAAGCCGGCCTCGCGAAAGACCCGCCGCGTGGCCCTTTCACGCTCGTTCGGTGGCCGGTCGAGGGTGCCGAAGACGACCGCGGGCAGCAGCGTCCCGCGGAGCACGCCGTCTTCGCCGAAGCCACCGCCGGCCAGCGGGAAGCCCCACGCGACCCGATCGACGGGAAGTGCACCGATCGCGGCCAGCGGCTCGGCCCAGATGTTGCCGAACACCAGCACCGTGGCGTTGCCGATGCGCGGCGCCAGGAACGCGGCCGCTTCCGCGAGGCGGTGGTGCGGCACGCTCAGCACGATCAGGTCGAAATCGTGGTCCGGCGTCAGCTGCTCGCGGTAGCGCACCGGCCAAGCCTCGACGACGCGCTGGCCCCACACCCGCCTCCGCGCGTCGAGCAGATCGAGCTCCACGGCCTCCCCGTAAGCCGCCGCGCGGCCCGGCCGGACGTAGAACTCGACGTCGTGCCCGGCTTTTTCCAGCGCCCAGCCGTGCACCGTGGCGATCACGCCCCGGCCGAACATGAGGATCTTCACGCGCACCTCGTCGGGTATGATGAAACTGGAGGTCATCTCCACTTACCACGCTATGGAGGGAGTGCCCGCTTGTCAACGCGAGGTGGCGGATGACCGCCGGCAAGCCACTGCGTGCCGACGCCCGGCGCAACCGGGACGCGGTGCTGGCCAAAGCACGCGAAACCTTCGACGACGGAACCTTCTTCGAACTGCGCTTCGACGACTTCGCCCGCTTGGCCGGAGTGGGCACCGGCACGCTGTACCGCCACTTCCCGACGCGGGAAGCACTGGCCGAGGCCGTCTACCGCGAGGAAGTCGCGACGTTGTGCGCCCGCGCCCGCCGCCTGCAGGCCGAGCTGCCCGCGGCGGAGGCCCTGGCGAGTTTCCTGCGTGACATGGTCGGCTACATCGACGCCCACCAGGGCCTCGCCCGGACCCTGTCCACCCTCATGGCGACCGGCACGGGCACCCTCGCCGAGGGCAGCCGGGAACTGGAGCAGGCCGTCACCGACCTGGTCACCGCCGCGGTGGCGGAGGGCACCATCCGCAGCGACGTGACGGCCGGTGCAGTGATGATGGCCCTGCACGGAATCGGCGCGGCACACGACCGCCCCGACTGGCGAGCCGAAGCCGACGGCGTCATCACCCTCCTGCTGGCCGGACTGCGCCGGTCACCTTGAGGAGAGGCGAAGAGCGGGCCGTTGCGTCCGCGCGGAACGTGTCCCTCTCGGCCCGGGTGATGGACAAGGCCGAGATCAGCGGTCAGGTCGGCGTCAGCCGGCGAAATGGGTCTGGCTCAGTGCGAGGAGCTTCCGCTGGGTGGCGGGGTCGTGGGACACCGGCGGAGTGCTCGATTCCGTGTCACGGCTGAAGTAGCGGCCGGTGACCCCGGCCATGGCGGGGTCGGTCGCGATGCGTGTCGCGCTTTTCGCTCCTTCGGCAGGGGTGAGCAGGCTGCGGCGGATCAAGGTGCGCACCGGGCGGAGAAGCGGGGGCACGAGGTCGTCGATGATGTCGGTGGCGACGATCCCCGGGTGCAGCGCGTTGACGGTCACTCCGTCGGCGGCGAGGTCGCGGGCGAGGGCGTAGCCGGCGGTGACGGTCATGAGCTTGGCGCGTGCGTAGGCCTCGAACGGCGCGAACCCGGCTGCGGGATTGAGTTCCGCGAGGTCGCCGACGCCGGTCAGGTCGAGAGTCGCCGGGCGGGGCTTGCCCGCGAACTTGATCTGCCGGGTGTCGTTGAGGGTGTCGCTGGCGACGTTCACGATGCGGGCCCGGCCACGTCGCAGTGGCGCGTCCAGCAGGGTGGTGAGGCCGTAGGCGGCGAGGTAGTCGAGGGCGATGTGCATCTCGACGCCGTCGGCCGAGACGCGGTGTTCCGAGTAGTGCGCGCCGGCGTTGTTGACGAGGATGTGGATCCGGTCGTAGCGGTCCAGGATGGTCGTTGCCGCGGTCACGACGTCCGCGCGCCGGGACAGGTCTCCGGCGATCACGTCGAGCCGGTTCGCCGCCGGGGCGCCGATGCGTGCGCGCAGAGCGTCCGCGCGAGCGGGATCGCGGGCGACGGTGACCACGTGCGCACCGGCGCGGACGAGGTCGGCAGCGATGACCTGGCCCATGCCGCCGGTCGCACCGGTGACGACGGCGACCTTCTCCGTCAGGTCGGGGATGGCGGCGTTCACCGGACCACCCGCGGGTGGGCGTGGGTGTACTGCGGGGTTTCGGCTTCGTCGACCAGGAAGGCGGCGAGGTCGGCGCGGCCGACGGCACTCCACAGCCGGATCCGCAGGTCGGTGCCGGCCCGGTACTTCCCGATCCGGTCGCCGTCCGACAGCTTCGGCGGCCGGACGATCGTCCACTTCAGACCGGAGGCGGTGATGAGCGGCTCCATCGTTTCCTTGTCGCGCATGCGGTCGGCCACGTTCGCCCACACCGCCCGGGAGTACAGCGACTTGTCGCGCGTCTCCAGCACGCCGTGCGCGCTGACGGCGATCAAGCGGTCGACCCCGGTCGCTTCCATCGCCGCGACCGCGGAGCGGACGCCGTCGGTGCAGACCGTCGTCGGCCCCTTGTCCGCTCCGCCCAGCGCGCTGATCACCACGCTTGCGCCCGGCAGGGCACGCGCGAGGGCCGCGGCGTCCGTGATGTCGGGCCAGGTCACTTCGTCAAGTCCTTCGCTCGGCGCGGAGGTTCCCGCGCGGCGGGTCAGCGCGACCACGCGGTGCCCGCGCCGCAGCGCCGTGGACACCACGTGCCGGCCCGTGGCACCCGTTGCCCCGAGGACGGCCACCGTCATCTGTGATACAGATTGTCTCATACTTGGATGATGGACGCTCCCCGCACTTCGAGTCAAGTTGTCTCATAGGATTGGTTCGTGACCAGCGAGACGGATCCCCGAGCCGTGCGAAGCCGCGAAGCGATCTTGAACGCGGCCCGCGAGCTCCTGCTGGAGAGCGGCCCGGCCGCGGTGACGCACGTGCAGGTCGCCGACCGCGCGGGAGTGGGGCGCGCGACGGTCTATCGCCACTGGCCCCGAGCCGAGTCCCTCCTCCTCGAGGCCATGGCCACGGTCCCGATGCCGTTCCTCGCCGAGCCCACCGCGCCGACCCGGGAGTGGCTGCGCCGGGAACTGACGGCGATCGCCCGCCAGCTCGAGCTCGACGACGTCCGCGCCGTGTCCACGACCCTGGCCAACACGGCCCTGTGGGACGCGAACATGGACACCCGCCGTGCACAGTTCGCCGGCATCCTCGCCGACCGGCTCGCGGCCGCCCTCGACGACGCCCAGGCACGCGGCGAGCTCACCCTCGCGCTCACCAGCCGAGACGCGGCCGCCGTGGCCATCGGACCGATGTACTACCGCAGCACCATCGAGCGGGCCCCGATCGACTCTGCTCTCATCGAGGTTGTCGTCGCCGGCCTCGGCACCTGGTCCACCGACCAGTGAGCTTCCGGAGTGGCTCGACGCGATAACCGGTGGACCGGCACGGGCGACCCGCCTAGTCTTCCGTCGACCGCACGGCCTTCCGTCCGAAGAGGTGCATTTCATGAATGTCCGCGTAGCCCGGCCGACGACGGCCGACTCAGCGCCGGCCACTGTGAACCACCCCTTGGACGTGAGGAATCCCCGAAGTGGATCTACCCCGTAGCTTCACCATCCGCGAGAGCAGCCACCGCATCCACAACCCGCTCACCAGCCGGAAACTGGCTGCGCTGGGCGAGGCGCTGAACCCGCCACCCGGCACCCGGGTGCTCGACCTGGCCTGCGGCTCGGGTGAGCTGCTGTGCACCTGGGCCCGAGATCACCGCATCACCGGAACCGGCGTCGACATCAGCACCGTGTTCCTCGCCGCGGCCCGGGCCCGAGCGATCGAGCTGGAGGTCGCCGAACAGGTCACGTTCACCCACGGCGACGCGTCGGGCCACGTCGCCGGCGACCCGGTCGACATCGGGGCGTGCGTCGGAGCGATCTGGATCGGCGGTGGTGTCGCCGGCACCGTGGACCTGCTCCGACGCAGCCTGCGCCCCGGCGGCCTGATGCTGATCGGCGAGCCGTACTGGCGCCGGGAGCCCCTGGACCAGGCCACCGTCGAAGGCTGTCACGCCACCAGCGCAGACGACTTCCGCCTCCTCCCGGAACTGCTGGAACAGTTCGGGGAACTGGGATGTGACGTCGTGGAGATGGTCCTGGCCGACCAGGACAGCTGGGACCGCTACGTCGCGGCTCAATGGCTCAACACCCGCCGCTGGCTGGACGCGCATCCCGACGACGAGCTGGCCGAGCAGATGCGCGCGGAGCTCACCGCCGCTCCGGCGCGCCACGCCCGATACCAACGCGAATACCTCGGCTGGGGCGTCTTCGCCCTGATGAACCGCTGATACCAGCGATGTGAGTGCGTCCCGGTGCCCCGACATCGGGACGCACTCACATCGGCATGAGCGGATGTTCGGAGAGGTGAACAGGCCGCGGTGGTCGTGTCGGCGCCACCACGCCGCCGATCCGGGACGTCTTCGGCGAGCGGATGCTAAGTCGAGCAGGCGGCAGCAGGTCGTAACGGGTTCGGTGGTCTTGGCGACCTTCCCGGCAATGGGCACGACGTGGCTGCAGGGAGATCATCGTGGAAGTCCGACTTTCGACCATTGCTGTCCCTCTTGAGGAGGTCGGATATCTTGTTCGCGAACTGGAGCAAGAAGACGATCTCCGCGGACGTCTGACCAGCCCGAAACACGCAGCGAACGACGACTCGATGGGAGCCCAGTTCGCCGACGTGCTGGTCGTGGCCCTTGGGTCAGGTGGGGGGGTTACGGCATTGGCGAGTGTCCTCGCTGTTTGGCTGAAGAGGCCTAGAGGCACGAAGGTCGAGTTGTCCGTCCTGAGGCCTGACGGCACAGCCGTGAAGATTGAGAGCGAAGGTGTCGAAGACATAGAAGCTCTGATCAGAGCCACATCGGACTTGGCTCTGCGGGATCGGAGTAACTCCTGATGACGTTTCCGGATGCGCTCAGCTCTGCTGCTGTTCTGATCGGCATCGGCGGGTACTCGGCTCCCGATCTGAAGCCTTTGCCTGCGGTGGCAAACAACGTCCGTGGACTCGCTGAAGTGCTCACCGCCCCGCCGACCGGAACGTTTGCGCGTGACAGATGCGCGGTACTCTCCGACCCCAAAACCCGCGAGGAAGTGGCTGAAAAGCTCCTGGATGCCGCTCGGGTGGCCGATGACCTCCTACTTGTGTACTACTCCGGTCACGGCGTCTTGGGTGGCCCGAACCAAGACCTGTTCTTCCCGTTGGAGAATTCAAATGGTGACGACGTCGAGTGGACTGGGATTCCCTACTCGATGGTGCGCAACGTTCTCGGTAGAAGTAAAGCCAAGACCAGAGTCTTGGTGCTTGACTGTTGCTATTCGGGAAGAGTAATTCCGATGATGGCGTCGAATGAAAGGAGGATTATCGATCAGGTTGACGTATCCGGGGTTTACGTGATGACGTCCGCGGGTAGAAATGCCGTCGCAATGGCACCCGAGGGTGAGGAATACACGGCATTCACGGGAGTGCTTCTTTCGGTGCTGCGAAACGGGCTGCCAGGAAGTGGAGAGGGTGTTCGACTTTTCGAGCTTTACGATAGTGTGCTGCAAACGATGTCCGTTCTTGGCCTCCCCACTCCGCAGCAATCCGCCGGCAACACCGCGCACAATCTTTTCTTGGTGCGTAATGCCGCTTTGGTCATTGATTCCGGTGTGGTGAAGCGGCCGCTCGATGCCCGGCGGGTCGAAGAACGGATCGCGGCCGCGGACGAAGTGGGAACCGGTTCAAGCGGCGACACGCGGGCTGCGCTCGTGGTGGCGAGAAGCCTGCTGACCGACTGCGTGATCGAATTCGGCGCCGAGCACCGGGAGACCTTGCGCGTACGGGAACAGGTGGCGAGGTGGACGGCCGCCGAGGATCGACAGAAGGGTGTGGACCTCGCTGAGGTGCTTGCCCGGGACTGCGAGCGGATTTTCGGTCCGCTCGACCCGCTGACGCTTAAGGTTCGAGATCGTTTGGCGTCTTTGCTGGGTTGGGCTGGTAACCATCGGCGGTCTGTGGCAATCATGGACGGCGTGGTTGAAGGCCGGGCGAAGGTACTCGGCCCAGGAGATCCGGGCACCCTTCGTAGCCGCGAGAGCCTCGCGTTCGGCCTGGTGAAGATCGGAGAACACGCGAAGGCGGCCGACGCCTACGACGCCCTGATCGGTGCTGGCACACCGGAGGATGCTGACGGAGCGCGGAAAGTGCTGCGGTGGCGCACTCAGCGTGCTTGCTGCCGGGCCGAACTGGGCGATGCTTCCGCGCCAGCCGAGTTGGCCGACGTGGTGGGGGCCTACGACCTGCGGATTGGGTCGGACGACCCGGAGTCAATGTACGCGGCAGAGATGCACGCGCGATGGCTGTCGCGCTTCGGCCGAGGCGAGGAGTCCCTTGCTGTCCGCCAGAGGGTCCTCGACACGATGGCAAGAGTTTACGGTCCAAGCGATCAGGAAACACTTGTCACTGCGCACAATCTCGCTTGCACTCTGGGTGATCTGGGGCGAACGCGTGAAGCGCTTGAGATGTTCAGCAGCGTGCTGCGAAGCCGCGAAGCAGCCTTCGGACGATCACATACCGACACGCTGGGAACACGTCAGGAGCTCGCTCACTGCCTTATCGAGGCAGGGCAGCTTCGAGAGGCCTCCGAGGTGTTGGAGGAGCTGATAGATCTCAGGACGGCCAAGCTTGGTCGCGAGCATCCGGACACGGCCGATGCGCTGCGGGCGCTGGCCCATTGTCGTGGGCGGATGGGGCATCCGAGTGTCGCTACGCAGCTCTACGAAGAACTGATCAAGATCACCACCAGTCTTCTGGGGGCACGATCACCGCAGCTGCTCAGTGACAGGTCAGCACTCGCTGGTCAGGTGATGAGGTGTGAAAAGTACGGGAGAGCAGCCGAGATCTATGCCGATCTGATCGACGACCTCGCGTTCGTGCAGGGTGATGAAGACCCCGCGACGTTGCAGATGCGCTGCGCTCATGCGGACGCGGTCGGTTACGCGGGTGACCCGCTCAGGGCCCGCGAGCTCTACTCCCGGATCTTGACGGACGTGAGACGCAGTCTGGGAGAGGCGCATCAGTTGACGCTCCACGCTGTGTCGCGGCACGTCTACTGGGTTCACCGGCCTCTGCCAGGATACGGATTCCTGCCAGGCTGACGATGTCAAGCGAACGGAGCCCTGATCGCGAGCCATCCCCGAATGGTCGACAGCAGAATGAGCGTTGCGCTCGCCTGCGGCGGGCAGCGAATGCCGGAGCCGCCGTCGCGGGGGTGGCGAACGGGTCGAAGGCAAGGCTGGTGATCATTGCGCCGCCGGTGAGGTCGTCAGCGGCGGCGCGATGCGTGCGACGGCGAGTGGCCCTGGTTCGTCCGGAGCCGTCCGCTCGTCGGCAAGAGCGGACGTATCCGGTGGTGCACCCCGATCCAGGTGAGCGTGATCGCTGCGGCGGTGGTCGTGGCCCCGGGAGTGTGGTGTTTGATGTTCGCGTGGAGCAGAAGAAGTCCTCCGAGCGGTTGGTGTTCTTCACCGACGCCGTGGTCGCGATCGCCCTGACGTTGCTGGTCCTGCCGCTCACCGACCTGGTGCCCGAGCTGGTCGCGGAGCACAAGCCGGCGGTCGAGGCGGTCACGCACAACTGGTCGAAGATCGTCAGCTTCCTGCTCAGCTTCGTCGTGATCGGCCGCTTCTGGGGCGTGCACCACCGGATCTTCGAGCACGTGCGGTCGTACAGCCCCGCGCTGATCCGCGTCAACTTCTGCTGGCTGCTGACGATCGCGCTGCTGCCCTTCCCCACCGAACTGATCGGCGCGTACCAGTCCGAGCGCTTCACCGTGCTGTTCTACCTGGGGACGCTGCTGGCCAGCAGCCTGTGCCACACGACGATGGTGTCCATCATCCGCCGGAACCCGGACATCCGCGGGGACGCCGAACCGGTGTCGGACGAGGTGTTCTGGAACCACGCGCTGAGCTCGGTCGTGTTCGCGCTCGCGGTCGTGGTGGGCTTCATCAAGCCGCCTTTCGGCTACTACGTCCTGTTGCTGCTGCTGTTCCCGGCGAGGATCGCCTTCTGGCTGCGGGCGCGCCACGCCGACCGGTAGTCGCGTAGCGGCGGTATCGATTCTCGCTCCTGCCGCGCGGTTGCGTTACGGGCCGGAGGTGATGGGCGATGATGTCGGTGTGTCTCGCCGCCGCTGGGTTCCCTGGGTCGCCGCGGGGGCCGTGACGGCCGTGGCCGGTGGTGGCACCGTGTGGGCCGGGTTGGAGGCGGCGGACAAGGTCGGCAGCGTGGTCGGCGCCGTGTGCGGCGTATTGGGCCTGGGGGTATCGGCCTATGGGCTGCGGCGAGCGCGGCAGGCAGAACCCCCGGCCCCGGCGGTGACGAACTCCGTCGCCGACTCGACGAGCACCGACGTGGTGCTGCAAGCCGGGACCATCGGCGGCGCGGTCACCGCCGGTGACGGCAACGTCGTCGGGAACCACAACCTGGTGGCCGGGCCCGGCGGAATCGTCGCCGGACCGGGCACCCAGGTACTGCTGCCCGCCTTGGCTCCGTCGGCTGAGCCTCTGCCGCCGCCGACGGTCGACTTGTGCGTTGGCCGCGATACCCAGGTGGCGGACGTGGTGGCCGCCTGGAACGCCGGGCGGTCGGCGGTGATCGCCGGCGGCCCCGGGATCGGGAAGTCCACGGTGCTCGGCCGCGCGGTCACCGACCCGGCCGTCGTCGCCTCCTACGGGGCACGGCGGTTCGTGGTGTCGTGTGACGGCGCCGAATCGGCGAACGCGGTGGTGGACAAGATGGCCCTGGTGCTCGGGGTAGCTCCGGGTGAGCACTTGCGGAACAGGGTGCTGTCGTTTCTGCGGGGACAGCCCTGCGTGCTGGTCCTGGACAACTTCGAAACACCTGCGGACTCCGACCCCGCGGGGATGACCTCGTTGGTCGCGGAGGTGCGTGCCGACAAGGCGAACCCGACGGTCGTCGGGATCGGCTACCGCGGCGGCAGCACACCGCTGGGTCTGACCGGCATGGCCGAGACTGTGCTGGGACCGCTGTCCCTTGCCGACGCCGTCGACGTATTCAGCGAGGTCGCCGGCGACCGGCATCGCGGGGATCCGGCGGTCGAGCTGCTGGTGGCCGAGCTGGACGGGGTCCCGCTGGCGATCACCCTGCTGGCCACGCTGGCCCGCGCCGAAGCGGGCTTGGACATGCTGATGTCGGCGTGGCGGAGCAAGCGCACCGACCTGCTCGCCCACGCCGCCCGGCCGGACCGGACCTCCAGCCTGCCGGTGTCGATCGAGCTGTCCTGGGACCGGCTCAGCCGGGATGCCCGCACCGCGTTGTCGCTGGCAGCGCTGCTGCCCGACGGGTGGCCACGAGACCGGCCGGTCCTCTACCTGCCCGAGGAACTGGCTGCGGGGGTGATCGAGCTGGGGAGCCGGGGTCTGTTGCACGGTGATCACCTGCGGCAGCGTTGCCTGGCTCCGATCCGCGGGCACATCGCCGCTCACCACCCGCCCGGGGCAGCGGCGCTGGACCAGCTCATTGCGCGGGTGCGGACCCTCGCCGAGCTGGCCGGCAGGGTCGGTGACCCGGACGCTGCCCACGCCGTAGGGACGGTGGTGCCTGAGTTCACCAATGTCGTGGAGGTCATCCTCACCAGGCTGCCCCGCGATCCAGCAGTCGTTGCACCGGTGGCGCCAGACTTGTTGGTTTTTCAGCGATTCACCGGGCTCGGCGACGATCAGCTCGCGCGGGAGACTCTCGCCGCCGACCTGGAACCACCTACCCGCGCCGATACGGCCTTCGCCCTCGGGGTGCTCTATGTCGCACGGGGGGAGAATCGTCGCGCGCGGGAACTGTTCGGTCAGGCGCTGCCGCTCTACCAGGGTGTCGGAGACGTGCTGGGCGAAGCCAACTGCCTGCGCCGCCTCGGCGAACTGGAGTTCCGCGAGTCGGACAACGCTCGCGCGCGGGAAATGTTCGACCAGGCGCTGCCGCTCTACCGGCGTGTCGGCGCGGTGCTAGGCGAAGCCAACTGCCTGAGCAATCTCGGCGAACTGGAGTTCCGCGAGTCGAACAACACCCGCGCGCGGGAACTGTTCGACCAGGCGCGGCCGCTCTACCAGCGTGTCGGAGACGTGCTGGGCGAAGCCAACTGCCTGCTCAACCTCGGCGAACTGGAGCTCCGCGAGTCGAACAACACCCGCGCGCGGGAACTGTTCGACCAGGCGCGGCCGCTCTACCGGCGTGTCGGAGACGTGCTGGGCGAAGCCAACTGCCTGAGCAGCCTCGGGGACCTGGAGTTCCGCGAGTCGGACAACGCTCGTGCGCGGGAACTGTTCGGCCAGGCGCGGCCGCTCTACCAGCGTCTCGGCTCGGTGCTGGGCGAAGCCAACTGCCTGCGCAACCTCGGCGAACTGGAGTTCCACGAGTCGAACAACACCCGCGCGCGGGAACTATTCCACCAGGCCCTGCCCCTGTATCAACGTATCGGAGACCGGTACTCCCAGGAAGCGACTCTTGCGTGGCTTGCCCGTCTTTCCTGAGCCGCGCGGCAAGAGAACCACAGAATAGATTTGTTCCCTCGTTTGACTGAGTAGCAGAAACACGCCACAGCTTTCCGCCGTAGTCGTCCGCTCATCGGCATGAGCGGATGACGGCCGCATGGAGGTGCGGCGGCCCGACCGCGTGACCTCCTAGACTCTCGTCATGTTCGAGTGCCACGGCTGGATAACGCTTCGCTCGACCGCCGAAGCGCTCGATGACGAACCGCCCCTTCGCCTCGACGAAATCCGAACCCTGGTCGACGAGCTCGCTGACTACGCGTTGAAGGATCTGCAGCCGATGAACGGCACGGACTACATCCACCTGGGCGGCAACCCGAATCGCCGCGGGCAGCACGGAGCAGAGGTGATCGACTTTTTCGCCAAGGTCGGCCGGCTCGCTCCGGGGTCATACGGGCTGCTGTACGTCCACGACGACGAACACCCCGAGCACAGGTTGAGCTACCGCGTCTTCCGACTGGCCCGAGGGAGGGTCACCGAGCACGCCGATCACCTTTTGTCACCCGTGATCCCCACATTGGAAGACGCGGGGACGCGCTGACCTTTGAAAATCACGCGTCCGCTTGTCGGTATGAGCGCGTGCCACGCGGTCCGTCGTCGACCGGCTCGCGGCATCAGCGGATGCCGGGCCCGGCGAGGCCGGGTGCCGCTTCGGCATCGGGTTCGGACCTCGCTCGGTCGACCTCGGCGCAACCGCAATCCAGGTATTCCTCCGCGGTGAAGCATCAGCTGGCCAGGTCCGGCTCGAATTCCGGGGGAGCGAGCCGGGTCATCGGCGCGGTGACGGCGGCCGGGCGGGCACGGAGATCGTCCGCCATCAACCGGGCGACGAGAACCGTTGACTCCTCCCGGCGGGGAGTCACGATCTCGTGCCGCTCGCACGCGGCGGCCACGAGTGGTTCGGTGTCCCATCCGTTCGCTCGGCGGCTCAAGCCGGCCGGCTCGGCGATCGCGGGATCTTCAGCACCTTCCAGCAGCAGGCCGACCGCGACATCCGGCCAGTCGCCCGGGTGCAGGCAGCCGCGGGATTCGGCCACCCTCGCCACCAGAAGCGCCGTTCGCAACGAAGGATCGTCCGCCCATCGCCACGCCCGGATGTGCTGACGCGACCGGGCTTGGCGGCGACCGGTTTTCGACGTCGAGGCGGTGCGGCGGGAAATCCACGTCGTCGCCGAGGACCTGCGCTGCGACGCGGTGCGGATCACCGGCGGTGACCCGGAGCGGGTGGGGGCGGAGGTGTTCGTCACCGGCTGCGAGCTGAGCCTGTTCACCCCCGGTTTCTTCCCGGGGCACGACAGCCTCGCCAGGATCGGCACCCTGGTGGGCGGCGCCGCCGAGGGGCAGTGGCCGAGGTCGCCGAGGTGCCCGCGAAGCCGGACGCCCTTCGACATCGTCAGCGCCGACGCCCGCGGCGATCCCGGGGACGCCTTCCGCCAGGACCTGCGGGAGTACTTCCGGCCCGGGAAACCGCTCGCGGCAACCGCAGCCGCGCTGGTTTCGAGAGATCGTCCAGGGGGTGATCGGGCGCCACGGAATCCGCTGTCTGGGGAGTGGTGCTCGTGTACCGGATCAAGCCGTCCAAGCCCTCCGCCGTGTTCGGCGCGGTCGTCGGCGTCGCGATGATCGTCTTCGTCCTGGTGCGGTTCCCGCTGCGCGAGCCGTTCGTCTGACTCTGGTTGGCCGCCGCGGTGGGGGTCGTGGGCTTCAGCCTCTGGGCGGCGTTCGCCAAGCGCGGTGCCGAAAAAGTGGTTGTCGAAGACCGCCCGCGGCCGGGTTCCTGAGCGGATCTCGCGGAACGACCTGGCCCACGCCCGCCGAACGGTGGATCCTGGTTGGCATGCCGGACCGGTTCGGGGTGCACAACGTGGTCAACGGCGATGTGACGGGCACCCTCGTGCAGGCCGGCGAGGTCGTCATCACGCGCGTGCGGCCGCCGCCCCGGCAGCTGCCTGCCTCGCCGGCACGCTTCGTGGGCCGGGCCGATGACCTGGCCGGGTTGGCTGACGGGCCCGGGGTGCACGCGATCGCCGGGATCGGCGGCATCGGCAAGACCTGGCTGGCGGTGCAGTGGGCCCACGGCAACCGCCACCGGTTTCCGGACGGGCAGCTGTTCGTCGACCTGCGCGGGTTTTCGCCGGATCTGCCGATGGCTCCCGCGGCGGCGATCCGGGGGTTCCTCGACGCTCTCGGAGCCGTCGACATCCCACCCGATCCGCATGCTCAAGTCGCCCTCTACCGAAGCCTGACCGCGGACAAGCGCCTGCTGGTGGTCCTCGACAACGCTGCCGACGCGCGCCAGGTCGAGCCGCTGTTGCCCGGCGGGGCCTCCTGCACGGTGCTGGTGACCAGCCGCCACCGGCTCACCTCGCTGACCACCCGGCACGGTGCCGCGCACCTGAGACTCGGCCAGCTCGACGACGCCGAGTCCCACGACCTGCTGGCCGCGCGGCTCGGATCCGACCGGCTCGCCTCGGATCCCGCCGCCGCGCGGCGGATCGTGCGGCGCTGCGCCGGGCTGCCGCTCGCGCTGGCGATCGTGGCCAGCCGCGGTCAGCTGTCTCCTGAACTACCCCTGGCGCGGATCGCCGAAGAGCTGGGCCGGTTCGACGACGAGGACCCGGGCAGCAGCGTGCCCGCGGCGCTGTCGTGGTCGCTGCGCGCATTGACCGCGACGCAGTCGCGCGTCCTCGGTTTGCTCGCCGCCGCGCCAGGCCCGGACATCGGCCTCGCCGCCGTGGCCAGCCTCACCGGATCGACGGCCGAACTGACGGCGCTGGAACAGCTTTGCCTGCTGGAACGGGTGGCCAGTGGGCGCTACCGCATGCACGACCTGATCCGGGCCGAGGTCCGCGCCGAGGACGCCGAGGCCACGCGGCGAGTGACCGACCACTACCTGCACTCCGCCCACTCGGCCGACCGCCACCTCCAGCCGTACGGTCCGCCCGCCGTCCTGCCGCCGATGTCGCGGGGATGCCGGCCGGAAGCAGCCACCGGCCTCGACGCGGCGCTGGCCTGGTTCGACGCGGAACACCTGTGCCTGCTCGCCGCGGCCGACACCGCCGCGGAGCACGGGTGGCACGACGTCGTCTGGCACCTGGCGCGAACGCTGACGACCTACCACCACCGACGGGATCGCCCCGACGCCGACATCCGCACCTGGGGACTCGCGCTGCGCGCGCCGACGTCGGGTCCGGCCCTGATCACCTCGCACCGACGCCTCGGCGAGGCGCTCACCCGCGCCCACCGGGATTCCGAGGGGCTGGCACACCTGCGGGAAGCGAGCACCCTCGCTGAGCGGTCGGGCGACCGGTACCAGCTCTCGCACACCCACCGTGCCCTCGCTTGGGCGCTCGGCCGCCAGGACGAGAACGCCGGCGCCCTGCTCCACGCCCAGGAGAACCTGCACCTGTCGCGGGAACTGCAGGACACCATCAGCGAAGCCCACGCCTTGAACGCGGTCGCCTGGTTCACCGCCCTGCTCGGCGACCTCGATCGGGCCCGCTCGTTCGGCGAGGCGGCGCTGGCCCTGCACCCCAACCCGGAGGGCGAGGCGTCCGGCCGGGAAACCCTCGGCTACATCGAGTTCCACGCCCGCCGGCCGGCCGAGTCGGTCGAGCACTACGAGCGGGCCCTCGCGCTGCGCCGCGCCCACGGCTACCTCAGGCACGTGGCCAGCACCTTGGACAGGATGGTCCTGCCGTTGCGCGCCTTGGGCCGGGACGAGGAAGCCGACGCCAGATCCGCGGAGGCGAGGGACCTGTTCGCCCGCCTCCACGGACAGGCAGCCGGCCTGATCGACAGTGGCGGCCGTCACGTTTGACCTGGAGCGCGCTCCAGCCCCTAGCGTCGACTTCGCAACGACGTACTGGGGAAAGGAAACCCGCCATGACCGACGAGCGCTTCGAACTCGGCCTCAAGACCCTGACCGCCATCGACGGCGAGAGCGGGCAGCGCGTGCTCGACAACCTCGCCGACGTCTCCCCCGCGCTGGCGGAAGCCGTCGTGTCGTGGGGGTTCGGCGAGATCTACGCGCGGCCGGGGCTCGCGCCGCGCGACCGGCAGCTGGTCACCCTCGGTATGCTCACCGCCCTCGGTGGCTGCGAGCCGCAACTGGAAGTGCACGTCAACGCGTCGCTCAACGTCGGACTCACGCCCGCGGAGATCGTCGAGGCGCTGCTGCACTCCGCTGTCTACTGTGGATTCCCGAAGGCGCTGAACGCGACCTTCACGGCCAAGAAGGTCTTCGGCGAGCGCGGGCTGCTGCCGGTGACCGACGAGAAGGACGCCAAATGACGAACAGCCGATTCGCAACGCACACCGAGCTTTTCGACCTGAGTGGCAAGCGCGCTCTCGTCACCGGTGGCACCAGGGGCATCGGGATGATGATCGCGCGCGGGCTCCTCCAGGCGGGTGCCCGCGTGGTCATCAGCTCACGCGACGCGGAAGCGTGCGCTCGGGCGCAGGAACAGCTGTCCGCACACGGCGACGTCCGGGCGATCCCCGCCGATCTGTCCCGGCACGAAGAGTGTGAGCGCCTCTCGCAGCTCGTCACGGCCGACGGGAGTCTCGACATCCTCGTCAACAACGCGGGCGCGATGTGGGACGAGCCGTTGGAGACGTTCCCGGACGCGGCCTGGGACACGGTCGTCGACCTCAATCTGAAGTCGCCGTTCTGGCTGGTGCAGGCGCTGTTGCCGGCACTTCGCAGCGCCGGGACCGCCGACGACCCCGCGCGGGTCATCAACATCGGCAGCATCGCGGCCATCCACATCCCCCAGCGGCCCAACTACTCTTACTCCAGCAGCAAAGCCGCGCTGCACCAGCTCACCAGGGTGCTCGCCAAGGAACTGGGCCCGCAGCGCATCACGGTGAACGCGGTGGCGCCGGGACCGTTCCCGTCGGCGATGATGGCCGCGACGCTCGACGAGCTCGGCGAGGCGATCGCGGCGTCGGCCCCGCTGCGCCGGATCGGCCGCGACGACGACATGGCGGGTGTCGCCGTGTTCCTCGCCAGCCGGGCAGGCGCTTACCTGACGGGCACCGTCGTCCCCGTCGATGGAGGGATCGCCACGACCGCGTGATCCACCGCGACCGGCCGCAGCCCGTTCCGTGGCACCATCGGTGCGGTGACAGCTACCCGGCTCGCCCGCCACCGAAGGCTCTCGGCTCTCCTGGATTCCCGAAGTGACGACGAGCTCGCCGCGCTCGTCGGCACGGGACAGGCCAACGGCGTGGGTGTGGGCGGCGGCTCGGCGGTCCTCGACGTCGACGGTGCGCCGGTGTTCGCCAAGCGCATCCCGCTGACCGACCTCGAGCTCGCCCACCCCGGCTCCACCGCGAACCTGTTCGATCTGCCGGTGCACTGCCAGTACGGCGTCGTCAGCCCCGGGTTCACCGCGTGGCGGGAACTGGCCGCGAACGTGATCGTCACCGACGCCGTGCTGGCCGGCGAAACCCAGGCGTTCCCGATTCTCCACCACTGGCGGGTGCTGCCCGGCCGGTCACCGCTCGCGGCCGAGTACGCCGACATCGACGGGGTGGTCGCCGCGCTGGGCGGCAGCTCGACCGTGCGTGCGCGGTTCGAAGCGCTGGCCGCGGCATCGAGCAGCCTGGTGCTGTTCTGCGAGTACCTCCCGCACCCGCTGCCGGACTGGCTGGGCGAGGACCCCGCCGGCAAGGCCGCCGCGGTCGAGCGGCAGCTTTCCGAGATCGTGAAGTTCTTGCGCGGCAGGCAACTGCTGCACATGGACGGGCACTTCGGCAACCTGCGCACGGACGGGGAGCGGATCTACCTCACCGACTTCGGGCTGGCCACCTCGCCGCACTTCGACCTGTCGGCCGCCGAGCGCGACTTTGCCGAACGCCACGCGAACCATGACGAAGGTTACGCCGCCATGCGATTGGTCAACTGGCTGGTGACCGCGGTGTGCGGCGTACCGGTGCCGGCCGGCGGCGGCCCGGTCGAGCGCAACGAGTACGTCCGCCGGTGCGCTGCCGGGCACATCCCGGCGGACGTGCCGCGAACCGTAGCCGCGATCCTGGCCCGGCACGCGCCTGCGGCCGCGAAGCTGAACGCCTTCTACTGGCGGTTGTTCGACGGCGAGATCCACGCGGAATACCCGGGGTGATGGGACAGCCGCCGGTCGCTCCGCGAGGTACCCCTCGGCGACGCCGACGTCGGTGGGAACCTGCAGCAAGGCCCGGTAGAGGTAGGCCTGGGCAGGGCGCGCGTGTCCTGGATTTCACGGTCCAGCTTGAAATCGACCAGGGTGAGCCGCCGCCAGCCACGACGTCCGCTCCGGCCCGAGGTGACCTTGCCGCGCCGTTCGAGCGAGTGCGGCGATCCGGCGCTCGGCGGCCTCGCTCAGTTGCAGCAGGATCGGCCCGCATTCGGCGTACAGCCGTTTGCGGGCTTCGTACTCGTAGTCACGGCGAGCATCGCGCTCGCGCCGCTGTTCGTCGAGCTGCGCGCGCTGCTTCAGCAGGGATTCCCGCGTCGGAGCCGATCGCCGATCCCGGCTGCCGGTCTGCCGAACGCGCCACGCCCTGTCACGGCGTGTGCGCGTCTCGCAGGAGGCCGCCGGCTTTGCTCAGTCCCGCGGTTCGTCCTCGAGCACGCCGACCTGGTCCGGGTCCTCCGGGGCCGGCATGTGCCGGATGCTCTCGCTGCCCTTGTGGTCGTGGGCGCGGTCGTAGCGGGAATCCAGTACCCGCCCCAGTTTGTGGGCCGCGCCGGTGTACGCGTCGTCCACAGTGGTCGCGTGGTGGGTGACCGCGATCGGCTGCTTGCCGCCGGGGCGGGCCTCGATCACGCACCTCTTGTCGTCCGGTTTGCCGCCGCCGTCCTCGCTGAGGTGCACCTCCACCCGGGTCACCCACCCGCCGAACCGGGAGAGGCTGCTCTCCAGGTCGGTGGTCACGAAGGTGGCCAGTCGTTCGCCACCGTGGACGTTGTGGTCGGTGTTGACCTGGATCTGCACGAGCACCCTCCCGAACGGGACTGCGATGATCCCGGTCAGTACCACGAGAACGGCAGGCTCAAACCCGGCGGCGGTCGCGCCCCACCCGCTCACGTCATCCCGGCCGCCCGGAAGCTCGCGCGGTAGGCCTGCGGGCTCCGCCCCACCACCCGCTTGAAGCGCTCGCGGAACGCCGTCGGCGATCCGAACCCCACCTCGCCCGCGATCCGGTCCACCGGGTCCGCCGTCGCCTCCAGTAGGTACTGCGCCCGGCGCACCCGGGCCCGCAGCAGCCACTGCAGCGGCGTCGTTCCCGTCTGTTCGCGGAAGCGGCGGTTGAGCGTCCGCGTGCTCATCCCCGCCTGCCCCGCGATGCCCGGCAGCGTCAGCTCCGCGGCGCAGTTCTCCTCCAGCCACGCCAGCAGCGGCTCCAGCTCGGACCCGCGCGGGGCCGGCGGGGTGTCATGAACGATGAACTGGGCCTGTCCGCCCTCGCGTTCCAGGGGCATCACCGACATGCGGGCCGCGTCGGCGGCCACCGCCGAACCGTGGTCGCGGCGGATCAGGTGGAGGCAGAGGTCCAGCCCGGCCGCCGCGCCCGCCGAGCTGAGGAGCTGGCCGTTGTCCACGTACAGCACGTCCGGGTCGACCTCGACCGCCGGGTGCCGGCGGGCCAGTTCGGGGGCCGCCGCCCAGTGGGTCGTCGCGCGCAGGCCGTCCAGCAGGCCCGTCTCGGCCAGGATGAACGCGCCCGAGCAGATCGACGCGATCCGGGCGCCCCGCTCGGCCGCCGCGCGCAGCGCCGCCGAAGCCGCGGCGGGGACCGGCGGGTTCGCCGAGCGGCCCGGCACGATGATCGTGTCCGCCTCGGCCAGGCCGGTCAGGTCCCACGGTGGCCGCAGCGTGAACGCGCCCGCGTCGATCTCGGGCGCCGGGCCGCAGATGCGGACCTCGTAGGCCGGTGCGCCGTCCGGCAGCCGGGTGCGCGAGAAGGTCTCGATGGGGGTCGCCAGGTCGAACGGGACGACCTGGTCCAGCGCGAGGACCGCCACGATGTGCATGACCCCACGATAGATCGTCCACTAAGGACGGAGGCTGCGCAGCATCAGGTTCGCGAAGTGCTCGCCGACCTGTTCCCCCGACAGCTCGCCGTCGGCGTGGTACCACATGCCGAGCCGGTGGATGGCGCCGAAGTGGTAGTTGATCACCAGGTCGGCCGGGACGTCCGCGCGGAAGACACCGGCCCGCTGCCCCTCGGCGACCAGGTCGCGCACGCGCTCGTGGTACGTCCGCCGCTCGGCGCGCACCTGGACCTGCTTGGACTTCTCCAGCAGCGGGAAGGACTGGAAGAACACGGTCGCCGCGTCCAGGTCGGCGATGCTCGTCACCACGACGTCGACGATGATCGCGTGCAGCCGCTCCGGCAGCGGCAGGTCCGACCCGGCGATCGTCACCATCCGCCGCGTCTGCATCCGCAGCATCGCCACGTAGATCTCGAAGAGCAGGTCGTCCTTGGACTCGAAGTAGTGGTAGAGGCCACCCTTGGTGACGCCGGCGGCTTCGACGATCTCGCGGACCGTCGTCGCCTCGAAGCCCTTCTCGGCGAACAGCCGGACCGCCGCCCGCACGACCTTCTCCCTGACCGTCATGTCGCCACCCTATGTGAGCGGGGGGCCGGTCCGCGGCACCGCCGCGAACCGGCCCGTTCCTCACTTGCTCAGCAGGTTCACCTGCTCCGGGGTGGCGCGTTCACCGGTGTACGCCGTGATGGCCCCGGTACCCCGGTCGGTGACCGACGGTGGCTGGATGACCGCCGTGGTGGTGTCCGGGTTGATCTTGAAGACGTACGCGCCGGTGTAGCCGGCGTGGGACTCCTTCGAGAACCCGAACGGCGTCAGGCCGGGGCCCTTGAGCGACCCGGAGCTCATCGCGTCGACGAGCTTCTGGCGCGTCGGGTCCGGCCCGGCGGCCTTGAGCGCCTGCGCGAACGTGTACGCCTGCACCATGCCGAACAGCACGGTGTTCGTGAACGGCTCCTTCGGGATGTACTTGTCGTGGATGCCCTTGAAGTAGGCGACCCACGGGTCCGACGTCTGGGCGACGTCCGGCAGGTAGCCGGTGCCGATCAGGCCGGCCAGCAGCTGCCCGCTGGAGACGCTGGCGCCGCCGCGCTTGGCGAAGTCCTGCAGCAGCCCGGACAGCGTCGCCGGGTCCGCGCCGATGCTGCTGACCACGAACTGCGGCCGGTAGCCGATCTTCGCCGCGGCCAGGATCGACAGCGCGGTGAACGCCGGGATGCACGCGCAGACGACGACCTCGGCGCCCGCGGCCTTCAGCGCGGACAGCTGCGGCGTGACGTCGGTGTTCGCGCTGTCGTAGCCCTGCCGGACGACGGCCTGGTCCTTGACGAACTGGTCCAGCCCGGCCTGCGTGTCGCGGCCGACGTCGTCGTTCTGCGTGAAGTAGCCGACCTTCTTGCCCGCGAAGGTGTCCTTGATGTACTTGCCCTGGATCTTGCCCTCGCGCGTGTAGTCCACCTGGTACCCGAAGGTCATCGGCGCCTTCTGCGGGTTGTCCCAGGCGAGCGCGCCCGAGGACACCAGCAGGTCCGGTACGCCTTCGGAGTTGAGGTAGTCGACGACCTTGGAGTGCGTCGGCGTGCCCAGCCCGCCGACGATCGCGAACACCTTGTCCTGCAGGACGAGCTTCTTCACCACCTCGACGGTCTTCGTCGGGTTGTAGCCGTCGTCCTCGACCTTGTAGTCGATCTTGCGCCCGTTGACGCCGCCGCCGTCGTTGATCGCCTGGTAGACCGCGCGAGCGCCGACGGAGATCTTGCTGTACCCCGGCGCGGCCGGCCCGGTCAGCGGCTGGTGGGTGCCGATCACGACGGTGTCCTTGGTGACGCCGACGGCCGAGTCCGCGGCCTGCTGACCGCCGCCGTCGCTCTCCCCCGCGCCGCCGCACGCGGTCAGCGCCAGGGCGAGGGCGAGGAAACCCGCGCCGTACCTAGTGAGTCTCATGGTTCTCCTTCTTTTCGGCGGGTCGGCGGAGCAGCCCGCGCAGGCGTTGGAAACCGCCCTGGATGCCCCGCGGGAAGGCGAGCACGACGACGATGAGGATCACGCCGTACACCGCGAGCGGGAGGTTGTTGGCCACGTCGGTGTTCAGGTGCAGCACGTCGGCGAGGTCCTCGGACCAGGCCTGGAAGTAGACGAGCGCGACCGCGCCCCACAGCGCGCCCCACAGGGACCCGAGCCCGCCCAGCACCACGGCCGCCAGCAGGCTCAGCGACAGCGCGGGCGTGAACGACCCCGGCGCGGCGGTGCCGAGCAGGAACGCCTGCAGGCCACCGGCGAGCCCGCCGCACACCGCGCTGACCAGGAACGCGAGGATCTTGGTGCGCCCGACGGCGATCCCGCTCAGCGACGCGGCGACCTCGTCGTCGCGGACGGCGCGGAAGTCGCGCCCGAGCCGCCCGCGGACGATGTTGACCACCAGCACCAGCGCGATGAGCACACTGAGCCAGACGATCCAGGTCTGCCACCGCAGTTCCGGGACCACACCGACCATTCCGGACGGTCTGCTGTGGACGGTGAAGCTCAGCCCGTTGCTGCCGCCGAGGAAGTCCGGGAACCTGCGGGTCAGCGCGGGCAGGCCGACGGCCAGCGCGAGCGTCGCCCCGGCCAGGTACGGCCCGCGCAGCCGGGCCGCCGCGGCCCCGGCCAGCAACCCGGCGAGCCCGCCCGCCACCGACGCGAGCAGCAGGTCGGCCCACAGCGGGAACGACGGCACCTTGTTCACCAGCAGCGCCACCGTGTACGCGCCGATGAACATGAACGCGCCGTGGCCCAGGGAGACCTGGCCGGTGAGGCCGGTCAGCAGGGTCAGCCCGGCCACCGCGATCAGGTAGTAGCCGATCGTCGCGATCCGCAGGTTGGTGAACTCGTCGGTCACCAGCGTCAGCACCACGACGACGGCGAAGGCGGCCAGCGCGGCGAGCACGTGGCGGACCAGCGGCGGCAGCGTGCGCTTCTTTTCTTCGGTCCGCACGGTGGTCCGCGGGAGGGAGGTGCGCACGCTCATACCCGCCTCGCCTTCGCCCGGCCGAACAACCCGCTCGGGCGCACGGAAAGCACGATCACCAGGATCGCCAGCGCGGCGATCGTCACCATCTCGGGTCCGAAGTAGCCGGACACGTAGGACAGTCCGACGCCGAGGACGAACCCGCCGGCGATGGTGCCCAAGGGGTTGTCGAGGCCGCCGAGCACCGCCGCGGTGAGCGCGTAGACGAAGACGCCGTCCAGCACGTTCGGGAACAGGAACGGCGGGGTGGCGAGCAGCCCGGCCAGGGAGCCGACGGCCGCCGCCATGCCCCAGCCGACGGTGAGCATCAGCCCGACCCGCACGCCGAGGGTGCGGGCGACGTCCGGCGCGAACGCCGCCGCGCGCATCCGCAGGCCCAGCGGGGTGTACTTGAACACGACGAGCACGAGCGCGGCGATGGCGAGCACGATCAGCACGACGAACAGGTCGTTGGCGGAGAACCGGCCGCGGAAGTCGAAGGCGTACGGGAACGCCAGCGGCTCGTTGGACCAGATCATGCCCGCGATCGCCTGCAGCACCAGCAGAAGCCCGAGCGTGACGATGATCGAGCTCAGCTCGGAGCGGTGCCGCAGCGGCCGGATCAGCAGCCGTTCGGTGGCGACGCCCAGCACGGTCCCGGCGACGATCGCGACGGCGAAGCCGAGCCAGTAGCTGCCGGTCGCCTTGGTCACCGAGTACGCGAGGTAGGTGGAGATGAGGGCGAGGGCGGGCTGTGCGAAGTTCACCACCCGGGTGGCCCGGTAGATGATGACCAGGGCGAGCCCGAGCGCCGCGTACACCGCGCCGGCCGAGATCCCGCCGAGGGTCAGATCGAAGAAGTCCTGCATACCGGACCGGTCACCTCCATTGTGGACGGTCAGAAGCCGAGGTAGGCGTGGCGGAGGCCGTCGTCGGCCAGCAGTTCCGCCGCGGTGTCGACGGCCACCACCTTGCCGAGCGCGAGGACGTACCCGCGGTCGGCGATGGACAGCGCGCTGTGCGCGTTCTGCTCGACGAGCACGACGGTCAGCCCGGTCGAGGCCCGCAGGTCCCGCAGGATCCCCATGATCCGCGCGGTGATCAGCGGGGCGAGCCCCAGCGACGGCTCGTCCAGCAGCAGCAGCCCGGGCCGGCTCATCAGGGCGCGGCCGATGGCCAGCATCTGCCGTTCCCCGCCGGAGAGCGTCGACGCGGGTTTCGCCGAACGTTCCTCCAGGGGTGGGAAAAGCTCGTAGACCTCCCGGCGCGCGGCGGCGCGATCGGCGCGGTCCCGCCGCCACAGCGCGCCCAGCCGGAGGTTCTCGTCGACGGTCAGCTCGGTGATCACCCCGCCGCCTTCGGGCACGTGCGCGACCCCGCCGCGGGCGATCCGGTCCGGCGCCCGGCCGGTGAGTTCCGCGCCGTCCCAGGAGATCCGGCCGGCCCGGGCGGGCTGCAGGCCGCTGATCGTGCGCAGCAACGTGCTCTTGCCGGCCCCGTTCGCCCCGAGCACGGCGGTGATCCCGCCCCGCTCGACGGTGATGCCGACGCCGTCGAGCGCGCGGACGGCGCCGTAGGAAACGGAGAGCTCCTCGATCTCAAGCACGGGGCGCCTCCTCGGCGGGGTCGCCGAGGTAGGCCTCGGCCACGCGGGGGTCGGCCTGGATCTCGGCCGGCGTGCCCGCCGCGATCACCTCGCCGAAGTTCAGCACCACGACGCGGTCGCAGACCTGCATGACCAGGTCCATGTGGTGTTCGACGAGCACGACCGCCATGTGCCGCCGCAGCGACAGGATCAACGTCGACAGCTCGACGAGCTCGGCGGCCGAGAGCCCGCTCGCGGGTTCGTCGAGCAGGAGCAGGTCGGGTTCCGCCACGAGCGCTCTCGCCAGCGCGACGCGTTTCCTGACCCCGTAAGGCAGAACACCGGGCAGCCGGTCGGCGAGGTCGGCGATCCCCAGCTCGCCGAGGGTCGCGCGGGCCCGCCCGGCCAGGTCGGCTTCATCACGCGCGGACCGCCCGGCCCCGACGAGCGCGGGGAGCACGCCGGTGCGAGCGTGCCGGCCCGCGCCGGCCATCACGTTCTCCAGCACGGTCAAGCCCGGGAACAGGCCGAGGCCCTGCAGGGTCCGCACGATCCCGAGGCCGGCCAGGTGTTCCGGGCGGTGCCGGACCAGCGGCTCCCCGCGCCACAGCACGCGGCCCGCCTGGGGCCGGACGAACCCGCAGACGACGTTGAACAGCGTCGTCTTGCCCGCGCCGTTGGGCCCGATCACCCCGACGACGGTGCCGGCGTCGACGCTCAGCCGGACGTCGTGCAGCGCAGTGAGGCCGCCGAAGCGCACGGTGAGGCCGTCGACCACGAGCAGGTCCTCGCCGGGCTGAGCCTCCCCGAGAAGTGTCATCGATGACTCTCCTGTCTCACCATGTGGACCAGGCCGTACCGCGCGGTCGGTATGAAGAGGGTGGAGGGCAGCGGCGGTGAAGTCAAGGCACGAAGTGTCGAAACCGGACGCTCCGGGAATTTTCACAAAGCGCGCGCTTAGTGGTATTCGGCACCAGAACGTGCACGCCGAGACGTCATGAACGAGTCGTTCATGGCATTGCCGCCGGGGCACGACGAAGGGCGGGCACGCCGAAGCACACCCGCCCTTCCGCCATCGCCCGCGTCAGCCGGTGCTGGCCTGCGGGGCGATCATCGACGAGGCGTCGATCTTCGTCTGCACCACACCCAGCTGCTGCAACAGGTCCGGCACCCGCTGGATCCGGCGGGCGTCCAACGTGGACCCGAACGCGGGCATCACCATCAGGCTCGCGATGTCCTGGTCCACGCGGGCGTTGCGGACCACCAGCGGTTCCACGCGGGCGCGGTCCACCGCGGCGCGGGTGGCGTTGAGCATCGCGCGCTGGAACGCGGCCAGCGTCTTCGGGTGGTCGCGGGCCCACTGGGCCGTGGCGCCGTAGCCGGTCAGCGGGAAGGCCTGGGTGCTGCCGCTGGCGGCGTCGATCACCGGGTACGCGCCGGCGGTCTTGGCGGCCTGGGTGAGGAACGGTTCCGGCTGGTAGGCGGCGTCGACCCGGCCCTGCGCGAGTGCCGCGCCCATCTCCGGCAGCGGCATCGGGACCCACGTCACCTTGGTGGCGTCGATGCCGTGGTCGCGCATCACCGACCGGGTCAGCACGTCGGAGGCCGCGTTCTTCGAGCTGATCGCGATCCGCTTGCCGCCGAGGTCGTCGATGGTCTTCACCGGCGAGTTCGGCACCGTGACGACTTCGTTGCTGCGCGGGCTCGCCGAAGTGGCGTCGGCGATGAGCTTCACGTCCGCGGTGCCGCTGTTCTTCGCCAGGAAGAACAGCGTGTAGGTGGACAGCGCGAGGTCGTCCTTGCCCGCCACCATGCGGTTCAGCGTGTCCTGGCCGCTGGCGCCGATGTCGGTCTGCACCTCGAGGCCTTCGGCCTTGAAGTAGCCGCCTTCCTGCGCCAGCCACAGGGTGGCGAGGTCGACGGTGGTGAGGATCGCGACCCGGATGGCCGGTTTTTCGACGGCGCCACCGGTCTTGGTCCCGCCGAGCTGGCTGCACCCGCTCAGCAGCAGGGCGGCGGCGACGGCGAGCACGGCGAACCGGCGGGTCGAGGCGCGTCTGGGCATGGCACTCCTCGGAAATGAATACTTCTGCACGTGGAATCCGGCGGTGGAGCCGTGATCCGCCGGACTGTAGATGACGATTTCCGCGCCCGCAAACACGTTGCCGAGAATTGCGACCGCAATGATCACGTGGGGAAACAAACCAACGAGGAGGTCGCACACAGCGTGATCGTTGTCCGCCATCCGGGCGAGCGCACTGGGACGTCTGATCGTCACCGGCACTGCTCCGACGGCGGAAATCGCGGCCGCCGTAACGAACCGGATCACCGCGGAGACTCTGAGCGGCAAAGAGGGTGGAAAACGATGAACGAATGGAAGTACCGGCCACCGCTGCTGTCACCCCGGTCCGGCCACGAGGTGGCCGCCGCCGGGGACCACCTCTTCGTCCTCGGCGGCACCGACGGCGACCTCGTCCACAGCTCCGTCGAGACCCGCCACGCGCGCGGCGACGGGGAGTGGCACCACGTCTGCCCGATGCCGGTGCCCCGCAGCGGTTTCGCGGCCGCCGTGGTGGGCGGGATCGTCTACGCCGCGGGCGGAACCGGCCGCGGCGGGGCCGCGCTGGACGCGGTCGACCGGTACGACCCCGAACGCGACGAATGGCACCCGGCGCCCGCGTTGCCGGTTCCCCTGGCCGCGGCCTCGGCCGCCGGGCTGGACGGCCGGGTGTACGTCGCGGGCGGCGTGGTCGGGGACGCCGACCCCGCGCAGCACGCCACCGACGCCGTCCGCGTGCTGGACCCGGCGGACCCCCGCCCGCACTGGGTACCGGTGGCACCGATGCCGACCCCGCGGGCGCAGTTCCGGCTCGTGGCCACCGAAGCGCACCTGTACGCGCTCGGCGGCCTGCCGAGCCGGGCGCAGGACGCGCTCGCGTCGGTGGAGCGGTACTGCCCGGAGTCCGACCGCTGGGAAGCCGTGGCGCCGATGCACAAGCGCCGCGGCTCGCCCGGGGCGGCGGTGGTGGGCACCAAGATCGTGGTCGTCGGCGGCGGCCCGGCCCCGGTCGACGACCCGACCGCCCGCGACCGCACGGCCGAGGTCTTCGACCCCGGCACGGGGTACTGGGTGCTGCCCGGCACGCTGCTCCCCCACGGCCGGGCGTCGCTGGTGTGCGCGACCGTGTCGGCGCACCGGATCCTCGCGATCGGCGGGAGCGCGAACACCTACGGCAGCGTCGTCACGATCCCGGACGTGCTGTCGCTGAAGCTGCCGTGACCGCGAACCGGCGCAGCCCCGGGGTCGCGGCACCGACGGCCACCACCGCGGCCACGCAGAGCAAGCCGCCGCTGACGAGCGCGAACGTCCCCGACGTCGCGCCGGCCACGAGGCCGCCGCGCAGGTTGCCGACGTCCGGGCCGGCCTGCCCGACGATCTGCTCGGCCGCCGCCACCCGGCCGAGCAGCGCGTCCGGGGTGTTGAGCTGGACCAGCGCCCCGCGCGAAACGACCGAAACCGTGTCCGCCGCGCCCGCCAGCACCAAGCACGCGAGCCCGAGCCACGGACTCGGCGCCAGCCCGAACACCGTCAGCGCGACACCCCAGGCGGCGGAGCCCGCGAGCATCACCAGGCCCGGCCGCGGGAGCCGGGTGAACGCCCCCGAGAACACCGACGCCGCCACGCCGCCGACCGCGATGGCGGAGAGGAACAAGCCCAGCGTGCGCGGGTTCCCGCCGAAGTGCTCCTCGTTGACCAGCGGGAACAGGCTGATGGGCATGGACAGGACGGTCGCGGCGAGGTCGGTGAGCAGCGCCCCGCGCACGACCGGGGTCCGGACGAGGAACGCCAGTCCGTCGAGCACGCCGCGCAGGCCCGGCCGCGACAGCTCGCCGCCGGGCCGCATCGGCGGCAGGCCGAAGACGCCGTAGAACGCCAGCCCGAAGGTGAGCGCGTCGACGACGTAGCAGCCGCCTACGCCGAGCCAGCCGAGGAGCAGCCCGCCGAGCGCCGGGCCGAGCAACATGGCGCCCTGGAAGGCGATCCGGTTCAGCGCGAGCCCCGCGGGCAGCTGCTCGGGCGGCAGCAGCCGGGGGATGAAGGTGCGCCCGGCCGGCCCGCCGCCGGCGACGAAGCACGACTGGACGGCCACCAGTCCCAGCACCACGAGCACCGGCACGCCGCCCACGAACCCCTGCACGGCCAGCAGGACCGAGCAGCCGGCCTGCCCGGCCGTCATCACGAGGGCGAACTTCCGCCGGTCGACGCGGTCCACCAGCGTGCCGGCGAACAGGCCGAACGCGATGACCGGCAGGGCCTGCGCGAGCCCGACGGCCCCGGTCCACCCGGTGCTGCCGGTCTGCTCCCAGACCTGGAACATCACGGCGACCAGGGTCATCTGGGCTCCGAAGCCGGAAAACACCCGGCCCAGCCAGAGCCGGCGGAAGGCGGGTGACGAGCGCAGCGGGGTCGTGTCGACGAGGGCTCGGAGCACGGCGCAAAGTGTAACAGCGCTTATATGTTTGCCGCGGGCGGCGAAGGAAGTGGTTTGGAAGTCGCCTCCGGCAGCATCTGCCGCACCCCGAACGCAAGAGGAGTCACCATGAGAGCCGGTGCAATCCACGCCGTCATCGGCACGGCCGTCCTGGGGGCGGTCGTCCTCGCACCCCCCGCCGAAGCGGCCGGGACCGGAGCCCAGACGGTGGCGGCGAGCTGCACCGCCGGCCCGTTCCGCGGCACCGTGTCGGTCACCTACCAGCCCGTCGGCACGACCGAGTACCACCCGGGCGTCGCCACCATCGGCGGCGGCCCGTACATCGGCGACTCGGCGACGTTCGTCCTCGACGTCTCCTACGTCGACGCGGGCGCCACCACGTCCGTCTACCGCGGCACCTTCACCGGGACCGCGGGCACGAAGCTCAGCGTCCACCTCCCCGAAGACGTCAAGGTCCCGCAGGACGTCCCGAGCTACGCCTCCGTCGACTTCGACGGCGGTGCGAGCCCCTGCACGGCCAGGGCGGAGATCAGGTAGGCCGAGCGCAGGACGGCGTCGCGGAGCAACGCGGCGCTGTCCCGGGCCCGCGCCGGGATCAGCACGAACCCGGCGCTCGTGTGCTCGCCCCAGCCGGTCATCACGTGCGGCTCGCCGAACCCGCGGATCGGGCACGGCAGCGGGGGCGCCGCCGGCACGTGCGCGTCGCTGACCAGCAGGCTCACGTCGGCGCGGTCCGCCTGGTCGGGCACCGCCCGCGCGGCCCGGTCCGGCGGGGCCTGGTGCGCGACGACGAGCGCCCGCGGGACCCCCAGTCCCGCGGCCACCCGCCGCTGCGCCAGCCGGTAGGCGACCAGCGCGCCGAGCCCCGCGCCGAACAGCACGTGCGGCCCGGCGAGCACCCCGGCCAGTTCCGCGGACAGCGACTCGACGAGCAGCCACATGTCCCGGTACGGGTGCTCGTCACGGCGCTCGCCCCGCCCGGGCAGCTCGACGACGTGCACCGCGATCCGCGGATCGCGCCAGGCCCGGTAGCGGCCGGCGGCTTCACCGGCGTCCGGGAAACAGACGAACAGCAAGCGCTCCGGATCATCGGTGTCCACCCGTGGCCTCCCTTCCCTTTCCGTCCAGGGTTAGGGTCGAGCACGGCACTTCCGTTCCGCTTCGGTCCGCCTTCTGGGGGGCAACACGTGCGCTACCGCCTGCTCGGGCCGGTCACGGTCCTCGGCGACACGGGGGCGTTCCGGCCCGGTGGCCAGAAACAGACGTCCGTGCTGGCCGCGCTCCTGCTCAACCCGAACCGCGTGGTCACCGAAGACCGCCTCATCGACCTGACCTGGGGGGAAAACGCGCCGCCGAGCGTCCGCGGGCGGCTCCAGGTGCACATCTCGGAACTGCGGAAGCTGCTCGGCCGCGACGTCATCGTGCGGCGCGCGCCCGGCTACGTCATCGAGGTCGGTCCCGGCGACCGGGACCTCGACGTGTTCGACGACGAGGTCGCCAAGGCCAGGGCCACCTCCGGGCCCGACGCCGTCGCGCACCTGCGTGCCGCGCTCGCGCTGTGGGAGGGCACCCCGCTCGGCGGTGTCAGCGAAGCCCTGGCCGAGCACGAGGGCCCGGCGCTGGCCGAGCGCCGGCTCGTCGTGCTGGAGGAGCTGTACGAGCAGGAACTGGCTTCGGGACGGCACGCCGAGGTGGTCGGCGAGCTGCGGCAGCTCGTCGAAGAACACCCGTTCCGCGAACGGCTGCGCGCCGCGCTGATGCTCGCGCTGCACCGCTGCGGCCGCACGCCGGAAGCGCTCGAGACGTACACGCGGGCGCACGACCTGCTCGTCGACGAACTGGGCATCGAGCCCGGCCAGGCCCTGCAGGACCTGCGGATGCGGATCCTGCGGGGCGAAGGCGAACCGGCGCCCGCGCCCGCCGCGGCCCCGGTCGCGCTGCGGCCGGCCGAGCTGCCGCTGGACGTCCGCGGGTTCGCCGGCCGCGCCCCGGAACTGGCCACGCTCGACGAACCCGGCGACGTCTGGGTGATCACCGGCACGGCGGGCGTCGGCAAGACCGCGCTGGCCGTGCACTGGGCCCACACCGCGCGGGCGCGCTACCCCGACGGCCAGCTGTACGTGAACCTGCGCGGCTTCGACGCCGACGACGAGCCGCTCACCCCCGCCGCCGCGCTCGCGCAGCTGCTGCGCACCCTCGGCGTCGACCTGCGGGACGTGCCGCCGGGCCTCGACGACCAGAGCAAGCTCTACCGCTCGCTGCTGGCCGACCGGCAGGCGCTCGTCGTGCTGGACAACGCCCGCGACGCCGCCCAGGTGCTCCCGCTGCTGCCGTCGTCGGGCCGGGTGCTGGTGACCAGCCGCCACCGGCTCGACGAGCTGGTCGCCCGCACCGGCGCGCGGTCGCTGGGCCTGGCGCAGCTGCGCGAAGACGACTCGCAGGCGCTGCTGACCGCGTTGCTCGGCGACCGGACCAGCGCCGAACCGGAAGCCGCGGCCGAGCTGGCCCGGCTCTGCGGCCACCACCCGCTCGCCCTGCGGATCGCCGCGGCGAACACCGGCGTCGCCAGCATCGGCGAGCTGGTCGACGAGCTGCGCGGCGACCCGCTGGCCCAGCTCGGCTTCGACGGCGCCGAGGAAAGCGCCGTCGCCAAGGCGTTTTCGGTGTCCTACCAGGCACTGGCGCCCGGGCTGCGGCAGGCGTTCCGGTTGCTCGCGCTGGTGCCGGGCGCCGACTTCACGCCGATCGCCGTGGCGGCGCTGCTGGACGTGCCGCCCGAGGAGGCGGCGCGGCGGGTGCGCGGGCTGGCGGCGGCGAACCTCCTGGAGGCGCACGCGCCCCGCCGCTACCGGTTCCACGACCTCGCCCGCCGCTACGCCGAGCAGTGCGTCCGGGCCGAGGAGGACGAAGCCACGCGCGAGGGCGCGTGGGAGCGGCTGTTCACCGGCTACTGCGCGGCCGCCGACGCCGCGGTCGCGCTGCTCGGCGCGCGGATCGTGACGCTGCCCCGCGAAGACGCCCCGGCGGCGCCGAGCCCGGTCGCGTTCGCCGACGCCGCGGCCGCCGTGGCCTGGCTCGACGTCGAGGTCCCGAACCTTTCGGCGGCGCTGCGGCAGGCCGCGACGCGCGGGCCGTACCCCGGCGCCTGGTACCTGGCCGACGCGTTGCGGCGGTTCTTCCACGACCACGGCCGCCGCGCGGAGTGGCTCGAACTGGCCCCGATCGTCCTGCGCGCGGCCCGCGACCACGGCGCCCAGCCGGCCGAGGCGCTGGTCCACCTGTCCATCGGCGGCGCGTACTTCCGCGAGGGCCAGCACGAAGCGGGCATCCGGCATTCGGAGAAGGCGGTGCTGGCCAGCCGGGCGTGCGGTTGGCGCGAGTGCGAGGCGACCGCCGTCGCGAACCTGGGCTCGATGCTGGAGTGGACCGGCCGGCTGTCGGAGGCCGTCGAACACAGCCGTCGCGCGATCCAGCTGTTCCGCGAGCTGGCCAACCGGTCGGGTGAGGCGCTCGCGCTGAACTCGCTGAGCTGCCACTACCGCCAGCTGGGCCGGCTGGAGCAGGCGGAGGACTGCCTGGTCGAGGCGATCGCGCTGGCCCGCAAGGAAGACCTGGCGTTCTGGGAGGCGGCGAACCTCGCCGACCTGGGCTGGGTGCTGCTGGCCACCGGACGGCTGGCGGAGGCGGGCGAGGTCCTCGACCAGGCCCTGACGGCGTTCCGCGACCTCGGTACGAGCTTCGGCGAAGCGACGGTGCTGAACGCGGTGAGCGCGTTGCAGATCGCCCGCGGCGAACACGCCGCGGCGGCGCGAACGGCGGAAGCGGCCCTCGAATCCGTCCGCCGCGACGGCGACCGGCAGGTCGAGGCGGCCGCGTTGATCGCGCTGGGCCGCGCCGAGGAAGGCCGGGGTGACCTGGGTGCGGCGGAGCGCGTCCTGCGGGAAGCCCGGGAACTGACGGCGGAGTCCGGCCTGCGCGGCCAGCTGGCGGAGGCGGCGGCGACGCTGGCCCGGGTGCTGGCCGCGGGCGGCCGCGCGGGCGAGGCGGGCGAACACGCGCGGGCGGCCCTCGACGCGGCGCGGGCGGGCGGGTTCCGCGTCGTCGAGGCGGAAGCACTGCTGGGGCTGGCGGCGGTCGAGGCCGCCGCGGGCCGCTCGACGCTCGCCGACGGGACGGCGCGGGAGTCGCGGTCGCTGTACCGCGCGGTCGGGCACGTGACGGGCGAAGCCGTGGCCGCCCGGTTCCTCGCGGAGCTGGCCGGGCGCGCCACCGGCTGACCAGCTTCGTGAAGGCCACCGCGCGGAACTTGTGCTGCCTCAAGGTGGCCTTCACGGCACGTTGCCGCCCCCGGCGCGACATACTGAACCCATGCCCCGTCCAAAACACGTCCCCGCGAGCGATCTGCGCCTCCCGGGCGCGCTGCAGCCGGGGCGGCCGAAGGGCGACCAGCTCCGCGAAATCCTCGAATCCGTCGCGACGGAGGCGGGCCCCGGCCGGCTGATGCCGTCGGAACGGTTCCTCGCCGAGCACTTCCAGGTCGCCCGCGGCACCGTGCGCCAGGAGATCAACCGCCTGGTCGCGGACGGCGTCCTGTACCGCCAGCACGGCACCGCGACCTTCACCGCGGAACGCCAGGCGGCGCACATCGACATGCTGACCTCGTTCACCGAGGACATGAAGGCCCGCGGCGTCGTCCCCAAGACGAAGGTGCTGCACGCCGAGGTGGAGAGCGCGAACCAGCGCATCGCCGGCCGCCTGAACGTGCCCCCGGGCGCGCGGGTGTTCCGGCTCGAACGGCTCCGCTACGTCGAAGACGAGCCGTTCGCCGTCGAGCGCACCAACCTCTCGGTCGACCGGTTCCCGGGCATCGAGCAGTTCGACTGGGAAACCGAATCCCTGCACCGCACGATCGAGGAGCGCTGGGACGTCCGCGCGGAGTGGAACGACACGGCGATCTCGGCGGTCCTCCCCAACACCGGCGACGCGGTCCTGCTCGGCATCGAAGCCACCCAGCCGTGCCTGATCATCGAGGGCACGCTGCACGACCAGAGCGGCGGCGTCATCGAAGCGGGCCGGTCGCTGTACCGGGCCGACCGCTACACGGTCTTCACGCAGGCGCGGCGCAGCCCGGCCTGAGCAGCCCGCCCGCGACCTATTGCGGGCTGAGCCGGTGCGCCCGCAGGACCTTCAGGCAGTGCTCCACCAGCAGGTCCGCGGCGTCCGCGCCGAACAGCGTCACGTACGACTCGTAGATCCCGGTCCGGTGCCCCTCGGCGTCCGGCAGGTACCCCAGGTAGCCGTCGGTGTAGCCGATCACCCGCGTGTGCCGGAACGGGCTCCCCCGCCGGATCCGCAGCCCCAGCGACGCGAACAGTTCGAACGGCGTGTGCAGCCACGCGATGTCCCCCAGCGAGACGACGCTGACCGGCACCTCGGCGCACCCCGTCGGCCGGTCGCTGGCCGCCATCGCCGCGAGCATCGCGCAGCCCTCGTAGCGGGTTTGCGCGATCCGGACCGCCGGGTGGTCCTCGCCGTGGTGGGCCAGCTCCCGCTGCCACTCCACCTCCGCCGACTCGCGCAGCGCCAAGCTGTCCTCGATCGACGGCACGTCGCGGTAGGGCAGGTGCAGCGAAGACCGCGTCAGCCGGACCGGGCCGCTCGCGCCGATCGCCGACGCCGCCGCCAGCGTGCGGGCGATCGACGTCGCCAGGTGGCCGCCCAGGGTGCGGACTTCGGCGTGGTCGCGGCCGCGGCGGACGAAGCGGGAGCTGGCGTCGCCCGCCGCGCCCTGCAGGAACGCCGCCACCGGGCGGCCGATCAGCGCGGCCAGCTCTCTCCGGGTCGCGCCCGGCCAGTCCGCCGACCAGGCCAGGTTGTCCGGGCCGAGCACGGTCGGGTGGCTCGCGTAGTCGAACAGCAGCGCCGCCGGGGTGCCGTCGTCGCGGCTCAGTTCCAGCACGCCGAACGACGTGTCGTGCGGCCCGTCCGGCCGGTACCGGTTGCCGCCGACGGCTTCCGTCGACCCCGCGTGCCAGCGGGCCCGGACCTGGGAGCGGCAGGCGCGCAGCCGCAGCGCGGCCCCGGTGACCTTCTCCGCCATCCGGCCGACCAGCCCCGGGTCGCGCTCCCCCGGCAGCCCGGGGTGCAGCGGGCCGGTCCAGCCCTCGGGCCCGGAATGCGTGTGCGACGCGCAGACGAGGACCCGCTCCGGATCGACGCCCACCGCCGCGCCGACCGCGTCGGCCAGGGTGCGGGTGAGGCCGGCGTCGACCGCGAGCGCGTCCAGCGCCACCCAGACCACACCCGGGTCGTCCTCGGTGGACAGCCAGATCAGCGACGCTTCGAGCTCGTCGTGCGTGCCGGTCGCGACGCCGTGCCGGGCCAGGTAGCCGCCGAGCGGGTGCCCGGGCTCCGGGGTGATCCGGACGTCTTGCGCGGCGAGCAGGAGGGCGGCGGTCACCAGGTCGATTCCAGGACGTCGACCACGCCGTCGCGGCCGGCGGCGCGAGCCACGCCGGCGAGCTCGGTCACGTCGCCGGTGGTGTGCAGCAGGACCTCCAGCAGCATCGGCAGGTTCAGCCCCGACACGAGCTGGATGCGCGGGTGCCCGGCCGCGAGCGTGCGGACGGCGTTGAACGGCGAGCCGCCGTGCAGATCGGCGAGCACGAGCACCCCCTCGGCGGTGCCGGCCAGCGCGAGCACGCGGGCGCCGAACTCCTCCGGGCTGTCGTGCGGGCTCAGCTCGCAGACCTTCAGCCGCGACTGCGGGCCGAGGATCATTTCGGCGGCCTCGCCGACGCCGGAGGGCAGCCGGCCGTGGCCGGCCAGGATGATCGGGACGGACATGGCGGACTCCCCTTAGCTCTTCACCGGGGCCGATGGCGCGAACCAGCCGAGCCACCCCAGGACGACCCCGGCGACGACGACGATGCCGATGACCCAGACCGGCCGCAGCCGGGCCTTGGCCGTCAGCAGGTAAACCCCGGCGGTGACCAGCACCGGCAGCAGGAACGGCAGCAGTTCGTCGAGCCGGTCCTGGATCGCCACCGACTGGGTCACCGGCTGTCCCTGGACCGTGGTGGTCTGCCGGTAGGTCAGCGTGGTGACGACCTTGACGATCGACGGGATGAACCCGCCGAGCACGACGAACCCGAGCACGGTCGCCCCCTGCGCCACGCGCGCCAGCGCGCCGGCGGCGAGGTGCCCGGCCAGCCGCTTCCCTTCACGGTAGGCGAACCCGAACTGCCAGCGCCGCACCAGCGCGTACGGCACGAGCACCATCACGGCGGCGAACGCGGGGCCGAGCCAGTTGCCCTGCAGCGCCCACGACGCGCCCATGGTGAAGACGATGCTGTTGTACAGCGCGAAAACGACGGTGTCGCCGATGCCGGCCAGCGGCCCCATCAGCGCGACCTTGGTGCTCGCCGCCGACTTCGGCGTCCCCGCCTCCTCCAGCGCGACGCTGGAGCCGAGGATCAGCGGGCCGCCGATGAGCACGGAGGTGTTGAAGAACTGCAGGTGCCGCTGCAGGCCGGCGACGTAGTCGGCCTTTTCCGGGTACAGCCGGCGCAGCACCGGTTCCATCGAGTACGCGAACCCGAGCGCCTGCATCCGCTCGTAGTTCCACGAGATCTGGCTCGACCAGAAGTAGCGGCGGAACACCCGCCGCAGGTCCTGCTTGGTCAGCCGGGGGTCCACCGCGGCTTCTTCGGCCGGCTCGGGCACGGCGATGGCCGGTTCGTCGCGCTTCAGCGTCACGAACAGCATCGCCACCGCGACGCCGACCAGCGCGATCCCCAGCACCGGCAGCTTCAGGTAGGCGAACCCGACGAAGCCGATCAGCAGCAGGTACCAGTACCGCGACAGCTCCATCATGCCGAGCAGCAGCGCGAAGCCGACCGCGGGCAGCAGCGACCCGGCGAGCGTCATGCCCTGCACGAACCCGGCCGGGATGCTCGCGGTGATGTCCTTGACCAGGCCACCCGACGCGGCGAGCGCGGCGAGGAACGTCGGGATCGCGCGCACCGCGACCCACGGGACCAGGCTGACCCAGTGGATCGTCGCCAGGCCGCGGGCGTTGCCGTCGGCGGCGTAGGCGTCGGCCCGGTGCACCAGCGCGGTGGTGACCATCTTGCCGACCGGGTCCAGGGCCGACAGCAGGATCGCGGCCGGCAACCCGACGCCGATCCCGACGGCGACCTGGGCGGACGTCCCGCCGGCGGCACCCGCGGCCAGCGCCGTGCCGACGATCGCGCCGGTCTGGTAGTCCGGGATGGTCGCGCCGCCGTAGGTGTAGACGCCGAGGGCGGCGAGCTCCAGCGTCGCGCCGATCAGCAGGCCGAGCAGCGGGTTCCCGGTGATCAGCCCGGCCACCGAGCCGGCGATCAGCGGGCGCTGGGCGTAGATGAGGAACGGGCCGAGCCCGTCGTAGGTGCAGTAGATCGCCCAGATGGTCAGGGCCAGCGCGACGAGCATGCGGGGCTAGAGCCCTTTCCGGTCGAGCAGTGGGACGAATTCGGCAGGCTTGTCCTGCGGCATCAGCTGCGTGACCAGCGGGACCCCGGCGGCGAGCTTGCGGTAGCCGCCGGCTTCGTCCGCGGTGACCGCGATCGAGCGGGTGACCATGGTGTACGCGGTGCCCGGGCGGGGCGCGACGTTGCCGACGTTGACGACCCCGGGCCGCAGCCCGCCTTCGACGAGGCGGAAGGCGTCCCCGGGATCCTTCGCGATGATCATGACATCCCCGTCGAGCGGCACCGTGAGCGCCGCGGCCACCGACAGCACGGCGGTGGGCAGCCCGCGGGCGGCCTGCGGGAGCAGCACCTGCTGCAGGTCGTCGGCGGCGACGTCGTCGTTGCAGACGAGCAGGCGGCGCACGCCGAGCCGGCGGGTCCACGCGACCGTGACCTGCCCGTGGATCAGCCGGTTGTCGATCCGGACGTGTGCCCCCGCCATGTTTCTCCTCCCGGACGGCAGGAGACATACTGGTTCGTACCAGTATCTGTGTCAACACTGCCGGTGACCGGCCTTCGCGCGGCCGACGGAAGGACCCCTCAGACCTTCCGTCGGCCCACGAGCGCGAAGCCCCCCTCGTGTTACCCCGGACCCTCCCATAAAGGTATATACCAGTATGGACGGTCGTGATCGACTGTCAAGAGCGAAAACCCGAAAATTATTCGACCGGGCGGCCGATCGAAAACTCCCTGGTGAGAGGTTCACCCGGAGCTGTCCGGTCTTGTCAGTGACACCCCGGCGGGCCCCTCCTATCATTCCCATTGGTCTAGACCGCACTTCCTCGCCCCCTGCCGCACCGGGAAAGGCGGAACCCCCGTGACCGCGAGATCCCTGCGCCTCACCGCGCTCAGCACCGCGCTCCTCTTCGCCACCGCGCTGCCCTCGGCCGCCGCGACCGACGGCACCGAGCAACTGCCCGGCCACCTCCGCACGCCGTCCGCCGCGGCCCCGGCTCCGCGTTCGGCCGCCTGCGACGGCGACGGCGTCAGCGGCAAGCGCGTCCAGGCGCTCTACGTCCGCGGGAACGGCCAAGCCGACCGGTACGGCCAGTTCGCCGGCCAGTTCCAGACCTTCGCGAGCCAGATCGACGACGCCTTCGTCGAAGCCGCGTACCGGCTGGGCGGCGGCGTCCGGCACGTCCGGTACGTGACCGACTCGAGCTGCCGCGCGACCATCGGGAACGTCGTGGTCACCCAGGGCGACATGGCCACCGTCGACACGATCACGAACGCCATCAAGGCACAGGGGTACAACCGCGCCGACCGCAAGTACGTCGTCTGGTACGACAAGGACGGCTGCGGACTCGCCTTCGGCAACGGCGGCAACGACAGCCCGGGCGCGAGCAACCCGTACAACGCGGGCCCGCACTACGCGACGGTCGGCACCGGCTGCTGGTCGTGGCAGGCGACCGGGCACGAGCTCCTGCACACCCTCGGCGCCGTCCAGGGCAGCGCCCCGCACTCGAGCACCTACGGTCACTGCTGGGACGACGAAGACATCATGTGCTACGACGACGGCGGGCTGCCGAACCCGCCGGGCGGCCTGGTGAAGGTGTGCCCCGGCGCGCCGGAGAACCAGCTCGACTGCCTCGGCGACGACTACTTCAACACCAACCCGGCGCCGGGCACGTACCTGGCGACGCACTGGAACGTGGCGAACAGCGCGTACCTGATCGCGAGCGGCAGCCCGTACCCCGCCGGGACGATCACCGGGCTCGGCGGCAAGTGCGTCGACGTCAGCGCGTCGAACACCGCCAACGGCACCGCGGTCCAGCTGTGGACCTGCAACTCCACCGCCGCTCAGCGCTGGACGAAGCAGAACGGCACGCTCCGCGCGTTCGGCAAGTGCCTCGACGTCGCGAACAGCGGGACGGCCGACGGCACCCTCGTGCAGCTGTGGGACTGCAACGCCACCGGCGCGCAGACGTGGCAGGCGCGGACCGACGGGACCCTGCTGAACCCGCAGTCGGGCAAGTGCCTCGACGCGACCGGGAGCTCCCCGGCCGACGGCACCCGCCTGCAGATCCGGACCTGCGCGGCCACCGCGAACCAGCGCTGGCAAGGACCGGCCTGAACATTTCGGGAAATCCGCGCAACCTGTCCGGGCCGCCGTCGTTAACGCATCGTCTGCATGAGGGAGGGGAAGGCATGCCGGCCGTCACATCGAACATCGTCCCGCTCCGGCACGCGAAGCCGGGCGTGGTCGCGTACGTGAAGAGCCCGGCCGAGTGGTTCGTCGCGAACAGCGGCTGGATCCAGGGCAGCGACGGCGTCGTGCTGATCGACACCTGCGGAACCGAGCAGGCGACCCTGGAACTGCTACGCGACGTGCGCAAGTACGCCGGTGACCGCGAGCTCACGGTCGTCATCACGCACGCGCACGGCGAGCACCACAACGGCCTCGGCGTCGCCCTGCGCGACGGCGGCACGGCACTGGCCGCGCCGGGCGCCCTCGACCTGGTCAAGGCCGGCCCGCAGACCTACGGCAACGTCTTCACCTACACGCGCTGGGGCGTCCTCGAGCCGCCGGAGCCGGACGCGGTCCAGCCGGTCACCGGCTGGCGGCGGCTCGACCTCGGCGACGCGGCGGCGGACGTGGTCGCGGTCCCCGGTGTCGCGCACACGGCGGGCGACCTGGTGGTGCACGAGCCCCGCTCGGGCACGCTGTTCACCGGCGACCTGGTGGTCATCGGCGACACCCCGGTGGCGGTGCACGGCTCGATCCCGGGCTGGCTCGACGCGCTCGACTGGCTCCAGGACACGTTCCGCCCGCGCACCCTGGTCCCCGGCCACGGCCCGGTGGCCAACCCGGGCCACACCGCGTTCCACGCGATGCGCGTCTACCTCGAGTGGCTGCTGGAGGTGACCGAGCGCCAGACCGACTTCACGAAGCTGGCGCGGCAGGCGTCCCTGCGCTGGCCGGGCTGGCGCAACCCGGAACGGCACATCGGCAACCTGATGCGCGCCTACGCCGACCAGCACGGCCGCAAGCTGGACGTGGACCTGGCGATCGACGCGATCCTCGCGGCGGCGGGCGGCCGCATCGACCTGGACTACCTGCTGGACGGCGAACCGGTCCGCCAGATCTCCTAGGACCCGCTCAGGCTTTCCAGGAGGGTCCGCAGCGTCGCGGCGAGTTCGTCGCGTTCGCCGGGGTTCAGCGCGCTCAGGATCCGGTGCTCGTTCTCGACGTGCTCCGGCAGCGCCCGGTCGATCAGCTCGCCGCCCGCGTCGGTCAGCTCGACGCGGACCCCGCGGCCGTCCGTCTCGTTCGGCGTGCGCTTGACGAGGCCGCGCGCCTCCATCTTGTCCAGGCGCTGCGTGATCGCGCCGGACGTCACCATCGCCGAGCGCATCAGCTCCGTCGGGGTCAGCCGGTACGGCGGGCCGCTGCGGCGCAGGGTCGCGAGGACGTCGAAGGTCGCGCGGTCGATCCCGTGGCGGGCGAACGTGCGGCGCAGCTCCGCGTCGACCAGCGCGCTCAGCCGGGACAGCCGGCCGATCACCGCCATCGGGGAGACGTCGAGGTCGGGGCGCTCGGCGTGCCACTGCGCCAGGACGCGGTCCACGTGGTCGGCCATCGGCCCAGCGTAGCCGATTCCTTAGCGCTAAGTGAGCTCTGGTCATTTACCTTAGCGCTGAGGTAAACTGTCTTAGTGCTAAACAAACAGCTCCTCGCCACCGCGCTGGCCCCCGCGATCTGGGGCTCCACCTACCTCGTCACGACCGAGTTCCTGCCACCCGACCGCCCGCTGCTCGCCGCGGTCGTCCGGGCACTGCCCGCCGGGCTGCTGCTCGTCGCCCTCACCCGGCGGCTGCCGAAGGGCGACTGGTGGTGGCGCTCGCTGGTGCTCGGCACGCTCAACATCGGCGCCTTCCTCGCGCTGCTGTTCGTCGCCGCCTACCGGCTGCCCGGCGGGGTCGCCGCCACCCTCGGCGCGCTGCAGCCGCTGCTCGTGGCCGGTCTGTCGACCGGGCTGCTCGGCGAACGCCTGACCACGCGGACCGTGCTCGCGGGCGTCGCCGGGGTCGTCGGCGTCAGCCTGCTGGTGCTGCAGTCCGACGCCCGGCTCGACGCGATCGGGGTCGCCGCCGCGGCCGGCGGCGCGGTCGTGATGGCCACCGGCGTCGTGCTCAGCAAGCGCTGGACGTCTCCCGCACCCCTGCTGGCGACGACCGGCTGGCAGCTCGTCGCGGGCGGCCTGGTGCTCGTGCCGGTCGCGCTGGCCGTCGAAGGCGCGCCACCGTCGTCGCTGTCCGGCGCGAACCTCGCGGGCTACGCCTACCTCTCGCTGATCGGCGCCGCGTTCGCGTACGCCTTGTGGTTCCGCGGGATCCGCGCGCTGACGGCCACGCACGTGACGTTCCTCGGGCTGCTGAGCCCGGTCGTCGCGACGCTGCTCGGCTGGCTCGTCCTCGGCCAGCGGCTGACCCCGTGGCAGCTGCTGGGCGCGGCGGTCGTGCTCGCCGCCGTCGTGGCCGCCCAGCGCCGGTCTCAGCCCGCGCCGGCCACCCACCGGGTTTCCGAGAAGGTCTGAAGCCCGCCCGGCACCACCGGCGTGTCCCCGAGCAACGCGCACCCGGGCACCCCGGACCGCGCCGGGACGGGCACCGCCCGGCCGTCCACCGGCTGCCCGCACGCCACCAGTCCCCACACGAGCAGCACGAACACCATCACCCGCACGATCGGCTCACCCCGATCCGTCTCCACCACTCCCACCGCGCACACGGCGCCCGTCCCGGCCGGGTTCAGGTATTTCCCGGGCTGCCACCGGATCGGAGGAACGGGGGGAAGACGCGAAGGAGTCCCCCGATGGCGTACCGGTCCGAAGGGCCGCTCTTGGCTAGGCTGAGCGGGTCAAGGGGAGGCGAAGTGGACACCACGACCCTGCTCTCAGCGGCCGCGCGCGGCGACCAGGCGGCTTGGGACGCGCTCGTCGAGCGGTACGCGAGCCTGCTCTGGTCGATCGCCCGCGCCCACCGGCTTTCCGAGGCCGACGCGGCCGACGTCGTCCAGACGGTGTGGCTGAAGCTGATCGAAAACCTCGGCCGCATCAAGGATCCGGAACGGCTGCCCGGCTGGCTGGGCACCACCACCCGCCACGAGTGCCTCCGCCAGCTCCGCCGCGGCGAACGGGAACGCCCGGCCGACGACCACGTCTGGCAGAACGAACCGGCGCCGGGCGAGCCGGTCGACGCGGCGGTGCTGCTGGACGAACGCGACGCCACGCTCTGGCGCGCGCTGGCCGCGTTGCCGGAGCACTGCCGCCGGCTGCTGCGCGCGCTCATGGCCACGCCCCCGCCGTCGTACGCGGAGGTGTCGGCCGCCCTCGACATGCCGGTCGGCAGCATCGGCCCGACGCGGCAGCGCTGCCTCGGCCGTCTGCGCGAGCGGGCCGGCGCGGCCGGGCTCGGGACGGAGGACCGGACATGACCGACGACGAACTCATGGAAGTCCTGCGCGCGGCCGCGGCCCAGGCGGACCCGGTACCGGACCTGGTGCTGCGCCAGGCCAAGGCGGCGCTGAGCCTGCGCGATCCCGACGCCGAACTGGCGGACCTGGCCTTCGACTCCGACCTCGCGGAAGCGGGCGCGGTCCGCGCGGCGGCCGAGGACGTCCGGCTGCTGTCGTTCGCGTCGGCGCGGGTGTCGGTGGAGCTGCAGGTGGAGTACGCGGACGGCGGCGTTTCCCTGCGCGGCTTGATCACCGGCGCGACGGGCGAAGCGGTGATCGAGGTGGCCGGCGAACGGCACGTCCGCCCGATCGGCGCGGAGGGCTGGTTCACGGCGGCGGGGCTCCCACGCGGAGCGACGCGCGTGAAGGTGACCGCCGCGGACGGCACGGCGGTCACCACGGGCTGGGCGAGCCTCTAGACGCCCGGCTCCCGCACACCCGCCACGTACGGGACGGGCGCTTCCCCGTTCAAGTCCTGGACGCGAACCGTGACCGGCTCCTCGGCGCCCTCCGGGTGCAGCACCGCGTGGGCGGCCTCGAACGCGGAGGCGCCCTTGGCCATGACCGCCGCGATCTGCCCGGTCACGATGGCGGCGGAGAAGGACGTCCCGCTCCAGACCGCATACCCGTTGTACCCGGCGGGCTCGGTGGGGTAGCCCGGCCGGAAGTACGGGCCGAGCACGTCCACGCCGTCCGCGTAGGCCGAGACCCAGGGCCCGTAGTTGCTGAAGTCCGCGACGAGCGGCTTGTTCGCGTCTTGCGACGCGTCGGCCGAGCCGACCGCGATCACCTGGACGTGGCTGCGGTCGACGCTGCCGGGCACGGCGGCCTCGAACTTGATGCCGGCCGGGTAGACCCGGTGCCGGCTCGCCCGGTTCCCGGCCGAGGCGATCACGATCGAGTCCGCGGGCAGCCTGCTCAACGCCGCCTCGATCGCCTTCGGCGGTTCGTCCTCCCAGGTCGCTCCCGAGAAGGACAGGTTGATCAAGGTGATGCCCTCCTCGCGCAGCTCGTCGATGGCGTTGGCGACCGCCAGGTCTTCGATTTCGCCGCTCTGCTCGTCGATCACCCCCTTCACGCGGATGCGGACCTCGGGCGGCACCTGCTTCAGCAGCACCCCGGCGACGAACGTCCCGTGCGCGGCGGAACCGGCCGGGTTCCCGTCTTCGCCGCGCACCACCCGGGCAGTGTCCTCCGGGTCGAACACCACCCGGTTGCCGAGGAAGGGGTGCGGGCGGCCCTCGTGCAGCACGACGCCGGTGTCGATCATCCCGACCAGCGGCGCGACCTCCGGAGCGAGCACCGGATCCAGCGTCTTGTTCGTGGGCTTCGGGCGCAGTTCACCCCAGATGATCCGGTCCAGGCCGAACAAGTGGTTCGGGCTCGCTCCGCGGCCGCGCAGCGCGGCCAGCACCTCCGGCACCGGCCGCGTCCCGACGAACCGGTGGACGGTGCCGGTCGCCCCGGCCGGGTGGTAGCCGGCCCCTGCCAGTTCGGGCCGGAGCGCGGCACAATCGTCCGCATGGACCAGCAGCTCGCCTGCTCGATGGCGGTATCGCGTCATGTGTCCCCCTCGATCACGGGTGAACGGGTCGGCTACTCGATCCGCGAGCCCCTCCAGCTGATACACCCCGGCCGGGGCCGGCACAAGCCGCGATGAGCGACGCGCTGGCCAAGGCCGTCGCCGCCGCGGATCTCGCCTTCACCGCGCCGGCCGAGGCGCGGGCGCTCGCCGAAGCCGCGCTCGCCGAAGCGGGCGGGCGGACCGAGGCCGCCGCCGTGGCCGAACACGCGCTCGGGCTCGCCGGGGTGTCCATGGGGCACCTGACGGACGCCGAAACGCGGTTGCGCGCCGCGCTCCGGCTGGCCGGCGGGGCCGGGCTGCGGGAGCGGGCCGCGCAGACGCGCGGGGTGCTCGGCTACGTCCTGACGCTGACCGGGCGCACCGCCGAAGCCCTGCGCGAACTCGACCGCGCGATGCCCGAGCTGACCGGGCAGGCGGCGGCGCGGCTGCGCATGCAGCGGGCCGTCGTGCTCACCGAAATCAGCCGGTTCGGCGACGCCGCCGCCGGGTTCGCGGACGCCCTCGAGACCCTCCGGGCCGCGGGTGGCGACGACCTGATCGAGGCGACGATCCGCACCAACCGCAGCATCGTGCTGGCCCGCCTCGGCGACTGGCGGGGCGCCGAAGACGACCTGCGCCACGCCGAACGCGGGTTCGCCGCGACCGGCCACATCGGACGGACGGCGATGGTGTGGCAGAACCGCGGGCTGGCCGCCACCGTGCGCGGCGACGTCCCGGCCGCGCTGACCGCCTACGACGAAGCCGCCGCGCGCTACCGCGAAGCGGGCACCGATCCCGGCCTGCTGCCGATCGAGCGCGCCGAAGCGCTGCTCTCGGTGCGCCTGATCGCCGAAGCGCGCGAAGCGGCTACGACCGCCGTCGCCGACTACGGACGGCGGCGCAACGCCGTCGACCTCGTGCAGGCGCGGCTGCTGCTGGCGAAGGTCGCGCTGCTCGACGGCGATCCGGGCACGGCGTTGCGCGAAGCCTCGCTGGCGCGGCGGTCCGCGGCGCGGCAGGACCGGCCCGGCTGGGCCGCGCTCGGCGGGTACCTCGCTCTGCGCGCCCGCCGCGACAGCGGCCTGCGGACCGCGGCGATGCTCCGGTCGGGACAGCGGACGGCGGCGGCGCTGACCGAGGCGGGCTGGGTGGTGCCGGCCCTGGACGCGCGGCTGATCGTCGCGGCGCTGGCGCTCGAGCTGGGCCGCACGGAGATCGCGAAGGCGGAGCTGGCGTTCGTCGGCCGGGCCGGGCGGGGCGGCCCGGCCGAGATGCGCGCCCGTGCCTGGCACGCGACGGCGTTGCTGCGCCTGGTGCACGGCGACCGCCGGGGCGCGGACGCCGCGTTGCGCGCCGGGGTCCGGGTGGTCGACCGGTTCCGCGCCGGGCTCGGGGCGAGCGAGCTGCGCGCCCACGCGTCCGGGCACGCGAGCGAGCTGACCGGGCTCGGGCTGCGGCTCGCCGCGGAGGCCGGGCACCCGGAGGCCGTGCTGCGCTGGGCGGAGTGGCGGCACGCCGGCGCGCTGCGGCTGCGGCCCGCCCGGCCGCCGGACGACGAAGTCCTGGCCGCGGACCTCGCCGCGCTGCGCCAGATCGCCGTCGACCTCGCCACCGGGACGGGCCACGCGCGGACCCTGCTGCGCCGTCAGGCCGAACTGGAGAAAGCGGTGCGGGACCGCGCCCGGCACGCGACCGGAGTGTCCACTTCGGACACTCGCGTCCCGTCCCGCGCGGAGCTCGCCGCGGCGCTCGGACCGTCGACGCTCGTGGAGTACGTGGAGCTGGACGGGCGGCTGACCGCGCTCGCCGTCACGGGCGGCCGGCTGCGGCGGTACGCGTTGGGCCCGGCGGCCGAGACCGCGGAACGCCTCGACGAGCTGCGCTTCGCGCTGCGGCGGGCGGTGTTCGGCCTCGGCTCGATCGGGGACCTCGTCGAGCGGACCGCCCGCCGGCTCGACGAGCTGCTGCTCGCCCCGCTCTCGCTCGGCGACGGCCCCCTGGTCGTCGTGCCGACCGGGCGGCTGCACGAGCTGCCGTGGCCGGTCCTGCCGGGCTGCCGCGGCCGCCCGGTGTCCCTCGCCCCGTCCGCGGCGCTCTGGCACCGCGCGGCGACCGCGCCGCGCGCCGAGGGCGGCGACCACGTCGTCGTGGCCGGGCCCGGGCTGCCGCACGCCGCCGCCGAAGTGGCCGCGCTGGCCCGCCGCTACCCGGGTGCCCGCCGGTTCACCGGCCGGACCGCGCGGGCCGAGCCGGTGCTCGCCGCCCTCGACGGCGCCGCGCTCGGCCACATCGCGGCGCACGGCCGGTTCCGCACCGACAACCCGCTGTTCTCGTCGTTGCGCCTGGCCGACGGGCCGCTCACGGTGTACGACCTGGAACGGCTGGCCCGCCCGCCGCGGCAGGTGGTTTTGTCCGGCTGCGACTCGGGCCGCTCGGCGATCCATGCGGGCGACGAACTGCTGGGCCTGGCCTCGGCGCTGCTGGCGCTGGGCACGACGAGCCTGGTGGCGACCGTCCTCCCGATCCCCGACGACGCCGGCCGCGCCCTGATGGTCCGCCACCACCGCCACCTCGCCGCGGGCCACACCCCGGCCGAGGCCCTCGCCCGCGCCCAGTCGGAGCTCCCGGACTCCCCCGCCGCCACGAGTTACGTCTGCTACGGCGCCGGCTGAGCCAGGCATCATGGAGCTGTGCGGATCACGGCCTGGTGGCGCGGCATCAGCCCACGGCGACGTCTGATGCTGAACAGCGTCGCCGTCGTCGTGGTGGCCGCGGTCGCCGCGACCGCCATCGCCACCTCCGGCACGAAGAGCGCGCCGGACGCCGGCACCCCCGACCAGAACCGGCCCGGCCCGGTGCTCCTCGTCCCCGGCTACGGCGGCGGCCAAGGCGCGCTGGACGAGCTCGCCGCGCGGATCCGCCAGGCGACCGGCCGCAGCACCGAAGTGCTCACCCTGGCCGGCGACGGCACCGGTGACCTGGTCGAACAGGCCGCCGTCCTGGCCGAAGCCGTCGAACGCGCGTACGCGCAGGGAGCGCCTTCGGTCGACGTCGTCGGGTACTCCGCCGGCGGGGTCGTGGCCCGGCTGTGGGTCAGCCGCGAAGGCGGTGACCACCAGGCCCGCCGGGTCGTCACGCTCGGCGCGCCGATGCACGGCACCGGCCTCGCCGCGGCGGGCGGCGCGCTGGTCCCGGGCGGCTGCCCGGCCGCGTGCGTCCAGCTGGCGCCGGGCAGCGCCCTCCTGCAGGAGCTCGCGAAGGAACCGATCCCGGCGACGCTGCCGTGGCTTTCGCTCTGGACCGAGCAGGACGAGACCGTGACCCCGCCGGAGTCCGCCCGGGTCGACGGCGCCGTCAACGTCGCCCTCCAGCAGGTGTGCCCGGGCAACGGCGCCACGCACGGCGACCTGCCCACCGACCCCGCCGTCACCGAGATCGTCCTGCAGGCCCTCGGCACCACGCCGCTCGAAGCGCCGACGGACTGCCTCAGCTCGTGACGTCCTTCGTCGCGAAGTTCGCCCACGCCGCCGCGAAGAACACGACGATGTAGCCCGCCTGCAGCAGCAGCCCGTGGTCGATGTTGCGCCACAGCACCGGATCGCGGAAGAAGTCGATCCAGGACAGCCAGTAGTGCGTCGGCAGGTACGGCTTCACGGACGCGGCCGCGTCCAGGGTCTCCAGCACCGAACTGGTGATCAGCACGGCCAGCCCGCACAGCGCGGCGCCCAGCGCCGAGTCGCTCACCGTGGACAGGAACATCGTGATGGCGGCGAACCCGAGCATCGACAGGACGATGTAGGACACCGCGCCGAGCAGCCGCAACCCGAGCCCGGACGAGCTGAGCGACTGCCCGGACAACGACGTCACGCCGGTCGGCTGCCCGCCCGGCCCGGCGACACCGGGGTTGCCGCCGGTGCCGAACAGGATCACCCCGAGCACCAGTGACGTCAGCACGACGATGACGATCGCCGCGGTCACGTAGACCGCGATCGCGACCAGCTTCGCGCTCAGCAACCGGGTCCGGCCGACCGGGCGCACCAGCAGGTACCGCAGCGTGCCGCCGGACGCCTCGCCCGCGACCGAGTCGCCCGCGACCACCGCGACCGCGATCGGCAGGAACAGCGGCAGCACCAGGGCGAGCGCCGCGGCCGGGTACAGCGCGCCGTCGTTCACCACCGCCGACAGGAACGCCCCGCCCTGCCCGGGCGGCGGCGCGAAGTCGGCCGTGGCCAGGAAGACGCCGACGACCGCGGGCAGCAGGCACAGCAGCAGCACGCTGACCCACACCCGTGGCCGCAGCGCGAGCTTCCGCAGTTCGACGCCGATCACCCGGCCGCCCCGAACCGGTCCGAGCCCGGACCCGTCACGTCGAGGACCACCTGTTCCAGGGTCCGCTGCTCGGCGTGGATCGACGTCACGCGCACCCCCGCTTCGACGAGCAGCGCGTTCAGCGCCGCCGGGTCGGCGTGCCGGATGACCAGCCGGTCGCCGTCGCGGGCTTCGAGCTGCCCGTCGAGGACCGCGGCCGCCGCCGCGGGGTCCGGCGTCCCGACCAGCACCCGGCCGGTCTCGGCCCGCAGCGCGGCCAGGTCCTCTTCCAGCACCAGCCGGCCCCGGTCGACGACGCCGACGCGGGTGCACAGCTGCTCCACCTCGGCCAGCAGGTGGCTGGAGAGGAACACCGTGGTGCCGCCCGCGTTCAGCGCGGTCAGCAGCTCCCGGATCTCCTTGATGCCCTGCGGGTCGAGGCCGTTCGTCGGCTCGTCCAGGATCAGCAGCCGGGGCTTGCGCAGCAGCGCGCCGGCCAGCCCGAGCCGCTGCCGCATGCCGAGCGAGTACGCCTTGACCGGCCGCTGGTCGACCCCGCCGAGCCCGACCTGCTCCAGTGCTTCGTCGATGCGGCGCCGTCGCGTGCGCCGCCCGCCGCCCCGCCCGGCCGCGTCGAGCAGCGCCAGGTTCCGCCGTCCGGACAGGTGCGGGTAGGCGGCCGGGCCTTCGACGAGCGCGCCGACCTCGGGCAGCACCTCGGCGACCCGCTTCGGCACCGGCTTGCCGAGCACCTCGATCTCCCCGCTGGACGCGTAGACGAGGCCGAGCAGCATCCGGACCAGGGTGGTCTTGCCCGAGCCGTTCGGGCCGAGGAAGCCGTAGCGGTCGCCTTCGCGGACGTCGAGGTCGACCGCGTTCACGGCGACGGTGCGGCCGTAGGCCTTGGTGAGCGCGCGCGTGACGATCATCGGCCGCTCCGCCGCAGCCGGGACAGCTCGTCCGCGACGGACTTCAGGACGTCGGCCGTCACCGTCCCGGCCAGCAGGTAGGAGCGGCGGGAGACGGCCGAGCGGACGATCGCGAGCGACAACGGCGTGATCGACAGCTGCACCACCGTCCCGGCGGCCAGCTTGACCTGCACCGCGCCCGCCTTCCCGGCGGCGTCGCTCGCCGCGTTGGCGACCGCGCGCGGCACGGCGATCACCGCGAAGGAGGCCAGCCCGCGGCCGTAGAGCGCGGCGCCCTGGACACCGCCGAAGTCCGACGACGTCACCGGCCGCCCGGCGAGCGCCGACGGCAGCGGGACCTGGTTGAAGGCGCCGAGGGTGTCCGAGACGTCCGGGGCGCTCGCCACGGTGAAGCCGGACCCGAGCACCGGCCGCGGGGCCTCGACGACCGGTGTGGTCTGCGCCAGCTCCTGGAACTCGGTGACCAGGATCGGGGCCTGCTGCCCGCGCGCGGTCACCTCGACCCGCACGGCCACCCCGGTCGCCGGGTCCGCCCAGAGGTCCACCCGGCCGATGGTCGTGTCCGGGTCGGCGGGGACGAGCCGGAACCCGGACGCGGCGACGCCGGCGACGTTGCGGCCGGGCAGCGCGCTCACCGGGTCGCCCCGGCCCGCGCGCAGGATCCGCCGCGCGAGCTCGGGCGGCAGCAGGTCCGCGGCCCGCGGGAGCCGGACGGCGGGCTCGCCGATCAGCTCGGTCAGCGTGTTGTCGCCGTAGTCCCACGTGTATTCGCCGTCGGGCAGCCGGTAGAGGTCGTGCTCGCCGGCGGTGCCGAGGATGTCGACCCGGTAGCGGTCGGGCCCGGCGTACCAGGCGCGCATCGGCGTCCGCATGGAGAAGAGCGCGGTGACGGCGCCGAGGTTCGGCAGTTCGGGCAGGGCCAGCGAACCCGCGCTTTCGGCGTAACCCTGGTACGGCCGTCCGGCGGAGGCCAGGACGAGGTCGCGCAGCTTGGCGGGGTCGGCCGCCGCCCCGGCGGGCGCGAGCGCGCTGAGCACCGAAGGAACGGAGACGAGAACCGCGGCCACGGCCGCGACGACCGCCCACCGGCGACGCTTTTCCCGCCGCACCACCGTCATCCGGCATCACCTCTGCACCCTTTGTACGCCACGAAGGCTAGGGTCGAAGGGTGACGAACCCCGTTCATGCCGCCGTCCTGAGCTAGTTCCCGCTCAGGACCTCCCGCACACCCGCCCTCTCGCGGGTTCTTCGACGTGCCCGCGGCAACGAACGGACCTCCTTCCCATGGCTCACCTCGTCGTGCCCGGCGAACCCGATCGCCGGTTGTTTTCCCCACCTTCGCGGCAGGCGGTCCTCGCCGACGACCGCCTGTCCGCCGCGGCCGCCTTCCGCACGGTTTCGTCCGGCGTCGCGCTGCTCTGGCGCGGCGACTACCCGGCGGCGCGGCGGCTCCTGGACGCGCTCGGCCGGCGCCTCCCGCCCCCGCCGCCGGACGACTTCGCGCGGTACCGGGCGGACCGCGCCCGCCGGGCCCGGCTCCTTTCGCTGCTCTACGTCCCCCTCGATCCCGGGTACGTCGTGCCCCTGCGCCGGGCACCGGACGTCCGGGCGGCGTGCACCGGCGTCTACCCCTCCTCGGCCGGGCCGGCGGCCGTGCCGCTGCGGGAACTGCTCGGGGTGCTGAGCGCCGCCGAATGGCGCCGCGAGGGCGTCACCGTCCCCGCGCTCGGCGCGCGGATCCACCCCCACTACGGCGTTTTCGCGCCGCTGCGGCCGGAGTACGTCGAGCTGGTCGCCGCCGCGCCGTTGCCCGGCGCGGAGCTGGCGTTCGACATCGGCACCGGCACCGGCGTGCTGGCCGCCGTCCTCGCCCACCGCGGGGTCGGGCGGGTGGTGGCCACCGACGCCTCGGCGCGGGCGGTCGCCTGCGCGCGGGAGAACCTGGCCCGGCTGGGCTTCGGCGCGCGCACGGAAGTCGTGCGGACGGACCTGTTCCCGCCCGGCCGCGCCCCGCTGGTGGTGGCGAACCCGCCGTGGCTCCCCGGCCGCCCGCGCACACCGCTCGACCACGCGGTGTACGACCCGGGCCACCGGATGCTGCGCGGCTTCCTCGACCGGTCCCGCCGCCACCTGACCCCGGACGGCGAGGCGTGGCTGGTGCTGTCCGACCTCGCCGAGCACCTGGGCCTGCGCCCGCGCGAGCAGCTCCTCGGTTGGATCGAAGCGGCGGGCCTGCGGGTGGTGGACCGGACCGGGACACCGGCCCGGCACCCCCGCGCGCTCGATCCGGCGGATCCCCTGCACCGGGCCAGGGCCGCGGAGGTCACGTCCCTCTGGCGGCTCAGTCCACAGTAGACAGTCCGGCGACCGCCGCCACGGCTTCCCGGGTCTCGCGGACGTTGTGGGCGCGGAAGATCGCGGCGCCCGCGTGCGCCGCGATCGCCGTCGCCGCGAGGGTGCCCGCCAGGCGGTCGCGGGCTTCGACGTCGAGGGTCTCGCCGATCAGGTCCTTGTTCGACAGCGCGACCAGCACCGGCCAGCCGGTCGCCACCAGGCGGTCGAAGTGGCGGAGCAGCTCGAGGCCGTGGCGGGTGCTCTTGCCGAAGTCGAACGTCGGGTCGACGAGCACGCCGCCGCGCGGGACCCCGGCGGCGACCGTCCGCTCGGCCGCCGTCGTCAGCTCGGCGACCACGTCCGCGACGACGTCGTCGTAGCGCGGCCAGAACGGGCGTTCCGGGGTCGGCGCGGGGTACGGGTCGGTCCGCACCGGCATGCCCCCGACGTGGGAGCAGACGTAGCCCGCGCCGAACTCGGCGGCGACCTCGACCAGCTTCGGGTCGGCGCCGGCCCAGGTGTCGTTGAGCAGGTCGGCGCCGGCCTCGCAGGCCTGGCGGCCGACCTCGTGCCGCCACGTGTCGACGCTGATCACCAGCCCGGGGTGGCGGTCCCGCACCTCGGCGACGAACGGCACCACGCGCCGGCTCTCCTCGTCGACGTCGATCTCGGGGCCCTCGCCCGCCTTGACGCCCCCGATGTCCACGATGTCGGCCCCGGCCGCGACCGCGCGGTCCACGGCTTCGCGGGCGGCGTCCTCGGCGAAGGTCGCGCCCTTGTCGTAGAACGAATCGGGGGTGCGGTTCACGATTGCCATGACCAACGCGCGGTCGCCGGGCATGCGACGGCCCCGGAAGACCACCTCCGGCCGGTGTGACGTCATGCTCCTCACCCTGCCAGGTCACAGCTGGGTCCGAAACGCCGCTCCCGGGGCCGCGGGCCGGTTATCCTGCGCGCGCAACCGAGCAGGGGGAGAGACATGAGCACGACCGGTGAAGGCCCGGGCCGCAGCGAGGCCGAAGCGATGATCGCCGAGGCCAAGAAGGCCCTCTGGGCCATGGTGGGCCTGCTGGCCGTGCTGTGGGTGGTGCAGATCGTGAGCGCCCTCGGCGACTACGCGATCAGCCGGGACCTCGGCATCGAGGCCCGCGATCCGGCGTCGCTGCCGGACATCTTCAGCTCGACGTTCGTGCACGCCAACTGGGGTCACCTCGAACTCAACTCGGGCCCGCTGTTCGTGTTCGGCTTCCTCGCCGCCTACCGCGGGGTGAAGAAGTGGCTCGGCGTGAGCGCGCTGATCATCGTCGCCAGCGGTGCCGGCGTCTGGTTCACGGCCCCGTCGAACACGGTCACGGTCGGCGCCAGCGGCCTGGTCTTCGGCTACTTCGGCTACGTACTCGTGCGCGGCCTGTTCGACCGGCACCCGATCGACATCGTGCTCGGGATCGTGATGGCGCTCTGCTTCGCCTACCAGTTCACGTCCCTGCTGCCGACCGACGAGGGGATCAGCTGGCAGGGCCACCTGTTCGGGTTCGCCGGCGGCATCATCGGCGGCTGGCTGTTCCGCGACCGCAGGCGCAAGGCGGTCGCCGCCCCCGACCCGGCGACCACCCTGCTCCCCAAGGACCTCAGCTAGGCGGCTCGAGCTCCGCTTCGACGTCGATCCGGACGTACCGGCCGATCACCGCGCGCGGCACCCGCATGCCCAGTGGGGCCCGGTCCAGCGTCCCCGTCGCCCGCACCCGGGTCGCGGTGACCGGCTCGACGGCCAGCGTCAGCGGGCACGACGTCCCGCGCAGCCGGAGTCCACCGGTGACCTCCCAGCCCTCGTCACGGCGCCGGACACCGGTGGCCGTGAACGTCAGGTCCGGGTGGGCGCCGCTGTCGAGCAGGTTCGGCTTCCGCAGGTCGGCGTCACGCCGGGGGTTCTCCGTGCCGAGCGCGGCGAGGTCGAGCTCCGCGCGGACGGCGGTCACCCCGCCGCCGGTCACCTCGACGGTGCCCGCGCGGACCGGGATCGTGCCGCGGACGCGGTTGAACCCGAAGTTGCGGACCTCGAACGACGCCGTCGTCCGGCCGGTGCGGACGGTCCACGTCCCGGCGCGGAGCGCGGGGGCGGTGCGCGGGCTCATCGCGCACCCGCCGGGGCCGGCAGGGCCGCGTGCGAAACGCGGTGGACGTCGACGCGGTCCGGGCCGGGCAGCAGCGCGGGGTCCTCGCCGGGCAGCAGCTCGGTGGCCATGATCGCGTCCTGGGTGGCCTCGATCGTCGCCATCGACGCGGAGAGGGCCACGACGACCAGGGAACGGTCGTCGCCGAGCAGCGCGTAGGTCGTCCCGACGCCCTCCAGGTCGCGGACGGCGGGCCAGATCCGCTCGCGGCCCGCGCGCAGCTCGGCGGCCGACTGCTCGGCGCCCCGGGGCCCGTCGAACCAGGTGACCTGGGCGTAGGCGGCCGCGCCGGACGCCGAGTGCGCTTCGACGACCCGGTACGCGCCGGACTCGAGCCAGGTCGTCCCGGCCGGCCTGCGGGCGGCGGCTTCGCCCGCGGTGGCGGCGTCGGGCCAGAACGTGACGACGGCGCCGGCCAGGCCGCCGAGCTGGGTGAGCGTGCAGGCGCCGAGGGCGTCCGCGCCGAAGCCGTGGGTCCCGAGTGGCCCCCGGAACTGGTGGATGGTGGCGTGCATGGGGTGCTCCTTCCGCTGTGCCGTCGACTCTCGCCCGGGGCGGCGACGGCGACATCAGTGCCAGTACGGAGAAGGGCACTGAAACCGGGCACGCAGGGGATACTGCTCGGGTGACGCGCAGCGAGCCGTTCGTCGGGCGGGCCGGTGCCGCGGCCGAACTGCGCGCGTGGCTCGCCGCGGCGGCCGGGGGCACCGGTGCGCTGGTGCTCGTCGGCGGCCCGGCGGGGATCGGCAAGTCCCGGCTGGTCGAGGCGGTCACGGACCGCGAAGCCGTGTGGGGCCGGTGCGTCGACGACCCGGGCGCGCCGCCGCTGTGGCCGTGGCGCCGGGTCCTCCAAGCGCTGCCGGAGGCGGGTGCCCAGGTCTCCCGCGCGCTGGCCGACCTGGACGACCACGACGGCGCCGACCTGGTCGCGGCCCGCTTCCGGTTCGTCGCGGTGGCCGCCGACGCGCTGGTCGCCGCGGCCGGGCCGGCCGGGCTCGTCGTCGTCCTCGAAGACGTCCACTGGGCCGACGAAGCGTCCCTGCGGCTGCTGCGGCACCTGGCCGGGGAAATCCGCCGGTCCCGGCTCGCCGTCGTCGCCACCTACCGGGACAACGGGTCCGCCGGCCCGCTCTTCGAAGCCCTGCCCGACCTGCTCGGCCGGCCCGGGACGGAGAGCCTGCGCCTGGCCCCGCTGACCGAACCCGACGTCCGGGCCTACCTCGCCGAGGTCGGCCGGGCCGCCGTCGACGCCCGCGACGCGCTGCGGCGCTCGGGCGGGAACCCGCTCTACCTCAAGGCGGTCGCCCGCTCCTCCGCGACCGGCGGCGGCGGCGAGGCGGAGCTGCGGCACCTCGTCCGCACCACCGTCGCCGGGCTCGACGACGGCGCGCGCGAGCTGCTGGCGATCGCTTCGGTGCTCGGCGAGGAGGTCGACGCGCACGTCGTCGCCGAGGTCGCCGGGCAGCCGGCCGGCGACGTCGTCCCGGCGCTCGACCGCGCGGTGCGCGCCGGGGTGCTGCTGCCCGCCGAGGCCGGGTCCCGGCGGTTCGCCCACGCCGTGGTGCGCGACGGGATCTACGCCGACCTCGACCAGGGCGTCCGCGAGGACCTGCACGCCCGGACGGCGGCCGCGCTGGAACACCGCGCCGAGCCGGGGGTCGTGGCCGGGCACTGGCTGCGGTCGGCGGCGACGCCGGACGCGCTGGCCCGGGCGGCGGGCTGGGCCGAAGCGGCGGCGCGGGACGCCACCCGCGCGCTCGCCTTCACCGAAGCCGCGCGCTTCCTGTCGCTCGCACTCGATTGCCGTCGTCGCGCGGGCCACCACGACGGGTTGGCCGCCCTGCTCGTCGACCTCGCGACCGCGGAGTACCGGGCGGGCCGCTTCGCGCGCGGCTTCGGCCACGCGCGCGAAGCCGCCGAGCTGACGTCCGATCCGGCGCTGGCCGCCGCCGCGGCGCTCGTCGTCCGGGACACGTCGGCGCCCGACCTGCTGCCCGGGATGGCGGAGCTCACCGCGTCCGCGCTGGCGGGGCTCGGCCCCGACGCGGACCGCGCGGTGCGGGCCAAGCTGCTCGCGCAGTCCGCGGCCGTGGCGGCCGACTACGGGCGGGCGACCGAAGCCGTCGCGACCGCCGACGAGGCGATGGCCCTCGCGGAGCTCTCCGGCGACCAGGAGGCACGGCTCGACGCCGTCCGCGCCCGGCTGAAGATCCGCCCGACGGAGCTGCCGCTGGCCGAACGGCTGCGGCTGGGCGCGCTCGCGGTGGCGCTGGGCGGCACGGGACGGCCGCTCGTGGCGCTGTGGGGCCACAAGTGGCGGCTCGACGCGGCGTTCGAGGTCGGCACGGTTCCCGTCGTCGACGCCGAGCTCACCGCGATCTCCGCGCTGGCCGCGACGACCCGGCTGCCGCTCGTCCGCTGGCACGAGCTGCGGCTGCGCGCGTCGGTCGCGGCCTACCGCGGCGCGTTCGACGAGGCCCGCGCGCAGAACCGGCTCGCGAGCGAACTCGCGGCGGCGGAGCTGGCCGAAGACCGGTCCGCGGCCGGGATGTCGTTCGCGTTCGCGCAGCAGCTGGCCGAGGTCCTCGGCGACCCGGCCGAGCTGCTCGCCGGGTACGAGGAGCTGCTGGCGATCGCGCCGCCGCTGCCGATCACGATCGTCTCCCGTCCGCTGTGCGCCCTGCTCGACGGCCGTCGCGACGAAGCGCGGGCCGGGTACGACGCCCTGCGCCCGCGCCTGCGCGACCCCGACTTCATCGGCCAGTCACCGGGGATCGGCCCGAACCTGCTGCCGCTGCTCGAAGCGTTCGAAGACGTCGAGACCGCGGAGTGGCTCGCCAAGCAGCTCGCCGACGCGCCGCCGGTCGGCTCCGCCGGCGCGGGCACGTTCTGCAGCGACTGCTCCAGCAGCTGGTCCGCCCGCCTGGCCGCGTTGCTGGGCCGGCCCGACGAAGCCGTGCCGCTGTTCGAGGCGGCGATCGCGTGGGACGCGCGGCTCGGCGCCCGGCCCTACGTCGTGCACAACCGCGTCCGGCTGGCGGCCGAGCTCGTCGTCCTCGGCGACCTCCCGCGCGCGGAAACCCTGGCCCGGCAAGCGGCCGAGGAGGCCCGGCGGCTCGGGATGCCGGGCTGGCTGCGGCGCGCCACGGAACTGCTCGACCGGGCGCGGACCGCGGCCGACCCGCTGACCGGCCGCGAACGGGAGATCGCGGCGCTCGTCGCCGGCGCGCTGAGCAACCGGCAGATCGCGCACCGGCTCGTGCTTTCCGAGCGCACGGTGGAAAGCCACGTCCGCAGCGTCCTGGCCAAGCTGGGCCTGGCCAACCGGACCGAGGTGGCGGCGTGGGCGCACCGCCGCGGTCTCACGGCCGGCTGAAGGCGAACACCGCCTCGGTGAACTGCTCCGGGTCGAAGTCCATCGCCTGGTGCGCCTGGCCGTGCAGCGGCACGACGTCGGCGCCGGGAATCCGGTCCGCGACCGCCTGGGCGGCCAGCCGGAGGTAACCCGGGCTCTCCGTGCCGGCGAACAGCCGGACCGGGATCGCGATTCCGGCGAGCCGCTCGTCGAACACGACGGCCTCGACGGCGTCCAGTTCCCGCGGGATCGTGGGCGCGGCGGCCACCCGGGCGGGCCAGACCGGCGTGGCTCGCATCGCCTCGACGGCCTCCGGAGCGAGCCGGAGTGCTTCCCGCAGGAAGATTTCGAGGATCTCTTCCGGGTCCTCCGCGGCCCGCATGCGGGCACGCGCGTCCGGTCCGACGACGGGACCACCCGGCTCGGGCCGCGGCGGCTCGTACGCCACGAGCCGGCTGACCGCGTTCGTCAGCCGGACGGCTTCCAGCGCGCACAACGCGCCGTAGGAGTGGGCGAGCAGGTAGACGTCTCCCCCGGCGGCTTCGGCCACGGCGGCGATGTCCTCGCCCTCGCGCCGGATGTCGTACCCGGCGGCCTCGGCGCGGCTGAGCCCGCGGCCGCGGCGGTCGACGAGGTGCAGGCGGTAGCGCTCGGCGAGCCGGTCGCGGACCGCCGTCCAGCGGGTGTGGTCCGCGCCGGTGCCGTGGACGAGGACCATCGGCGGCCCGGCGCCGAGCGTCTCGAACCCGACGACCGTCCCGTCGCGCGAGGTGACCGATTCCGGCATGGCGCCGACGCTAACCGCTGCCGGGCACCCGCTGTGAAGTCGCTGTGCATCCGGCTTCGCGCGCTGCCGATCCGGCCGCGGTGTGGTGATCTGAGGAGGTGGCGATCAAGGTTCTCCGGGCGGCCGCCCTGGCCGCGGCGGCGGTGCTGGTGCTGGGCACCGGCCTGGCCGTCGGCGCGGACACGGCCGCCGACGACGCCTACGCCGCCGGTGCCCCGGTTCCGGTCACCGCGGGCAAAGCCGCGCCCGCGAAAACCGTTTCCCCGGTCGGCGCGTTGTTCGCGAACGGCAGCCATTTCTGTTCGGCGAGCGTCGTCCACTCCGGAACCGGCGATCTGGTGCTGACGGCCGCGCACTGCGTCCAGGACGGAATGGCGTTCGCCCCCGGTTACCACGACGGCGTCGCACCGCTCGGAATGTGGCCGGTCACCGGGATCACCGTCGCCGACGGCTGGACTTCAGCCGCCGACCCGGATCTCGATTTCGCGTTCTTGACCGTTCACCAGCCCGGCAATCCGGCATCCCTGGAAAGCCTCACCGGCGCGAACGCACTCGGCGTGAACCGCGGTTTCGACCACAGAATCACCCTTTCGGGCTACCCCGACACGGCCGATTCCCCGGTCGTTTGCGACGGCACGACCACGCGCTCGGACACCTACCAGATGCAGGTCGCCTGCCCCGGTTTCCCCGACGGGACCAGCGGCGGGCCGTGGGTGACCGGCGGCGAGGTCATCGGCGTCATCGGCGGTTACCAACTCGGCGGCGACACCCCGGACGTCTCCTACAGCGCCTACTTCGACGACGACATCGCGAAGCTCTACGCGACGGCGACGGGCTGAAACGCGAACCGGGCCCGCGTCCCTGGCGGAGGACACGAGCCCGGTTCACCTCTCGCGAACCCTCAGCAGGTCACGATGAGCCCGGTGAGCGCCGAGCACGACTTGGCCGCGCTGTCGTTGGCGGGGTTGGGATCCGTCGGCGAACTCGCCGTCCGCTGGGCGGTCGTGGTGTACGTGCCGAGCGCGAGCAGGCCGCCGTTGACCGAGAACTTCGCCGTCGCCGAGGCCCCGCTGGCCAGCGATGCGACGTCGCAGTTCACGCTCCTGGTGGTGCCGACCCGGGCGCAGCCGGTGCCGCTGGCGAAGGACAGGCCCGAGGGGTACGTGGCCACGACGCGGATCCCGGTCGCGGTGGCCGGGCCGTTGTTCGTCACGGTCACCGTGTAGTCGATGCGCGCGTTCAGCCCGCCGTGCCCGGTCGCGGCGAGCGCGACCTTGACGTCGGCCTGGGTCGACGGCTGGCCGACGGTGATGACCGGGCCGTCCAGGGTCTCGAAGGAGTAGTTGTCGCCGACGAACTGGTGCTGCAGCGTGAACTGCCCGGGCGCCGCGGTGTCCTTGACGCGCAGGGTCCACACCGTGGTCTTCGTGCCACCCGCCTCGAGGTCGCCGAACGCGGCGCGGTAGCTGCTGCCGGCCTGGAAGCAGCCGACCGCCGTCGTGTTGGTGCAGGAGACGACGTCGACGACGTCGGTGATCGCGGTGGGATTTCCGTAAATGGCGCCCTTCGCGAAGGTCACCGTGAAATCGCGGTCGTTGTGAATTGTTTGCGTGATGGTGAACGTCTGCCCCGGCAGCACCGTGGTGGCGCTCACGGAGACGGCGCTCGTCGGGGTGTCCGCCTGCGCGGCGGGCACGATTGCGAAAAACGTCGTGGCCAGTGCGGCCACCGCGGACAGGATCGTGGTCCGTCGCCAGCTTCGTTGCATAGTCGTGATCTCGCTGTTCGGGTCCGGGAATGCCGCTATGACAGGTCGTGCGTGGTCTTTTCGGGGACGTCCGACGCTGATCAGTCGCCCCGATCCCGGAATTCGTTACCGCCGCCCGGCGGCCTTTACCACCGTCCGGCCGCCGCGCGGCACCGCCATCAGGAGGGACGCCAGCGGCCGTTCATCTCACCCGGACGCGGCGGCGGGCCCGGCAGATCCGGCCCGCCGGCCGCCAGTCCCTCGACGAGCAGCGCGAGGTAGCGCCGCCGCAGCTGCGCGGTGCGCTCCTGGTCGTCGACGCGGATGGCCGCGCAGCACTCGAGGACCATGCCGAGGTCTTCGGCGACGGCGTCGTGGCGCAGGCGCCCGCTCTCCCGGGCCCGCTCGACCAGGTCCCGCGTCAGCTGGTTCGCGCGCTGGGCGTCCGCGCCCATGTCGGGCGTGGGGGTGAAGGTGCCGGCGAGGTGCACGGTCAGCGAGTGCACGTCGGCGTCCACGACCCGGCCGAGGAAGCCGGTCAGCGCCGCCCAGCCGTCGGGCTCGTCGGCGGCGGCTTCGGCTTCGCTGATGTAGGTGCGGAGGCCGTCGTGGCAGAGCCGGCAGAGCAGCACCTCCTTGCTCGGGTACCGCCGGTAGAGCGCGCTGATGCCGACGCCGGCGCGCTCGGCCACGTGCGAGATCGGCGCCTTCGGGTCGACGAGGAAGACCTGGCGGGCGGCATCGAGGATGACGACGTCGTTGCGGGCGGCCTGGCCGCGGCGGCCGGGCAGGGCTGTCTCGGGCATGGGTGCAGATTAGCACTGGAACGGATCGTTCCGCTCTGGTACGGTTCGGAACGAAGCATTCCGTTCCAGTCTTCCCGAGGAGCCAGCAATGACCGTCCCCGCCATCCGCCCCTTCCGCGCCGAGATCCCCCAGGCCAAGCTGGACGACCTGCAGAGCCGCCTGCGCGGGGCGCTGTGGCCGGACGACCTGCCCGCCGAGTACGGCGTCACGAACGAGCGCGTCCGCGGGCTGGCCGAGCACTGGCTGGGCGAGTTCGACTGGCGGGCCTTCGAAGCGCGGCTGAACGCGCACCCGCAGTTCGTGACGGAGATCGACGGCGAGACCATCCACTTCCTGCACGTCCGGTCGTCGCGGGCGGACGCGACGCCGCTGGTGCTGACGCACGGCTGGCCGGGTTCGATCGCGGAGTACCTGGACGTGATCGGCCCGCTGACCGAGCCGGAGTCGGCCGACGAGCCGGCGTTCCACCTGGTGATCCCGTCCCTGCCGGGCTTCGGCTTCTCAGGCCCGGCGAAGTCGTCGGGCTGGGGCACCCACCGCACGGCGGCGGCGTGGACCGAGCTGATGAGCCGCCTCGGCTACGAGTCGTACGGCGCGGCGGGCAACGACGCGGGGTCGATGATCTCGCCGGAGATCGGCAGACTGGCGCCGGAGAAGGTCGTCGGGGTGCACGTGACGCAGCTGTTCTCGTTCCCGTCCGGCGACCCGGCCGAGATGGCGGACCTGAGCGAGGCCGACCAGGCCGCGCTGGCGCACCTCCAGTGGTTCTACGAGAACATGTTCTCGTTCAACACGCTGCACAGCCAGCAGCCGCACACGCTGGCGTTCGCGCTGGCGGACTCCCCGCTCGGCCTGCTGGCGTGGAACGCCCAGCTGTTCGGCGAGCACCTGGACGCGGACTTCGTCGTGGCGAACGTGGCGCTGTACTGGCTGACCGGCACGGCGGGCTCGTCGATCCGCTTCTATTACGAGGACGCGCACCGCAAGGCCGAGCCGGAGGGCCCCACGACGGTCCCGACGGCCCTGGCGATGTTCGCGGGCGACTTCCAGTCGATCCGCCGCTTCGCCGACCGCGACCACGCGAACATCGTGAGCTGGAACACCTACGACGCAACGGCAACCTCCGGCGGCCCCCGCGACGCAGCCGGCCACTACGCGGCGCACGAAACCCCGGAGGTCCTGGTGGCGGACATCCGCCAGTTCTTCGCCGGCCTGCGCCCGGCAACGCCGTGGCCGATCCTGGCCCAGTCCCACGAAGCCCTCCGCACGGTGATCGAGGGCGTCACGGACTGGTCGGCCCCGACCCCGTGCTCGGAGTGGACCATCACCCAGGTCCTCCAGCACGCAGCAGGCGACCAGCTCGGCTACGCAGCCTTCATCACCGGCACCGGCGGCCCGGACTTCGACCCGTTCTCCCCGTCGGGCACCCTCACCACCAAGCCCGCGGACTTCCTCGAGCCCACCCTGTCGGCCGCAGCAGCCGCCTTCGCGACGGTCACCCCGGACGCACCAGCGGTCCCCACCCCCCTCCCCCAGGGCGCCCTCCCCGCCCCGGTAGCGGTCGGAGCAGCAGCCCTCGACGCGGCGATCCACGCCTGGGACATCGCGAAGGCCTCGGGCCAGCAGTCCCCACTGACCCAGGAACTGGCGGAGTCCCTCCTCCCGGTAGCCAAGCAACTGGCCGAACCCCTCCGCGGCTTCGCCTACGCCCCGGCCCTGGAGGGCCCGGCCAACGACGACGCAGCCTCAGCCCTGCTGCGCTACCTGGGCCGCAACCCGGAGTGGAAGGCTTGACAGCCCGTCGCCCCACCGCCCCGCCGCTCCAGCGGGGCGGCCCGGGGCAGCCGCCCGTCTCCCCGCCACTCCAGCGGGCCGGTCCGGCGCAACCGCCACCCCGCCACCCCACCGGGCCGGTCCAGCGCAACCACCCGCCACCCCGCCACCCCACCGGGCCGGTCCAGCGCAACCACCCGCCACCCCGCCACTCCAGCGGGACAGTCCGGCGCAGCCAACCGGAGCAGGCCGGGCCGCCCAGGACCGCGGGGCAGGCAGGCCGGCACACCGAGCGGGGCCGCCGCTTCGGCGGGACGGTTCGGCTCAGCCGGCCGGAGCAGCCGGGCCACCCGAGGCCGCGGGGCAGGCATGCCAGCACACCAAGCGGGGCCGCCGCTTCGGCGGGGGCAGGCTGGGCCGCCCGGTGCCGCGGAGCAGGCGGGCCGGCGCAGCCGCCCGGACTGGCGGAGCAGGCAGGCCGGCGCACCGGGCGGTCCGGCGCAGCAGACCGGGGCAGGCCGGGCCACCCGTGGCCTCGGGGGCGGACAGGCCGCGGGCCGCAGGGGCAGGCGAGCCAGCGAGGCCGTCCAGGCCGGCGGAGCGAGCGGGCACGCGGAGCCGCCGGGCGGTCCGGGGCAGGCCTGGGCACCCGGGGCCGCAGGGGCGGACAGACCACCTCAGCTGTCCGGGCCGGCGGAGCGAGCCGACACGCGGAGCTGGCCGGCGGGGCGAGCGGGCACGCGGGTCCGCCGGAGCGGGACCGACCGGACCGTCGTCCCCTCTACCGGGCAGCGGGCCAGCGGGGCCGTGCAGGCCGACGAGCCACCGGAGCAAACGGGCCCGCCCCCCCCGCTCCAGCCGCAGTCATCCCGGCAGCCCGCACCCGCAGCCCCGCCGCCCCGGCACCGAAGCCCGCTGCCACGGCTACCGTCCCGACAGCCCATGCCCGACGGCACCGGCACCCCACAGCCCGACCCACCAGCCCAACCGCTCCGGCACCCCACAGCCCGACCCACCGGTTCAACCGCTCCGGCAGCCCAACCCGTCGGCGGCCCACCCCAAGTGGGCCCGCGACCCACCAGCCACCGCCGGCCGGCAGCCCGCCAGCGGGCTCACGCGAAGCCCGCCAACGAACCAAATCCCCACCCCCAGAACGCAAACCCGCCCTTCGTCGTCTCCCCACACCCCCACCCCCTCGGTACCGTGACCCGCATGATGCGCAAGGCGGTCGCCGTCCGGCGGGAGGAGATTGTCGGGGCCGCCCTTGGGCAAATCCGCGATCGGGGGATCGCCGGTGTCCGGGCCGCCGATGTCGCCAAAGTTCTCGATGTCAGCACCGCGCTGATCTTCTACCACTTCGGCACCCTCGAAGCCCTCATCATCGAAGCCTTCCGCCAGGCAACCGAAACCGCTCTCGCCACCCTTCGCGACGAGCTGGCCCGCGGTGGTCCCGCCGATGCCCGGCTCCGAGCCGTTCTCACGCTCTACGGGCCCGCCCATTCCGGGCACAACTGGCAGCTCTGGATCGAAGCGCAAGCCGCCGCCATGCGGGACGCCGAACTGCGGGCCGTTCTGCAGCGGCTGGATCAGCGGTGGCGGGACGCCGTCGTCGCGCTGATCACCGAGGGCGTGAAAACCGGGGTCTTCCGGTGCGAAGACCCGCGAGGGGCCGCTTGGCGGCTGACCTCGCTGCTCGACGGGCTGGCCGTCCAAGTCGTCGCGAAGACGGGGTCCGTCACCGCCGCCGACTGTGTGCGGTGGGTCGAGCAGGCCGTGCGGCAGGAGCTCGGGTGACCGCGCTCCTCGAAGTGGCGTGGACCGATCCCGTCACCGGGTGCCGCGGCTACCTGGTGATCGACCGGCTCGTGCGAGGCGTCGCCAGCGGCGGGCTCCGGATGCGCCGCGGGTGCAGCCTCTTCGAAGTCCGCGGCCTCGCCCGGGGCATGACGCTCAAAGAGGGCCTCAACTACGACCCCGCCGGCCGGTACGTCCCGCTCGGCGGCGCCAAGGGCGGCATCGACTTCGACCCGTACGACGAGCGCGCCCGCGACGTCGTCGCCCGCTACCTGCACGCCATGCGCCCGCTGATCGAGCGGTACTGGACCATGGGTGAAGACCTCGGGCTGCGCCAGGACGTCATCGACGGCGTGCTCGCCGAGATCGGGCTGCTCAGCCCCGTCCAGGCCGTCTACCCGCTGCTCGAAGACCGCGAAGCGGCGACCGCCCGGCTCGCCGACGCCTTCCGGATCGAGGTCGGTGGGCTGGGGCTCGACGAGCTGGTCGGCGGCCTCGGCGTCGCGCAGGCCACGCTGACCGGGCTCGAACTGCTCGGGTACGCGGGGCCGAGCCGTGCCGTCGTGCAGGGGTTCGGGTCGATGGGCGGGGCCACCGCGCGGTTCCTCGCCGAGGCCGGGCTGCCGGTCGTCGGGGTCTCGGACGTCCACGGGGTCGTCGCCAACCCCGCCGGGCTCGACGTCGAGAACCTGCTGCGGCACCGCGACCGCTTCGGCGGGATCGACCGCGACCACCTCAGGCCCGGCGACGAGCTCCTGCCGCCGGAAGCGTGGCTGGACGTGCCGGCCGAAGTCCTCGTGCCGGCGGCGATCTCCTACTACGTCGACAGCGACAACCAGGCCAAGATCGGCGCGAAGCTCGTCGTCGAGGCCGCGAACCTGCCGGTCACCGCGGACGCCGAAGAGCTCCTCGGCGCCCGCGGCATCCCGGTGGTGCCGGACTTCGTGGCCAACTCGGCGACCAACTCCTGGTGGTGGTGGACGCTCTTCGGCGACGTCGGCGCGGACGCCGGCGAGGCGTTCGGGAAGGTCCGGGCCCGGATGCGCGAACTGGTCACCGCCGTGTTCGAGCTCGCCACCGTGGACGGCTCGAGCCTGCGCGCCGCCGCCCTGCGCCTTTCCGAGCGGAACCTCGAGGCCATCCAGGCGCGGTACGGCGAGGGAACGAATCCGGCCGCCAAGTAGTTGAGCGTTGTATGAAACTCGGCATCTACAGCTTCGGCGACCGCGCGCCGGATCCGCGGACCGGCGAGCAGCCGTCCGTCGCGGAGACGCTGGCCAACACCCTCGAGCGGATCAAGCTCGCCGACGAGCTGGGCCTCGGCTTCTACGGCCTCGGCGAACACCACCTCGACCAGTACGCGATCTCGAACCCGGGCACCGTCCTGGCCGCCGCGGCGAGCGTCACGAACCAGATCACGCTGAGCTCCGCCGTGACCGTCCTGAGCACCGAGGACCCGGTCCGCGTCTACCAGCAGTTCACCACGCTCGACCAGCTCAGCCACGGCCGCGCCGAACTGCTCGCCGGGCGCGGGTCGTTCACCGAGTCGTTCCCGCTGTTCGGCAACGACCTCGGCGACTACGACGAGCTGTTCGAAGAAAAGCTCGCGCTGCTGCTGCGCATCGACCGCGAGGACCCGCTGACCTGGTCCGGCAAGTTCCGCCCGCCGCTGGACAACGCCCGGATCCTGCCCCGCCCGTACGGCCGTCGCCTGCGCATCTCGATCGGCACCGGCGGCAACCCCGAGTCGTCGATCCGCGCCGGGCTGCTCGGCCTGCCCGTCGTGTACGCCGTGATCGGCGGGCGTCCCGAGCGCTTCGCCCCGCTCGTCGACCTCTACCGCCAGGCCGGCGAGGCCGGGGAGCACCAGCGCGAAGACCTGCACGTCACCATGGGCGCCATCGGTTTCCTCGCGCCGAACTCGCAGGACGCCAAGGAGACGTTCTACCCGTACTGGCTCGAGACGATGAAGTACGGCGCCCGCGCCCGCGGCTGGGCGGTCCCGACCCGCGCCGAGTACGACCAGTACACCGACGGCGCGCAGGCGTTGTTCGTCGGCAGCCCGCAGGAGATCGCCGAGCGGCTGATCGAGGTCGGCAAACTCACCGGCGCGGACCGCTACGCGCTGCAGATGGACTGGTCCGGCGTCCCGCACGCCGAGGTCATGAAGGCCATCGAGCTGCTCGGCACCGAGGTGCTCCCCTTGGTGGAAAAGGAGTTCTAGACGTCGCTCGCGGCGATGTAGCCGAACGTCATCGCCGGGCCGATGGTCGAGCCAGCGCCGGCGTAGCTGTGCCCCATCACCGCGGCGCTCGCGTTGCCGGCCGCGTACAGGCCGGGGATGACCGTGCCGTCCGGGCGCAGCACGCGCGCCCGGGCGTCCGTGCGCATGCCGCCCTTCGTGCCGAGGTCGCCCGGGACGATCCGCAACGCGTAGAACGGCGGCGCCCACAGCGGCGCGAGGCAGGAGTTGGGCAGCACCAGCGGGTCGGTGTAGTAGTGGTCGTACGCGCTCGCGCCGCGGTGGAAGTCACTGTCCACACCGGACCGCGCGAGCGCGTTGAACCGGTCCACAGTGGACTTCAGCGCGGCGGCGGGAACGCCGATCTTCGCGCCGAGGTCCGGGATGGTCGAGGCCTTGAACACGGCACCGGCCGCGTACCAGGAATCCGGGAACGGCAGCAGCGGCAGGATGTCGCGGAACAGGTACTTGTTCCGGTAGTTCTGGTCGACGACGAGCCACGCGGGGATGTCCGGCGCCGTCGGGTTCTTGTCGTACATGGTGTGCACGACGTCGCTGTAGGGCGCGGCTTCGTTCACGAACCGCTGCCCGGCCTGGTTCACCAGCAGCCCGCCGGGCAGGGTGCGCTCGGCCAGGCAGAAGTACGGGTCGCCGGGTACCGGGATGGCCGGGCCCCACCAGGCGTCCTCCATCAGGTCGAGCGCCGCGCCGGCGCGCTGGCCGGCCCGGATGCCGTCGCCGGTGTTCTCCTTCGCGCCGACCGTCCAATCGGTACTGATCGGCTGACGCTGGTACTGCGCCCGCATCCCGGCGTTGTGCTCGAACCCGCCCGAGCCGACGATCACGCCGCGCCGCGCCCGCACCAGCCCCTGCGGGACCAGAACCCCGGTGACCGCGCCGTTTTCGATGTTCAGGTCGACGAGCGGGGTGTTCAGCCACACCGGCACGTTCGCCGCGAGCAGCCCGGCCCGCAGCCCGGCGGCGAGCGACTGCCCCATGGTGAGCGGCTTCTGCCCGGCGAGCGCGGCGGCCGTGCCGCGGGCCAGGCAGGCGGCGGCGACCGCGGCCCCCTTGGCGTTGACCGCGGCAAGGTTGAGCCACTTGTAGTCCGCGCTGAACACGACCATCCCGGCGGGCGTCGCCAGGTAGGGCGGGTTCAGGTGCGCCAGCTCCGCGCCCAGCAGGTTGCCGTCGAACTGGTCCGGCTCGATCGAGCGGCCGTTCGGCAGGCCGCCCTGGAGCTCCGGGTAGTAGTCGCTGTAGCCGTCCATGAAGCGGAACCGCAGCGGGCTGTTCGCCAGGACGAACGCGATCATCGCGGGACCGTTGCGCAGGAAGGCTTCCTGGCGCGCGGCCGGCACGTCCGGCCCGACGACGGCGGCGAGGTACTGCGCGGCTTTCGCCGGCGTGTCCGGCACGCCGGCGGCGAGCAGCACCGGGTTGTTCGGGATCCAGATGCCGGCGCCGGACCGGGCTGCGGAGCCACCGAACGTCGGCGCCTTCTCGACCACGACGACGCTCAGCCCGCGCTTGGCCGCCGTCAGCGCGGCGGTCATGCCCGCCGCGCCGGACCCGACCACGACGACGTCGTACTCGCCCACCGGCGCCGCATTCGCCGCGGACGGCGCGGCGAGCGCGGACGTCGCCGCGAGGCCCACGCCCGCCGCGGTGCCGCGCAGGATCTGGCGGCGGGTCAGGTCGGCATCCATGGCGCACTCCTCGCTCGCGGAACGGCGAAGGTCATCGTGTCGGGACAGCCCCGAAACTGAAACAGGTTCTACCCGCTTGGAGCAGCAGTCCGGGCGCGCGTTCGGCCGGTGGCCGCAACCCGTGACGACATTCGCCGCACATCGGAGCCAAGTTGACGGCACCCTCAACTTCTGACTAACTTGAGGACAGTCTCAAGTTTCTCTCAGAGGAGGTTCCCTTGCCGAAAGTGATCGCCGTCCTGGGTGTCGGCCCCGGGCTCGGCCTGTCGATCGCCCGCCGCTTCGGCCGCGAAGGCTTCACCACGGCGCTGGTTTCCCGCACCGCCACGCGGCACGACGCGTACCGCGAGGCCCTGACCGGGATCCCCACGCACACCTACACCGCCGACGTCACCGACGAAACCCAGCTCCGCGACGTCCTCGTCCGGATCACGGCCGACGCCGGCGAGATCGACACGGTGTACTTCGGCCCGGCCGACGCGACCGCCGGCCCGGGCATCAAACCGCTCACCGAAGCCGGGCCGGACGACCTGCGCACGCCGTTCGAGAACTTCATGCTGCCGGCCGCGAACCTGGTGAAAGCGGCGCTGCCGCCGATGCTGGAACGCGGCTCGGGCGCCCTGCTGTTCGCCGGCGGCCTGAGCGGCAAGCACCCGATGCCGATGCTCGGCAGCCTCGCCCCGGCCTCGGCGGCGCTGCGGATGTACGTCCTGACGTTGCACGCGGCCCTGCGCGAGAAGGGCGTCTACGCCGGCGCGCTCACCATCGGCGGCCTCATCGAGCGCGGCGACATCCACCGCGTGTTCACCTCGCAGGACCACGGGTTCACCGCCGGGACGCTGAACCCGGACGACATCGCCGACCAGGCGTGGTCGCTGTACGTCGAGCGCGACGAGGCCGAAGCGGAGTTCAACGCGATGGCCGCGGTCTAGGCCAGGTAACCGAGTTCCGGGTGCGCGGCGGCGTAGGCGTCGAGCAGCCGCCGCGCCACGGGAACCGAGTCGATCAGCGGGTGCAGGGCGAACGCCCGCAGCGCCGCCTCGCGTGAACCCGTCGTCGCCGCTTCGATCGTCGCCCGCTCGACGGCCTTGATCGCGATCACCAGGCCCAGCGCGTGGCCGGGCAGCGGTGAAACCGCGAGCGGGCGCGCACCGTTCGCGTCGACGACGCACGGCACCTCGACGACCGCGTCCGCCGGCACGCCCGGGAGCGCGGATCCGTTGCGCACGTTGAGGATCAGGTTCGCGCGCTCGCCGTGCGCGATCGCGCGCATCAGCGCCAGCGCGACGTTCTCGTACCCGCCGCCCTCGAGGTCGTCACGCTCACCCTCGCGCGTTTCGGCCATGTACGTCGCTTCCCGTTCCAAACGGGTGCGATCCCACGACGCCAGCGATGGTTCCGCGTAGAAATCCCGTTGCTGCTCCAGGAGAAGCGCGCCGCGTGACGCAGAGCCCATTGCCTCGCGGGCGAAGTAGTAATAGTGCAGGTATTCGTTCGGCACGGCTCCCAAAGCGCGCAGCCAGGGCGCGCCGAAGAGCTTCCCCTCCTCGAACGACTCCAGCGCCCCGGTGTCGGCGAGCAGCCGCGGCAGGACGTCTTCGCCGCCGACGCGGACCGCGCGCAGCCAGCCCAGGTGGTTGAGGCCCGCGTAGTCGAACCACGCCTTCGCCGGGTCGACGCCGAGCGCCCCGGCGACGCGGCGGCACAGCCCCACCGGCGAGTCGCAGATGCCGAGCACCCGGCCGCCGAGGTGCGCGGCCATCGCTTCGGTGACCATCCCGGCCGGGTTCGTGAAGTTGATGACCCACGCGCGGGGCGCCAGTTCGCCGATCAGCCGGGCCAGCTCGACCGCGACCGGGATCGTCCGCAAGCCGTACGCGATCCCGCCCGCACCGACGGTTTCCTGGCCCAGCACGCCTTCCGCGTGCGCGAGCTGCTCGTCCAGCCGCCGCCCGCGCAGGCCGCCGACCCGGATGGCGGAGAACACGAAGTCCACATCGGACAGTGCGTCGGCGAGGTCCGTCGCCACGCGCACCCGCGGCGCACCCGCCACCCCGGCGGCCTGCTCGGCGAGGACCCGCGCGATCGCGGCGAGCCGCCCGGCGTCGACGTCGTGCAGCACCAGGTCCGTGACGCCGCCGTCGCGCAGCAGCGCGCCGTGCACCAGCGGCACGCGGAACCCGCCGCCGCCGAGGATGGCCAGCTTCACCGCAGCACCTCGACCCCGGCGTCGGCCAGCGCGGCGCAGGTCGGTTCGTCGGCCCCGGCGCTGGTGACGACCACGTCGAGCGCGTCCGGCCCGCAGACCTTCGCCAGCCCGGTCCCGGGGAACTTGCCGGCGTCGGCGAGCAGCACCACCCGGTCCGCCGCGGCGACCATCGCGCGCTTCACCGGCACCTCGACGACCGTCGAGTCCATCACGTGGCCGTCGCAGCGGACGCCGCTCGCGCCGAGGAAGACGGTGCCGGCGCGCACCTGGCGCAGCGCGTCCTCGGTCAGGAACCCCACCATCGAGTGCTGCCCGCGCCGGACGACGCCGCCGAGCAGGACGAGCTCGACGTCGTTGGCGTCCTTCAGCTCTTCGTAGACGGCGAGGCTGCTGGTGATCACGGTCAGCGGGCGGTCGCGCAGGTGCCGCGCCAGCCGGTGCGCGGTGGTGCCGACGTCGAGGAGCACGGTGTCGCCGTCGGCGACGAGCGCGGCCGCGCGCCGGGCGACGGCTTCCTTCTCGTCGGCGTGGTCGGCGGCGGGCGCGAACGGCTCGGCGTCGCCGGCCGCCGCCATCGCGCCGCCGTGGACCCGGGTCAGCCGGCCTTCGCGGTCGAGCCGCACCAGGTCGCGGCGCACGGTGGCGTGGCTGACGCCGAGCCGCTCGGCCAGCGCGCCGACCGGCGCCGGCCCCTCCGCGCGGAGGGCCCGCAGGATCAGCTCGTGGCGACGCTGGGGCAGCATCCGGCGACCATAGCAGTCAACTGTGCTCAGTTCCTGACCAAGAATGCGCAGATCTTGCGAAATCTGCGTGGTTGACGCACTCTCGTGCGCACAGTTGCGCGAACTTCCGTGGAGGCGCCCGTGCCGGCTGAGCCCGCACCCGAAACCGATGTCTTCCTGTCCGGCCTGTTGTTCTTCGACCTGGTCTTCACCGGGCTCGAACAACCACCGGCGCCGGGCACGGAGGTGTGGACGGGCGGCATGGGCTCCGGACCGGGCGGGATCGCGAACTTCGCCGTCGCGCTGAGCCGCCTCGGCCTGCGGACGTCGCTGGCGGCCGCCTTCGGCACCGACGTCTACGGGCGCTACTGCTGGGACGTCCTCGCGCGCCAGGAGCACATCGACCTGTCCCGCTCGCGGCGGTTCCCGGAGTGGCACTCCCCCGTCACGGTCTCACTCGCCTACGCCGGCGACCGCGCGATGGTCACCCACGGCCACGCGCCGCCGGTCCCGGTCGCGGAGCTGGCGGGCTCGCCGCCGCTGAGCCGCGCGACCGTCGCGCACATCGGCCTCGACACCGCGGAGTGGGTCCACACCGCGCACCAGACCGGCAGCCTGGTCTTCGCCGACGTGGGCTGGGACCCGTCCGAGGCCTGGTCGGCGGCGCTGCTCGACCAGCTCGGGTGCTGCCACGCGTTCCTGCCGAACGATGTCGAAGCGATGGCCTACACCCGCACGGACACCGCGGAAGCGGCGCTGGCGAAGCTGGCGGACCTGGTCCCGATCGCGGTGATCACCCGCGGCGGCGCGGGCGTGCTGGCGGTCGACGGCACGACGGGCGAAACGGCGGCGGTCCCGGCCCTGCCGGTGGACGTCCTCGACGCGACGGGCGCGGGCGACGTCTTCGGGGCGGGGTTCGTCGCCGCGACGCTGACGGGCTGGCCGCTGGCGGAGCGGCTCCGCTTCGCGTGCTTGACCGCGAGCCTGTCGGTCCAGCACTTCGGCGGGGCGCTCGCCGCCCCCGGCTGGCACGAGATCGCCGAGTGGCACGCGCGCACCCGCCGCCCGGACTACGGGTTCCTGGACGAAGTCCTGCCGTCGGAGACGGTGGCCGGCACCCGCCGCGGCCCGGTGACCCTCGGCTTCGGCGACGACGGCTGGCGCTGAGCGCGGTCAGCCCGCCAGCACGCGCCCGAGGAACCCGCGGATGTAGCCGGCGATGGCGTCCAGGTGTGTCTCCAGCGCGAAGTGCCCCGAGTCGAGCAGGTGGATCTCGGCGTCGGGCAGGTCGCGGGCGTAGGCGCGGGCGCCGGCGGCGACGAAGATTTCGTCGTTGGCGCCCCAGACGGCGAGCAGCGGCACGCGGCTGCTCCGGAAGTACTCGTGGAACTTCGGGTAGAGGCCGATGTTGTGGTGGTAGTCCGCGAGCAGCGCCTGCTGGATCCGCGCGGCACCGGGCCGGTCGAGCAGGGCCTGGTCGTGGATCCAGACGTCCGGGCTGACCAGCGACGGGTCGGGCACGCCGTCGAGGTACTGCGCCTTGGTGGCTTCCAGGGTGACCATCGCGCGCAGGTCGTCCTCGGTCAGCGTGCCGGCGGCGAGCTTCTGCGGCAGCCCGGCGCCGAGCCCTTCGACGTAGGCGTTGCCGTTCTGCGTGACGATCGCCGTGACCCGATCCGGGTTGGCGGCCGCGATGCGCAGGCCGACCGGCGAGCCGAAGTCCTGGATGTAGAGCGCGAACCGGGTCAGGCCGATCTCGTCGAGCAGGCCGAGCGTGAGGTCGGCGAGCGCGTCGAAGGTGTAGGCGAACTCGGCCACGTCGGGGGCGTCGGACGCGCCGGCGCCCAGGTAGTCGGGCGCGACGACGTGGTAGCGGTCGGCCAGCGCCGGGATGAGGTGCCGGAACATGTGCGAACTCGTCGGGAACCCGTGGAGCAGCACGATCGTGGGTGCGTCCGCGGGCCCGGCCTCCCGGTAGAAGAGCCGGTGCCCGGCGACGGTGGCGTGGCGGTGGTGCACGGTGACCATCGGTTCCTCCTGCGTCTCATGGTTACTTTTTTATTTATCCATGAGACAGGTAGGCTGTCAACGGGCCGGGGAAAACCGGGCACCGGATTCGGGAGGCGGATGTGGTCACTGCGGCACCCGGCGAGGACCGCTCGCCCGCGCTGGCGCTGGTCAACACCCGGCGGTCGAGCGCGAACGGCGACGTCGACGACCTCGCCGAACCGCACGGCGCCGCGGCCTGGCTGCGCCGGCGCGAACTGGCGGCGGCACCACTGGGGCCGGCCGACGTGGCGCGCCTCGCCGAACTGCGCGGCGCCGTCCGCGAGCTGCTGGCCGCGCTGGCGGACGACCGCGTCCCGGACGCCGCCGCCGTGGCGGTGGTGAACGCGGCCGCCCGCGCCGACGCCGCCGCACCCCAGCTCGTCTGGCGGGGCGGCCCGCTGCGCGAGTGGCGCAGCACCCGGCCGGGCACCGTCGACGAGGCGGTCGCGGCGCTGGCTCGCGACGCGATCGACGTCGTCGGCGGCGACCTCGGCCGGCTGGTCCGCCCGTGCGAGGCCCACGGCTGCGTCCGCTTCTTCTTCCGGGAGCACGCCCGCCGCCGCTGGTGCTCCACGACCTGCGGTGACCGGGTCCGCGCGGCCCGTCACCAGCGCCTCGTGGTCGAGCAGCGCGGGGCTTCGGCCGAGTAGCGTCTCCCCCATGGAATGGACGCTCGAAGTGGTCGTGGTGCCGGTGTCCGACATCGACCGCGCCAAAGCCTTCTACGCCGATCAGCTCGGGTTCACCCTCGACCACGACGTGGCGCCCGCGGACGGCGTCCGGATCGTCCAGCTGACCCCACCGGGCTCGGGCTGCTCGGTGGTGATCGGCAAGGGCGCGGTGCCGGACATGCCGCCGGGGTCGCTGAAGGGCCTGCAGCTCGTCGTCAAGGACCTCCCGAAGGCGCACGCGGAACTGCTGGAACGCGGGGTCGACGCGGGCGAGATCCAGGTCATCGGCGCGGGTCCCTGGGACGGGAAGGCCGACCTGGACAACGTGGGCTTCGTCTTCTTCACCGACCCGGACGGCAACGCCTGGGCGGTCCAGCAGATCTCGTCCCGCCGCTAGTCCACCAAGGCACCGCAGCTGACGTTGACCGTGGCCGCCGTCATCGTGCGGGCGCGGTCGGACGCGACGAACGCCGCCACCGCGCCGACGTCCGCCAAGGTGGCCGCGCGGCCGAGCATCGTCTTGCCGACGATGTTCGCCTCGATCGCGTCGCGGCCCGGGAAGCCGGCCGGGAGCACCTCCGTGATGCCGCCCGTCCGCAGCGTCACCGTCCGGATCCCGTGCGGCCCCAGCTCGGCGGCGAGCTGGCGGCGCATCGCCTCGAGCGCGTGGAAGGCCACCTGCAGCCCGCCGACGGCGAACTCGCGCATCGGCTCCCCCGCCCCGCCGAACAGCAGGATGGCGCCGGACCGCTGCCCGATCATGTGCCGGGCCGCCGCGCGGGCGGTCAGGAACTGGGTGCGCACGGCGGTCAGCACCGGCCGTTCGTAGTCCGCTAGCGCCATGTCGGCCAACGGCGTGCCCTGGACGTCGCCGTGCGAGATGAGGTTGAACGACACGTGCAGCCCACCCCGCGCGGCGACGGCGTCGGCGTGCTCGTCGACGGCCCGCTCGTCGAGGGCGTCGACTTCGGCGGTCTCGGCCGCACCACCGGCGGCCCGGATCCGCCCGGCCACCTCGTCCAGCCGGGACAGCGTCCGGCCGGCGAGGAAAACGGTGGCCCCTTCCTCGGCGAACGCGGCGGCGACGGCCGAGCCGATCCGGCCGCCGGCGCCGTAGACGACGGCGTTCTTGCCTGCGAGCAGCGTCATGGATCCTCCTGGTTCCGGGTGCGTACACCGGTGCGTCGAACGAGCGCACCCGGAATCGACAGGGAGGCTCAGGCGGGCCGCGGGAGGATCGCGTGCCCGTGCACTTCCTTGGCCGCCAGGTACCGCACCGTCTCGCGGCTCGGGTCCGGCTGCACCAGCTGGCGCATCTCCGCCTGGATGCCCGCCGCCTCGAGCGCCGAGATCTTGGCGGGGTTGTTGGTCAGCAGCTGCACCGAAGTGAGATCGAACTGCGCGAGCAGGGCCGCGGCGTCCTCGTAAGACCGGCTGTCGGCCTTGTAGCCGAGTGCCGCGTAGCTCGCGAAGGTGTCCAGGCCCTGCTTCTGCGACAGCTCGTAGCCCTCCGCTTTCGCGAACAAGCCGGCGCCGCGGCCTTCCTGGTCGAGGTACACCAGCACGCCCGAGCCGTGCTTCCGGATGATGCGGAGGGATTCCTGCAGCTGCCACCGGCAGTCGCAGTTCGTCGACTCGAAGATTTCGCCGTAGAGGCACCGGGAGTGGATGCGGACGGGGCAGCCGTTCGACGGCGTGCCGTACACCGCCGCGCTCGGCGGGTTCATCCACCCGGGCCCGCCGTCGAGGACGATCGCGCGGAACGCCCCCTCCGCTCCCTCCAGCTGGTGCACCACTGATCCGGTCACGGTGTCTCCATGGTCTGTTCGGTCTCGAGGGTTCGCTCGACCTCCTCGAGACCCGGCATCGAGTCGGCGATCTCGTCGAGGGTCGGGTTCGTCGCCATCGCCGCGATCGCCCAGTGCAGGGCTTCCTCGCGGCTCCGGCCGGCACCCTCTTGAATGAGTTTTTGGATCAGCGCCGCGGAAAAAGCTTCGCGCACGCCTGGAGCGTCGTCGAGCGGGACCGGCGGGCCCTCGATGTCGCGGGAGATCACGCTCGAGCGGATACTACAACCAAAGTTCTCGACAACACAGACCGCGCCCACCCCGAGGGCGAGCAGCGAGCGGGCCAGCTCGTCGATCGTTTGTGGACTGTCCGGATCGGACAGCAGCCGGCGCAGCTCGCCTTCGCGGCCGACGAGGTAGTCGACCCCGCGCAGGAGCCGGTAGAGCTGCTGCGGAGCGGTGCGGGGCGGCGAAGCCTGCAACAGCACCAGGGGTTTCCGCGCCTGCGCGGCCGAGGCCGACAGCGCCCACTTGATCGTGTCCATCGGCGGTTCGAGGGTGACCAGCACGGCGTCCGCCTCGGCCATCGCGTCCCGGACACGCGACGCGCGAAGGTCCTCTCTGGACAGCGAAACTTCGTCCTTGTTCATCCAGCCGAGGTACCGGGTCTCGCCGGTCTGGCTCACGAGCACCAGGGCACGCGGGTTGGCGACGCCGGGGGTTTCCTTGACCAGCGCGGTCGACAGGCCTTCCTTGCGCATGAACTGCAGCAGGTCCCGGGCCTGGGAGTCGCCGCCGATCGCGGTGACGAGCCGCGCGTCGAGGCCGAGGCGGCGACCGGCAACCGCGAGGAGGAGGCCCTTCCCGCCCGGGTGCACGTCGAACGACTGCGCCTGGACGGCCTCGCCGACGTCGGGCAGCTCGTCGGAAACCACGACGTGGTCGGTCACGGCGCTGCCGACCACCACGACGGCACCCACGGTGTCGCCGGCGGGCTCGGCCACCACGGGCTCGACGTCGTGGACGCAGCGTTCGGCCAGCACGCCCAGCGTCCGGGTCTCGATCGAGCCGCGGAGGCTGCGGACCGTCGGCGGCGGGTACTCGCTCGAGACGCCGACCAGCGCGTGCAGGGCGTCCCACCCCTCCGCCAGCGCGCGGCGGCGCTCGCCGAGGTCGTCGGCGTAGAGGCGCTCGACCTCGGGGTGCGTGCCCACGCGCGCGCGGAGGACACCGAGGGCCAGCGCGGCGTCCGCGATCAGGAGGTCGGCCGGGTCGAGCGCGGCGACGGCCGCGGTCACGACGTGGACGATCGCTTCGCCCTCGGACGCGCCGGTCTCCCGGACGCGGCGGCGGACGGCGGGCAGCTCGGCGAGCAGGCGGACGTCGACCTCGGTGGCGTCGAGGCGCTCGACAGTGAGCCCGCTGCGCGTCCTCAGCTTGAGGAAGACGCTCCGGACGCCCTCGACGGTGGCGTCGTATCTCGCCATCGCCTCAGCCTACCCCTCGGATGTCACTTGCCCTTCTCCGCATGGCACTTGCGCGTCGCGATCCCGCCACCCGTCGCAACGGGGCCGCGAAGTTGCTCCATTCGGCCCGTTTGACTCCGGCGTTCAGCGCTCTCTGATCACACAAAGGGCGTCGACCAGGGACCGCTTCCACTTGTCATCGCATTGTCAATTGACATTGTTACAGGGCAAATGCCAACCTGAGTTTGCGTCATCGACCGTCGGGAGGTCGTCATGCAGCTCAAGAACACCCCGCTCAGCCTGCGGAAGGCGACATCGCGGCCGGTACGTGTCACTCGGACGGCATTTGCCGGGATGATGGTCCTCGGCGCCGTCGTGGGCGGCTGCGCGGTGCCCGCGCGGAACATCGTCCCCACCGGTGGGGACCGGGTGGTCGTGGTCGTCAGCGGGACGGCGAACGAGCCGCGGGCCGCCGTCACCGATGCCGTTCTCGCCGTGCTGCGCGACGCCGCGAACAGCGGGAACGTCTCGCAGCAGGGCTCGGGCAAGAGCAGCGTCGTGCTGATCTCGGCCGCGGACGGCGGGGACCGGCGCTCGGTCGTGCTCACTCCGCGGCGGGCCGACGGTTCCCTGGAACACGGCCTTTCCCGGCCGTCGCTGATCGACCGGAACGTGGCGAGCGCCGTCGACGCGATCGGTGCCACGGTGGCGCGCAAGAGCGGGCTCGACCTGCTCGCCGGCATCGCCGACGCCGTCCGCGGCGTGCCCGCCGGGACCCTGGTCGTGGACAGCAGCGGCCTGAGCACCGGCGGGGCCTTCGACCTTCGGCAGGTCGGCTGGGCGGCGGACCCGGCGGCCGTCGCCGGGCAGCTGACCGCGGCCCGGCAATTGCCGCGGCTGGACGGCTGGCACGTCGTCTTCGCCGGGCTCGGGTCGGTCGCCGGGCCGCAGCCGCCGCTGCCCGCGCCGGCGCGCGACCGGCTGGGCGCGTACTGGCAGGCGATCTGCCGGGCGGCCGGGGCGGCCGCCTGCGACGTCGACCAGAGCCGGGTGCCGGCCGAGCCGTCGCGGGCCACCGCGGCGACGCCGGTCGTGCCCGTGCCGGGGGTGACGTCGGTGACCGGCCCGCGGGGCGAGGTCACCACCACGGTTTCGGACGCCGCGCTCGGCTTCGCCGGGGACTCCGCGGTGCTCTCCGAATCCGCCAGCGACCTGCTGCGGTCGCTGGCGGGCAGCATCACGGCCGGCCGGTCGAACGCGCCGGTCACCGTCCGCGGCTTCGCGGCCGACCCGCCCGGGTCGACCGACGCGGGGCGGCGGGAACTGGCGGAACAACGAGCGCGTGCCGTCGCCGGCGCGCTCACCGGGGCCGGCGTGACCCAGCGGGTCGACGCCACCGGCACCGGCACCGAACCCGGGGTCACCGCGATGACCGGCGGGCGGTTCGACGAAGCGGCGGCGGCCCGGATGAGGCGGGTGGAGATCACGTACCAGGGCACCGGCCCGAGTTCGTAGCCAGACCAGGAGGCACGGCCATGACCAGCACCGACCAGACGAGAAACCTGCCACTGCCCCAGCCGCGGCCGCGCGCCGAGGCGCCCGCCGGCGATCTGCTCCTCGCGCGCGTGCAGGAGCTGACCTACCGCTCCACCCGCGCGATGGACGGCCACGTCGTGGGCCCGCACGGCCAGAACCTGACCGTCGGCGAGGCGCAGGCCCGCGCCGAGCTGATCGACCGGCTGATCGAGCTGGAGCAGCTGCGCGGCAGCCTGCGCCACCGCCGCGTCGGCCGCGTGACGCGAGTGCTGACGCTGCTCACGGTGACGGTGGTCGACCTGCCGATCATGTTGTGGCTGGCCAGTTCCGTGTTCAACGTCGACTGGAGCGACCCGCTCGGCCTGCCGCTGGCGATCAGCATCGTGATCTCGGTGCTGGCCACCGGCGGCGCGGCGACGGCGTTGCACCACCTAGGCCACAACCAGCGCCAGCACAAGAACGCCAAGCGGCAGCTGGACTGGCCGAAGCTGTCGGCGGGGTCGAAGCTCAGCCTGGTCACGGTGGGGCTGCTGGTCGGGCTGATGGGCGTGGTGATGTTCGTCCGGGTGTACACGGAGGGCGTGCTGTCCGGCATGAACGACCTCGCCGTGCTGATGGCGGTGCTGGTCGCCCTGGTGATGGTGGTGTCGGCGACGCTCGTGTTCTGGACGGCCTTCCGCGACGGCTCCCTGGAGCAGGACGACCTGCGCCACTACAGCGACAGCGTGCGGCCGTTCCTCGCGGCGAAGCGCGAGTACGAGGACCAGGCCCACGAGCTGAGCTGCCAGTACGACCTCCTGCGGCGCCAGGCGAGCCGCGCGGAGGAATGACCTCGGGGGAACCCGGGGACCCGGGCCGGCGGGAAGGGGCTGCCCGCCGGCCCGGGTGACGTCGAAAGCCAGGCCCGTGGCCGCCGCCGGGGGTCGCGAATGACTCATTCGCGGCCTCCGTGGTCCCGAATGACTCATTCGCGGCCTCCGTGGTCCCGAATGACTCATTCGCGGCCTCCGTGGTCCCGAATGACTCATTCGCGGCCTCCGTGGTCCCGAATGACTCATTCGCGACACCGCCGCGGCCATGCGCGCGACTTCGCCGGGCCAGTCGCTGCGGCAGGCGCGGGTCCGCCCCGCGGCCCGCCTCAAGGCCGGGGCACGCCCATCGGGTTCGGCACCGGGACCAAGCCGCGATCGATCACCGCTCGGCTCAAGGGGACCGCCAGCTCCAGCACCCGTTCGAAGTCATCACCCAGCTCCGACACCGGCGCCGCGGCCAGCCGATCCGTGTCGGCCTCGACACGGCGGCGCAGGTCCCGGCCCGCCTCGGTCAGCCGGCCCGCCGCGTCGAGCACCCCGCGGGACCGCAGGCGGTCCGCTGCCGCGTCCCACTGCTCGTCCGACCAGCCCCGGTGGGGCTGGACGTCCGCCCGGCCGATCACGTCGTCGCCGATGTGGGTGAGTGTCGTCTCCAGGCCGCTCAAGCCCGCGTGGACCGCCGCCAGGACGTGGCCGTCGCCGCGGTGCTCGCGCAGGATCGTCGCCGCCAGCCACAGCGCGGCCGCCGGGTCCGCGGGCTTCGGGACCGCCGCCCACGCCGCCGCCAGCGGGCGGCCGCCGAAATCGCACGCGCCGACCGCGCGCCACAGCAGTGAGGCCAGTTCCGGCACCGCGGGCACCGCCGCCGACACCGCCTCGATCCGGGACTCGAGAACGGCCGCGGGTGCGGCGAACGACCACGCGTCCGGCAGGGCCCGCGCCACCATCGCCGGGGCGAAGCCGAACAGCACCGCGGCCGCCGGCTCCGGGCCGATCGGGCCCAGTGGCGCCAGCCGGCCCGCGAAGTAGCCCATCCAGTAGCCCCGCAGCCCCACCGCCTTGGCCGCCGCCGCGGTCTCGGGCGCGAAGTAGACGACGGCGTGCAACGGTTCGACGGCCGCCCAGAGCCGGCGTGCGGTCATGCTGCTCCTCACGGGGTCAGCCGGTGCAGGTCGCGCGGGAACAGCGTGACCTCCCGGACGTTCGCGGCACCGAACAGGCGCGCGGTCCAGCGTTCCAGACCGATCGCGAAGCCGCCGTGGGGCGGCATCCCGTGCGCGAACGCCTGCAGGTAGTCGGCATACGCGGGCGCGTCGTCCCCGAGCACCGCGAGGTAGTCGGCGTGCCGGTGCAGGCGCTGGCCGCCGGTCACCAGTTCCAGGCCGCGGAAGAGCAGGTCGAAGCTGTTCGAGTAGCCGGGCCGCGCCGGGTCCGGGTGCGTGTAGAACGGCCGTTTCGCCATCGGGTAGCCGGTGACGAACAGGAATTCCGAGCCGTGCTCCCGCACCGCCCATTCGGACAACGCGCGCTCGTGCGCGGGCGCGAGGTCCGGCTCGCCGGCCGGGACGCCCAAGAAGTCCAGCGCCTCGGCGAAGTGGATCTCCGGGATTTCCACGGGGACCGTGACGAGGTCGCCCGCCATCCCCGCGAGCACCTCCCGCAGCACCGCCATGACGTCGCGGTGGTCGGAGATGAAGCCCAGCTCGACGTCGAGGCTGGTGTACTGCGCGAGGTGCCGGGCGGTGTCGTGCGGTTCGGCGCGGAACACCGGCCCGACCTCGTACACCCGCTCGAACACGCCGACGAGCGCCTGCTTGAAGAACTGCGGCGACTGCGCGAGGTAGGCGGGCCGGCCGAAGTAGTCGATGCCGAAGACGTTCGCGCCGGATTCGGTCGCCGACGCCACGATCTTCGGCGTGTGCACCTCGGTGAACCCCAGAGCGTCCAATGTGGACCGAAACCCGCGCACGGCGGCGGCGGACGCGGCGAAGCGCGCTTTCAGCGCCGGGTGCCGCAACGCGACCGGCGAGTGGTCGAGGATCGTCGGGAGCGAAGCCGTGACCACCGGCCGGTAGAGGTCGAACGGCGGCGGCTCCCCGGCTTCCCCCAGCGTGTGGAGCTCCGGCGAGGTCAGCTCGACGCCGCCGGGCGCGCGCGGGTTCGCCGTCACGGTGGCGTGCACCTCCACCACGGTTTCCTCCGGTGGCGCGGCACCCCGCAGGACGACTTGCGCGGTCCCGGAACGGTCGCGGACCACGACGAACGTGACGGACTTCAGCCGGCGCCGCCGGTGCACCCACCCGGCGACGCGGACGCGGTCGCCGACGTGCCGCGGCAGTTCGGCGGTCAAAACACGAGTACTCATCACCCTCCCAACGCGGACCCCTTGGGAGCGCGGGCGAGAAGGGAACTCGCGGTGCCACCGCACTTTCACCGCCGGGCGGCGGCCTCGTCGCGGCCCGGTGACGGGGGCCGGCCGGCGGGGCATGAGGCGCGCGGGCGCCGTTCCTCCCCGCACTCCGGAGGGTCTTCACCCCGGGACACGGGACCGCCTTCCCAGCTGCCGGCGGCTCTCTGGACCCGTGCGCTCCCGGGGCTACTCGGCTCCATCAGCGCGTTGCCGGAAACGGTAACCCGCCCGCCCGACGACCGCCCCCGATTTTTCAGCCCCAGGCCACCGGCAGCTCCCGGACCCCGTACACCAGCGTGTTGTGCTTGAACGCCAACGACTCCCGCGGCACCGCGAGCCGCAGATCGGGCACCCGGCCGAACAACCGCGTCAACGCCTCCTGCAGCTCGACCCGCGCCAGCTGCTGGCCGATGCACTGGTGCGCCCCGAACCCGAAGGCGACGTGCGTGCGCGGCGACTCGCGGTCGAAGTCCAGCTTGTCCCCGGCCGGGAACAGCTCCTCGTCCCGGTTCGCCGAGTTCAACGCGGCGACCAGCCACTCCCCCGCCTTCACCGAACGCCCGCCGACTTCGACGTCCGAAGTCGCGTACCGCAGCACCCCGAACTGCACGACCGACAGGTACCGCAGCAGCTCCTCGACCGCGCGCTCCGGCTTCGCCAGCACGACGTCCCGCTGCGCGGGCTGCTCCATGAGCACCAGCGCGCTGAGCGCGATCATGTTCGCCGTCGTCTCGTGCCCCGCCACCAGCAGGCTGAGCCCGAGCACGACGAGCTCCTCCATCGACAGCGGGTCGCCGTCCGACTCGCCGCGGGAAATCAGCCGGCTGAACAGGTCGTCCTGCGGATTCCGCCGCTTGTCGGTGAACAGCTCGGCCAGGAAGGTGGAAAGCTCGTCGTACGCCTGCTTCCCCTCCTCGGGGGTGGCGTCGGTGCTGACCAGCAAGCCGCTCTGCCGCTGGAACCGCGAGCGGTCCGCGTACGGCACGCCGAGCAGCTCGCAGATCACCAGCGACGGTATCGGCAGCGCGAAGTCCGCCACCAGGTCCGCGCGGCCCGGCTTCGCGAGCATCGCGTCGAGGTGGCTCTCCACCAGCTCCTGGACGTAGCCGCGCAGCGCCTCCACGCGCCGCACGGTGAACTCCGCGATCACCTTCTTGCGCAGCCGCGAATGCGCGGCGCCGTCGAGCTGGATGATCGAACCCGGGCTGACCTCCTCGTCGAGGTCGGCGTTCGGGTTGACGTGCACCGAGGACGCGCCGCGGGAGCTCAGCGCGCGGTCGGCGAGCACCGCGCGGACGTCCTGGTAGCGCGTCACCAGCCAGGCGTCCATGCCCGCCGGGCAGCGGACCTGCGACGTCGGCTCGGTTTCCCGCAGCTCGGCGTAGCTCTCGGGCGGGTCGAACGGGCATCCGGCCGGTCGCGTCGTCGGGAGGGCCGGGGTTGCGGATGCTGCCGTCACGGCGGATCACACCTCTCTGCCGGTGGACTGGTCTCCCTTCCACCATGGAGAGAACCGGCACCCCCGTGGGCGTTCCGGCCGGCTTGCGACCCGGATGGCCTAGCGGGCCCCGTACGCGCCCCCGTTCACGTGCACGACCTGCCCGGTGACGTGCCCCGCGCCCGGCGCGGCCAGGAACACCACCGTTTCGGCGACTTCGTCCGGGGTGCCGGCCCGCTTGTCGAACGCGACCGAGACGCGCGCGGTCACCCATTCTTCGGAAACCGTGCCGTGGAAGAACTCCGTGTCGAGGGTGACGCCCGGCGCCACGACGTTGGCCGAGCCGGCGGCGCCGAGCTGCCGCGCGAGGTCGGTGTTCCACGCCTCGATCGCGGCCTTCGCCGCGCCGTACGAGCCGGAGCCCTGCTTCGCCGCGATGGAACCGAGGGTCACCACGCGCACGCCATCCGCGAAGCGCGGCTTCAGCGCGGTCGTCACGAGGACCGCGGAGACGACGTTGGCCTCGAAGTTCGCGCGCCACGCGTCGGCCAGCCCCGCCAGGTCGCCGGGCGCGGGCGCCTCGCGGACCCGGTCGGTGTTGCCGCCGGCGTTGTTGACCAGGACGTCGACCCGCTCCGGCAGCTCGGCCAGTGCGGCCTGCACCGCGGCCGGGTCGCTCGCGTCGAAGGCCACCGCCCGCGCGCCGATCCGCTCCGCCGCGGCTTCGAGCACGTCCTTGCGCCGCCCGGTGACGGTCACCCGCTCGCCCGCCGCCGCGAACCGGGCGGCGATCGCCAGCCCGATGCCGGTGCCGCCGCCGGTGACCACGATTTCCCGCTGTTCGCTCATGCCGCCATCTTCACCGAGGAAAGCGCTTACCCACCACCGGGTTCCCATCGACCGGGACACGGATCCCGCATTTGTCAGGAAAGTTTACGAATGGGTTGACGGGCCGCCCCCGCCCGGCGAACCTGGGAGCCACGCCGCAGTCATCGTCCGCCCAGTCCCCTTCCGGAGGCAGTATGACCCGGCGCGCGCTCGTGTTCGTCGTAACCCTGTTCCTCGCCATGCTCACCGCCACCAGTGGCACGGCGAACGCGGCCACCACGCAACCGACCTTCCTCACCTTCTACGGCTGGTGGGACAACACGCCGCCCGGCGGCGACATCTCCTACCCGCGGATCCACGACACCGCGGGCGGCAAGGGCAGCTACGCCGACCCGATCACCTTCGCCACCAGCAGCGACGAGCTGAAGCCCGGCACCAAGGTCTGGGTACCGCGGGTCAAGAAGTACTTCATCATGGAGGACGGCTGCGACGAGTGTTCCGACGACTGGAACAGCCAGGGCCCGAACGGCGGACCCGGGCTGCGCCACATCGACCTCTGGCTCGGCGGCCAGGGCGGCAGCGCCTTCGACGCGATCGACTGCGAGGACGCGCTCACGCACTACAACCCCGACAACACGCCGGTCATGGAGCCGGTGGTCGTCGACCCGCCGTCGGACGAGCCCTACGACGCGACGCCGATCTTCGACACCAGCACCGGTGAGTGCTGGGGCGGCGCCCAGCCGAACACCACGGTCGGCCAGTACCGCAACAACTCCACCGGCACCTGCCTCGAAGCACCGAGCAGCGGCACCACGCTGAAGGTGGCCGCCTGCACCGGAAGCGCCGCCCAGCGGTTCACCTTCCACGGCGCGTTCCTCGTCATCAACGACAAGTGCGCGGGCATCTCCGGCAGTTCGATCGTGCTGCAGACCTGCACCGGCGGACCGGCCCAGCAGTGGTCGATCAACCCCGACGGCACCATTTCCGACATCCAGACGAGCACGAAGTGCTTCCGCGCTTCGGGCACGACGCTCACCGCGGGCAGCTGCTCCGGGACGCAGGCGCGCTGGACGTTCACCGCGGCCGGCAGCAGCTCGGGCCTGACCGTGGCGCCGTCGTCGGTGTCGGTCGCGCCGGGCGCGTCGGCGACGGCCACCGTCACGGCCACGGACGCCGTCTCGCTGTCCGCGAGCGGCGCCCCTGCCGGTGTCACCGTGTCCTTCGCCCCGGCGTCGGTCCCGGCCGGCGGGTCCTCGACGGTCACGGTGGCCGCCGCCGCGAACGCCGCACCCGGCTCGGCGACGGTCACGATCACCGGCGGCGGGAAGACCGCTCCGCTGGGCGTCACGGTCACCGGTGGCGCGGAAACCCTGCTCTCCCAAGGCAAGCCGGCCACGGCGTCCTCGACGGAGTCGTCGTCCTACCCGGCGAGCGCGGCCTTCGACGGCAACCTGACGAGCACGCGCTGGGCGTCCAAGGAAGGCTCGGCGAGCGAGTGGCTGCGCGTCGACCTCGGCGCCGCGAAGGCGATCTCGCACGTCAAGCTGAGCTGGGAAGCCGCGTACGGGAAGGCGTACAGCATCCAGACCTCGGCCGACGGAACCACTTGGACGACGATCTACCGCACGACCACCGGCAACGGCGGCGCGGACGACCTCACCGGGCTCTCGGGCACCGGCCGGTACGCGCGGATGAACGGCGTCACGCGCGGCACGTCGTACGGCTACTCGCTGTTCGAGATGCAGGTCTACGGCACGGCCTGAGTTGCCGGATCGGCAACACGATTTGCCTCTTCGGTGACGTCCTCCGCATGCTGGGGACGTCACCGAGGAGGAACCATGCCCCACGCGCACGACCAGCCGATGATCGTCGAGAACATGCTCAAGCAGGAGTTCTGGGAGGAGATGTACCAGCGCGACGAGCACCGGATCTGGAGCGGGAACGTCAACGCGAACCTCAGCTCAGAGGTCGTCGGGCTGAAGCCCGGGCACGCCCTCGACCTCGGCTGCGGCGAGGGCGGCGACGCGATCTGGCTGGCCAAGGCGGGCTGGACGGTCGACGGCGCCGACATCTCGACCGTCGCGCTCGCCCGCGCGGAAGAAGCGGCCGAGGAGGCGGGGGTGACCGTCCGCTGGCTGCACCGCGACATCCTGAAGTGGCGGCCCGAGGAGCAGTACGACCTGATTTCCGCGCAGTACATGCACCTGCCGCCGGCCCTGCGCCGCGACGTCTTCACCGCGGCCGCGGCGGCGATCAAGCCCGGCGGGTCGCTGCTGGTCGTCGGGCACTCGCCGAAGGCCATGCGCGAGTTCGACGGCCAGAAGCCGCCGGAGGAGCTGTACTTCGAGCCGGAGGAGATCACGACGTTCCTCGGCGACCCGTGGCAGTGGGTCGTCGAGACGTGCGAGACGCGCGGCGAGGGCCACCACACCGACGCCGTCTACCGCGCGAAGCGGCTGGAGGCATGAGAAAGGGCCCCTTTCACGCGCCCTCGACGCGTGTGAAAGGGGCCCTTTCCGGCTGTCAGGCGAGCTCGAGGCCGTACGCCTGCAGCTCCAGGGTGAGCGGGTAGAAGTAGCTGGTCACGGTGTCGCCGCCGGACAGCGTGCCGAGGCCCTTCGAGCCGTCGTAGGCCGGGCCGCCGGAGTCACCGTGGTCGGTGTGCGCAGTGGTGCCGAACTCGTGGTTGAGCACACCGACGTCGAAGTTGACCGACTCGTCGACCGAGGTGACCTCGCCGCTGCCGCCGCCGGTGGTCGAGCCCTGCTTCTGGATCTGCTCACCGACGGTCGGCTCGGCCGCGGAGGTGATCTCCTGGCCGGTGTTGATCTCGCCGGGCCCGGTGCCGTTCGGCCGGGTCAGCAGGCCGGAGTCGGCGCCGGGGCAGTCGCTCTCGACGACCTCGGCCCCGGAGACGTCGCCGCCGGACCAGGTGCCGCCGAGGTTGGTGCAGTGGCCGGCGGTGAGCAGGAACGGCTCGCCGCCCCTGGTCACGTTGAAGCCGAGCGAGCAGCGGCCCTGGCTGTTCTGGATGGCGTCGCCATCCTGGATGTGCAGTTCGAGCTTGCCGGTCCGGTGCTCGACGCGGACGCTGTCGCCGTACTTCGCGGCGGCCGCGCTCACCTTGTCGGCGGTCTCCTTGCTGGCCGCGTCGTAGACCTTCACCACGACCTGGTTGGTCTTGGTGTCGATGCCCCACGCGGTCTGCGGCACGTTCTTCACCGCGTCCAGCTGGTTCTTGACACCGGTGAGCGCGGCGAAGGTGTGCTTGACCTTCTTGGCGCTGAGCCCGGCGGCCTGCACCTTCTGCAGCGCGGCGTCGTCGACGACGTTCACGACGGCCTTGCCGTTCTCCAGGTAGACGCCGCCGGAAGCGGCGCCCAGCGACTGCGCGACCTGGGTGGCACTGGTGATGGCGTGGGCCTGCATCTCGGCGAAGGCCAGTGGGGACGCGGTGGCCGCCGACGCGCACACGCCGCTCGTCAGCGCCGCTGCCGACAAGACGGCGAAGGTCTTGAGAGCGGTCTTCCGGGGAGTCATCAACTTCCTCCAGTTTGCCGGTTCGAAGCCTGCGCCGGTCACTTTCGTTGCCGAGCAACCAACGCAACACCGACGAAGGTTGGTTAATAACCAATGGAACCGGACATACCTCTCGATCTGGACCCGTACGGCCCAGTGCCGCTCACGCTTTCGGCCCAGCCGGCGGCGGTCGCGGGAGGTGGCTGGTCGCGCCACACGACCGGCGCTCAGCCCTTCGGCCACCGCACGTGGTCCTCGTACCCCGGGTTCTTCCGCAGGTACCCCGCGATGAACGGGCAGACCGGCACGATCGTCCGCCCCGCCGCCACGACGTCGTCCAACGCGCCCGCCGCCAGCACCTTCCCCAGCCCGCGCCCGGCGAACGCGTCGTCGATCTCCGTGTGCGTGAACACCGTCAGCTCGCCCCGCCGGTCGTAGAACGCCATCCCGGCCAGCTTCTCCCCCACCCACACCTCGTACCGGCTTTCGGCCGGGTTGTCGGTCACTCGGGTTTCCTCGGTCATCAGGTTCTCCTCGCTCGGGTACGTCCCCCATCGTGCGATGCCCGTCCGGCGGGCGCTGACCGGGTCGTGATGCCCGCTGGGCCGGCCGGGGGACGCGTCCGGCCCGTTCGTGTGCAACCCGCCCGCCGGCCTTGGCGGGCACCCGCGTTTTTGGTTGCCTCACAGGGTGCCTGAGCAGCCGTTCGTCCTCCCCGAGTTCTACCTCCCCCACCCCGCCCGGCTGAACCCGCACCTCGAAGGCGCGCGGGTGCACAGCAAAGCGTGGGCCACCCGCCTCGACATGATCGACGTGCCGCAGCACGGCACCGTCATCTGGACCGAGCACGACCTCGATTCCCACGACTACGCCCTGCTCTGCGCCTACACTCACCCGGACGCCGGCGCCGAAGAGCTCGACCTGATCACCGACTGGTACGTCTGGGTCTTCTACTTCGACGACCACTTCCTCGAGCTCTACAAGCGCACCGGCGACATCGAAAGCGCGCGCACGTACCTCGGCCGGCTCGAGCTGTTCATGCCCGCGGACGGCGAGATCACCGCGAAGCCGGAGAACCCCGTCGAGCGCGGGCTCGCCGATCTGTGGGCCCGGACCGTGCCGCACCGGTCGACCGGCTGGCGGAAGCGCTTCATCGCGAGCACGAAGGCGCTGCTGGACGAGTCGCTGTGGGAGCTCGCCAACATCAACGAGGGCCGGCTGGCCAACCCGATCGAGTACGTCGAGATGCGGCGGAAGGTCGGCGGCGCACCCTGGTCGGCGAACCTGATCGAGCACTCGGTGCACGCCGAGGTGCCCGACGAGATCGCCGCGTCGCGGCCGCTGGAAGTCCTGCGCGACTGCTTCGCCGACAGCGTCCACCTGCGCAACGACCTCTTCTCCTACCAGCGCGAGGTGCAGGACGAAGGCGAGCTGTCCAACGGCGTGCTCGTGTTCGAGGAGTTCCTCGGCATCCCGACCCAGCGGGCGGCCGACGCGGTCAACGACCTGATCACCTCGCGGCTGCACCAGTTCGAGCACACCGCGTTCACCGAGGTGCCCGCGCTGTTCGACGAGCACGGCGTCGACCCGGCCGCCCGCGCCGCGACGTTCGCTTATGTCAAGGGGCTGCAGGACTGGCAGGCCGGCGGGCACGAGTGGCACCTGCGGTCCAGCCGGTACATGAACGAGGGGGCCCTCGCCGGCCGCGGCGGTCCCGAGCTGGGCGCCGCGGCCGGCCTCGGGACGTCGGCGGCGCGCGTCTTCGCGTCCGTGCTGGCGACCGCGCCGCAACGCCTGCGCGCCTACTCGCACACCCCGTTCGGCGAGGTTTCGACGCCGCGGCCGTCGTTCGAAGTGCCGTTCCCGCTGCGGCTCAGCCCGCACCTGGAGTCCTGCCGCCGCCGCAACGTCGACTGGGCGCGGCGGACGGGCTTCCTCGACGGCGTCGTCTGGGACGAGCGGAAGCTGCGCGCCGCGGACCTGCCGCTGTGCGCGGCGGGCCTCCACCCGGACGCGACGGCGGACGAACTGGACGTCACCAGCGACTGGCTCACCTGGGGCACCTACGCCGACGACTACTACCCGGCGGTGTTCGGCCCGGCCCGCGACCTCGCGGCGGCGAAGGCGGCCAACCTGCGCCTGTCGGCGTGCATGCCGCTGGACGGCTCACCGGCGCCCGCGCCGCTGAACGCGCTGGAGTCGGGGCTGGCCGACCTCTGGGCGCGAACGGCACCGGCCGAGCGGCTCCCGGTGCGGCGCGCGGTCGACACGATGACGTCGAGCTGGCTCTGGGAGCTGGCGAACCAGGCGCACAACCGCATCCCGGACCCGATCGACTACATCGAGATGCGGCGCCGGACCTTCGGCTCGGACCTCACGACGGCCCTCGCGCGCCGGGGCGCCGTACCGGCCGAGCTGGCCGGGACCCGGCCGGTGCGGACGCTCGAAAACAGCGCCGGCGACTACGCCGCCCTGCTGAACGACCTGTACTCCTACCGGAAGGAGATCCGGTTCGAGGGCGAGCTGCACAACGGCGTCCTGGTGGTCCGGAACTTCCTGGACTGCGCCGAGGACCGCGCGTTCGCCGTGGTCGGCGACCTGGCCCGGGCCCGGCTCGCCGAGTTCCGCCACGCGGCGGACGTCGAACTGCCCGTGCTGCTCGCCGGCCGCGGCCTCGCCCCGGACGCCCTCGGCGGGTTCGTCGAGCGCCTCGAGAACTGGATGGCCGGGATCGCGCACTGGCACGAGAACGTCGGCCGGTACACCGACACCGAGCTCGGCCACCACCCCCGGCTCGGGCAGCCGACCGGGCTCGGGACCTCGGCGCTGCGCATCTCGTCCCTGCTCCCCGCGGGCCGCTGACGTGCCGACCGACAAACAGGTCAGGGTGGCCGAGCTGCTGCACGAGATCGGCATGCACCGCGAGGCCGAGCAAGCGCTCCGCACCGATCTCCGGGCGCGGTGGCGCCGGACGCGACGGCGCCTCCGCCTGCGGTGGTCCCGGCGCCGGCAGCGCGCCTTGCGCTAGCGGAGCCGTCACCGGGCAGCGTTGTCCGCGCCACTCCGCCGGGCGTTCGCGCGGCCCGAAGGCGATACTCGACAGCGTGAGCGGCGTCAACCTGCGTTTCCTCGGCCATTCGACCGTCCGGCTGGAACTCGGTGGCCGGGTCGTGCTGACCGATCCCGTGCTCACCGCCCGCGTCGGCGGGCTCACGCGGGTCGTCCCGCCGCCTTCGCCGGAAAGCTACGCCGACGCCGACCTCGTGCTGCTCTCCCACCTGCACGGCGACCACCTGCACGTGCCCTCCCTCAAGCTGCTCGGGCGGGGCACCCGGATCGTCGTCCCGCGCGGGGCCGGGTCCTGGCTCGCCAAGAAGGGCTTCGAGCGAGTCGAAGAGATCGCGCCCGGCGAGACCCTGACCGAAGGCGGGCTGACCGTCACGGCCACCGAGGCCGTCCACTCCGGGCACCGGTGGGGGCCGCGGCTCACGCACGGGCCGCAGAGCCCCGCGATCGGGCACCTGGTCAGGACCGGGGACACCACGGTCTACAACGCGGGCGACACCGACCTCTTCGCCGGGATGGCGGACCTCGGCCCGGTGGACGTCGCCCTGCTGCCGGTCTGGGGCTGGGGCCCGAACCTCGGGCCCGGCCACCTGGACCCGGCCCGCGCCGCGCAGGCCGCCGCGCGCGTGCGGGCCCGCGCCGCCGTGCCGGTGCACTGGGGCACCCTCGCCGTGCCGGGGCTGCGGCGGACCGCCCGGATGCGGCGGCTGCTCGCCGACCCCCCGCGGGTGTTCGCCGCCGAAGTGCGCAAGCAGGGCGTCGCCACCGACGTCCTGTTCACCGAGCCCGGCGCCGAAGTCGCGCTCCCGGCACGCGAGGACCGCGCGTGAACTGGACCGACCCGGCCGCCATCGGGTACCCGGCGGTGTTCGGCGGCGTGCTGCTCGGCTCGATCATCCCGATCGTGCCCACCGGGGCCGTGGTCGGCGCCGCGGCCGCCGTCGCCACCACCACCGACCACCTTTCGCTCCCGCTGGTGATCGTCCTTTCCGTACTCGGGGCGTACCTCGGGGACGTCGTGACGTTCGGGATCCCGCGCCTGGGCAGCGAAGCCGCGTTCCGCTGGATCAGCCGCCGCCAGCCCGCCGAGCGGCTGGAAAAGGCCCGCGACCAGTTCACCCGCCGGGGCTGGCAGCTGATCGTGATCGGCAGGCTCGTCCCGGCCGGCCGGATCCCGGTGCTGCTCGCGGCGGCCGCGCTGAGCTACCCGTGGCGGCGCCTGCTGCCCGCCGCGCTCGTCGCGTGCGTGCTCTGGGCGACCGCGTACAGCCTGCTCGGCATCCTCAGCGGGGGCATCTTCGACTCGCCGCTCATCGCGACGCTGCTCGCCACGGTGCTGGTCCTGCTGGTCACCGTGGCCCTGAACCTGATCGCCCGGTGGCGGCGCAAGACCAAGGAGCGAGTGTGACGACGACCGCGCCGAAGGGCAGGCTGCTGCGCGGCGGCCGCGCCGTCGCCCGGATCCTGCTGGTCTGGGCCGCCGTGACCGGCGCGCTGCGCCTGCTCGACGTCCTCCTGCCCGGCTTCCGGATGACGCACTGGTGGCAGCCGACGGTGTGCGCACTCCTGCTCGGCCTGCTCGCCGGCGTGGTCTGGCCGCTCGTCATGCGGATCGCCTACCCGCTGGCGTTCTTCACCTTCGGCCTCTTCGGGTTCCTGCTGCTCGGCGCGGGCACGCTGGCGGTGTTCAAGACCGTGCCGGGCGTCGAGATCGTCGGCTTCCGGACGGCGGTGCTCGTCACGGTCGCCATGGCCGGCGTCGGAGCCCTGATCTCCAGCCTCCTCGCGATCGACGAGGACGAGATCTTCTTCCGCCGCGCGAACCGCCGCCGCCGTCGACACGGCGCCGCGCCCGGGGCCGCCGACCAGCCGCCGGGCGTGGTCTTCCTGCAGATCGACGGCCTCGGGTTCGACACCGTCCGCCGCGCGATCCGCGACGGCGACATGCCGACGTTCGCCGCGTGGCTCGCCGAGGGCAGCCACGCGCTGACGCCGTGGCACACCGACTGGAGCTCGCAGACCGGCGCGAGCGTCTGTGGCATCCTGCACGGCTCCAACCACGACATCCTCGGCTTCCGCTGGTACGAAAAGGACCGCGACCACGTGATGGCGTGCGCGCACCCGACCGACGCGGCCGAGATCGAGCGGCGCCACTCCGACGGCCGCGGCCTGCTCTCCGGCGACGGCGCGAGCCGCGGCAACCTGTTCTCCGGCGACGCCGACCACGTCAGCCTCACCATGAGCTCGATCCCGGTGCTGGTGCCGAAGAAGCTGCTGCGCCGCCACCGCGACCGGCTCGGCGCGGGCTACTACGCCTACTTCGCGAACCCGGTCAACGCGTTGCGCACGTTCGTCGTCGCGCTGGCCGACGTCTTCCGCGAGATCACCGCCGCGGTCCGCCAGCGCCGCGCCGGGGTCGTGCCGCGGGTCCCGCGCGGCGGCTGGTACCCGCTGGCCCGCCCGGGCACGACGGTGATCGCGCGCGACGTCGTCGTGTCGGCGATCCTCGGCGACATGCTCGCCGGCCGTCCGGTGGTGTACGCGGACTTCCTCGGCTACGACGAGGTCGCGCACCACTCCGGCATCGAGCGCTTCGACACCCTCTCCGTGCTGCGCTCGATCGACCAGCAGATCGCGCGGCTGCACCGGGCTTCGCGGCTCGCCCCGCGCCGTTACCACGTCGTCGCGTTGTCGGACCACGGCCAGACGCAGGGCCAGGCGTTCTCGCAGCGGTTCGGCGAGACGATCGAGGCGTACGTCGGACGGCTGTGCGGCGGTTCGCCGTCCGCTCTCGCCGGCAACCGACGCCAGGCCGAGAGCTGGCAGATCAACGCGGCGCTGGCGGAGGCGACGAAGAGCGGCGGCCTGATCGCGCGCCGGCTGCGGGCCCGCGTCGAGGACGCGGAGTGCGCCGAAGACCGGCCGCGCACGACGTCCGGCTCCCCCGGCGCGGTCACGCGGGTCGCGCCGGGCGTGGTCGCGGTCGTGTCCGGGCACGTCGCGATGGTGTCGTTCACCGAGCACGAAGGCCGCGTCGAGCTGGAGACGATCGAGCGCGAGTTCCCCGACCTGCTGCCGTCGCTGGTGGACCACCCGGGCGTCGGGTTCCTGCTTGTGCGCAGCCGCGAGTTCGGCCCGGTGGTGCTGGGCCGCGACGGCCTGCACCGGCTCGCGACCGGCGTCGTCATCGGCGAGGACCCGCTGCTGCCGTACGGTCCGCACGCGGCGGACCTGATCCGGCGGGTCGACACGTTCCCGCACTGCGCGGACGTCATGATCAACAGCCGCTACGACCCGGACTCGGACCAGGCGTCCCCGTTCGAGACGCACGTGGGCTCGCACGGCGGGCTCGGCGGGCCGCAGCAGCGCGGCTTCGTCGTGTACCCGCGTTCGTTCGGTTTTCCCGGTGAGGTCGTCGGGGCGGAGGCCCTGCACCGGGTGTTCCGGGGGTGGCTCACCGAGCTGGGTCACCCCGCGCCGGTATCCCCCGCTGTTTCGGAGGTCGTTTCGTGAGTTTGACGGTGTACGGCGCTTCCTGGTGCCCGGACGTCAAGCGCAGCTGCGCGCTGCTCGACCGGCGCGGCGTCGAGTACTCCTATGTGGACGTCGAGGCCGACGCGGCCGCCGAGGCCCGCGTCCGCGAGCTGCAGGACGGCGCGCGCCGCATTCCCACGATCGTCTGGGACGACGGCACGTTCCTGGTCGAGCCGTCCGACGACGAGCTGAGCGCGCGGCTGTGAAGCTGCTGCGCGAACTGCCGCTCGGCACGCGGGTCGTGGTCCGCTACCGGATCGAAGGCGGGTTCACCGACGCGCTCGGCGACCTGGTGGCGCGCGACGCCACGACGTGCACGGTCGAGACCCGACGCGGCCCGGTCGTGGTGGAGTTCTCCGCGGTCACGCTCGCCAAGCCCGTGCCGCCGCCCCCGGTGCGCCGATCGCGGTTCGAGGCGCTGGTGGCCGAAGCCGACGCGGTGTCCGTCGACGGCTGGGACTTCTCGTGGCTCGACGGCCGCGCCACGGAGGCCCGCCCGTCGTGGGGTTACCAGCGCCTGCTGGGCGAACGCCTGGCCGGCGTCGAGTCGGCCCTCGACCTCGAAACCGGCGGCGGCGAAGTCCTCGACGGCTGCCCCACACTGCCACCCCTGACGGTGGCGACCGAGTCGTGGCCCCCGAACGTCGCCCGAGCCGCGGCCCGCCTGCGCCCGCGCGGGGTCACCGTGGTGTCCACATCGGACTTCCCGTTCGCCGGCAACGTGTTCGACCTGGTCGCCAGCCGCCACCCGGTGACGACACCGTGGCCGGAGATCGCCCGCGTCCTGCGCCCGGGCGGCACGTTCTTCTCCCAGCAGGTCGGCCCGGCGAGCGTGTTCGAGCTGGTGGAGTTCTTCCTCGGCCCACAACCACTTTCGGCCCGTTCGAGCCGCGACCCGTCCCACGCGGTCGCGGCGGCGTCGGCGGCGGGGTTCGAGGTCGTCGACCTGCGTTCGGAGTCCCTGCGCACCGAGTTCTTCGACATCGGCGCGGTGGTTTACTTCCTGCGCAAGGTGATCTGGATGGTGCCGGGGTTCACGGTGGAGCAGTACCTGCCGAAGTTGCGGGAGCTGCACGAGCTGATCGAGCGGGACGGACCGTTCGTCGCCCACACGACGCGGTTCCTGATCGAAGCCCACCTGATCGAGTGATGAACAGGTGATCGATCGTCGGTAATCTTGGTGCGTGGACAGAGAAACAGTGTGGAGAGCGGACGCGGGGGCCTTGGCCGACCGCCTCCGTACCCTGCTCACTGTTGTTCGGTCTGCTGAGGCGGAGATTGGTGCGGTGCTCGTGGAAATCGAGTCCCGCGGGGTGCAGGAACTGTTCGGATACCGCTCCACCGCCCGATTGCTGGAACACCTCGCCGACCTCCCCCGTGCTGCCGCCGTGCGGACCGTCGCCCGTGCCCACGCCCTGCACCCCAGCCGCTCTCTCGACGCCGCGCCCGCTCTCGCTCCCGCCACCGGTGTCGCCGCCCTCACCGGAGGGCTGAGCACCCCGATGATCGACACCATCATCACCGCCCTCACCGCAATCCCTCCTGAACACCGCGACACCGCCGAAGCAGACCTACTGGCCTTCGCCGCCGACAACGGCCACAAACAAGTCGCCGCCCTCGGCGCCCGGATCATGGCCCACCTCGACCCCGACGGACCCGAGCCTGCGGACACCGAGCCCGCCACCCCCACCCGCGAACTATCGCTGCGCCGCAAACGCACCGGAACCTGGGAACTGTCCGGCCGCTTCGACGACGAGACCGGCACCCGCGCCAGCGCGCTACTCGACGCCCTGGCCGAACGCCGCCACGCCGACGACGGCCCCGACCTGCGTTCCCCGCAGGAACGCTACGGCGACGCGTTCTCCGACGCTCTCGACCTGGCCCTCGACTCCCCAGAGCTGCCGACCCAGGCCGGGGAACGCGCCCACGTCATGGTCGCGGTCTCCCTCACCGACCTACAGTCCGGCCTCGGCACCGCGACCCTCGGCGACACCGGCCTGCTCTCCGCCGCCGAAGCCCGCATCCACGCCTGCGACTGCAAACTCATCCCCGCCGTCCTCGGCAGCACCAGCGAACCCCTCGACCTCGGCCGGGCCCGCCGCCTGATCTCACCCGGGTTGCGCCGGGCACTGTTCCTGCGCGACCGGGGTTGTGCGTTCCCGGGCTGCCACCGCCCACCCCGACATTGCCAAGGTCACCACATCCGGCACTGGGCCGAGGGCGGCCCCACCGACCTGACCAACCTCGTCCTGCTCTGCGGACACCATCACCGGCTGCTGCACCGCTCCGGCTGGCAGGTCCGCATCGCCACCGACGGCCACCCCGAGTTCCTGCCGCCACGGTTCCTGGACAAACGCCGAAAACCCCGGCGCAACAACCTGCATCAGCCGCTGCCATTCGCAGCCTGAGGCAACCGAACACGGGAAAGGCCCGCAGCCACCGGCTCCGGGCCTACACCCACGCCCACGATCCGCCCCGCACTCCCAACCTCACCGACCGACACCCCCTCGACCCCGCACCCGACTACAGCCCCACACCGACGACCCGTCCAGGCACCCCGCCGCGCGGCCCGATCCGCCCCCGCAAACCCAAAGCACCAGGCGCACTCGATCCGCCCAGCACGCCCCACCTCACTGACCGACACGCCCATCGATCCGTTCCCGCAGCAAATCCGCATGCCCAAGATGACGGGCGTACTCATGGATCAACTCCAAAGCCGCCTCACGCAAGGAGATCGCCCCGCCGCCAGTGCCGTGCTGGTTGTCCGGATCCTCCCCGGTGACGTCAAGACTGGCGGCCCCAGCCAAAAACGCCGTGGTGAACGCAGCCTCCGCGTGCCACGCCTCCCACGCCTCAGCGACCACCCGCTCGTCCGCCACAGCTCCGTCGAAGTCACCATCGGGCTCCTCAGGCGAGCAGTAAAGCCGAGACACAACTCGCCCCGCCATGGTGCCGCGAAAAGTGGCCCGCTCGATCTCGGCCAAGTGCCGCACCAGGCCGAGGAGTGACATCGTCGACGGCTCGACCGACCGCCGGGCCATGGCGTCCGCGTCAAGCCCTGCGCACTTCAGCTCCAGGGTGAGGCGGCACTTGCGCAGGAACTCGAGCAGCGTCGCGCGCTCGTCGCCGAGTCTCGGCCCGTTCTCGCGGGGGTCGTCGGGCGAGGGCCTGCCGTCCTCGGTGAACATGTCCGCTCTCCGGCTCGCCATGACCGCGATTGTCGGCGTTCCGGCCGGTCCGCCGCCAGCGATTAACGCGCCTTGGCGATCGCCGCCTCGACGCCGTCCAGCAGCAGCTCCAGGCCCGCCTCGAACGACAGCCGGGCCTCGCGCTCCAGGTACGCCCCCTCCGCGGCCGGCTCATACGCGCCCTCCTCGCCCAGGCGGGCCACCGTCGGGAAGCGTGCCGTCAGGTCCGGCGCCAGCTCGCCCAGCAGCGCCGAGCGCGCGTACCACCAGTCCTCTTCGGACTGTCCGGTCTCGGTCGCGGCCTGCCTGGACTCCGCCGCCGCCTGGACCGAGCCGCGGACGATGTTGAACAGGGCCGCGACCACCCAGCGGACCCGGGACAGTGGCAGGCCCGTCGAGGCCAGCACGGAAAGCAGTGTCTCCTGGACGTGGAATTCGCCCGGGCCCAGCACCGGGCGTGCCGGGGACACCTGCAACAGCCACGGGTGCCGCAAGTGCAGGTCCCACAGCGCATCGGCCAGCGCCAACGCGGCCGGACGCCACCCCGAAGCCGGCGAATACGACGAGGGCAGCTCCGCCAGTGTCCGGTCGTACATCAGGTCGACCAGCTCGGTCTTGCCCGGGACGTAGGTGTAGAGCGCCATCGCCGTGCGGCCGAGGCGCTCGCCGACCGAGCGCATCGACAGGGCCGGCATGCCGTCGGCGTCGGCGATCTCGATCGCCGCCGACACGATCGCCTCGACGGACAGGCCCGGTTTGGGGCCCGGGCCCGTGCGCGGGGCACCCACCCGCGGACCCCACAGCAGCTCCATGGACCGGCGGGCGTCGCCCTGACCCGCGAAGACGACCACCTTGCCGACTCCTTACACCCTAAAGTAATGTAACCTGAAGAATCACTTTACAGCCTAAAGCATTAAGAAGGACGGTATGACTTCACCCAGGCGGGCCGCCGACACCCACGACGTGATCGAGGTCCGGGGGGCCCGGGAGAACAACCTGACCGGCATCGACCTGGACATCCCGAAACGCCGGCTCACGGTGTTCACGGGCGTGTCCGGCTCCGGCAAGTCGTCCCTGGTCTTCGGCACCATCGCGGCCGAGTCCCAGCGGCTGATCAACGAGACCTACAGCGCCTTCCTCCAGTCGTTCATGCCGAGCCTGTCGCGCCCGGACGTCGACCTGCTGGAGAACCTCAGCGCGGCCATCGTCGTCGACCAGGAACGGATGGGCGCGAACTCGCGCTCCACCGTCGGCACCGCGACCGACGCCTACGCGATGCTGCGGATCGCGTTCTCGCGGCTCGGCGAGCCGTACGTCGGCACGTCCGGCGCCTTCAGCTTCAACCTGCCCGAAGGCATGTGCCCGGCCTGCGAGGGCCTCGGCCGGGTGTCCGACCTCGACGTCGGCGCCCTGCTCGACTTCGACCTTTCCCTCAACGAAGGCGCGATCCAGGTGCCGGGCTTCACGCCGGACACGTGGTACGTGCAGACCTACCTCTCCTCCGGCTTCTACGACCCCGACGCCAAGCTCCGCGACTTCACGCCGGAGCAGCTGGACGCCCTGCTGCACAAGGACTCCTGCAAGGTGAAGGTCGGCAAGACCAACGTCACCTACGAGGGCCTCGCGGTGAAGGTCCGGCGGCTCTACCTGCACAAGGACGTCGAGTCGCTGCAGCCGAAGCTGCGCGCCTTCATCGAGAAGGCCGCCACCTTCAAGACCTGCGGCGAGTGCGGCGGCGCCCGGCTGAACCAGGCCGCGCTCTCGGCGAAGATCGACGGCAAGAACATCGCCGACTGCGCCGCGCTGCAGATCAGCGACCTCGCCGACTTCGTCCGGTCCCTCGACGCGCCGTCGATCCGGCCGCTGCTGGGCAACCTGCGCGACACCCTCGACTCGCTGGTCGAGATCGGCCTCGGCTACCTCTCGCTCGACCGCGAGTCCGCGACGCTGTCGGGCGGTGAGGCGCAGCGCGTGAAGATGGTGCGCCACCTCGGTTCCAGCCTCACCGACGTGACGTACGTCTTCGACGAGCCGACCGTCGGGCTGCACCCGCACGACATCGAGCGGATGAACAACCTCCTGCTCTGCCTGCGGGACAAGGGGAACACGATCCTGGTCGTCGAGCACAAGCCGGAGACGATCCGGATCGCCGACCACGTCGTCGACCTCGGGCCCGGCGCGGGCACCGACGGCGGGCGGCTCTGCTACACCGGGGACGTCGACGGCCTGCGCGCGTCCGGCACGCTCACCGGGCGCCACCTCGACCACCGCGTCACGCTGCGGGAGCAGGTCCGCGAACCCGCGGGCCACCTGAAGATCACCGGCGCGAAGCTGCACAACCTCCGGGACGTCAACGTCGACGTCCCGCTCGGCGTGCTGACCGTCGTGACCGGCGTGGCCGGCTCCGGGAAGTCGTCGCTGATCCACGGCTCGCTGGCGCACCGCGACGACGTCGTCGTGGTCGACCAGTCCGCGATCCGCGGGTCCCGCCGGTCGAACCCGGCCACCTACACCGGCCTGCTCGACCCGATCCGCGCCGCCTTCGCCAAGGCCAACGGCGTCAAGGCGAGCCTGTTCAGCGCCAACTCCGAAGGCGCCTGCCCGAAGTGCAAGGGCCTCGGCGTGATCTACACGGACCTGGCGATGATGGCCGGGGTCGCGTCGGTCTGCGAAGAGTGCGAGGGCCGCCGGTTCACGCCGGAGGTGCTGACGTACGAGCTGCGGGGCAAGAACATCAGCGAGGTCTTCGGGATGTCCGTCGCCGAGGCGCGCGAGTTCTTCGCGACCGGCACCGCGCGGACGGTGCTCGACCGGCTCGCCGACGTCGGCCTCGGCTACCTGACGCTCGGCCAGCCGCTCACCACGCTCTCCGGCGGCGAGCGGCAGCGGCTCAAGCTGGCGATCCGGATGGCCGAAAAGGGCTCGACCTACATCCTCGACGAGCCGACGACCGGCCTGCACCTCGCCGACGTCGACCAGCTGCTCGCGCTGCTGGACCGGATCGTCGACGCGGGCAACACGGTGATCGTGATCGAGCACCACCAGGCCGTGATGGCCCACGCCGACTGGCTGATCGACCTCGGCCCGGGCGCCGGGCACGACGGCGGGCGCGTGGTGTTCGAAGGGACCCCGGCCGCGCTCGTGGCGGACGCGTCCACCCTCACCGCCCGCCACCTGCGCGAATACCTGGGAAAGCCGTGAACACAACCGGGCTGCTCGAAGTGACCGCGGTGCGGCGCGTGACCCCGCGCACCGCCCGCGTCACCTTCACCGGCGAGGGCCTCGACGCGCTGGCGGCGTGGCCGGACCAGCAGCTCAAGCTGCTGTTCCCGCCACCCGGCCGTCCGGTGCGGCTGCCCGAGGCCGACGGCGACGTGATGCGCTGGTACCAGGCGTACCTGGCGATCCCCGAAGACGAGCGTCCGCTGATGCGCAGCTACACCGTGCGGGACCGCGGCAAGGACACGATCGACGTGGACTTCGTGCTGCACGCCGGCGCGCCGGGCCCGGCCACTACGTGGGCCCGGTCGGCGGCGCCGGGCCAGGTCGTCGGCCGCTACGGCCCGGACGCGGCCTACCGCCGTCCGGTCCCGGCGGCGGACACGGTGCTGCTCGCCGGGGACGAGACGGCCCTGCCCGCGATCGCCACCCTGCTGTCCGAAGTGGACAACGCGGTGGTGTTCGTCGAGGTGGCGGACGCGGCCGAGGAGCAGGCGCTGCCGCAGGTCCGGTGGGTGCACCGCGACGGCGCCGAGCACGGGGCCAGGCTGGTGGCGGCGGTGCGCGAAACGGACTGGCCGGCAGGCCGGGCGGCGGCGTGGCTGGGCGGCGAGGCTTCGACCGTCCGCGCCCTGCGACGGCACCTCGTCGAACGCGGCGTGGACAAGAGCGCCATCGAGTTCACGGGCTACTGGCGGCGCAAGCTGACCCAGGACGACGCCCCGACCCCCGAAGACCTGGCCGACGCGCGGGAAAAGCTCGGTGGCTGAGTCGCTTCACCACGTGACCGGCAGGCTGTGCACGCCGTACACGAGCATGTCGTCCTTGAACGCCAGCTCGTCCACCGGCACGGCGAGCCGCAGCTCCGGGATCCGGCGGTACAGCGTCCCGTAGACCACCTGCAGCTCCACCCGCGCCAGCGTCTGCCCGAGGCACTGGTGCACGCCGTAGCCGAAAGCCACGTGGTGGCGGGCCTCTCGCGTCACGTCGAGGCGGTCCGCGTCCTCGAACACCGCTTCGTCGCGGTTCGCCACGTCGCCGGCCGCGATGATGCCTTCGCCCGCGCGGATCACCTCGCCGCCGACTTCGATGTCTTCGGTCGCGACGCGGCGGCGTCCGGTGTGCGTGATGTTCAAGTAGCGCAACAACTCTTCGACCGCGCGGCGTAGCAGGTCGGCGTCCCCCGCGCGCACCAGCTCCAGCTGCGCGGGGTGTTCCAGGAGCGCGACCGTGCCGAGCGCGATCATGTTCGCCGTCGTCTCGTGGCCCGCCACGAGCAGGAGCTGGCCCATCGACCCGACCTCTTCGGCGGTCATGCGGCCGGTCGTGTACTGCGTCACCGCCAGCTTGCTCAGCACGTCGTCGCCCGGGGCGGCCGCCTTCCGCTCGACCAGCCCGCCGAGGTAGGCCAGCAACTCCTCGGTGGCCTGCACCGCTTCCGCCGGGGTCGCCGTCCGCGACACCATCACCTTCGTGATGTCCTGGAACAGTTCCCGGTCCTCGTACGGCACGCCGAGCAGCTCGCAGATCACCAGCGACGGCACCGGCAACGCGAACGCCGGCACCAGGTCGACCGGCTTCGGCCCGGCCAGCAGCCCGTCGACGAGGTCGTCGACGATGCGCTGGATCGCCGGGCGCAGCGCCTCCATCTTCTTGACCAGGAAGTCGCCGGTCAGCAGCTTGCGCTGGGCCGCGTGCTCGGCGCCGTCCATGGTGATGAACGACTTCGCGCGCCGGCGGCGGGCCGCCGAAGCCGCGCTCTGGTGCGGGTAGCCGGGCCGGTCCGAGTCGGCGCTGACCCGCGCGTCGCGCAGCAGCGCGCGGACGTCGTCGTAGCGTGTGACCAGCCACGGCGTCTCGCCGTTCCACAGGCGCACGCGGGAAACCGGCGGCAGCTCACCGAGTTCGGCGGGCGGGTCGAAGGGACACCGCCGGGTCATCGGAAACGCGGGCACACCGTCCACCGGATACCTCCCGAAGCTGCCGGAAATTTACATAGCTATGCTAAGCATCTTCCGGCCGGCCCGCCACCCCGCCGATCAGGCGAACACGAGGGACACCAGCTCGTCCACGAACGGCTCCACCAGCTCGGCCCCGGTCCGGTTCAACGCGCTGTGGAACAACGCGACCCGCCCGTGCGCGCCGACGAACACCACCGCCGCCGCGCGGCCCGGGGTGACGCGGAGCTCGTGCCCGGCCTCGACGCAGCGCTCGAACCCCGCCGTCAGCCGGTCGATCACGTCGAGGAGCGGACCTTTCGGACGCGACCCCGCCTCCAGTTCGGACGCGCCGTTCGCCAGCATCAAGCGGTAGTGCCCCGGATTCCGCATCGCGAAGGCGCAGTAGGCGTGAATCTGTGCGCGGATGCGGCCGACGACGTCGGTTTCCCCGAGCGACTCCTCGGCGACGCGCATCGATTCGGCCAGCCGCGCGTATTCGTGGTCGAGGAGCCCGCGCACCAATTCCGCACGATCGGAGAAATGCTGGTAGATGCTCGCCGGGGCGATGCCGACGGCCCGCGCCACGCCGCGGATCGTCAGCCCGTCCTCGCCGCCGAGCTCGGCGAGCAACCGGCCGGCCGCTTCGAGGATTTCCCCGCGCAGCCGTTCGCCTTCGCCCCAGCGGTTCCTCGTTCGGCCGATTCCGGCCGCGACGTTCTCCGGCACCCGCACATTCATACGCCCGGGTCGATCACCCCCGTATTCCGGGGTGCCGGAAACCGCATTCCGAACGGTCAGGAAACCAGCGCCGGGTACAGCCCCGGGAGTTCGCCGGACAGCCCGGCGCGCACGTTCCGGCTGACGTCGTCGGCGAGCACCTCGAACCGGCCCGCCGCGACGCCGTCGAGCGCGAGCCCGGCCACCAGTGCCGGGTCGACCTTCGGGCCGTCGACGTGCTTGGCCATGTCGGTGTCCATGTAGCCGACGTGCAGCGCGGTCACCTGCGTCTTCTGCGGCGCCAGCTCCAGCCGCAACGCGTTGGTCAGCGACCAGGCCGCCGACTTCGCCGCGGAGTACGCCGCGACCTGCGGTGCGGTGAACCACGAAAGCACCGACAGGACGTTGAGGACCGCACCGCCGCCGTTGCGCTCCAGCACCGGCGCGAACTCGCGCGTCACGGCCAGCGTGCCGAAGTAGTGCGTGTCCATCTCCAGCCGGATGTCGTCCAGGGACCCGCCGAGCAGCGACGCGCCGGTCGACGAGCCGGCGTTGTTGACCAGCAGCGTGACGTCGCCGGCGGCCGCGACGGCTTCCCGGATCGACGCCGGGTCGGTCACGTCGAGGCGCAGCGGCACCACGCCCGGCAGGTCGACCGACTCCGGGTTCCGCGCGGCGGCGTAGACCTTGGCCGCACCCCGCTCCAGCAAGGCGGCGGCGAACTGCCTGCCGAGCCCGCGGTTCGCTCCGGTGACCAGCGCGACCGCACCCTTGATGTCCATGACGAGCTCCTCTCGCACCTGGCTTGCTTATTGCAAGCTAGCTGAGGCCGACTGTACGGCGTAGACTTGCTCGGAGCAAGCCAGGTAGGAGGGATCACAGATGAGCCGCCGGACCAGCTGGGAGGACAACTCCTGCCCGATCGCCCGCGCCGCCGACGTCCTCGGCGAGCCGTGGACCTTGCTGATCCTCCGCAACGCCACCGCGGGCACCACCCGGTTCGAGGACTTCCGCGCCCAGCTGGGCATCGCCGACAACGTGCTGACGACCCGGCTGGCCAAGCTCGTCGAGCGCGGCCTGCTGACGAAGCTCCCCTACCGCGACGGCGGCCGCACCCGGCACGAGTACCGCCTGACCCGGGCCGGCTCGGACGCGCTGCCGGTGCTGCACGCCCTCGGCGCGTGGGGTGACGCGCACACTTCGGCCGAAACCCCGTACGGGCCGATGCAGCTGGTCCACACCGGGTGCGGGCAGCTCACCCGGCCGGGCGAGAAGTGCGACAACTGCGGGAAATCCCTGGTCAGGGACGATCTTGCCTGGCGCGGTTCCTGGCTCAGCCGGGGCGAGATCCCGCTGGCCGACCCGGTCGGCTGAGCCGAACGGCGCATCTTCGTATGCGTCATCACGCATGTCAAGACTCCGCCATGGTTGGTAATTCACCGTTCGCAGCGCAGTACGAAAGTCGGGTCACAAGAGCCGGACGATTCCGTAAGTTCGACACCCAGCGCGCGCAAACCCGGCAAATTCCCCACGGCAAGGAGTCGTCCCGATGTCCAGGAAGTACCTGCTGCCCGGTGCCGCCGTCGCACTGGCGATGATCGCGACCCCGCTGACGGCCGGCCCGGCCTTCGCGGCCCCGGAAGCGGCCACGATCGTCTACTACGACACCTCGGACGCCCCCACCTTCCGCGACGTGATCAACGCGGGCGCGGCGAACTGGAACGCGGCGGTGTCCAACGTCAAGCTCGAGGAGAGCTCTTCGGGCGCGACGCTGCACTACACGGAGGGCAACGACCCGCGCGGCTCGTACGCCCAGACCGACGGCCACGGCAGCGGCACGATCTTCATCGACTACACCCAGGCCGAGCAGTACAACCAGACCCGCATCGCGGCCCACGAAACCGGGCACGCGCTGGGCCTGCCGGACCACTACGAGGGCCCGTGCTCGGAGCTGATGTCGGGCGGTGGCCCCGGCCCGTCCTGCACCAACGCGAACCCGAACGCCGAGGAGTCCTCGCAGGTGGAATCCCTGTGGGCCAACGGCTTCGCCGGCGCGCGCAAGGCGCCGACCCGCGTCTACGAAGTGACGATGCCGGTCAAGTGACCAGCGTCTGACGTCGTCGGGGGAGGCCGCACCGGGTACGCCCGGTGCGGCCTTCGTGCGTCAGAGGCGCGACAGCAGCCTGTCCCGCGCCACTTCGAGGTGGTCCGCCATCGCCTTGCGTGCCGCCGCCGCGTTGCCCGCCACCAGCGCGTCCACGATCACCCGGTGCTCCGAGATCGTCTGCTCGCCGAACGGCTGGTTGTAGTTCAGCCGGAAGAAGTGCAGGTGGCAGTGGGTCCGCGCGAACGCCTGCTCGACCGCCGCGTTGCCCGCCAGGCGCAGGATCAGCTCGTGCAGCCGCTGGTCGTGCGCGGTCAACGCCTTGTAGTCCTTGTACGCGTCTTCCGCCGGGGCCGCCGGGCACGTCGCCAGCTCCGCTTCCAGCAGGGCCACGTTCGCGTCCGACATCGCGGCCGCCGCCAGTGCCGCCGACGGCGGCTCCAGCAGCAGGCGCAGCGCGTACATGTCGTCGACTTCCTTGCGGTTCAGCAGTTCCGTGACGCGGTAGCCGCGCAACGGGAGCCTGCTGACGAGCTCCTCCGACTCGAGCCGGGCCAGCGCCTCGCGCACCGGGGTGCCCGAGACGCCGAGCTCGCGGGCGATCTCGTCGATGTTGACCCGGGCCCCCGGCTCGATGCCGTCGTTCATGATCAGCGCCCGGATCTGCTCGTAGACGCCGTCGGCCAGCACCTGCCTGCTCGGCAGGGCCTCGAGCCGCCGTTCGCCCGCCATCGGTCCCCTCTCGAAGTGTCGGTCCAGGTTACTGCTTGGCCAGCACCTGCTCGCTCTTCTCCGCCATTTCGGCGAACACGTCGTCGTCGCGCTGGTGCCCGAAGTACGCCTCGAACAGCGGCCGCTCGGCTTCCTCCAGCGCCGCGCCGTTGCCGTAGACCGCCGCCGGGTAGAGCGTGCCGTCCTTCAGCATCGTGGTGAACACCGACAGGTCGACGCCCTGTCCCCGCATCGCCGACGCGGCCGAGTCCATCGCCGCCGGGATCGACGGGAAGAACGAGCCGGACGCCGACGCCGCGGTCTGGCACTCCGCCGACCCCAGGTAGGAGACCCACTTCCAGGTCAGGTCCGGGTTCTTCGTACCCGCCCAGATCGTGTCGCCGTTCGAATTGGACAGCGCCGCGCGCTTGCCGGACGGCCCGAGCACGGTCGGCGCGAGCCCGACCTGCACGCCGGGCAGCTTCGCGAACGTGGCCGCCGACCAGGAGCCCGCCGTCTCCATCGCCACCTTGCCCGAGCCGAGCAGGTCGGTGTCGCTGATCGTCGCCTGGCCGCCGGTGGTGAAGGTGCCGATCTTCGGCGAGAAGCCGCGGTCGGTCAGCGACCGGATCCACGCCGCCGTCTTGACGAACCGCGGGTCGTCGTAGTTGACCTTCGTGGGCCACTGCTGCTTGTCCCCGAACCGCCAGCCGGTGGTCGGGGCGAACGAGCTCCACGTGGTCTGCCCGATGAAGTCGCGGCTCGCGAGCTGCCCGACGCCGTAGGTGGCGACGGCGTCCTTGTCGAACCCCGGCTGGTCGCCGCGGACGCCGTTCCTGTCGACGGTCAGGTGCGCGGCCATGGCGCCGAACGTGCCGCCGTCGTCGGGGTTCCAGGTCAGCTTCGCGACGTCGGCCGGGGTGTAGCCGGCCTTCGTGATCGCGTCGGTGCTGTAGTACAGCCCGGCCGTGGCCCAGTCGAGCGGCAGCGCGTACTGCTTGCCGTCGGTGAACTTCCACGAGTCGACGCCGACCGAGTACTTCCCGAGGTCGAACCCGTCGCGGGCGATCAGGTCGTCCAGCGGCAGCAGCTGGTGCTGCGAGGCGTAGGCCTGGAAGTACTGGACGCTGTTCTGGAACGCGTCGGGCGCGGTGCCCGCGACGAACCCGGCGGTCAGCTTGGTGAAGTAGTCGTCCACGTTGTACTGCGTGATCTTCACCGTCGTGCCCGGGTTGGCCTTCTCGAACGCCGAAGCGCACTGCTGGTAGGCGGCCGCCTGCTTGTCGTCCCAGGTCCACCAGTTCACGGTGGTCCCGCTGCCGCTCGCCGAACCGCCACCGCAGGCGGCCAGCAGCGCTCCCATCGTCGCCACCAGTCCGGTGGCCCAAAAGCGGATCCTCATGTCATCACTCCACTGTGGATGGTTTGAGCAGCGGGCCGAACGCGTCGAGCACCGCACGCAGGTCGTCGGCTCCCCCGGCTTCGTGGCCGTTGTAGTCCCAGACGTCGATCTCCTTCGGCCCCCGGTAGGCGTGGTAGGCGCCGAACACCGTCGAGGGCGGCACGATGCCGTCCATCAGCCCGGCGCTGAACCAGGCGGGCGCCTCGGCGCGCGCGGCGAACCCGACCCCGTCGAAGTAGGCCAGCACCGCGAAGACCCGCTCGACGGCGTCGCGGTGGTCGGCCAGGTACCGCGACAGCTCGACGTACGGCCGCTCCCCCGCGATCAGGCTCGCGCGCCGGAAGTCGCACAGGAACGGGGCTTGCGCGTGCAGCGCCGCGACGTCCGGCACCAGCCCCGCGGCGGCCAGCGCGATGCCGCCGCCCTGGCTGTTGCCGAGCACCGCGACCCGCGCCGGATCGACCTGCGGGAGCGCGCGCACGGCGTCGACCGCCCGGGCCGCGTCGGTGAAGACCCGCCGGTAGACGTAGGTTTCGCGGCTCTCGATCCCGCGGGTCAGGTACCCGGGGTAGGCGGGCCCGCTGCCGGCCGGGTCCGGCGTCACCCCGCCTTGGCCGCGCACGTCGACCTGCAGGTGCGCGTACCCGGCGGACGCCCACAGCAGCTCCTGGAGAGCGCTTCCCCGGCTGCCGCCGTAGCCGTGGAACTGGACGATCGCGGGCAGCGGCTCGACGGCGCCGCGGGGCAGCCGCAGCCAGGCGCGGATCGGGTGGCCGCCGAACCCGGCGAAGGTCACGTCGAAGACGTCGAGGGTCCGCAGCGGCGTCTCGACCGGGAGCACGCGCACCCCGATGTCGTGCCCGCGCGCTTCGGTCAGCGTCGAGGCCCAGAAGGCGTCGAAGTCCGGCGGTGCCCGGTAGTCGCTGCGGTACGCCCACAGCGCGTCGCGGCCGAGGTCGGTCAGCATCGAAGTCCTTTCAGGACGGTCGACTCGCCGGTCCGCAGCGACAGCGTGGTTTCCCGGCCGCGGTAGCGCACCCGGACCGGCTCGGCCGGGTCGCCGGACAGGCGCCGGACGACCGCGTAGCGCAGTTCGCCGTCGCGCCACTCGACGTCGGCGGCGAGCCCGCCGCGGCAGCGCAGGCCGCGGGCCTCCCCGGACGGCCAGTCCGCCGGCAGCGCGGGCAGCAGCGCGAGCACGCCGTTCTGGCTCTGCACCACCAGTTCCGCGAGCCCGGCCGGGAAGCCGTAGTTGCCGTCGATCTGGAACGGCGGGTGCGTGCTGAACAGGTTGGGCAGCAGCCCGCCCCACTCGGAGCCGTCGACCGGGGCGTCGCGGTGGCGGTCGCCGGTGAACGGCTGGGTCGCCTCGCCGAGGAGTTTCCGCGCGGTCTCGCCGTCGCCGAGCCGGGCGCGCAGCGCGATCTTCCAGGCCCAGGACCAGCCCATCGCGCCCGGTCCCCGCCGGTCCAGGACCCGCCGGGCCGCTTCCACCAGTCCCGGGGTGTCGAGCTGCCCCAGCGGGTACAGCGCGACGAGGTGGGACAGGTGCCGGTGCGCCGGATCTTCTTCGGGCCGGTCTTCGGCCCACTCCCCCAGCCGCCCGTCCGGCAGCACGGGCAGCGGGCGCAGCCTCGGCAGCGCGGCCTCGATCTCGGTGCACACCGGGTCGTACACCCCGAGCGTCTCCGCGGCGGCGAGGCTCCGCTCGAACACCGCGCGGATCAGGACGAGGTCCATGGTCGCCGAATGCGTCAGCGACTCCTTCGTCCCGGCCTCGGAGAGGAACAGGTTCTCCGGCGAGGTCGACGGGCAGGTGCCGAGGAAGCCGTCGTGCTCGACCAGCCAGTCCAGGCAGAACTCGGCGCAGCCGCGCAGCAGCGGCCACGCCGTGCGCTCGAGGAAGGCCCGGTCGCGGGTGAAGTCGTAGTGGTCCCAGGCGTGCTGGACGAGCCAGGCACCGCCCATCTGCCACAGCGCCCAGGACGGGTTGCCGTGCCCCATGCCCGCCGGCAGCGCCCAGCCCCACGGGTCGGTGTTGTGGTGGGCGACCCAGCCGCGGGCGCCGTACAGCTCACGCGCGACGGCGGCGCCGGTCACCGCGAGCTTGCCGAGCAGGTCGAACAGCGGCTGGTGGCACTCGCCGAGCCCGGTCGTCTCCGCGGCCCAGTAGTTCATCTGGGTGTTGATGTTGATCGTGTAGTTCGACGACCAGGCCGGGCGGAGCTCGTCGTTCCAGATGCCCTGCAGGTTCGCGGGTGGCGCGCCGGGCCGGGACGCGCTCGCCAGGAGGTAGCGCCCGTACTGGAAGAGCACGGTCGCGGTGAGCTGTTCGTCCGCGCCCGAAAGCAGTCCGGCGACGTCGTGGGTGCCGCCGCGGCGCTCGCCGATCCTGAGCGAGGAGGCGGCGAGCAACGGCCGGAGGTCGGCTTCGTGCGCCCGGCGCAGTTCGGCCGCCCCGGTCGCGGCGGCGCGCTCGGCGAGGACGGCCGCGCGGCGCCGGTGCTCGTCCCGGGTGTGCCGGCGGTCGCCGATCCAGGCGTCGTACGCACTGGTGGAGCTGGCCAGGACGATCAAGACGCCGGACCCGGTCCGGGCGATCCGGACGGAAACCGCGCCGAACGGGTCGTAGCCCTCGGCGGTCCCGTACCGCAGCGGCTCCTCGACCTGCGGCTCGTGCCGCGGCGCCCCGTCGACCGGGATCTCGATGCCCAGGTCCAGCCCAGCGCGCGACACCTCCCGCAGCGGTGTCGACACCTCGACACCGACGTCGATCGGGCCGGACAGCGCGACGCACAGGACCTGCGCCGGCCGGCTCACCCACGTCGTGCGCTCGACGTCGTGGCCGCCGATGGTGAGCTTTTCGGTGGCGACGCCGCTGTCCAGGTCGAGGGTGCGGCCGTGCGAAATCCCGTCGGGCAGCGTCAGCCAGAGGTCCACATAGGGCAGGAACTCCTGGCTGTACCGGCCTTCGAACGCCATCAGGAGTTTCTCGGCGCGCCGGAAGTCCCGCGCGGACACGGCTTCCCGCACTTCGGCGAGCTTGTCCGGTCCGGCGTCGACGGCGGCCAGCGCGGCGGCCGGGCCGTCCGGGGTGCCGGACCACACGGTGGCGTCGTTGACCTGGATCCGCGTGCGGCCCGCGCCGCCGAAGACCATCGCGCCGAGCCGGCCGTTGCCGAGGGGCATCGCCTCGGTCCAGTCGGCGGCCGGGTGCGGCCAGGAGAGCAGGAGATCGGTCATTTCAACCCCGTGAAGCCGATGGAATCGACGAGCCGGCGGCCGAACACCACGAACAGCAGCAGCATCGGCAGCGCGGCGACGAGCGTGGCGGCCATCAGGCCGGCCCAGTCCAGCGCCGCCTGCGGCGAGGACTGCTTGAACACCGCGAGCGCCAGGGTGAGCGGGCGGACGGTGTCGTCGCTGGTGACCAGCAGCGGCCACAGGTAGTCGTTCCAGGTGGTGATGAACGTCAGCAGGGACAGCGTCGCGATCGGCGCCGCGCTCATCGGCAGCACGATCCGGAAGCAGACGCGCAGCGGCCCGGCGCCGTCGACGATCGCGGCCTCCTCGACCTCGTTGCTGAGCCCGAGCATGAACTGGCGCAGGAAGAAGATGTTGAACGCGGAGAAGAACGCCGTCGGCAGGACCATCCCGCCGAAGCTGTTGAGCAGGCCCAGGTCCTTGATCAGGACGAAGTTCGGCAGCAGCGTCAGCACCTGCGGCACCATCAGCGCGGTCAGCAGCACGGCGAACACGCCGTTGCGGCCCTTCCACCGCAGCCGCGAGAACGCGTACGCGGCGAGCGCGGAGAAGAACACCGCGCAGACGGTGAGCAGGACCGCGTAGACCACCGAGTTCCGCAGCGCGAGCAGCAGGTCGAGCGACGCCGCCGAACCGCCTTGCGCCGCGGCTTCCGCCGGGGTCGCGAGGCCGAGCGCGCGTTCGAACGCGCCGGCCGTCGTGCCGACCGGCAGCAGCGACGACGGGTCCGTCGCCATCGCGTAGTTGTTCGACAACGCGGTACGGACGATCCAGTAGAACGGGAAGATCGTGCCCACCAGGACGACCGCGAGGTACGCCCAGGCGACGACCCGGCCGGGGGAAATCCGACGCACGGGGTGCTCCTAGTCGGTGTCCGGCTCGCCCGCGCGAGCCATCCGCAGCTGGGCGAAGGTGATCGCGGCCAGCAGCACGAACAGGGCGAGGGACATGGTGGCGGCGTAGCCGAAGTCGAACTGGCCGAACGCCTTGTCGTAGATGTACATCTGCAGCACCTTCGACGCGTCCGCGGGGCCGCCCTTGGTGGTGACCTGCACGATGTCGAAGACCTGGAACGAGCTGATCACGGTCAGCACCACGACCATCACCAGGATCGGCCGCAGCAGCGGCACGGTGAGCCGCCGGAACATCTGGAGCTCGCTCGCGCCGTCGATCCGGCCGGCTTCGTACACAGTGGATGGAATGGTCTGCAGTCCGGCGAAGATCAGCACCGCGTTGTAGCCCATGGACTTCCAGACGTTGAGCCCGGCGAGCGCCGGCACCGCCCAGTCCCCGTCGCCGAAGAACAGCACCGGCTGCCCGGTGAGCTTCGTGAGCACGACGTTGACGATGCCGAGCTGCGGGTCGAGCATCCACGACCAGACCAGCGCGGTGACCACGCCGGAGATGAGGAACGGCAGGATCAGCAGCCCGCGGACGGTGGCCGGCACCGCCAGCCGGTGCAGGATCACCGCCGTCACCAGCGAAACCAGCACGCCCAGCACCACCGACAGCCCGACGAAGTAGAGCGTGACGAGCAGCGAGTGCCAGAACGTGCCGTCGGCGAACAGCTGCCGGAAGTTCCCGAGCCCGATCCAGCGCGGCGCGGTGAGGACGTGGAACTCGGTGAAGCTGAGGTAGAGCCCGCGCAGGGTCGGGTAGGCGAAGAACACCGCGAACCCGGCGAGCGCGGGGCTGATGAGCAGCCACGCGACCGGCGTGTCCCGCCGGACCCTAGACGGTGATCTTGTCGACGTCGTAGACATAGCCTGCCTGGTTGCCGATCTGGATGGTGTTGGCCCCGGCCCGCAGGTACACCGGAAGGGTCGTCGTCTGCGGCGTGTTCCAGTCGCTATCGTTGCTCCCGTCGACCGGCAGCGGGAACGAGGTGCCGTTCACCGTGACGATCCCGGTGCGGCTGGAGTCACCGTCCACGTAGGACAGCTGCAGCAGGTAGGTGCCCGCCTTGGCGACGGTCACCGCCGGCAGCACGACGTACCCGCTGCCGCCGAGGTAGCCGACCTTCTTCCCGTTGCTGCACGAGCAGTCGTAGACGGTCGCTCCGCCTTGCGGGCTGCCGTTTTCCGCCTCGTAGGCCGTGGGGCCGCCGGCGGCGGGCGTGGTCAGGCCGATCCGCTCGCTGGGCGCCGACGGCCTGCCGTACCGCGGGTTCGCCACCACCGTGAAGTCGTACGCGGTCGACGGCCGGAGACCGGTGACGGTGGCGCCCGGGCCGGTCACCGTGGTGGCCTTCCGGCCGTTCACGAAGACGTCGTAGTTCTGCGCGCCCTTCGAGGCGTCCCAGGCCAGGGAGACGCTGGTGCCGGTGGCCGCCGTGCCGTGCACGACCGCGGGCGCCTGGAGCGCGGAGCGGTCTCGCGGGGTGACCTTGAACAGCCGGGAACCGTGGGCCGGCAGGTCGGCCGAGGCGCCGCCGACGGTGCGGTGCGCCCAGAGGTCGCGGATCTCGACCGGGCCGGCGATGCCGAGCTGCGCGAAGTCCGCGGCGACACGGGCGGGCGTGGCGGCCAGGTTGAACAGCGCCACCGTGTAGCTGCCGTCGGCGTTGCGGTTGTACCAGACCTGCTGCTCGGTCGTCCGGCTCACCGGCTTGGCCGGGATCCCGGCCTGGTCGACCGCGATGACCTCGTCGTTGGTCAGCAGCTTGACGCCGTAGTCGTCGAGCTGGGTCAGGTCGTCGCCGAGGTAGAGCGGCGCGGCTTCGATCGCCCACAGCGTCAGGTAACTCTGACGCTCGGCTTCGGTGAGCCCGTCCATCTTGCCGCTGCCGACGTCGAGGGAGTCGAGGTTGTTCCAGTGCCCGGGGCCGGCGTCGGGGATCCACTGCACGACGTCGTTCCAGCGCTGCTTGACCGAGTTGTCCCAAGTCACCAGCGTGTCGCAGTAGCACTCGACGTCGGTGTCGACGCGCCACCCGTTCGTGTTGGCCGTCCAGACGTCGGCCTGGCGGTGGCTGAGCGCCCAGGAGACGACGAACTCCATCGGGCGGCCGGTCTTGGCGATCGCCTTGTGCCACGCCTCGACGTCGGTGGTGTTCGTGTAGTTCTCGCCGCCTTTGAAGGAGCCGGGGCCGACGCCGTCGAGCTTGAGGAAGTCGACGCCCCAATCGGCCAGCAGCTTCGCCACGGAGTCCACGTAGGACTGCGCGCACGGGTTCGTGAAGTCGATCTTGTAGGCGGAGTCCCAGCCGTTGGTCTTGCGCAGGTCCGGGTAGACGAGGTCGCCGGTGTGGCAGCCCGTGGTGCCCGCGATCGGCGAGATGCCGTCGTGGTAGGCCTTGAGGTCCAGGCCGACGGCCAGGTACGAGCCGAGCTTGAGGCCCTTGCGGTGGACGTAGTCGGCGACGTACTTCATGCCGTCCGGGAAGGTCGTGGGGTTGACGACCGGGCGGGCGTACTCGTCGAAGCCGTTCGACCAGCCGGCGTCGATGTTGACGTAGGTGTAGCCGTGCTGCTTGAACTTCGCGGCGAGGACGTCGGCCTGCTGGAGGACGTGGGCCTCGGTGAGCCAGCTGGCCGGGCCGGTCGGGTTGACGCCCGGGTAGTTCGTCGACTCGAGGCTCCAGCTGCTCCAGCCCAGGTAGGGCTTCTGGGCGAGGGGCTGCTGCGCTTCCGGTCCGGCTTGCGCCGCGGGGGCCGTGAGCAGGCCGGCGATCACCGTCAGTCCGGCGAGGGCACCCAGGGCCCGTCTGCCGCGTGCTGCCATGACCACTCCTTCGAGGTCGGTGGGGACTTCGTCAGACATCGGAGGACCACGGCGCGAGTTACCCGAACCATAGATCCTATAGGATCGACGGTTGCCGATTCTGGCTGCTGGGAATCGCCGGTGTCAACGCCCGGCCAGGACAAAGATCGGACGAATCTGTTTTGTCGGGGGTGGCGGTTAGGTTCGGGGCATGCTGACCACGCTGGCCGTCGAGAACTACCGTTCGCTGCGCGACCTGGTGCTGCCGCTGTCCGGCCTGACCGTCGTCACCGGCCCGAACGGCAGCGGCAAGTCGAGCCTCTACCGCGCCCTGCGCCTGCTGGCGGACGCGTCCCGCAACGGCGCGGTGGCGGCACTGGCCCGCGAAGGCGGCCTGCCGTCGACGCTGTGGGCCGGCCCGGAGACGGTCGGCCGCGCGGTGCGCGAAGGCCGTACCCCGGTCCAGGGCACGGTCCGTTCGAAGGCGGTCGGCCTCCGCCTGGGCTTCGCGGGCGACGAGTTCGGCTACGCGCTCGACCTCGGCCTGCCGGTGCCGGCCGAGTCGGTGTTCAACCTGGACCCGGAGTTCAAGCGCGAAGCGGTCTGGTCCGGCCCCGTCCTCCGGCCGGCCGCCCTGCTCGCCGACCGCGCGGGCCCGTCTGTCCGCACCCGCGTGGCGTCCGGCGCGTGGGGCGAGGACCGGTTCGAGATCCGGCCGTCCGACAGCATGCTGAGCGAGTTCGCGGACCCGCGTGCGTGCCCGGAACTGCTGGTCCTGCGCGAGCGCATCCGATCATGGCGCTTCTACGACCACTTCCGCACGGACGCCGCGGCCCCGGCCCGCCAATCCCGCATCGGCACCCGCACGTTCGTCCTGTCCCACGACGGCGCCGACCTGGCGGCGGCGTTGCAGACGATCATCGAGGTGGGCCACGCCGCGGACCTGGAGTCCGTCGTGGACGCGGCCTTCCCGGGCTCACGCCTCTCGGTGGCCCAGGCCGACGGCACGTTGTCGCTCCGCTTCCACCAGCACGGGTTGCTGCGCCCCCTGTCGGCGGCGGAGCTTTCGGACGGAACGCTGCGCTACCTGCTGTGGGTGGCGGCCCTGCTGACCCCGCGGCCACCGGAGCTGCTGGTGCTGAACGAACCGGAGACGAGCCTCCACCCGGACCTCCTCCCGGCGTTGGCGGTGTTGATCGCCACCGCGGCGAAGGAGACCCAGGTGGTGGTGGTTTCCCACGCGGCCTCCCTGATCCGGGCCTTGTCCGAGGTGGCGGAGGTGGGGACGGTGGAGCTGGAGAAGGAGTGCGGGGAGACGAAACTGGTGGGACAGGGCCGGCTGGACCGCCCTTCATGGCACTGGCCGGCCCGCTGACGGCGCACGCCGATGCGTTCCGCGCCCGGCAAAGGTCTTGAATGAGTCATTCAGGTCACCGGAGGTCCTGAATGACTCATTCAAGACAGCGGGTTCCGCCGCAAGCGAGTGCGGAACCCGCCGGGTCGAGACGGGCCCAACGGCCCAACCGCCCGCCGGCGGCACCGGCACCACGTCAGCGGCCGCGGGTGCTTTCCCGGATCTCCAGCGCGAACGGTGTCTGGATGTCCTGCGCCGGCTGCGCCTTGTCCCCCGTGATCCGCCGGTGCACCAGGTCGATCGCCGCCTCGGCCAGTGCCGTCTTGTCCGGGGCGATCGTCGTCAACGACGGGAGGGAAAACGCGCTCTCCTCATTGTTGTCGAAGCCCACGATGGCCACGTCCTCCGGTACCCGCAGCCCCAGCTCCGCCACCGCGCGCATCGCGCCGATCGCCAGCAGGTCGTTGAAGCAGAACACCGCGTCGGGCGGCGACGGCAAGCCCAGCAGCGCCTTCATCGCCGCCGATCCCACCGAGCGGTGCCACTTCTCGGCGGGCGCCACCAAGGTGTCCGAATAGGACAGACCGGCGGCGGACAGCGCCTCCCGGTAGCCCGCCAGACGCTGCGAAGACGTCCCACGCGCGGGATTGCGCCCGATCGCCGCGATCCGCGTCCGGCCCAGGGAAGTCAGGTGGGACACCGCCGTGCGGGCGGCCAGGACGTTGTCGATCGCCACGTGGTCGATCGGTACGTCCACCGCGTGCTCGCCCAGCATCACCAGCGGGATCTCGCCCGGGGACGGGAAGTCCGCCGCCTCCAGGGCTTCCGGGTGCACCAGCGCGCCGTCGACCAGGTGCGGGCCCAGTGACGCCAGCGTCTCGCGCTCGCGGGACCGCGTGCCCTGCGTCTGTTCGATCAGGACGCTCCACCCGCGCTTCTGGGCGGCCGTGATGACCAGGCCGGCCAGCTCGCCGAAGTACGGGATGGACAGCTCCGGCACCATCAGCGCCAGGAACCCCGTGCGGCCGCGGCGCAGGTTCCGCGCCCCGACGTTGGGCCGGTACCCCGTCGCCGCCAGTGCTTCCTCCACCCGCCGCCGGTTTTCCGGCTTGACGAAGGCGTAGCCGTTCACCACGTTCGACACCGTCTTCACCGACACTCCGGCGAGCGTGGCGACGTCTTTGAGCGTCACGGTCACGGGCGGCTCCTTCTCAGGTGGTGAGCACGCAGCATAGCGATAATTTGCCGGTTTACAACGTTGTTCCAACGATGTAAAAAGTACCTCAAGGCTCCCGCGGTGACTCCGATCACCCCGGTGAGCGGGCCACCACCGTCGCTGCCCGAGGAGTCACCGTGCCGCTGTCCACCCGTCCCCTCCTGGTCGTCGCCACCGCGGCCGCCGCCGCGCTCACGCTCACCTCCTGCACCAGCCGGGAAGAGACCCCGGCCGCCCCCGCCAGCGGCGGCGGCCCCGCCGCGAGCGCCCAGTCCGTCGCGCCGAGCGCCGACGGCTGCACGCTCGAAAAGACCGGCTACCCCAAGGTCGACCTCAAGACCGCGGTCGTGGGTTTCTCCCAGTCCGAAAAGGAAGCCAACCCGTTCCGGATCGCCGAGACGCAGTCCATCAAGGACGAAGCCGCCAAGCTCGGCATCGCGAGCGACAAGCTGCTCGTCACCAACGCCCAGAGCGACCTCAACAAGCAGATCAGCGACATCAAGTCGATGCTCGACCGCGGCGCCCAGCTGCTCGTCGTCGCGCCGCTGAACTCCGACGGCCTCCAGCCGGCGCTCGACGCCGCCAAGGCCAAGAAGGTCCCGGTCGTCACCATCGACCGCAAGGTGACGTCGCAGCCGTGCACGGACTACCTGACCTTCATCGGCTCCAACTTCGTCGAGCAGGGCAAGCGCGCCGCGCAGGAGATGGCGCGGGTCACCGGCGGCACCGGCAAGGTCGCGATCCTGCTCGGCGCGTCCGGCAACAACGTCACCACCGACCGCACCTCCGGCTTCAAGGACGAGTTGGCCAAGACGGCCGGGCTGTCCGTGGTCGCCGAGCAGACCGGCGAGTTCGACCGCTCCAAGGGCCAGGCCGTGATGGAGCAGCTCATCCAGAGCCACCCGGACATCACCGCGGTGTACGCCGAGAACGACGAGATGGGCGTCGGCGCGGTCAACGCGCTCAAGACCGCGGGCAAGACGCCGGGCAAGGACGTCAAGGTCGTCTCGATCGACGGCACCCGCAACGCCGTGCAGCTCATCGCCGACGGCAGCTACAACGCCGTGATCGAGTCCAACCCGCGCTTCGGCCCGCTGGCCTTCCAGACGCTGCAGAAGTTCGAGAGCGGCGAGGCGATCCCGGCCAGCATCGTGATCACCGACGACCAGTACGACGAGACCAACGCGTCGCAGAAGGTCGGGAACGCGTACTGATGACGGCAGCCACCGAAGAGGACGTCGCCATGACGACCGCACCGGTGCTCGAGGTGGCCGGGGTGACCAAGCGGTTCCCCGGCACCCTCGCGCTCGACGACGTCAGCTTCGCGCTGCGGCCGGGCGAGGTGCACGCGCTGGTCGGCGAGAACGGCGCCGGCAAGTCCACGCTGATCAAGGTGCTCACCGGCGTCTACCAGCCCGACGAGGGCGAGGTGCGCCACCTCGGCGAGCCGGTGGCGTTCAAGCGCCCGATCGACGCGCAACGCGCCGGGATCTCCACGATCTACCAGGAGGTCAACCTCGTCCCGCTGATGAGCATCGCCGGCAACGTCTTCCTCGGCCGCGAGCCGCGCACCAAGGCGGGGCTCGTCGACTGGTCGAAGATGTACGCCGACGCCCGCGAGCTGCTCAAGGGCTACGGCATCGACGACGACGTCAAGCGCCCGCTGCACACCCTGGGCGTCGGCGCGCAGCAGATGGTCGCGCTCGCCCGCGCGGTCTCGACCGACGCCAAGGTCGTCATCATGGACGAACCGACGTCGTCGCTCGAGCCGCGCGAGGTCGAGACGCTCTTCGAGGTGCTGCACCGGTTGCACGCCGAAGGCATCGCGATCGTCTACGTCAGCCACCGGATGGACGAGCTGTACCGGGTCTGCGAAAGCGTCACCGTGCTGCGCGACGGCCGAGTCGTCCACAGTGGACCGCTCAAGGACCTGCCGCGCATCGAGCTCGTGTCCAAGATGCTCGGCCGGGAGATCAAGCAGATCCGCGAAGAGGGCGTCACGGCGTTCGGCGAGGAGCACGACGTCGAGCGCGAACCGCTGCTCAAGGCGGAGCACCTGTCCGGCCTGCGCAAGCTGCACGACGTTTCGGTGAGCATCCGGCCCGGCGAGGTCGTCGGCCTCGCCGGCCTGCTCGGCTCCGGCCGCAGCGAGACCGCGCGGGCCATCGTCGGGGCGTTCCCCCTCGACGGCGGTTCCGTGCTGCTGGCCGGGAAACCGCTCAAGAAGGGCAAGATCAAGGCCGCCATGCGGGCCGGGATCGCGCTGCTGGCCGAAGACCGCAAGTCCGACGGGATCATCCCGAACCTGTCCGTGCGCGAGAACATCGTGCTCGCCGCGCTGCCGACGCTCTCGCCGTTCGGCATCGTCAGCAAGGCCAAGCAGGACAAGGTCGTCAAGATCTTCATGGACCGCCTGCGGATCAAGGCCGCGAGCCCGGAGCAGAAGGTGTCCGAGCTGTCCGGCGGCAACCAGCAGAAGGTACTGCTCGCCCGCTGGCTCGCCACCGGCCCGAAGATCCTGCTCCTCGACGAACCGACGCGCGGCATCGACGTCGGCGCCAAGGCCGAAGTCCAGGCGCTGATCGACGAACTCGCGCAGGAAGGGCTCGGCGTGCTGCTCATCTCGTCCGAACTGGAAGAGCTGATCGACGGCTCCGACCGCGTGGTCGTGCTGCGCGACGGCTCGGTCGTCGGCGAGCTGACCGGCGACCGCATCACCGAGGAGAACGTCTTGACCGCGATCGCAGCCGAGGCTGACAACGATGTCTAGCGCCACCCTGACCAAGACTCCCGACCGCGCGAAAGTCACGGCGTGGCTGCAGAACTACGGCGTCTACCTGGCCGTCGTCGTGCTGCTGCTGTTCAACGTGGCCTTCACCGAGAACTTCCTGTCCGCGGCCAACTTCCGCACCCAGCTGGTGCAGGCGGCGCCGGTCTGCATCGTCGCGCTCGGCATGGCGCTGGTGATCGGCACCGAGGGCATCGACCTGTCGGTCGGCTCGGTGATGTCGATCGCCGCCGCGCTCATCCCGCTCTACCTCGGCGCGGGCCCGCTGATGGCGATCATCGTCGCCGTCATCGCCGGGATCGTGTCCGGCCTGTTCAGCGGGTACCTGGTGGCGTACCTGGGGATCCAGCCGATCATCGCGACCCTGGCGCTGCTCGTCGGCGGGCGGGGGCTCGCGCTGGTCATCGCCCACGGCCAGCTCGTGCAGGTGCGCAACCCGGACTTCCTGGAGCTGGGTACCGGGGACGTCCTCGGCGTGCCGATCATGGTGATCGTCGCGGGCGTGCTCGCCGTGCTGGCGGGGCTGGTCGTGCAGCGCACGACGTTCGGCAGGCACCTGGTCGCGACCGGCGGCAACCGCGCCGCGAGCACCCTGGCCGGGCTGCCGGTCAAGCGCGTGCTCATCAGCGTCTACGTGATTTCCGGGGCACTGGCGGCGATCGCCGGCGTACTGGCGACGTCGCGGCTGGGCGCGAGCGATCCGAGCGACGTCGGCCTGCTGATGGAGCTGTCCGCGATCACCGCGGTCGTCGTCGGCGGCACGCCGCTGACCGGCGGCCGGGTCCGCGTGCTCGGCACCGTGTTCGGCGCACTGCTCATGCAGCTCGTCCAGGCCACCCTGATCAAGCACAACCTGCCCGACTCCACCGCGCAGATGGTCCAGGCGGCCATCATCGTCGTCGCGGTCTACGTCGCGCGTGAGCGGAGCAGCCGATGACCGCGACCCAGACCCAGGCCCGCAACGCGGCGTTCGCGGGTGTCCTGCAGCGCCAGGGCGCGGCCGTCGTGCTCGTGCTCGGCCTCGCCGCGTCGTGGTTCGCGTTCCCGCACTTCGGCACCGCGGACAACCTGCGCAGCCTGGTGCTGCAAGGGTCGTTCCTCGCGGTGATCGCGCTGGGCATGACGTTCGTGATCATCTCCGGCGGCATCGACCTGTCGGTCGGCTCGAACTACGCGCTCGGCGGCGTCCTGGCCGCGTGGGGCGCGCAGTACGGCATCTTCGTCGCGATCCTGCTGCCGCTGGCCGTGTGTTCCCTGATCGGGCTGGTCAACGGCCTGCTCATCGCGCGCACCGGGATGGCGCCGTTCATCGTGACGCTGGCGTCGCTCCTGTTCGCCAGGGGGCTGCTGCTCGCACTGACGTCCGAAGGCGCGACGACGTACAAAGTGGACCCCGGCTCGGCGTTCCTCTGGCTGGGCCAGGGCACGATCTTCGGCGTCGGCGTCCCGGTGTACCTGACGCTGATCCTGTTCGCGCTCGGCGGGCTCCTGCTGCGCCGCACCCGGTTCGGCCAGTCGGTGTTCGCCATCGGCGGTGCCGAGCAGTCCGCGCTGCTGATGGGCCTGCCGGTGGCCCGCACCAAGATCAGCCTCTACACGCTCAGCGGCGCGCTGGCCGGGTTCGCGGGCGTGCTCACCGCCGCGTACCTGCAGTCCGGCGTCACGGTGATCGGCGTCGGCACCGAACTGGACGCGATCTCCGTCGTCGTCATCGGCGGCACGCTGCTCACCGGCGGCGCCGGGACCATCATCGGCACGCTCGTCGGCGTGCTGCTGCGCACGCTCATCCAGAACGTCATCAACCAGATCGGCACCCTCGACTCCAACTACCAGACGGTGGTGAGCGGGGCCTTCCTGCTCGTCGTCGTGGTGATCCAGCGCCTGCTGGCGCGTTCCCGAACCCGCTGAGCCCCGTCCCCCCTCAGGAGGTCTCAACGATGTTCCGCCCGGCCCGAAAATCCCGGAGATGGCTGACCGCCGCCGCGGCGTTCGCCGTCGCGGTCGCCGGCCTCGGCACCGCACCCGCGGCGAGCGCCGCCGACGCACCCCAGTGGCAACGGCTCACCCCGCCGCTGTCGACGCCCTGGACGAAGGACGTCTCGCCCACGAACGCCCTCCCCGACTACCCGCGACCCCAGCTGACGCGCGACAAGTGGCAGAACCTCAACGGCGTCTGGGAGTTCGCCAAGGCGACCCCGGGTGAGGCCGCCCCGGTCGGCAAGACGCTCGGCGAGCGGATCCTCGTGCCGTACCCGGTCGAGTCCGCGCTGTCCGGGATCATGCGCCACGAAACGAACATGTGGTACCGCCGCACGTTCGAGGTCCCGAAGACCTGGCAGGTCGGCAAGGGCGGCCAGCGGCTCCTGCTGCACTTCCAGGCCGTCGACTACGACGCCACGGTGATCGTCAACGGCAAGACCGTCGGCCGCCACACCGGCGGCTACGACGCCTGGTCCGTCGACGTCACCGACGCGCTGACCACGGCGAAGTCCCAGGAAGTCGTCGTCGGCGTCGCCGACCCGAACGACCAGGGCGGGCAGCCGATCGGCAAGCAGCGCCGGCCCGGCGACGGCATCTTCTACACGCCGTCGTCCGGCATCTGGCAGACCGTGTGGCTGGAGCCGGTGGCGTCCGCGCGGATCGACCGGCTCGACGTCACCCCCGACGTCGCGAGCGGGTCGGTCACGGTGAACGCCGTGGTCGGCGGCCCGGTGAAGCAGCGCGTCGAGGCCGTCGCCTACGACCACGGCCGCCCGGTCGGGCGGGTGTCCGGCGACGCGAACAAGCCGTTGAAGCTCAAGGTGGACCGGCCGCACCTGTGGTCGCCGGACGACCCGTTCCTCTACGACCTGCGCGTGAAGCTGTCGGGCGGGGACGAGGTCGGTTCGTACTTCGGCATCCGGTCGATCGGCGTCGGCAAGACCGCCGACGGCAAGCAGCGGATGCTGCTGAACGGCAAGTTCGTCATGCAGGTCGGCCCGCTCGACCAGGGCTTCTGGCCGGACGGCATCTACACCGCGCCGACCGACGCGGCGCTGAAGTTCGACCTGGAGCAGGAGAAGGCGCTCGGCTTCAACATGGTGCGCAAGCACATCAAGGTCGAGCCGGACCGCTGGTACTACTACGCCGACAAGCTCGGGTTGCTGGTGTGGCAGGACATGCCGGCGATGAAGGACGACGTCGAGCCGACCGCGGCTTCGCGCGTCAACTACGAGTCCGAGATGAAGCGGATGATCGACCAGCACCGCAGCTTCCCGTCGATCGTCACCTGGGTGCCGTTCAACGAGGGCTGGGGCGACTACGAAGTCGGCCGGATCGCCGACGAGGTCAAGTCCTGGGATCCCTCGCGGCTCGTCAACGCCGAGTCCGGCGTCAACTGCTGCCGGTCCGAACCGGACAGCGGCAAGGGCGACATCTACGACGACCACACCTACACCGGGCCCGGCACGCCGATGCAGGCCGGGACGCGCGCGGCGGTCGACGGCGAGTACGGCGGCCTCGGCCTCAAGGTCGCCGGGCACGAGTTCGACCCGGCGGGCAGCTTCGCCTACGAGATGGAGCCCGACAGCGCGACGCTGACCCGGCGCTACGGCGAACTCCAGCAGCGCCTGCTGCTGGTCGCCCAGCGGTGCGGCGTTTCGGCCGGCGTCTACACGCAGACCACCGACGTCGAGAAGGAGGTCAACGGCTTCTTCACCTACGACCGGCAGGTGAAGAAGATGGACTTCGCGGCGGTCCGCGCGGCGAACCTGGCCGTCATCAAGGGTGCGACGGGAGCGCCCGTCACGTCCGGGCCTCCGGTACCCGCGGGCACGCCGGGCATCGACGGCATCGCGGCCTACGGGTTCGACGAGAACACCGGCACGACGGCCGCGGACTCGGTCGGCGACCACGACGCCACGCTCGTCGGCGGCGCGTCCTGGACGGCGGGCAAGAGCGGTTCGGCGCTGGCGGTGAACGGGTCGGGCCAGTACGCCGACACGGGTGCCGCGCTGGTGAACACCGAAGGCAGCTACAGCGCGGCGGCGTGGGTGAAGTTCAACGCCCTCGGCGACGGCTTCCAGACCGTGGTGAGCCAGGACGGCGACAGCACCAGCGCGTTCTTCCTGCAGTACTCCGGTCAGGACCACCGGCTCGCGATGAGCTTCGTGGGCACGCGGGCCCTGGCGCCCACGGCCCCGGAAGCGAACCGCTGGTACCACGTCGTCGGCGTCCGTGACGCCGCCGCTGGAACGCTGAAGCTGTACGTCGACGGTCAGCTGGCGGCCACGAAGAGCGTCTGCCTCGGCGACAGTTCGACGGGCCACACGGTGATCGGCCGCGGCAAGTACGGCGGCAACCCGGTCGACTACCTCAACGGCGCCGTGGACCAGGTCCACGTCTACGACCGGGCGCTGTCCGACGCGGACGTGAGCGCGTTGTACAGCAGCGGGAAGTAAGGCAACCGGAAGCACTGCCTGGGCGTGTTCGGCCCGGGAGACCGCGATCGCGGTTTCCCGGGCCACACGTTTTCCAGGGGGTGAGCCGTTTGGGCTCTCGAAGATGGTCCCTGCCCGCCAGAGCGGGCGTTCTCGTCCTCGGCACGACGCTGGTCGCAGCCGGGACCGCGGTGCTCGCCGCGACTCCGGCCGCCGCCACCTCGAGCACGACGATCGCGGCGTCGTCGTGGGCTTACGTCGACTCGGCGGTACCGAAGGCGAGTTTCGTCGACCCGGCCGGGAACGCGCCGGTCGGCGCGCACACCTACGCCGGCGGCACCGGCCACGTCGCCAAGTCCTACGTCACGTTCGACATCTCGGCGCTGCGGGGGAACCGCCTGCAGTCGGCCTACCTCAGCACCGGCGAAACCGCGGTCACCGACTGCTCCCACCCGCGTTCGACGGAACTGTGGCTGACCGCACCGGCCAAGAAGCCGACGTGGAACAGCCAGCCCGCGGAGCTGCTCAAGGTGGACGGCCCGTACCTCGACTCGTCGTGCCCCTCGGACCAGCTGACCTGGACGGCCACCGCGGCGGTCCAGAACGCGCTCGACGCCGGGCGGACGACGGCGACGTTCGTCCTGCGGCTGCCCGAAGAGCAGCAGAACGACCCCGCGTTCGGCCGCGAGTACGCCCCGAAGGCGAAGCTGTCCTTCAGCTACGACCGGCCGCCGGGCAAACCGGCCGGGCTGAGCGTCACCTACCAGGCGTGCACGTCGAAGCCCGTCGTCGTCTCGAGGCAGGTGGTACTGGGCGCCAAGGTGTCCGACCCCGACGACGCGTACCTGAGCGCGGAGTTCGCCTTCTGGCCCGCCGACCACCCGGACCAGCGCACGACCGTGGGCAACCTCGGCGGCAGCGCCGGTGAGCCGTGGGCCGAGGTGAGCTCGCTCGTCACCGAAGGCGTCACCTACGCCTGGCAGGTGCGGGGCAAGGACGGCAGCGGGTCCACCGGACCGTGGAGCGCGGTCTGCAAGTTCACCACCGACTTCACCGCGCCCGCGGCGGCGCCGGTGATCACTTCCACCGACTACGCCGCCCAGGCGCCGCCGGGAGCCGGGGGCACCGGCGTGCCCGGGACGTTCGTCTTCGACGCGAAGGGTGACACCGACGTCGTCGGCTTCGAGTGGGACGGCGGCTACGTGGCCGCCGACCGGCGCGGCGGCAAGGCCACGGTCCGCTACGCGCCGACGAGCGACGGGCCGGTGGGCATCGGTGCCACGTCCGTCGACGCGGCGGGCAACCGTTCCCCGTCGGGCGGTTACCGTTTCTGGGTCGCGTCCAACCAGCCCGGGGTGACCTGCACGCCGTTCGACGACTGGGTCGGGGTGCCGCGGACGTGCACCTTCTCGCCGCGCGGCGCCACCCCGGTGACCGGCTACACCTACCACCTGGACAACCGGCCGGAGGAGACCGTGCCGGCCGGGGCGGACGGCAAGGCCACCGTCACGGTCACGCCGTCCGATCCGCAGTTCACCCGGCTGAACGTCGCCGTGCGGGCCCGGCTCGCCACCGGCTACCTGACCGCGGAAACCACCACCCAGGTGGTCAGCGAGCCCGGTGAGCCCGAGGTCGAGTCGCTCACCGAGAACCCGGCCCAGAGCCTGCCCGCGCAGTTCCGGGTGCGCGCCGTCCTGCCCGGGTCCGTTTCGCTGACCTACCACTGGAACGACGAGCCGCTGGTGACGGTGCCGCTCGACGCGGACGGCACCGCGACCGTGACGGTCACGCCGACGACGTCGCCGTTCGGTTCGTTCTACGGCTACACGACGACCGAGGCGGGCCAGCACTCCGGCTGGGGCGGCCTGGACGTTTCGGTCGCGTCGAACAAGCCGAAGGTGACGAGCGCCGAGTACCCCGAAGACGGCGGCACGTCCGGCGCGGTCGGCGTCCCGGGGACGTTCGTGTTCTCCTCACCCGTCCCGGGTGCGGTGAGCTATTCGTACGAGTTCAGCGGCGGCCCCGCGGGCACGGTGGCCGCGGGACCGGACGGCACCGCGAGCGTCGTCTTCACGCCGACGGTGCCGTACACCAACGGCATCTTCGTGACCACGAAGTTCGCCGACGGCACGGTCTCCGAACAGGGCGGCTACTGGTTCTACGTCAGCTACTCGGCGCCGCGGTTCTCCTGCGACGTCCCCGGCTGGTCGGTGGCACCGGGGCAGCACATCCAGTGCACCCTGACGCCGGTGCAGGCGAACCTCGCCTCCTACGGCTACGCGCTGGGCACGGGACCGGAGACGACGGTCGCACCGGGTGCGGACGGCTCGGCCACGATCGGCTTCGAGGTTCCCGCCGACCAGCCGAGCGGCTCGTACCTGCAGCTGCGGCTGTGGAGCACGAACACCGCCGGCACCCGCACGGAGGAGACCGGGACCAGCTTCTACGTCTACGTGAACACCGGCACGTCGGCCCGGACCGCACGGGCCGTCTGAGCCGACCGTGACGGCCACCCGCCGTGGTGGCCGTCACGGTCGGCCTGGAGCGTCCCGCACCCGGCGGTCTACTGTGGATTCCCGAGGGCGCCGAACGCGACCTTCACGGCCGAGAAGGTCTTCGCCGAGAGGGGCTGCCGGTGACGAGCGCATGAGGGTCGTCCTGTTCGGCGCGACCGGGATGGTCGGCCAGGGTGTGCTGCGGGAATGCCTGCGCGACGAGCGGGTCGAGGCGGTGCTGGCGGTCGGCCGGTCGCCGGTCGGCACCGGCCACCCGAAGCTGCGCGAGGTCGTCGAGGAGGACCTGTTCGCCCTCGACCCGATCACCGGGTACGACACGTGCTTCTTCTGCCTCGGGGTGTCGTCGGTGGGCGTGGCGCCGGAGGAGTACGAGCGGATCACCTACCAGCTCACCCTTTCGGTGGCCCGCAAGCTCCCGGACGACACCACTTTCGTGTACGTCTCGGGCGCGAGCACCGACAGCACCGAACGCGGCCGCGTGCGCTGGGCCCGCGTCAAGGGCGCGACGGAGAACGCGCTGGCGCGGCTGCCGCTGCGGACGTTCGCCTTCCGCCCGGGCTACATCCAGCCGCTGCACGGCATTACGTCGAAGACCCCGCTGTACCGCGTGCTCTACCGCGTCGCGATGCCGCTGTACCCGCTGCTGCGGCGGGCCTTCCCGCGCGCGGTCACGACCACCGAGGACATCGGGCTCGCGATGCTGGCGGTGGCTTCGTCGGGGTACGAGAAGCCGATCCTGGAGAACGCCGACATCACCGCCCTCGCGCGACGAGACCGGCCAGCAGGTTCGTGAGGTTCTCCGCCACCACGGCCTCGAACCCCGGCGCGCCCCCGGTCTCGGCCGTCGCCAGCGCCACCGCCTCCGTCGGGTTCGCGTAGGGCCACGCCCCCGAGACCACGACCACGACGGACCGGGCGAACACCCGGGCCGCCTCCGCCGACAGGTCCGGCACCGCGGCGCGGACCAGCGACGCCAGCCGTTCGAGGTTCGCGGCCGCGCGGTGCTTGAAGCCGCGGGCGAAGTCCACCGAGATGTTGCGTTCCAGCACCGGGGCCATCGCGCTGATCAACTCGCACAGCAGGCGGCGCCCGGCCAGCGTGGCGGCGATCGTCCCGGCGATCCGCTCTTCTCGCGCGAACGGCGGGCCCGGCGGCTGCCCGAAGGTCAGGTCGTCGAGCCACGCCGTCCACGAACTGTCGAGGACCTCGAGGAAGATCGCCTCGCGGCTGTCGAAGTAGCGGAGCACATTGGACTTCGCGAGCCCGACGTGGCACGCCAGCTCCCGCAGGCTGACCTCGGCGACCGGCCGCTGCGCGAGCAGCTCCCGGGCGGCGGCGAGGATCGCGGTGCGGCGCGCCTCGATCTGCTCGGGACGGCGGGCGCGCTGGAATCCGGCGCTCATGGCGCCGACGGTACCGCTCAGTCGGCGCGGGCGGCCGGTTCCGCCCGGCGCGACTTCACCCGGCGGTAGCTCCAGATCAGCAGCGCGAACAGGATCAGCGACGACAGGATCAGGCTCGACCCGGTGCTCCAGCCGCTGAACGGCAGCGACTTCACGGTGCCCCAGACGATCCCCGCCGCCAGCAGCGCCAGCCCGGCCAGCACCGAGCCGGCGATCCGCAGCGGCGAGGAGACGCTGTCCTCGGCCGCCTTCATCGCGCGGTCGCGGACCGGGTCGACGTACTTCTCGAGCGCCGGGAACTCCGAGGCGAGCACCAGCAGCCCGGCGAGCACCAGGAGCAGCCCCGGCCCGGGCAGGACGAGCAGCACCACCCCGACCACCAGCAGGACCGCGCCCGCCGAGGCGATCAGGACGCGCTTGGCCTGTTTGCCGATGCCCACCGGTGCTCTCCCCTCGTTTCGCCCGATTCTTCCTGGTTACGGGCTCGCGTGCCACTCACGAGGGCGGATACCCGCGCGACGGCCACCGCAACACCGGCTGCGGCGATCACCCCGAGCGCGATCACCAGCCCGGGCCAGACGTAGAGCACCTGGGCGAAGGTCCCCTGCCGCCCCGCGAACACCACGCCCAGCAGCCGCGGCAGGAACGCGAGCAAGACGAGCGGCAGCAACGGCGGTGCCACCCGCCACCACCGGGGCTTCCGCCGGGCCCGCCGGACCCCCGCCACGGCGAGTCCCACCGCGAGCAGCGCCACGGCGCCGAGCACCCGGTCGGCGAGCACCCCGGCGGGCAGGGAGACCTCCGGCGAACCGCCCGACAGCAGGCTGGCGAGCCCCTGGGCCAGCAGCTCCGCCTCGTTGTCCACGGCCATGCCCGCGTTCGCCACGACGGCGATGCCGTAGCCGCCGGGCAGCAGCACCTGCGCCGCCGTGTGGGAGAACCAGTCGCCGGTGTGGGAGACCCGGCCGTCCCGGACCGCCCAGCCCAGCGCGTAGTCGCGGCCGGGGGCGGGGGTGTGCGCGAGCGCGGCCGAGGCCGGCGAGACGACGCCACCGCCGTCGCGCTGGGCGATCAGCCACCTCGCCAGGTCCGCCGCGGTGGTCAGGACGCCGTGGCTGCCGCCGGTGAACCAGTCCGGTTCGGACACCGGGACCTCGATCCCGAACGCCCGGACGTACCCGGTGGTCCCGGCCGGCGGCGCGTCCACGGTGGTGCTCGCCGTCATCCCGAGCGGCCCGAACACCCCGGTGCGCAGGTACTCCGCGAACGGCTGCCCGGCCACCACCTCGACGATCCGGGCGGCCACCTCGTAGTTCGGGTTGTGGTAGTGGAACTCGGCTCCCGGTTCACCCGCCAGTGGCGCGTCACGCAGCCGGGTGACCGCTTCGGCGAGGGTGTGCGGCTGCGCCAATTTCAGGTCCGGGAACGCGGAGTCGGCCATCCCGGACGTCTGGTCCAGCAGCATCCGGACGGTGATCCGGGTGCCCCGCGGGTCGGCGAGCCGGAAGTCCGGGAGGTAGCGGGTGACCGGCTCGTCGAGCCCGACGCGGCCGGCTTCGGCCAGCCGGAGCACCGCGAACGCCGTCATCGACTTGCTCACCGACGCGATCGGCAGCCGGGTCGCCGCGGTGACCGGCGCCCCCGCGGCGTCGTGGCCGTAGCCCGCGACGCGGACGACGTCACCGCCCCGGGTGACGGCGACCGCGGCACCGGGCAGGCCGGTGTGGTCGAGGTGGGCGCGGACGTAGCCGTCGACGTCCGGCGGCGGAGCAGCGGCTGCCGCCGGGGTCGCGGTGGCGAGCAGCAGAGCCGCGAGCACGAGGAAAAGCCTGGTCATGCGGGTCAACTTAAGGAGCGGACGCCCTTCGCCACCGCTGCCGGACGACGTCGGAGACCCCCTACTTTCGGCAGGTCCTTGACCGCCGCGGCACCCCGTGTCATAGTCAACACATCGGTTGATAAACAGATTGGTTGATAAAAATGTCGCTTGAAGAGGAGGGACTGGACCGGGCGTTCACCGCGCTCGGCGACCCGGTGCGCCGGGCGCTCGTCGCCCGGCTCTCCCGCGGCGAAGCGACGGTCAACGAGCTGGCCGAGCCCTTCGAGATCACCAAGCAGGCGATCTCGCGGCACATCCAGGTGCTGGAGCAGGCCGGGCTGATCACGCGCAGCCGCGACGGCCAGCGCCGGCCGTGCCACCTCGTGCCCGCCGCCCTCGAAGCGCTCACCGGCTGGATCGACACCTACCGGCTGGCCACCGAACGCACCTACCGGCGGCTCGACGCCGTCCTGGAAACCCTGGAGGAAGAGCAATGAGCACCACCATCACCGCGCAGCCCGGCACCCCGTTCATCGAGATCACCCGCGAGTTCGCGGCCTCGCCGGACAAGGTCCTGCGCGCCCACACCGACCCGGAGCTCGTCGTCCGCTGGCTCGGCCCGCGGGGCATGGAGATGGAGCTCCTCGAGTTCGACGCCCGCTCGGGCGGCGGCTACCACTACGTCCACCGCGACGACCGAGGCGAATACCGCTTCCGCGGCGTCTACCACACGGTGAGCGCCGACCGGATCATCCAGACCTTCGAGTTCGAGGGCGCGCCCGGCGAGGTCTGCCTGGAGTCGATGACCCTGATCGACCTCGGCGGCCGCACGCGGATCGAGGGCCGCTCGGTGTTCCCGTCGGTCGAAGCCCGCGACGCGGCGGTGGCGAGCGGCATGGAAAACGGGATCACGCAGTCGTACGAGCGCCTCGACGAGGTGCTCGCGTGACGACGGTGGCGAGCTTCTGCATGTCGCTCGACGGCTTCGTGGCGCGGCCCGACGACAGCGTCGGACCGCTCTTCGACTGGTACACCGCCGGTGACGTCGAGCTGCCGATGGTCGGCTACCCGATCACGTTCCGCGTCGCGGCGTCGAGCGCGGGCTACCTGCGAGAACTGCTGGATTCGGCGCGCCACAGCGCGTTCGTCTGCGGCCGCCGGGTGTTCGAGCACACCCACGGCTGGGGCGGGAACCCGCCCGGCGGCGGGAAGGCGTTCGTCGTCACGCACCGGCCGCCACCGCCGGACTGGTCCGCGGAGAACCTGGCGCCGTTCACGTTCGTCGGCGACGTCGGCACCGCGATCGAGCGCGCGAAGGCGGCCGGGAACGGCGACGTCGGGGTCTCGGGGCCGGACATCGCCCGGCAGTGCCTGCGCCTGGGCCTGCTGGACGAGGTGCGGATCGACCTCGTCCCGGTGTTCCTCGGCGAGGGCGTGCGCTACTTCGACGACCTCGGCGACACCGGCGCCGAACTCGAACGCGTCGAGGTCGTCGCCGGCGACGGCGTCACCCACCTGCGGTACCGGGTGCACTACCCGTCCTGAGTGGACACTTCCGCCAAGAGCTGATCGAAGGGCACGAAGTCCGGTTCGGCGACGGCCGCGGGGCGCCCCGCGGCCAGCGAAGCCAGCTCCGCGCCGGCCTTCTCGACCCGCCGCTGCAGCGCGCCTTCGCCGCCGCCCCAGTCGGACGAAGCCGCGTACACGCCCGTCGCGACCGGGTCCGCCTTCAGGTAGCCGAAGAGCGGGCGCAGCTGGTAGTCGAGCACCAGCGAGTGCCGCTCGGTGCCCCCGGTCGCGCCGAGCAGCACCGGCTTGCCCACCAGCGAATCCGCGTCGAGCACGTCGAAGAACGACTTGAACAGGCCGCTGTAGCCCGCCGTGAACACCGGGGTCACCGCGATCAGCGCGTCGGCGCCGGTCACCGCGTCGATCGCCGCGCGCAGCTCCGGGCTCGGGAAGCCGGTGAGCAGGTTCTTCGTGACGTCGAGCGCGATGTCGCGCAGTTCGACGACGGTCACGGAGACCGGCTCCCCGGCCGCGGCGACGGTCGCCGCGGCCAGCCGGTCGGCCAGCAGCCGGGTCGACGAGGGCACCGACAGCCCCGCCGTCACCACCGCGAGCTTCATGCCTCGCTCCCGACCAGCGCCGCGGCCTTCAGGGACTCGTGGGTCGGGGCGTCCGGGACGTGGGCCGGGCGCAGCGCGTCGAGTTCCTTGCGCAGCACCGGGACGACGTGCTCGCCGAGCAGGTCGAGCTGCTCCAGCACGGTCTTCAGCGGCAGGCCGGCGTGGTCCATCAGGAACAGCTGGCGCTGGTAGTCGCCGAAGTGCTCGCGGAAGGTCAGCGTCTTGTCGATGACCTCCTGCGGGCTGCCGACGGTCAGCGGCGTCTGGTCGGTGAACTCCTCCAGCGACGGGCCGTGCCCGTACACCGGCGCGTTGTCGAAGTACGGCCGGAACTCGTTCCAGGCGTCCTGCGACTTCGGCCGGATGAACGCCTGGCCGCCGAGCCCGACGATGGCCTGGTCGGCCTGGCCGTGCCCGTAGTGCTCGAAGCGCTGCCGGTAGAAGGCGATCAGCTGCTGGAAGTGCTCCTTCGGCCAGAAGATGTGGTTGGCGAAGAAGCCGTCGCCGTAGTAGGCCGCCTGCTCGGCGATCTCCGGGCTGCGGATCGAACCGTGCCAGACGAACGGCGGGACGTCGTCGAGCGGGCGCGGCGTCGAGGTGAAGCCCTGCAGCGGGGTGCGGAACTTGCCCTGCCAGTCCACGACGTCCTCGCGCCAGAGCTTGCGCAGCAGCGCGTAGTTCTCGATGGCCAGCGGGATGCCCTGGCGGATGTCCTGGCCGAACCACGGGTAGACCGGGCCGGTGTTGCCGCGGCCCATCATGAGGTCGACGCGGCCGTCGGCGAGGTGCTGCAGCATCGCGAAGTCCTCGGCGATCTTCACCGGGTCGTTCGTGGTGATCAGCGTCGTCGACGTCGACAGGACGATCTTGGACGTCTGCGCCGCGATGTGGCCCAGCATCGTCGTGGGCGACGACGGCACGAACGGCGGGTTGTGGTGCTCGCCGGTCGCGAAGACGTCGAGCCCGACCTCCTCCGCCTTGAGCGCGATCCGGACCATCGCCTTGATCCGCTCGTGTTCCGTCGGCGTGCTGCCGTTCGTGGGATCGGTCGTGACGTCGCCCACCGTGAAGATTCCGAACTGCATGACCTGCTCCCTTCGCGAGCACCATCTTACATGCGCGTTCAACTACTTCCAAGCAAGACATATTCCGCCCGTCAATGCCGTAGGGGGCACCAAGTAAGGTCAGGGACATGGACGCGGAGCTCGGTCGGCTGGGTCTGGCAGAACGTTCGGTACGACTTCTCACGGGCCGCGACATCTGGGGCTCGATCACCCCACTGCTCGCGCCTCGCCGGAACCTGGTGGCCGCCTTCGGCCACGTCGGGCCCGGCGCGGCCGCGCTGCTGCCGCTGGAACCCGGCGACACGCTGATCACGGACGCGAGCCTGGACACGGTGCTGTCCGGCGCGACGAGCCCGCACGCGCTGCTGCACTGGGTCAAGGCGGGCGTGATCGTGCACTCGCTGCGCGGGCTGAACGCCAAGCTGGTGATCGCGGAGGACGACCCGTCGTTCGTGGTGGTCGGCTCGGCCGACGTCACCGCGGCCGGCCCCCGGCAGCTGTTCGAGGCGGTCACGGTCTCGCACGAGAAGCACACCGTCGAGGAGGCCCAGGAGGCCTGGCTCGACTGGTGCGACCTCGCGGGGCCGGCGCTCACGGCGGGCGACCTGGAGCCGCTGCTGGAGCAGTACGGCGCCGGCAAGCCGGTCACGGCGCGCCCCGCGACGCCCGCCCGCACCGCGCCCGCCCGCCCGGTGGTGACGAGCCGCCCCGCGACGCCGGTCCGGCCCGCGGCGCCGCCCCCGTCGCCGGTCCGCCCGGCGCAACCGGCTTCCCCGGTCCGGCCCGCGGCCCAGACGCCCCCGCCGTCGCCGGTGCGCCCGGCACCACCCGCTTCGCCGGTGCGGCCCGGCACCCCGGACACCGGCTCGCAGCCCGGTGACCCGGCCGCGGCCACCGGCTCGCAGCCCGCCGCTTCGACGCCGTCCGCGGCCGAGGCCGGTACCCCGGCCACCGAGCCCACCACCTCCCCGGCGGAGACCCCCGTGGCCACCGCCGGCGCGGAACCGGTTGCGGCACCGGCCGAAACCGAGCCGGCCGAACCCACCGACGTCCCCCGGCCCGCGTGGCCCCGCCCGGCCGAGCTCTACCTGGTCAGCCTCGTCGAAGGCGGCGAACCGTCCGCCGAAGCCGAGTACCGCCTGGAAGAACTCGCCCGCGACTACACGCACCCCGGCGAGAACGGCGAATCACCCTTCCGCGTCGAGCTGTTCTGGGCCGACGACGGCCAGGGCCAGGACCCGCCGCGCACCCTCCGCGCCGGCGTGCACGTGATCCGCGTCTACAGCCAGAAGCAGGGCCGCGCGCTGGTCGGGTCGCGGATCGAGGCCCCCGGCCTGGTCCTGCACGCCTACGCCGACGAGTTCGCCTACCCCCGGCGCACGTACTGCTACATCCTGACCCGGGAGTCGTCGGCGCGGCCGGCGTTCGGCGACCTCCGCAAGGGCCTCGCCACGATCGGCGAGAAGCCGAATTTCCGCAACAGCTTCCAGGTCCCGCGGAAGATCGAAGCGCTGCTCGGCCTGTGGCCCGACCTGGGCTACGACCCCCGCTAGCCGGTACCGCCCGCCACTCCGGGAGCGGGAGCGCGCGGAAGTTGTCGGGGTGGGCGGATATCCTGCACTACGGTGCAGGCGAGTCCGCACCACCACTAGCACTTTCGCGAGCCACGATCCGGGAGAACGACCCTGTGACTGCCGAGACCTTGTACGGGGCCGATGACCTGACCCATCTCGAGGGTCTCGAGGCCGTCCGCAAACGACCCGGGATGTACATCGGCTCCACCGACAGCCGGGGCATCAACCATCTCTTCTCCGAGGTGGTGGACAACTCGACGGACGAAGGTGTCGCCGGCCACGCGACGAAGATCGTCGTCACGCTGCACGCCGACGGCAGCGTCCAGGTCGACGACGACGGCCGCGGCATCCCGACCGGCACCCACGCGAAGTCCGGTTTGTCCGGCGTCGAGCTGGTGCTGACCCGGCTGCACGCCGGCGGCAAGTTCGGCGGATCCGGCTACAAGACCTCCGGCGGCCTCCACGGCGTCGGCGCTTCGGCGGTCAACGCGCTGTCGCACCGCTTCGACGTCACGGTGAAGCAGGACGGCAAGGTCCACCAGATGTCGTTCAAGCACGGCGTCCCCGGCACCTTCGACGCGCCCGGCCCGAAGGCGAAGTTCACCCGCCGGTCCGGGCTGAACCTCGTCGGCAAGATGAAGCGCGGCGAGCGCTCCGGCACGTCGATCCGCTACTGGTACGACGCGCGCTACTTCGAGTCCGGCGCGGCGCTGGACGTCGAAGGCGTCCGCGCGAAGCTGCGCAACACCGCGTTCCTCGTCCCGGGCGTCACGTACGTGCTGCGCACGGCGATCGAAGACACGATCAACGAAGAGACGTTCCACTTCCCGCACGGCCTGGTCGACATGGTCGACTTCCTGACGCCGTCGGGCGAGAAGCCGGTCTGCGGCACGCTGCTGATCACCGGCGAAGGCACGTACAAGGAGAACGCGGCCGACGCGGCGGGCGTCATGCAGTCCAATGTGGAGCGCCACGCCGAGGTCGAGGTCGCGCTGCGCTGGGGCACCGGCTACGAGCGCACGGTCGAGTGCTTCACCAACACGATCCGCAACGTCCACGGCGGCACCCACCGCCGCGGGTTCGACCGCGCGGTGGCGAAGGCGTTGCAGGAGGCCATCTCCAAGACCCGCGGGCTGCTCAAGCCCAAGGAGGACATGCCGACGATCGAGGACGTCCTCGAGGGCATGACGGCCGTGGTGCACGTCCGGCTGCCGGAGCCGCAGTTCACCTCGCAGACGAAGGACGAGCTGTCCACCGCCGGCATCACCCGGGTCCTGCAGGGCATCGTCGACAAGCACGTCAAGGCGTGGACCGAGGACCGCAAGACCAAGTCCGAGGCCAAGGTCGTGCTGCAGAAGGTGGTCGACGCCTCCCGCGTCCGGCTGACCCAGAAGCAGCAGAAGGACGCGGCCCGGCGCAAGACCGCACTCGAAGGCGCGGCCATGCCGCCCAAGCTGGTCGACTGCCGCACCACCGGCGTCTCCCGCAGCGAGCTGTTCCTGGTCGAGGGCGACAGCGCGCTCGGGTCGGCGCGGATGGCGCGCGTGTCGGAGTACCAGGCGCTGCTGCCGCTGCGGGGCAAGATCCTCAACGTGCAGAAGGCGTCGCTGGGCGACACGCTGAAGAACGCCGAGATCGCGTCGATCGTGCAGGTGCTGGGCGCGGGCACCGGCCGCACGTTCGACCTGACGACCATGCGCTACGGCCGCGTGATCCTGATGGCGGACGCGGACGTCGACGGCTCGCACATCCGGACGCTGCTGATCACGCTGTTCGCGAAGTACATGCGCCCGGTGATCGAAGACGGCCGGCTGTACGCGGCGATGCCGCCGCTGCACAAGCTCGTCACGAAGGGCCGCAACCCGGAGACGCACTTCACCTTCACCCAGCAGGAGATGGAGACGAAGTTCGCGGAGCTGGAGAAGGCGGGCAAGAACATCGTCACGCCGGTGCCGCGGTTCAAGGGCCTCGGCGAGATGGACGCCGACGAGCTGTGGGAGACCACGATGAACCCGGCCACCCGCTCGGTCCGCCGCATCACCATGGACGACGCCGAGGCCGCCGAGGGCGCGCTCGAACTGCTGATGGGCGAGAAGGTCGAGCCCCGGCGGAACTGGCTGGTCGCCTCCTCGGACCGGATCGACCGCGACGCCATCGACGCTTAAGTTTCGTAGCTACCAAGGAGTTCTGCCGTGGCACGCCGCAAAGGCACCAGCACCAAGGTCGATCCCAGCGCGTTCGACTCCGCCGGCGCGAACGTCTTCGACAACTCGCTGAAGACGGAGATCGAGGACTCGTACCTGGAGTACGCGTATTCGGTCATCCACTCGCGCGCCCTGCCGGACGCGCGGGACGGGTTGAAGCCGGTGCACCGCCGGATCCTGTACTCGATGAACGAGAACGGCTACCGCCCGACGCACGCGTACGTGAAGTCGTCGCGCGTGGTCGGCGACGTGATGGGCAAGTACCACCCGCACGGTGACGTCGCGATCTACGACGCGATGGTCCGGCTGGCGCAGGACTTCTCGCTGAACGTCCCGCTGATCGACGGCCACGGCAACTTCGGCTCCCCCGACGACGGCCCGGCCGCCTCGCGGTACACCGAAGCCCGGATGTCACCCGAAGCGATGCAGCTGGTCGGTGAGCTGGGCGAGGAGACCGTCGACTTCCGGCCCAACTACGACGGTTCGCTGCAGGAACCGTCGGTGCTGCCCGCGGCGTTCCCGAACCTGCTGGTCAACGGCACGTCCGGGATCGCGGTCGGGATGGCGACCAACATGATCCCGCACAACCTCGGCGAGGTCATCGCGGCGGCGCGCTGGCTGATCACGCACCCGGCCGCGACGCTCGACAAGCTGATGGAGTTCGTACCGGGCCCGGACCTCCCGACCGGCGGCAGCCTGCTCGGCCTCGACGAGGTCCGCCGCGCGTACGAGACCGGCCGCGGCGTGGTCCGGATGCGCGCGAACTGCGAAACCGGGCCCCTGGAAGGCAGCCGCGGACGGCAGGCGATCACCGTCACCGAACTGCCCTACGGCGTCGGCCCGGAGAAGGTGATCGAGAAGATCACCGACGAGGTCAACAAGTCCAAGCGGCTCACCGGCATCGCCGACGTCAAGGACCTCACCGACCGCGAGAACGGCACGCGGCTGGTCATCGAGTGCAAGGTCGGCGTCAACCCGCAGGCCCTGCTGGCGGACCTGTACCGGCTGACGCCGCTGGAGCAGTCGTTCGGCATCAACAACCTGGTGCTCGTGGACGGCCAGCCGCAGACGCTGGGCTTGAAGGAGCTGCTGGAGGTCTTCCTCCGGCACCGCTACGAGGTCGTCACGCGGCGCACGAAGTACCGGCGCCGCAAGCGCGAAGAGCGGCTGCACCTGGTCGACGGCCTGCTGGTCGCGCTGCTGAACATCGACAAGGTCATCAAGCTCATCCGCGAAAGCGAGAACGCGCAGGCCGCGAAGGACGGCTTGATGACGCGCTTCAAGCTGTCGGAGATCCAGGCGACCTACATCCTCGACACGCCGCTGCGCCGGCTCACGAAGTACGACCGGCTCGAGCTGGAGGCGGAGCAGGACCGGCTGCGCGAGGAGATCGCGGAGCTGAGCAAGATCCTCGACGACGAGTCGGTGCTGAAGAAGCTCGTCTCGGCGGAGCTGGCGAAGATCGCGAAGGACTTCCCGACCGAGCGCCGCACGGCCCTGATCGACGGCGACCTGAAGGAGGTCCTGGCGGCGTCGAAGCCTTCGGGCCCGCTGGAAGTCGCGGACGACCCGTGCCAGGTCATCCTGTCGGCGACGGGCCTGGTGGCCCGCACGGCGGCCGAGTCCGAGGAAGCGACGGAGACGCGGCGCCGCAACGGCCGCGTGAAGCACGACGCGGTCTCGGCGGTGGTCCACACCACGGCCCGCGGCCAGGTCCTGCTGGTGACCAGCCGCGGCCGCGCGTTCAAGACGGACGTCCTGCCGCTGCCGGTGCTCCCGGAGCAGGCGGGCACGGTCTCCCTGCGCGGCGGCATGGCGGCCCGCGAACTGGTCCCGCTGGAGAAGGGCGAGACGGTCGTCGGCATCGCCCCCCTCGGCGAGCAGGCGGCGGGCTCCCCCGGCCTCGCGCTGGGCACCCGGGCCGGCGTGGTGAAGATCTGCTCGCCGGAGTGGCCGGTCCGCTCGGACGAGTTCGAAGTGATCTCCCTGAAGGACGGCGACGAGGTCGTCGGAGCGACGTGGCTGACGGACGGCACGGAGACGCTGGCGTTCGTGTCTTCGGAGGCCTCGCTGCTGAAGTACGCGGCCTCCCTGGTCCGCCCGCAAGGCCTGAAGGGCGGCGGCATGGCGGGCATCAACGTGGGTTCGGGCTCGGTGGTGTTCTTCGGCGCGGTCCGCACGGACGACGACGAACACGGTGAACCCCTGGTGATCACGGCCACCGGGCAAAGCGTGAAGGTGACGCCGTTCAGCGAGTACCCGGCGAAGGGCCGGGCGACCGGCGGCGTCCGGGCCCAGCGCTTCCTGAAGGGCGAAACGGCCCTTCAGGTGGCTTGGATCGGCCCGCGCCCGGCGGGTTCGGCCAAGAACGGCGACCCGGTGGAACTCCCGGAGATCGACGTCCGCCGCGACGGCTCCGGCCACGCCCACCCCGGCCCGGACGTAGTGGGCCACCTCATCGAACGCGGCTGACGCTCGTGAGTGTGAAACAGGGTCAGAACCCTGTTTCACACTCACGAGCTCTTAGGCGAGCAGGGCCTTCGCGATGTGGGTCACCTGGATCTCGTTGCTCCCCGCGTAGATCATCAACGACTTCGCGTCCCGCGCGAGCTGCTCCACCCGGTACTCGGCCATGTACCCGTTGCCCCCGAACAACTGCACCGCCTCCATCGCCACCTCGGTCGCCGCCTCCGAGGAATACAGCTTCATCGCCGATGCCTCCGCCAGCGAAGGCCGCTTTCCCGCCCGGGTCTTGGCCACCGTCTGGAACACCATGTTCTGGACGTTGACCCGCGCCACCTCCATCTTCGCCAGCTTCAGCTGGATCAGCTGGAACCGCCCGATCTCCTGCCCCCACAAACGACGACTCTTCGCGTACTCGACGCACAGCCGCAGGCACTCGTTGATGATCCCGAGCGACAACGCCGCCACGCCGACCCGCTCGGCCACGAAGCTCTCCCGGGCGCTCTCGGCACCCGACGACGAAAGCAGCCGGTCGGCGCCCAGCCGTACGTCGTCGAAGAACAGCTCGCCCGTCGGGGACGACATCATCCCCATCTTCTTGAACGGCTTGCCCTGCACGAAGCCCGGCAGCCCGCGGTCCAGCACGAACGTCAGCACCGGCCGGTCCCGGACCGGCGAACCGTCGTCCAGCTTCGCGTACACCACCACCGTGTCCGCGAACGGCCCGTTCGTGATGAACGTCTTCCGCCCGTTCAGCACGTACTCGTCGCCGTCTCGGCGGACCGTGGTCTGCATGCCGCCGAACGCGTCGGAGCCCGAGTCCGGTTCCGTGATCGCCCACGCGCCGATCTTCTCGAACGTCGCCAGGCCCGGCAGCCAGCGTTCCTTCTGCTCCTGGGACCCCTTGGCCAGGATGGTCGCCGCGGCCAGGCCCAGCGAAACCCCCAGCGACGCCACGATCCCGAGGCTCACCCCGGCCAGCTCGCTGATCGCGATCAGCGCCAGGGTCTCCTGCCCGCCCAGCGAAGGCGAGGAACCGGACGAAGACGAGGGAGCCAGCAGGCGAGAAACCGCCTCCGCCGCCATGACGTCCAGCCCGAACGCCGCGTACAGCTTCCGGATGATGTCGTACGGCGGCAGCGCACCGCTCTCCAGCTCGTCCAGGTGCGGCCGGATCTCCTTGGCGATGAAGTCCCGGATCGAGTCGCGGACCAGCAGGTCCGTCTCCGACCACTCGATCACGGCAGCCTCGCCGCGATGTCGTCGATCTGCCACGGGCCGTCCGTCTCGATCACCTTGACGTCGTGCCAGCCCGCCAGTTCCGAGATCGCGCCGCCCTGGACCGCGAACACCTTGCCCGTCAACGCGCACTTCTCCGAAGCCAGGTAGGCCACCAGCGGCGAGATGTTCGCCGGGGAGAACGCGTCGAACTCCCCCGGCGGGACCTCGGCGGCGAAGATCGCTCCCATCCCCGGGGTCGCCAGCGTCAGCCGCGTGCGGGCGATCGGGGCGATCGCGTTGACCCGCACCCCGTAGCGCTCCAGTTCCGCTGCCGCCACCAGGGTCATCGCCGCGATGCCCGCCTTCGCCGCGCCGTAGTTGAGCTGGCCCGGGTTCGGCACCGTCGTCCCCGACGCCGATGCCGTGTTGATCACCGAGGCCGCCGGGGCGGAACCCGCCTTGGCCAGCGACTTCCAGTACGCCGCCGCGTGGTGCAGGACCGCCGCGTGGCCCTTGAGGTGGACCGCGATCACCTCGTCCCACTGCTGCTCGGTGAGGCCCGCGACGAAGCTGTCCCGCAGGATGCCCGCGTTGTTCACCACCACGTCCAGCCGGCCGAACTCGGACACCGCCTGGTCGACCAGCTCCGCCGCGCCCGCCCACGACGCCACGTCCGCGGTGTTCGCCACCGCCGAACCACCCCGGTCGCGGATCTCCGAGACCACCGCGGGGTCCGGCTCGACGTCGTTGACGACCACCGAAGCGCCCTCGCGGGCGAACAACAGCGCGTGCTCCCGCCCGATCCCGCGGCCCGCGCCGGTGATCAGCGCGACGCGCCCGTCCAGTGCGCCCATCAGTTCTCTCCGATCTCGGCGAGGCCGTCCTTGATCACCAGGGTGTCCCCCATGGTGGTTTCGAAGGCGTACGAACCGGGGCCCGCCGCCCAGATCGACGTCGTCAGGTCCCGGCCCGGCAGCACCGGGGCGGCGAACCGGACGGCGAGGCGGCGCAGCCGGCCCGCCGGGACCACCTCGGTCAGCACGGCCCACGACGTGAACGCCATCGTGCACAGGCCGTGCGCGATGATCCCCGGCAGCCCGGCCGCCTTCGCGACCTCCTCGTCGAGGTGGATCGGCATCGGGTCGCCGGCCGCCGGGCCGTAGCGGTACGTCTGGTCGTCGTCGACGTGCTGCACCACCTTCGCGACCGGAGCCGACGAGCGCAGTGCGTCGTTGAAGCGGTGCGAGGGCCCGAGCGTGCCGCGCTGCTCACCGGTGTCGAAGCCGCGCACGAAGAACGTCACGTACTGCTCGTTGACCAGCTCACCGGCGGCGGACCGGCATTCGAGGTGGACGGTCGCCCGCGTGCCCTTCGGCAGTCCCTCGTACCCGGTCATCCTGGCGCGCGACACCAGCGAATCGCCGGGCCGGATCGGGCGGTGGAAGCGGAAGTCCTGCTCGCCGTGCAGCACCCGCCCGAACAGCGACGGCGGCACGACCTCCAGCGCCGGTTCCAGCAGCGACCGGAACACCGGCACGATCGCGAACACGGGACTGGCGACGTCGCCCGCGCGGTGGGCCGGGATCGGGTCGTTGGTCGCCGCCGCGTACTCGGCGAGCCGCTCGCGCGTGACGTCGAACCGCGCCGGCTCCGTCCACTTGTCGAGCCCGGCCGGATCGAACTTCACGCGACCAGCGCCTTGAACTTCTCGAGGGATTCGTCGAGGTTCTTCTTGCCGTCCTTCTCCACGGCCTTGCCGAGCGCGCCGACGATCATCTGGCCGGTGAACTCGGCGTCGATGGTCGCCGCCGAGCCGGAGCCTGCCGCCGTGACCGAAAGCGAGAAGCTGATCTTCACCCCGGCCATGCCGGTGCCGGAGATGACGAGGCGGTTCGGGGCGTCGTAGGTGTCGACGGTCCAGGTGATCGTGTTCGCCATGCCGAGCATGGTGACCACTTCGGACACTTGCGAGCCCTGCGTGAACTCGGCGGGGACGTCCCCCTTCCACTTGGTGTGGATGGTCAGCCACTTCTCGAAGTTGTTCGGGTTCGAGAACTCCGCCCACACCGCGCCCGGCGCGGCGGGCAGTTCGACGGTGGCGCTGATCCGGCCCATGGTGTCTCCTAAGCTCGCTGGTAGGCGGTGACGACGGCGGCGCCACCGAGTCCGATGTTGTGCTGCAGAGCGGCTCGCACGTCGGGCACCTGGCGCCGGTCCGCGTCGCCGCGCAGCTGCCAGGTGAGTTCGGCGCACTGGGCGAGCCCGGTGGCGCCGAGCGGGTGCCCCTTCGAGATCAGGCCGCCGGACGGGTTGACGACCCAGCGGCCGCCGTACGTCGTGTCGCCGGCGTCGACCAGGTGCCCGCCCTCGCCCTCTTCGCAGAGCCCGAGTGCTTCGTAGGTCAGCAGTTCGTTGGCGGAGAAGCAGTCGTGCAGCTCGACGACCTGGAAGTCCGCGGGCCCGAGCCCGGCCTGGTCGTAGACGCTGAGCGCGGCCTGGCGGGTCATGTCGTAGCCGACGATGTTCTTCGCGCTGCCGTCGAAGGTGCTGCGGAAGTCGGTGGTCAGCGCCTGCCCGACGATCTCGACCGCCCGGTCCGCGAGGTCGTGCTCCGCCACGAAGGACTCACTGGCCAGGATCGCCGCGCCGGAGCCGTCCGAAGTCGGCGAACACTGCAGCTTGGTCAGCGGGTCGTAGATCATCCGCGACGCGAGGATGTCGTCGGGGGAATAGACGTCCTGGAACTGCGCGTACGGGTTGTGCACCGAGTGCCGGTGGTTCTTCTCGCCGATCTTCGCGAAGTGCTCGGCGGTGGTGCCGTACTTCTCCATGTGCTCCCGGCCGGCGGCGCCGAACATCCACGGCGCCGGCGGGAACAGCACCTCGGAGATCTCGGCGAGCGCCTGGAGGTGGTTGCCCAGCGGCTGTTCGCGGTCGTCGTAGGTCGACGCGAGCGAGCCCGGCTGCATCTTTTCGAACCCCAGCGCGAGCACGCAGTCCGCGCGGCCGCCGCGGATCGCCTCCGCGGCCAGGTACAGCGCGGTCGAGCCGGTGGAGCAGTTGTTGTTGACGTTGACCACGGGGATCCCGGTCATCCCCAGCTCGTAGACCGCGCGCTGGCCGGACGTCGACTCGCCGTAGACGTAGCCGACGTAGGCCTGCCGGACGGCGTCGAACGCAACCCCGGCGTCCTCCAGCGCCTTGGTCCCGGCCTCCCGGGCCATCTGCGGGTAGTCCCAGCCTTCGCGCCGCCCGGGTTTCTCGAACTTCGTCATCCCGACGCCGACGACGTACACCCTGTTCGCCATGCAACAAACATACAGACCGGCATGTATTTATCAAGACCGGACCGCGGACCCGCAGGTCGACGGCGGAAAATCAGCCCAGCGGAGCGACCGGACCCGGGTAGCGGGCGGGGTCGAGGCAGCTGCCGAGCCCGTCGACGACCGAGCAGAAGCCCGGCGGCCGCACCGGCGTGTACCCGGCCGGGACGCCGTGGCCCGCGATCAGGTCCCGGTACGCCGCGACGGCGTCGGTCGGCCGCCGCGTCAGCGTGGCGTCCGAGCGGGCGTCCACTGTGTACAGCCCGAACCGCGGCTGGTAGCTGCCCCACTCGTAGTTGTCGGTGAGGCTCCAGTAGTTGTAGCCGATGACGTTCATGCCGTCGGCCTTCGCGCGCTGCACCCAGTAGACGTGGTCGCGCAGGTGATCGGACCGCGTGTAGCCGTCGGGCCGCGCGGCGCCGTTGTCGGTCGGCATCCCGTTCTCGACGACGTACAGCGGCAGAGCCGGGAACTTCCGCGCGTAGTAGCGCAGGGCGTAGTAGATCCCGTCCGGCTGCGGGGTCACCTTCCAGAACTCGCCGCTCGCGGCGTGGACGGCGCTGAGGTTGTCGAGGCTCGCGCCGTAGTAGTAGTCGACGCCGGCGAAGTCGAGCTTGTCGCGCACCCGGTCGAGGAAGGCCGCGTCGAGCACGCCCTGCACGGCCGGGATGTACGCGGTGTTGCTCGACACGAGCGCACCGGGGTCCAGCTGGTGGATCAGGTCGTAGGCCGCGCGGTGCGCCGTCACCAGCCGGGCCTGCGCCCACGGCAGCTGCCAGCCGGCGAGCCCGCCGTTGGTGGTCTCGTTCTGCAGGTAGACGGTCGGCTCGTTGATCGTGATCCAGAGCGCGCCGAGCCCCTTGTACCGGTCGACGACGCGGCGGGCGTTGACCAGCCAGGCGTCGACCGTGCGATCGGAGTCCCAGCCGCCCTGGTCGGCGACCCAGCCGGGGTAGACCCAGTGGTCGAGGGTGATCATCGGCCGCATGCCCGCGGCGACGACGCGCCGGACGACGTCGTCGTAGTACGCGAGTTCGGCCTGGTCCACCTGGCCGGGCCGGGGTTCGATGCGCGCCCATTCGACGCTGAAGCGGAAGACGTTGACGCCGAGCTGCTTCGCGCGGTCGATGTCTTCGGCGTAGCGGTGGCGGAAGTCGACGGCGTCGCGGTAGGGCTCCTTGATCGACGACGTCTTCGCCTGCTCGTAGCGGCGCCAGTTGCTGTCGGGCGCCGAGCCCTCCGACTGGTAGCCCGACGTCGCGACGCCCCAGAAGAACGGCTGGGTGACGGCGACCGCGGGGGTCACGCCGGCGAGCGCGCCCGCCAGCAGGGCCAAGATGACGAAGACAGCTCGGTTCCGGCGCACCACGGCACCCTCCTCAGCCAACGTGAAGGTCGTTCATGTTAGCCGAGGGGGCGCCGCGGCGCACCGGCTGATCAGGCGACCTTGAACGACTGAGCGGCGCTGCCGGTGCAGGTCGCCTGGACCAGCTGGACGCTGTCCGCGGTGGAAGCGCCCGGCACGGTCAGGCACTTGCCGCTGTGGCGGGCGACGAAGTGGTAGTAGCCGCTGCCCTCGGACACCGGCTGCCACTGCTGGTTGGTCCCACCGCCGTACGCCCACAGCTGCAGGCCGGCGTTGTCGGCCGTGGACACCCCGGTCACGTCGATGACCTGGGCGGGGTTCGTCCGGTTGGTGATCCGGTCGTAGCCGCCGCTGGTCGCGGCGAACTGGTACTGCTGCGCCGTGGTGCCGTTGCAGGTGTACTGCTGGATCACGGTGCCGTTCGCGCTGGCCGCGGCGCGGGCGTCGACGCACTTGCCGCTCGCCTTGTTCGAAACGGCGTACCAGGCCGACGGGTCGATCGTGCCGTCCGGCGGCGGGGTGGTCGTGCCACCGCCGCCGAGCCACTTCAGGCCGTCGAGCACGAACCGGTTCTGGTCGGCGCTCTCGAACGTCGACGACAGCGCGGTGTTCGTCTCGTAGTTCATCGCGTTGTGGCCGAAGTTGGCGTAGAGCATCTTGTAGTTCTTGTTCGTCCACGCGATCGGGTAGTAGCCGCTGTACCAGGTCTGGTTCGGGTCCGTGCCGATCGGGAAGGTGGACTGGTCCATCGACGCCAGGATGGTGATGTTGCCGTTCTGGCGCAGGTCGTTCTGCCAGGCGTACCACTCCGACGTCGACGACTTGATCGTCGCCGGCAGGTTCACCGTCGAGGGGTGGGTGCGGTTCTCGATCTTCAGCGTCTCCGGCGTCGGGCCCCACGTGTTCGACGTGAACCGGCCGGTGCCGAGGAAGTCGTTGTGGAACCAGTTGGCGTACGACGGCGTCGAGCTGTCGTTGTACGCGGTGACGTGGAAGCCGAAGAAGCCGCCACCGTTCTGCATGTAGGTCTGGAAGCCCTGGAACTGCGCGGCCGACTGGGGCTGGTCGTCGAGGAACAGCACGACGTCGGCCGTGGCCTTGGTCAGGCTGGTGAGCCGGTTCCAGTCGGTCGTCGAGGAGTAGGTGTAGCCGTTGGCCACCGCCTGCTGGGCGAACCAGACGTTGGCCTCCTTCTCGAAGCTGATGTGCGCGGCGTCGTAGGTGCCGCTGTAGAACGCGAGCACCTTGAAGGGGGTCGCGGCCTGCACGGCCGGTGCGCCCAGGCTCAAGCCCAGACAGGCGGCGAAGAAGGCCAGGATTCTGACCAGGGGACGGCGGGACATGCGTGAACCTTTCCGGTGGGGGACGGGGATCACCAGTGGCGCGAGTAGTGCAGGCCGAAGCCGAACGGGAACAGCGCGGGCTTGCCGTCGCCGGCGTTGATGGGCTGCTGGTCGGCGCTGCGCATCCACGTCACCGGCAGCTTTCCGGTCGGGTTGTAGTCGCCGAAGAGGACGTCGGCGACGCCTTGCCCCTCGCTGCCGGGCAGCCACGACTCGACCAGGCCGGCCCAGTCCGGCAGCTGCGCCGCGATGTCCAGTGGCCGCCCGGACACGAGCACGACCACCGTCGGCACGCCGGAGTCCTTCAGCTTCTGCAGCGTGGCAAGGTCGGCGGCGTCCAGTCCCATCCCTTGTGGACGGTCGCCCTTGCCTTCGGCGTAGGGCGTTTCGCCGATGACCGCGACGGCGACGTCGTAGCTCGGGTCGATCCCCGTGCCGTCCTCGGCGTAGGTCACCGACGAAGACTTGCTCTCGATCCCCCGCAGGATGGTGGTGCCGGGGATGACCGGGCCGCTGGTCCCCTGCCAGCCGACCGTCCAGCCGCCGGACTGGTTCCCGATGTCGTCGGCGCTCTTGCCGGCCACGAAGATCTTTTCGCGCCGCTTGGCCAGCGGCAGCACGCCGCCCTCGTTCTTCAGCAGCACCTGGGATTCCCGGACGGCCTGGCGGGCGAGGTCCCGGTGCTGCTCGCTGCCGATCGTGCCCAGGAAGCGCCGGTCGGTCAGCGGGTGCTCGAACAGGCCGAGCTCGAACTTCTTGGTGAGGATGCGCCGGTTCGCGTCGTCGATCCGCGACATCGGCACACGGCCGTCCTGAACCAGGGTGCGCAGCGTGTCGATGAACTTCCGCCACTCGAAGGGCACCATCACCATGTCGATGCCGGCGTTGATCGACGCCTCGACCTCTTCGGGGGTGAACCCGCTCTTGCCGTCGATCTTGTCGACGCCGTTGTAGTCCGAAACGACGATCCCGGTGAAGCCGAGCTCCTTCTTGAGGACGTCGTTGACCAGGTACGAACCGGCGTGCATCTTCACGCTGTTCCAGCTGCTGTAGGAGATCATCACCGAGCCGACCCCGCGCTGGATCGCGGCCTTGAACGGCGGCAGGTGGATCGCGCGCAGCTCCTGCTCGCTCATCTCGGTGTTGCCTTCGTTGACGCCGCCGGTGGTGCCGCCGTCGCCGACGTAGTGCTTGGCGGTGGCCAGCACCGAGCCCGGCTGGTCCAGCCGCCGTCCCTGCAGGCCGGTGATGATCGACGTCATCTCGGTGGCCAGCTGCGGGACCTCGCCGAAGGACTCGTAGGTGCGGCCCCAGCGGTCGTTGCGGGCGACGCACAGGCAGGGCGCGAAGTCCCAGTCGATGCCGGTGCCCGAGACCTCTTCCGCGGTGGCGCGGCCGATCCGCTCGACCAGCCGCGGATCGCGCGTGGCGCCGAGGCCGATGTTGTGCGGGAAGACGGTGGCGCCGTAGAGGCCGTTGTGCCCGTGCACGGCGTCGACACCGTAGATGAGCGGGATCCCCAGCGGCGTGGCCAGCGCGGCTTTCTGGAAGCCGTCGTACATGTCGGCCCAGCTGACCGGCGTGTTCGGGGTCGGCTGCGAACTGCCGCCGGAAAGCAGCGAACCGAGGCGTCCGGTGGTGACGTCGGCCGGGCTCGCGACGCCGAGCCGCTCAGCCTGCATCATCTGGCCGAGCTTGTCGTCGAGGGTCATCCGGGACATCAGGTCGGCGACGCGGACCTTCACCGGTCGCCAGGAATCCTGGTAGGCCGGAGCGTTCCCGGCGAGGGCGGTGGTTTCCGAAGCCAGCAGCAGCCCGACGGCGAGCGCGCCGATCCCCAGCCTGCGTCCGAGGCCCATTCGGGTCCTCCTCGTCGAGAGACCAAAATTCACGCCTTGAATTAATACACAGTGCCGGAGGTTGGTCCAGACCTCTCAGCGAACTCGGGTGCCGCTGAGCGGGATTGTCCGTTGCGGCCGGGATCTGACCTAATTCGGTTCTACGGTGCCTTCATGACTCGCGAAACCGACGACCTGCTCTCCCTCCTCGCCGAGGTCCGCAAGCGCTTGCTGATCCCGGCCCGCGACCTCTCCGACGCCGACGCGGCCCGCCGCACGACGGTCAGCGAACTGACCCTGGGCGGCTTGATCCGGCACCTGGCGACAGGTGAGCGGCGGTGGCTCGAGATCCTGCGCAAGGGCGACGGCACCCTGCCGGAGGGCATGCTCGACACCGAGCAGTACTCGATGAGCGAGACGCTGGACCACTGGCTGGCCGAGTACTCGGCGGCCGCCGCCGCGACCGACGCGTACGTGGCTTCCCTGCCCTCACTGGACGTCGAGGTGCGGCTGCCGACGACGCCGTGGTCCCCGCCCGAGCCCCAGTTCTGGTCCGCGCGGCGGATCATCCTGCACCTGATCCACGAGACGGCCCAGCACGCGGGCCACGCCGACATCCTCCGGGAGGCGCTGGACGGCGCGAACTCCACGGCCCAGCTCGCGTGACGGTTCGGGCGTAGGCTGGCGGCCGATGCCGGAAACCCGCCACCCCACGCCCGAAGGACGCAAGCCCGAAAGCCGCACACCCGAAGGCCGCACGCCTGAAGGGAAGGGCCGGCTGCCGCACGGCTTCCACCTCGGCACCCACCGCCACGCCGACGGCCAGCTGGTCTACGCGGCGGCCGGCGCCTTCGCCACGACGACCGAGCGCGGGACCTGGGTCGCCCCGGCCGACCGGGTCGCCTGGACGCCGCCCGGGTTCGACCACTCGCACCGCAGCTACGGCCGGACCGACTTCCGGCTCGTCGTCATCCCGGCCGGCCTGTGCGGCGAGCTCGTGGCCTACCCGGGCGTGTTCGCGGTGAGCCCGCTCCTGCGCGAGGTCCTCCTGGCGCTCACCGACCAGCGCGAGAGCCGCCCCGGCGCCCATCGGCGGCTGCGCGACGTCGTGCTCGACGAGCTTGCCGGACCGCCCGAAGAAGCCTTGCACCTGCCCGAACCGCGGGACGACCGGCTGCGCGCCGTCACCGGCCTCCTGCACGCCGACCCGGCGCGGACCACGACGCTGGCCGAGCTGGGCCGCGCGGCCGGGGCGAGCGAACGCACCCTCAGCCGGCTGTTCCAGGCCGAGCTCGGCATGGGCTTCCACCGCTGGCGCACCATCCTGCGCGTCCACCACGCGCTGGCCCACCTGACCGAAGGCCACTCGGTCACCGACACCGCGATGGCGTGCGGGTGGTCCAACCCGTCGAGCTTCATCGACGCCTTCACCGACGTCGTCGGCCAGACGCCGGGCCGGTACCAGGCCGGGCGCACCCGGCGGCGGTGAATTGGCGGGTTTCCGGTATCCGGTGTCCCGGCACCGGTTGGTGGCGGCCGTCGCCGGGACCACAGTGGACCCATGACCGAACACACCACCGTCGTCGTCATCGGAGCCGGGGTCGCCGGGCTCACCCTCGCGAACCTGTTGCAGCGCGGCGGAATCGACTGCGTCGTCCTGGAGAAGCGGAGCCGGGCGTACGTCGAACAGCGGCAACGGGCGGGAACCATCGACACCCGCGGCGTGCGCATGTTCCGCGAGTGGGGACTCGAGGAGGTGTTCGCGAACGACGCCCTGCCGGACGTCGAGGGCGGCTTCTTCCTCGACGGCGAGGAACTGCCGATCGACTTCGCCGACGACGACGAAAGCGTCTTCTGCCCCCAGCAGGTCCTCGTCCGCAACCTCACGGACGTCTTCCTGCGCGCCGGCGGGGATCTCCGCTTCGACGCCGACGACATCACCTTGGCGGACCTCGAAAATCCCGTCGTGCGGTACGCCGACGTCGCCATCCACTGCGACTTCGTCGCCGGCTGCGACGGCGACCGCGGGGTCAGCCGGACGGCCGTGCCCGCCGGCGCCCTCACCCGGTACTCCCGCGAGTACGGCTACGCCTGGCTGAGCGTCCTGGCCGAGGTGCCCGCGAACCCGTCCGGCATGGCGATCCATTCCCGCGGCCTGGCGGGGATGATCCCGCGCGGCGCGCACGCCAGCCGCGTCTACCTCCAGTGCTCCCTCGACGACGAACTCGCGCACTGGCCGGACGAGCGTGTCTGGAGTGAACTGGAAGCCCGGTTCGGCCGCCCGGTCACACCCGGCCGGATCGCCGAAAAACGGTTGGTACCCCTGCGAAACGTGGTCCACAGCCCGATGCACCACGGCCGGCTGTACCTGCTCGGCGACGCGGCCCACATCGTCCCGCCGATGAGCGCCAAGGGAATCCACCTGGCGCTCTTCGACGCCGAGACCTTCGCGCGCGCCGTCATCCGGCAGGCGAAGGAAGACGATCCGAGCCTGCTCGACGAATATTCGGAAACCTGCCTGGACCACGTCTGGAACTACCAGGCTTTCGCGTCGTGGATCACCGACGTCATGCACGACGCCGGTGACGCCTCCTACGCGGGCGAGTTCCGCAAGCGGATCGCCCGCGCGGAACTGACGCGCCAGTTCACTTCACCCGCCGCGAGCCGCCTGTTCGGCGAACTCGTCGCCGGGGTGAACTAGCGATCCGAGCGCAGCGAAGCCGGATCGAAGGACTCCCAGTACGCGTCCTCGTCCTCGGCACTCGAAGCAGCCGGCGCCGCTTCCGAAGACGCCGCACCCAGCCGCTCGGCCCGCAGCCGCTGGAACTCCTCGACCGTCATGCCCGGGTCGTCGTCCTCGGCCCTGGCCGGCGCGGGCATCCCCGTCATCTGCTCGATCATGGCCGTCATGTCCTCGCCGAGCAGCAACGCGACCTTGTTGTAGGCGTCCTGCGTCGCTTCGCGCATCGCGGCCTGGGCGACCTCCACCACCCGCGGCCCCAGCTGCTCGCCGAGGTTGACCGCCGACGGGGCCAGCCACAGGCGCAAGAGCTTTCCGCGGGCGTCGACGGTCGCCTCGACCTGACCGTCGACGTCGTGGGCGGTCCCGGAAGCCGCGGCCATCAGTTCGTCCACTTTGGACATAGCGGCTTCGCGGGCCCGGGCCTGCTCGATCAGCTGGCGGGTCGTGATCACCTCGGTCACCTCCCGTAGGTGTAGGTCTCGGCGTCCGGGTCGTCGTCCGGGATCGGCTCGTACCCCAGGACTTCCAGCTGCGACGCGTCCACGACCGGCGCCAGCGCGTGGTACATCTTGTCGCCCGCCCGGCGGGTCGCGCGCTGGGCCAGCTCGAGGATCTGGTCGGCGAGCACCGCGGACCCGTGCCGCAGCGTCGAGCGGTGGATCGTCAGCCCCGTCAGCAACCCGCCGGGGGCCACCTGGACCTCGATGGTGCCGTCCGGGGACGACGCCTTGCCCACCACCGGGCCCGAGCGGGCGAACCGCGCCGAAGCGTCGGCCTCCGCGCGGTCCGCCTGCTCGGCGATCCGCGCCGAAGCCAGCTCGATGTCGAAGTCAGCCACCACTCACCCCGTAGGCCGGTAGAAACCGATGAACGACTGCCCCGCGTTCGTGGTGCGGATCTTGCTGATCTGCACCGGGTCGCCGGCCTCGACCATCTGGCCGTCGCCGATCACCATCGCCACGTGGCCGGACCACACGACGAGGTCGCCGGGCAGGAGCTGGTCGATCGAGGGGACCTCCGCGCCGACCGTCTGCTGCGCCGCCGTCCGCGGCAGCTGCAGGCCCGCGTCCTGGTACGACGTCATGGTCAGCCCGCTGCAGTCGAGGCCCTGGCCCCGCGCGGTGCCGCCCCAAACGTACGGCACGCCGAGCTGCGAGAGCGCGTTGCGCACGGCCTTCGCCGCGGTTTCGTTCGGCGCCATGACCTGCTTGCCGCCGGGCAGGTTGATCGCGACGCCGGAGCCGGGCTGCGGCGGGATCGCGACCGGCAGCCGGGGCTTGTGCACGGCGCCGCCGCCACCGCCGCCGCCTCCCCCACCGCCGCCGCCCCCGCCGTCCGAGCCGCCGCCGGAGTAGCCGCTGTTGCTGTTGAACGAGGAGCCGACCTTCGTCGAAGACGCGCTGCTCGACGACGTCGTCTGCTCGCCGCCGCCCAGCCGCGTACCGATGTCGGTGAGCCGGTTGATCGTCTGCTCGCTGAAGGTCGCGGCCTGGCCGGTGAGCTGGCTGATCTTCGTCTGCAGCTTCATCAGGATGTCGCGCGACGCGGCGGCGCGGCTTTCCGGCGGCTGGATCGACTTCACCGCCGCCAGCGCCTTCATCGACGCCGAGATCTCCTTGATGATCTGGTCGCGGACCTGGTCGTTCTTGATCTCGCCGACGTGCAGCGCCTCGGCGGCCTCGGTGACGGCCTTCTCGATCTCGGCACTCTCGTCGAGGAGGTCCTGGACCTCCTTCTCCAGGCTCTGCGACGTCGCGGTGGCGCGGTCGGTCGTCGAGCCCGAGCTGGCCGACGTCAGGTTGACGCGCTGTTCGGAGGCGACGTCGCGGGTGCGGCCCACCGACGTCTGCAGGGCGTAGTGCGCGTCCCGGGCGCCGCCGATCGCGGCCGGGTCGTGGCGCACCTTGTCGGCGAACTGGTTCGTGGTGTCCAGGCCGTGCCGGACGAGCTGGTCGGCGTGGTGCTCGGTCACGCGCGACCCGGCCCGAGGTCGGTCCCGAGCCGGCGCACGACGTCGCCGTGCTCGGCCTCGACCGCCGCGTAGTTGCGGTCGGTCTGCCGGGCGGCCTCGCCGACCTGGCGCCAGCCGCCGCCGACGCGGTGCATCTTCTCCTGCAGCGCGCGCATCCGGCCGCTGTAGGCCCCGGAGAACCCGGATTCGCCGCCCATTTCCGAGAAGCCGTGGCCGCCGAGCGTCACGTGCGGGCCGACGTGCTTGTCGGCGGCACCCTTGACGTCATCCCCGAGCGGGTCGACTTCGCGCGCGTACCGCGTGTACGCGCCGTCGTCGACGTGAAACCCCGAATGCGAACCGTCCACTGGCCCTCCCTGTCACCGGGGGTGCGACGTGCGCGCGCGACCCCCGGTTCCCCTGCTGCGGGATTCAGCCTAGACCACGGTCCGTACCCGGGTGGGCGAATTGCCCGGAGTCAGCCGGTGACCTTCTTGAGCCAGTCGGGGTCCTGCCAGGACACGATCGCGCCGTTCGCGGTGACCGTCGGCGTGCCGAAACCGCTCTGCCCGCCGCCGAAGTCCTGCGCCAGCTTCGGGTCGTTCTCGATCTGCTGGAACGCGGTGTTGAGCTGCTCGTCGTAGGTGCCCGCGTTGACCGTCTGCGCGAACGCCGGGTCGGTGATCCCGACGTTCTTGCCCAGCTCGATCAGCTGCGCCTTGTCGTAGCCGCGCTTGCCTTCCTCGGGCTGGTTCGCGAACAGCGCGTCGTGGAAGTGGACGAACTTGCCGGCATCGGCCGCGGCGAGCGCCGCGTTCGCCGAGTCGAGAGAGTAGCCGGGCGGGCTCGAGCGCTGGTTCAGCAGCGGCACCATGTGGTAGCGGACCTGCAGCTTGCCGTCGTTGACCGCCTGCTCGATCTGGCCCTTGTACTGCTTCTCGAACTCGCCGCAGATCGGGCAGAGGAAGTCGGCGTAGACGTCGATCGAGGCCTTGGCGCCCGGCTTGCCCACGGTGACGACCACACCGTCACGCTTTTGGGTGACATCGCCGGCGAGCGAACTGGTCGTCTCGCCGGCGCTGATGACCTTGCCTTCGGTCTTGTTCCGGTCCGAAATCGTCCAGATCACGCCGCCGATCACGAGCGCGGCCACGACGACCACCGCGGCGATCCCGATGATCCACTTCCGCTTGTCCCCGGACGCGCCCCTGGCCTGGGCCACCGCCTTGGCTCCCCCGGCCTGCGCGGCCTGACGACGCTTCCGAGCGGTCCGCTCAGCTCCACCCACTGTGTATCAATTCCCTTCCGCGATACCCGAGTAGTCGGCCTCGGGCTCGGTGGAGTTCCCGCGACCCCGCGCCAGCCAGCCGTCCACCGACAGCCACGTGCGCGGCCGCGCCAGCAACCAGACGGCGAGCAGCGCGAACCCGGTGTCGCGGAGGATCTCCTGCGGGTACTCGGTCTGCCCCGCCGCCACCTGGCCGCCGCCGCCGAAGCACCCGCAGTCGATGCTCAGCCCGCGCGCCCACGACTGGGCGATGCCGGCGATGAGCACGACGAGCAGCACCAGCGCGGCGCCCGCGGCCCACCGGGTCGCCAGGCCCGCGAGCAGGAACAGCCCGAGCACGAGTTCGACGAGCGGCAGCGCGATGGCCACCACGTTTTCGAGTGCGTCCGGGAGCACGTCGTACGCCTGCACGGCGATCAAGGTCTGCCCCGGATCCGCCAGTTTCAGCGCACCGGAAACGAGCCAGACGGCAGCCAGCCCGAGCCGGGCGAGCGTGCCGACGGCGTCCAGCACGGGTTGGGACGGTCGCACCACGCACTTAGGCTAACGGGAGGACCTGAGAACCACGTGAGGGCAGGACAGCGGCGGAGGGAGCGGCTGGATGCGGTGGCGCACGCTCCTCGCTTCGGCGTTGTTGCTGGTCACGGCGTCCGCGTGCGGTCCGAAGAGCGTCTCGCCGTCCGACTCGCTGGTCACCCGGGCGAGTGCCACGGATCACCTGACCATCGGCATCCGGTTCGACGCGCCCGGGCTTTCCGAGCACACCGTGGACGGCCGGTTCGTCGGGTTCGACGTCGACGTCGCGACTTTCGTCGCGTCGGAACTCGGTGTCGCGGCGAAGGACATCACCTGGCGCGAGACGACGTCGGCGACGCGGGAAACGGACCTCACGTCCGGCGCGGTCGACCTGGTCGTGGCCACCTATTCGATCACCGACAAGCGCAAGCAGGTCGTCTCGTTCGCCGGGCCGTACTTCACCACCGGCCAGGACCTGCTGGTGCGCCGGACGTCGGCCGACATCACCGGCCCGGAGGCGCTGAACGGGCGGCGACTGTGCTCGGTCACCGGCTCGACGCCGGCGCAGCAGGTGAAGGACAGGTTCGCCCAGGCCGTCCAGCTGGTCGAGTACCCGCGGTACTCCGACTGCGTGACGGCGCTGCTGGCCGGCCAGATCGACGCGGTCACCACGGACGCGGTGATCCTCGCCGGCTACGTGGCGCGCGACCCGGAGCTGCTGAAGATCGTCGGGAAGCCGTTCTCGGCGGAGAACTACGGCGTCGGCCTGCGCAAGGGCGACACGCAGGGCGTCAACGCGGTGGACGACGCGATCCGGAAGATGATCTCCTCCGGCGAATGGCTCCGCTCCCTCAACGCGAACATCGGGCCGTCCGGTTACCAGCTGCCCCCGCCCCCCGAGGTCACCCCGAAGTGAAACTGCCCGACCTGCCGGTCCGCGCGGTGCTGCCCGACGTGCTGTCCGCGCTGGACGCCCACGGCACCGCGGTCCTCGTCGCGCCGCCCGGCACGGGGAAGACGACGCTGGTGCCCCTCGCCCTGGCTTCGGACGGCGGGCGCGTCGTGGTCGCCGAGCCCCGCCGGCTGGCGGCCCGGGCCGCGGCGACGCGGATGGCCGCGCTGCTGGGCGAACCGGTCGGCGAGACCGTCGGCTACGCCGTGCGCGGCGACCGGAAGGTGTCCGCGCGCACGCGCGTCGAGGTCGTGACGTCGGGGCTGCTCGTGCGCCGGGTGCAGGGTGATCCGGAGCTGCCGGGCGTGTCGACGGTGCTGCTCGACGAGTGCCACGAGCGGCACCTGGACGCGGACCTGCTGCTGGCGCTGCTCCTGGACGTCCGCGCCGGGCTGCGCGACGACCTGCGCCTGCTGGCGACGTCGGCGACGGTCGCGGCCGGGCGGCTGGCGACGCTGCTCGGGGACGCGCCGGTGGTCACGGCCGAAGCGCGGACGTACCCGGTCTCGTACTCGTACCTGCCACCGGCGCGGGGCGAACGCGTCGAGGCGTGCGTCGCCCGCGCGGTGCGGACGGCGTTGTCGTCGGGAGAAGGCGACGTGCTCGCGTTTCTCCCCGGCGCGGGGGAAATCGCGCGGACGTCGAACCTGCTCCGACTGTCCGAATCGGACACTGTGGACGTCCTCCCGCTGCACGGCCGGTTGTCGGCGGCCCACCAGGACGACGCGCTGCGGCCGCGCGGGCGGCGGCGGGTGGTGCTGGCGACGGCGGTGGCGGAGTCGAGCCTGACAGTGCCGGGGGTGCGCGCGGTGGTGGACTCGGGCCTCGCGCGCGTCCCGCGGGTCGACCACCGGCGCGGGCTGCCCGGGCTGGCGACGGTCCGGGTGTCGGCGGCGGTCGCGACACAGCGGTCGGGCCGTGCGGGCCGGGAGGGGCCCGGGCGGGCGTACCGCTGCTGGGCGGAGAACGAGCAGTCGCTGCTGCCCGCGTACCCGGAGCCGGAGATCCGCACGGCCGAGCTCGCGCGGCTCGCGCTGGAACTGGCGTGCTGGTCGACGCCGGACGGCAGCGGGCTGGCCTGGTGGGACCCGCCGGGCGAGGGCGCGCTGGCGGCGGGCCGCGCGCTGCTGGAGACGCTCGGCGCGACTTCCGGCGGCGTGGTGACCGCGCGCGGGCGGCGGATGGCGGAGCTGGGCCTGCACCCGCGGCTGGCGCGGGCCCTGCTGGACGGGGCCGCGGAAGTCGGCGCCCGGAACGCGGCGGAAGTGGTGGCCCTGCTGGACGCCGGCGGCACGCTGACCGACGTCGAAGCCGAACTCCGGCGGCTGCGCTCGGCCGGTGACGACACTTCCCGCCGCTGGAAGCGCGAGGTGCAGCGCCTCGCGAAACTCGTTCGTGGTGAAGGGAAGCCGGATCCGGCGTTGGTCGTCGCGCTCGCGCACCCCGAGCGGCTCGCGAAGCGACGGCCCGGCGGCGCGCCCGTGTACCTGATGGCCGGCGGCACCGCGGCCGAACTCCCGCCGGGCAGCGGACTCGACGCCGAGTGGCTGGCCGTCGCCGAAGCGACGCGGGACCCCGGCCGCGTCCACGGCACCATCCGCCTCGCCGCGGCCGCCGACGAACGCCTCGCCGTCCGCGCCGGCTCGGTGTCCGAAGTGGACGAGGTCACCTGGGACGGCGACGTCGTCGCCCGGCGCGTCCGCAAGCTCGGCGCGATCACCCTCTCCGAGAAACCGCTCGAGGACGCCGACGTCCACGACGCCCTCGTCGCCGGCCTCCGCGCCGAAGGACTGGGACTCCTCAAGTGGCGCCCGGACGCCACCCGCCTGCGCGAGCGGCTCGCGTTCCTGCACCACGTCCTCGGGCCACCGTGGCCCGCGGTGGACGACGCCGCCCTGCTGTCCGATGTGGACAGCTGGCTGGACCTGTCCGGCGCCCGGCGGAAAGCGGACCTCGCGGCCCTCGACGCCGGCACCGCCCTCAAGGCCCTCCTCCCCTGGCCCGAAGCGGCCAAGCTCGACGACCTCGCCCCGGACCGGCTGGCCGTCCCGTCGGGTTCCCACATCCGCGTCGACTACCGCGAGGACCGGCCGGTCCTCGCGGTCAAGCTGCAGGAGACGTTCGGCTGGACCGAAACCCCCACGATCGCCGGCGTCCCGGTGGTCCTGCACCTGCTCTCCCCCGCCGGCCGCCCGGCCGCCATCACCGCCGACCTGGCGGGCTTCTGGACCACCGGCTACCCGGCCGTCCGCGCCGACCTGCGCGGCCGTTACCCGAAGCACCCGTGGCCGGAGGACCCGGCCACCGCCGTCCCGACCCGGCACACGTCCCGCCGCCGCGGCTGACCCCTGCCGAAAGTCGGGGGCCGCCCGCGACCGACGTCCGATGCTCCCGGCACCCTCGAAACCCCAGACTCCCGGTACAGGCGAACACACCGGGAGGAACCATGATCACGCTTCGCGCACTCACGAAGCGCTACGGGGAGAAGACGGTCGTCGACGCGCTCACGTGCGACGTCGGACCGGGGCGGGTGACGGGGTTCCTCGGCCCCAACGGCGCCGGGAAGTCGACGACCATGCGGATGACCGTCGGCCTCGACCACCCGCAGCAGGGCGAGGCCCTCGTCGGCGGGCGGCGCTACGCCGAGCTGCGGCACCCGCTGCGCGAGGTCGGCGCGCTGCTCGACGCCAAGGCGCTGCACCCGGGCCGCAGTGCCGGGAAGCACCTGCTGGCCATGGCGCGCAGCAACGGAATCCCGGCGGCGCGCGTCGAAGAGGTCCTGGCGACCGTCGGGCTTTCCGACGTCGCCGGCAAGCGGGCCGGCCAGTTCTCGCTCGGCATGGGGCAGCGGCTCGGCATCGCGGGCGCGCTGCTCGGCGATCCCGGCGTGCTGATGTTCGACGAGCCGGTCAACGGCCTCGACCCGGACGGCGTCCGCTGGGTCCGCCGGCTGATGCGCTCGCTGGCGGCCGAGGGGCGGACGGTGTTCGTCTCCAGCCACCTGATGAGCGAGATGCAGCTGACCGCGGACCACCTGGTGGTGATCGGCAAGGGCAAGCTGCTGGCCGACGCGCCGGTCGCGGAGTTCATCGCGGGCAACTCCCGCACGACGGTCTCGGTGCGCGTCCCGGCGGCGGCCGAACTCTCCACTTTGGCCGCGCGGGTGCGCGCCGAGGGCGGGCTGACCCACCCCGGCGAACCGGGCGAGCTGGTGGTGGACGGCGTCGACGTCACCCGCGTCGGCGACCTGGCGCACGAACTGGGGATCCGCCTGCACGGCCTCGCCGAACGGACGGCGTCGCTCGAACAGGCGTACATGGAACTGACCGCTTCTTCGGTGGAGTACGGGGTGTCGGCATGACGACGACGGCGGTGCGCGGCGCGGTGGCTTCGGAGTGGACGAAGTTCTGGTCGGTCCGGGCCACGTGGTGGTGCCTGGTGACGGCGACCGCCCTGATGCTGGGCTACGCCACGCTCTCGGGGATCGCCCAGCGCTACAACGACGACGCTCTCGGCGCCGACACGATCGCCCTCGGCGGCGGGTTCTACCTGACGCAGTTCGCGGTGATCGCGCTGGCCACGCTGTTCGTGACGAGCGAATACGCCGGCGGCGGCATCCGGTCGACCCTGCTGTGGACCCCGGTCCGCCCCCGGGTGGTCGTGGCGAAGGCGGCGGTCCTGGTACCGGTGCTGGCCGCGTTCGGCGTCCTGCTGGCGTGCGCGGGAATGGCTGTGGCCGGCACGGTGAAGGACGTCTACGGCCTGCCGACGTCGTTCGAAGGAGCGTTCACGACGGCGTCGGGCATGGGCGGCTACTTCGCCCTGCTGGGTCTGCTGTCCACGGGCGTCGGCTGGGCCCTGCGCAGCGCGGCGGGGACGCTGGTGACGGTGATCGTGCTGCTGGTGCCGCTGCCGCTGATCGTGGCCTCCCTGGGGCTGCCGGAGCTGGTGTCGTACTTCCCGGGGATCGCCGGGGTGAACGCGATGGTGGAGGCGGGCCACCCCAACCCGATCACGATGGCACCGGCCCCGTACGCACCTTGGGTGGGACTGGTGGTGTGCGCGGCATGGGCCGCGGCGGCACTGGCGGTGGGGACGGCGGTCCTGCGCCGCCGCGACGCCTGACCCGCGCGGCAAAAGTCTTGAATGAGTCATTCAGGACCTCCCAGGCCCTGAATGACTCATTCAAGACGCTTGCGCCGGGCTCAGCCCACCCCGATGCCCGCCAGGATCTCCCGCGCGCTCTTCACCAGTGACTCCCGGGAGGCCGGCGCCGAAGCCCCGGCGATGGCGCCGAAGATCGTCCCCTCCATCCAGTCCACCACCACGCCCGCGTGCCGCACCGGGTCCGAAGAGCCCGCCGCCGCCAGGACTTCCGCCGCCCGGCGCCGGATCGACTCCCCGCCCGAGTCGTACTCCGCGCGCAGTTCCGGCCGCCGCGTCGCCTCCAGTGCGAACTCGTACCGCGCCAGCATCCGGGTCCGGCCCGCGGTGCTCGCCTCGAACGCGTACCCCGCGATGAGCTCCGCCAGGTCGCCCGACGACGCCGAAACCTGGTCCAGCTCGACGATCCGCGCGAACGTCAACGACAGCAACGCCGCCCGCGTGCGCGCGTAGTACGACGTCGAACCCACGGGCAGCCCGGCCGCGCGGTCGACCGCCCGGTGGGTCAGGCCGCGCATGCCGTCGGCCGCGATCACCTCGATGGCCGTGTCGGCGATCACCTCGAGACGTTCCACCACCTCACTCTACAGGTGTAGAGTCCTCTACACCTGTAGAGGAGGGCGTCATGCACGCAGTGGTCGTCGGGGGCGGTATCGGGGGACTCGGCGCGGCAGCCGGACTGCACCGGGTCGGCTGGCGGGTCACCGTGCTCGAGCAAGCCGAAGAATTCGGCGACGTCGGCGCCGGCATCTCGCTCTGGCCGAACGCCCTGCGCTGCCTCGACGAACTCGGGGTCTACCTCGGCGAGAGCCTCGCCCCGCAGCGCGACGGCGGGTTCCGCGACCGCCGCGGCCGCCGGATCACCCGCTGGGACTCGGCCGCCTTCGAACGCCGCCACGGCCGTCCGCTCGGCGCCATCCACCGGCGGGACCTCGTCAAAGCGCTCACGGAGGCCGTCCCCGCCGAAAGCCTCCGGATCGGCAGCGAAGTCACCGAAGTCCGCGAAGACGGGCTCGTCCGCTTCACCGGCGGCGAGGTGGAAGCCGACCTGGTCGTCGCCGCCGACGGGATCCGCAGCCGGGTCCGCCGCGCGCTCTTCCCGCGGCACCCCGGGCCGGTGTACTCCGGCAGCGCGGCCTTCCGCGGCGTCGCACGCCTGCCCGGCACCCGGCTCAGCACGAGCTTCGACCGCGGCGTCGAAGTCGGCGTCCTGCCCCTCACCGGCGACGACGTCTACTGGTGGATCTGTTACGTCACCGCGCCGGGCGGGCACCCGGGCAAGCCGGACTTCGGCACCTGGCACGACCCCGTCCCGGCGCTGATCGACGCGACCCCGCCGGAAGCCCTGCTGCACCACGACCTCCACCACCTCGGGACGCCGCTGCCGAGCTACACCCGCGGCCGGATCGCGCTGCTCGGCGACGCCGCGCACGCGATGCCGCCGTTCCTCGGCCAGGGCGGCTGCCAGGCGCTCGAAGACGCCGTCGTGCTCGCGCACGCGGTGTCCACGACGGACACCGTCGAAGCCGCGCTCCGCCGGTACGACGCGGAACGACGTCCGCGCAGCCAGAAAGTCGCGAAGGAATCCGTCCGGGCGGGCAAGCTGGGACCCCAGCTGACCAATCCCGTCGCGACGAAGCTGCGCACCGCCGCGGCGAGGGTGCTCCCGGCGAAAGCCGCTGTCCGCATCGGCGCGGGCATCACGGGGTGGCGGCCGCCGCGCCTCCCCCGACCAGTCCCGCCTCGTACGCCGTGATCGCCGCCTGCACCCGGTTCTTCACCCCGAGCCGGGTCAGGATGGTGCTCACGTGCGCCTTCACCGTGCCCTCGACGACGAACATCTTCGCCGCGATGTCCGCATTGGACAGTCCGGAACCGAGCAGTGTCAGCACTTCCCGCTCGCGGGGCGTCAGCCCGCTGATCCGCTCCCGGGCGGCGGCGGCACGCGTCAGCTGACCGCCGGACAGCCGCGCGATGACCCGCTGGGCGACCTTCGGCGAGAGGAACGCGGCCCCGCCGGCGACGGCGTGGATCCCGGCCAGCAGCTCGCGCGGGTCGCCCGACTTCAGCAGGAACCCGCCCGCGCCGAGGCCCAAAGCGCGTTCGATGTACTCGTCTTCGCCGAACGTCGTCAGCATGATCACGCCGGTCGAGGGCAGCAGCCGCCGGATCTCGGCGGCCGCGCCGAGGCCGTCCAGTCCCGGCATCCGGATGTCGAGCAGCACGACGTCCGGGTGCGTGGCGAGCGCCTGCGAGACCGCCGCGCGCCCGTCGGCGGCCTCGGCGACGACCTCGATGTCCGGGTCCGCGCCGAGGATCGCCGCCACCCCCGCCCGCATCAGCGCTTCGTCGTCGGCCAGCACGACCCTGATCACGGTGCCCCCTCGGCGAACCAGTCCTTGGAAACCAGCTTCCCATCGGCGAAGCACAGCCGGTACGCCGCATAGTCGTTGTTCAGCCACGACCGCCCGGCGCCGTAGTACTCGCACGCGGCACTGGGAACCGACGGCGGCTCGCCCCGGGTGGGCCGCGCCGCGCGCTGGCGCTCGGGCAGCGTCAGCTCGGCCCGCGACTGCCCGAGCCGCAGCCGCTCGTAGGCGCCGCCGGGCAGCTCCGAGGAGTTCCACTGGTAGAGGAACGCGATCCCGCCGACCGCCAGCACCACCCCGAACAGCGCGAGCGGCACGACGACCGCCTGGACCAGGCTGCGGCGCACGTCGCGGCGGGCCAGCTCCAGCGCCCGGGCCGACGTCGACTGCCCGACCTCGTCGTCGGCGGCCTCGCGCAGCTCCGGCGTCTCCTCGACCGGCGCGGCGTCGTGCGGCAGCGTCGCGGTGACGGCGAACCCGCCCTCGTGCGGCCCCGCCCGCAGCGTGCCACCGACCAGCCGGACGCGCTCGCGCAGGCCGATCAGCCCGCGGCGCCCGGACGCCGCGCCCGGCAGCGGCCCGGCGGGCGGCGGCGCGTTGACGACGCTCACCTCCGTCACGGCGCCGGAGCTCGTCACCCGGACCACCGCCGCGGCACCCGGCGCGTGCTTCGCCACGTTCGTCAGCGCTTCCTGCACCACGCGGTGGGCGGCGCGGCCGACCATCGGCGGCGCCTGCGCGCTGTCGACGGCCGAGTCGATCAGCAGCCCCGACGCCCGCGCCCGCGCGATCAGCTCGCCGAGGTCGCCCTGCACCGGTTCGACCGGCGCGGCGTCTTCGCGCAGCACGCCGATGATTTCGCGCAGCCGCTCGGTCGCCGCCGCGGCGCTGGTCCGCAGCTGCGTGGCCGCGTCGCGCTGGGCGCCGTCGAGCCCGGGCGCGACCTCGAGGGCGGCGGCGCGGACGGCGATCAGGCTCAGCTCGTGCCCGAGCGAGTCGTGCATGTCGCTGGCGATCCGGGCGCGCTCGCGCAGGCGCGCCTGGTCGGCGACGAGCCGCTGCCGGCTCTCCATTTCCTCGGCCCGGCGCCAGCCGGTGCGCGCGAGCTCGCCGCGCACCCGGACGTACCGGCCCAGCAGCCACGGCGACAGCCCGGCGAACACCAGGATCGCGACCATCGCCGCCCAGTCCCCGATCCCGTCGGGCCCGGCGAACAGGGACAGCGGCAGGCCGAGCACCACGACGGTCACGCCGATCAGCACGCCCGGCCGGGCCCGGTCCATCCGCAGCCCGGCGAGGTAGCTCATCGCCACCAGCACGAACACGACCCAGACGGCCACGCGGTCGCCGTACGGGAACGGCACGGCGAGCGCCCCGGCCAGTGCGATGCCGAGCGAGACGACGGGGTACCGCCGAGAAGTCGCCACCGAGCCGGCCACGACGGCGAGCCCGCCGGCCAGCTCCCAGTACGACCGGGTTTCGATCGTGCCCGCGGCGACGACGAAGGCGAGGAACAGGCCGAGGGCGACGTCGAGCACCACCCGCCACCTGCGCTTCGTCACTTCTCGCACAGGTCCGAAGCTACAAGGCGTGACCGCGGCCGACCACTGCCGAAAGTCAACCTTTCAGCGTGTCCAGGAAGGCCAGCGTCTGCGGCCAGGACAGCGCGAACGCGTCGGCGTTCACCGTCGTGCCGTGGCGCGCGGAGTCGCTGAAGCCGTGTTCGGCGCCCGGGAAGTGCTGGCTGAACGTCGCGCCCCGCGGCCGTGACTGCAGCGCCGCCTGCAGCCGGGCGAACGTCTGGTGCGAGACGACGGCGTCGGCCTCCGGGTAGGCGACGAGCACCGGCGCGGTGATCGATGTCGACAAAGCGACCGCGTCGAGGTCGTGGTTCGGCGGCGCCGGGTCGCGGACCGTCGGGTGGTAGGCCACGACGCCGGACAAGCGCGGGTCGCGCGCCGCGAGCAGGAGCGCGAAGCGGCCGCCGAGGCACCAGCCCATGACCCCGGCCGACGTGCAGCCCAGCTCGCCGAGCAGGTGGTCGAGCAGCGCGGCCTGCTCAGCCAGCGCGGCTTCGTCGCGCAGTTCGCCGAGCTTCGCGCCGAGGTCCTCGCGTGAGGTGTTGTCGGTGCTCGCGCCGTGGAAGACGTCCCAGGTCAGCGCGGTGATCCCGCGGCCGGCGAGCTCGTCGGCCCAGGCCCGGACCTGCTCGCCGATCCCGGTGATCATCGGCAGCAGCAGCATCCCGGCCGCCGACCCGCCGGACGGCCGGGCCAGGTACGCGGAGAGTTCGCCGACACGGACCGTGGACGTCTCGAAGGTCATGTCCGCATGATGCATGATGATCCACCATGGCCGAGCGCACACTCGCCGATCAGTTGGGCGGCTACCTCCCCGAAGGCATCGAGGCCCTCGAAGAGCACGAGCGACAGGACCTCGCCGACGCCCTGCGCGACGCGCGCCGCCGGCAGGCGAAAGCGCTCGCCGAAGCCGGCGAAGAGGGTCTCCGGTACGTCCCGGCGCTGCTGCGCGGCGCGGTCCGGAAGGCGGTGGGCCTGTGACCGCCGACTACGCCTCGCGCGCGGAGATCCTGAAGCTGGCCCGCGTCCTCGACGTCGAGCACGAGCGGCTGGCGTACCTCGCCCGCGTCGCCCCCGACGACCTCAAGGCCTTCCGCGAGCAGGTCACCGACACGTTGTTCGACGCGAACAGCGCCGTGCTGCAGCGGATGGCGCTGGCCGCGCGGCTGCTGCCCGGCGCGGTGCTCGCCAAGATCGCCGAGAAGGTGTTCGGCCCGCTGCTGTGCGCCCGGATCGCCGGGCTGGTCGACGTCTCCCGCGGCGTCGACGTCGCCAAGCGGCTGCACCCGCGGTTCCTCGCCGAGGTCGCGGCGGACCTCGACCCGCGGCGGGCGAGCGCGATCATCTCGCGCATCCCGCTGGACACCGTCCTCGCGGTCGCCGCCGAGCTGGCGCGCCGCGAGGACTGGATCACCCTCGGCCGGTTCGTCGGGCACCTGCCCGACGGGACCGTGCGGCGGGCGCTCGAGCACGTCGACGACCCGGGCCTGCTGCGGATCGCGTTCGTGCTCGACGAGAAGCACCGCATCGACCACGTCGTCGGCCTGCTGCCCGCGCACCGGCTCGGCCGGCTGATCACCGCGGCGGGCACCGACGAGGACCTCTGGGACCCGGCGCTGGACCTGCTGAGCCACCTGTCCGACGCGCGGCGCGCCACCCTGGCCCCGATGCTCGGCGGCCTGCCCGACGGACTGCGGGAACGCGCTCAGGCGACGATCAAGTAGATCCCGTAGCCGACGATCGCCGCGCAGAGCGCGAAGCAGATGACCGCGCCGGCCAGCGGACCGCTGCCCGAGCCGCCGGCCTCGCGCGCCGAGTCGCGCTGGGAAAGCCCCACCACGCCGAACGAGAAGAGGCTCGTCAGCACGACGACCGACGCCAGCGCGACGACGAAGACGAGTCCGAGGGAACCCCAATCGATGTGCACGGCGGCGCTCCTCAGGCGTTGACCGGCTGGACGCCGGGCTCGGGTTCGGTGACGGAGTTCGCGTTGACCGGGTTCCGCTTCGACACGAGGTAGATGCCCACCGCGACGACGACCCCGGCCAGGCCGATGAGCACGGTGCCCCAGGTGCCGAGCGTCGAGACCTCGGCGGCGAGCGCGCCGACGATCGCGGCGGCGGGCAGCGTCAGCGCCCAGGCGAGCACCATCTTGCCCGCGACGCCCCAGCGCACCTCCGCGAGCTTGCGGCCGAGCCCGGAGCCGATGATGCCGCCCGAGCAGACGTGCGTGGTGGACAGCGCGAACCCGAGGTGCGCCGAGGTGAGGATGACCGCGGCGGCGCTCGTCTCGGCCGCGAAGCCTTGCGGCGTCTGGATTTCCGTGAGCTTCTTGCCCATCGTCTGGATGATCCGCCAGCCGCCGAGGTAGGTGCCGAGCGCGATCGCCGTGCCGGCCGTCAGGATCACCCAGAGCGGCGGTCCCGAGTCCGGCGCCAGCGAACCGGACGCGATCAGCGTCAGCGTGATGACGCCCATGGTCTTCTGCGCGTCGTTCGTGCCGTGCGCGAGCGACACCAGCGAGGCCGAGGCGATCTGGCCGGCCTTGAACGTCCGGCCCACCGTGTCCTGCTTCGCCCGCGCGGTGATCCGGTAGACGAGGAAGGTGCCGAGCGTCGCGACGATCCCGGCGACGACCGGCGAAGCGAGCGCGGGGATGAGGACCTTCTCGACGACCTTCCCGAAGTGGACGGCGTCGGAGCCCGAGGCGATCCAGGTGGCGCCGATGAGCCCGCCGAACAGGGCGTGCGACGAGCTCGACGGCAGCCCGATCAGCCAGGTCAGCAGGTTCCACACGATGGCACCGACGAGCCCGGCGAAGATGATCACCGGCGTCACCTTGGTGTCGTCGACGATCCCCCCGGAGATCGTCTTCGCGACCTCGACCGAGAGGAACGCGCCGACGAGGTTCAGCACCGCGGACACACCGACGGCGACCCGCGGCTTGAGCGCCCCGGTGGCGATGGAGGTGGCCATGGCGTTGGCGGTGTCGTGGAAGCCGTTGGTGAAGTCGAAGGCCAGCGCGGCGACGATCACCACCAGCACGATCAGCGAGAAGTCCATGCTCGGCTCTCTTCCGTAGCTGTTCGTTAGCAACGCTACTGATCGACGGGGCAGCAGCCGATCCCTGTCGCGTGACGGCTCCCTGAACTCTCGATGAACCGGGGTGGGGCAAACCCCACCACGAGCCCGGTGGTCCAGCCCAGTGCCTTCCCCCACCTCGCCTGAAACCGTGGAACCGGGCGAAAGGGGCACCGATGAAAGCGATCCTGGCGACCGTCGCGTCGGCCGTGCTGTTCTTCTTCGGCACGGGCTTGGACCCGCTGCCCGAACTGGCCTGGCTCGCGCCGCTGCCGATCCTGCTGCTGGCACCGCGCGTCCACGGCGGGATCGTGCTCGCAAGCGCTTTCACCGCCTACCTCGCGGGCAGCACGGGCAGCTGGAGCTACTTCTGGCATTCCCAGTCGATCCCCCGGCCCGCCGCGCTCGCGATCCTGGGCGGGAGCGCCGTGCTGTTCGCGCTGTCCGCCGGCCTCTTCGGCCTGCTGGTCCGGCGCGGTCACGGCGTCCTGGCCGCGCTCGCCGCGCCCGCGTTGTGGACCGTCGCGCTCTACGTCGTTTCGCTGCTCAACCCCACCGGCCTGATGGGCACCTTCATGACGACGCAGGCCGACCGGCCGCCGATCGTGCGGATCGCCGCGGTCGCCGGGGGCTGGGGCGTGGAGTTCCTGGTGCTGTTCGTCCCGGCCGCCGTCGCCGCCGCGCTCGCGCCCGGCCTGCGCGGCCGGACGCGGCTCGTCCCCGTCGTCGCGCTGGCCGTGATCGCGGCCGGGCTCGCGTTCTGGAGTCCACCGGCTTCGACCGGGCCGTCGACGAAGGTCGCCTTGATCGCACCGGCGCAGCACCGCTGGGCGGTCGACGTCGCCACCCGCGACGGCCAGGCGCTCGTCCAGTCCTATGTGGACCAGATCGGCCGGCTCCCGGGCGGCGTGCGGGCCGTCGTGCTCCCCGAAGCCACCTTCGCGGTGGACCAGACCAGCCGCGCGAGCCTCGTCGCGGCCCTCACCGAGGTGGCCGGGGCGAAGGACCTGGACGTCGTCACCGGCGTCCTCGACACCACCCCGGACGGCCGCTTCAACGCCGCTCTCGCCGTGGTGCCGTCCGGGGCGCCCGTCGAATACCGCAAGTGGCACAACGGGGATTCGCCGAACCTCCGCTCCGGCACCGAGCTCACCCGCTTCGCCGGGATGGGCCTGATGGTGTGCATGGACGTCAACTTCGCCGACCCGGGCCGCGGCTACGGCGCGGCGGGCACCGGCCTGGTCCTCGTCCCGGCGTCCGACGAAGACGTCGACGGCTGGGCGCACAGCCGCACCGCGCTGATCCGCGGCGTCGAGAACGGCTTCTCGGTGGGCTGGAGCGCGGCCCGCGGCACGCCGATGCTCGCCGACGCCCAGGGCCGCGTCCTGGCCGAAACCCGCACCGGCGGCAGCCCGTTCTCGGTGGTCGTCGCGGACGTGCCGGCCGGCGCGGGAAAGACGCCGTACGCCCGCTTCGGCGACTGGTTCGCCTGGCTCTGCGGCCTGCTCGCGGCGGCCGGGATCGCGGCCGCCGCCCGCCGGTCACACGTCGAGCGCCTTCCCGTTGCGTAGCACCTTCGACCACGCCGGATCGGCGCACAGCGCGCAGCCCGGCCCGAAGAAGACGCCCTTGGCCCGTGTGTCACCCGCCAGCCAGTACCGGAACCACGCGGTGATCGCGCCGCGGAAGCCGCCGCCGTCGCCCACCGCGGTGAAGTGCGTGGCTCCGGCCAGTTCGCCGTAGACCGCGGGGACGTGCGACGCGGCGTAGTAGCGCGGGATGACCAGCAGTCCCGGCACGACGATCACGTCGAACTGGCCGCCGAGGAAGAACACCGGACCGTGCAAGGCAGGCACGGAACCGAGCGGACCCGGCTCGAGCGGGACCGTGGTGGTGATCACCGGATCCGCGCCCGCGGCGATCGCGCCGCCGCCGCCCTGGGAGTGTCCGGTCGCGCCGATGTGCGCGGTGTCGATCCGGCCGAAGTACCGGCTGCCGGGCCGGGCGTTTTCCGCCACGAGCGTCCGGGCGCCGGCCAGCATTTCCGCGCCGGTCCCCGAGTTCGGCGTGTCGGCGGCCGCGACGACGAACCCGTACGAGGCGAGGTGGCGCAGCAGCGGCGCGTAGATCCCGGGGGTCGCGCCGGTTCCGTTGCCCCACACGATGACCGGGTGCCGGTCACCGCCGAGGTCGGCGGGCCGGAAGACGGTGTGGCCGCCGTCGAGGGCTTCGGTGACGACAGCGAAGGGACCCGGCTGGTCCCAGTGCACCGGCTCCGCCAGCGCCGGCTGGGGAACCACGAAAAGGGCGGTCAAGATGGCCACGAGCCAGAGACGTCGCACGGCTCCTCCTGTTTCGCCGTTGGAACAGTCACCATCACCATCGGTCGCGAACGCCGTTCCCTTGGTTGTCACTTGTCACAACAAACGCCGGCCAAGTCTGAGCGTTGTCCCAGGTGGCCTCCCCTGTTCTGTGACCGATCATGAGCTGCGTCACGTACTGACGGGTAACTGGAGGCAGTGAAATGCGGGTCACCAACGGCGGTGCCAAGCGAATCCTCACCGCGGTCCTGGCGGCGGTCACCTTCGGCGTCGCCGCGCCTGCGGTCGCCGAAGCGGCGCCGGGCAGCGGCTGGAACGACTGGGGCTGCCGCCCGACGGCCGCGCACCCCCAGCCCGTCGTCCTGGTGCACGGCCTCGGCGCGAACGACACCGTCAACTGGTTCTTCCACGCGCCGAAGATCGCCGCACAGGGCTACTGCGTCTTCTCCCTGACCTACGGCACCGGGATCCTCGGGCCCGGCGTCGGCGGGCTGGCGTCCATGCGCACCAGCGCCGCCCAGCTCGGCCGGTTCGTCGACCAGGTCCGCGCGTCGACCGGCGCGGCGAAGGTCGACATCGTCGGCCACTCCGAAGGCAGCACGATGCCCGCGTACTACCTGAAGTACGGCGGCGGCGCGGCGAAGGTCGCGAACTTCGTCGGCTTCGGCGCGAACTACCGCGGCACCACGCTCGGCGGCCTCGACGCCCTCGCCAAGGGCCTGCTGACCACGGTGCCCGGCCTGGGCGCGGTCTTGACGACGGCGTGCGGCGCGTGCACCGAATACCTGGCCCCGTCGGCCTTCCTGGACGACCTCGCCCGCGGCGGCGTGCACGTCAGCGGACCGGCGTACACGAGCATCGTCAGCAAGTACGACGAGGTCGTGACGCCGTACACGAGCGGCATCCTGAACGAGCCGGGCGCGAAGGACGTCGTGCTGCAGGACTTCTGCGCCGCCGACGCGTCGGGCCACCTGAGCCAGGCGATCGACCCGAACGTCACCGGCCTGATCCTGCACGCGCTCGACGCGAGCTACACCCCGGCGTGCACGCCGTTCACGCTTCCGCTGTGAGCGCGTCCTGCCCGAGGTAGCGCCGCCCGTTCTCGGCGGACTCCCGCACGGCGGCGAACCCGTAGTCCACCATCGCCGTTTCGTAGGCCTCCACGGCGTCGAGGACCGGAGCCCCGGCCAGCGCGGCCGCCAGCACCGCACCATCGCGCAACGCGGTGTTGGCGCCCGCGCCGCCGGCCGGGCTCATGGCGTGGATCGCGTCGCCGACGAGCGTCACGCGCGAAGGAGCCCACCGCGCGATCGGGACGCTCGTGCGGATCGGCTGCGGGAACGTCGCCGGGACGTCCCAGCGCTCGACCATCGCGCGGGCCAGCGGGTGCCAGCCGTCGACCAGCCCGAGCGCCACCTTCTGCAGGTCGCCGGGTGTCATCGCGGCGAGCCCGGCCTCGTCGTGGCCGACGACCTCCCACCGCGCGCCGATCGAACACGTCAGGTACGGGTCGGTGTCGCGCAACCGCAGGTCCGGCACCAGCCGCGCGCAGGCGTCGGCGACGGGCTCGGCGTAGTCCACCGGCGCGAACCCGGCCATCGTCCGGTGCGGTCCGAGCATCATGGTGAAGACCGCGAACATCTCCGGCTCGAACAGCGCGCGAGTCTCCGGGGTGAGCGGGATCCGGCCGTAGAGGTGGACGAGCCCGGCGTCGACGACCTCGGCGTGCGGCAGGTACTGCCGCCGCACCGGGGAGTTGATCCCGTCGGCACCGACCAGCAGGCCGCCGCGGGCGGAAGTGCCGTCGGCGAAATACGCGGTCACCCCGTCTTCGTCGGTTTCGTAGTGCGTGAACCGCTTGCCGTAGCAGACTTCCCGGCCGTGCAGCAGGATCTGGCGCAGGGTGAAGCGGTTGACGTTGAGGTGGGTTCCCTCGTCCGCCAAGCGCGTGACCAGCTCCAGCCGCTCGTCGTAGACGTTCGTGTGCGGCAGCGCGCGCCCGGCGGTGGCGCGGAAGAGTTCGTGCAGCTCCGGGCGCAGCACCTCGCGCAACGCCGAGTCGCCGACGTCGCCGATGTGCAGCCGGTAACCCTGCTTCCGCGCGCCCGCCGACTCGTCGCGCTCGTAGATCCGGCACGGGATCCCGGCCCGGCTCAGCCCGTTCGCCAGGCTCAACCCGCCCAGACCGGCCCCGATGATGATCACGGACACAGCTGTCCCTTCGTCGCTTCCGAGGAAGGGACGCACAGGTAAGCCTGCCGATGCCGCCCGGACTAACCCATACCGGACTGTGTCTTCGCGCGTCCTCGCTCCCGACGTTAGCGCACGCGCTCTCCGGCGCGCCACACCGAATTCGTCAGCGGCACCCCCGGCCGGTACGCCAGGTGCGTCACCGACGGGGCGTCGAGCACGTGGACGTCGGCCCGCGCGCCGGGCCGCAGGACGCCGACGTCGTCGCGGCGCAACGCCCGCGCGCCGCCCGCCGTGGCGGCCCAGACGGCCTCCTCGATCGTCATCCGCAGCTGCAGCACCGCCGTCGCGACGCAGAACGCCATCGACGTCGTGTACGAGCTGCCCGGGTTGGCGTTGCTGGCCAGCGCGACCGTCGCGCCCGCGTCGAGCAGCCGCCGGGCCGGCGCCATCGCCTGCCGGGTCGACAGGTCGCACGCGGGCAGCAGGGTCGCCACGGTTTCCGAGGCGGCCAGCGCCTCGACGTCCGCGTCGCTCAAGTACGTGCAGTGGTCGACGCTCGCCGCGCCGAGCTCCACCGCGAGCCGCACGCCGGGGCCCTCGCCGAGCTGGTTGCCGTGCACGCGCAAGCCGAGCCCGCGCCCGGCCGCGGCCTTCAGTACCCGCGCCGACTGGGCTTCGTCGAACGCGCCGGTCTCGCAGAACACGTCCGCCCAGCGCACGCTGCCCACGACGGCGTCGAGCATTTCACCGCACACGAGGTCCACATAGGACTCCGCGTCGGCGCCCGGCGGCACCAGGTGCGCACCGAGGAACGTGACCTCGTCGGCCACCTCGCCGGCGATCCGCGCGGAACGCGCTTCGTCCTCGACGGTCAGGCCGTAGCCCGTCTTCGTCTCCAGGCACGTCGTCCCCTGCTGGGCCGCTTCGTCGACGTGGCGGCGGAGGTTGGCGGCGAGCTGTTCGTCGGACGCCTCCCGCGTCGCGCCGACAGTGATCGCGATTCCCCCGGCGGTGTAGGGCTTTCCCGCCATCCGCGCTTCGAACTCGGCGGTCCGGTCGCCGGCGAAGACGAGGTGCGTGTGGCTGTCGACCCAGCCCGGCAGCACCGCGCGACCCTCGACGTCGACGCGCTCGTCGGCGTCCGGCGCTTGCTTCGCCGCACCCACCCACGCGATCTCGGCGCCTTCGACGACGAGGGCCGCGTCGGACAACCGGCCCAGCTCGGCGTCGTTCGTGGTGAGCTCGCCGATGCCCGTGATCAGGACTGCCACAGTGCCTCGATCTCCTTCGCCAGGACGGTTTCCGGTCGTTCGATGAGGTGGTGCGCGCCCTCGCGCACCACCTCGCGGCCGGCCACGACGACGTGCCGGACGTCGGCCCCGGACGCGGCGAACACCACGCCCGACGGTTCGATCCCGGCCGTCCGCACCGAATCCAGGCCGACGGTGACGAGGTCCGCGCCCGCCCCCTCGGCGAGCGCGCCGACCTCGTCCCACCCGACCGAGCCGTGGTCGGTAGCCGCTTCGAGGAGTTCCTCGGCGGTGAACCGGCCGCGTTCCTCGCTGGCCAGCCGGTCGTCCAGCTCCAGCGCGCGGGTTTCTTCGAAGGCGTCGACGACGGCGTTGCTGTCGCTGCCGACGCTCAGCCGCACCCCGGCGTCCCGCAGGGCGCGGGCCGGGCCGATGCCGTCGCCGAGGTCGCGTTCGGTGGTCGGGCAGAAGCACGCGCGCGCCCCGCTCAGCCGCTCGATGTCCGATGCGGTGAGGTGGGTGGCGTGCACCGCGACCAGCCGGTCGGTCAGCACCCCGCGGTCGTCCAGCAGCTCGGTGGGGGTCCGGCCGTACGCGGCCAGGCACTGCTCGTTCTCGGTCCGCTGCTCCGAAAGGTGGACGTGCACCACCCGCGGACTGTCCACAAGCGGCAGTTCGTCGGCCGGCACCGCCCGCACCGAGTGGATCGCGGCCCCGACCCGGAACAGTTCGCCTTCCCGCAACGACCCCACCCGCGACGCCCACGCCGCGGCCGAGCCGTCGGAGAACCGCCGCTGGACCTCGTCCGGTTCGACGCCGATGCCGCCCGCCAGGTAGCAGGTGTCCAGCAGGGTCAGCCGGATCCCGGCGTCTGCGGCGGCCTGCCGCAGCGCCGCCCCCATCGCGTTCGGGTCCGCGTACGGCTTCCCGCCGGGCGCGTGGTGCAGGTAGTGGAACTCCCCCACGCTCGTGTAGCCGCCCAGGACCATCTCGGCGTAGACCCCGCGCGCCAGCCGGTAGTAGGTGTCGGGGTCGAGCCGGGACGCGAGCGCGTACATCCGCTCGCGCCACGTCCAGAACGTGCCGCGTTCGTGGTGCGTCCGGCCCCGCAGCGCCCGGTGGAAGGCGTGCGAGTGCCCGTTCGCGAAACCGGGCAGCGTCAGGCCTTCGAGCACGACGCCGGCCCGCGGCGCCCCCGGGGTCACCCCGGTGATCCGCCCGCCGCCGACGTCGATCCGCACCGCGGAGGCGATCCCCCCGGGCAGCCACGCCTGTTCGCACCAGTAGGTCATCGCGCCAGCCGCTCCAGGACGCCGGTGAGCGCTTCGGCCCCGGCTTCGACGTCGGCGGCCTCGGCGAACTCCTCCGGCGAGTGGCTGATCCCGGTCGGGTTGCGCACGTAGAGCATCCCCGCGGGCACGAACCCGGCGAGGATCGCGGCGTCGTGCCCGGCCCCGGTGGGCAGCTCGGGCGGCCCGCCGAGCCCGTCGCTCAAGTCCCGGCGGAGGGCGTCGTCGAACACGACGTCGTCCGAATAGGACTCCCGGTGCACGGTGACCCGGCAGCCCTCCTCGGCGGCCGCGGCCTCCGCCGCGCGCGCGATGTCCTCGACCAGCGCCGGGGTCAGGGTCCCCGGCACCCGCGCGTCGAGCCACAGGTCCACGGTGGACGCGATGACGTTGGTGCCGCCCGGCGTCGGCACGAGGCGGCCGACGGTCGCCCGCGCGTCCGGCACCGCGCGGGCCAGCCGCCGGACGGCGGTGACCGTCGCGGCGGCGGGCAGCATCGGGTCGGCCCGGTCGGCCAGCAGCGTCGCCCCGGCGTGGTTCCCCTGCCCCGCGAAGGAAAACCGCCAGCGCCCGTGCGCGATCACCGTGGTGCCGACCGCGACCGGAGCGCCGAGGTCGATCAGCCCGCGGCCCTGCTCGACGTGCAGCTCGAGGAACCGCCCGACCAGCCCGAGCCGCTCCGGGTCGGGCCCCACCAGCGCCGGGTCGAAACCGGACTTCGCCGCGGCCTCGGCGAACGTCACGCCGTCGGCGTCCCGCAGCCCGCGCGCCTTGTCCGCGTCGATCGTGCCGGTGAGCAGCCGCGAGCCGAGGCAGGGGACGCCGAACCGGCCGCCCTCCTCCTCGGTGAACACGACGACGGCGAACGGCTTGCGCGGCTGGAAACCGCTCGCCTGCAGGGCTTCCACCGCGGCCAGCGCACTGACGACGCCGAGCGGGCCGTCGAACGCGCCGCCGCCGGGCACCGAGTCGAGGTGGCTGCCGGTGACGACGGCGTCCGGCCCCGGCGGCCCCCACCAGGCCCAGATGTTGCCGTTGTGGTCGGTGTCGACGTCCAGCCCGAGCCCCAGCGCGCGCTCCCCGAACCAGGCCCGCAGGTCGTTCTCCGGCCCGTCGAACGCGTGCCGGGAATAGCCGCCGCGCTTCGGGTCGCGCCCGACGTCACCGATCTCGGCGAGCAGCCCGGAGGCGGTCACGCACCCTCCCGCATCGGAACGCGCACGCCGCGTTCGCCGGCGACGTCGTTCGCGCGGTCGTAACCGGCGTCGACGTGCCGGATGACGCCCATGCCCGGATCGTTGGTCAGCACCCGCTCGAGCTTCCGCGCGGCCAGCTCGGTCCCGTCGGCGACGCTGACCTGGCCGGCGTGGATGGACCGGCCCATGCCGACGCCGCCGCCGTGGTGGATCGACACCCAGCTGGCGCCGGACGAGGTGTTGACCAGCGCGTTCAGCAGCGGCCAGTCGGCGATCGCGTCCGAGCCGTCGGCCATGCCTTCGGTCTCGCGGTACGGCGAAGCGACGCTGCCGGAGTCGAGGTGGTCGCGGCCGATGACGACCGGTGCCTTCAGCTCGCCGCTGGCCACCATCTCGTTGAACCGCAGGCCGGCCAGGTGGCGCTCGCCGTAGCCGAGCCAGCAGATGCGGGCCGGCAGCCCCTGGAAGGCCACGCGCTCGCCGGCGAGCCGGATCCAGCGCGCGAGGGATTCGTTCTCCGGGAACAGGTCCAGCATCGCGCGGTCGGTCGCGGCGATGTCCTCGGGGTCGCCGGACAGCGCGGCCCAGCGGAACGGGCCGTTGCCCTCGCAGAACAGCGGGCGGATGTAGGCGGGCACGAACCCGGGGAAGTCGAACGCGCGCTCGCAACCGCCGAGCTTGGCCTCGCCGCGCAGGGAGTTGCCGTAGTCGAAGACCTCCGCGCCGCGGTCCAGGAAGCCGAGCATGGCGTCGACGTGGTCGGCCATCGACTCGCGCGAGCGGTCGGTGAACTCGTCCGGCTTCTTGGCCGCGTAGTCGTGCCAGTCCTCGACGCCGATCCCCTTGGGCAGGTAGGAAAGCGGGTCGTGCGCGGACGTCTGGTCGGTGACGATGTCGACCTCGACGTCGCGGCGCAGCAGTTCCGGCAGCACCTCGGCCGCGTTCCCGACGACGCCGACGGACAGCGGCCGCTGCTCCCGCTTGGCCTTGGTGACGCGGGCGATCGCGTCGTCGAGGTCGTCGGCGACCTCGTCGAGGTAGCGCGTCTCTACGCGGCGGTGCGCGCGCTGCGGGTCGCACTCGATGACGAGCGCGACGCCGTCGTTCATGGTGACGGCGAGCGGCTGCGCGCCGCCCATGCCGCCGAGGCCGGCGGTCACCGTCAAGGTCCCGCGGAGCGAGCCGCCGAACTTCTTCTTCGCGACGGCGGCGAACGTTTCGTACGTGCCCTGGAGGATGCCCTGGGTGCCGATGTAGATCCACGAGCCCGCGGTCATCTGCCCGTACATCGTCAGGCCCTGCGCCTCGAGCCGGCGGAATTCGGGCCAGGTCGCCCAGTCCCCGACGAGGTTGGAGTTGGCGATCAGCACGCGCGGTGCCCACTCGTGCGTGCGGAACACGCCGACCGGCTTGCCGGACTGCACGAGCAGCGTCTCGTCGACGTCCAAAGTGGTCAGTTCGCGGGTGATCGCGTCGAAGCTGGCCCAGTTGCGGGCGGCCTTGCCGGTGCCGCCGTAGACGACCAGGTCCTCGGGCCGCTCGGCGACGTCGGGGTCGAGGTTGTTGTGGAACATCCGCAGCGCGGCTTCGGTCTGCCACGACTTGGCGGTGAGCTGGGTGCCGCGGGCGGCACGGACTACGCGGGACATCAGACCTCCAAACGGGCGGCGTCGAGGACGGCGCCGGAGCGGACGAGTTCTTCGGCGGCCGCGATCTCGGGCGCCAGGTGGCGGTCCGGACCGGGGCCGTTCACCCTGGTGCGCAGGAGATCCCGGACGCGGCCGGTGACCGGCGACGGCTCGAGCGGTGCCCGGAAGTCGAGGGCCCGGGCCGCGGTCAGCAGCTCGATGGCCAGCACGGTGGTCAGGCCGTCCACGGCCTTGCGCAGCTTCCGCGCGGCCGACCAGCCCATGGAGACGTGGTCCTCCTGCATGGCGCTGCTCGGGATCGAGTCGACGGACGCGGGCACCGCGAGGCGCTTGAGCTCGCTGACGATCGCGGCCTGCGTGTACTGGGCGATCATGTGGCCGGAGTCGACGCCGGGGTCGTGCGCGAGGAACGGCGGCAGGCCGTGCGAACGCGCCTTGTCGAGCATCCGGTCGGTGCGGCGCTCGGCGATGCTGGCGACGTCCGCGATCGGGATGGCCAGGAAGTCCAGCACGTACGCGACGGGCGCGCCGTGGAAGTTGCCGTTGGACTCGACCCGGCCGTCGGCGAGCACGACGGGGTTGTCCACAGCGGACACGAGCTCGCGTCCGCCGACGAGTTCGGCGTGCGCGAGGCTGTCGCGCGCGGCGCCGTGCACCTGCGGGGCGCAGCGCAGCGAATAGGCGTCCTGGACGCGGTTGCAGTCCGGGCCGCGGTGGCTTTCGACGATCTTCGACCCCTGCAACGCGTGCCACATCCGGGCGGCGGACCTCGCTTGCCCGGGGTGCGGGCGCAGCGCCTGGAGGTCGGCGGCGAAGGCGCGATCAGTGCCCAGCAGAGCCTCGACGCTCATCGCGGCGGTGAGGTCGGCGATGTCGAAGAGCTTGTGCAGGTCGGCGGCGGCGAGCAGGAGCATGCCGAGCATGCCGTCGGTGCCGTTGGTGAGGGCGAGCCCCTCCTTCTCGGCGAGCACGACCGGCTCGATCCCGGCCTGCTGCAATGCCTCCGCGGCGGGCTTCAGCTGCCCGGCGTGGATCACTTCGCCCTCGCCCATGAGCGCGAGCGCGACGGCGGCCAGCGGCGCGAGGTCACCGGAGCAGCCGAGCGAGCCGTACTCGTGGACGACCGGGGTGATGTCGGCGTTGAGCAGCGCCGCAAGCGTTTGCGCCGTGCCTGGCCGGACGCCGGTGTAGCCGCTGGCGAGGGTCCGCAGCCGCAGCAGCATGAGCGCGCGGACGACCTCGGGCTCGACGGCGGGCCCGGCGCCGGCGGCGTGCGAGCGGATCAGGCTGCGCTGCAGCGCGGTCCGGCTCTCCACCGGGATGTGCCGGGTGGCGAGCGCGCCGAAGCCGGTCGAAACGCCGTAGGTGGGAGTGACGGCGTGGGCGAGGTTCTCGATGTGCTGGCGGGTCGCGGCGAGGGTCTTCTCGGCCGCGTCCCCGAGCCCGACCGGCGCGTGACCGCGGACGACGTCGACGACCTGGGCGGCGGTGAGGGGTTCGAGGCCCAGGAGCACTGTTTCCGGCATGGGCCCATTGGACATCGTCCTTCCCGCTGGTGGGATGCCCCACGGAGTGGTTGTGTCTGGTATCCCAGACGCTAGGCTCGGGCCGTGGGCGACAGCAGCGAGGTCCCGGCGCTGCGCCGCGGGCTGGCGGTGCTGCGCCTGCTCTCGACGCGCCCCGGCCCGGTGACGGCGGCGGCGATCGCGCGCGAAGCGGGCCTCCCCCGCTCGACGACGTACCACCTGCTCAACGAGCTCGAAGCCGCCGGTTTCGTCGTGCACCTGCCCGCCGAACGCCGGTACGGCCTGGGCATCGCGGCCTTCGAGCTCGGCTCGGCGTACCTGCGTCACGACCCCCTCGAACGCCTGGCCGGGCCGTTGCTGCGCAAGCTCGTCGACCGCGTCGGGCACACCGCGCACCTGGGCGTGCTGCACGGCAATGAGTCGCTGTACCTGATCAAGGAGCGCCCGCTCCGCCCGGAAACGCTGGTGACGGAGGTCGGCGTCCGGCTGCCGGGCCAGCTGACGGCCTCCGGCCGGGCGATCCTCCGCCACCTCCCCGCCCCGCACGTCCGCGCGCTGTTCCCCTCGGCGGCGGCGTTCGTCCTCCGCACGGGCCGCGGCCCCGCCACACTGGCCGACCTGCGCCGCACGCTCACCGCGGAGCGCCGCCTCGGCTGGTCGGTCGAAGACGGCCACGTCACAGCGGGTTTCGCCTCGGTGGCCACCCCGGTCTTCGACCACGGCGCCCGCCCACTGGCGGCGATCAGCGTGACGGTCCGCCACCACTGCGAGACGGACCCGTGCGAGGAGACGTGGCCGGACCTGGCCACGGAAGTGGCGGCCACGGCGGCCGAGCTGACCACCCGCATCGGCGGCCACCCGGGCTGACGGTCAGGACCGGGCCGCGTCGCGAATACCGGCCCCCAACGCCCGCATCAGTTCCGGAGCCCGAGGTGCCCGCGCGTCGTTGGCCAGCCTGGCCAGCGCGTCACCGTCTTCGACGATCCGGAGCAGCGCGTCCTTCCCCTCGTCGTCGAGGAGCCCGGGCACCTGCGAGCCCAGGAGCCAAGCACCGGCGAGAGCCGGGTCGTAGTCGTACCGGCCGAGCAGTTCCAGTTCCTCTTCGTACAGCCGATCCAGGTAGGGCCCGGTCGAGTACCAGGAGATCATCGTGGCGAGGTCGATCGCGTCACGTGAGTCGGTCACGTGCCGATCCCACCAGGTCAGCAGTTTGAGCAAAGCCAGCGCGGGCACCGAAGGGACTCGGACGGCGAGCCCTCCGGGCAGCAGGACGGTCTCGGCCGATGCCACCGCCTCGCTCAAGCCGCGGACGTTCATCCGATGGTCGTCGGGCCAGAGGATGGTGCGGTCTTCCCGTTCGATGCCGCCGTAGGGCAGTACGTCCACCTCGACTCCCTCGACGAGGAACGAGTGCACGCTGGTGCCCTGCCTGTCGAGCTCGCCGACGAGCCGTTCGAAGTCACCCCAGGTGCACACCCTGACGGCGATGTCGACGTCGCGGGTGGCTCGCTCGGGTGGCCGTCCGACGAGCCCGATCGACAGGATCGTGCGCGCTGTCGCGCCGACCACCAGGTAGTCCAGTCCGGCCGTGCGCGCCGCCACGTCGACTCGGGCGAGCGTCCTGGCGGCGAGGAGGATTTCAGGATCCGCCGAGGCGGACAAGTCGATCATCAATCGTCCTGATCCGATCTCCGTGTTCGCGCTGGCGGGGGTCCCCCGAGGCCAGCAGGTCAGCGTAGATCAACGGGGAGGGCACCAGCCAGGACTCGGCACCGGGCACGTGCCAGAACCGTTTCCGGATGTGGACGTTCCCCCTGCCTTCGACCTGGGCCATGCGATGCCGGCCGATCAGCCGGGCGGGGAGCTGTCCGGCGTAGAGCGTCAGCGAGGCAGGCCTCAGGTGCGGGTCGATGAGACCGGCTCCGGCCTCGCCCCCCACCTGGATCCCCAGCGAGCGCATCTCGGATTCCGAATCCGGCCACCACGAAAGGTCGTCGACGGAGAACTCGCCCAGGGCGAGCGAGCCGTGCAGGGTGATCGAGTACGCCTCCGACCAGCGGTCGAGCAACTCGCCGCCGCGAGCGAGACGGCGGTCTTCCGCGCCCTGGTAGAGGTAGCCGGCTGCGGTGAGCTCGTCGATCACCGTCTTGACGGTGCCCAGCGAGACCCCGCTCGCTTCGGCCAGGACCCGATAGGGCCGGGCTGCCATTTCCGGCCAGCTGAGCAGGACGAACAGGACGCGGAGACCCGCCCGGCCGAAGGCGCCGGACCCGCTTGGCGACGTTCTCGACCGTGGAACGGCCGGTTTGCGGCGCCCGCGGATGTCGACGAGAACGTCGTCCCACGCGAGGTGGGCATTGCCCGCCGTGTCCACGTAGTCGATCCCCCTGGCGCGCAGCCGTTCGGCGACCGGCTCGCTGACATAGCTGGCGACCAGTAACGCCGGGAGTCGTGCGGGCACGCTGATACTGGTGGCCAGCTCGGGCGTCAACCGGTGTCTGACCTCGACGAGGTAGGTCCGGGTAGCGCCGGCCCTCGTCGCGAGACGCAGCACAGCGTCTCCTCGCCCGTTTCCCTCCCGCTCGGCGTCATCCGCGGCGAGCAACTCGCTGCGAAGCCCGAGCTCGCCCAGCAGGTCGCGCAGCAGACTCGGAAAGCTCTCCGCGTTCAACGAGAGAGCATGTTCATTTGAATTGAACATGCTCTCATTCTGAACAAGACCCGCTCTTCACGCAACCCGCATCGGCGGCCACCCGGGCTGACGCGCTGCTGCGAACAGGGTAACTGTCACCGAACGGCTCGATTCCACTCCGTTCGGTGATTACCTTGGCTGAACAGGGGTTTCGAGGGGCGCCACCGATGGACGACGCACGCGTGACGAAGGTGGGCTTCGGCGCCGTGCTCGCCGTCGCCGAGTTCCGCGCGATGTGGAGCGCCGAGCTGCTGTCCATCTGCGGCGACCAGCTCGCCCGCGTCGCGCTCGCGGTCCTCGTCTTCCAGCGCACCGGCTCGGCGGCGCTGACCGGCCTGACCTACGCCCTGACGTACGTGCCATCGCTGCTCGGCGGCGTTCTGCTGGCCGGCGCGGGCGACCGCTGGCCGCGCCGGGACGTGATGGTCGCGGCGGACCTGGCCCGGGCCGCGCTGGTCGCCGTCATCGCGGTCCCCGGCGTCCCGCTGTGGGTGCTGTGCACGCTGGTCGCGGTGCTGACGGCGCTGGGCGGGCCGTTCAAGGCGGCGCAGCAGGCGCTGCTGCCGTCGGTGCTCGAAGGCGAGCGGTACCTGGTCGGGATGGCGCTGCGGAACGTCACGATCCAGGGCGCGCAGCTGGCCGGGTTCGCCGGCGGCGGGGTCTTGATCGCGGCGCTGACGCCGGCCACGGCACTGGCGCTGGACGCGGTGACGTTCCTGCTTTCGGCGGCGCTGCTGGTCACGGGTGTCCGGCGGCTGGCCGCGGCCGCGGCGGCGGCCCGCCCGGCCTGGCTGTCGGCGACCGGCGCCGGGATCCGGCTGATCCGGCGCGATCCGGCGCTGCGGACGCTGGTCGCGCTCAACTGGCTGGCCGGGTTCTACATCGTGCCGGAGGCGCTGGCCGCCCCGTACGCGGCGGGCATCGGCGCGGGCGCGACGCTGGTCGGGCTGCTCATGGCGGCGGACCCGGCGGGCAGCGTGCTCGGCGGCGTCGTGTTCGGCAAGTGGGTCCCGGAGCACGTCCAGACGCGGCTGCTCGGGCGGCTCGGGATCGCGGCCGGGCTGCCGCTGGTGCTGTTCGCCTTCCGGCCGGGGCTGGTGCTGTCGGTGCTGCTGCTGGCGACGTCCGGTCTGCTGGCGACGGGCTACAACATCCAGGGCACGGTGTCGTTCATGCGCCGGGTGCCGGACGCGCACCGCGCGCAGTGCGCGGGCGTGAACTCCGCGGGCTTGATCACGGTGCAGGGTCTCGGCGCCGCCGCGGCCGGCGCGCTGGCCGAAGTGCTGAGCCCGGCGCACACCATCGCGGTGGCCGGCGCGGCGGGTGCCGCGGTGGCCGTGCCGATCGCGAGGGCGTGGCGCCGGGCCGGGCTGGCGGGACCATGACCTCAGTTGTCGCGTCCGCACATGGCGCGCCTCCCTTCGCCACCTCGGGCCGAACCGTCTCCGTCACCGGCCGGACACCATGAGTATGCGGACCGGCGGTGGCATCCCGCGCTCCGGACCACGCTTTCGTGACGTCCTCGTGGCACCGCGGCACTGGGCGCTGTGGCGCCAACGCCCCCGCGTGGTCGTCTACTGCCTGCTGACCGAGGCGGCCGCGGTGGCCCTGACGCTGCGCCCGTACCCGGTCGCGGTGGACCGCCGGACGTTGCTCGTCCTGACGACGTTGCTGGTGCTCGGCGTCCTCCAGTCGGAAGCTGGGCGGCGCGTGGAGCGCATCCGCCGTCGCGTGTCGGAAACGCCGCACATCAACATGACGTCGGTCTGGACGTTCGCGGGTGTCCTGCTCCTGCCCCCGCCCCTCGTGGCGGTGCTGGTGGGCGGGTTGTACGCGCACCTGGCGATCCGCAGCTGGTACCGCCTGCAGCGGGTGCCGGCGTCGCGGACGGTCAGCAACGCGGCCATCATCCTGCTGTCGTGCTACGCGGCCCAGGCGGTGGTCCCCGACATCCGGACGGCGCTGCCCCGCGGCTGGGGCGGCACGTTCGCGCTGGCCGCGGCGGGCGCGACGTTCTTCGTGGTGAACGCCCTGCTGGTGCTGCCGGCCCGGCACGAAGTCGGCCGGTCCCCGGAAGCTCTGTTCGGCACGTGGTCGGACAACGGCCTGGAAGTGGCGACGCTGTGCCTGGGCGCGCTGAACGCGTTGGCGCTGGCGACGTTGCCGGGCCTGGTCCTGCTGGCGCTGCCGCCGGTGTTGCTGCTGCACCGCACGGTTTTGGTGAAGCAGCTCGAGGTGGCGGCCCACCGCGACGAGAAAACGGGCCTGTACAACACGAGCGGCTGGCACGCACTGGCCGAGCGCACCCTGGCGGCCGCGGCCCGCCAGCGTTCGACGTTCGGCCTGCTGATGCTGGACCTGGACCACTTCAAGCAGGTGAACGACACGTACGGCCACCTGGCGGGCGACGCGGTACTGCGCGCGGTGGCCCAGGCGATCATCTCGGCGGTCCGCGGCCGCGGAGACGCGGTGGGCCGATTCGGCGGCGAGGAGTTCGTGGTCGTGCTCCCGGGCATCACCGAGCCCGACATCGGCGCGGTGGCCGAACGCATCCGCCGCGCGATCAGCGCCCTGACCGTCCCGGTGGGACAGTTGTCGATCACGGGCCAGTCGGTGTCGATCGGCTCGGCGGTCTACCCGCAGGCGGGAACGTCACTCCAGCGCCTCCTGGACGCGGCGGACACCGCGCTGTACCACGCGAAGGCGACGGGGCGGAACAAGGTGGTCCACGTAGCGGACCTGAAGTGAACGCCTACCGCCCCCGCCACAACCCGGCGTCGAGCCCGAGCATGTCCAGCAGTTCGGTGCACTCCCGAGCATCGGAGGAGTGCCCGGCAACGGTAACGAGAGCCCGACAGTGCTCCGCGGCGAGCCGTTCCGCCTCCTCGGCCCGCAGGACCCCCATCCGACTGTCTTCGTCACGGGCAGTCGAGCTGCCACTGTGCCGCGCCCAGGTCATCTGGCCACCTACTTCCAGCCCCACGGGTGCGGAGCCAAGGTCGGGCCCTCAGCATGACACTCACAGAAATTTCACCCACAAGTGGCCCCCATCACACCCATTAGCACACGCCCCATCACCGACAGCAACCAGCCCAATGGCCCGCACCGGTCGGCCCAAGAAGGTGGTCCGCCCCACCCGGACCCAGTAAGACTGTCTGATCCTGGCCGGTGTCAGGCGGGGAGGGGCCAGCAGATGAGCAGCAATCCGTACGACGACGAGCCGGGACCGGCCGTACACGGCGAACAGCTACTCCGGCGACAACAGCGGGACCACGGTGCAGGTCGGCGCCGCGCACGATCTGCATTTCCACGGCGTCTCCAGACCCGAAACGCCCGAAGCAGAACCGGCGGCGGCGCCGTGGACTCCGATCAAGGTCCTCAAGGTGGTCGGAGTCATCGCCCTGATCCTGGCCGGCGCAGCCTTGCTCCCGAGCCCCGAGGACGCGGACGCGATCCCCGCCGAAAGCGGAGCCCGACCAGCAGGTTCAAGCAACGAGGCAGTACTGACGGCAGTCCAGGCCGGCCTCACCTCGTGCGCCCAGACGCCGGTCCTCCAGCCGGCGAACTGCCCCCAGGAGATCGACAACCCCACCGGCCAGGCCAACGACGTCCACTGGGCCCTCCACGGCAATCCGACCGACGGAACCTACGGCCCGATCTGGAGCAACGACCGCTTCTACGTCGCCGGCTACGCGCTGATGACGGTCACATACACAGTCCCCTACGAAGCCTCGAAAACCCTGACGGTTCAGGCAACTCCCTACCGAGCCGAAATAACGTGGACCGACGACAAACCCACGGTCACCAACCTCCGCCGCAAGCACCGGCGACCCAGCCCAGCAACCACGCCACCTGGACCTTGAACGGCAACCCCGTCACCAACACCAAGCAGACCTTCGACCCGACAACCGGCCTGACCCACATAACCGGCAGCTACGCGGCAACAGGCCCCACCCCAGAAGTCCTACAAATCAAAGCCACCCCCTAACCCCCACCCGCACCTCCCCACCCAACCCGCACCGCAGCAGGGGCAAGGGGCGGCAGCCCCAGAAGGGGTCCAGGGGGCGAAGCCCGCCTGGCGGGGGCCCGGGGGTTCGACCCCCGGAAAAACACCCGAGAACGAGAGAAGGCCCCAGCCCCGAAGGGGCGTGGGCCTTCTCGCAGTGGAGGTGCCGGGAATTGAACCCGGGTCCTCTGGCGTATCAACAGGGCTTCTCCGTGCGCAGTCCGCTACGTCTCTACTTGGCCCCCTCGGTCACGCGAACAAGCCGAGGTGACGAGCCCAGCCACTGTTTGCTTCACGGCAGTTCCCCGTGGCCGGGACTGCCGCTGAGCCTCCTAGCTGATGCCGGTACCCGGGCCGGAGGCGAACCCGGGCCGACAGAGACGCACTCGCTCAGGCGGCGAGGGCGTACTCGCGCTGACTGGAGTCGGCGCTTATTTGGTTGCGATGACGCTTACGGTGGTCTCTCGCCTGCACCGGCACGCTTCTCCTGAATCAACGTCCAAAGTCGAAACCGTTCACCCCCTTGGTGGGACACAACCTGTCCATCATAACGCGTGTCGCCACCTCTTTTGTTCCAGGTGGGTAGGGCCAGCCCCACCACGGGGATGCCCGCGCGCACCATGTCGGCCGGCCGGTCCGGAGGCGATCCTTGAGGCGACGAAGGGAGCTGGTCATGGTGCGGGAGAGGCGGGATCCGCCGTTCGGCGGTTCGGTGGTGTTCCTGCTGATGAACCTGCCGTTGGGGGTGGTGGCGTTCGCGTTGCTGACGGCGTTCACGGCGGCCGGGGTGGGGACCGCGGTGGTGTGGGTGGGTGTGGGTCTGCTCGCGTTGCTGGTCCTGGCGGTCCGGGGGGCCGCGCGGCTGGAGCGGGCCCGGGTCTACGCGTTGCTGGACCGGTACGTCGATCTGCCGTACCTGCCGTTGCCCGCCGAGGGGCGGAAGGACCGGTGGAAGGCGCGGCTGAAGGATCCGTCGACGTGGCGGGACCTGACGTACTTCTTCGTCCTCTTCCCGCTCGGCCTGGTCGAGTTCGTGCTGGTGACCGTCTTCTGGTCGACGAGCCTGGCGCTGGCAGGGCTGCCGGTCTACTTCCGGTGGCTGCCGGGTGGCGCGTACTACTTCCCGGCAGAGGACGTGCGGTGGCTGACCGTGGACTCGACGGTGGAAGCGCTACCGTGGGCGGCGCTGGGGGTGTTGTTCATCGCGTTGTCGGTGGCGCTGACGAAGGCGCTGGCGGGGATGCACGCCCGGGTGGCGAACGCGCTGCTGGGGCCGACCGTGGCGCAGCGCCGTCGGATGGAGCGCTGGTGGGAAGACGCGGAAGAGAAGAACCTGGTGGCGGGATGACCGAGGCATTGCCCGTGGAGCACCCGCGGCCGCACCCGGCTCGCACGATCGTGTACATGATCGTCAGCTTCTTCTTCCGGATCCTGCAGTTCGTGCTGGTCGTCACGGGGCTGGCGGTGGGGATCGCGACGGCGGTGGTGTGGATCGGGTTCCCGATCCTGCTGGCGACGACGAGCTTCGTCCGCTGGTCGGGTGATCGGGAGCGGAGCTGGCTGGGCGCGATGCTGCGGGTGCCGTTGCCGCCGGCGCAGCGGCGCCCGTACGAGGAGGGGCAGCCGCTGCTGCGCCGCTGGGTGGTGCGGCTGAGCGATCCGACGACGTGGCGTGACCTGGCGTACTTGATGGCGGCGTTCCCGCTGGCGTGCGTGGAGCTGGGGATCGCGCTGGCGTCGATCGTGTTGTTGCCGATGGCGATCTGGGTGACGCCGTGGCTGGGCTGGCTGCACGGTGAGCTGGGGCTCGCGCTGCTGGGGCCGGACCGCACGAAGCGGCTGGAGCAGAAGGCCGAGCGGTTGCAGGCGTCGCGTGCGCGCGGTGTCGACGCGGCCGAAGCCGAGCGGCGGCGCATCGAGCGCGACCTGCACGACGGGGCCCAGCAGCGGCTGGTCGCGGTCGCGATGAGCCTCGGGCGCGCGAAGTCGAAGTTCGACCAGGACCCGGAGTCGGTGCGGGAGCTGATCGACGAGGCCCACGCGGACGCCAAGCTGGCCGTGTCCGAGCTGCGCGACCTCGCGCGTGGCATCTACCCGGCCGTGCTGGGCGACCGCGGGCTGGACGCGGCGCTGTCGGCGCAGGCGGCGAAGTCGCCGATCCCGGTGGACGTCCAGGTGGACGTCGAGCCCCGGCCGCCGGCGGCGGTCGAGACGACGGCGTACTTCATCGTCGGCGAGACGCTGACGAACATCGCGAAGCACTCCGGCGCGACCGAAGCGGGCGTGAAGGTGTGGCGGACCGACGACCACGTGGTCGTCGAGATCACCGACAACGGTCACGGCGGCGCCGAGGTGCGCCCGGGCGGCGGTCTGGCCGGCCTGGCCGACCGCGCCGCGACGATCGACGGCGTGATCACGGTCGTCAGCCCGGTCGGCGGGCCGACGGTGATCCGGGCTGACCTCCCCTGCCGGTGGTGAATAGGCTGGACCCCGTTCATCCACGAGCTTGGGGGCCGGATGCGGGTAGTCATCGCCGAAGACGCCGTCCTGCTGCGGGCGGGGATCACGCGCCTGCTCGCCGACGAGGGGATCGAAACGGCCGCGGCGGTCGACAACGGCGACGACCTGCTCGGCGCGGTGCAGGAACACCGGCCTGACCTGGCGATCGTGGACGTCCGCATGCCCCCGACGTTCACCGACGAAGGCTTGCGCGCGGCGCTGGCGGCGCGCAAGGAGATCCCGGGCCTGCCGGTCCTGGTGCTCTCGCAGTACGTCGAAGAGTCGTACGCGGTGGAGCTCCTCTCGGGCGGCGCCGGCGGCGTCGGCTACCTGCTGAAGGAACGCGTCGCGGACGTTGCGGACTTCCTGGACGCGGTCCGCCGCGTCGCGAACGGCGGCACGGCGATCGACCCGGACGTCATCGCCCAGCTGATGGCCCGCGGCCGCCGCAACCCGCTGGACGCGCTGACGGCCCGCGAGTCCGAGGTCCTCGGCCTGATGGCCCAGGGCCTGTCGAACACGGCGATCGCGAACTCGCTCGTCGTTTCGCACGGCGCGGTGGAGAAGCACATCGGGAACATCTTCTCGAAGCTCGGCCTCGAGGCGAGCGCGGAGGAACACCGCCGCGTCCGCGCGGTGCTGACGTACCTGGGCCGCTGACCGAAGGTTCTCGTCCGTCAGGCAAGGACTGTGCGGGGAGGGTCGTCATGAGCAGCGCTTCGCGCAACCACGACCGCCCGCCCGGCCAGGAGTTCCAGGACGGGATCGACCTCCCCGGCTGGGAGGAGCAGAGCGTCTGGGGCTGGGACTCGCCCGCCGGGAGCTTCTTCGCCCAGCTGTGGCGCAACGGCAGCACCGCCGACGCTCCCGACATCTGGCTCGACGGCGTGGAAACCGTGTTCCGGTGGCCGTCCGGCATCGTGCTCGAAATCGTCGAGCGGACGCCGGAGCCCCCGGTGGCGGTGGTGGCGGCGCTGGGACTGGCCACCCCCGAACCGCGGCTGCGTGCCGACGCGGAGGTCATGACGCTGCTCCGCTCCGCCGTGGACAGCGAAAAGACCGCGCTGCGGCGCGGCGCGATCCACGCGCTCGGGTGGACGCAGGGCTTCGCGAAGTCCACTCCGGTCCTCCGCGGCGGATGGCGCGGGCCCCGGCCGACGGCCGCGGAAGTCGAGGCCGAGCACCACCTGGCCACCGGGGCGCTGCACCGGCCCGGCGGGGACCGCGACTTCCTCTCCGGCGTCGACGCGTCCCTGTGGTGGCTGCTGAACCGCGGTTCCGACCCGTGGTTCCTCTGACCGCCCGTCGCGAGCGTGCGGAGTTACCCGCGGCCGGGCGGCCGGTGACCAAAAGTCCCGTAGGGTGGACTCAGGGTCACCCGTTCCGCGGGCGGCACCCCCAGCACCGCTCACCTACCATGAGCGGACCCGCCGACGAGAGGAGCGAGCAGATGACCGACGAAGTCCGCTTCTTCGGCGGCCCGCTCGACGGCCGCGTCCAGGAGCTCGGGGACGCCGAGCCGGTGCCCGGCACCGTGATCCGGCACATCCACCTGCACGGTGGGCCGAAGATCGAGACCCGGTACGAGCTCGGCCTGACCGACCACGGCTGGGAGTACCGCGTCTCCGCGACGCAGCACGAACCCGAGCCGGACGGGCTGAGGTAGGGAGAACCCCCGTACGCACCGGGGGTGAACAGGACCCCGAAGACGCCGGTCAGCACCGCTGTTCCGGCACGCCGGAACGGCCAAGCTCAACGGCATGCAAACGAGCCGGGACCGCTTCCTCGACGTCGTCCGGGCGGGGGCCATCCTCGCCGTCATCGCCCAGCACTGGGTCATGCCGGTGCTCTCCTACTCCGACGGCCACCTCGCCACCGGGAACGCCCTCGCGACGCCGGGCTGGTGGGTCGTCACCTGGCTCAGCCAGGTGATGCCGCTCGTCTTCTTCGCCGGCGGCGCCGCCGGCCTGATTTCCTTCCGCCGCGCGGAATCCACGCGGACGTGGCTCGCCGCCCGCATCAAGCGGCTGATGGTCCCAGTGCTGCCGCTGCTGGCCGTCTGGCTGGTCGTCCCGGACTTCCTGCGCGGCCTCGGCGTTCCGCCGCAGCCGTTGCAGGTCGGCAGCGCGATCGCCGCGCAGCTGCTGTGGTTCCTCGCCGTGTACGTGCTCGTCGTGCTGCTGACGCCGCTGATGGTCGCCGCGCACCGGCGCTGGGGCCTCAAGGTGCCGCTGGTGATGGGCGCCGCGGGGATCCTGGTCGACGTCGCGCGCTTCAACGACCTCGGCTACCTCGGTTACGCCAACGCGATCTTCGTCTGGGTCGCCGTCCACCAGCTCGGGTTCCACTACGTCGAAGGCCGCCTCGGCACGCTCACCCGCCGCGGTGCCCTCACGCTCTCGGCCGCCGGGTTCGGGATCACCGCGCTGATGGTCGCGTTCGGCCCGTACCCGGCCAGCATGATCGGGATGCCCGGCGCGCCGGTGTCGAACATGAGCCCGCCGACCGTGCTGCTCGCCTTCCTCGCCGTCGGCCAGATCGGCCTGCTGCTCGCCTTCCGCCCGCAGCTCAACGCGCTCGCCGCGCGGCCGGGCATCGGGAACGCGCTGAGCTGGCTGGGCGCGCGGTTCATGAGCGTCTACCTCTGGCACATGCCGGCGCTGATCGTGGTCGCGGGCGTGACGGTGTACGGCCTCGGCTACGAGACCCCGGCGCCGGGCACGCTGCTCTGGCTGGTCATGGCGCCCGCGTGGTTCGCGGTGTGCGGGCTGGTGCTGCTCGGCCTGCTGCGGCTGTTCGCGCAGTTCGAGATGCAGCGCGACACCGGCGACGCCACCGCGAAGCTGCCGCAGCTGGTCGTGGCCGGGCTGCTGGTTTCCGGCGGCCTGCTCGGCCTGGCCGCGCACGGGTTCGCGCCCCTGTCGGACGGCATCGCGCACGGCCCGGTGCCGTGGGTGGTCCTCGCGACGGCCGGGTTCCTCCTGGCGGGCAAGCACATCCCGGTCACCGCGATCGGCACGCGCTACCTCGGCCGCGCGGTGGCGGTGAGCGAGCGGGCGCTGCTCAAGCGTTGAGCAGCCGCAGCGGGGTGTCGTGCAGGACCGCCCGCAGGAACGGCTCGCCCAGGCGATCGTCGGCCGCCCAGCCGGCGATCGCCCGCAGCTGCGTCGCGTAGGAGTACGGGATGTTCGGGAAGTCCGTGCCGAGCACGACGCGGCCGGCGTACTCCGCCAGCCGCGCCGTCCAGTCCGGCGGCAGCGGCGACATCGCCTCGGCGAACGGCACGCCCACCATCGTCGTGTCCAGGTGCACCCGCGGGTACTTCGCCAGCAGCTCGAAGGCCGTCCCGAACTCGGGCATCGCCGCGTGCGCGAGCACGGCCGTCAGCCGGGGGTGCCGGGCGAGGACCTCTTCGAAGACCGACAACCCGGTGAAGTCGCCCCGCAACGGTCCGTGTCCACAGTGGACGACGACGGGGACGCCGGCGTCGGACAGCGCGCCCCACACCGGCTTCAGCAGGTCGTCACGCGGGTCGTACGCGCCCACCTGCACGTGCGCCTTGAACACCCGGGCGCCGGCGCGCAGCGCACCGTCCACAGCGGACCCGGCGCCGGGCTCGGGGTAGAACGTCCCGGTCGGCACGGCGTCCGGCACCCGCGCCGCGAACTCGAGCGCCCACGAGGTCAGCCACTCCGCCATCCCCGGCTTGTGCGGGTACACCAGCGGCGCGAACCGCGTCACCCCGAGCGACCGCAGCGTCGCCAGACGCTCCTCTTCGGACGTCCGGTAGTGCACCGGCCACTCGGTGCCGTAGTGCGTCGAAGCCTGGTCGAAGTACGCCCAGACCTTGTCCATCACCGGTTTCGGCAGGAAGTGGACGTGCAGGTCGACCAGGCCCGGCAGGCCGAGCGACGCCGTCCACCGAGCGACGTCAGCGTCGGAAGCCGGGCCCGCCGTCACTCCGTGAACCGGCCCTTCAGGGCGCGGCCCATGGCCTTCCTGATGTCGCGCTCCGCGTCGCGCTTGGCGAGCGTCTGCCGCTTGTCGTAGGCCTTCTTGCCCTGGGCCAGCGCGATCTCGACCTTGACCTTGCCGTCCTTGAAGTACATCGACAGCGGGACCAGGGAGAGCCCGCTCTCCTTGGTCTTGCCGATGAGCTTCTCGATCTCGCGCCGGTGCAGCAGCAGCTTCCGGGTCCGCCGGGGCGTGTGGTTGGTCCACGTGCCCTGCGTGTACTCCGGGATGTGCACGTTCCGCAGCCACACTTCGCCGTCGTCGACCGTCGCGAACGCGTCCGCCAGGGACGCCTTGCCCTCGCGCAGGCTCTTCACCTCGGTGCCGACGAGCACGAGACCGCACTCGTAGGTGTCGAGGATGGAGTAATCGTGCCGCGCCTTGCGGTTCGACACGATCACCTTCTGGCCACGTTCCTTGGGCATACGACCACTCTACGTGATTCCGGGCAGGACAAGCAGCCGGTTAAACGCTAGTGCCGGACGTACAGGCGCAGCGTGACGTAACCGGTGATGGCGGAGATCACCACGGACACCGCCAGCAGGATCGGCGCGACCGGGAACAGCAGCTCCAGCATCGTGATCTTCGGGAACACGTCCCCGGTGAACACCGAATCGAGGAAACCGGCCTTCGTGATGATCAGCATGATGATCCCGAGGACCGCACCGACCGCGCCGGCGACCACCGCCTCCAGGAGGAACGGCAGCTGCGTGTACCACCGCGTCGCGCCGACCAGCCGCATGATGCCGACCTCGGTGCGCCGGGTGAACGCCGACACCTGGATCGTGTTGGCGATCAGCAGCAGTGCCGCGATGGCCATGATGAGCGCGGCGCCGAACGCCATGTTCCGGACGCCGTTGAAGGCGTTGAACACGCGGTCGAGGAACTTCTTCTGGTCGTCGACCTTCCGCACGCCCGGCTTGGTGGCGTACTCCGAGACGATCGAGTCGCTGCGGTCCGGGTCCTTCAGCTTCACGTGCAGCGACGCGGGCAGCGACTCGGGGCCGGTGAGCGCGATCAGCTCCGGCTGGCTCTCGAAGATCTTCTTGAACCGGTCGTAGGCCTGGTCGCGGTTCTCGAACACGACCGACTCGACGCCGTTGTTGCTCTGCAGGTCCGAACGCAGCGACTGGCACAGCGCCTGGGTGCAGTTCTTGTCCGTCGCGCTGATGTCGTCGGTGAGGTAGACGGAAACCTCGACGTCGGCGAGGAAGTTGGACTTCATCTTGTCGATCGTGCGCACGGCCAGCAGGCCGCCGCCGAGCATGGCGAGCGACACGGCCGTGGTCAGGATCATCGCGATGGTCATCGTGACGTTCCGGCGCAGGCCGGTGACTACCTCACTGAAGACGAAACTGGCGCGCATGGCGGGTGCAGGTCCTTGGGGTCGGGGTCGGTGCGGGGTGGGCGGGTCTCAGCGACCGATGCCGTAGACGCCTCGGGCGTCGTCGCGGATCACCCGGCCGAGCTGCAGCTCGACGACTCGGCGCCGCATGGAGTCCACGATGGAGTGATCGTGGGTCGCCATCAGGACGGTGGTGCCGGTGCGGTTGATCCGCTCCAGCAGCAGCATGATGTCCTGGCTGGTGTCGGGGTCCAGGTTCCCGGTCGGCTCGTCGGCGAGCAGCACCAGCGGCCGGTTCACGAACGCGCGCGCGATCGCGACGCGCTGCTGCTCACCACCGGAGAGCTCGTTGGGCAGCCGGTCGGCCTTGCCGTCGAGCCCGACGAGCTCGAGCACCTCGGGGACGACCTTCTTGATGGTCGGGCCGGGCTTGCCGATGACCTCGAGGGCGAACGCGACGTTCTCCGCGACGGTCTTGTTGGCCAGCAGACGGAAGTCCTGGAACACGCAGCCGATGGTCTGCCGCAGGCGGGGGACCCGGCGGCGGGCCAGCTTGGCGACGTCGAAGTTGGACACCATCACGCGGCCCTTGCTCGGCGTCTCTTCGCGCAGCAGCAGCCGGAGGAAGGTCGACTTCCCCGATCCCGAGGGACCGATGAGGAAGACGAACTCACCCTTTTCGATGTCGACGGACACCCGCTCGAGCGCGGGCCGCGTCGAGGTCTTGTAGACCTTGGAAACCTCTTCGAGCCGGATCACGATTCGGCATACTACCCACCGGTCTCGTGAAGCCCCGGTTGCCCGGTCCACCCGGGTGGAGCAGCGGGCGTTCGCGCACGGTGAGCGGTCGTGCGAACACCCGCTGCGCCGATCAGACGGCTGCGGTCTGCTTGCGCCAGCGGATGCCGGCGTCGAGGAAGCCGTCGATGTCGCCGTCGAGCACCGCGGTCGGGTTGCCGACCTCGAACTCGGTCCGCAGGTCCTTGACCATCTGGTACGGGTGCAGGACGTAGGAGCGCATCTGGTTGCCCCAGCTGGAGCCGCCGTCCTTGAGCGCGTCCATCTCCTTGCGCTCTTCTTCCTTCTTGCGCTGCAGCAACCGCGACTGGAGGACCTTCATCGCGGCGGCCTTGTTCTGCAGCTGCGACTTCTCGTTCTGGCAGGAGACGACGATGTTCGTCGGGATGTGCGTGATGCGCACCGCGGAGTCGGTCGTGTTCACGCTCTGGCCGCCGGGGCCGGACGAGCGGTAGACGTCGACCCGGATGTCCTTCTCCGGGATGTCGACGTGGTCGACCTCTTCGACCTCGGGCAGCACCTCGACGTGCGCGAACGACGTCTGGCGGCGGCTCTGGTTGTCGAACGGCGAGATCCGGACGAGCCGGTGGGTGCCCTGCTCGACGGAGAGGGTGCCGTAGACGTAGGGGGCGCTGACCTTGAACGTCGCCGACTTGATGCCCGCCTCTTCGGCGTAGGAGATGTCGTAGACGTCGGTCGGGTAGCCGTGGCGCTCCGCCCAGCGCAGGTACATGCGGAGCAGCATCTCGGCGAAGTCGGCCGCGTCGACGCCGCCGGCCTCGGAACGGATGGTGACGACGGCGTTGCGGTCGTCGTACTCCCCCGAGAGCAGCGTGCGGACCTCGAGGCCGTCGATGGACTTGCCGAGGTCGGCGAGCTCGGTCTCGGCCTCGCCCATGCTGCCGGCGTCGCCTTCGGCCTCGGCGAGCTCGTACAGCACGCCGAGGTCGTCGAGCCGCTGGCGCAGGTCACTGACCCGGCGCAGCTCGCCCTGCCGGTGGGACAGCTGGCTGGTGACCTTCTGCGCCGCCTCCGGGTCGTCCCAGAGGGTCGGGCTCGAGGCCTGTTCCTCCAGGTCGGCCACCTGGGCACGCAGCGCATCCAGGTCCATCACCGACTCGATCTGCGTCAGCTTGCCGGTCAGGTCCCTCAGTGCCGCGTCGAACTCATCACTCACGTTTGTCAAGGTTACGGCAAAACCCACGACCGGTTGCGAGGACCGGTCGTGGGCGCGCGAACCTCAGGCCGCGGGGATGGCGTCGAGCAGCTTCAGCGCGGCCTTGGCCTGGGCCTGGGCGAACTCGGCGACGGCCTTTTCGTACGGCCCGTCGGCCGCCTTTGTGGCCGCCTTCGCGTCGTCGAGCTGCTGGCCGTAGCTGGCCCGGGCCGACTCCAGCAGCGACTGGCGCTGCTTCGCCGTCAACGACCCCGCGTGCACGAGCCGCAGGATGAGCGGGCTGCGCAGGTGGTCGGGACCGGCCTCGGACGTCAGCCAGGCCTTGAAGGCCTTCTTGCCGGCGGCGGTGATCAGGTACTGCTGGCTGGAGCGCGGGCCCTGCTTGCCGAGCCGGACGAGACCTTCCTTGGACAGCGCCGGGAGCTCCCGGTACACCTGGCTGCGGGTGACGCTGAAGAAGGCGCCGAATCGCTCACCAGCTCCCGCGACGAGCTGCCCGCCGGTGGCGGGACCGTCGTGGAGCAGACCGAGCAGGGCGGCGGCTGTTGCATTCAATTCGGACACGTCCCCTACATTCCCACTTATCGGCCGCTGTGTCCACAGTGGTCAGCAGATCTGTCCATTGTGGCTAGTGAGATCCCCTCGTTCGGCCCAATGCGACCAGGTCCACTGTGGACCCCGGACACGCAGCGCAACCATCGCCGCGGTTCTTTGGTCCAACCAGCCGCACGCGAACGGCCGCGACACCTCCAGGCAGGTGAGTCCCGCGGGCGGCTTTCCCCGGCTGGCCGAGACCGGACACGCACCGCAACCATCCCGTCGCGGTGTTCCCATCGCGGAATCCGCAGAAGAAATGGACCACGGCGGGGAATCCAAGGGGGCGAAGCCCTCTTGGCGGGGGTTTGGGGGTTCGACCCCCAATACAATGCGAAAGAGGCCTGTGTTCGCGTTTTCTGCGAACACAGGCCTCTGACCTCTGTAGCGGGGACAGGATTTGAACCTGCGACCTCTGGGTTATGAGCCCAGCGAGCTACCGAGCTGCTCCACCCCGCGCCGTTGTGGTACTTGAATAGATTACACGGGGTCGCGACCGGGTTTGCACCGGGGTCCCCCAACCGGCTGACCAGGCGTTACGCCACTCCGAGCCACAGCCGTGCTCCACTCAGGACCATGGCGAGCCCGTCCTCGAACCGCGAATCGACGTCGGCGAGCAGGTCCCCGGCCTCCTCGCTGCGGTAGCGCTCGTCCAGTTCACCGGGCTTCGGGTAGACGGCCTGCTCTTCGATGGTGAACCCGACGACGTAGCTGTACACGGTGAACAGCGCCTGAGCGGCCCGGCGCTCGTCCAGGCCGGCGCCGATGCTCCGGCGCAGCGGGCTCGGCGGGACCAGGCCGGTGTCCCCGAGGTAGGTGCCGGCGAACACCTTCCCGCCGTCGCGGTAGGACAGCATCATCCGCCGCAGGGCCCGCGCGCTGTGCGCGATGGCGTCCCACTCCCCCAGCGACTCCGGCGGCAGGCGGTCCTCCGCCGAATCGCGGTACATCTGCGTCGCCATCTCGTCGAGCAGCTCCTGCTTGTTCTTCATGTGCCAGTAGAGCGCCGGCGCCTTGACCCCGAGATCGGCGGCGATCAGCCGGAGGGTGAGCCCGTTGAGGCCGGCCTCGTTGAGCAGCTTCAGCCCCGAGCGTGCGATGTCCTGCCTGGTCAGGGCCATGGTTTCGACTCTCCTCGTGGTACCGCCTTGACAATTTAACGATGTTAAGGGCATCCTCGGGTAAGGTCAATTTAACGTTGTTAAGGAGCTGGGGATGGACGAGCTGACCGCGGACGTGGTCGTCGCCGGAGCGGGCCCGACCGGGCTGATGCTGGCGAACGAACTGGCGCTGGCCGGAGTGGACGTCGTCGTGCTGGAGCGGCTGGCCGCGCGCACCGGGCTGTCGAAGGCGCTGAACCTGCAGCCGCGCACGGCGGAGGTGCTGGACCTGCGGGGCCTGCTCGCCCGAGCGGAGCAGCGGTCGTTCACGACCGTGCCCGAAGGCCACTTCGCGATGATCCCGGTGAGCTACGCGGGCTGGGACACGCGGCACCCGTACCAGGTGGGCATCCCGCAGGCCCAGGTCGAAGCGGCGCTGGAGGAGCGCCTGGCCGAGCAGGGCGTGAAGGTGCTCCGCGGGCAAGCGCTGAGCGGCTTCACGCAGGACGCCGGCGGCGTGACGGTCACGGCGGGCGACGTCCGGGTGCGCGCGGCGTACCTGGTGGGCTGCGACGGTGGCCGCAGCGCGGTGCGGAAGGCGCTGAACCTGCCGTTCGAAGGGTTCGAAGGGCGCGGTCACGGCGTCTCGGCGGACGTGGTGTTCCGTTCGGCTCCGGCGGGCGCGCCGACGGAGTGGCGGTCGATGCGGAACCTGGTGCGGTCGGCGGCGGCGCCGGGTTCGTTCGTCGGCCTGATCCCGCTGGACGAGCCGAACCTGTACCGGCTGAGCTACGGCGACCGGCTGAACCGCCCGGCGGACCTGCGGGCGCGGGTGACCGACGACGAGGTGCGCGCGGTGGTCCGCGAAAGTTTCGGCGAGGAGGTCGAAATCGCCGAAATCCGCTGGGCTTCCCGGTTTTCCGACGACGCCCGCCTGGCCGGCCGCTACCGCGTGGACCGGGTCTTCCTGGCCGGCGACGCGGCGCACACCCACTTCCCGGCCGGCGGCCAGGGCCTGAACCTCGGCGTCCAGGACGCGATGAACCTGGGCTGGAAGCTGGCGGCGGAGCTGACCGGCCGCGCTCCGGCGGGCCTGCTGGACACGTACGAAGCGGAACGCCGCCCGGTGGCGGAAGCGGTCCTGCAGAACGTCGCAGCCCAAACGGCCCTGATCCCGGCGAGCCCGGAACAGCGCGCGATGCGGCTCCTCTTCCAAGACCTGGCGGCGATCCCGGAGGTCCGCCGCCGGCTGTCCGGGATGGTGTCCGGCTTGGACATCCGGTACGCGTCGGAAGAACCCGGCCCGGCAGGCGCGCGCCTGCCGGACTTCCCGCTCGGCGACGGCCACGTGAGCGACTTGTTCCACAGTGGAAAGTTCGTCCTGCTGACCACGACCGGGTCCGCATCGCCCCACCCGGACGTCGTCGTGGCCCGAGTGCCCGCGCTGCCGTGGCCCGACCTGACCGAGGTGCTGGTCCGCCCGGACGGTTATGTCGCCACGGCAACGGATTCCGTGGACGGCTGGCTCGCCTGAGCAAAAAAGAAGAGGCGCAGCCATCGGCTGCGCCTCTTCTTCCAGTAGCGGGGACAGGATTTGAACCTGCGACCTCTGGGTTATGAGCCCAGCGAGCTACCGAGCTGCTCCACCCCGCGTCGTGAGACCTACCCTACGCCACCGTTTCAACGGGGTGCAAAGCAGGTCCCACTTGGGTAAGTGAGGTCACCCTCCCGGCTGGCTGCTGGGCGGTGGGGTGCTGCTGGACGGCGTTGCGGACTTGGCTGCTTCGTACGCCCGGGCCGCCGCGTCGAGGGCCGCGAGCGCCGCACCCTGGTCCGCGAAGTTGCCCGACTGCTGGGCTGCCTTCAGCTTCGCGATCGCCGCCTGGATGTCGGTGACCGCCTTGTCCAAGGCCGCGTTGCCGCCGCCGCTGTTCGGCGGGGTGGTCGGTGTCGTGGACGGGGTGGTCGGCGGCGTGGTCGTGGGCTGGCCGGCCTGCGGTGGCGTGGTGGTGGCTTCGCCGGTGCCGGCTCCGAAGACCTGGTCGAGGGCTTCCTGCAGCGTCGCGCCGTAGCCGACCTTCGGCCCGTACGAGACGAGGACGCGGGCCAGCTGCGGGTAGCTGGTCTGGTTGCGCTGCCGGATGTAGACGGGCTCGACGTAGAGGAAGCCCTGCGCGACCGGCAGCGTGATCAGGTTGCCGTAGATCGGGGTGACGTTCGGGTTGTTGAACAGCGTCCGGTCCTGCGCCACCCGTGGATCGCTCTGGAACCGGTTCTGCACCTGGACCGGGCCGTCGACCTGGGTGGCCCCGGTGGCCGCGCTCGGTAGCTGGAGGACGCGGATCTTCCCGTAGTCACCGGGATCGGAGGACACCGACATCCAGGACGCGAGGTACTGCCGTTGCAGACCGGTCAGCGAGCTCGTCAGCTGGAACGTCGGCTTGCTCTGGCCCGGGGTGTCCGCGAGGACGTAGTAACCCGGCTGGTTCGCGGCGCCGGCCGCCGTCGGGTTGCTCGCGCCTTCGGCCGTCGGGTCCTGCGGGACGCTCCAGAAGGCCTGCTGCGAGTAGAACTCCTGCGGGTTGCTGACGTGGTAGCGCGACAGCAGCTCGCGCTGGACCTTGAAGAGGTCTTCCGGGTACCGGAAGTGGGCACGCAGGTCCGGGGAGATCTCGGAGCTGGGCTTCACGAGCCCGGGGAAGACCTTTTCCCAGGCGTTGAGGACCGGTTCCTTGTCGTCGATCGAGTACAGCGTCACGGTGCCGTTGAAGGCGTCGACGGTGGCCTTGACCGAGTTGCGGATGTAGTTGATGGAGCTGTTGGCCTGCCGGGCGACGCCGTTGAGGGAGTCGTTGGTGGCCGCGCCGAGCTGGGTCTGCTGGGCGTACGGGAAGTTGTTGAGCGTGGTGTAGCCGTCGATGATCCACTGGATCTTGCCGTCGACGACGGCCGGGTACGGGTCGCCGTCGAGGGTCAGCCACGGCGCGACCTTGCTGACGCGCTCGCGCGGGTCGCGGTTGTACATGATCTTCGAGTTGTCGCCGATGGCGTCGGAGAACAGGATGTTGCGTTCGCCGTACTCGGCCGCGAAGGCCAGGCGGTTGAACCAGTTGTCGATCGAGACGCCGCCGCTGCCGTTGTAGGTGTAGCGGTCGGTCGCGGTGTCGTACTCGCCGGGCGCGTTGCCGGACGTACCGCCGACGATCGCGTAGTCGGAGTCCGCGGCCGACAGCTCGCCGTAGTAGATGCGGGGCTGCTTGACCTCGATGCCCGGCTGGTTCGGGCCGGGCGAACCGGCGCCGCTCGGGTTCTGGGTGTCGCTCGTCGTGGCGACCGGGTAGCCGCCGTCGGAGTTGGCGTCCTTGACCGCGCGGTCGATCGTGTTGGCCGGCGCGGCGACGAAGCCGTTGCCGTGGGTGTAGACGAGGTGCTTGTTGATCCAGCTGGTCTGGTTGCCGGTCAGGCCCTCGGTCTTGATCTCCTTCGCCGCGACGATGTAGTCCTGCGACACGCCGCCGACGGTGTAGCGGTCGATGTCCAGCTTCGCCGGGAAGCCGTAGAAGTTCTCGCGGCCGACGCGCTGGGTGAAGGTGTCGGACAGGACGTTCGGGTCGAGCAGCCGGATGTTCGACATCGTCCCGGTGTCGGCCTTCAGCTGGTCCGCCGTCGCGGTGGAGGCGCCGGTGTACGGCTGGTACTCGATGTCGGTGAGGCCGAAGGCGCGGCGGGTGGCGTCCATGTTGCGCTGGATGGACGTCGCTTCCTTCTCGTTCGCGTTCGGCTTGACCGAGAACTGGTCGAGGATCGCGGGCCATGCGACGCCGACCAGGATGCTGGACAGGATGAGCAGCACCAGCGCGATCGCCGGGAGCTGCAGGTTGCGCAGGAACGCGCCGGCGAAGAACGCGACCGCGCAGATCACCGAAATGCACAGCAGGATCAGCTTCGCGGGCAGGACCGCGTTCAGGTCGGTGTAGGTGGCACCGATGAACAGCGGGGCGCCGCGGTCGGACAGCAGCAGGTTGTAGCGGTCGAAGAAGTACTCGGCCGCCTTCAGCAGCACGAACAGGCCGACGGTGATGGCGAGCTGCGCGCGGGTCGGGCCGGCCAGCTGGCCGCCCTTGCCGGCCAGCCGGATGCCGCCGAAGACGTAGTGCGAGATCAGCGCGCCGAAGAAGGAGATGACGACGGTGATGAACAGCCAGCCGAGCAGCCAGTTGTAGAACGGGAGGTCGAAGGCGTAGAAGCCGACGTCGTTGCCGAACTCGGGGTCGGTCTGGCCGAACGAGGTGCCGTTGAGGAACAGCTGCACGACCTGCCAGTCGCCCTGGGCGGACAGCCCGGCGATCAGCCCGGTCAGCACCGGGATGCCGATGCCGAAGAGCCGGATGCGGGCGACGATCGCCGAGCGGTAGCGCGCGAGCGGGTCGTCGGCGCCCGAGATCGGGACGAACACCGGGCGGGTCCGGTAGGCGATCATCAGGCTGGTCGCGAGCGCCCCGCCGACGAGCAGGCCGACGGCGAAGAACAAGATGATCCGGGTCACCACCTGGGTGGTGAACACCGACCGCGCGCCGACTTCGCCGAACCACAGCCAATCGACGTACGTGTCGAGGAGGCGGGCCCCGAGCAGCAGCGCCAGCACGATCACCGCGGCGATGATGAGGAGGATCCGGCTCCGCCGGGACAGCTTCGGCAGGCTCACCGGGGGCCGAGTCGCCACGGCACACGCTCCTGTCTTCGTCAACACTTGAGCAGGGGCGCGTGCGCCCCCTGATTCCCTAACTCTACGGATGCCCGGTGAAGTTCCCGGGACCCGCCCAAACCGGACTCGCGGCAGTCGCGCGCCGGCCGGCCTGACACCATGTGCGCATGGCAGCAGACGAAGCGCGACCGGCCGGCGTGGCCGCGCTCGCTCGCGAGATCGAGGAGTTCATGGCCGCGGGTGGCTGGGACCAGCCGCCGCAGCTGTTCGCGCTGGTGCCGACGGCGGCGCTGCTGGACGAGCAGCCGGAGCTGGCCGGGCAGCTGGACCGGGCGAACCCGCTGACGCCGGTGGCGCAGGAGGCGCTGCCCGAAGGCGACCTCGCCGAGGCGCTGGGCCGGATCGCGTGGCCCGATCTGGTGATCGGCTGCGCGCTGGCGCAGGAGATCATCGTGCTGCCGCCGGGCTCGGAGTCGGAGCTGCCGGACGTGGCCGAGGCGGACGCGGACAGCCTGCGCCGCGCGGCCGCCGACCACCCGCAGCGGACGGAGGCCCGCCTGGTGGCCGCGGTCCTGCGCGACGGCGAAGGCGCGTGCGTGATGCGGCTGCGCGGGGCCGACGCGGACGAGCCGATCGACGAGATCGTCGAAAGCCCGGACCTGGCGCCGAACCTCGTCGAAGCGCTCAAGGCGACGCTGCTCCCCTAGCTCGTCCGGGCTAGCAGGCGGCCGTCGGCCGGCCCGCCTTCAGGTTGCCCAGCTGCGTGAGCGCGTCGTCCAGTGTGGACACCTTGATGAGGTTGAGCCCGGCCGGCGCGTTGGTCTTCGCCTCGGCGCAGTTGTGCTCGGGCACCAGGAAGTCGGTCGCGCCCGCCTCGCGCGCGCCGACGACCTTGAACGAGATCCCGCCGATCGGGTCGACCTCACCGGTCTCGGTGATTTCGCCGGTGCCGGCGATGTGCCGCCCGCCGGCCAGGTCACCGGGCTGCAGCCGGTCGATGATCGCGAGCGTGAACATCAGGCCGGCCGACGGGCCGCCGACGTCCTGCAGCGAGATGTTGACGGTGAACGGCGCGTCGGCGCGGTCGACCGCGGTGAGGCCGATGAAGCCTTCCTTGCGGTCCGGGCGCGAGGCGAGCGTGAGCGGCACGGTCCGCTCGGGCTGGCCGTCGGACTGGAAGGTGATCTGGACGGTCTGGCCGGGCAGCGTGCCGGCCAGCGCGGCCCGCACGTCGGCGGCCTCGACGACCTTCTTGCCGTTGACGGTGATCAGCTTGTCGCCGGGCGAAAGCACGTGGTCGGCGGGGCTGCCGGAGACGATCTGCTTCGCCAGCACCTTGATCGGGTAGCCGAGCTTGCGCAGCGCGGCGACCTGCGCGTTCGTCTGCGAGTCCTGCAGCTGCTGGATGTTCTCCTGCTTGACCTGCTCGTTCGTCTCGCCGGGCTTGAAGTACTCCTCGCGCGGCGCGAGCGCGTACCGGCCGCTGGCCCAGAAGCCGAGGCCCTGGAAGAGGGTGACGCCGTCGTGCAGCGAGACGGTCGTCATCCGCAGCTCGCCGGTGGTCTGGAAGGTGTCGTGACCGGTGACCTGGATGACCGGGTTGCCCGCGGCGTCGCGACCGAGCGTGTCGTAGGTCGGGCCGGGGCTGATCGCGACGAACGGCACGGGCACGACCGAGCCGAGCACCACGAAGATCAGGAACAGCGAGCCGCTGACCACGAGAGTCCAGCCGCGGCGGGTCATCCGCCGGGCCTCGCCGGCCGGTTCCGCCGCCGGTTCCGGCGCGCTCTTCGCGGGGGCGGTCTCCTCGGAGGACTTGGTCACGACCGACAGCGTACGGTGACCGTGTTCGCTTCTCGGTGAAGGCCACGCACACGGGTCCAGTTGACCCCCTCGACGGCCGCCGACCCGCGTACGGTGGACACATGAGCAAACCCCCGTTCGGCTTCGGACCGTCCGATCCCGACAAACGAGGTGAGAACGACCCCTCGGAAGGCGGGCCGCAGTCCGGCGCCGAGGCCTTCAACCAGCTCGGGCAGATGCTGAGCCAGCTGGGCCAGATGCTCAGCCAGGCCGGTACTTCCAGCGGGCCGGTGAACTACGACCTCGCCAAGCAAATCGCCCTCCAGACCCTCGGCAGCGCCGGCAACACCGGCGAGAGCCGCCTCGGCTTCAGCGGCGGCGACGACGCGAACGCCGCGGTCCGCGACGCCGCCCACCTCGCCGAGCTGTGGCTCGACGCGGCGACGGTGTTCCCGGCCGGCGCGACGTCGACGGTCGCCTGGTCGCCGCGCACCTGGGTGGAGAAGACCCTGCCGACGTGGCAGCGGCTCTGCGACCCGGTCGCCCAGCAGATCTCGGGCGCGTGGATGCAGGCGCTGCCGGAAGAGGCCAAGCAGGCCGCCGGCCCGCTGCTCCAGATGATGGGCCAGATGGGCGGCATGGCGTTCGGCTCCCAGCTCGGCAACGCGCTCGCCCAGCTGGCGTCGGAGATGCTGACGGCGTCCGAGATCGGCCTCCCCCTGGCGCCCGCCGGAACGTCGGCGCTGCTGCCCGCGAACATCGAGAAGTTCGCCGACGGCCTGGAGCTGCCGAACAGCGAGATCCTGGTCTTCCTGGCCGCGCGCGAGGCCGCGCACCAGCGCCTGTTCACGCACGTGCCGTGGCTGCGCCAGCGCCTGCTCGCGACGGTCGAGGAGTTCGCCCACGGCATCACGGTCGACACCTCGGCCCTGGAGTCCCTGGCCGGCCGCATCGACCCGTCGAACCCGGCGAGCATCGAAGAGGCGATGTCCTCGGGCCTGCTGGAGCCCCAGACGACGGACGAGCAGAAGGCGGCGCTAAGGCGCCTGGAGACCCTCCTGGCCCTGGTCGAAGGCTGGGTCGACGTGGTGGTGGCCGAAGCGGTCGGCGACCGCCTCCCGGGCGCGGACGCCCTGCGCGAAACCCTCCGCCGCCGCCGCGCAACGGGCGGCCCGGCCGAGCAGACGTTCGCCACCCTGGTCGGCCTGGAGCTGCGCCCCCGCCGCATGCGCGACGCCTCCAACCTGTGGAGCCTGGTGGGCGACCGCCACGGTTCGGACAAGCGCGACGGCCTCTGGTCCCACCCGGACCTGATGCCGACGGCGGAGGACCTGGACGAGCCCATCGACTTCGCGGACCGCGTCGGCGAGACCGGCTCCCTCGACGACCTGGACCCGATCGCCGAGCTGGAGCGCACGGAGCGGGCCGAGCGGGAGAAGGCGAACCCGCCGTCGGAGCCCGACGCCGGCTTTGACACCGGTTCTGACACCGATCCCGACAAGGGCTCCGACTCCGACAAGGGCGGCCAGTCCTGAGCTGAGGCCGCGGCAGTCGATTGCCCCGAGCTGAGGCCGAGGACAGTCGATCACCCCAAGCCGAAGCCGAGGGCAGCCGATCGCCCTGAGCTGTGGTCCAGAGGGCCGGTGACCTGCGCAGCGGGTCACCGGCCCTCTGGCATTCGGCGCCGTCCCGGCGACCGCTCAGTCAATCGCTGCCTCTCGCGCGCCTCCAGGCCCTTCACCCGTCCCCGCGCCATCGCCCTCCCCGCGCCATCGCCCTCCCCCTGCCTTTCCCGGCGTCATCGCCCCGGCCGCACCTCTCACCTCTCCCGGCGCACCGGCGACCACCGACCCACTACCTCCCCTCCGGCGCCTCCCAGCGCCCCGAAAGCAACCGGGGCAACCCGCCGGACCAGCAGGTCACCCCGGCCACCCCACCGCTCAATCCTCGAGGGAAATCCCCCACCCGGCGGCAGCCGACAACCCCTCGAGGTACCCGATCGCCCGCTCGGTCTTCGGGTACCGCCGCACCAGCGCCCAGAACGCCGCGTCGTGCCCCGGCTCACGCAGGTGCGCCAGCTCGTGCACGAGCACGTAGTCGAGCACCCAGGGAGGCACCTTCCGCAGCCGGTCGCTGACCCGGATGGTCGCGTCGACCGGCGTGCAGGACGCCCACCTCGTGCGCATCGGCGGCACCCAGCGGACGCTCGCCGGCGTCGCGTCACCGCCCAGGTACTTGCCCGACAGCAGCGCGCAGCGCGCGAGCAGGGCCTCGTCCGACGTCTTCGGGGACGCCGGCCGGCGTGGTTCCGAGCGCTGCAGTTTGCGCTCCATCTCGGCGACCCAGTGTTTCTCCTCCGCCCTGGTCATCCGCGCGGGGATGAGCACGACGAGCGTGTCGTCTTTCCAATACGCGGTGACCGTCCGGTGCCGGCGCTGGCTGCGCCGCACTTCGACCTTGTGTCCAGGTGTGTCCGACGGGGGGTTCGTGTCCCCCCGGCCTCTCAGCGAGGGCATGCGTGCTTCGACCACTCGACAACGGTAAGGCCAGGCACCGACAACTCCGAGCGCCTTGAGGTCACAGACCCGAGTTGTCCACAGGCCTCTCCACTTGTGGACAACTCGGCCGATCCGGCGTCTTCGCGAGCCTTCCGGTCGGTCCGGGGTGCCATCCTGCGGACATGCTCCTCTCCACCGCGGACATGCCCCCGGTCCTCCTGCCCACCCATCCCGCCCTGCTCCCGGGCCTGACCGTGCTCGATCGAGGCCCGCGCGAGATCCAGATCGGCCTCGACCCGCGCCACGGCGTGATCGTCGAAAACCTGGCGCCCGATCTCGCCGAACGAATACGCGCGCTCGACGGCAGCAAGCCCGTCGAGCGGCTCCTGCTCGCCGAGAGCGAACACCGCGACCAGCTGCGGACGCTGCTGCGGCAGCTGACCGCGCTCGGCCTGGTAACCGACGCCGGCCGCCCCGAAGGCCCGGGGCTGCGCGGCGAAACCGGCCTCTGGTCGCTGCGGGCCCGGCACCACCAGGCCGCGCTGGCGGACCGGAGGCGCGCCGCGGCGGTCGCGGTGCACGGCAACGGCCGGGTGGCGGTCGCCGTGGCCGTGCTGCTGGCCAACGCCGGCGTCGGGCACGTCGAGCTCCAGCAGTCCGGCGCGGTCACCGAGCACGACCTCGGCTCCGGCTTCACCACCGCGGACCTGGGCCGGAGCCGTCGGCAGGCGCTCGCCGACCTGCTCCACCGGGTCGACCCCGAAGTCCGCGTGACGCGCCTGCACGACCGGTACCCGGACTTCGTCCTGCTCACCGACGCCGTCGTGCCCGCGCCGGAGGTCGTCGCCGAGCTGGTGGAGGACGGCGTCCCGCACCTGCTGGTGCGCGTCCGCGACGGCACGGGCATCGTCGGGCCGCTGGTCGTGCCGGGCCGCAGCTCGTGCCTGCGCTGCGCCGACCTGCACCGGACGGACCGCGACCCGTGCTGGCCGCGCGTCGCGGGGCAGCTCGCCGGCCGCCACCAGCGGCCCGACCTCGGCGCGGTTCAGGCGTGCGCATCGCTGGCCGTCGCACAGGCCATGCGGCTGCTCTCCCCCGGCGCGCCGGCGCCGCCGGTGTGGAACGCGACGCTCGAGATCGACGCCTACGACGGCCGCATCCGCCACCGCGGCTGGCCGCCGCACCCGAAGTGCGGTTGCGGCGCGCGACCCCTACATCAGGAGACGTAGGCCACTAACACCGCGCAAGCAGGCTGCGCGCGCCCGCTGACGCAAGGCAGAATCGCCGGTGTGACCGACTTCCGCGACCCGGGCGATCGTGACACCGCGATGCCGCGCAAAGGTGCCGCCCGCACCGCCAAGCTCGCCAGTCTCCCGCTCGGCATCGCCGGCCGGGCGGTCGGCGGGTGGGGCAAGAGGCTCGCGGGCCAGAGCGCGGAACAGGTGAGCGCGACACTTTCGGCCAAGGCCGCCGAGCAGCTGTTCGAGGTGCTCGGCACGCTCAAGGGCGGGGCCATGAAGTTCGGCCAGGCGCTGAGCGTCTTCGAGGCGGCGGTGCCGGACGACATGGCGAAGCCGTATCGCGAGGCGCTGACGAAGCTGCAGGCCGCCGCGCCGCCGATGGCCGCTCGGCAGACCCACCGGGTGCTCGCCGAGCAGCTGGGCCGCACCTGGAGCAGCCGGTTCGCGTCCTTCGACGACGAGCCGGCCGCGGCCGCGAGCATCGGCCAGGTCCACCGCGCGGTCTGGCACGACGGCCGCGAGGTCGCCGTCAAGGTGCAGTACCCGGGCGCCGACGAAGCGCTGCGCAGCGACCTGCGGCAGCTGCAGCGGTTCAGCCGGCTGTTCCAGGCGTTCGTGCCCGGCACCGAGGTCAAGCCGCTGCTCGCCGAGCTCGCCGAGCGGATGAACGAGGAGCTCGACTACCAGGCCGAGGCCCAGCACCAGCGCGCCTTCGCGAAGGCGTTCGACGGCGATCCCGGCATCCTGGTGCCCCGGGTGGTGGCCAGCGCGCCGAAGGTCGTCGTGACGGAGTGGGCGAACGGCACCCCGCTGTCCAAGGTGATCGCGGACGGTGACCGCGAGACCCGCAACCTCGCCGGCCGGCTGCTGGCGGAGTTCCACTACTCGTCGCCGGAGCGCGTCCACCTGCTGCACTCGGACCCGCACCCGGGCAACTTCATGATCACGACCGACGACAGGCTGTGCGTCATCGACTTCGGCGGCGTCGCCCGGCTGCCCGACGGCATCCCCCGCCACCTGGGCGAGATGACGCGGCTGGCCCTGGACGGCGAGTCCGCCGACCTGATGCGCCTGCTGCGGGAGAACCGGTTCATCCGGCCGGACAGCGACCTGACCGCGGACGAGGTGCTCGCGTACCTCGCGCCGTTCACCGAGCCGCTGGCCGAGCCGACGTTCCACTTCACGCGCCGGTGGATGCAGAAGCAGGCCTGGCGGGTCGGCGACAGCCGCGGCAACGACTTCCGGGTCGGCCGCTCGCTCAACCTGCCGCCCGAGTACCTGATGATCCACCGGGTGACGGCGGGCTCGACGGGCATCCTCTGCCAGCTCGACGCGGAGATCCCGGCGCGCGGCATCGTGGAGCGCTGGCAGCCCGGATTCGCCGGCTGAGTTGTCCACAGGCGGGGCCGCGAAGGGGCGGTTGCCGTCGAGTTGTCCACAGCTGCGGGGAAGCTGGTTCCACCCGGTTGGCCGAGCCGTCATGCTCGATGCATGGCTGCTACTCAGTGCACCGACCCACTGTCCCTCAGTAACCCCGGCACCTGCGAGGTGATGAACCTCGAACAGTTGCGAAGGGCCGGGGTGTCCGATCGAAGAACCAGGCGGCTCTGCGGCCGCGGCGGGCCGTGGCGCCGCCTGCACCCCGGCGTCGTCCTGCTGCGCAACACGGCCCCGACGCGGCAGCAGCTGCTGCACGCCGCGCTGGTGCGGTACGGGCCGCAGGTGGTGATCACCGGCGCGGACGCGCTGCAGGCCCACGGCGTCAAGTGCCCACCGGCGGAGGAGATCCGGCTGCTGGTGCCCGACCACTGCCGGGTGGTGGCGTGCGAAGGCGTCCGCGCGGCACGCACGTCCCGGTTGCCGGCCCCGGTCGAGGTCGACGGCCTGCCGTTCGCCCCACCGGCCAGGGCCGCGCTCGACCTGGCCCGCGCGGAGCCGGATCCGGCCCGGATCCGTCACCTGCTGACACTGCCCCTCTACTGGGGCCTGTGCGACCGCCAGGAGCTGGTGCGGGAGCTCGACGCAGGCCCCCAGCGCGGCACGTCAGCGGTCCGGCGGGTGCTGCGCGACCTGGACGAGGGCCCGATCCAGGCCCACGGCCTCGCCACCCGCGTCCTGGAAACGGCCCGCCTCCCACCGCCGAACTGGGACGTGACGATCTGCGACCGCCGCGGCCGCCGCATCGGCGAGGCCGACGCCTGGTGGGACGAGCAAGGCCTGGCCTGGCAGTACCGCTGCGGCCCCGGCCCCTCCGGCGGCTTCAGCCACCTGGCCCTGGCGGCAACGGGCATCGTCCTGGTCCGCTGCACGGTCCGCCAGCTGCGCAAGGTCCCCCACGAGGTAGCCCAAGAGCTGGCCCGGGCGTACGGCGAAGCATCCCGCACACCCCGCCCCCGGGTCCGCGCCATCCCGATGTCGACCTCGGGAGACGCAGCCTGAAACCCCGGCCCCCACCGGCCCCCGTCAACCCCGAGGAGGCCACACCGAGCACGACGCTCCCACCAGCCACCCCCAGCGGCCCACGGCACCCCACGCCCGGCCCCACCTACGCCCAACCGACACCCGAATACCCGCGGCAACCCACGCCCGGCCACCAACACCCGACCGACATCCGAGACCGCTCACGACGCCCCGCGCCCGGACCGACCGGCACTCCCAACCGGCCCGCGGCAATTCACGCCCGGCCCGACCGACCCCGCGAAGGCCAGATCACGCCCCACCACCACTCGCGCCCCCGCGCCCCCCAACCCGGCAGGAGGATCGATCACCAATACTCGTCGGGCAGCTTGCCCTCGATGTCCCGCACGTGCTGCCGAGCGCAGTCCGGGCACAACCACCGCAGCGCACCCCGCTCGCGCGTGGACACCCAAGCGAGCGCCGTAGCCGGATCGTCGTCCGCGCGCCGGCGACCGCAGCGGGTGCACGCCGGCGGCTCCGGGGCGGTCACCGCAACCGTCCACAGTGGATTGTCTTGGCGCCGAACAGGAAAAGATCGTCCCGGTGGCCGAGGAAGTCCGGGCTCCCCGGGTCGGTCAGCGCGGCGATCGCCTCGCGGTCATCGGCGGCGAGCCACTCCCCGACCGACTCGGCGAGCCAGCCGACGCGGTGCAGCACGTACTCGCGCAGCCGGTCCGAACCCGGCGCCGGGTGGTCGATGAGCGCGCCGAACGACTCGACGTCCTCGAGCCCGGCTTCGCGAAGCGCGCGGGGCCAGCCGTAGGGCATGGCGACGCTGCCGTCCGTCTCGGCCCGCATCCGGGCGAACCACTCGCCCCGGGCGGCGAGCAGCCGTTGCTCCAGCCCGGGGCGGCCGACGCCGAGCTCCCAGGGCAGGCACCGCAGGTCGAGCCCGCCTTCGGCGATGGCGAGCACCCCGCCCGGCCGGAGCAAGCCGGCCAATGTGCGCAGCGCGGCCTGCTGGTCGCCGACGTGGTGCACGACGCCGGCGGCCCACACGAGGTCGGCGGCGGGCACCCGCGCGGCCAGCTCCGGGTCGGCGAGATCCGCCCGCCGGGCGACGACCTCGACGGCGCCGCCGGCCGCTTCGGTGACGGCTCGCTGCGCCTCGGCGAGCAGTTCCGGCGTGGCGTCGACGAGCACGACGGTGCCCCCGCCCGCGCGGGCGAGTTCGCGCGCGAAGAGCACGCTCATCCCGCCGGCTCCGGACCCGACGTCGACGACGGTCGGGCGTTCGGCCACCGTGGCGAGCAGCCGCCGGGCGACGGGCGTGAGCGCGTCCGCGTCGAGCGCGTCGGCCATGCGCAGCTGGGCCAGGCGGTCGGCCCAGTCGATGTCGTGGTGGGTGTGTCCGGGCATCAGCCCATTGAACACCGAACGAGTCGAGCGCGAAGGCCCCCGCCACCCGAAGGCGGCAGGGGCCCTGCGCTCAGCTCTGGTCCTGGTACCGCTCCGCGCGGCGGGCCGCCCATCGGGCTACTCGGCTCCACCGGCGGACGGCACGTGCGCCACCTCGGGCCCGCTGGGCGCGGACCCCCTCTTCGAGATCCCGTATTCGGGCCCTCGACAGTTCTTCGTAAAGCAACATCTCGCTGATCTCCTCGATCTCGGTCTTCGTCAACTGCAGCGGTTCACCGCTGGTGTGTGCTTCGTAATCCCTGGTCGTGACCGGTTCGACGCTCATGCGGCGGCGCTCCGGTGATCGCCGGCCTTGGCGGCGGCGGGCTCGACGGCGGCGTTCTTGCGCGGACGGCCACGGGGCCGCTTGCGCGCGATCACGACACCGCGCTCGAAGATCTCGCCGCCCCAGACGCCCCACGGCTCGCGACGGGCCAGCGCACCGGCCAGGCAGGCCTCGCGCACCGGGCAGTCGGCGCACTGGGCCTTCGCGCGCTCGAGCTCGGCCGGGGACTCCGCGAACCAGAGGTCCGCGTCGCCCGAACGGCAGGGCAGCGCCACGTCGGGGACGTCGATGGGGTCGAGCAGGTCGGCGAATATTGCCTCACCGGAGGTGTAGGCGATGGCCGATGACATGGTGGTTCCTCCTTGTGTCGCACGGGTTTTCGGGTGAGTGCTGGAGCTGGGCAACGCTGTTCCTCTTGGGTTGTGCAGCCAAAAACACGAAGGCCGCGGATCCGGGTTTTCCGGTTCCGCGGCCTTCGTGAGCCTCGTGTCCTGACTAGGTCAGGAACTTCGCTCCCGTATCGACAACGGAACACGGAACTGCTTGACGGTCGGCAGATCGGCCTGCGGGTACGCGGCGAGAACGCCCTGCGTCCCGAAGACGACGACACCGGTGGCCCAACGCCGCTCGACACGGCGCATGCCACGGATCTCGTGCGCGCTCACGGACACACCGGTGCCCGGGCGCTGAGCAGCCGCAACTTCCGCGGCGCAGGACAGACGGGTGCCCGGGATCGTGAGCGTCATGTTGATGGTCATTTCACCGGCACCTCCTTCTGTACTCTGCACACGCGTCCGCCGAGCGGCGCTGTCAACGTGGATCCCCAGCCGAGCCCTTCGGGCTCGGTACTGGCAGGTTATTGCTCCCCACCACACCGAGGCAACTCAATTAACGGGAAAATCCTCGAAGTTACGAAGATCGCCCCTGAGCAGCGGGTTCGCCGCGTCGATCATGGATCGGACGCGGTCAACACCGCATCGGCGCGGCCCCGCCGCACCCGCGGCACGGATCCGCCGCAGCGGCCGCAGCAGCGCACCGGCCGAGCCGCGCGACCCACCCGCTGAAGCCCGGCAGCAGCTGCCACCGGCCCCGCCGCACCGACCCACCCGCTGAAGCCGACCGCAGCAGCACGCTGGCCCCGCCGCGCCGGCCGCAGCAGCCGGCGGCCGAGCCGCGGGGACCACTCGCTGGCACCGGCCGAGCCGCGCATGTCCGCCGCACGGGCCCAACTCCCCGAGCCGCACGACCGCGACGCAAGCTGCAAGAGCCCGCCCGCCGGGCAAGCCGTGGGATCGGCCTGACCCCGCCGGACATGCCGCGGGGATCAGCCCCACCAGCGATGCCGGGACCCGCCGCTCGCACATGCCCGCGACGAACCCGGCAACCCGCGCCCGCCCGGGGTCGGCGCGGGCCACGCCCCCTGAGCGCGGGCACCCGCGGACGCCCGCCGGCTCAGGACTCCGAAGACGCCCGGACCACTCCCAGAATCTCGGCGCCGAAGCGCTCGAGCTTCGTCGCGCCGATGCCCGAGATCGTCACCAGTGCCGCCTCGTCCAGGGGGCGCTGCTCCGCGATCGCCATCAGCGTCGCGTCCGTGAACACGACGAACGCCGGCACCTTCAGCTCCCGGGCCCGGTCGCCACGCCAGGACTTCAGGCGTTCCAGCAGGTTCTCGTCCACTGTGGACGGGCAGCGGCCGCAGCGGCCGAGCTTGACCTCGATGGTCTCCAGCAGGGGGCCGCCGCAGACGCGGCAGCGGGTCTTCACCGGGTTCGCCGCCATCGGCTTCTGCTGGGCGCGGGCCACGCGGGCGGCCGGGTGGTCCTCCGGGATCAGGCCGTACAGGAAGCGGCTGCGGCGGCGGTTGCGGCGCGCTCCCGGTGTCCGGGCCAGCGCCCACGACAGCCACAGGTGCTCGCGGGCGCGCGTCACGCCGACGTAGAACAGGCGGCGCTCCTCCTCGATCGCGGCTTCGTCGTCGCCCGCGTGGAGGATCGGCATCGTGCCCTCGGCCAGGCCGACGAGGAACACCGCGTCCCACTCCAGGCCCTTCGCCGCGTGCAGCGATGCCAGCGTCACGCCCTCGACCGTCGGGGGGTGCTGGGCCGCCGCGCGCTGGTCGAGCTCCGCGCAGAAGCGGGGCAGGTCCGCGTCCGCGACCGTCGACGCGAGCTCTTCGGCCAGCTCGACGAGCGCCAGGAGCGCGTCCCAGCGTTCCTTCGCCGCGCCGCCGGCGGGCGGGGACTCGGTGAGGCCGACGCGGGCGAGGACCGAACGGACCGTCGTGACCAGGTCCGAGCTGACGTCGCCGCTCGCCGCGCGCAGGGCGGACATCGCCTGGCGGACCTCGGTCCGGTTGAAGAACCGCTCGCCACCGCGGACCAGGTACGGGATGCCCGCGTCGGCCAGTGCCGACTCGTACGCCTCGGATTGGGCGTTCACGCGGTAGAGGATCGCGATCTCGCTCGCCGTGACGCCGCCGTCCAGCAGCTCGCGGATGCGCCGCGCGACGGCCTCGGCCTCGACCGCCTCGTCGTCGAACTCGGCGAAGCGGGGCTCCGGGCCCGCCGGCCGCTGGCCGATCAGCTTCAGCCGCGAGCCCGCCGGGCGGCCCCGCGCCGCGCCGATCACGCGGTTCGCCAGCGAGACGACCTCGGGTGTCGACCGGTAGTCGCGCTCGAGCCGGACGACGGTGGCGTCCGGGTAGCGCCGCGTGAACTCCAGCAGCGACCGCGGCGACGCGCCGCCGAAGGAGTAGATGGTCTGGTTGGCGTCGCCGACGACGGTCAGGTCGTCGCGCCCGCCGAGCCAAGCGTCGAGCAGGCGCTGCTGCAGCGGCGTCACGTCCTGGTACTCGTCGACGACGAAGCAGCGGTAGCGGTCGCGGAACTCCTCGGCGACGACGCCGTGCTCCTCCAGCACCGCCGTCGTGTGCAGCAGGAGGTCGTCGAAGTCGAGCACCTGCGCCGCGTTCTTCAGCTCTTCGTAGGTCCGGTAGACCTCGGCGATCTGCGCGGCAGGCGCCGGGACGTCCCGCTGGGCGCGCGCGGTCACGGCCGGGTAGTCGTCCGGGCTGACCAGCGACGCCTTCGCCCACTCGATCTCGCTCGCCAGGTCACGCAGGACCTCGACCTCGGTGCCGAGCTTCGCCCGGTTCGCGGCCTGGCCGACGAACCGCAGCTTGTTCTCCATCAGGTCCCACGGCCGGTCGCCGACCACGCGCGGCCAGAAGTACCGGAGCTGGCGGCGGGCGGCGGCGTGGAACGTCAGCGCCTGCGCCGCGTCGACGCCGAGGCCGCGCAGCCGGGTCCGCATCTCGCCCGCGGCCCGCGTCGTGAAGGTGACAGCAAGCACCTGACCTGCGGAAACGTGCCCGGACTTGACCAGGTGGGCGATCCGGTGGGTGATCGTGCGGGTCTTGCCCGTGCCGGCCCCCGCCAGGACGCAGACCGGCCCTCGCGGGGCACTGGCGGCGGCACGCTGCTCGGGGTCGAGGCCGTCGAGCAGGCGGGAGTGGCCCTTCGGGGAAAGTACGCCAGTCACGTCCCGCATCCTCGCAGAGGGGGACGGGGAATCGGGGCAGGGGCACGCGGCCGTATCCTGGTCATATGGCGGGACAGCAGGACAAGGAAGCGGCCAAGCAGGCCAAGAAGGAGAAGCGCGCGGCGAGCAAGGCACGCCGTGGCCAGCTCTTCGAGGCCTTCAAGATGCAGCGCAAGGAAGACCCGTGGCTCATCCCGTGGATGGTGGGCTCGATCGTCGTCGTCGCCGGCGTCTTGTTCGGGATCGGGTTCTTCTTCGACTCGCAGTGGGTGCTGCTGCCGCTGGGCATCGTGCTCGGCGCCCTGCTCGCCATGATCATCTTCGGCCGGCGCGTCCAGAAGACGGTCTACTCGAAAGCCGACGGCCAGCCCGGCGCCGCGGCGTGGGCGCTGGAGAACCTCCGCGGCAAGTGGAAGGTGACGCCGACCGTCGCGGCGACCACCCAGCTCGACGCGGTGCACCGCGTGCTGGGCGGCCCGGGCGTGGTGCTGGTCGCCGAGGGCGCGCCGCACCGCGTCAAGACGCTCCTCGCCCAGGAGAAGAAGCGCGTCTCCCGCCTGGTCGGCGAGACGCCGATCTACGACGTGATCATCGGGCACGAGGACAAGCAGGTCCCGCTGAAGAAGCTCCAGGGCTACCTGATGAAGCTGCCGCGCAACCTCAAGCCCGCCCAGGTCGACGCCCTGGAGGCGAAGCTCGCCGCCCTCGGCAACCGCGGCGCGGCGATGCCGAAGGGCCCGATGCCGGCCGGCGCGAAGATGCGCAACGTCCAGCGGACGATCCGCCGCCGCTGACCCCCGCGTACGAGAAAGGCCCCCGTCCGAGCCGGACGGGGGCCTTTTTCACGAGCTCAGCGCAGCCGGACGACGACGGTGCCGGTCAGCCGGTCCAGCCAGCTGCGGCCGTCGGCGTTGCGGACTGCCGCCGGGATGATGAAGAAGGTGAGGACCGCCCGGACCAGCGCCCGCGGCGGGCCGACCAGCGCGGCGCCGTCGAGCCGGGCGACGCGGATGCCGACGACGCCCATGCCGGGGGTGAAGCCGAAGAAGCCGGCCGAAACGACCGAGATGATCGCCCACACGCCGCCGGACCAGAGGTTGAACACCTGCATCGCGGCCGGGTCCTGCAGGCTCGGATGCAGGAAGATGGCCGTGACCAGGGCCGCGACGGCGAGGTCGACGATCAGCCCGAGCAGCCGGGCGCCCCCGGTCGCCGCCGAGCCGACGCCCGACTCGGGCAAACCGAACTTCTCGCCCGGCCAGCGCGAGCCGTCTCGAGCCTCCGCTTGCCCGCCCTCGCCGGTGCCGGGCAGCCATTCACCGGTCCATCTCGCCACCCGTCCAGGGTATGCCGGTGGCGCGGACCACGTTCGCCCTGGTCGGATAGGCGGTATCCACCCACCCGTTAACACCGGCGAAACATACGGGTGACGGTCGGGCAACACCGCGCTTTTAGCGTGAGCCGAAGAGAGCACTGCCGTACGAGCTCGAACGAGAAGGAGTCACCGAGGGTGCCCACTACTCCAGACGACATCCAGCGCCTCATCGCCGATGAGGACGTCGAGGTCATCGACGTCCAGTTCTGCGACCTGCCCGGCGTGATGCAGCACTTCACGGTCCCCGCGAAGGCCTTCACCGAAGAGGCCTTCGAAGAGGGTCTCGCGTTCGACGGCTCCTCGGTGCGCGGCTTCCAGTCCATCCACGAGTCCGACATGCTGCTCCTGCCGGACGCGGCGACCGCGCGGATCGACCCGTTCCGCAAGGCGAAGACGCTCGCGCTCAACTTCTTCGTGCACGACCCGTTCACGCGCGAGGCGTACAGCCGTGACCCGCGCAACATCGCGCGCAAGGCCGAGCAGTACATCGCCGAGTACGGCGTCGCCGACAACGTGTACTTCGGTCCCGAAGCCGAGTTCTACATCTTCGACTCGATCCGCTTCGACTCCGCCGAGCACGCCTCCTTCCACGAGATCGACTCGGTCGAGGGCTGGTGGAACACCGGCGCCGACGAGGTGGGCGGCAACCAGGGCTACAAGACGAAGTTCAAGGGCGGCTACTTCCCCGTCCCGCCGGTCGACCACTTCGCCGACCTGCGCGACGACATCGTCCGCAACCTGACGAACATCGGTTTCGAGATCGAGCGCGCGCACCACGAGGTGGGCACCGCCGGCCAGACCGAGATCAACTACAAGTTCAACACGCTGCTGCACGCGGCCGACGACCTGCAGTTGTTCAAGTACGTCGTGAAGAACACGGTGTTCGCGGCGGGCAAGACGGCGACGTTCATGCCGAAGCCCCTCGCCGGCGACAACGGCTCGGGCATGCACTGCCACCAGTCGCTGTGGAAGGACGGCCAGCCGCTGTTCCACGACGAGTCGGGCTACGCCGGCCTGTCGGACACCGCGCGCCACTACATCGGCGGCCTGCTCAAGCACGCCCCGAGCCTGCTGGCCTTCACGAACCCGACGGTGAACTCCTACCACCGCCTGGTCCCGGGCTTCGAGGCCCCGGTTTCGCTGGTCTACTCGCAGCGCAACCGCTCGGCGTGCGTCCGCATCCCGATCACGGGCAACAACCCGAAGGCCAAGCGCGCCGAGTTCCGCTGCCCGGACTCGTCGGGCAACCCGTACCTGGCGTTCTCGGCGATGATGATGGCCGGCCTCGACGGCATCAAGAACAAGATCGAGCCGCCGGACCCCATCGACAAGGACCTCTACGAGCTCCCGCCCGAGGAGGCCAAGGACGTCAAGCTGGTCCCGGGCGACCTCGGCACGGTCCTCGACACGCTCGAGGCGGACCACGACTACCTGCTCGAGGGCGGCGTGTTCACGCCGGACGTGATCGAGACGTGGATCTCGTACAAGCGCGAGAACGAGATCGACCCGCTGCGCCTGCGCCCGCACCCGTACGAGTTCAGCCTGTACTACGACGTGTGATCCGGTAACCCGGCCAAGGTCACGCCGGCGGTGAGGAGCGAAGAGCCCTCGCCGCCGGCGTTTCTCGTTTCAGCGCAGGTTCAGCCACATGATGCGAAGGCCCACGTCACCGAGCACAGGGTGGCGGAACGCGCCCGGGGCCACGCCCAGTGTCGTGAAGCCCAGGCTCTCGTACAGCGAGACCGCCGCGGTGTTCGTGTCCACCACCGCGTTGAACTGGATCGCCGCGAAGCCCGACTCGCGCGCCCACGCGATCAGGTCCGTCGTCAGGGCGCGGCCCACTCCGCGGCCACGGGCGGACGCCGCGACCATCAGGCTTCCGGACGCCACGTGGTTCCCGGGGCCGGGACGGTTGGCGTACATGTTCGCCGTCCCCAGCACCTCGTCGCCCTCGGCGAAGACCACCGTGCGGGCCGGGGCCGGAAGGAGCCACATGCGCCGGGCTTCTTCCGAGGTCATAGCCGGGTCGTAGGCGAACGTCTCCTGTGCCGTGACCACGTCGTGGACGATCGGCCAGATCCGCGGCCAGTCAGCATCGACCGCCGGGCGGATCATTCGGCCGTCGACAGCACGCGCAGGTCCGCGCCCGCGGCCTCGAAGCGGCCTCGGGGGTCCGGGACCAGCTTGCGGAGCTCCAGGTCCATCAGCCCCAGCGTGCAGGTGATCTCCGCGGCCAGCGTGCCGTCGAGCTTGTAGATGTTCGAGTCCATCTTGAACGTCTTGCCGCTGCCGAACTTGACGTCGCACGTCACGTCGACCTCGTCGCCCGCGCGCAGCTCGCGGCGGAACACCACGTGCGTCTCCAGCAGCACCGACGCCACGCCGGGGAGTCCCTTGAGCGCGCCCGCCTTTTCCAGCAGCTCCAGGCGGGAGACCTCGCCGTACGAGTGGTAGACGGCGTGGTTGAGGTGGCCCAGGGTGTCCAGCTCGTAGTGCCGGACCTTGATCCGGGTCCGGAACGGCTCGCGATCGGTCACCAGCCCACTTTAGGTCAGGCCTCGTAGAACAAGTGCTCCACCACGGTGTGCGCCCGCCGCGTGATGCGGCGGTACGTGTCGAGGAACTCGCCGGGGTCGTCCGCCGCCGGGTGGTCGAGCACGCGGGCGACCGCCGCCAGGTCGCGGCCCGAGCCCGGGACCTCGTCGACCGCCTTGCCGCGGACCAGCATCCCCGCGTTGCGGACCCGGGTCGCCAGCAGCCACGCCTCGCGCAGCGACTCCGCCTCGGCCGGCTCGGCCAGGCCCGCCTCCGGGAGCACCGCCAGCGCGTCCAGCGTCGACGTCGTCCGCAGGCCCGGCACCGAACAAGCGTGCTGAAGCTGGAGGAGCTGGACCGTCCACTCGACGTCGGCGAGACCGCCCCGGCCCAGCTTCGTGTGCCGCGTCGGGTCCGCGCCGCGGGGCATCCGCTCCGTCTCCACGCGCGCCTTGATGCGGCGGATCTCCCGCGCCTTCGTCCCGTCCAGGCCGTTTTCGGGGTAGCGGATCGGGTCGATCATCGCGGTGAACCGCTCACCGAGCTCGTCGTCGCCGGCGACGAACCGGGCGCGCAGCAGCGCCTGCGCCTCCCACACCTCGCCCCACCGGGCGTAGTAGGCGCGGTACGACTCCAGCGTGCGCACCAGCGGCCCGCTCCGGCCTTCGGGCCGCAGGTCGGCGTCGACGACCAGGGCCGGGTCGGAGCTCGGCGCGCCCAGCATCTTCCGGACGCTCTCCGCCACCGACGACGCGAACTTCACCGCGTCGGCGTCCGAGACCCCTTCGGCAGGCTCGCACACGAAGAGGACGTCGGCGTCGGAGCCGTAGCCGAGTTCGGCGCCGCCGAGGCGGCCCATCCCGATGACCGCGATGCGCGCCGGGGTCCGGCCCAGTTCGGCTTGGCGCTGGCGGAACGCCGCGGCCAGCGCGCCCTGCAGCACGGCCACCCAGACGCTCGAAAGCGCTTCGCAGACCGCGGGCACGTCGAGCAGCCCGAGCAGGTCCGCGCAGGCGACGCGCAGCAGTTCGTGGCGGCGCAGCGAGCGCGCCGCGGCGACGGCGGCGTTCACCCCGGGCTGACGGCGGACCGTGGCCCGCAGCGACGTCGCGACCTCGGCGGGCGTGCGGCCCAGCAGCCGGGCCGGGTCGCCGAGCAGGCGCAGCACCTCGGGCGCGCGGACCAGCAGGTCCGGCACCAGCCGTGAGGTCCCGAGCAGCAGCGCCAGGTTCTCGACGACCGTGCCCTCGTCCCGCAGCACCCGCAGGTACCACGGCGTGTCCTGGAGCGCCTCCGACACCTTCCGGTACGACAGCAGACCGCCGTCGGGGTCGGGGGTGTCGGCGAGGAGGTCGAGCAGCACCGGCAGCAGCGCCTGCTGGATCGCGGCGCGGCGCGAGACGCCCGAAGTGAGGGCCTTGATGTGCTGGAGCGCCCCGTCGGGCGCGGTGTAGCCGAGCGCGGCGAGCCGGCTGGCGGCCTGCTTGGTGGTCAGGCGCAGCGCCTCGGTCGGCACGTTCGCGACCGACTGCAGCAGCGGCCGGTAGAAGATCTTTTCGTGCAGCCGCCGGATGCCCTGGCCCTGCCGCCGGAACTCCGCGAGCAGCGCGTCGCCGGGGCTCTTGCCGCCGGCCGGCTTGATGCCGCTGGCCCGCGCGAGGATCCGCAGCTCGGCGGTCTCCGACGCCGCCGGGAACAGGTGCGTCCGGCGCAACCGCCGCAACTGGAGGCGGTGTTCGAGCATCCGCAGGAATTCGTACGACGCGCCCAGTTCGGCGGCGTCCTGGCGGCCGACGTAACCGCCTTCGCCCAGCGCCGCGAGCGCGTCCATCGTGGACGGTGAGCGCAGGTCCGCGTCCACCCGGCCGTGCACGAGCTGCAGCAGCTGGACGGCGAACTCGACGTCCCGCAGGCCGCCGCGGCCCAGCTTCAGCTCCCGCTCGGCGTGCTCGGACGGCACGTGGCCCTCGACGCGGCGGCGCATCTGCTGCACCTCGTCGACGAAGTGGTCCCGATCGGCCGCGGACCACACCAGCGGCGCGACCATCTCGGCGTACTGCCGCCCGAGCTCGGCGTCGCCGGCCACCGGGCGCGCCTTGAGCAGCGCCTGGAACTCCCAGGTCTTGGCCCACTTCTGGTAGTAGCCCTGGTGACTTTCCAGGGTGCGGACCAGCGCGCCGGCCTTGCCTTCGGGGCGCAGCGCCGCGTCGACCTCGAAGCACGCCTTGCCGACGACGCGCATCATCGTGCTCGCCAGCCTCGTGGCCACGCCGAGGTTGCCTTCGCCGACGAAGATGACGTCGACGTCGCTGACGTAGTTGAGCTCCCGGCCGCCGCACTTGCCCATGGCGATCACGGCGAGGGAGCCCTCGGCCGGCTTCCCGACCTCGGCCTCGGCGACCACCAGCCCGGCGGCCAGCGCGGCCTCCGCGAGCTCGGTCAGCTGAGCCGCGACCTCGGCGTAGCGCGGGTGCTCGAGCCCGGCCTCGACGAGGTGGCCCAGGTCGGCGGCGGCGATGCCGAGCAGCTGGCCGCGGTAAGCGATCTTGAGGGCCTGCTCGGCTTCGAGCCTGGTCAGCACCGAGCCGTCGGCACGCAGCAACGCCGCACGCAGGGCTTCGCGATAGCACGCGGAGTCGGTGCACTTGTCGCCCGTGAGCGCGTGCCACTGGTCCGGGTTCGCGGCGAGGAAGTCGGCGAGCGCGCTCGACGTGCCCAGCACGCCGAGGAGCCGGCCGCGGAACGTCCGGTTGGCGCGCAGCTGCTCTTCGAGGCGGGTCCACTCGGCGTCGTCGGCTTCGCGGATGCGGTCCAGACCACGCAGCGCGAGGTCCGGGTCGGCGCTGCGGGACAGCGCCGCGAGCACGTCGGCGGCCGCGGCGACCGGGCCGGCGTCGTCCCACCAGCCGGCCGCGCGCAACTGACCCTCGGCACGGGCATCGGTGAAGCCGTACCTCGCCGCCGAAGCGGTCGTTCGCGCGCGGTCTGCCATCACCGAACACCGTAGCCGGGGAACCCGGCTCAGGCGGCCAGGCGGCCCGGTTCGGTCTCGGCGGGCGTCGGCTCGGGCACCTGGAAGCTGTGCGCGGTCACGGGGTGGCGGCGCGAAAGGAGGTAGATGCCGACGCCCACGCCGAGGCCGGCCACGCCGACGGCGATGGTGCCCGCGTTGCCGAGCGAAGCGATCTTGCCGGAGATCGCGCCGACGATCGCCGCCGCGGGCAGCGTGAACAGCCACGCGATGACCATCCGGCCCGCCATCCGCCAGCGGACCGGCGCTTCCCGCCGTCCGACGCCGGAGCCGACGATCCCGCCGGAGCACACGTGCGTCGTCGACAGCGGGAAACCCAGCCGCGACGAGATCAGGATGACCAGCGCCGAGCTGGTCTGGGCGGCGAAGCCCTGCGGGCCCTCGATGTCGGTCAGGCCCTTGCCGAGGGTGTGGGTGATGCGCCAGCCGCCGAGGTAGGTGCCGGCCGCGAGGGCGCAGGCGGCGCTGATGATCACCCAGACCGGCGGGGCGGCACCCGACGGGAGGCTGCCGGCGCTGACGAGCGTGAGCGTGATGACGCCCATCGTCTTCTGCGCGTCGTTCGTGCCGTGCGCCAGCGAGACCAGTGACGCCGAGACGATCTGGCCGACCTTGAAGCCGCGCGTCGCCGGGCGGCCCCGGACCAGGAACCGGTAGACGAGGTAGGTCGCGGCCATCGCGACGAGGCCGGCGATCACCGGACTGGCCGCCGCGGGCACGAGGACCTTCTCGACGATCTTTCCGAAGTGGACCGAGTCGGCCCCCGCCGAAACCCAGGTGGCGCCGATCAGGCCGCCGAACAGCGCGTGCGACGAACTCGACGGCAGCCCGACGAACCACGTCACGAGGTTCCAGACGATCGCGCCGATCAGCCCGCCGAAGACGATCGACGGGCCGATCTTCGTGTCGTCCACCAGCCCGCTGGAGATCGTCTTGGCGACCTCCACCGACAGGAAAGCACCGACCAGGTTCAGCACCGCGGAGATCGCGACGGCCACCCGCGGCCGGAGCGCGCCGGTGGCGATCGACGTCGCCATCGAGTTCGCGGTGTCGTGGAACCCGTTCGTGAAATCGAATACCAGAGCCGTGACGACCACGATCACGACCAGCAACGAGGGCTCCACCCCGACCTCCGAACGCCCTTGTGGGGACTCTTCCCGCAAGGTACCTGACGGGTGACGCCTGGCGTTAAAAGGCCGTAGCTGTTTGTGACATCTGCCGTTAAGCCAGCGGTAACGAGCGTTGACTCTCGGCGGCCGGCTCGAGGTCACCGGCGGCCAACCGGACGAACCGCTGCGCGAACGGACGCCAGGTTTCGGCGATGTCGGTGTGCACTGCGGTCAGCGCGTCGTGGTCGAGTGAGCCCGGACGAGCGAATTCCGCCTCCTGCGGGCTTTCCGCGGCCCAGCTCTCGACGACAGCGGGTGTCGTCTCGATGTGGAACTGGACGCCGTAGACACAACGGCCGAACCGGAAGGCCTGGTTCTGGTAGAGGGGTGCGGACGCGAGCAGTTCGGCGCCGGGTGGGAGCCGGGTGATCACGTCGCTGTGGAACTGCAGGACGTCCTGCATCAGCGGCAGGTCGGCGAAGAGCGGGTCGGTCCACGCCGCGTCCTTCTTGGCGACGAGGTGCGGGCCGACCTCGGGCCCGTCCGCCCCTACCTCGACGCGGCCGCCGGTCGCGACGGCCACCAGCTGCGCGCCGAGGCAGATCCCGAGGGTGGGGAGCCGCTTCGACGCCGCCTTCGACAGCAGCCGCCGCACCTCGGCGAGCCACGGGTGCTTCGCGTCGTCCTCCGCGCCCATGCCGCCGCCGAGGCAGACGACACCCCGGTAGCCGTCGAGGTCGGCGGGCAGCTCGTCCGCCGGCGGCAGCCGGACGTCGAGCTCCGCGCCGGCCTCGGTCAGCCAGTCGCCGAGCGGGCCGAGCGGATCCGACGTGTCCGGCTGGATGATCAGCAGTCGTGTCACGGTTTCCAGGGTAGGTCAGCAGGCGCAGCGGATCCCCGGGGCCGCGGTTCCTTCCACGGGGTAGCCGGCCGCGATCCAGCTCGAGATGCCGCCGGAGAGCCGCTTCACGCGGAACCCGAGCTGCGCCAGCTTGAGCGCGCCCTTGGTGGCGGCGTTGCAGTTGGCGCTCTCGCAGTAGCAGACGTAGACGACGTCCCGGTCGAGGTGCTTCGTGCTCTCCGCCGTCAGGTCGCGGTAGGGCAGGTTGACCGCGCCGGGGATGCGCGCCTGGGCGAACGCAGCGGGCGCGCGCGTCTCGACGACCACGTAGCCGTCGGTCTGCCCGGCTTCGAGGTCGCGGACGAGGTCGTCGGGGTCGACCTCGAAGGCGAGCTCGGCACCGAAGTAGGCGGTGGCGAGTTCCGGCGCCGGAGCGGGGACCGTGAGTGTGCGTGTCATGAAGAGAATCCTGCTGGTCCGGGGCGTGCGGGCACAGGGGAGAATCGGCGTGGGAGCCCCGGTGCGCCGGGGATTTCCGCGTTCTGGCCGTGCGAACCCGGGAGAGTTGTGGTGGACCTCGACGACGTCGATTGGCACCTGCTGGAGCTGCTCCAGTCCGACGGCCGGCTGAGCTTTTCGGAGCTGGGCCGCCGGGTGTCGCTGTCGGGTTCGGCGGTGACGGAACGGGTGCGCCGGCTCGAGGACCGCGGCGTGATCACGGGGTACGCGGCCCACGTCGACACGACCAAGCTGGGCCTGCCGATCGAGGTGCTGGTGCGCGCCCGGGTGCGGAGCCTCGACACCCCGAGGTTCCGGACGGCGGTGCTCCCGCTCCCCCAGGTCGTCGCGGCGGACCACGTCACCGGCGACGAGTGCTGGATCCTGCGGGTGCTGTGCCGGGACACGGCGGAACTGGAGGCGCTGGTCGAGAAGATCCAGCGCTTCGGCGAGACGACGACGTCACTGGTGCTGTCGTCCCCGCTGCGCCGGCGCCCCGTGACGCGGGCATGAAAAAGGGCCTGGGCCGGGAGACAACCAGTCTCAACCGGGCCCAGGCCCTTCCTTCACGTTAAGTTCGGCGGTGTCCTACTCTCCCACAACCCTTCGGTTGCAGTACCATCGGCGCTGTCAGGCTTAGCTTCCGGGTTCGGAATGGGACCGGGCGTTTCCCTGACGCTATAACCACCGAAACACTCCGAAACAACACACACGCTTCCGTGTGGTGTTTCAGAACCGTAGAGTGGATGCGCAACATCTTCGTAGACAAGTCCTCGGCCTATTAGTACCAGTCAACTCGACAACACATTACTGTGCTTCCATTTCTGGCCTATCAACCCAATGGTCTCTTGGGGGCCTTAACCCACAAAGGGTGGGATACCTCATCTTGGAACAGGCTTCCCGCTTAGATGCCTTCAGCGGTTATCCCTTCCGAACGTGGCCAACCAGCCATGCCCTTGGCAGAACAACTGGCACACCAGAGGTTCGTCCGTCCCGGTCCTCTCGTACTAGGGACAGCCTTCCTCAAGTATCCTACGCGCGCGGCGGATAGGGACCGAACTGTCTCACGACGTTCTAAACCCAGCTCGCGTGCCGCTTTAATGGGCGAACAGCCCAACCCTTGGGACCTACTCCGGCCCCAGGATGCGACGAGCCGACATCGAGGTGCCAAACCATGCCGTCGATATGGACTCTTGGGCAAGATCAGCCTGTTATCCCCGGGGTACCTTTTATCCGTTGAGCGACACCCCTTCCACCAGGAGGTGCCGGATCACTAGTCCCGACTTTCGTCCCTGCTCGACATGTCTGTCTCACAGTCAAGCTCCCTTGTGCACTTGCACTCAACACCTGATTGCCAACCAGGCTGAGGGAACCTTTGGGCGCCTCCGTTACTCTTTAGGAGGCAACCGCCCCAGTTAAACTACCCATCAGGCACTGTCCCTGAACCAGATCATGGCCCGAGGTTCAGATTCCCAATTCGACCAGAGTGGTATTTCAACAACGACTCCACCACAACTAGCGTTGCAGCTTCACAGTCTCCCACCTATCCTACACAAGCCGAACCGAAAACCAATACCAAACTATAGTAAAGGTCCCGGGGTCTTTCCGTCCTGCCGCGCGTAACGAGCATCTTTACTCGTAGTGCAATTTCGCCGGGCCTGTGGTTGAGACAGCCGGAAAGTCGTTACGCCATTCGTGCAGGTCGGAACTTACCCGACAAGGAATTTCGCTACCTTAGGATGGTTATAGTTACCACCGCCGTTTACTGGCGCTTAAATTCTCAGCTTCGCCCCGAAAGGCTAACCGGTCCTCTTAACGTTCCAGCACCGGGCAGGCGTCAGTCCATATACATCGTCTTGCGACTTCGCATGGACCTGTGTTTTTAGTAAACAGTCGCTTTCCGCTGGTCTCTGCGGCCACCCACCCCTAGCCTGTAAAAAGCTTCAGGATGTTTGGCCCCCCTTCTCCCGAAGTTACGGGGGCATTTTGCCGAGTTCCTTAACCACAGTTCACCCGATCGCCTTGGTATTCTCTACCTGACCACCTGTGTTGGTTTGGGGTACGGGCCGTGCATGCACTCACTAGAGGCTTTTCTCGGCAGCATAGGATCACTCTACTTCGCCTCAAACGGCTACGCATCACGTCTCAGCCTACGTGAGTGGCGGATTTGCCTACCACTCGGCCTACACGCTTACACCAGGACAACCATCGCCTGGCGGAGCTACCTTCCTGCGTCACCCCATCGCTTGACTACTACGAAATCAGGTCCCACGCTCCACACACCACCATCCACCCGAAGGCTTCAAGCGACGGCTTTGGGTGGTTAGTATCAAACGCCTCGTCATGGGCGCACATGCTCGGGTACGGGAATATCAACCCGTTGTCCATCGACTACGCCTGTCGGCCTCGCCTTAGGTCCCGACTTACCCTGGGCGGATTAGCCTGGCCCAGGAACCCTTGGTCATCCGGCGGCAGAGTTTCTCACTCTGCATTCGCTACTCATGCCTGCATTCTCACTCCCACACCCTCCACGACTGGCTTCCGCCGCCGCTTCCCTGGATGCAGGACGCTCCCCTACCCATCCATACCACTAGACAACACCCTCAAGGAGTGAAGCCGATGTAACGCATGAATGACACAGCTTCGGCGGTGTGCTTAAGCCCCGCTACATTGTCGGCGCAGGACCACTTGACCAGTGAGCTATTACGCACTCTTTCAAGGGTGGCTGCTTCTAAGCCAACCTCCTGGTTGTCTGGGCAATCCCACATCCTTTCCCACTGAGCACACACTTAGGGGCCTTAGCTGGTGTTCTGGGCTGTTTCCCTCTCGACGACGAAGCTTATCCCCCGCCGTCTCACTGCCACGCTCTCACTAACCGGTATTCGGAGTTTGGTTGATTTCGGTAACCCGGTAAGGCCCCTAGACCATCCAGTAGCTCTACCCCCGGCAAGAAACACGTGACGCTGCACCTAAATGCATTTCGGGGAGAACCAGCTATCACGGAGTTTGATTGGCCTTTCACCCCTACCCACAGCTCATCCCCTCAGTTTTCAACCTAAGTGGGTTCGGGCCTCCACGACGTCTTACCGTCGCTTCACCCTGGCCATGGGTAGATCACTCCGCTTCGGGTCTAGACCACGCGACTCAATCGCCCTATTCAGACTCGCTTTCGCTACGGCTACCCCACACGGGTTAACCTCGCCACGCAGCACTAACTCGCAGGCTCATTCTTCAAAAGGCACGCCATCACCCATCACAGGCTCTGACGGCTTGTAGGCACACGGTTTCAGGTACTCTTTCACTCCCCTCCCGGGGTACTTTTCATCTTTCCCTCACGGTACTCGTCCGCTATCGGTCTTCAGGAAGTATTTAGGCTTACCGGGTGGTCCCGGCAGATTCACAGCAAATTCCACGAGCTCGCTGCTACTCGGGAACACCACCAAGGTCCTTGAAACTGGTTTTCGCGTACGGGGCTCTCACCCACTCCGGCCCGCCATCCCAAGCGGTTCCACTAACCAGCACAACAACCCGAAGAAATGTCAGTCTCTTCAAGGCGGGTCCCACAACACCGCACATACAACGCCTGACAGCTTGACATACGCACGGTTTAGCCTCTTCCGCTTTCGCTCGCCACTACTCACGGAATCACGGTTGTTTTCTCTTCCTACGGGTACTGAGATGTTTCACTTCCCCGCGTTCCCTCCACACACCCTATATATTCAGGTGCGGGTAACACCACATCACTGGTGCTGGGTTTCCCCATTCGGAAATCCTCGGATCACAGCTCGGTTGACAGCTCCCCGAGGCTTATCGCAGCCTCCTACGTCCTTCATCGGCTCCTGAAGCCAAGACATCCACCATGTGCCCTTAACAACTTGACCACAAAGATGCTCGCATCCACTCTACAGTTCTCAAACACCACACCAGAAACAAACGTCCCTAGGGGGTTAGCCCCTCGGCGTGTTGCCTCAGGACCCAACAGTGTGCACAGCGAACAACCCACCACCCAGCTCCACGACCGGGGTTCCACGCGAAGCAAGCTCCGCAGTACTAGCCGGCGGTATCACTACCGCGGTGAGCCTTAACCAGTAGTTCCACAATTCCTTGAGCAACCAGAACAACACCACATTCGGGTGTTAAACCCTGGCCACCCCAGCAAGCTGAGCTCACTGGATGTGTTGTGCTCCTTAGAAAGGAGGTGATCCAGCCGCACCTTCCGGTACGGCTACCTTGTTACGACTTCGTCCCAATCGCCAGTCCCACCTTCGACCACTCCCTCCCCGAAGGGTTGGGCCATGGGCTTCGGGTGTTACCGACTTTCATGACGTGACGGGCGGTGTGTACAAGGCCCGGGAACGTATTCACCGCAGCGTTGCTGATCTGCGATTACTAGCGACTCCGACTTCACGCAGTCGAGTTGCAGACTGCGATCCGAACTGAGACCGGCTTTAAGGGATTCGCTCCACCTCGCGGTATCGCAGCCCTCTGTACCAGCCATTGTAGCATGTGTGAAGCCCTGGACATAAGGGGCATGATGACTTGACGTCATCCCCACCTTCCTCCGAGTTGACCCCGGCAGTCTCCCACGAGTCCCCGCCATGACGCGCTGGCAACGTAGGATAAGGGTTGCGCTCGTTGCGGGACTTAACCCAACATCTCACGACACGAGCTGACGACAGCCATGCACCACCTGTACACCAACCACAAGGGAAGCCCCATCTCTGGGGATGTCTGGCGCATGTCAAGCCCAGGTAAGGTTCTTCGCGTTGCATCGAATTAATCCACATGCTCCGCCGCTTGTGCGGGCCCCCGTCAATTCCTTTGAGTTTTAGCCTTGCGGCCGTACTCCCCAGGCGGGGCGCTTAATGCGTTAGCTACGGCACGGACAACGTGGAATGTCGCCCACACCTAGCGCCCAACGTTTACAGCGTGGACTACCAGGGTATCTAATCCTGTTCGCTCCCCACGCTTTCGCTCCTCAGCGTCAGTATCGGCCCAGAGACCCGCCTTCGCCACCGGTGTTCCTCCTGATATCTGCGCATTTCACCGCTACACCAGGAATTCCAGTCTCCCCTACCGAACTCAAGTCTGCCCGTATCGACCGCACGCTCCACGTTAAGCGTGGAGATTTCACGGCCGACGCGACAAACCGCCTACGAGCTCTTTACGCCCAATAAATCCGGACAACGCTCGCACCCTACGTATTACCGCGGCTGCTGGCACGTAGTTAGCCGGTGCTTCTTATCCAGGTACCGTCACTTGCGCTTCGTCCCTGGCGAAAGAGGTTTACAACCCGAAGGCCGTCATCCCTCACGCGGCGTCGCTGCATCAGGCTTGCGCCCATTGTGCAATATTCCCCACTGCTGCCTCCCGTAGGAGTCTGGGCCGTGTCTCAGTCCCAGTGTGGCCGGTCACCCTCTCAGGCCGGCTACCCGTCGTCGCCTTGGTAGGCCATTACCCCACCAACAAGCTGATAGGCCGCGGGTTCATCCTGCACCGCCAGAACTTTCAACAACACTAGATGCCTAGAGTTGTGATATCCGGTATTAGACCTCGTTTCCAAGGCTTATCCCAGAGTGCAGGGCAGATTACCCACGTGTTACTCACCCGTTCGCCACTCATCCCCACCCGAAAGTGGTTCAGCGTTCGACTTGCATGTGTTAAGCACGCCGCCAGCGTTCGTCCTGAGCCAGGATCAAACTCTCCAACAATGAATAGTTTAATCGAGGCAATTTCTTGCTTCTCAAAGGAAACCCCGACGAGGGGGTTTCATATATAAGCTCTACTGGCTTAGTTCACTAGCACACTGTTGAGTTCTCAAGCAACACACTCTGGACTCACCGCCTTATCAGCGGCTATATCCTCGGCAGTTGTTCCAAGCGATATTCACAAGCTTTTGGTCGAGCATGCCTCAGCCTACGATGTTAGTCGTAGGGATTCGGCGGCCGCTCGTGGGCCGACGCTGAACATTACCCGGTCCGATCCGCGGTGTCAACCCGCTCGTCCCGGCCTGGCCTCCGGGGCTTGCGGCCCCGGTGTGACCCGGTGTTCCTGGCGACGAAGAGAAGATTACATGCCTCGAAACCACCCCAGAACAGGGGGGTCACTTAACGCCATTGCCGCAGGTCAGAGCGTGTCCCCCGCGGCTACGACGGCAAGGTCGGCAAGTACCGCGGCGGAACCCGGGCCGGAGCCGCTCGCGAGAAGTCCGCCGCGAGCGCCAGCACCCGGGCGTCCGACCACCGGGCGCCCATGAACGAGATACCCACCGGGAGGGCGCCGGCAATCCCCGCGGGCACGGTCACGTCCGGGTAGCCCGCCACCGCGGCCGGGGTCGAGGACGGGATCACGTCGTTGTCGCCCACCGCGCAGTCGGTCTTCCACGCCGGCGGGTTCGTCGGCGACGCGATCGCGTCCAGGTGGTACTTCGCCAAGGTCTCGTCGAGGGAGCGGCGGGCGAGGTCGGACAGCTCCGCCCGGCCGGCGAGGTACCCCGGGTCGGTCGGCGGCGGCGCGGCCAGTGCCTCCTCGAACAGCTCCTGCCCGGCGAAGCACGTCTGCTCCAGCGGGTCCGCGCGGTTGTACGCGATCAGCTCGGCCAGGTTCCGCGGCCCGCGCGGCCGGGTCGCCAGGTACTTGTCGATGTCCCGGTGGAACTCCGTGAGCAGCGCCGGGAACTCCAGCTCGAGCAGCCGGTCCTGGTACGGCGGGGTCACCTCGACGACCGTCGCACCCGCCTTGACCAGGGAGTTCCGAGCGGACGTCATGACCTTGTCGGTGTCGGGGCCGAGCACCGGCAGCCGCCACAGGCCGATCCGCGCGCCGCGCAGGACGCCCGGCTTGAGCAGCTTCGCGTAGTCCGTCGGCTGGGAGTCCGGGTACCGGGACGTCGCCGGGTCCGAGGGGTCGCGGCCCTGCAGGACCGACAGCGTCAGCGCGACGTCGACGACGTTGCGGGCGATCGGGCCGGCGGTGTCCTGCTCGGCGGAGATCGGCACCACGCCGGTGCGGCTGACCAGGCCGAGGCTGGGTTTGTGGCCGACCGTCGCGGTCATCCCGGCCGGGCACACGATCGAGCCGTCGGTCTCCGAGCCGATCGCGACCTGGGCCAGCGACGCGGCGACGCCGGCCGCGGAGCCGGCGGACGACCCGCACGGGTTGCGGTCCAGCACGTACGGGTTGTGCGTCTGACCGCCGACGCCCGACCAGCCGGACGTCGGCTTCGCGGCGCGGAAGTTCGCCCATTCGGACAGGTTCGCCTTGCCGAGGAGCACCGCCCCGGCGTCCCGCAACCGGGTGATCAGCGTGGCGTCCTTCGCCGGGAGGCTGCGCAGGGCCCGCGAGCCCGCCGTCGTCCACTGGTCGCGGGTGTCGACGTTGTCCTTGACCAGCACCGGGATGCCGTCGAGGGGGCCGCGCAGGCGGTGCGCCCGACGGCGGGCATCGCTCGCCGCGGCCTGGCTCAAGGCCGCCGGGTTGAGCGCCAGCACCGCGTCGACCTTGCCGTCGATCCGGTGGATCCGCTCGAGGTAGCTGCTGGTCAGCCCCACGGCGGTGAGCCGGCCGGACGCCATCCGCGCCTGCAGCGCCGGGATGTCGGCCGAGTCGAGGTCGAAGCGCGCCGGTGCCGCTGTCGCGGGTGCGCCCGTGACGAACACGAGTGCGGCGGCCAGGATCGCGAGGAACACCGGCCGCCGCCCCATCAGAGCACCGGGAGCAGGGTTCGGAGTTCGTACGGGGTGACCGCGCTGCGGTAGTTGTCCCACTCCACGCGCTTGTTCCGGAGGAAGAAGTCGTAGACGTGCTCGCCGAGCGCTTCCGGGAGGAGTTCGGACTTCTCCATCTCCGACAGCGCCTCCCCCAGGTTCTGCGGCAGCTGCGCGTACCCGGCGGCGCGCCGCTCGGAGTCGCTCAGCTGCCAGATGTTGTCCTCGGCCGGCGGCGGCAGCTCGTAGCCCTTCTCGATCCCCTTCAGCCCGGCGGCCAGGATGACCGAGTACGCCAGGTACGGGTTGCACGCCGAGTCCAGCGTACGGATCTCCACCCGTCGGGATGACGCCTTTCCGGGTGAATACATCGGGACGCGGACGAGCGCGGAGCGGTTCGCCCGGCCCCACGAGACCGTCGTCGGCGCTTCACTGCCGCTGATCAGGCGTTTGTAGGAGTTCACCCACTGGTTGGTGACCGCGGAGATTTCCTTGGCGTGGTGCAGCAGGCCGGCGACGAACGCCTTGCCGGTCTCCGACAGCTCGTGCGGGTCCTCGGCGTCGTAGAAGGCGTTGCGGTCGCCTTCGAACAGGCTGATGTGGGTGTGCATGCCCGAGCCGGGCTGGTCGGTGAACGGCTTCGGCATGAACGTCGCGCGCACGCCCTGGGTCAGCGCGACCTCCTTGACGACGTAGCGGAACGTCATCACGTTGTCGGCCATCGTCAGCGCATCGGCGTAGCGGAGGTCGATCTCCTGCTGGCCCGGTGCCCCTTCGTGGTGGCTGAACTCGACCGAGATGCCCATCGCCTCGAGCGTCTCGATGGCGTGCCGGCGGAAGTGCGTCGCCGTCGCGTGGCTGGCCTGGTCGAAGTAGCCGCCGTTGTCCGCGGGCTCGGGCTCGCTGCCGTCGTCGGGCAGGTTCGCGAGGAGGAAGAACTCGATCTCGGGGTGCACGTAGCAGGTGAAGCCCGCTTCGGCGGCCTTCGAGAGCTGACGCCGGAGGACGTGCCGCGGGTCGGCCCACGACGGCGAGCCGTCCGGCATCGCGATGTCGCAGAACATGCGCGCCGAGTACGGGCCGCCGTCGGGGGTCTCCCACGGCAGGACCTGGAACGTGGCCGGGTCGGGCTTGGCGACCATGTCGGACTCGTAGACGCGCGCGAAGCCCTCGATGGCCGAGCCGTCGAAGCCGATCCCCTCGGTGAACGCGCCCTCGAGCTCGGCGGGCGCGACCGCGACGGACTTGAGGAACCCCAGCACATCGGTGAACCAGAGACGGACGAAACGGATGTCGCGCTCCTCGAGCGTGCGGAGCACGAATTCCTGCTGGCGATCCATGGCCGCACCCTAACGACAGCGTGTTAACGGGATGTTTCACGACGCGCCGAGGGTGACGAAGTCAGCTCGCGAGCACCGGAACGGGCTTGTTCGCGCGGCGCCTCGGGCCGGCGCTTCCGGTCCGGTGGGAGCCGCTCCACCAGGGTCGCGAATGACTCATTCGGGACGTTGGAGGTCCCCAATGAGTCATTCGCGACACCTCGGCAGCCGATGCGCCGAGGGTGACGAAGTCAGGTCGCGAGCACCGGAACGGGCTTCTTCGCCCGGGTGATGGCCAGCGACGCCGCCGACGCCAGCACCGCCAGGACCGCGGCCGCGTACCAGGCCAGGTTGTAGTTCCCGAGCTGGTCGCGGACCAGGCCGGCGGCCGAGGCGGCGAACGCGGCGCCGAGCTGGTGGCTGGCGAAGACCCAGCCGAACACGATCGGGCCGGCGTCGCCGAAGGCGCGGACGCAGAGGGCGACCGTCGGGGGGACCGTGGCCACCCAGTCGAGGCCGTAGAACAGGATGAACGCCCACATGCTCGGCTGCACGCTGTCGGTGAACAGCTGCGGCAGCAGGGCCAGCGACAGCCCGCGCAGCGCGTAGTAGACGCCGAGCAGGAGGCGCGGGTCGACGCGGTCGGTGAGCCAGCCGGAAAAGATCGTGCCGACGACGTCGAAGACGCCGACCAGTGCGAGCAGGCTCGCCGCGGTCGTCTGGGGCATGCCGTGGTCGTGGGCGGCCGGGACGAAGTGGGTGCCGACCAGGCCGTTCGTCGTCGCGCCGCAGATCGCGAAGCCGATCGCGAGGAGCCAGAACGTGCGGGTGCGGGCGGCCTGGCGCAGCACCGAGAGCGCCCGGCGGACCGAGCCGGTCGTCGGGGCCGGGCGCGTGACCTCCGCGTCGGCCGGCGCGCCGTAGGCCGTGGTGCCGACGTCGGCCGGGTGGTCGCGGATGACCAGCAGGACCACCGGGACGACGGCGAGCGCGGCGATCGCGATGACCAGCGACGCCGTCCGCCAGCCGGAGCTCACCGCGAGGTTCGCGATGAGCGGGAGGAAGATCAGCTGGCCGGTGGCGCCCGCCGCGGTCAGGACGCCGGTGACGACGCCGCGGCTGCGGACGAACCAGCGGGCCGCGACCATCGCGGCGAAGCCCATGGCCATCGAGCCGGTGCCGAGACCCACCAGGACGCCCCAGCAGAGGATGAGCTGCCAGCTCGCGGTCATGAACACCGTGCCGCCGGCGCCGAGTGCGATGACGAACAGCGCCGTCGCCGACACGCGGCGGATGCCGAAGCGCTCCATCAACGCGGCCGCGAAGGGCGCGAAGAGGCCGAAGAGCACGAGGTTGACCGAGACGGCCGAGCTGATCGTGGCCGTGGACCAGCCGAACTCCTGGTGCAGCGGGTCGATCAGGACGCCGGGGGCGGCGCGGAAGCCGGCGGAAGCGAGCAGCGCGACGAAGGCGGCACCGGCGATCGGCCAGGCGCGGTGCAGCTTCGGGGCGGGACGGGTCTCAACAGTCACCTACGCAGTCTCGCCGCGCGCGCGAGACGTCGAAAGTGGCCGGGAGGACATCGTCCGCAAAGATCGGGCCACGACTACCCTCGCGGCATGCCCCGCCTCGCCCTCCTGCTCGTGCTCCTGCTGACCGCCGGCTGCACCGGATCACCGGACACGCGAGGGCCCTTCCCCGCGGGCGCCGACCTGGTCCGCGACGCCGCGACGTCGTTCGCCGCGGTCCGCAGCGTGCACTTCGCCGCCGGCGTCAACGGCGTGCTCCCCGGCTTCCCGCTCCGGCAGATCGAGGGCGACGCGACCCTCGACGACGGCAGCGGGGCGACCGGCACGGCCGACGTCCAGGACGGCGACGGGCACACCAAGTTCCGCTTCACCGTGCGCGAGGACGAGGTCACGACGGATCCCGACGTCGGGCGCCTGCCGGAGATGTACACCGTGGGGGCGTTCCTCGGCCCGGCCGCCGGGCTGAAGCGGCTCCTCGACGGCGTGACCGACGCCGAGACCGAGGGCAAGGAGAACGTCGACGGCGCCGCGGCGCTGCGCGTCGGCGGCAAGGTGCCCGCGGCCGTCGCGCACGGCGTGCTGCCGCAGGTCACCGAGGACGTCATCGTCAAGGTGTGGGTGTCGGCCGACGGCCCGCGGCGGTTCGCCCGCCTGTGGGCGCAGATCCCGCCGGCCGGGGACCACCTCAGCCCCGTGATGATCGAACTGTCGCTGACCAGGCAGAACGAGCCGGTCGACCTCGGCTAGCAGCGGGTCCCGGCGGCCGGCGGCTTCGCGTCGAGCAGGTAGGCGACGCCCGCGCGGTCCACGCACGCGTTGCCCTGCAGGAACACCGTGTGCTGCACGCCCTCGTACGTCAGCAGGACGCCGTCGAGGTCGTCCGCGAGGGCCACGCCCTGGCGGTACGGCGTCGCCGGGTCGTGGGTGGTCGAGACGACCAGCGGCTTCGGCAGGCCGGGCGCGCGGGGTTCGTGCTCGGCCGACGTCGGCGGGACCGGCCAGGTCGAGCAGATGTCGAGCTCGCTCGTGTCGGGCGTGCCGCCGGCCAGGAACGGGGCGCCGGCCAGCATCTCGCCGTGCGCGTGGTCGATCGCGGCCCGGTCGGTCACCCGCCGGTGGTCGACGCAGCGGACGGCGAAGTACGCGTCGATCGCGCCGCTGTAGTGGCCGCTGGGGTCGCGCTGGTAGTAGTCGTCGGCGAAGGCCAGCAGCGTCCGGCCGTTGCCCTGGGCCACCTGCGCGAGCGCGGCTTTCAGGGCGGGCCAGTCCGAGCGCGCGTAGAGCCCGCCGAACGTGCCCGTGACCGCGTCCTCGAACGACAGCTTGCGGGTCCCGGCGGCGAGGGGCTTCGCGATCAGCGGCCGCACGAGCCGCTGGAACGCTTCGGTGCTGCCGGCGAACGGGCACGCGCACCACTTCGTGAACTCGTCCAGTGCGTCCTGGAAGCCCGCGGCCTGCGTGGTCAGCGAGTCCACCAGGCTCTGCGCGGGGTCGACGGCGCCGTCGAGGACCATCGCGCGGACGCTGCGCGGGTACGCCTCGGCGTAGGCCGCGCCGATCTGCGTCCCGTACGAGTAGCCGAGGTAGGTGAGCTTCTCGTCGCCGAGCGCCGCGCGGAGGACGTCGAGGTCGCGGACGACGTCCCGGGTGCCGGCGTTGGCGAGGAACTCTTTGCCGTACTTCGTCGCTTCGGCGCACTTCGCGCCGTACGCGGTCGTCTCGGCGAGCTGCTTCTTCACCCCATCGGGCGACGAATCGCTTTCGACGTCCGACGCGCGGTCCGCGTCCACCTCGGCGCCGGTGCGGCAGGTGATCCGCGGCTCGCTGGTGCCGACGCCGCGGGGGTCGAACCCGACCAGGTCGAACCGGTCGAGCAGGGGCGCGGCGGCCGGCGACTTCGCCAGCGCCGCGGCCGTCGCCGTCCCCGAACCGCCCGGCCCGCCGGGGTTGACGACCAGCGAGCCGATCCGCTGCTTCGCCGCCTTGTGCCGCAGCAGGCCGACCGTGACGGTCTTGCCCGCCGGGGCGGCGTAGTCCAGCGGCACGGTCAGGTGCGCGCAATCCAGCGCGTCCCCGCACGGGGTCCACGTGAGCTTCTGCCCCGTGAACTTACCCAGGTCAGGCGTGGGAGAAGGGGGCGGCGGCACGGGTGCCGGAGCACTCGTGCACGCCACCAGCAGCAGGACCGGCGCCAGCGCCGCTACTGCCCGGAGCACCGCGTCCCGTCCGACGGCACCGTGCCGTCGACGAGGTAGTCCACGCCCGCCTCGTCCACGCACTTCACGCCCTGGAGGAACACCGTGTGCTGGGTGCCCTCGAAGGTGAGCAGCGCGCCCTTCAACCCCTTCGCGAGGTTGACGCCGGCCTGGTACGGCGTCGCCGGGTCGTTGGTCGTCGAGATGACCAGCGTCTTCGCCAGGCCTTCGACGTTCGGCACGTGCGGCTCGGAGGTGTTCGGCACCGGCCAGAACGCGCACGCGTCCCGAGCGGCCGAAGCCGGGCGGCCGTCGTCGAGGAACGGCGCCACCTTCACGTACTCCTCCTGCGCCTTGAGGATGACCTGCGGGTCGGTGACGCGCGGGTCGTCGACGCAGCGGATCGCGGTGAAGGCGTCCTGCGTGGTGCCGTACTTGCCGTCGGTGTCGCGCTCGTTGTAGATGTCCGCGAGCTTCTCCAGCGTCGCGCCGCGCTGCTGCTTGAGCTCGTTGAGGCCGGAGTTGAGCGTGTCCCAGAGGCTCTCCTGGTAGAGCGCCTGGATGACGCCGGTGGTGGCGTCCTCGTAGGAGAGCTTGCGGCCGTCGCCGACCGGCACCGGGAAGTCGATCAGCGGGCGGACGAGGTTCTGGAACGCCGTGACTGCGCCGTTCGCGTCGCCGCCGAGCGCGCAGTCCTGCTGGGCGGCGCACCACTTGGCGAACTCGGTGAACGCCGTCCCGAAGCCCTGGCCCTGCGCGACCAGCGACTCGACCGCGTCCTGCTCCGGGTCGACCGCGCCGTCGAGGATCATCGCGCGGACGTTCTTCGGGAACGCTTCGGCGTAAGCCGACCCGATCCGGGTGCCGTAGGAGTAGCCCAAATAGGTCAACTTTTCGTCGCCGAGGACCGAACGGAGGACGTCCAGGTCCTTCACGACGTCGCGGGTGCCGACGTTGGCCAGCATCCCGGCGCCGTCGTCGGTGCGCTGGGCGCACTTCGCGGCGAAGTCCTTTTCCTGCGCTTCCTGCTTGAGCACCCCGGACGGCGAGCCGTCGGTCTCGCTGTCGTCGGCGCGGTCGGCGTCCCGCTCCTGGTCGGTGAGGCAGTGGATGGCCGGCTGGCTCGCGCCGATGCCGCGCGGGTCGAAGCCGACCAGGTCGAAGCGCTTGGCCAGGCCGCTGCTGGTGGCCGGCTTGACCAGCCCGGCGGCCGCGACCATGCCCGACGCTCCCGGCCCACCCGGGTTGACGACCAGCGACCCGATCCGGGCGCCTTCGTCCGAGGCCTTGTGCCGGAGCAGGCCCAGTGTGATGGTGTCCCCCGCCGGCTTCGCGTAGTCCAGCGGCACGGTCAGCCGGGCGCACTGGACGTCTTTCGCCTGGAACGCCGACCGCGAGTCCTCCGACGTCGCGTAAGGTGCGCAGTCGGCCCAGGACAGGCTCTGGCCGTAGAACCGCTCCAAGCCGGCGGGCACCGGCCCGGACGGCGGGTGCGACTCCGTCGTCGGCGCGACCGGTGCCGGCTTGCCGGGAGACGTGCAGGCGGCCAGCGAGGCCGCGATCAGCACGGATGTCGCAATTGCGGTGATCCGGCGACGACCGGACCTGGCGCTGGGATGAGGGAACACGGTTGGATCGTCCCATCCGGCCGCGGAACTCGAACGCACCACCGTCGCGTTGGGTGGTGGAAGGCCGGTCGAGCGAGAGAGAACGGGAGACCAGGGGTGGCAGCACTGATCAGCCGGGTGGGCAAGAAGCTCCGCCGGATCATCCAGCGGCCGGGCAGCGTCGAGCTGACCCGCTACGAAGCACTGCTGCCCGCGGTCGAGAAGCTCGAACCCGAGCTCGAGAAGCTCTCCGACGAGGAGCTGACCGAGCGGGCGGGCAAGCTCCGCGAGACGCTGAAGGACACCGCGTTCGGCGACGACCAGCTGGTCGAGGTGTGCGCGCTGGGCCGCGAGGCCGCCCGGCGGGCGCTCGGCGAGCGCGCGTTCGACGTGCAGGTGCTGGGCACGATGGGCCTGCTCACCAAGCACGTCGTGCAGATGGAGACCGGTGAGGGCAAGACGCTCGCGGGCGCGCTGGCCGCGGCCGGCTACGCGATCCGCGGAAAGCGCGTGCACGTCGTCACGGTCAACGACTACCTGGCCCGCCGCGACGCCGAGTGGATGGGCCCGGTGTACGCCCTGCTCGGCGTGTCGGTCGGCTGGGTCGAGCCCGCGCACTCCCGCGAGGAGCGTCGCGAGGCGTACGCCAAGGACGTCACGTACGGCGCGGTCGCCGAAATCGGCTTCGACGTCCTGCGCGACCGGCTCGTGACGTCGGTCGACGACCTGGTCCAGCCCGCCCCCGAGGTCGCCATCGTCGACGAGGCGGACTCGGTGCTGGTCGACGAGGCCCGCGTCCCGCTGGTGATGGCCGGCTCGATCGACCACACCGACGCCGACGAAGAGGTCGCGAAGGTCGTCCGGCGGCTGCGGCTCAACCTGCACTACGAAACCGACAGCGAGGGCCGCAACGCCTGGCTGACCGACGCCGGCGCGTCCGTGGTCGCGAAGTCGCTCGGCCTGGAGGTCGACGACCTCTACGGCGAGACGGCGTCCGACCGGCTCCCCGCGGTGAACGTCGCCCTGCACGCGCACGCGCTGCTCACCCGCGACGTCGACTACCTCGTGCGTGACGGCAAGGTGCAGCTCATCAACGCCGCCCGCGGCCGCGTCGCCGAGCTGCAGCGCTGGCCGGACGGCCTCCAGGCGGCCGTCGAGGCGAAGGAGCAGGTCACCGCGACCGACCGCGGCGAGATCCTGGACTCGATCACCGTCCAGGCGCTGCTGGCGCGCTACCCCGAGGTCGCCGGCATGACCGGTACCGCGGTCGCCGTCGCCGAGCAGCTGCGCGAGTTCTACGAGCTCGAGGTCGCGGTCATCCCGCCGAACACCCCGAACATCCGCGAGGACCTCGAGGACCGCGTCTTCGCGTCGCCGTCGCAGAAGCTGCGGGCGATCGAGGAGGAGATCCGCACGGTCCACGAGACCGGGCGGCCGATCCTCGTCGGCACCCAGGACGTCGCCGAGTCCGAAGAGCTGGCCGAGAAGCTGGCGAAGGTCGACCTCGAGTGCGTCGTGCTCAACGCGCGCAACGACGCCGAAGAGGCCGCGATCATCGCCGAGGCCGGCAAGAAGGGCGCGGTCACCGTGTCCACGCAGATGGCGGGCCGCGGTACCGACATCCGGCTCGGCGGCACCGACGGCGCGACCCGCGAAGAGGTCGTCGAACTGGGCGGGCTGCACGTCATCGGCACCGCGCGGTACCCGTCGAGCCGGCTCGACGGCCAGCTGCGCGGCCGCTCCGGCCGCCAGGGCGACCCGGGCAGCGCGATCTTCTTCGCGAGCCTGAACGACGAGCTCGTCCTGTCGAACGCGCCGGACGTGCCCGAGGGCATCGTCGACGACGAGGAGACCGGCGAGATCACCGACGGCGCGGCGCTGCGGCAGCTCAACCACGCCCAGCGCGTCGCCGAGGGCGTCGACCTCGAGATCCACCGCAACACGTGGCGCTACACGCGGCTGATCGAGCGCCAGCGGCGTGACCTGCTGACCCACCGCGACAAGGTGCTTCGCACCGCGTACGCGGCGGAGCAGCTTGAGAAGGCGCACCCGGAGAAGTTCGGCGAGCTGAAGGAAAAGCTCGACGACCAGGAGAAGCTGGAGCAGATGTGCCGCGAGGTGCTGCTGTTCCACATCGACCAGCTGTGGTCGGACCACCTCGCGTACCTGACCGACGTCCGCGAGAGCATCCACCTGCGGGCGCTGGCGCGGGAGACGCCGCTCGACGAGTTCCACCGCGCGGCGATCCCGGAGTTCCACAAGATCATCGGCGAGGCCGACTCGCGGGCGGCGAAGACCCTCGAAGAGGCGGAGCTGACCGACGAGGGCATCGACCTCGGCGAGGCCGGGGTGCGGCGGGCGAACACGACGTGGACGTACCTGGTCCACGACAACCCGTTCGACTCGGACTTCGAGCAGACCATCAAGAAGGTCCGGAGCATGATCAAGCGCAAGTAGATTTCCGTTCGGAGACCCCCGCCCGGTGCTGCCGGGCGGGGGTCTTTCGATTTCGCCCACATTCGCTCGGCTGACCGGGTGGCCGTGGGACAGAATGGCGGCATGCCGCAACTGCGCATCGCGCTCGCCCAGGTCAACCCCACCGTCGGCGACCTCGACGGCAACGCCGACCTGCACGTCGACTGGACCCGCCGGGCCGCCGAAGCCGGCGCCCACGTGGTGGTCTTCCCCGAGATGTCCCTGACCGGCTACCCCGTCGAGGACCTTTCGCTGCGCCGCACCTTCGCCGAGGCCTCCCGCCAAGGTGTGGAGTCGCTGGCGCGCCGCCTCGACGAAGCCGGGTGCGGCGAAGTGCTCACCTACATCGGCTACCTCGACGTCGACGAGGTCGGCCCGCGCGACGCGGCGGCGGCGCTCTACCGCGGCGAAGTCGTCGCGCGGCAGTTCAAGCACCACCTCCCCAACTACGGCGTGTTCGACGAGCACCGCTGGTTCAAACCGGGCACCACGCTCGACGTCGTCCGGTTCCACGGGCTCGACATCGGCATGGTCATCTGCGAGGACATCTGGCAGGACGGCGGCCCGATCTCGGCGCTCGGGCGCGCGGGTGTCGACCTCGTCGTGGCGCCGAACGCGTCGCCGTACGAACGCTCGAAGGACGAGCAGCGGCTGCCGCTGATCGCCCGCCGCGCCGCCGAAGCCGGCGCGCCGCTGGTCTACACCAACCAGATCGGCGGGCAGGACGACCTCGTCTTCGACGGCGACTCGCTCGTCGTCGCCGCGGACGGCTCGGTCGTGGCGCGCGCGCCGCAGTTCGTCGAAAACCTGCTCGTGCTGGACATGGACCTCACCGCGGGCGGGCACGCCGCCGACGGCGAGCTCGAAGGCCTGCACGTCCGGCGCCGCGTGCTGAGCTCGGAGCCGCTGCCGTCGTACGAGCCGACGGCCGCGCCGGTGATCAGCGAACCGCTGTCGGACGAGGCCGAGGTGTGGCACGCGCTCGTCGTCGGGCTGCGCGACTACGTGCACAAGAACGGCTTCACGTCGGTGACGTTCGGCTTCTCCGGCGGCATCGACTCGGCGGTCTGCGCGTCACTGGCAGCGGACGCGCTGGGCGGCCACAACGTCTACGGCGTCTCGATGCCGTCGAAGTACTCCTCGGGCCACTCGAAGGACGACGCGGCCGACCTGGCGCAGCGGATCGGGGCGCACTACCGCGTCGAGCCGGTCGAGGACATGGTCCGCGTGTACGTCGACCAGCTTTCCCTGACCGGCCTGGCCGAGGAGAACATCCAGGCGCGGACGCGGGGCATGCTGCTGATGGCACTGTCCAACCTGGACGGTCACCTGGTGCTCGCCACCGGCAACAAGACCGAGCTGGCCGTCGGGTACTCGACGATCTACGGGGACGCGGTCGGCGCGTTCGCCCCGATCAAGGACGTCTTCAAGACGCACGTGTGGCAGCTGGCCCGCTGGCGCAACGCCGAAGCGGCGAAGAACGGCGAGACCCCGCCGATCCCGGAGAACTCGATCTCGAAGCCGCCGTCGGCCGAGCTGCGGCCGGGTCAGGTCGACACCGACTCGCTGCCGGACTACGCGTTGCTCGACGACATCCTCGACGACTACGTCGAGGGCGACCGCGGGTACGCCGACCTGATCGAGGCCGGGTTCGACGCGGAGACCATCGACCGGGTCGTGCGGATGGTCGACAAGGCCGAGTACAAGCGGCGCCAGTACCCGCCGGGCACGAAGATCACGTTCAAGGCCTTCGGCCGCGACCGGCGCCTGCCGATGACCAACCTGTGGCGCGAGGGCAAGGCCTAGCTGAGCGCGATCTGGCGGCCGTCCGGAGTCCGGAGGGCCGCTGTCAGTGTCGCCTTTTCCGTGCGGCGGACCAGGAACTCCAGGCCGAGCGCCTCCGTCGCGGTGTGGACCGACGCCGGGTCCGGGTGGGTGGCCGTCACCATCAGGAGCGGCAGGGACGGCAGGCCCCGGGTCGTCGGGTGCGGGGTGGTGCCCCAGTCGATCAGGAACGGCCGGAGCGTGCCCGGGGCGCTCGGCGGGGTCAGGCGCCAGCGCAGCGTTTCGCCGTCGGCGGTGGCGCGGGACATCTCGCGCGCGTCGCCCGGATCGAAGCCGTGGGCACGGGCCTCGGCGATCGTCGTGTCGAGGTCGGTCGTGCGGACCGCCCACGCGACCAGCGCGGGCTCGGTGAGGTCGTCGATGCCGAACGGGCGGGGCACGTCCGGGTCCGGCTGCGCCGGGTCCGGGCCGATCACCTCCAGGTACATCCCCGCGCCGAGGTCGGCGAGGTGGTTGGCGGTGCCGAGGCCGACGTGGCTGCCGCCCGGCGCCGGGGTGACCCCGGTCAGGTCGGCGACGCGGGCGACGGCAGCGGCGAGGTCGGGGCCGGCGTAGACGAGGTGATCGAGCACCGCGCCATCATCCCGCGCCGACCGCGCTCGCCGCATCGACCATCCCGTGACCGTAGTACGTCGTGCCGACCGGGATGGCCCAGCACACCGCGTCCGGGCACGGCAACGGCGTCGCCGTGTCGTAGAGGGCCCGCTTGACGCGCTCGGCACTCCAGCGCGGGTGTTCGCTCGCGATCAGGGCGGCGACGCCGCTCGCGTGCGGCGCGGCCATCGACGTCCCGCTCGCCGACCGGTATTCGCCGTTCGGCCAGGTCGACCAGACGCGCGCGCCGGGCGCGGCGACGCTGATCCGCGACGCCGAGTAGTTCGAGAAGCTCGCCTTGAGCAGCTTTTCGTCGAGCGCGCCCGTACCGACGACGCCGGGCAGCTCGTGCGGCAGCCGGGTGCAGGTCGGGTCGATCGCGCGCTCCACCGGGGTGCTGTCGGCCGGGCTTTCGCGGTCGACCGAGCGGGTGTCGAGGTCGATCCCGGCGTTGCCGGCCGAGGCGACGACGAGGACGTTCCGGCGCTGGGCGTAGGCGACCGCCCGCCCGACGGCGAGCTTCGCCGCGGCCTGGTCCGGCTGGTCGTCGCAGTTGTAGCGCCACGGGATCGAGCGGTAGCTGTTGTTGGTCACGGCGAACCCGTGCTCGGCGGCCCAGACGAACCCGCAGACCATGCTCTCGGCGGTCTCGGTGTCGTCGAGCTCGGCCAGCTTGACGGCGGCGATCCGGACGCCGGGGGCGACCCCGACGACCCCGGTTCCGTTGCGGGCGGCGGCGATCGTGCCGGCGACGTGCGTGCCGTGGCCGTCGAGCGTGGGCCGCCAGGCGCCGGGGCTCCGGTCGGCCCAGCCGGCCAGGCAGGACACGGAATCCTTGCGGTCGAAGGCACCCGCGAGGTCCGGGTGGGTGTCGTCGACGCCGACGTCGAGCACACCGACGACGGTGCGCTTGCTGCCCTCGGTGACCGCGTGCGCTTCGGGGAGGTGCAGCGCCGGGACGTCCCAGGCGGTGCCCTCGGGCGGGACCTGGCCGGAGTTCGGCGAGTTCGGGCCGGTGTAACGGACGTCCTTGCGGGGCGCGAAGAACTCCTTCGGGACCTTCGCGGTGCGCGTCGCGCCGACGGCGTCGATGCCCGGGGTCGCACGGACCTTCGCGGCGAAGTCGTCCTTCGCCGTGTACGCGACGACCACGCCGATCTGCGGGTAGCTCGCGACGACAGTGCCCCCGGCGTGCTCGACCACCTGCTCGGCCCACCAGGTGTGGTGCGTGACGACGACGTGCGGCATGACCAGGGGGTCCGCCGCCGCCGGGGTGGCGATCAGGCCGAGCAGCAGTGCCGTCACCAGAACCAGTCGCCGCACGCGTCCTCCTCGAAATCCGCCCAAACCGAACTTAGCGATCAATTGCCGCGGCGGTACCCCTCTTCAGTCGTAGGCTGACGGCATGACGGGCTTCACGGTGTTCGACACGGCGATCGGGGTCTGCGGGCTCGCGTGGCGCGACGACGTCGTGATCGGCACGTCCCTGCCCGAAGGCAGTGGCGCACGGACCCGCGCCTGGCTGCTGCGGCGGTTCCCCGACGCGGCCGAGGGCACGCCGCCGGCCGCGGTCCGGGCGGCGGTGGACGGGATCGTGGCGTTGCTGGGCGGCGCGCGGCCGGACCTGACGTCGATCCCGCTGGACTTCTCGGCGGTGCCGGAGTTCAACCGCCGGGCCTACGAGGTCGCGCGGACGATCCCGCCGGGCAAGACGCTGACCTACGGCGACATCGCGCACCGGCTCGGGCAGCCCGGGTCGGCGCAGGCCGTCGGGCAGGCGATGGGGCACAACCCGTTCCCGATCGTCGTGCCGTGCCACCGCGTCCTGGCCGCGGGCGGCAAGGACGGCGGCTTTTCCGCCCGCGGCGGCGTGGACACGAAACGCCGGATGCTGGTGATCGAAGGCGCCCTGGCGGACGAGCCGACCCTGTTCTGAAAGCTTTTCTCAGGCAGGCTGCCAGGGCTTGATGAACGGGGACTCCGGCCAGCCTTCGGCCGCCGCCATCAACGGCATCGCCGTGCCGCCGTCGATGTGCTCGCGGACGATGTCCGCGTGGCCCGCGTGGCGGGCCGTCTCCTGGATCAGGTGCAGCAGCACCCACCGGACCGACCAGGCGTCGACGTCCTGCGGGAACCACGGCACGCCCTTCGGCACCGGCACCGCCTGGCCGAGGTCCTCGATGCCGCCGATGACCTCGGCCGTGCGCGCCGCGACCTCGTCGTAGCGGGCCAGCACGCCCGCCAGCGTCTCGTCCGGCAGCAGCCGGTGCGCCGACTCGTACTCGGCCACGCTCTCCGCGAACGGCTTCTGCGGCACCTGCAGGATCGTGTCCAGCCAGCCGTCCTCGGTGGCCGCCACGTGCTTGATCAGCCCGCCGACCGACAGCGAGCTCTTCGTCGGCGTGGTTCTCGCCTGATCGTCCGTCAACCCGTGTGCCGCCAACTTCAGCACGTACCGCTGCTGCTCCAGGAAGCTCAGCAGCCCGTCACGCTCGTCGGCCACCGGACGCACGTTTCCCGCCATGTCGATCCTTCCGCAAAGGGACTCCTGCGGCGATCGTGCCACCCGGCACCGACGTTCCGGACGAAAACCGCGCTATCGGTGCGCGTGCCGGGGCGCGGGCTTGACGAAGGCGTACGCGCCGCCGATGCCGTACATCGCGGCCCGCACGACCAGCTGGACCCGCGTGAAGACCCCCTCGTAGGCGTCCAGCTGCCGCGACAGCACCACGGCCAGCCAGGTCGCCATCACCACGGCCAGCCCGGCCACCGCGAGCGCGCGCCAGCCCGGCGGCCACCACAGGATCAGGCTGATCACGCCGACCACCAGTACGACGCTGAGCAGCGACGAAATCAGGTCGCTCCGCTCCGGGTACGCGGCCTGGACCAGCACGACCAGGCCGAACGCGCTCACCGAGACGGAGCTGAGCCGCGCCGACCACTGGACCGGGCCGAGGCGGTGCAGCGGCGGGCCGGCGAGCAGGAACGCGACCCCCGAGACGGCCAGCAGGACCCGGAACACCGGCGGTCCGGCCAGCAGCGCCTCGACCGGGTCGTGGACCGGCGAGACGCCCGTCGGGAGGAAGAACTCCAGCAGCCACCCCGAATACCCGAGGACGGCCACCCCCATCAGGAGGGCCGAGGCGATCCGAGCCGTGCGCACGAGGCACACAGTAAGCGAACGGCCGCGACCTGGCGGTGTGACGCTTGCCTGTCGGCTGACTCGTTACGCGTGCGGACGGACGAAGGGGAACAGGACCGTCTGGCGGATCGACGCCCCGGTGAGCATCATCAGCAGCCGGTCGACGCCCAGGCCGAGGCCACCGGTCGGCGGCATGCCGTGTTCCAGGGCGAGCAGGAAGTCTTCGTCCAGTTCCATCGCCTCGACGTCGCCGCTGGCCGCGCGCAGGGACTGCGCTTCCAGCCGCCGCCGCTGCTCGATCGGGTCGGTCAGCTCCGTGTAGGCGGTGCCGACCTCGGAGCCGAACGCGATGAGGTCCCAGCGCTCGGCCAGCCGCGGGTCCGCGCGGTGCTGGCGGGTCAGCGGCGAGACGTCGGTCGGGTAGTCGGTGTAGAAGGTCGGCAGCACGGTCGCGCCCTCGACGAGGTGCTCGAACGCCTTCAGCACGAGGTCGCCGTGGCTCGGGTCCTCCCCCACCGGCACGCCGGCGGCCAGGCACAGGCGACGCAGCTCGGCCACCGACGTCCCCGAGTCGATCTGCTCGCCGAAGACCCGCGAGACGGCATCGTGGACCGGGATCACCGGCCAGTCCCCGGAGATGTCGTGCTCGACGAGCTTCCCGCCGTCGTCCGGGCGCCGCACGACCTGGGCGCCGTACGCCGCTTCGGCCGCGTGCTGGACCAGTTCGCGGGTCAGCGTCCGCATCGTGTCGTAGTCCGCGTACGCCTGGTACGCCTCGAGCATCGTGAACTCGGGGTTGTGGGTCGCGTCGACGCCCTCGTTGCGGAAGTTGCGGTTGAGCTCGAAGACCCGCTCGACGCCGGCCACGCACAGCCGCTTGAGGTACAGCTCGGGCGCGATCCGCAGGTACATCCGCATGTCGTAGGCGTTGATGTGGGTGACGAACGGGCGCGCGTTGGCGCCGCCGTGCACCGTCTGCAGCATCGGCGTTTCGACTTCGAGGTAGTCGGCGTGGTGCAGCCGGTCGCGCACCGCGCGGACCACGGTGGACCGCAGCCGGAGCATGTTCGTCGAGTCCGGGTTGACGGCGAGGTCGAGGTAGCGCTGCCGGACCCGCGTCTCCGGGTCGGTGAGGCCCTTCCGCTTGTCCGGCAACGGGTGCAGGCACTTCGCGGTGACCGTCCACTCGTCGACGAGCACCGAGAGCTCGCCCCGCTTCGACGTCACGACCTGGCCGCTGACGCCGACGTGGTCGCCGAGGTCGACGCCGGTCCGCCAGCGGGCGAGGTCGAGCTCGCCCGCCTCCAGCATCAGCTGGATCTCGCCGCTGAAGTCCTTGACGCGGGCGAAGCACAGCCCGCCGAGGATGCGCAGGTTCAGCACGCGCCCGGCGATCCGGACCCGGTGCCCGGTGGCCGTGTCCGCCGCCAGGCCGCCGAACTTCCGCACGACGTCGCCGATGTGGTCGTCTCGGCGGAACCCCACCGGGTACGGGTCGATGCCGGCGTCGCGCAGCTTGCCGAGCTTGGCGATCCGGACCCGGACCTGCTCGGGCCGCCGCACCTGCTTCGGGGCCGGGGTCGCCGCCGACTCCTCGATCTCCTTGGCGCGGGCGACGAAGTCTTCGCCGACCGTCTCCAGGCGCAGCGAACGCGCCCGCCCGGTCGGGACGAACCCTTCGAGCGCGCCCGCGACGATGCCGACGCGCGGCAGCCGGCGGGCCGAGGAGTAGCAGAGGAACCGCGGCACCCAGTCCGGGCCGTACTTCGCGTTGGACCGGTACAGCGACTCGAGCTGGAAGAAGCGCGAGAAGACGCTCAGGACGCCGCGCCAGGCCCGCAGCACCGGGCCGGCGCCGATGCGCTCGCCCTCGGAGAACACCGCGCGGAACATCGCGAAGTTGAGCGAGATCCGCTGCGCGCCGAGGTGCTGCGCGGCCGCGACGACTTCGGCGATCATGTACTCGTTGAGGCCGTTCTCGGCGTCGCGGTCGCGGCGCATGAGGTCCAGCGACAGGCCGCGACGGCCCCACGGGACGAAGGACAGCAGGCCGCGGAGGTCGCCGCGGGCGTCGTAGGCCTCGACCATCACGCTGCGGCCGTCGCTGGCGTCGCCGAGCCGGCCGAGCGCCATCGAGAACCCGCGTTCGGTCTCGGCGCCGCGCCAGGCCTGGGCCCTGGCCAGCAGGTCGGCCATCTCGCCGTCGGGGATTTCGCCGTGGCGGCGGACCCGCGAGGTGTAGCCGGCGCGCTCGATGCGCTTGACGGCCTGGCGGACCGAACGCCGCTCCGGGCCGGCGAGGCTGAACTCGCGGACGTCGAGGACCGCTTCGTCGCCGATTTCCAGTGCCCGCAGGCCGGCGTCGGTGTACGCCTTCGCGCCGCTTTCGCTCGCCCCGAGCACGCCGGGGGTCCAGCCGTACGTGCGCGTCTCGTCGAGCCACGCGCGGACCGCGTCCGGCCACGCCTCGGGGTCGCCGATGGGGTCGGCGCTGGCGACGCTGGTGCCGCCGAGCACGCGGTAGGTCACCGCGGCACGGCCGTTCGGCGAGAAGACGACGCTCTTGTCGCGCCGGGTCGCGAAGTAGCCGAGGGAGTCGTCCTCGCCGTGCGCGGCCAGGAGCTCGCGCACGCGGAGCTCCTCGTCGTCGGTGCGCAGGCGGCGGCTGCGGACCCCGCGGAAGAGGAGGTACAGCGCCGCGGTGGCGACCGCCGTCGCGCTGAGGTCGATGAAGACGTCCAGCCAGGCGGGCCCCTCGCCGACGCCGATCCGGCGCAGCTGGAGGTTCTCGCCGGTGGCGTGGTTCACGACCCAGGCGAAGCGCTCCCACGTGTCGCCGAGGTGCCCGGGAAACGCTTCCGCGAGCCCCCAGCCGACCAGGATGACCGCGGCGAACCCGCCGAACAGCGCGGTCAGGCCGTCGCGCCAGGCGCTCGGCGCGAGCCGGGCCGGGAAGGCCGGGCGCAGCGCGAGCAGGAACACAATCAGCGCGATCGAGACGACGTCGGCCACGGTCAGCGCCCACACCTGCGCCGGGATGTGCCGGACCTGCTTCGGGCCCAGCGTCAGCAGTTCGGGCGACCACAGCAGCGTCGCCTGCAGGGCCAGCGTGAGCACCAGGCCGCCGACCTGGAACAGCACCAGCGTGTACAGCGCCGCCGCCTTGCGCCGCCGCAGCGCCCCGCCGAGCACCACGAGCAGCAGCACCATGACCAGGCTCGCGCTGGTCGGCACGCTGAGGACGGAGAACGCCATGTCGATGCCGTTGAGCAGGCGCCCGTGCGGGCCGTTCGTGAAGAGGAGGATCACCGAAAACACCGCGGCCAGCTGGACCACGGTCGCGACGATGCCGCCCGCCTTCGCCTTCCACTTCGGGAGGCGCGGGCGTGTGCTCGCGAGGGTTCCCATCGTTGCTTTCGTCGCCTTTCGCGGCCGATCGGTGCTCATGCCGTCTTCTTGACGTCAGTGAACACAGGTTGGTTGTCCCCGGGCATCAACCTGAAGGCTGACGGTGCGTCGTCCCCGAGGGCAGGATCCCGGCGAAGTCGCCCCGGTCCCGCCGCTCTGAAGGGGACGTTCAGGCCGGTGTTCCCGTCGAGGTCGGGTGGTGCCGGCTGCTGCTGTGGTGTCGCGAATGACTCATTGGGGACCTCGGAGGTCCCCAATGAGTCATTCGCGACCTTGGTGGAGCCGTCGTCCCCGAGGGTGTGAAGCTGGTCCCAGGAGGTTGGGGGCCCGCACGCGCGCGTGCCACGCTTTGGGACGCCCCTGCTCCACGACCCGGGGACCTCACCGAGGCCTCGAGGGAAGGACGGTCGACGACGATGTCTGCCCCCGCGAACGGGCCCGCCGAAGAAGCGGCCCCCTACGGCACCGGACCCGGCACCAAGCCGGCGACGGGCCGGAAAGTCCGCGTGCACCACCTGCGTGAGCTGAAGGAACGCGGCGAGCCGTGGCCGATGCTCACCGCGTACGACATGTACACCGCCGCGTTGTTCGACGAGGCCGGGATCCCGGTGCTGCTCGTCGGCGACTCCGCGGCCAACAATGTGTTCGGCTACGACACCTCGCTGCCGGTGACGGTGGACGAGCTGCTGCCGCTGGTCCGGGCCGTGACCCGGTCGGTCAAGCGGGCCCTCGTGGTCGCCGACCTGCCGTTCGGCTCCTACCAGCTGTCGCCGCAGCAGGCGCTCGAGACGTCGGTGCGGTTCATGAAGGAGGGCCGCGCGCACGCCGTGAAGCTCGAAGGCGGGCGGCGGTTCGCCGCGCACGTCGAGGCGCTGACGTCGGCCGGCGTGCCGGTGATGGGCCACATCGGGTTCACCCCGCAGAGTGAACACAACCTCGGTGGCTACCGGGTGCAGGGGCGCGGCGAAGCAGCGGACGTGCTGCTCGCCGACGCGCTGGCGCTGCAGGAGGCCGGGGCGTTCGCGGTGGTGATGGAGATGGTGCCCGCCGAAGCCGCGAAGCGCGTCACGGCGGAGCTGAAGATCCCGACGGTCGGCATCGGCGCGGGCCCGGACTGCGACGCCCAGGTGCTCGTCTGGCAGGACATGGCCGGGCTGCGCCGAGGCAAGGCCCCGCGGTTCGTGAAGCGCTACGCCGACGTGGCGACGGTGCTGCAGAACGCGGCGACGGCGTTCGCGGAGGACGTCCGCCGCGGGGAGTTCCCGGCGCCGGAACACGCTTTCCACGACTGACACCGTCCTGAAGCGCCCCAATGTGGCGTTCGGTGCGTCAGACGCACCGAACGCCACATTGGGTGCGCTGGACGCAACCAACGCCACATTGGGGCGCTCGGGCACCTCGGTCACCGGCGCCGGAACCGCTCGGCCAGCGCCGGGTCGTTCTCCCACCACAGCCCGGTCGCGGGCGCTTCGTCCAGCTGGACGTCGATCTGCTTCGCGCGCCGTTCGTCGTCGCGGGCCCACCGCACGAACAACGCGACGACGAACGGCAGGCCGGCGACGTCACCGCCGATCCACAGCACCCCCGCGCCGATGATCTGGTCGGTGCGGGGGTCCGGGCCGTGGCCGGGGTGGGCGGCGGCGTAGTGCGCGGGCGCGAGCAGCGGGCCCAGCCACAGGACCAGGCCGAGCGCGCCGTCGAAGATCACCTCGGTGAACGCGATCCACACCGACACCAGGTGCGGGTCGCGCCGCGGGGTCGGGTCGAGGCCGAGCCGGGTCCAGAAGTACGTGAAGCCGGACAGGACGAGCGCGAGCCGGACCAGGCCGTCGACGAGCGACGACCGCAGCACCAGGTCGTAGAGCGGGGTCAGGTACAGCACGAGCACCGGCACGACCAGCGTCAGCGTGACGACCGGCGGGAACGTCAGCGCCCGCGCCACCTTCCCGCGGCCGTGGCGCCGCAGCCGGACCGCGGGCCGCGTGTCGAGCAGGAGCCGGATCGGGGCGCCCAGGGCCAGCAACAGCGGCGTGACCATGAGCAGCGTGACCGTCTGGACCGCGCGGACCCAGAAGAACGTCGTGTCGTAGACGGCCAGCGGAGAGCACGTGACGACGACGATCGTCGCCAGCCCGGCGAGGAACGCCGTCGTGCGGCCGCGCGGCCACCCGCGCCCGTGCGCCGCGCGGACGTAGAGCGTGCCGAGGACGAGCACGCAGAGGACGGCCGGGGCGTCGAGCGTCAGTGGCACGTCAGACCGCGAAGAAGATCAGGCTGCCGATTCCGGCGAGCACGCAGTAAATGGCGAACGGGGTCAGAGTGCGCGTTTCGAAGTATCCGGTGAGGAACCGGACGGAAATGTAGGAAGCGACCCCGGCGACGACGCTGCCGACGAGCGCGGGACCGAGTGAAGCGTGGTTCTCCGGGGCGAACAGCGTCGGCATCTTGAGCACGCCCGCGGCGAGGATCACCGGCGTGGCGAGCAGGAACGCGAAGCGCGCCGCGTCTTCGTGGTCCAGGCCGCGGCGCAGGCCGGCGACCATCGTGATGCCCGAGCGGCTGATGCCGGGCAGCAGCGCGAGGATCTGCGCCGCGCCGACCAGCACCGCCTCGCCCACGCGCAGCTTCGCCAGCCGGACGTCGGTCTTCTCCTCGACCGTGACCGCCCGCATGACGAGGGTTTCCTCGGCCGAGAAATCCACTGTGTCGTCGTCGCCCGACGGCTTCTTGTGCGAGAACTTCTCGGCCGCGTAGAGCACACCGCCGTTGAGCGCGAGGAAGATCGCCGCCGGCACGGGCTTGCCGAGGAAGTCCCGCAGCAGCCCTTCGAAGAGCAGGCCGGCCAGCCCGACCGGGATGGTGGCGAGCACGAGCAGCCACGCGAGGCGCTGGTCGGGGGTGCGGACCTCGCGGTGGCGGATCGACGTCCACAGGCCGCCGATGATCCGGATCCAGTCCTTCCGGAAGAACAGCACGAGCGCGAGCGCGGTGGCGACGTGCATCGCCACGAGCACCGCGAGGTACGGCGAATCCTTCCCGATGCTCAGGTCCCGCTGCCAGGTACCGCCGAGCCAGGCGGGCAACAGGATGCTGTGGCCGAGACTGGACACCGGAAACAATTCCGACACCCCTTGCAAGGCGCCGACGACAATCGCCTCGACGTAGGTCACCGCGGACATTCCGTGCCTTTCCGTCCCCTTTTCGAGCACCGCCGACACCGGAAAGTACCGGCCCATTCGTTAACACCGGGCAAGGGGGATGGGGACACTCAGCGTCCTCACAGCGGGCGTTCACATCCATGAACATCAATCATGTTCTTGACTCGTGTTCGGCTCGTGGCTTAGCGTTTAGCCCGTCGCCGCCACGACGAAGCATCGAACCTCGACGAGGAGGACGGGAAATGCGTGCGCGGATGTTCGGCCGTCGTGACCGCACCGGCGGCTTCCCCTTTCCGGCTCCTCCTCACCACGGCGGCTGACGCCCCTCGGACGGGAGCCCGCTCAGCCCGGCGGCGGGGGCGGGCTCCCACCTTTCTCGGCCGTCGTCCCGATCCCTGGCGGCGGGGTGTCGGGACGACGGCCGGGACCCTCCGGCAAAGTGACGGGCATGGACGAGCTCTACCCGCCACTCCCCCCGCGCGCCGAAGGGTTCCTGGACGTCGGGGACGGTCACCGGATCCGGTGCCAGGAGGCGGGCAACCCCGACGGCAAGCCGGTGGTGGTCCTGCACGGCGGGCCCGGCAGCGGGATCGCACCGATGGCGCGGCGGCACTTCGACCCTTCGGCGTACCGGATCGTCCTGTTCGACCAGCGCGGTTCCGGGCAGTCGACGCCGGGCGCCGACGACCTGACCGCCAACACCCTGTGGCACCTGGTGGCCGACATGGAACTGCTGCGCGAACGGCTCGGCATCGACCGCTGGCAGCTCTTCGGCGGCTCGTGGGGCGCGACGCTCGCCCTCGCCTACGCCGAGACGCACCCTTCGCGCGTCAGCGAAATCATCCTGCGCGGCGTGTTCACCGTGCGGCCGAGCGAGCTCGACTGGATCTACCGCGGCGGGGCGGCCAACCTGTTCCCGCGCGAGTGGGAAGCCTTCCTCGCCCCGATCCCGGCCGACCGGCGGGACGACCCCCTCGCCGCGTACGCCACGCTGCTCGAAGACCCCTCGGAAGAAGTCCGGCACCGGGCCGCGGTCGCGTGGAGCACCTGGGAGGGCGCGACGGTTTCGGTGGTGCCACAGGAATCCTTCGTCCGCCAGTACGCCGAACCGGCGTTCGCGCTGACCTTCGCCCGCCTCGCCGTCCACTACTTCCGCCACGGCGCCTGGCTGGCCGACGGCCAGCTGGTCCGCGACGCGGGCAAGCTCGCCGGCATCCCCGGCGTCATCGTGCAGGGCCGCTACGACACGGTGTGCCCGCCGATCACGGCGTACGAGCTGCACCGGGCCTGGCCGGGGTCGGAGCTGAAGCTCGTCGAAGGCGCCGGGCACGCGGTGACCGACCCGGGCATGCTCGCGGCCCTGCGCGCGGCGACGGACTCATTCCGCCAGTAGGACGGCGAACACCCTTTCCAGCTTGCGCTTGACGACCGCTTCGTCCGCGCGGGCGAGCTCGGTGCTGCCGATGAGCGTGCGCAGCACCCAGAACCCGGCGATCACGGACAGGACCAGCGCCGGGCCTTCGGTGCCCGCCGCCGCCGGGAGGACGTCGGTGAGGTGCTTCTCGACGTGCCGCTCGATGCCCGCCCGCAGGATCTCCGCGGCGCGCGGGTTGGGCGCCGACCGCAGCATCAGCAGGAACGGGTCGAGCCGGCCGGCGTCCGGGGCGGTCCGGCGCACCAGCGCGGCCGCGATGTCCGCGGCGAGCGTGGCGGGGTCGTCGGTGAGCACGGTCCGCTCGGCCATCGCCGCTTCGACGACCTCCGCGAAGAGCCCTTCCTTGGAGCCGAAGTAGCGGTTCACGAGCATCGCCGTGACCCCGGCGGACTCGGCGATCTCGCGCACGCCGACGCCGTCGTACCCGGCGCGGGTGAAGGCTTCGAGCGCGGAGTTCAGGATCGCTTCGCGGGTGGCGGCGGCATTGCGGGCTCTCATGTATACGAGTGTAGACTTAGCTCGTAAGTATACGACTGTAGACATGATCGGAAGTGTTCCGTGGACCTCGAATTGGCAGGTAAACGAGCTCTGGTGACCGGTTCGAGCGCGGGCCTCGGCGAAGCGATCGCCCGGCTGCTGGCCGCCGAAGGCGCGGCGGTGGTCGTCCACGGCCGCGACGCCGCCCGCACCGGGAAGGTCGCGGCGGAGATCGGCGCGGCCGGCGTGGCCCTCGGCGACTTGTCGACCGACGCGGGTGCCGACGCGGTGGCGGAAGCCGCCGGCGAGGTCGACGTCCTGGTCAACAACGCCGGGGCGTACGACCACCTCTCCTGGACCGCGGCGACGCCGGACGCCTGGAGCGCGATGTACCAGGCGAACGTCGTCTCCGCGGTCCGGATGGTCCACCGGTTCGTGCCGGGCATGCGCTCGCGCGGCTGGGGCCGGGTGATCCAGATCGGCGGCGGACTGGCGATCCAGCCGATGGCGACGCAGCCGCACTACACCGCGACGCTCGCCGCGCGGCACAACCTCGCGGTCTCACTCGCCCGCGAACTCGCCGGGACCGGCGTGACGTCGAACGTCGTCTCCCCCGGCGCGATCCTGGTGGACTCGGTGCGCGAACTGCTCACCGGGATCGCGCCGGACCACGGCTGGGGCACCGAGTGGGCGGACATCGAACGCGCGGCGGCCCGCGACCTGGTGCCCAACGACGCCGGGCGCCTCGGCCGCCCCGAGGAGATCGCCGCCGCGGTCGGCTACCTGGTGAGCCCGGCGGCGGACTACGTCAGCGGCGCGACGATCCGCGTCGACGGCGGCACGGTCCGGTCGGTGCACTAGAGCCGGCCACCGGACGCCGTGTCGCCCGACAGGCGCTGGGCCAGGTACACCGGGACCGTCGACGCCACGACCAGCACCGCCGCGACGACGTTGACGACCGGGGCCTGGTTGGGGCGGAACAGGTTGTTGTAGATCCAGATCGGCAGCGTCTCCATGCCCGTGCCCAGCGTGAACGTCGTCACGATGATCTCGTCGAACGACAGCGCGAACGCCAGCAGCCCGCCGGCCAGCAGCGCCGAGCGGAGCATCGGGAACGTCACCAGCCGGAACGTCGTGAAGCCGGTCGCGCCGAGGTCCATCGACGCTTCCTCGAGGTTCCCGCCCATCCGGCGCAGCCGCGCGACGACGTTGTTGAACACCACCACGATGCAGAACGTGGCGTGCGCGATGATCGCCGTCAGCAGGCCGAGGTCGATGCCCAGGATCGTCCGGAACGCGTTGTTCAGCGCGATGCCCGTGACGATCCCGGGCAGCGCGATCGGCAGGATGATCAGCAGCGACACGGGGTTGCGGCCGAAGAACCGGTAGCGCTGCAGCGCGAACGCGGCCATCGTGCCGAGCACCAGCGCGATCGCCGTCGCCGCGAGCCCCGCCTGGACGCTCGTCCACAGCGCGTGCAGGGCACCCTCGTTCGACGTGGCCCGGCTCCACCACTCCAGCGTGAACCGGGTCGGCGGGAAGCCGAACGTCGTGTCCGCGTTGAAGGAGTTGAGCAGCACCACCACCAGCGGGAAGTAGATCACCGCCAGGCCGAGGCCCAGCGCGGTCCACAGCAAGGCCCGAGACGTCCGCACCGAGGGCTCCTAGAGGTTGTCGAGCGCGCCGGTGCGGCGCACCGCGGCCAGGTACACGAGCATGATCACGACCGGCACCGTCGCCACCGTCGCCGCGAACGGGAGGTTGTTGGCGGCGCCGATGTTGTCGTAGACGACGTTGCCGAGCATCTGCGACGTGCCGCCGACGATCTTCACCGCGATGTAGTCGCCGAGGGACAGCGAGAACGTGAAGATCGAACCGGCCACGATCGCCGGGAACGTCAGCGGCAGGATCACCGACCGGAACGTCCGCAGCGAGCGGGCGCCCAGGTCGCCCGAAGCGTCCACCAGGGAGTCCGGCAGCCGGTCGAGGCCCGCGTAGATCGGCAGGATCATGTACGGCAGCCAGAGGTACGACAGCGTGATGATCGTGGCCGTGACGCCGTAGCCGGGCGAAAGCCAGCTCAGGGCGCCGTTGCCGGACAGCATCGAACGCCACGCGTACGCCTTCACGAGGTAGCTCGCCCACAGCGGGGTCATCACCGCGATCACGAGGATCCGTTGCGCCCGCGGCGAAGCGAGCTTCGCCATCGCGTAGGCCATCGGGAACGCGACGACGGCGTCGATCACCGTGACCAGCGCCGCGATCCCGACCGTGCGGAAGGTGATCGTGCGGTACACCGCGTCGGTGAACAGCGTCTTGAAGTTGTCCAGCGACCACTCGACGACGACCTGGCCGGTGAACGCGTCGGTGTGCCAGAACGCCGTGACGAACAGCGCGGCGAGCGCGCCCAGGTAGGCCAGGCCGAGCCAGAGCAGCGGCGCCGAGAGCAGGAAACCCAGGCGCAGCTTGGGTTTCCGGTAGAAGAAGGCGGAAACGGCGGTCATCACACCTCGCAGGGAGAGGTCCGGGGGCGGCGGGCGGAGTGGGGGGACACAGCCCGCCGCCCCCGGGGTTCGGGGGTCAGCCCTTGATCTCGGTCCAGGCCTTCGTCCACTCGCCGTAGTCCTTGCACTTGACGTCCGTGCGGCCGTCGAGGCACTGCTGGATCGGCGTGGTCCAGTACGCGATCTTCGAGGCGTACCCGGCGTCGTTGGCGTGGTAGGTGTCGCAGAGCGTCTTGTCGGTCATCTCCGCGCACGCCTTGGGGTTCGCCGGCGCTTCGCCGAAGTACTCGGCGACCTGGGCGTTGACCTTGGGGCTGACGATGTAGTCGAGCCACTTGTACGCGCACGTCTTGTGCGCCGACTTCGCCGCGACCATCCAGGTGTCCGACCACCCGGTCGCGCCTTCGCTCGGCACGGCCGACTCCAGCGGCGCGCCCTCGCCCTTGGTCAGGTTGACCGTGACCTGCCAGGCGGTGCCGACGACGGCGTCGGCGTTCTTCAGCGCCTGGGACTCCTTGAGGTAGTCCGACCAGTACTCGGACACCAGCGGCCGCTGCTGCTTGAGCAGGTTCACCGCGGCGGTGAACTGCTTGTCGTCGAGGGCGTACGGGTTCTTGATGCCCAGGTCCGGCTGGTGCGCCTGGAGGTACAGCGCGGCGTCGGCGATGTAGATCGGCGAGTCGTAGGCGATCACCTTGCCCTTGTAGGGCGAGTTCGCGTCGAACATCACCGACCACGACGTCGGCGCCGGCGTCACCTTGTCGGTGCGCCAGGTCAGCAGGTTCGCGCCCCAGCCGTGCGGGATGCCGTAGGAGACGCCGCCGACGCTGTTCCACGACTTGTCCTTCAGGAACGGCTGGACGTCGGCGTAGTTCGGCACGAGCGCGGTGTTCACCGGCTCGGCGTCCCCGGAAGCCACCAGCCGCAGCGACGCGTCACCGGAGGCGGACACGACGTCGTACTGCCCGGTCTTCATCAGCGTCACGGCTTCGTCGGACGTGCCGAACGGCTTGACGTTGACCTTGCACCCGGTCTGCTGCTCGAACGGCGTGACCCAGTTGACCTTCGGGTCGTTGGAGCCGTTCTCCGCGTACCCCGGCCAGGCGAGCACGTTCAGCTGGCCTTCCGGCTGCCCGAGCGCCTTGAGCGCTTCCAGCTTCGGCGGGGTGAACCCCTGCGCGCCGGGCGGCGCGGCGGAGTTCGAGCCCGACGTGCCACATGCAGCCAACAGCAGGCTGGCGCCGAGGAGCCCGGCGAGCCGCGTCTTCCTGTTCTTCATGGCAACCCTTCTGGGAACTACTGGCGCTTTTGGGGGCTCCGGGTGGCGGAGCCCCCGGCCCGGGGCGAAGCCCCGGATGTCACTGGACCTGGAAGCTGTGTTCGTCGCGCCAGCTGAGCCGGACGCGGCCGTCGGCGAACGTCGCGCCGCCGTCGGTGTTCTGCCGGACGACCGAAAGCTGACCGCCCGCGTCGAGCGCCACGGCGTACCGCACGGTCGCCCCGGCGTAGACGACGTCGGTGACCGTGCCGGTGGCGCTGGTGTCCCCCACCGCGGCGGGTTCGGACAGGTCGCCGTCGATGCGGATCTTCTCCGGCCGGATGCTGAACAGCCCCGGCCGGCCGATGACCGTCTCGGCGCCGCGCCCGCCCAGCAGGTTCGACGTCCCGACGAACCCGGCGACGAACGCGCTCGCGGGGCGCTCGTAGACCTCCTCCGGCGGGCCGACCTGCTCGATCTTGCCGTCGTTGAACACCGCGATGCGGTCGCTCATGGTGAGGGCTTCGTCCTGGTCATGGGTGACGAAGACGAACGTGATGCCGACATCGCGCTGGATCTGCTTGAGCTCCAGCTGCATCGCCTGGCGCAGCTTGAGGTCGAGCGCACCGAGCGGTTCGTCGAGCAGCAGTACCTTGGGCCGGTTGACCAGCGCGCGGGCGAGCGCGACGCGCTGGCGCTGCCCGCCGGACAGCTGCGCGGGCTTGCGCGAGCCGTAGTCCGCCAGCCGCACGGTCTTCAGCGCTTCCAGCGCGCGCTCGCGGCGTTGCCGCTTCGGGACTTTCTTGACCTTCAGGCCGTACTCGACGTTCTGCTGCACGGTCATGTGCGGGAACAGCGCGTAGTCCTGGAACACCGTGTTGACGTCGCGCTCGAACGGCGCGAGCTGACTCACGTCCCGGCCTTCGAGCTCGATCGTGCCCGCGGTGGGCAGCTCGAACCCGGCGATCATGCGCAGCACCGTCGTCTTGCCGGAGCCGGACGGGCCGAGCATGGAGAAGAACTCGCCCGGCGGGATGTCGAGGTCGACGCCGTCGACCGCGTGGACGTCCCCGAAGTGCTTGCGCAGCCCGGAAAGCCGGATCGCCGGGCGCGTGCTTCCGGGCGCCGCGGGCTCTTCCCGCGTCTCGGCCGGTGCTTGGTTGGGCATCGCGAGCCTCACAGTGCGCTCATCACGTGCTTGACGCGGGTGTAGTCCTCGAGGCCGTATAGCGAGAGGTCCTTGCCGTAGCCGGACTTCTTGAACCCGCCGTGCGGCATCTCGGCGACCAGGGGGATGTGCGTGTTGATCCAGACGCAGCCGAAGTCGAGCTTCGCCGACACGCGCATGGCCCGCTGGTGGTCGCGGGTCCAGACGGACGACGCCAGGCCGTATTGGACGGCGTTCGCGGCTTTCAGCGCTTCGGCCTCGTCGGAGAACCGCTGGACGGTGATGACCGGGCCGAAGATCTCGTTCTGGCTGATCTCGTCGTCCTGGCGGACGCCGGAGACCACGGTGGCTTCGTAGAAGTAGCCCTCGTCGCCGGCCCGGTGCCCGCCGCAGTGGACGGTCGCGTGCGCCGGCAGCCGGTCGACGAACCCGGACACCTTCGCCAGCTGGGCGGCGTTGTTGAGCGGGCCGTAGGCGACGTCTTCGTCGTCGGGCTTGCCGGTCTTCGCCGCTTCCGCTTGGCGGGTGAGCGCCGCGACGAAGGTGTCGTGCACCTCGTCGGCCACCAGCACCCGGGTGGCGGCCGTGCAGTCCTGCCCCGCGTTGAAGTAGCCCGCGACGGCGATCGCTTCGGCGGCGGCTTCGAGGTCGGCGTCGGCGAAGACGATGACCGGCGCCTTGCCGCCCAGCTCGAGGTGCACGCGCTTGACGTCGTTGGCGGCGGACTTGGCGACTTCGATGCCCGCCCGGACGGAGCCGGTGATCGACACCATCGCCGGGATGTCGTGCTCGACCAGCGCGCGGCCGGTGTCGCGGTCGCCGCAGATCACGTTGAACACGCCCGGCGGCAGGAACTCGCCGGCGATCTCGGCGAGCAGCAGCGTCGACGCCGGGGTGGTGTCGGACGGCTTGAGCACGATCGTGTTGCCGGCGGCGAGCGCGGGCGCGATCTTCCAGATGGCCATCAGCAGCGGGTAGTTCCACGGCGTGACCTGGGCGCACACGCCGACGGGCTCGCGGCGCACGAAGGACGTGTGGCCCTCCAGGTACTCACCGGCCGAGCGGCCTTCGAGCACGCGCGCGGCGCCCGCGAAGAAGCGGACCTGGTCGAGGACCATCGGGATTTCCTCGGCCGTGGTCAGCGCGATCGGCTTGCCGGTGTTCGCGGACTCGACGCGGACGATCTCGTCGGCGCGGGCTTCGAGCGCGTCGGCGATCTTGAGCAGCGCGAGCTGGCGCTGGGCGGGGGTCGTCGCACGCCAGGTCTCGAACGCGGCCGCGGCGACCTGCAGCGCGTTGTCGACGTCCTCGGGCCCGGCGATCGGCGCGGTGCAGTAGGGCCGCCCGGTGACCGGGTCGACGATCTCGGCCGTCCGGCCCGACTTGGACTCGACGTACGCGCCGCCGACGTAGTGCTTCAGCTCCTGCACGGTGACTCCCAGCTGCAGTCGGAGGCTAAAACATATAAGTCCATATGTAATAGGACAAGAGGATCGGGCAAGATTGGTGCGAACGGGTACTCCGACGGGCGAAGGGGCACGATGCGCCAGGGCATGTCGCACAGCGCGCGGTCCGCCATGTTCGCGCCGCTCGGCCAGGTCGGGCGGGCGGAAGCGGTGGCGGCGCGGCTGGTCGACGCCATCACGCTCGGCTTCCTCGCCGACGAGGAGCAGCTGCCCAGCGAGGCCGACCTGGCCGCGCAGTTCGGCGTCTCGACCGTGACGGTCCGGGAAGCGCTCGTGGCGTTGCGGCAGCAGGGCCTGGTCGAGACGCGCCGGGGCCGCAGCGGCGGCAGCTTCGTGCGCGCGCCGGCCGACCCGCCGTCGGACGCGTGGCGCGCGCGGCTGCAGGAGGTGTCGCTGTCCGACCTCCGGGACGTCGGCGACCACTACCTCGCGATCGCCGGGGCCGCGGCGAAGCTGGCCGCCGAACGCAGCTCCCCCGAGGACATCGCCCGGCTGCGGCTGGCGACCGACGACCTCCGCACGGCCCACGGCATCGACTTCACGCGGGCGGAGCGGCAGTTCCACCTGGAGGTCGCGGCGGCCGCGCAGTCCCCGCGGCTCACGCACGAAGAAGTCCACCTGCAGAGCGAACTGGGCGGCCTGCTGTGGCTGCCGCTCGAGCCCGGGGCACACTCCTGCGCGGAGCACGCGGCGATCACCGCGGCGATCGACGCGGCCGACGGCGACCTGGCCCGCAAGCTCACCGAGGAGCACCTCCTCGGCGCGCTCGACCGGCTGGCGGACGTGCACCTCGGCCTGCTGGCCCCCTAAACTCCGCAGTACTCCGCACACCCGAGGTGAGCACCGTGAACGACACCCGCACGCTGGCCGGCGACGAGGTCGTCGAGCAGGTCTCGGCGTTGGTGGAAGGGGTCTTCGAACGCCTGAAGCCGCTGCTGGCGGCGGCCGAATCGGTGCTGGCGGAGACCCCGTCGGCGGCGGCCCTGCACCGGATCCGCCCGCAGGTCACCGAGGCACTGGGCGGGCTGATCATCGGCGCGGGCTTCGTCAGCGCGCCCCGCGTCCTCGCCGATTCCGAGTTCGGCTTCGAGTGGTGGACGGCCGGCTCGCCCCCCGCCCAGCTGTTCATCAGCCTCGACCCGGGCAGCGAGAACTTCCTCGACTACACGCGCCAGTCGTGGTTCACGGTCCCGCGCGACACCGGGCGCCGGCACATCAACGGCCCGTACGTGGATTACCTCTGCACCGACGAGTACACGCTGACGTTCACGATCCCGGTGTCCCGCGGCGGTTCGTTCGCCGGCGTGGTGGGCGCGGACGTGTACGTGCGCGAGTTCGAGCGGGCGGTGCGGCCGCGGCTGCGCGCGCTGGGGCGCGGGGCGGCGCTGCTGAACGCGCAGGGGCGGGTGATCGTGTCGAACAGCGTCCGGCAGCCGACGGGCTCGCTGGTGCGGGAGGTCGACGTCCCGGCCTGGTGGTCGGCGGGCGCGGAACCCGGCCCGGTGCTGCGGCGCTGCGGCGACTCCCCGATCGTGCTCGTGAGTGAGAAACAGGGTTAGCACACTGTGTCGAGTCTCAGGACTTCGCCGACAGTTGATGTCTCAGGACCTCACAGACACTGACCGGCCTATCAACACGGTGACCACACCCTCAACGGTGACCATGCTTCGATGGGCAGAGCAGGGTTTTCGATGGATCCTGAGTTCATCGCCGCGGTCGCCCGAGTCGCCCACGGCGAAAAGATCAACGTGGCGCGGTTCTGCCACGAACACGACCTGTCCCGAGACACCTTCTACAAATACGTCACCCGGTTCCGCGCCGAAGGCGCAGACGGGTTCACCCACCGCAGCACCGCCCCGCACCACCACCCGACCGCACTCGGCCCGGCAGTGGCCGAGGCGGTGCTGCGAGCCCGCAAGGAACTCGCCGACGACGGCCTGGACAACGGCCCGATCTCGATCCGCTGGCGACTCGAAGACACCGGGCAGCTCCCACTTCCCTCCCGCGCCTCAATCCACCGCATCCTGCGCGCCCACGGCCAGATCGTCCCGCAACCCCGCAAGAAACCCCGGACCCGGCGCCGGTACGAATACGCCGACCCCAACGGCTGCTGGCAGATCGACGGCATGGAGCACCCCCTCGCCGACGGCACCAAAGTCTGCATCATCCAGATCCTCGACGACCACTCCCGCCTCGACGTCGGCACCCACGCCGCGACCGGCGAGACCACCGCCGGCACCTGGGCCGCGTTGCAACAGGCCTTCGCCGGCTACGGCCTGCCCGTCAGGCAGCTCTCGGACAACGGGCTGGCCTTCACCGGCAAACACCGCGGCCGGATGGTCGAACTCGAACGCCGCCTCGCCGAACTCGGGATCACCACCATCGCGTCCACCCCGCACCACCCGCAGACCTGCGGCAAGGACGAACGCGTCCACCAGACCCTGCAGAAATGGCTCGCCGCCCGACCGCCCGCCGAGAATCTCACCGGCTTGCAACAGCTTCTCGACGAATACCGGACGATCTACAACAACCGTCGCCACCAAAGCCTGGACGGCCAGACACCCCAGCAACGCTACGACACCCGACCGAAAGCCACCCCCGCCACCGGCCCGCGCCGGCCCAGCGGTGTCACCACCCGGCCCGTCTCGGCCACCGGAGTGATCGCCTTCTCCGGATGTTCCCTCGTTCTGGGCCGCGCCTGGGCGCACCGGACCGCCACCGTTTACTGGCAGGGTGACCGTGTCACCGTCATGGTCGGCGACACGGTCACCCTGCCAGCTCACGCTGGACCGGTCGGTACGCTACCAACGCCTCGCTGACCAGAAACTGTCCGGGAAGTCCTGAGCCAGATCTGTCTGTGAGGTCCTGAGACAGGACACAGTGTCAGAACACTGTTCCTCACTCACGAGCCTGGAGCGCGACCCACAGCTCGGCGCGGACGCCGGGTGAGTCGAGGTCGCGGCCCAGCAGCTCCTCGGCCTTCCTGATCCGGTTCCGCAGCGTGTGGCGGTGGACGCCCAGGCGCGCCGCGGCGGTGTCCCAGTGGCCGTGGTGCTCCAGCCAGCAGCGCAGGGAGTCCACGAGGTCGCCGCGACCCGTCTCGTCGTGGTTCCGCAACGGTGTCAGCACCCCGCGCGCAAACGCTTGCGCCACGGCGGGTTCGATCAGCGAGAGCAGGCCGCGGCCGGTGTGCTCGGCCGCCGACACCAGGACCTTCCCCTCCGCCTCCGCCACCCCGGCCGCCAGCTCCGCCTGCTCCAGGCCGGCCGCGAAGTCCGCCGGGGACACCGGACCGGCCAGCCCGCCGTGCAGGCCGCCGACCCGCAGCGCCGCGTCCGTCACGGCGTCGGCCGCACCGAACGCCACCACCGACGGTCCCCGGCGCGCCGCGAACACCGGCTCGCTCTCCAGCGCGCCGAGCAGCTTGCGCCGCGCGGCGGGCGCGCCCGTGAACGCCAGCACCGACCACGGCGCGGCCGGCGCCTCGGCCCCGGACGCGGTCAGCACCCGCAACGCCAGTTCGGCCTGGCCGCCGACGAGCAGCTCCAGCACCCCGGTGCGCAACGCCTGGCGCGCCGCGGCCTGCGCGCGATCCTGTTCCAGCGCCAGGGAAAGCACCGACACCGCGGTGTTGACGATGTGGTGCGCCGCGGTGTCGAGCGACGCCCCGACGGCGAGCACCCGCCGCGCGCTCGTGTCGAGGGTCTGCAGCACGACTTCCTGCTCGTCGAGCACGACCACCCGCGTGCCGGCGCGAAGGCGCTCCAGCTCCTCGCGCAGCGAAGCGCCGTACGCCCGCGCGCTCGCCGGAGCGGCTTCGACGACCGTGGTGCGTTCGAAGAGCAGCACCCAGCCGTCGACGAGCTTCGCCAGCTTGCGCAGCACCCCCGGCGGGCCGCCCTTGCCGACCGCCGTGCGGGTCAGTTCCTGCTGGGCGCGCCCGATCCGGACCGTCGCCGCGTACTCGTCGGCCGCCACCGCCCGCGAAACCGCGCGCGTGATCGCGATGAACGGCGTCTCGCGGGGCACCTCCAGCACCGGGAGCCCGACGTCGGCCGCCGTCGAGACGAGCGACCGCGGGACGGCGTCGTGGCTCAGCCCGACACCGAAGCCGAGCCCGGCGACCCCCGCGGCGACCAGGCGGCGCACGTAGGCCGGTGCCGACTCCTCGTCCAGGGCCAGCCCGGTGGTCAGCAGCAGCTCACCGCCTTCGAGGAACGCCTGCGGGTCCGTCAGCTCCGTCGGGTGCACCCAGCCGATCGGGCGGTCCAGGAGGTCGTCGCCGGTCAGCACCCGCAGCCCGAGCGGGCGGTCGGCGGCCAGTCCGGCCAGCGTGAGTGCCATAACGGCCAATTCTACGCGCCTTCTTGTACGGAACGGCCAGCTGACGGCGGTCGCGGCGGGACTCATCCTGAGGACGTCCACCCCGTCCGCGTCCGCAGGAGCACGCCGTGACCGCAAGCACCACCGCCGAGCCGCAGGCCCCGGCGCCCCGGCAGCGCAGGCTGCGCACCGAGATCCCCGGCCCCGTCTCGCGCGAGCTGCAGGAGCGCCGCGCGAACGCCGTCGCCGCCGGGGTCGGCTCGGTGCTGCCCGTCTACGTCACCTCCGCCAGCGGCGGGCTGCTCACCGACGCCGACGGCAACGTCCTCATCGACTTCGGCTCCGGCATCGCGGTGACCAACGTCGGGCACTCCGCGCCCGCGGTCGTCGACCGCGTCCGCAAGCAGGCGTGCTGGTTCACCCACACCTGTTTCATGGTCACGCCGTACGAGGGGTACGTCGAGGTCTGCGAAGCGCTGGCCGAGCTGACGCCGGGCGACCACGCGAAGAAGTCCGTGCTGTTCAACTCCGGCGCCGAAGCCGTCGAGAACGCCGTGAAGATCGCGCGGGTGGCGACCGGCCGCCAGGCGGTCGTCGTGTTCGACCACGCCTACCACGGCCGCACCAACCTGACGATGGGCATGACCGCGAAGTCCGTGCCCTACAAGCACGGTTTCGGCCCGTTCGCGCCCGAGGTCTACCGCGTGCCGGGCTCGTACCCCTACCGCGACGGCCTGGCCGGCCCGGAAGCGGCCGCGCTGGCCATCGACCGGATCGAGAAGCAGATCGGCGGCGACCAGGTCGCCGCGGTCGTCCTCGAGCCGATCCAGGGCGAAGGCGGGTTCATCGAGCCCGCGCGCGGCTTCCTGCCCGCGATTTCCGCGTGGTGCCGGGAAAACGGCGTCGTGTTCGTCGCCGACGAGGTCCAGACCGGCTTCTGCCGCACGGGTTCCTGGTTCGCCTCCACCGACGAGGACGTCGTGCCCGACCTGATCGCGACGGCCAAGGGCATCGCGGGCGGCCTGCCGCTGTCCGCCGTCACCGGCCGCGCCGAACTCGTGGACGCGGTGGCGTCCGGTGGCTTGGGCGGCACGTACGGCGGCAACCCGATCGCCTGCGCCGCCGCGCTCGGCTCGATCGAGACGATGAAGGCGGAGAACCTGGCGGAGTCGGCCAAGCGCATCGAAAACGCCGTGCTCCCGCGGCTGCGCGCGCTGGCTTCGGAAACCGGCGTGATCGGCGACGTCCGCGGACGCGGCGCGATGCTGGCCGCGGAGTTCGTGCGCCCGGGCACCACCGAGCCGGACGCCGACCTCACCAAGCGCGTCGCCGCGGCCTGCCACCGGGCCGGTGTCGTGGTGCTGACCTGCGGCACCTACGGCAACGTCGTCCGGCTGCTGCCGCCGCTGTCCCTGCCCAACGACCTGCTCGACGAGGGCCTCTCGGTCCTCGAACACGCTGTCCGCACGGAGGCTCTCGCATGACTTTCCCCTTCTGGGTCGCCGGAAAGCCGGTCACCGGCGGTGCGACCGCCGAGGTCCGCCACTCCTTCGACGGCTCTTCCGCGGGCGCCCACTTCGTGCCGTCCGCCTCGGACGTCGAAGCCGCGGTCCAGGCCGCGCACGACGTCGCCGGCGAGTTCGCGACGCTGCCCGCGCACGTCCGCGCCGGCGCGCTGGACCACGTGTCCCGCGCGCTGGGCGAGCGGTCCGAAGAGATCGCGCAGCTCATCACGGCCGAGTCCGGCAAGCCCCTGAAGTGGGCGCGCGGCGAAGTCGGCCGCGCGGTCTCGACGTTCCGCTGGGCGGCCGAGGAAGCCCGCCGGTTCTCGGGTGAGCTGCAGCGCCTCGACACCGACCCGGGCGGCACCGGACGGCTCGCGCTGGTGCGCCGGGTGCCGCGCGGCCCGGTGCTGGGCATCACGCCGTTCAACTTCCCGCTCAACCTGGTCGCCCACAAGGTGGCCCCGGCGATCGCGGTCGGCGCGCCGATCGTGCTCAAGCCCGCGCCCGCGACGCCGCTGACGGCGTTGCTGCTGGGCGAAATCCTGGCGGAGACGGACCTGCCGGCCGGCTCGTGGTCGATCCTGCCGGTGGACAACGAGACGTCGTCGCAGCTGGTCGAGGACCCGCGCCTGCCGGTGGTGTCGTTCACCGGCTCGGTCCCGGTCGGCTGGGCCATCCGCGACCGCGTCCCGCGCAAGCACGTGGCCCTCGAGCTCGGCGGCAACGGCGCGGTCCTCGTCTGCCCGGATTGGCCGGACCTCGACTTCGCGGCGCAGCGGATCGCCACCTTCGCGATGTACCAGGCCGGCCAGTCGTGCATTTCGGTGCAGCGGGTCTACGCGCACTCCGACGTCTTCGACGCGGTGCAGGAAAAGGTGCTGGAACAGGTCGAGGCGCTGCGGACCGGAGATCCGCGTGCCGACGGTGTCGACGTCGGCCCGTTGATCAACGCCGACGCGGCTTCGCGGGTCGAATCGTGGGTGTCTTCGGCCGTGGCCGCGGGCGGCCGCCTGCTCACGGGCGGCGGGCGGTCGGGCGCCACGGTCGAGCCGACGGTGCTGGCCGACGTCCCCGAGGACGCTTCGGTGATGGCCGAGGAGGTGTTCGGCCCGGTGGTTTCGCTGGTCCGGGTGGCCTCGGTGGCCGAGGGCGTCGAGCGGATCAACGCGTCCCGCTTCGGGCTGCAGGCCGGGGTGTTCACGCGCGACCTGCCGACGGCGTTCGAGGTGTCGGCGGCCTTGCAGGTGGGCGGCGTGCTCGTCGGCGACGTACCGAGCTTCCGCGCCGACCAGATGCCCTACGGCGGGGTGAAGGACTCCGGCGTGGGCCGCGAGGGCCCGGCGTCGGCGATGGCGGACTTCACCGAAGAGCGGGTGACCGTCCTGACCGGACTGACGCTCTGAGCTACCGGCGCTTCCCCCAACGCTCGTCGGCCGGTTCTTCGCCGCGCCGCAGCGCTTCGAGGTAGGCGCGATCGACGGCGAAGCGGGCGGCGATCTCCTGGTCCCGGGCCACGGCACCGTGGCCGGGGATCAGGACGTCGACGTGCTCGGCGGCCTTGCCCAGCAGGTCGAGCGAGGCTTCGTAGGCCTCCTGCTGCCCGGTGCGGCGGGGGTCGAGGAGCGGGATCAGGACGTCGGAGAGCATGTCGCCGGCGAGGAGGACACCGCGGTCGGCGAGCAGAAGGGCGGCGTGCCCGACGGCGTGCGCGTCGTGCTCGACGACCTCGCCGGCCACGGGTCCGCCGTCGGCCGGCAGCGGGGTGAGGAGGCCGATGACGTCGAGCGGAACACCGGTCGCGGTCTCGGCGGCCATCGCCTGCGCTCGTTCCCGCACCTCCCCGGCCATCCGGGCGCAGGCGGCGGTGGCGTAGCGCGGGACGTCACCGAAGCGGGGGTGCCAGAGCAGGTGGTCCCAGTGCGGGTGCGTGCAGAACCCGGCGACCACCGGGAGGCCGAGCCGCTCGAGGTCGTCGGCGAGCTCGTCCAGCTCGGCGCCCTCGATGCCGGGATCGACCACGAGCAGGCCGTCGCCGGTGCGGACCACGGTGGTGTTGCTCCAGACCCACGTGCTCTGCCGGACCCAGACACCGTCGGCCACTTCGTTCAGCATCGGCTCACCGTGTCAGGCGACCGCGCCGGGCGCAATCTCTTGTTCCCGGGCCCGGGACCGGCTACCAAGCAGGGGTGAGACCGCTGATCCTGCTCGACGTGGACGGCCCGCTGAGCCCGTGGGCCGCGGCGCGCCACGCGAAACCCGCCGGCTACCTCGAGCACCGGCTGCGGCTCTCCCGCTGGAGCCGCAAGCGGCTGCGGATCTGGCTCAACCCGGACCACGGCCCCACGCTGCTGGCACTGGCCGCCGCCGCGAACGCCGAGCTGGCCTGGGCGACCAGCTGGGAGCACCGGGCGAACCGCCAGATCGGCCCGGCGATCGGGTTGCCGCCGCTGCCGGTGGTCGAGTTCGCCGGGCCGCAGCCGTCGTGGAAGTTCGGGCCGGTCGGCCGGTTCGCCGCGGGCCGGCCGCTGGCCTGGTTCGACGACGACTTCGACCTGTTCCCCGCCGCCCGGCAGGCGTTCCTCGACCGCCGCGCGGAGCTGCCCACCGAGCTGATCCCGGTCGACGCGCACACCGGGCTGACGAGCGAGCACTTCGACCGCCTCGCGACCTGGCTGCGGGCTTAGCCGCCGCCCAGCGCCTCCGTCAGCGCGGTGTGCGCCTCGACCAGCGAAGGTCCGTACCACGTCAGGTGCCGCCCCGAGACCAGGGCGTACCGCGCGTCCGGGAAGTGGTCCGGGCCGTCCTCCGCGGTGAACAGGTACGGCTCGTCCGGCAGCACCAGCAGGTCGGCGTCCGCGCGCAGGTGCGCCCGCAGCTCCTCGACGTCCGGCCGCGGGTAACGCTCGGCCGAGCCCGCGTAGACGTTCGCCACGCCCACGCGGCGCAGGACGTCGCCGCCGAAGGTGTCGCGGCCCAGGACGATCCACGGTTTGCGCCAGACCGGGACCACCGCGTGGAAGCGCACCGGCCGGGTCTCGCGCCAGAGCTCCTCCGCTTCGACCAGCCAGCCCGGCTCGTCCAGCTCGCACGCCTGGGTGAGGATCCGCCGCAGCGAGCCCAGCGCGGCGGGCACGGACGCCGCCGCGGTCATCACCCAGACCGGGATCCCGTTGGCGCGCAGGCGTTCCACGTCCTCCTGGCGGTTCTCCTCCGAGTTGGCCAGCACGAGGTCCGGGGCGAGGTCCAGGACCCGGTCGAGCTTCGGGTACTTCGACCCGCCCACCCGCGGGACGTCCAAAGTGGACGGGTGCGTGCAGTAGTCGGTGGCGCCGGCCAGGCGTCCGGGCGCGCTCACTTCGAGCGCTTCGGTCAGCGACGGCACGAGCGAAACCACGCGCGAAGCCGGACCGGACAGCGGCACCGGCTCCCCGAGGTCGTCGACGAGGTGGGTCATGCGCGTTCGAACGACACCTTCCGCTGCTCGACGTCCACCGCGGTCAGCCGGACGCCGATCCGCTCGCCCGCGGTCAGCTTCTCCCCCGCGCACTTCGCCATCACCGTCGGGTCTTCGACGAGGATCTCCGCCTTGTTCTCGTCCGCGCGCAGCACCACCGCGCTGAACTCGCCGCCGACGTGCTCGGCCAGCACCCACGCCTCGACCTGGTCGATGCAGGCCCGCTCGACCTTCGCGGCGAGGGTGTCCGACGCGCTCATCCGCTCCGGCACGTCCGCCAGCGCCGCGCGCACCCACGCCGGCACCTCACGGCCCGCCGAGACGGCGAGGCAGATCTCCGTGGCGAACCGGTCCACCAGCCGCCGGATCGGCGCCGTCACGTGCGCGTACGCGCCGCCGATGCCCGCGTGCGTGGTCAGCGCCGGCAGTTCGCCGTCGAACGCCGTGTAGCCCGCACCGCGCAGCAGCCGCGTCGTGTCGGCGTAGAGCGCCATCGAAGCCGGCTGCCCGGGGTCCAAGGCGGACAGGAACTCCGAGACGGTCGCTTCCGGCGCCCACGCGATGCCCAGTGCGTCGGCCGAGCGGCGCAGCCAGTCCACGGCCTCGGGTTCCGGGTCGGGCAGCGTGCGCAGGACGCCGACCCGCGCGTCGATCATGATCCGCGCCGCCGCCATCCCGGTGAGCAGCGAGATCTCGGCGTTCCAGGCGTCGACGACCGTCCGCGGCCGGCGCGCGAGCACCCAGCCGCCGTCGGGGTTGCCGCTGATCTCCTGTTCCGGCAGCTGCAGCTCGACCGCGCCGCGGCGCACGGCCAGTTCGCGCCGCCGCCGTCCCAGCTCGGGCAGCGCCGCCACCGACGGGTGCGGGTTCCCGGCGTCGAGCGCGGCCTGCACCGTCTCGTAGTCGAACTGCTCGGTGGACCGGACCAGCGCGCGGCGCACCCGCGTGGACGTCGGCTCGCCGGCTTCGTCGGTCTCGATGGTCCAGAGCACCGCGGGCCGGACCTCGCCGGGCAGCAGGCTCGCGGCGCCTTCGGACAGCACCGGCGGGTGCAGCGGGACGTTGCCGTCGGGCAGGTAGAGCGTCTGCCCGCGCAGGCGTGATTCGCGGTCGAGCGCGCCGCCGGGCGGCACGAACGCGGCCAGGTCGGCGATCGCGTAGTGCACGCGGAAGCCGCGCGCGGTCTTCTCGACGACCATCGCCTGGTCGAGGTCCTTGGACCCGGGCGGGTCGATGGTGACGAACGGCAGCGCGGTCGCGTCTTCGCGAGGCTCGGCCAGCGGGTCGAGCACCGCCGCCTCCGCTTCGGCCAGCACGTCGGGCCCGAACGACTCCGGCAGCGAAAACTCGGCGCGCAGGGGGCCGAAGTCCCCGCCCGCCGAGTGTGTCCTGATCACCAGGGGAGGCACCCCCCAACCCTAACCCCGGAAGGGGCCGATGATCGCCCGATCGGGCGCGGGCCGGTCGGGTGTACGTTGATCCGGCAATAATGAAAACCGTCTTCGTTATCAGAAGGGTGCCCGACAAGTGAAGATCGCGTTCGTCGGCAAGGGCGGCAGCGGCAAGACCACGCTCTCGTCGCTGTTCGTCGCGTACCTCGCCGACGCCGGCCTGCCGGTGCTGGCGATCGACGCCGACATCAACCAGCACCTGGCGGTGGCGCTCGGCGCGACCGAGGAAGAAGCACTGGCCTGGCCGACGCTCGGCGACAACATGGCCCTGATCAAGGACTACCTGCGCGGCGACAACCCGCGCATCCCCGACGCGGCGTCGATGATCAAGACGACCCCGCCGGGCCGCGGTTCCCGCCTGGTCCGGCCGTTCGAGGACAACCCGGTCTTCTCGACGTGCTTCCGGCAGCTGGGCGGCGTGCGGCTCGGCGTCACCGGCCAGTTCGACGAGGACGACCTGGGCGTCAAGTGCTACCACTCGAAGGTGGGAGCCGCGGAGCTGCTGCTCAACCACCTGGTGGACGTCGACGGCGAGTACGTCGTGATGGACATGACGGCGGGCGCGGACGCGTTCGCTTCGGGCCTGTTCACCCGGTTCGACGTGACGTTCCTGGTGTGCGAGCCGACGGTGCGCAGCGTCGGCGTGTACCGCCAGTACGCGGACTACGCCCGCGACTTCGGCGTCCGGCTCGTGGTGGTGGGCAACAAGGTGACGGACGCGGAGGACGTCGAGTTCCTCCAGGACCAGGTCGGCGACGCGCTGCTGGGCTGGCTGTCGGCGTCCCGCCACGTCCGCGCGGCGGAGCGCGGCACGGCCCGCCCGATCACCGAGCTGGAGCCCCGCAACCGGGAGACGCTGGCTTCGATGCGAGCCGCGGTGGACGCGGAGCAGCGCGACTGGGCCCGCTACCAGCGCCAGGCGGTGGAGTTCCACCTGCGCAACGCCACGGCGTGGGCCGGCGCCGACCTGGCCTCGCAGGTGGACCCCGACTTCGTCCTGGGCCCGCAGCTACCGGTCTAGTCGTCGTTCCACGAAGCATCGGCGGCGTCGGCCTGCCGGGTCCGTTCCTTGGCGATGTCGAGCGCCCGCCGGGCGGTGGCCTCGTCCGGGTAGGGCCCGAGCAGGTCGACGCTGCGGCTGCGTTCGAGGTGCTCGACCTGGTTGGTGCGGGTGTTGTAGTACCACCCCTGGTCCGGGTTCGGGTCTTTGGACATGCCCCTAGCCTGGCAGCTGCCCGCCCGGCTGTCAGCGCTTGTACTTGTAGGGGATCTCGGTCGGCTGGCCGGTGGGCCCGAAGTCCTGGGGTTCTTCCTGCTGTTCGGGGTGTTCGTCGAACCACCCGCGCGGGGTGCCTCGAGGTGGGGTTTCGGGCTCGGGACGGGTCGTCGGTTGAGGGAGCGGGGTGTCCTTGCCGGGGAAGACCGGGCGCGCGCTGGTGGGCGGAACGGGCGGCATGGTGCCGGGGCCCGGGAAGACCGGCCGAGCTGGGGCGGCGTGGCGGGTGGGGAACGGTTGGGGGGTCGACTCCGGGCCCGGGAAGACGGGCTTGGGGCGGGGGGTTTGGGTGGTGCCCGGTGGTGGGGGGAGCGGCGCTTGAGGGGTGGCTTGGGCCGGAGTTGAGGTGGGGCGCTGCGGGGTGGCTTGCGCGGGGGTTGGGCCCTGCGGGGTGGTCTGTGCCGGGGCTGCCCCGGAAAGCGGCCCCTGCGGGGTGGCTTGCACGGGAGTTGGGCCCGGGCCCTGCGGAGTGGCCTGCGCCGGAGCTGCCCCGGAAAGCGGCCCCTGCGAGGTGGCTTGCGCGGGAGTCGAGCCAGAGGGCGGACCCTGCAGAGAGGCCTGCGCCGGAGCTGCCCCGGAAAGCGGCCCCTGCGGGGTGGCTTGCGCGGGAGTCGAGCCAGAGGGCGGACCCTGCAGAGAGGCCTGCGCCGGAGCTGCCCCGGAAAGCGACTCCTGCGGGGTGGCTTGCGCGGGAGTTGGGCCCGGGCCCTGCGGAGTGGCCTGTGCTGGAGCTGCCCCGGAAAGCGGCCGCTGCGGGGTGGCTTGCGCCGGCGCCGGGCCCTGCGGAGAGGCCTGCGCCGGAGCCGCCCCCGAAAGTGGAACCTGCGGGGCGGCCTGGGCGGGGTCGGCGGGTCCTTGAGCATGCGCCGGGCTGAGTCCGGGGCCCTCGGGCTGCGACGAGGCCGGGCCGGGCACCGGTCCCTGGGGCGGGGTGGCCTCCGCGGGAGTTGGTCCTGGGAGCGGCGCCTGCGGGGCAGCCGAAGTGGTCTCGGCCGGTCCTTGAGCATGCGCGGGGCCGTCGCTGTGCGGCAGAACCGGGCTAGGGCTGGGCACCGGCTCCGGCGGCGTGGCCTCCACCGGAGTTGAGCCCGGGAGCGGGGCAGGGTCTTGAGCGTGCGCCGAGCTGAGCTCGGATCCCTGGCTCTGCGACGAGGCCGTGCCGGGCGCCGCCTCCGAAGCCGCTGGCGTGCGAACCGGAGTCGATCCCGGGGGCGGGGCGGCCGGTCCTTGTGCGGGGCTCACGCCCTCGTTCGACGGCGGGGCCGGGCTGAGGCCGGGCGCCGGCTCCAGCGGAGTGGCATGCGTTGGGATCGGAGTCGATCCCGAAAACGGCGCCTGCGAGGCAGGGTCGGCCGGGCGCTGAGCGTGCGCGGAGCTGAGCCCTTCGCTCTGCGGCGGAGCCGGACTGGGCTCCGGCGCCGGCGCAGGGTCGGAAATCGCTTCTCGTGCGTGCGCCTGGCTAGACCCCGGAACCGGCCCCGGCGAGGTTTCGGGCGGCGGGCCTTGGTCCAACGGCGCCCGCCCGGGAGGCAGCTCCTGTGCAGCGACCGGGGCGGGCTCGGAAGCCGGCTCCTGCGCGGCAGCCGGGCTGGACTCGGGGACCTCCCCCTGCGCGACGGCTGGGCTGGGCTGGGGAACCTGCCCCTGCGCGGCGGGCACCTCCTCCGACGCCGCGGCCGGGCTGGTCTCGGGAACCTGCCCCTGCGCGGCGGCCGGGTCTTCGACGTGCCCCGGTGCGGGGATAGCCCCAGGGGCCGGAGTCTCGATCGGGGTCCCGGATGCCAGGGCCGGGTTGGTGCCGGAAACCGAAAGGTCGGCGGTCCCCCACGGCGGCCGGGGCAGGTGCGAGCCGATCACACCGGGCGACGATTCTCGCTCGCCACTCGATGACTCCGAACCGGCATCCGAGACCGGTTCGGCGGCGTCCTCCGTCGGAGCACTGCCGTGAGCCGGCTCCGGTTCGTCGGCAGGTTCAGGAGCACTGATCTCCGGCGACGGCTGCGCGACGCCGGCCGGCATCGTCGGCGGTCCGGCCTGGAAGTCGGGCGGGACCGGGTGGACCGGCTTCTCCTCCACCGCGGGAGAAACCGACGCAGCAGGAGCCGGCTGTGTCTCGGCGGGGCGCGCGGGAGTCTCGGGCCGCTCCGTTCGGACCGGCCGCGACTCCGCAGCAGACGAACTGGCGCGCGAATCGGCAGGCGAACCGGGGGACCCCACAGCCGGCGCACCGGCGGACGACACAGCGGGCGAACCGGCAGGCGACGCAGCAGACGAACCAGTCGGCGCACCAGCTCCCGGACGTGCCGCATGCCGAGGCCCAGACTGCTCCGCCGAACCCGCCCCGCCCTCCTCCGGACGTCCCCAGGGCACCGGCTGCTCCGGCGTCCCCGGCACCGAAGGTGCCGGCGGCGGCTGGGGCACCGTCCGCCACACCGGCGCCGGCCCGATGTTCATCGGCGCCGGCGCCTGCCCCGGCGTCGGACGCGCCCCGGGAGGCGGCGGAGCCGGACGTGCGACCGGCTTGGGGATCGGGTCCAGTGATGACACCAGCACCGTCGTGTTCAGCGGGTCCTCGACCTTCCGGCCGCTCCGCTCGCGGTAGACCATCTCGCCGTCGGCGTCCATCTCCACCAGGTAGCCCGCCTCCGCGAGCTGCTCCTCGTCGAGGTCCGCCAGTTTCTCGTACCGCGAAGGCACCACCCGGTAGATCGGCCACGCCAGCCGGGCGTGCTCCGCGTGGAACTGGGCCAGCAGGGCCGCCATCTGGTGCTGCCACGGCAGGGACATGCCCTCCGCCAGCGACCTCGGCAGCACGACGTAGCCCGCGTCCACCCCCGGATATCCCTGGCTCAGCTGGTCGGCGAGGGGCGTGCTCGACGCGGGGCGGGCCGACTGCCGGGGTGGCTGGGGCGCGCCGAACAGCGACGCCGGGTCCCGGGGCTCGCTGCCGCCGGACTTGCCTCGCTTGCCGAATTTACGTCCCACGTGCTCATCCTCTGCCAGTACGCGGCCGCCTGCTCGTGGAAAGCGCCGCGACGTCGGGTGAATCGGCCGATTCGTGTCAAGGCCCTCTGCGACCCATGCTAAACGCCGGGGCGGACCGCCTGCGGAACCACTTCCGCCTCGTCGAACTTGAACGGCCGCGTGTGCACGGGCACGCCGGTCTGCTGGGCCTCGACGACCTTGCCGTCGCCCAGGTACATCATCACGTGGTGGATGCTATTCGGGTCCGAAGGGTCGGTGGCCAGGAAGATCAGGTCGCCCGGCTGCGCTTCTCGGACCGGCAGCAACGCGCCGGCGTGGTACTGGTCGCGGGACACGCGCGGCAGGATGATCCCGGCCGACTCGTAGGCGCGGAGCATCAGCCCCGAACAGTCGTACGAGTTCGGGCCGGTGGCGCCCCACACGTACGGCTTCCCCTGCTCGCCCAGCGCGAAACTGATCGCCTGCGCCGCGGCCTGGCTCGGCGGCAGCAGCTGCCCCAGCCCGGTGCCGCAGGCGACGACGTCGACGACCTGGCCGACGTTCTCCACCAGGGTCGCCGCCATCGGCTCCCACTTGTGGTAGCGGTCCGGGAATCCCGAACGCTCGACCGCCTGCGCCGCGTCGCCCGGGCGCTTGTTCTCCCAGTCCGGCACCGCGAGCAGGACGTCGTAGAACTTGTTGACCTCGTACGTCGGGTCGGTGACCTGCGCGACCGTCCCCCAGCCCATCGACGGGCGCATCTGGAAGATGCCGAGGGAGTCGCGGTCGCCGTAGGTGAGGTTGTGCAGCCCGGACTCGGTCATCCCGGCCTGGATCGCCACCTGCCACGCGCGCGGCGCCAGCGAACGCTGCTTGCCGATCGAGATGATCACCGCGACGATGCCGCGCTGCTCGTCGTCGAGCTTGGACGCGTCGACCGTGCCGCGCTCGCCCTGGCCGGGCTGGGTCGGCCCGACCGAGGCGTCGCAGCTCATCAGCGACATGCTCCCCGCCTGGGCCTGCTGGTTGTCGATGACGACCTTCGCGGCGACCGCGGTCACGACCAGTGCGCCGATCGCGACGAACACGATCAGCCCCAGCCACAACCCCAGGCGCCGCACGCTCAGCTCGCCTGGTCGTAGTCGGCGACGCGCCAGCCGGCGTTGGTGCTGATGACCGTGATCGCGAGCTTGGGTCCGTCGGTCGGGATGGTCAGCTGCACCGAGTTCGGGTAGGACGTGCCGACGACCGGGTCACCGGTCACCTTCGTGGCCGGGATGTTCGCCGGGTCCACCGTGCCCATCACCGGCAGGTACTCCTCGGTGGTGAACGGCTTCAGCTGCGCGAGCCACTGGTCGGACGTCATGCCGGCCGGGTGGTTCACCCAGGCCGCGGCCCACTCCTTGGCGACGCGGACGGCGTCGGCGTTCGGCGGGGCCGGGGTCGGCGTGGCCAGCGGGGTGGACAGCCGCGTCGGCAGGTTCGACGTCGGTACCGGCGCGGCGACGCCCGGCGGGGTCGTGGTGACGGACGTGGTGGTCCCGGTGGTGGGCGACGCCTTCGCCTGCGGCTTGCCGACGACCTTGGGCAGCACGATGCCGAGCGCGGTGATGACGATCGCGAGGAACACGAGCGCGCCGATGAGGTGGCGCGGCGAGCGCAGCGGCCAGCCCCACAGGCGCCGGTAGACCGCGGCGCGGCCGCGGTTGGTGCGGATCGGCATCGGTCACCGCCCCATGACGTGGTCGGTGTCCCGCGGTTCCTCGCGGACTTCGATGCCCCGCGAAGGCCGGTACAGCACGAACACCGGCTTGCCGGCGACGACTTCCGGGTCGACGCGCCGCGGCTGCGCGCGCACCCCCGGCGCCCGGGGCGCGTCCTGCGCCGGGTAGTCGCTGAACCCGGATTCCGGCGCCCGCAGGTCGGACGGCACGACGACGGGCTCGGGCTCGTCGTTCCACCGCCGGTCGGCCACCGGCGAGGTGTCGACGCGCCGGCTCTCCTCCCGCGTGGTCGGCCGGCCGTTGGCCCCGACGACGACGTAGTCGCCCGGGTCGCCGTTGGCGGGGTTGTACTGGCCGAACACCGACGAGCCGGGCCGCCCGCCCGCGGGCAGCGCGCCCGCGGCACCGCCGCCTCCGACGGCGCCCGGCCAAGCCCCGGACCAAGCGGCGGCCGGGCGGGCGGCACCCGAGGCGTTGTCGAGCCGCTGGGCGTTGGCGAAGATCGTGGCCTCCGGCCGGAACCGGCCACCACCGTGGGTCGCCCCGAGCGGCCCGCGCTGCTCACCGTCGACGACGTCATCGGTGTCCCGCACGTTCTGCCAGAACTCGTCCTGCGGCGTCGGACCGTTGCGGTTGCGCTTGAAGCGGGAGAAGATCCCGCCCCCGGGCGACGGCACGGCGGCGCCGACCATGCTGACCGACATCTCGACCATCTGCCACAGCCGGCGCACGGGCCGCCCGACCATGAACAGCAGCACGGTGATGAGCCCGGCGAGGACCATCTGCGTGAGCATGTTCAGCGAGTTGCTCGCGTCGAAGATGGCCTGCAGGAGCAGGGCGTGCACCCCGGCGAGCACGGAGAGCACGACGAGGTTGAACGCGACCCCGCCGGCGACCTTGAGCACGCGGCGCAGGATCTCCGGGTGCAGGAGCGCCACGAGCCCGATGAGCGGGGCGGTGAGGGCGAAGAGGCGGATCAGGACCTGGGCGAGGAGGACTGACGCCTTGGCCAGGAGCTGGAAGAGGGAGTAGACGAGGGCCTGGCCGAGGGAGAGGAAGCCCGCGCCGGTGCGGCCGCCGGCTTCGCCGGTGAAGTAGCCGGTGGCGGGGCCGAGCTTGGTGGAGATGTCCTTGTAGGCGTTCTTCTTGCCGTCGATGACGGCCTGGTTGCCGTCGTCGCCGTTTCGCAGCTGCGCCCAGGTGAACGCCTGCGCGTCCAGCAGCGGGCGGCCGAACTGGTCGGCCTGCGGCGCGGTCGGCGAACCGAACTCCCCGCGGATCCAGTTCTTGTAGACGATCTCGTTGTGCAGGTTCGTCGGCAGCACGTGCCGGATGACCCGGTTGTCGGAGTCGTCGACGAACCCGGCTTGGATGTTCGTCGTGGTCTGGACGATCGCCTTGTCGATCGGGTCGAAGTACCGCAGCATCGCCAGCGACGAGGCGGCGAGCCAGACGCCGGCCAGCGCGTACAGCGCCCGTTTGCTGACCGCGGCGAGGTCACCGCGCCAGATGTTGCGGAACAGCATGATCGACATGACCAGCGCGACCAGCCCGAACAGCTGGGCGTAGATGTTGTTGTAGACCTTCTCCGCGCCCGACTTCACCGCGCTGTAGATCGGGTTGAGCAGGCCGCCCTCGAGCACGGTGTAGTGCAGCGAGTTCGTCGCGCCGACGATGTTCTTGCCCAGGTTGAACAGCTGGTTGCCGCCCCAGGTGTCGAGCGTCGAGCCCGGCGGCGTCAGGTTCAGCCCGGAGCAGTTCGTCTCGAAGGTGTTCCAGACGAACCCGGCGTAGCTGTAGTCGACGTACGCGCTGCCCGCCTCGCCGTGGCCTTCGGCGGGGTCGATCGCGCCGACCATGCCCGCGCCGGGGCGTTCCGGGTTGGGGGCCTCGCCGCACGCTGCCGCGCTCGCCGCCGGGGCCGTGGCGATCGCCTGCAGGCCGAGGACGAGCATGACGGCGAACATCGTCGCCTTGCGTCCGGGTGTGCGCCGGCCTGGCCGCGGGCCTTCCTTGATCCGCCGCTTGAGCGAGTGCCATCCCGCGGCCATCGTCAGCAGGACCGCGAGCGTCAGCACGGTGTTCATGCGGCGTCCCGGCCGGTGCCGCCCTTTCCACCCGTGCGGGCGTGCTGCTGCCCGTTGGACGGCTGCACCCCGCCCTCCACTTCCCCGGTCTCCGACGCCAAGGGATCCGGCGCGCCCAGGAGGTTCTCGTCGGCCAGGCCGACCTCCAGTTCCGCCGCCAGCTCGAAGTCCTGCTCCAGCTCGATGTCGTCCTCCGGCGGGACCGCGACGTACGGCTTCTTCTCCTCCGCCGGCAACGCCAGCTCGTTCCCAGGACGCCGCGAAGGCGCGGCGTCCTTCGAACCCGGGGTCGTGTCCATGACCGCGCGCAGGTGATCGAGGTGCGGGCCCGAGAAGTCGACGCGGATGCGCTCCACGCCGCCGGCACCGTCGCCGAAGATGAACTGGCGGGGCTCGACGTCGCGCTCCAAGCCACTCCGCTGCGCTCCAGGACGACGGCCCAAAGCAGCGACAACCTGCTCGTAACCGACACCCACCGGGACCTTCAGCAGACGCAGCGCGTCCGCCTGGGCGTCGTCGTCGTCCAGACGACCCACGAACACCGAGTCCAGCAGGGCCACGAAGCCCTGGATCTTCAGGAAGTCCGCCGGGATCTGCGAGGACAGCAGCACGCGGACGTTCCACTTCCGCGAGTCACGCGCGAAGCGGTTCATCAGCACGCGGCCGGTCGGGACCTCGGACAGGAAGAACGCCTCGTCGATCCAGACGCCCTTGCGCATCTCCTTGGGCTTCTCGTACACCGACCGCTGGGTCAGCCACGCCGCCAGGTTCAGCATCTCGACGCCGAGCGACTCCGCGTCCGTCCAGTACTCGCGGGGGACGCCGTCCTTCGGCAAGGTCAGGCCGGCCATCGTCAGGACCGTCAGGCGGTCGTCACGCGTTTCCGAATACGGGTCCGCGTCCGTCTCCGGGATGAGCAGCGCCATCCGCTCGCGCATCTCGTCGAGGAAGTCCGCGACGACGCCCGCGTGCTCGTGGTGCTCGCTCGAATCCCGCCGGAGCGCGTCGATCACCTGGCCCGGGTCGGCGTCGAACCGGCCACCCACGGTCCGGACCGCGCGCAGCAGCACGATCCGGGTCTGGGCCATCCGCGAGACCTCGTACGGCAGGACGCCCGTCAGCACGTCGAGCACCAGACGCCGGCGCGTCGCGCCCGCCAGTGCCTTCTCGCGGCGCCACGACCGTTCCGGGTCGTCCTCGTCCATGAAGTGCTCGATCAGCGGCTCGGCGACCACCCGGTACGGGTTCAGGATCCCCGGCTGGGCGTTGAGCAGGTTGATCGGGCGCGCGTACGGCCGCAGCTCCGGCAGGTCGCACAGCCGCGACAGCGGGCCGGACGGGTCGAGGATCGTCCAGTTCGCCCCGGCGCGCAGCGTCTTGTAGACGATGCCGCCGCCGAGGAACGACTTGCCGCCACCCAGGCCGGCGACCATCGCCGTCAGGCCCGAGCCGTCGCGGATCTCCTGGGCCATCCACGGGTCCCAGGCCACCGGGCGGCGGGTCGCCGTGCACGTCTCGCCGAGCAGGATGCCGCGGCGGTCGCCGACCTCCGCGGTCGCCGTCGGGACCGCCGAAGCGCCCCAGACGACCGAGCCGCGGCGCATGTACGCCGCCGAGGCCAGCGGCTCGCCCGGGATGAACTCCCTGGCCAGCGCGTACTGGGCTTCGGGGTGCTCGATGGCGATCTTCGGCTTGTACAGGTCGAGCAGCTGCTGGGCCAGGCGCAGCGCGTCGCGCTCGGTCGGGCCGGACACCGCCAGCCGCCACCAGGAGCGCACGCGGGTGGCCAGCGCGGTGAAGCCCGACGTCATCTCGTCGTCGATCTCCAGCACGCGCCCGGCCTGCCGGGACAGCGACTGCGGCGGTTCCAGCTCGTGCTCGTCGGTGTAGTGCTTGACCTGCGAACGCACCTTGTTCATCTGGCGCTGCAGCTCGCCGGCGACCTCTTCGGGGCGCCGGACGTAGATGCGCGCGGACACCTCGACCGCGGCCGGCAGCCGGTCGGCGTGCTGGATCCACGGGTCGTCGACCTCGGGGATCTGCAGGCCGTGCATCTGCCCGACGGTCAGGACCGCCAGGTGCCGCGAGACGCCGGCGTTGGAGCCGGTGCGGCCGCGGACGGTCACCGTCGGCGCGTACGGCTCGGCGTAGAAGTCGGCGGCGTCGGTGAAGCTGGCCAGGTCTTCGGGCTCCCAGGCCGCGCCCGGCACGGCGGGCATGTTCCGCGGCGCGGGCAGGCCGAGGGAGCACGAGCGGTGCATCAGCCAGGACATCTCCTCGGCGTGCACCGGACGGCCTTCCAGCCCGGCGCTGCCGATGACCTGGTCGAGGTGCTCGACCTCGGAGTCCAGCGCGGTCAGCTCGGCGTCGACGGCCTCGGGCAGGATCTTGCGCAGCACCGGCGCGGCGCGTTCGACCGCGCGGTCGACCATCCGCCGGGTCTGCACCTGGACCCCGATGTAGACCTCTTTTTCGGCCATCGAGCGGCCCATGAGCTGCTGCTGCTCGCCGATCAGGTAGTCGTCGAACGACATCGCGCCCGGGACGTCCTGGGGACGGCCGTGCGCGTTGTAGACGTGCGCCTCGGCCCACATCCGGATCGGGTACGGCCGGTTCGTCACGCGCAGGTGCAGCCAGCGGCCCTGCAGCTCGGCGTACTGGCCGGCGATGGCCGCGATCAGGTCGCGCCGCTGCGAGTCCGAGCGGAACGACCAGCGCTGCGGCGCGAGCCGGTACCAGGCGTAGACCTCGAACCCGGTGCGGACCAGGTGCCCGTCGATGCTTCGCACCGCGATCGACGGGGTATACGCGGGGATCGCCTGCTCCCCGGTCAGGCGCCGGGCCTTGCCACCCGAGCCGTTCCGCGACGCGCGGACCTGCTCGGGCGGTTGCCACGCGCCCGAGTGTGCGTCCCGACCCCGTTTTCCTCGGCTATCGCCGCGACCGAACAACGACTACCTCCCGGCCCGGGCCGCGTTGCCGCGGCCCCGGCGCGCTCGTGGTGCTCCCTGGTGAACCGGCGCGGCGGCGCGGCGCGCCCCCGTCGAGGGTGGCATGGGCGGCGCCGCACCCGGCTGGCCGCCGTGGTGCTGGTACTGCCGCCTCCGGCGGTGCTTCGGCAACGGGCGCTCGGCCCGCACCCGGACCCGGCTGGCGCTCACCGCGCCGCCCGTGCCCGTGGTCAGTTCTCTCGGGGTGTTGAGCTCGCGCCCCGCCATCGCGACCACGGTGCCGAGCGGGCGCTCGTGGCTGATCTTGGCGGTCAGCAGCCGGGTGACGACGATGGTGGCGACGAACGCCCACGCCGTCGAAAAGAACCCGAAGTTCCAGCCCGCCCAGCGTTCGACGCCGAGCACGACGAAGAACGTCGGGATGCCGATGAGCCAGGCGACGTACCGGGCTCTCCAGGGAAAAGTCGCTTTCGGGGGACCGAGCCACACGGCGTCGACCCGGTAGACCTCGTCATCCGTCCTGATACGCACGCGGGCCCCGCCTCAGCCGGTGAACAGGCCGGCGATCCACTGGCCCACGTTGACGCCGGCCCCGCTGACCGCGAGTCCGATGATGGCGAGCGCGATGACGACACCGGCGAGCCGGCGCATGACACCGGCGTTGTCGCCCTTGCCGCCACCGAGCCAGAGCAGGAGGAGCGCTACGGCCAGCAGCACCAGGGGAATGATGTTGTCGATCAGCCAGGTGCGCACGTTTCCCGTGCCCAGCTCGCCGGCGGCCAGCGTGTCGAGGGTGGTCAAGGTCGTCATCGCGATACTCCCGGTGCGCGGTGGGGGCCGCGCGGTTCTGGCTCAGGCGGTGCTTCGAACAACATCATGGGGGCTACGAGGGGTAGTGGTCAAAGCGCGCTGCGTGAATACCGGCTGCCTCTTCAACCGGTGCGGTGCGCGTGGCACAGGAAAACTCCACGCCCACCATCATCGCGGCAAGGGCCCTCGGGTTGAACCCCGGCCACCCATACTTCTCAGTGTGCTGACGAACTCACCCCTATGCCCGGGATTTGCTCACTGTGGGTACTGGCACCGTGGCCGTTGTGCGGCCTGGAACAGTGTGACATGACCCGAACGGCCGTGTCGCGTGAGTCCGTTCTGTGACGACCCCTCGGCCGGTCGGCGGCCATGTCGATCTTGGAGACCGCCTCCGTCCGTCACGCGGCGCTCAGGACTTCACAAGTTTTTCACTACATAGCGTGATCTTGAGTGCTAAAGGCGACGCTTGGCGAAGATGCGCCCCCGGCGTCGCCCGTACGCCGGGGGCGCACCCAGGCCATCAGCCGGCGATCCTCAAAAGGACGAGGAAAGCGACCAAGTCGTGCACGACCGCGGCCAAGTCCGACCCGCGGACCAAAAGCACGACCGCGGACAGGGTGGCCAGGGCGATCGCGAGCCTGCCGAGCAGCTGCATGGAGTCAGTACAGCGTCGATGCAACTTCTTGCTGGCCAAGATTTTGATCAGTGCCCACCACAGGGTGCGACGGGGCTCCGAGGCTGGGTCACGTCGTTTGCTGCCGTTACTCTTGGACATGCGGCACTCTCCTGCTCGTCAGACGCGTGCGGATTTGTCGTGTTGGGGCGTCGCCTGTTGCAGCAGGTGGCGCCCCGTTTGCCTGGGCCGGCAGCTTCACGCCGCCTGTCATGGGATGTGTGTCCAGGTTTGCCTCCGGCGTCAGCGAGGCCGCACGGTTGCAGCTCAGGGGTCGCTTCGAACAACATCATGGAAGCCACTTGCCGTAGTGGTCAAAGCACGCTGCGTAGATACCGGCTGCCTTGTCGACCGTTGTGGCAGGCGTGGCACAACGAAAATCCACCCCACCACCGTTGCGCCGATGGCACTCGGAGCAGACCCCTGCCACCCATAGTTCTCAGCGTGCTGAGAACTCACCCCGATGCCCGGGACTTGCTCACGCCGAGCGCCGACACCGCCGCGACCACGCGTGGCCGACGCAGGGCGACTCGATCGACCGCGAGCTCAGTCTGGCGACATCTCCGTCGATTTCGAAGCCAGGCACCACCGGCAAGTAGCGTGATCTTGAGTGCTAAGGGCGACGCTTCGCGAAGACGCCGTCCGGGAACGCCCCAGCCTCCACGACGCGGCGGCTGAGCTCACGGCACAGCTCCTCGAGCCGCGCGGTCCGCTCGCCCCCGAGCCGCTCCCACGGCCCCCGCGAGGCGGCCTCCGTCGCGACCTCGACCCGGTCGCGGGCCGCGACGCCTTCTTCCGTCAGCAGGCTTTCGGCGTCCAAGAGGCCGCGGTCGACGAGCCGGGCTTCGGCGGCGGCCCACTGCTCGTCGCTCCAGCCGCGGGTCAGCTTGGCGGTGGCGGTGAGGAAGCCGCGGCCGGTGGCCACGTGGGTGACCAGTGCTTCGATGCCGCTCAGGCCGTTGAGGACGAGGGCGGCGATGTGGCCGTCGCCGCGGTACTCGCGGATCAGCGTGATGGCGTGCCACAGGACGAGGTGCGGCTCCCCCGGCCAGCCGAGCCCCGCGTGCGCGGCGTAGAGCGGCCTGCCCTCCGCGGTGCACCCGGCGGCGGCTTCGCGCGCGAGTTCGGCGGCTTCGGCGACCTCGTCGCTCTTCACGTGGTCGCCGAGCAGCCGGGTCAGCGCCTTGTCGACGCCGTCGACGCGGGCTTCGAGGACCTGCTCCGGCGTCGCCAGGGTCCAGGCGCGCGGGATCACGCGGGCGACGACCTCGGGGTTGAAGTTGTAGAACGTGGCCGCGACGACCTCGGGCCCGACCGCCCCCATGGCCGCGGACCGGCCCGCGAAGTACGGCATCCGGCCCGGCCGGAGTCCGGCGCCCGTGAGCGCTTCGTCCACCTCGGGAGCGAAGTACGCCAGGGCGTGCAGGGAATCGAACGCCGACTTGAACCGCTTCTCGTCACCCGCCATAGCGGCACCCTACTACCGGGTAACCGCCGGGGAAACCAGTCGCTGGGAGGCGGACGAGCTGGCATGTAAGCCGGATCCTGTTCCCCGGTCGCCTCGCGGCTCCCGGGGCGGCGGCCATCCATCTCGGCCTGCCGTCGCCGGCAGGCTCCAGCGGCCTACCCGCAGACTCGGACGGGCCGTCCTCGAACGCCTGCGCAGGAGCTCGTGAGCTCCCTCTTGGCCTTGCTCCGGGTGGGGTTTACCTAGCCGTCCCGGTCACCCGGGACGCTGGTGGTCTCTTACACCACCGTTTCACCCTTACCCCCGCCCGAAAGCGGGGGCGGTCTGTTTTCTGTGGCACTTTCCCGCGGGTCGCCCCGGGTTGCCGTTAGCAACCACCCTGCCCCGTGGAGTCCGGACTTTCCTCGGGCCGGGTCGCCCCGGCCCGCGACCGCCCTGCCAGCTCGTCCGCAGCCTGGATGGTAGCTCAGTAGCCGGCCGCCGCCTCGCTGTGGTGGCGTGGGCGGACCACCGGTGGCGCGGGGTGCTGGCGGGCCAGTTCGGCCGTCCAGTGCAGGACGGCGGCGGGGCTGTCCAGGCCGATGAGCCCGATCAGCTTGCCGTGGCGGACGAAGCCGGTGATCGGCCGCGTGCCGGGGACGGGGCTCTCCAGCAGGACGGTGTCGGCGCCGAGGGCGGGGCGGCCGGCGACCTGGATGCGGACGCCGTGCTGTTCGGACCAGTAGCGCGGCACCGGCGTGTACGGCCGCGCGCCCTGCGGGCCGGTGAGGAGGTTTTCCGCGGCCGCGCGGCTCATTTCGACGGCGTTGAGCCAGTGTTCGTCGCGCCGCGGGGCCGGGTCGTAGCGCAGGTTGGGCCAGCGGGCGACGTCGCCGGCCGCGACGATCGTCGACGAGCCGACGACGTGGCAGGTGGGCTCGCAGACGACGCCGTCGTCGAGGGGCAGCTTGGCGCCGCGCAGCCAGGACACCGCCGGGACGCTGCCGACGGCGACGACGACGCACGCGACTTCGAGCGCGCGGCCGTCGGCGAACTCGAGCCCGACGGACGTCGGCCCGGGGCGCCAGCGGCGGATCGTGGTGCCGAGTTCGAGGTGGACGCCGCGGGCGGTGTGCAGCGCGGTGAGCCAGTCGCCGATGTCGGGGCCGAGGACGTCGGCCAGCAGCGGGCGCGACCGTCCGATGAGGACGACCCCGCGGTCGGTCTCGCGGAGGCTGGAAGCGACTTCGCAGCCGATGAAGCCGTCGCCGATCACGGCGACCGGGCCGGGATTGCCGGCCAAGGCGCGCTGGAGGGCGACGGTGTCGGCGAGGGTGCGGACGACGACCACGCGCGGGTGGCCGTGCGGCGCGCCCGGCATCCGCCGGGGTTCGACGCCGGTCGCGATGATCAGGCCGTCGTAGCGGAGCTCCTCGTCGCGGAGGTGGACGACCTGCCGGTGCGGGGACAGCGCCGTGACCGGGGTGTCGAACCGCCATTCGGCGTCGACTTCGAGGGGATCGGCGAGGAGGGTGTCGGCGCGGCTGACCGCGCCGGTGAGGAGCTGCTTGGACAGCGCCGGGCGGTGGTAGGCGATGCCGGGTTCGGCGCCGAGGACGACGACTTCGCCGTCGAACCCGAGTTCGCGCAGCCGCTCGGCGGCGCGCAGGCCGGCCAGGCCGGCTCCGGCGATGACGATGCGTTCGCTCATCTGATCGCTCCCAGCAGGTGGATGGCGCGCATGGGACAGGCGCGCGCGGCGGCGCGGACGTTCGGGGCCTCCTCGGCCTCGGGGCGTTTCTCGTACTCGAGCCGGCCGTCCTGGCCGAGCTGGAACACCTGCGGCGCCTCGCTTTGGCAGACGCCGTAGGCGTGGCAGCGGTGGCTGTCGACGTCGACGCGCAGGGCCGCCGGTTCCGGCTCGGGCGGGGTGATCAGCCCGGCGCGGGCGAGCATCGCCGCCGGCAGCACCCGCAACACCGACAGCAGGACCGGCGGGACGAGCAGCGTGATCCCGGCCAGCCAGACCACGGCCAGGTGCCCGCTCGCGACGGCGCCGAGCCAGGCGTGCACGGCGAGCAGGCCGATCGCGAGGTAGCCGGCCTGGTGGAAGCGCAGCCAGCGGGCTTCCCGCGCGCCCCGGCGCAGGCCCGCCGTCACCGACACGGCGATCACCAGCTCGAGGCCGGCGATGCCGATGGCGTGCCGCGGGGCCCCGTCGTAGAAGGGGAGCAGGAGGTCGGCGGCGCCGAACGGGTCGTCCTCGAGGAAGAGGAAGGTCAGCCCGTGCACGGTGCCGGTGGCGAGGGTGAACGCGGCGAGCAGGACGTGCCCGGTGCGCAGCGCGTCCTGGCCGCTGAACCGGCGGACCCAGCCGGTGGCGGCGAGCACCCCCCAGCACAGGGTGAGGCACATGCAGAGGTAGGTGAGGCGGCCGGAGAGCGCGGCCGCCTCGGCGATCCCGGTGTCGTGCGGCGACACCGGGATCAGCGCGGCTGAGGGGGACATGGGGCGGCTTACCTCCGGGTGCGCGGCGGGGTCCTGCCGGGAGTTCCGAGCAGGCGGAGCAGGCCGAACGTGGCGACGGCGGCGAGGGCCACGAGGACGGCGCCGACGGCGAAGTCGCCGCCGCCGAGGGTGTCGTCTTCGGTGGCGGAAACGAGCAGGGACGTGGTTTCGGCGAGCCCGGTGCTCTCCAGGAGCGTCAGGTGCCCGAGCGCGGTGTCGACGGCGGTCTGGGCGAACGCGCGGACGTCGTCGTCGCGGGTGCCGGCGCGGACGTCGGAGGCGAGCGCGAAGAGACTGCCGTACTCGGCGCGGAGCCGGTTGACGTAGGCGCGGTCGAACGCGTCGCCGGAGTCCGCGGTGAGTTCGGCCGCCCAGGCGCGCTCCTGGCCGGTGGGCTCCCCCGGGAGGGTGATCGCGAGCCGGTCGGCGACCGCGCGCAGGGCGACGTCGAGGCGGGCCTGGTCGTCGGCGATGCGGACGGCGACGGCGCGGACGCGGCGGTTGGTGGCCCGCTCGGCGGCGAGCCTGCTCGACGGCCCGGCCCACAGCGTGTGCTGCTTCAGCCGGGTCAGCAGGGTGCGGTCGATCTGCTGGAGTTCGCCGGCGGACGCCGGGATCGCGCAGCCGAGCGCGAACGCGGCCACGGCGGCCAGCAGCGCCACGAATCGGAGCGGCATCCCCGTTGTCCCTTCGCGATGGAGTCCTCACCGGGAGCTACGGGAGAAAGGTGGGTTCCGGTTCTCGCTGTCACCTTTTAGTGACCTGTGACGTGCATCACAAGACACATTCTGAACCGATCTTGGATGACGGTCGTTGACGCCGCGGCCAATAGGGCACCGAAACTAATGCATATGGCCTATTAAGTGTTTTTGCGCTACGCTCCGATGGCCCCACGGTCCGCCAGTCAGGTGAGGTTGCGAGCTTTATGGAAGCACTGGGCAGAGAAAGTCGCGGCCACGTCGGCTACGCCTCGTCCGCCACCGCGGTCGACGCCGTGCCGGACCTGGCGGACGACCTCGTCCCGTTGCTGTACAAGGACTTCCGCGCCACCCTGTTCGCGCAGGTACTGGCCCTGACCAACCACGACCGGCAGTGGGCCGAAGACGTGGTGCAGGAGACCATGATCCGCGCGTGGCAACACTCGGACACCCTCGAACGCGAGCCCGGAATGCTGCGCGGCTGGCTGCTCACGGTGGCCCGCCGGATCGTCATCGACGGCTGGCGAAATCGCCGGGTCCGCCCGCAGGAGGTCGCTCTGGACATCCCGGAAAACGCCGAGTCCGCCGACCGAGCGGACAGTTCGTTAGCCGCACTAACGATTACTCGGGCATTGGGAGAACTGGACGCGAAATACCAGTCGGTCATCTACGAGACTTACCTCGCCGGAAACACGGTTCGGCGGGCGGCGGAAATTCTGGGAATTCCGGAAGGAACCGTGAAATCACGGTTGTACACGGCGATGCGGCAATTGCGGAAAGCGCTCGGCGAAGTGGCGGTGCGATGACGGGGAAGCACCGGGACGCCGCGGCGCACGGGCTCGGCGTCCTCGACGACCCGGCGGAGTTCGAAACGCACTTGCGGGACTGCGCCCGCTGCCGGGTCCTGGTCGCCGAGTTCCGTTCGGTGGGCGAAGCGCTGGCGGAGGCGGACCGGCTCGGGTACCTCCCCCGCGGCGGCGCACGGCCCGGCGGTTCGGCCGGGCCCGGCTACCCGCTGCCCGACGGGGGTGCGGCCGGGCCGGCCGGCGGGGAGGACCGGTTCGCATCGGCTGCGTCCATCGTCTCCCCTGCTCGTGTCGTGGCCGGTACCGGCCGCGCTCCGCGGGATCTCCCCTGGTCGGCCGGATTCCAGTAGTCTGCCCCAACCCAACATGAAAGTCCTTACGGTGGATACCGAAGTAAATCCCGAGCACCCCGTCAGCGGGGCTTCGGTACCGAAGCGTCCCGCCCCGCGGCTCCCCGGCCGCGAACCCGAGCTCAGCCGTCTGACCAGCCTTTTCCCGGCCGCGCTCGGCGGCCGCGCGGCCAGCGCGGTCCTGGTCGGCGAGTTCGGCATGGGCAAGAGCGCCACCCTCCACACCGTCGCGGCGCTGGCCGCGGACGCGGGCTTCACCGTCGCGATCGCCACCGGGTCGCGGCTGGAGAGCCACCTGCCGGGCGGGCTCGCCCGCCAGCTCGCCGACGCGCTGAGCGACCCCGGCACGCCGCGCCCGAGCGCCACCGAGCTGTGCGGACCGGCCGGGGAGAGCGAAGCGCTCGAACTCTTCTTCGGGCTCGTCCGCGAGGCGGCCGGCCGGGGCCCGCTGTTCCTCGGCATCGACAACGTGCACCTCGCCGACGCCTGGTCCATGCGATGCCTCGCCTACATCCGCAACCGCGTGCTCGACCTGCCGGTGCTGATCATCCTGACCGCGCTGACCGGGCACCCGCCGCACCACGAGGTCGCGCTGCTGGAGATGGCGGGCTGCACGCCGGCGTCGATCACCCTGAACGGCCTCGGCGACGCGGCCGCGGCCGAAATCCTCGGCCTCGCCCCCGGCGAACTCGCCACCGCCTGCCGGGAAGCGACCGGCGGCAACCCGTACCTGCTGCAGGCCCTGCGGCCGCGGCTGCTGCCCGGCGCGGACCCGCACGAGCTCGGCTCGTCGCTGATCGGCCAGGTGCTCCACACGCGGATGCAGGAGTTCCCGCACGCGCCGGAGATCCTGCACGCGGCGGCCATCCTCGGCGAGGACGCCGGGTTCGACCTGCTGGCCCAGCTCGCCGGCGTCGACGAGCTCGACGCGCTGCAGGCGATCGACACGATGGTCCGGCTGCACGTGCTCACCAACAGCAACCGGCCGGTGCTGACCTACTCGTTCGTCCGCAACTCCCTGCTGAAGGACATGCCGCAGACCACCCGCGCGGTCAACCACGGGCGGGCGGCGAAGCTGCTGTCGGAGACCGGCGCGCCGGTCGAGCGGGTCGCCGCGCACCTGCTGGAAGCGACGTCGATCCGGATCCCGTGGGGCGTGGACGTGCTGCGGCTGAGCGCGCGCGACGCCGTCTTTTCCGGACGGCCCGAGCTGGCCGCGCGGCACCTGCGGCGGGCGCTGGCGGAACGGCTGACGTCCGGGCGCCGGGTGGCCGTGCTGCTGCAGCTGGCCCACGCGGAGTTCCAGGTCGACCCGCCGGCCGCGGCGAAGCGGGTGCGGGAAGCCGTCGACACGATCGGCAACCGCGAGACGGCCGCGTTCATCGCCACCGCGATGCTGCTGTCCCTCTGCGGCGGGCAGGACGCCCGGCTCGCGATCAGCGCGGCGGGCCAGATCGCGGCGCGGCTCGACGCCGGCGGGCCGGACGCCGTCTGGCCGCTGCTCTGCATGACCTACCTCGCCGAGGCGGGCAGCCGGCTGGGCCCGCCCCCGGAGTTCCGCGACTTCGAGGAGCAGTGGGCGCCGCTGACCGACCCGGCGGCGCAGCGGAGCCGGTCGGCGCTGCTGGCGCTCGACGCGGTCCGCAGCGGCGAGTCGGCGCAGGACGCGCTCGGGCACTTCACCGACGCCCTGTCGTTCGCCGAGGCTCCGCCTCGGGCCGGGGGCTCCGCCACCCGGAACCCCCGCAAGCCGGGGTCGGGCGACGACGGCGAACTCTTCGAACAGCACTACTTCTTCACCCTCGCCACGGCGGTGCTCGCGGACGAGCCGGCCCACGTCGACCGGCTGTGCCGCGTCCTCGACGTCGAGCGCGAGCCGTGGGACGTGCACGTGCCGCACGGTGCGCTGCCCACCCTGGCTCGCGGGATCGCGCTGCAGGCCAGCGGCGACCTGCAGCGCGCGAGCGTCCACTTCGAGTCGCTGCTGCGCCGGTTCGACGAGCGCGGCGGCACGACGACGTGCCCGGTCGGCGTGCTGTGCGCGGCGAAGCTCGTCGAGTGCTGGGTGGACCTGGGCCGGTTCGAGGCGGCGACGTCGCTGCTGGACCGGATGGACTTCGTCGCCAGCCAGGGCCTGTTCACCCACACCTACCTGCTGTACGCGCGGGGCCGCCTGCGCGTCGCGACCGGGTACACCCGCTTCGGGTTCGAGGACCTGCTCAGCTGCGGGCGGCGGCTGGCCCACCACGGCATGCGGTTCCCGGGGTTCGTGCCGTGGCGCGCGCACGCCGCGCGGGCCGCGCTGGCGCTCGGTCAAGCCGACGACGCGGCCCGGCTGGCCGAAGAGGACAGCAACGCCGCCGCCCGCTGGGGCGCGGCGCGGCCGCTCGGCACGGCGTTGACGACGCTGGGGCTCGTGCGCGAGGACGACGAAGCCGAGCGCGCGCTGACCAAGGCGATCACGACGCTGCGGACGTCGCCGGCGCGGCTGCAGCTGGCGACGGCGCTGACCGAGCTCGGCAGCCTCCTGGCGCGGCACGGCCAGTCCGAAAAGGCCATCGAAACGCTGCGGCAGGCGGTGGAGCTGAGCGAGCACTGCGGTGCGCGGCCGCTCGCCCGGCGCGCGGCGGAGGAGCTGCGGTCGGCCCGGCGCGCGCTGACCCCGGCCAAGGACAACGAACACGGCTTGACCCGTCAGGAAAACCGGATCGCGGTGATGGCCGCGCAAGGGCTGACCAACCGGGAAATCGCGACGGCGCTGCACCTGACCCGGCGCACGGTGGAGCTGCACCTGTCGGGCGCGTACCGGAAGCTGGGCATTCCCGGCCGCGCGGAACTCGGTGGTGCGCTGGCCAAGTCCCACCGTGCGGACGCGCGTTGACCCGTTTCCGGGTCGTTGCTCTACTCGGGCCATGTCGTTCGAAGAGCCGTTGAAATTCGCCTACTGGGTCCCGAACGTGAGCGGTGGCCTCGTCACCTCCGACATCGAACAGCGGACGGACTGGGGCTACGAGTACAACCGGCAGCTGGCCGTGCTGGCCGAGAACAGCGGGTTCGAGTACGCGCTTTCCCAGGTCCGCTACACCGCGAGCTACGGTGCCGCCTACCAGCACGAGTCGACCGGGTTCAGCCTGGCGCTCTTGCTCGCCACGCAGCGGTTGAAGGTGATCGCGGCCGTCCACCCGGGACTGTGGCACCCGGGCGTGCTGGCGAAGTTCATCGCCAGCGCCGACGTCATCTCCGGCGGCCGCGCGGCGGTGAACGTGGTCAGCGGCTGGTTCAAGGGCGAGTTCACCGGCCTCGGCGAACCGTGGCTGGAACACGACGAGCGCTACCGTCGTTCGGAGGAGTTCATCCGCGTCCTGCGTGAACTCTGGACGAACGACCACGCGGAGTTCCGCGGCGACTTCTACCGCATCCACGACTTCGACATCAAGCCGAAACCGGTCGCGGCCCCGCACCCGGAGATCTTCCAGGGCGGCAACTCCACGGCGGCGCGGAAGCTGGCCGGGAGCGTCTCGGACTGGTACTTCAGCAACGGCAAGGACTTCGACGGGTTCAGCGAGCAGGTTTCGGAGGTTCGCGGGTACGCGGCTTCGAACGACCGGACTGTCCGATTCGGACTGAACGGGTTCGTGATCGCGCGTTCTTCCGAGAGCGAAGCTCGCGCTGTGCTGAAGGAGATCGTCGAGAAGGCCAACGTCGAGGCGGTCGAAGGCTTCCGGTCGGCCGTGGCGCAGGCGGGTAAGTCCACTTCGGACTCGAAGGGGATGTGGGCGGACTCGGGGTTCGAGGACCTGGTGCAGTACAACGACGGCTTCCGGACGAAGCTGATCGGGACGCCGGAGCAGATCGCCGACCGGGCGATCGAGTACAAGAAGCGCGGGGCGAACCTGCTGCTGCTCGGGTTCCTGCACTACCTGGAGGACGTCGAGCACTTCGGCAAGGAGGTGCTCCCGGTGATCCGGGCCAAGGAACAGGACCTCGCCCGCGGCGCGGCGACGCCGGAGCCACTGGGAGTCTGACCAGCGCCCCAATGTGGCGTTCGGTGCGTCCAGCGCACCCAATGTGGCGTTCGGTGCGTTGGACGCAACCAACGCCACATTGGGGCGCTTTCGCGGTCGTCGATTAGCGTGAGCGGGTGAACTTCTGGGCAGGGGCGGGCAGCCTCGCGCTGCTGGCCGTCGTGCTGGTCTTCGCCATCGTCCGGCCGCGCGGCTGGCCCGAAGCGGTCGCGGCGGTGCCGGCGGCGGGTCTCGCGTTGCTGCTCGGGCTCGTCCGCCCCGAAGCGGCCGGCGATCGGGCCGTCGAGATCCTCCCGACCCTGGGCTTCCTGGCCGCCATTCTGCTTTTGTCCTTTTTGGCCAGTGTCGACGGCGTCTTCAGCTGGCTCGGCAACCGCCTGGCCGAGGCGTGCCACGGCAAGCCCCGCCGCCTGCTGGCGCTCACCTTCGCCGCGGCGGCCGGGGTGACCGCGATCCTCAGCCTGGACGCCACCGTCGTGCTGCTCACCCCCGTCGTGCTCGCGACCGCGAAGAGCCTGGAGCTCCCGCCCCGCCCGCACGTCTACGCGTGCGCGCACCTGGCCAACTCGGCGTCGACGCTGCTGCCGGTGTCCAACCTGACGAACCTCCTGGCGTTCGCCGCGTCGGGGCTGACGTTCGCCGGGTTCACGGCGCTGATGGCGTTGCCGTGGCTGGTCACGATCGGCATCGAGCTGCTGGTGTTCCTGCGGTTCTTCGCCCGGGACCTGCGCCCGCGCGAGACCACCGAGCCGGAGCAGCACCTCGGAACCCCGACGTTCGCGCTGGTCGTCCTCGGCCTCACGCTGGTGGGCTTCGGCGTCGGCCAGCTCGGCCACGTCGAGCCGGTCTGGATCGCGGCGCTCGCCGCGCTGATCCTGGGCGTCCGGGCGCTGGCGATGGGCAAGATCCGGCCGTGGCAGCTGGTGACCGAGGCGTCGCCGCAGCTGTGCCTGTTCGTGCTGGGCCTGGCGGTCGTGGTGGAGGCGGTGTCCGAGCACGTCCTCGGCGGCCTGCTGGGCTCGGTGCTGCCGACGTCGACGGGCCTGCTGGACCTGCTGATCGCGGCCGGGGTGGCGGCCCTGCTGGCCAACCTGGTCAACAACCTCCCGGCGACCCTGATCCTGCTGTCGGTCCTCGGCCCGCACCCGGCACCGGGCGTGCTGCTGGCGGTCCTGCTGGGCGTCAACATCGGCCCGAACGCGACCTACCTGGGGTCGCTGGCGACGCTGCTGTGGCGCCGCACGCTTCCGGCCCCGCCGTCGGCCCGCACGTTCCACGCACTGGGCGCCCTCACGACCCCGCTGTGCCTGGCCGCGGCGACCGGGGCGTTGTGGCTGAGCCTGGGGCTGGCGGGCTGAACCGTGGCCGACACATCGCGGAGCCTCGAACAGCTCGAGGGCCACGCCTGGGGCGATCCGCCCGCCGACGCGACCCGCCTGGTCCGGACGGCTCACGAACTCCGGCGCAGGCCGGTCGGTGATCTGAGCGCCGAAGACCTCCGGCTCCTGCTGCTCCAGCAGGTCGGCATCGAGCTGCTGGTGCCGCTCGTGCTCGACCGCCTGGAGCGGGAGCCGCTCGCCGAGGGCGACTGCTACCCCGGTGACCTGCTGGTCGCCCTGCTGAAGGTGCCGCCGGCCCACTGGCAGCCCGGCGAACTCCGCCGGGCGTCGAGCCTGGTCGCGAAGCTCGACAACCACCCCGGCACGCCGGAAAGCGTCCAGCTGCAGATCGACGCGTTCCGCTGGATCAGCTGGGCATCGTGATCGTCTGACCCGGCTTCATCGTCGCCCCGCAGTCGTCCAGCGGGCCGCCGAAGCGGTCGGCCGCCACGGCCGGGATCGTCTTCGCCGCGTACGCCTGGGCCGCCTTCAGCTTCGCCGGGTCGGTCGCCGCGTCGCGGCGGACCCAGTCGCCGTTGCGCAACCCCTCGATCGGGGAGCTGTAGATCAGCACGTAGTCGCGGTCCAGGCGCGGGTCCAGAGCGATCCCGTTGCCCGCCGCCCAGGGGCCCCACGAGTGGATGAACGTCGGCTTCACCGTGTCGAACACGTAGTCGCGCAGGCCCGCCAGGTCGTTGTCGTGGACCAGGTCCGCGATCGGCTTGTTGACCAGGCCCGCCATGTCCACCAGCTCGAGGCGGCTGGTCATCGACGAACCGCCCAGGTCCGGCAGTAGCAGCGACGCCTTCTGCAGGCCCAGGATGTCCGCGTACGTGTTGAAGCCGCGGCCGAAGCGGTCCGCCACCAGGCACGCCGTGATGTTGGGGTTCTTCGCGAACTTGTCCGCCGCGGCCGCGAAGCCGATCGCGGACGGGACGAACGCGCCCACCAGCACCACGACCACGCCGACGCGCAGCAGGGCGCGGCGGTGGCGCAGCAGCTCGCCCGCCGACAGCGTGCCCGCGATGACCGCCAGCGGCCAGATCGGGCTGGCGAAGCGGTGCTGGTACATCCAGTCGGCGACCATCACGCCGTACGCGACGATCCCGAGCCCCAGCGGCACCAGCAGCGCGATCAGCGACCGCCGCCACGGGGCCTTGACCAGCGCGAACACGATCACCAGCGCCAGTACGACCACGCCGGCCCAGCCCGCGTAGCCGACCAGTTCGAAGGGGCGCTTCACCGCGTCGAAGCCGGGCAGGCCCTGCTGCTTCGCCACCGACGGGTTGGCCAGGAGCCGGCCGAACTCGGCGTGGCGCCAGACGACGTACGCGCCGAACGGGACCGCGAACGCCGCCACGGACAGCAGCGCGAGGCGGAAGCTCTTCCAGAACAGCCCGGAGCGCAGCAGGAACAGCGCCGCCAGCGGGTACGCGCCCGCGTAGATCAGGCCTTCCGGCCGGGTCAGCGCGGCGAAGGCCACCATGACCCCGGCCCAGATCGCGACCTTCGGGGTCAGCAGCACGTCGCGCTTGACCGAGACGAACAGCGTCACGGCCAGCGTGACCACCGCGAACGCGAACAGCGAGTTCTCCAGGCCGGACACGACCCAGATGACGAACGACGGGATGGTCGCCAGCGTCAGGCCGGCGATCAGCGTGGCCAGCCACGCGAAGCGGGTGAAGATCTGCTTCGCGGCGAAGTAGCAGGCGGTCAGGATGCCACCGGTGAACAGCAGGCCCAGCGCCTTCGGGAACAGCACGTAGTCGGGCAGCCCGAAGAGCGAGCCGTGGTCGAAGAGGCCGACGAGCTTGCCGAGGCCGAGCAGCACCATCCACGTCGGGTCGGAGAAGCCCTCGACCGGCGGGGCGCCCGGCTGCAGCACCGGGCCGAGGCCGTCGGCGAAGCTGCGCGCGTAGGAGAACGTGATGGCGGCGTCGTCGACGATCCAGTGGCCGTAGCGGGTGGCGTGGACGGCGACCGCCGCGACGCCGGCGAGCACGGCCAGCACCGGCGCGAGCCGCGAGCCCCAGCTCCGCGTGGTCGTCGCGGGCGCGGGGTCCTCGGGGACGTCGCTCGGGGAGGTCTCGGTGAGTGCGCTAGCCGTCATGTCCTCGTCACTGTTCCGCCCGCAGGCTTCTGCCGGTGGGATACGCGCGAGCTGGCGCCCCCTGAAGTGGGTCGATCCGCCGACCCGCCACCGCGGCGACGCGGTCGAGACACTGTAGCCAATACCCCATCGGGGGTCGGCCACGCGTCGGCATTGAGCGTGATCCACCCCACATTCGACCGGTCAGGACAGGTGCGAGGTGTCGTTGACCAGGCGGACCGACGCGTTGCCGTCCGGGTAGAACTCGACGATCGACAGCGACGCCAGGTCGAGGTGCAGCCGGAACAGCAGCTGCGGGCCGGCGTCGAGGCCCATCCGCAGCAGCGTCTTGATCGGCGTCACGTGGCTGACCAGCAGCAACGTCCGGCCGCCGTACTCGGCGATCAGCTCGTCGCGGGCCTTGCGGACGCGCCGGTGGACGACGTCGAAGCTCTCCCCGCCCGGGGGCGGCACCGAGCTGTCGCCCAGCCACGAACCGTGCAGCTCGGGGTCGCGGTCGGCCGCTTCGGCGAACGTCAGCCCTTCCCAGTCGCCGAAGTCGGTCTCGATGAGCCCGGGGTGGGTCTCGACGCGGCCGCCGAGCGCGTCGGCGACGGCCTGCGCGGTCTGCTTCGTGCGGGTCAGCGGGGACGAGATGATCGGAACGGCCTCGCCGTCGACGACCAGGCCGTCCATCGCGGCCAGCCGCTTCGCCGCCGCGGCGGCCTGCGCGCGGCCCAGCTCGGTGAGCGGGACGTCGCCGCGGCCGGAGTAGCGGCGCAGCGCCGACATCTCCGTCTGGCCGTGGCGCAGCAGGAGCAGCCGGGTCGGGGTGCCCTTCGCGCCGGTCCAGGCCACCGTCGCGCGGTCGGGCTTCCGGGTCGGCAGCTTCGGCGGGCTGGCGGGCTTCCCCGCGGCCGGCTTGCCGGTCGCCTCGTCCATGGCCTCGTTGGCCAGGCGGTCGGCGTGGGAGTTCTGCGCGCGCGGGATCCACTCGTACTTGACGCGGGTGAAGCCGGCGGCCAGCTCCTTGGCCTGTTCGGCGAGCGGCTGCATGTCCGGGTGCTTGATCTTCCAGCGCCCGGACATCTGCTCCACCACGAGCTTCGAGTCCATCCGGACGTCCACAGTGGACGCCCCGAGCTCGGCCGCGGCGGCGAGCCCGGCGATCAGCCCGCGGTACTCGGCGACGTTGTTGGTGACGACGCCGAGGCCCTCCTTGCGCTCAGCGAGCACTCCGCCGTCGGCGTCCTTGACGACCGCGCCGTAGCCGGCGGGCCCGGGGTTGCCCCGGGAACCACCGTCGGCTTCGACGATCACGTGCGACGTCACAGACCCGACTCCACGGTCCGGACCAGGATCGCGCCGCAGTTCTCGCACTGGATGACGTCGTCTTCCGGCGCGCCCTTGATCTCGTTGACGGTGTTGCGGTCCAGCTCCAGCTGGCAGGCGCCGCAGCGGCGGGCGCGCAGCAGCGCCGCGCCGATGCCCTTGTGCTCGCGGACCCGCTCGTACAGCTTGAGCAGGGGCTCCGGGAAGCGCGGCAGCAGCTTCTCGCGGTCTTCTTCGCGACGCGCGCGAGTGGTGTCGAGGTCCTTGAACGCCTCGTCGCGGCGGGCGGTCGCGGCGACGACCTCGGCTTCGGCCTTGTCGACCTCGGCGCCGGTGCGCTGCGCGTCCATGCCGAGGGCCTCGCGCTGCTCCATCAGTTCCAGCAGGTCGTCCTCCAGCGCGCGCTGGCGCCGCTCCAGCGACTGGAGCTCGTGCTCGATGTCGGTCATCTGCTTCGAGTTGACCGAGCCGGACGCGAGGAGCTTGCGGTCGCGGTCCTCGCGGGCGCGCACCGATTCGATCTCCTTCTCCTGCCGGGCGATCTCGCGGTCGAGGTCGGAGGCGGCGGTCTCCACCGAGACGAGCGCGTCGCGGCGCTCGCGGGCGGTCTTCTCCCCCGCGTCGATCTCGGCCAGCTCCGGCAGGGTGCGGCGGCGGTGTGCGGTGCGCGAGAGCTCGGCGTCCACCTTGGCGAGCTCGAGCAACTGGCGCTGCACGGCGGGTTCGGCCTTCACGGTGCTCCCTCTTGATTCGATGTGCGCTCGGCGCGGACGTTCCACGGGTCGGTGCGCCGCGTGGAGACGTGAACGTCGACGTTACCCGCAAACGCCTGCGCCACGACCGCCGAGGCTTGCCCGCACCACGGCCATTCGCTGGCCCAGTGGGTCAGCCCGACCAGCGCGGGCACCGGGTGCGCCCCGGCGAGGTGCTCGCCGGCGGGGTGATGCCGCAGGTCGGCGGTGACGTAGGCGTCGACGCCGGCCGCGGTGGCCTGCTTCAGGTAGGAGTCCCCGGCCCCGCCGGACACGGCGACGGTGCGGATCGCGCGGTCCTCGTCGCCCGCGCCGAGCACGCCGGGCACGGTCCCCGGCAGGGCGTCGGCGACGCGCTGGACGAAGACCCCGAACGGCTCCGGCTCGGGCAGCTCGCCGACGCGGCCGATGCCGGTGACGCCGTCGGCGTTGGGCGCCAGCGGGCCGGTGACGCGCAGCCCGATCGCCCGCGCGAGCGCGTCGGAGACGCCGGGGTCGGCCGAGTCGGCGTTGGTGTGGGCGCAGTAGAGGGCGATGCCCGCGCGGATCATCCGGTGCACGAGCGCGCCCTTGGCGGTGTCGGCCGGGACGCCGTGCACGCCGCGCAGGAGCAGCGGGTGGTGCGCGACGATCAGCTGCGCGCCGAGCTCCGCGGCTTCGTCGACGGTCTCGGCGACGGGGTCGACGCAGAAGAGCACGCGTGTGACGGGCTCGGCGGGGTCGCCGCAGACGAGGCCGACGGCGTCCCACGACTCGGCGAGCGCGGGCGGGTAGGCCTGCTCCAGCACGGTGATGATTTCGGAGAGTGCGGGCATCCGGGGATCTTCGCATGTACGTTCGCGGGCCATGCGGGTACTGGCGGTGCTCTTCGCGGTGGTGTCCGGTCTCTTCCTGGTGACGGCGCCGGCCTCGGCTTCGGCGCCCGGCCTCTGGCGGCTCACCGATCTCGCCGCGCGGCGCGTGGAAATCGCCGACCGGGTGGCCGCGGCGAAGTACGGCACGCCGTCGCCGATCGACGACCCGGTGCGCGAGCAGCAGATCTACGACTCGGTGGCGGCACGGGCCCCGGACCTCGGCCTCGCCCAGGCGGACGCGGTGCGGTTCTTCCGCGCGCAGATCGAGGCGAACAAGCTGGTGCAGCGCGGGCTGTACGAGCGCTGGGCCGCGCACCCGGCGGAGATCCCGTCCCCGAGGCCCGACCTCGCACTCCTCCGCCCGGTGATCGACCGGTTGAACACGGACCTGCTGACCGAGCTGGCGGCGACTTCGACCATCCGCGCGACCCGCATCTGCCCGGCCCGCCAACTGGTGTCGGCGGCCGTGGCGGACGTCGTCCACCACTTCGACGCGCTGCACACCCGCGCACTCGGCACGGCGACCGCGGCTACGTGCGCGGATCGAGAACAGCGCCCCGGCGGCGTCTGACCGCCGCCGCCGTGAGCGCCGGGTGGAGCGTCAGTTGCAGTTGCCGCAGCAGCCGCAACCCTGACCGGTGCACTTCGAGCAGCATCCGTGCATGATCGCTTTCCTTCCGGTTCGCGTCCTCGCGTGATCACGCTAAGTGCCGATCGCGGGCCACGGGTACCGCCGAGCGAGCGGGTGACCGGGTGAACCGGCCGGTTACGCTCGCGGACGTGACCCACATCGTCTTCGTCTGCTCCGGCAACATCTGCCGCTCCCCGATGGCCGAGCTGGTGTTCCGGGCCAAGCTGGAAGAGGCGGGCCTCGGCGACGCCGTCCGCGTCACCAGTGCCGGTACCGGGCCGTGGCATGCCGGGGAGCCTGCCGACAAGCGGGCGCGGGCGACGCTGAAGGCGCACGGTTACCCGACCGCGCACGTGGCGTCCGAGGTGTCGGGCGAAGACCTCGCCGCCGATCTGCTGCTGGCCGCCGACGAAGGGCATGCCGAGTTCCTGCGCTCGCGGGTCGATGATCCGGGGAAGGTGCGGCTGCTGCGGTCGTTCGACCCGTCGGCTCCCGAGGGTGCCGAGGTCCCGGACCCCTACTACGGCGGCGACGACGGCTTCGAGGACGTGCTCGGCATGGTCGAACGCACGGTGCCCGGTTTGCTCGATTGGGTGCGTTCGCGGGGGTAGGAATCACAGGTGGCGGAGGTCGGCGGGCAACCGGGGGCGGGCACGGCCTACCGTGGTGGGGTGCGGTTGCGGTTCCTGCTCAAGCCCGGGTGGCTGGCTCTGACGGCGGTGGTCTTCACCTTCGCCATCTGCTGCTTCACGCTGCTCTCACCGTGGCAGTTCAGCCGCAACACCGAGCGCGAGCAGCAGAACTCCGCGCTCGAGACGTCGTTCACGGCCGCGCCGGTGCCGCTGGCCCAGCTGCTGCCGCCGGGGAGCGCGGTCGGCCCGCGGACCGAATGGCACCTCGTCTCGATCACCGGCCGGTACCTGCCGGACAAGGAGGTCGTCGCGCGGCTGCGGACGGTCCAGGGCGAGGGTGCCTTCGAGGTGCTGACGCCGCTGCAGACCACCGACGGCACGGTCGTGCTCGTCGACCGCGGCTACGTCCGGCTCGACAGCAAGTCCGGCGTGCTGCCGTTCGCGCCGCCCCCGCCCGGCATCGTGACGGTGACCGCGCGGGCGCGCGCCGACGAAACGGACCCGAAGAACCGCGACGCGTTCGCCGACGCCTCGACCGGCGGGCGGCTGCAGAGCTACGTCGTCGATTCGCGGGTCGTCGCGCGGGCCGGGCAGCTCGACATCCGGCCGGGCTACTTCCAGCTCGACACCGGCCAGCCCGGCGTGCTCGGCGCGCTGCCGCTGCCGCAGACGGATTCGGGGCCGTTCCTGTCGTACGCGCTGCAGTGGATCGCGTTCGGCGCGATGGCGCTGCTCGGCTGGCTGTACTTCACCGTGCGGGAGCTGAAGCCGGGCGGCGCGCTCGACGCGTCGTCGCCGGAGAAGACGCGCCGCAAGTCGGTGGCGGAGATCCTCGCCGAAGACGAGCTCGCCGAAAGTGGCCATCAGAAATAGGCCGGAAATGGCCCTTCGATGCGGCCACTTGGCCGGGTGACACTGCGGGCATGCTGATCCACCCGTGGGACGCCGCCGACGACTCCGAATGGCGGGAGTGGCTGTCCTCGCACGACTTCGGCCAGCTGATCGCCGGCGGCACCGGCCGCGACCTGCCGGTGGTGACCCCGGCGCACTTCGCGTTCGACGGCGACCGGACGGTCGTCACGCACCTGGCCCGGCCCAACCCGATCTGGCCGCTGCTGGAGGAGCACCCGCGCGCACTGCTGACGGTGGTCGACGACTACACCTACATCCGCGCGGACTGGAACACGACCGCGGACCCGGCGCACGGCGTGCCGACGTCGTACTACGCGACCGTGCAGCTCGAGGGCGACGTACGGCTGGTTGACGACCCGGTGGCGAAGGCGGCGCTGCTGGACAAGCAGCTGCGGCACTTCGAACCCGACGGCGCACGGGCGCCGGTGAGCGCCGCGGAGGCGCCGGACAAGCGGCTGCTGCCGGGGATCCGCGGGATCGAGTTCACGATCACGGGCGTCCGGGCGAAGTTCAAGTTCGGCGGCAACAAGACGGCCGAGGACCGGGAGCGGATCGGGTCCCGGCTGGCGGAGCGGGACGGGCGCCTCGACGCGGAGGCGTTGGCGCAGCTGCGCCGCCGCGGCTGAGGAACGATCCCCAGCCGCGGCTCACGGTCAGCCGCCGCAGGCCGGGACCGGTTGCACGGCCAGGTCGCCGTCGATGGTCTCGCCGGTGGTGTGGTTCACCGCGTGCACGGTCATGTGCTGGACGGTGCCCGGCTGGTTGGCGGTCGGGTGCTGCTCCCGGATGCCGGTGGTCGTCGAAACGTCGTCGCCGGTGAAGAAGACCCGGCCGTTGTCGGCGAAGGTGATCGTCCAGACCTGCCCGGCGACGTTCGTGTGGATCTCGAACTCCTCGCCGACGACGAAGGACCCGCCCGGGCCGTCGTCGTCGTGCTTGGACTTCAGCGTCCACGAGGTGCCCAGGGTGCCGACGTCGTCGGCCTCGTAGGTGGGGCCGCAGCGCCGCCCCTTGGCCTCGGCGTTCCCGGTCACGACGAGGGTGAGCAGGCTCGCGGCGGCCACGCCGGCCGCGATGTGCTGGTACCGCACGGATTCCTCCCGGTTTTCGGCGAGCGTCTACACCCGTCGATACGCGGAGGAGTTACGGGGATCAGCGCGACCGGCGCCGGAAACCGGCCACCGCGGCCAGTAGCACCGAGGTCACCGCCGCCAGCCAGCCGACGACCCGGGACAGCTCCACCGCCCGTGTCACGTGCCCCGCGTCGGGATTCCGCCCGACCCCCAGCACCGGCAGCTCGGCCACCCCGTGCGGGTACACCGTGCGGCCGCCGACGCGGATCTCCAGTGCGCCCGCGAACGCCGCCTCGACCCGGCCCGCGTTCGGGCTCGGGTGGGCGATCGTGTCGCGGCGCCACGCGCGCCACGCGCCGCCCGCCGAGCCGCCGACCACCGGGGCCGCCAGGACCGTCAGTGCCGCCGCCACGCGGGTCGGGACCAGGTGGACGAGTTCGTCGAGCCGGTCGATCGCCCAGTGGCCGCGGCGGCCGACGCGGGCGCGGCGCAGCAGGCTCACCGCGCGGGCGCCGGCCAGGCCCGGGACGCCCGCCAGCGCGCCCCACACCAGCGGGGCGACCACCGCGTCGGACGTGTTCTCGGCCAGCGTCTCCACCGAGGCCCGGGACAGCGCGATCGGGCCGAGGCCGTCGGCCACCCGCGGGTCCAATTCGGACAGTGTGGTGCGCGCCGGCTCGAAGCGGCACTCCTCGAGGTCGCGGGCCAGCTCCGTGCCTTGCAGCGCCAGGCCGGCCGCGCCGAGGACCGCCCACGTGGTGACCGCCGTCGCCGAGGCCTGGACCAGGGGCCGGCCGCGGCCGGCCCGCTCCAGGAGCACCCCGCCCACCACCGCGGCGCCCGCGACGAGGGCACCGCGGCCGGGCGTCAGCCTGCGGAACGCCGTCACCGGCGGACGGCGGCGGGGGTCGCCGAGGGCGCCGTCGGCCGCCACACCCAACACCAGTCCGATCGCGCGCGCCGCGCTCACCCGTGCCCCCCGGCGGAAGAAAACTGCAGTTCCCGAGGAGGTTACTCGACCCCGGAACCCGCCTCACCGCGTGCCCGGGCCGAGCTGAAGGGGACGTTGCCCGCGTCAGATGCCGGGAAAGTCCCCTTCAGCACTACTCGACCAGCGCCGCGATCTCCTCGCGCGCCTGGACGACGATGTCCCGCATCGCCCGCTCGGCCCGGTCCGCCTCCCCGGCCGCCACCGCCGCGGCCACCTCCAGGTGCAGCGCCACCGCCTCGGGCTGCGGTTCCGGGGGCATCAGGCCGTGCCCGGTCCGGCCGGTGAGCACCTCCGCGACGACCTCGGACAGCTGCGCGAACATCGGGTTGCGCGACGAGCTGAGCAGCAGGTCGTGGAACGCGATGTCGAACTCGAGGAACGTCGGGAGGTCGCGGGCGCGGGCCGTGCGCGCCAGCCGCTCCCCCAGCGCGCCGAGCCGGCCGCGCTCCTCCGGCGTCGCGCGCAGGGCCGCGTAGCGCGCCGCGCAGGGTTCGATCGCCGAGCGGAGCTCGTTCAGGGTGGCGAGCGCCGCCGGGCGGGCCGGGCCGTCGAGCTGCCAGCGGATCAGGCGCGGGTCGTAGTGGTTCCACTCCGCCGGCTCGCGCACGATCACCCCGACCCGCCGCTTGCTGCTGGTCAGCCGCATCGTCTCCAGCACCCGGACGACTTCGCGGGCCACTGTCCGCGAGGCGCCGAAGCGCTCTTGCAGCTCTTCGGAGCGCACCACGGTGCCCGGTGGCAGCGTCCCGTTCGCGATCGCCGCACCCAGCGCGTCCAGTACCTGCTCGTGCCTCACAGCGCCCAACCTAGCCGTCTGACTCGATTAAGTAGTACTTCATCTTGAATAAGTAGTACTTTTGAGTTTGACTCACCTGGGCACAACGAAGTGGGAGGTGCGGATGACCGTCATCGTGGTGATGGGGGTGTCGGGCTCCGGCAAGACGACGATCGGCACGGCGCTGGCCGGCGCGCTGGACGTCGAGTACGCCGAAGCGGACTCGTTCCATCCGAAGGCCAACATCGACAAGATGACCGCGGGGCACCCGTTGACCGACGAGGACCGCGCCCCCTGGCTCGAGGCCATCGCCGACTGGATCCGCGAGCACCAGGCCGCCGGCGGCGTCGTGACGTCGTCCGCGCTCAAGCGCCGGTACCGCGACGTCCTGCGGACCGGCGGGAACGTCTGGTTCGCCCACCTGCACGGCGATCGCGAGATCCTCGCCGAGCGCATGAAGTCGCGCTCGGGCCACTTCATGCCGGTGTCGCTGCTGGACTCCCAGCTCGCCGACCTCGAAGCGCTCGAGCCGGACGAGCCCGGCGCGATCTTCGACATCCGCGACACGCCCGCGGACATCACCGCCGCCGCCCTCACCGCCTTCCGGGAGCGCTCATGACCACCCTCGCCGCCGCCTGGACCGGCCACGACTCCCGCCTGATCATCGCGACCGTCGTCGCGATCGCCGTCATCGTCGTGCTGATCACCAAGGTGAAGCTGCACCCGTTCCTGTCGCTGGTGCTCGGTTCGCTCGTGCTCGGGCTGACCGCCGGGATGCCGGTCGACAAGCTGCTCAAGAGCTTCACGAACGGCGTCGGCAGCACGGTCGCGTCGGTCGGCATCCTGATCGCCCTCGGCGCGATGCTCGGCAAGCTGCTGGCCGATTCGGGCGGCGCCGACCAGATCGTCGACACCGTGCTCGGCAAGGCCCGCGACAAGAGCCTGCCGTGGGCGATGGCGCTCGTCGCCGCGCTGATCGGGCTGCCGATGTTCTTCGAGATCGGCCTCGTCATGCTGATCCCGGTGGTGCTGCTGGCGGTCAAGCGCACCGGGAAACCGTTGATGCTGCTGGGGATTCCGGCGGTGGCCGGGCTTTCGGTGCTGCACGGGCTCGTCCCGCCGCACCCGGGTCCGCTCGCCGCGGCGGGCGCGCTGAACGCGAACGTCGGGATCACACTGGCGTTCGGCCTGCTCGTCGGCATCCCGACGCTGGTCGTCGCGGGCCCGCTGTTCGGCCGCCTCGCCGCACGGCTGGTGCCGGACGCCGTCGCCCCCGAGCGGCTCGTCCCGGAGCGCGCCGAGACGGACAAGCCGCGCCCGAGCTTCGCCGCCACGCTCACGACGGTGCTGCTGCCCGTCGTGCTCATGCTGGCGAAAGCGCTCTCCGACATCCTGCTGGCCAAGGACAGCCAGGCCCGCAAGATCCTGGACTTCGTCGGCGACCCGCTGATCGCGCTGCTCGCGGCGGTCCTGGTCGGCATGGTGCTGCTCGGGCGCCCGGCCGGGCTGGGCCGGGACAAGCTGTCCACTGTGGTCGGTGACTCGCTCGGCCCGATCGCGGGCATCATCCTCATCGTCGGCGCGGGCGGCGGCTTCAAGCAGACCCTGGTCGACGCCGGCGTCGGCGACGTCATCACCGGCCTGGCCAAGGACGCGAACCTCTCCCCGCTCCTGCTCGGCTGGCTGGTGGCGGTGGCGATCCGCCTGGCCACCGGCTCGGCCACGGTGGCGACGGTCTCGGCGGCGGGCATCGTGGCCCCGCTGGCGGCGGGGATGGACCCGTCGCAGAGCGCGCTGCTGGTCCTGGCGATCGGCGCCGGTTCGCTGTTCTTCTCGCACGTCAACGACGCCGGGTTCTGGCTGGTCAAGGAGTACTTCGGCCTCTCAGTGGGCCAGACCCTGAAGAGCTGGTCGGTGATGGAGACCCTGATCTCGGTGGTCGCGATCGCCCTGATCCTGCCGCTGTCACTCCTGGTCTAAGCCGCACTTTCACGTGAAAGTGATCCGGAGGAGCCTCCAGATCACTTTCACGTGAAAGTGCGGCGTTGACATGTGACCTTTTGGTCACCTATCTTGAGGGCGTGCACGACGACCTGGTGTTCAAGGCGCTGGCGGATCCGACCCGCCGGTTCCTGCTCGACCTGCTCTTCGAGCGTGACGGCCGCACGCTCACCGAGCTGGAGACCCAGGTCGAGATGACCCGCTTCGGCGTCATGAAGCACCTGAAGCTGCTGGAAGAAGCCGGACTCGTCGTCACGCGGAAGGACGGCCGCGAGAAGCGGCACTTCCTCAACCCGGTGCCGATCCGGCAGATCCACGACCGGTGGATCGACAAGTACACCGAGCGCCAGGTCACCGCGCTGCTCGACCTCAAGAACGAACTGGAAGGCGAAGACCCATGACGAACACCGTGCAAGTCCACCGCGTCTACATCAAGGCCACCCCGGAGCGCATCTGGGAGGCCATCACCAAGCCCGAGTGGACGCAGAAGTACGGCTACACCGGCCTCGCCGACTTCGACCTCGAGGCCGGCGGCAAGCACCGGACCCGCCCGACGCAGGCGTTCATCGACGCCGGGTTCACCGGTGACCTGGTCGACGGCGAAATCCTCGAGGTCGACCCGCCACGCAAGCTCGTCATCACCTGGAAACTGCTGATGGGTCCCGAAGTCGCCGCCGAGCCCTACACGACGCTCACCTACGACATCGAAGAAACCAAGACCGCCGGGACCAGACTCACCATCACCCACGACCTCACCGGCGCGCCGAACACCGCCGCGCTCGTCAGCGGGCAGCTGGAAGACGTCGACGCCGGGCCGGGCGAGAACGCCGGCGGCGGCTGGGCCTGGGTGCTCTCCGACCTCAAGTCGCTGCTGGAGACCGGCGAGATCCTGGTCCCGGCGCCGTAAGGGGTCTGGCGGGACCTGTCTCGCGCCGCTTCGAGACAGGTCCCGCCAGGGTCTTCAGACGCGCTGGGTCGCCGCCTTCAAGGCCGTCTTCGCGGCCTCCGGCGCACCGAGCGTGTCGAGTCCGAACAACGCCGCCCCGACCACGGGGTTCACGTCGACGACGCGGACCACCGCGCGCGGCGCCACCTTCAGGCACCGCTTCTCGATCTCCGCGATCACCGGTGCGCCGATCCCGGTCAGCACGCCGCCGCCGAGGACGATCTCCGGGGCCTCCCCGGTCAGGTCCAGCTCGCGCAGGATCACCGCGGCGAACACGCTGACCTCCTCGACGAACCGGGTCACGATGTCCTGCGCGACCTCGTCACCGGCCGCGGCCACCTCGAACAGCAGCGGGCACAGGCCGTGGATCGAGGCCGCGTCGATCTCCTCGAAGTGCAGGCCCTGCACGACGTCCAGCAGCGTCGGCTTCCCGAAGTACGCCGCCACCGCCGGCCTCAGCGCGGTCCGCGGGCCGCGGCCGTCCTCGGCGCGGACCGCCCACCACAGGGCCTCTTCGCCGAGCCGGTAGCCGCCGCCCCAGTCGCCGGAGATCTTGCCCAGCGCGGGAAAGCGGTGGACGCGGCCGTCCGGGCCGACGCCGGCGCCGTTGATCCCGGCCCCGCACACCACCGCGACACCCACCCCCGCGCTGCCCGCCCGCAGCAGCGCGAGGGTGTCGTTGCCGACGGTCAGGGTGTCGCTCCAGCCGCGCGCGGACAGCGCCGCGTGCAGTGCTTCTTCTTCACGCGGGAAGTCCAGCCCGGCGAGGTACGCGGACGTGTGGACCGCGAAGGGCTTCTCGCCGAAGTCCGGGTACGCCGCCAGGACCAGGCCTTCCAGCGCCGTGACGCACGCCGCGACGCCGACGTTCTGCGGCGACGCGCCGGGGCCGCGCGACTTCCCCAGCACGACGCCGTCTTCCGAGATCACGAGGACCTCGGTCTTGCTGTTGCCGCCGTCGATCGCGATGACAGCGGGCCTCATCCGCGCGCCCAGGGCAGGTACTCGCGGTTGATCTGCACCAGCGAATCGGCCAGCGTGTCGGCCTTCGAGTACTGGCCGACCAGCGGGTGCGCCAGCAGCGCGTCCGCGACGCGGTCCCGGCCGCCCTTCAACGCCGCCTCCAGCGCGAGGAACTCGTACGCCGTCGTCGCCGAAATCAAGCCCGAGAAGTTCGGCTCGACCGCCGGTTGCGCGATCGGGGTCGCACCCTTCGAGTCCACAGTGGACCTAGCCTCGATGACGGCGTCGTCCGGCAGGAACGGGAACGTGCCGTCGTTGCGGACGTTCACCACGTGCTCCTCGGCCGGTCCACCCGCGGTCAGCGCGTGCACCAGCTGCACCGCGGCCTCGGAGTAGTACGCCCCGCCGCGCTTCTCCAGCGACTCCGGCTTCGTGTTCCGCTCCGGGTCGAGGTAGATCTTCAGCAGCTCTTCCTCGACGTCGGACACGACGTCGGCGCGCGGGCGCTCGGTGCGCTGCTTGGTGACCTGCTCGTCGTGCGCGTAGAAGTACTTCAGGTAGTACGACGGCACGACGTTCATGCGCCGCAGCCACTTCTCCGGCACGCTGACTTCGTTGGACAGGTAGTCCAAGTGGTGGTCGAGCAGTTCGGGCAGCCGGTCGACGCCGTCGACGAGCGCGCCGCGCTCCCAGCTCAGGTGGTTCAGTCCGGTGTGGACGAGCTGGACGTCGTCCGCGCCCACCCCGAGCAGCTTGCCGAACTGGCGCTGCAGGTTGATCGCGACGTTGCACAGCCCGACCGCGCGATGCCCTTCGTTGAGCAGGGCGCGCGTGACGATGCCGACCGGGTTCGTGAAGTTGACGATCCACGTGTCGTCGCCGGCGATCTTGCGCACGCGGTCGGCGATGTCGAGCACCACCGGGACCGTGCGCAGCGCCTTCGCGAGGCCGCCCGCGCCGGTCGTCTCCTGCCCGACGCAGCCGCAGGCGTGCGGGAACGTCTCGTCCGAGCGCCGCGCCCGCTGCCCGCCGACCCGCAGCTGGATCAGCACCGCGGACGCGCCGTCGACGCCTTCTTCCAGCGACTGCGTGGTCCGCACCCGCGCCGGGTGCCCGGCGTGCGACAGCAGACGTTGGCTGAACCCGCCGACGGCCTCGACGCGGTAGGCATCCGGGTCGACCAGCACGATCTCGTCGACGTCCAAAGTGGACCGGCGGCCGGCGATCCCGTCGATCAGCTCCGGCGTGTAGGTGGACCCGCCACCGACGACTGCCAGCTTCATCCCTTGACTCCCGTGAATGTGATGCCCTTGACGAACGACTTCTGGGCGAAGATGAACAGCACGATGACCGGCGCCATGATGAGGGCCGTGGCGGCCATCGTCAGGTTCCACTCGACGTGGTGCATGCCGCGGAAGGAGGCGATCGCCAGCGAAAGCGGCCAGTGGTCGCGGTTTTCGCCGGTGTAGAGCAGCGGCCCGAAGTAGTCGTTCCAGGTGAACAGGAAGCAGAACATCGCGGTGGCCGCGATCCCGGGCTTCGCCATCGGGATCAGCACCCGGTACATCGCCTGGAACTCGTTGCAGCCGTCGATCTTCGCCGCCTCGATGTAGTCCTTCGGAATGGTGAGGAAGAACTGGCGGAGCAGGAAGATCGAGAACGCGTCGAAGAAGAAGTACGGCACGATCAGCGGAACCAGCGTGCCGGTGAGGCCCATCCGCACCCACAGGTCGTACAGCGGCACGATGGTGACCTGCGGCGGCAGCAGCATCGCGGCCACGGTCAGCATGAAGAACAGGTTCTGCCCGCGCCACCGCAGCTTCGAAAGCCCGTAGGCGGCCGGGATCGCGGAAAGCAGCGCGCCCGCCGTCGCCACCGCCGAGTACAGCAGGCTGTTGCCGAAGTACGACAGCAGCGGCGCCTTCTGGAACACCTCGACGAAGTTCTCGAAGTGCCATTCGGTCGGCCACAGGCTCGCAGTCATGGCCTGGTCGCTCTTCATCACCGAAGTGAGGAAGACGAACAGGATCGGCAGCATGAAGATCACGCCCATGGCGATGCCGACCGAGTGCAGGGCGATGAACGACAGCCGCTTGTCCCACTGCCGCTTGAACTTCACCTTCGGCGGTACGCCCGCTTCGCGCTGCGGCGCTTCGGCCAACGCGGTCATGCGCCCTCCTCCTGGTGCTGGGACTTCCGCAGCTGGCGGACCAAGATCCAGGTGAAGGCCGCGCTCACGATGAACAGCAGCACGGCCATCGCGGCCGCGTAGCCCATGTTGAAGTAGCGGAAACCCTGCACGTAGAGCCAGATCGGGTAGGTCAGCGTCGAGTTCTGCGGTGCCCCGATGAGCTTCGAGTTGCCGGCGACGTCGGCGGTGCCCGCGCTCGCGGACGCCGCCACGATCGCCTGGGTGAAGAACTGCAGGGCGTAGATGATCGAGTTGACCACGCCGAAGAGCAGCACCGGCGAGATCGACGGCAGCGTGACGTGCCAGAACCGGCGGATCGGGCCGGCTCCGTCGAGCTCCGCCGCCTCGTACTGCTCGGTCGGGACGTCCAGCAGCGCGGCCAGGATGATGATCATCAGCTCGCCGGAACCCCACAGCGCCAGCAGCGTCAGCGCGGGCTTCGACATCTCCGGGCTGTTGAACCACAGCCCGCCGTCGATGCCGACGAGCCGCAGGAACCGGTTGACCGGGCCGAACTCCGGGTTGAACACGAAGACGAAGGCCAGCGTCGCCGCCGCGGGCGGGGCGAGCGTCGGCAGGTAGCAGAGCGTCCGGACCAGGCCGACGCCGGACTTGAGCCGCGAGATCACCGACGCGACGCCGAGGGAGAACACCACCCGGCAGACCGTCAGGATGACCACCAGCCACAGCGTGTTGTACGCGGCCGTGCCGACCAGCGGCTCGGTGGTGAACATCCGGACGTAGTTGTCGAAGCCGATGAACACCGGCGCGTTGATCAGGTCGTACCGGGTGAAGGAGTAGTAGACCGTCGCGATCAGCGGGTAGCCGAAGAAGATCAGGAACCCGAGGAACGCCGGTGCCATGAAGAAGAAGACGGTCCGGCGGCGCTTGGCCCGGCGGGCCCCCGCCCGCGCCTTGCTCGGCGCGGACGGGGAACCGTCGGTGTGCAGGGGCAGGGCGGTGGAGGTCATCCGCCCGCGCCCTTCTGCTTGAGTTCGTCGTTGACCTGCGCGTCGACCGTCTTCAGGCCGGCCACGAGGTCGGGTACCGAACCGGCCTGCCACTTCTCCGCGAAGTCGTTGACGGCCTTGAGGTGCGCGTCACCGATCGGGGTGGTCTGGTTGGCCACCAGCTTGCCGCTGTCGTAGATGTCGAGGAACGTCTTGAACTGCGGCTGCAGGTCCAGCTTCGGCGATGTGAGCGAAGCCTTGGTGCTGGGCACGTTCTTCAGGCCGTTGGCCATGTCCACCAGGGTGTCGGTGTCCAGGGTGACCTGCTTGATCAGCTCCCACGCGGCACCGGGGTTCTTGGCGCCCTTGGGGATCGCGATGATCGTGCCGGTGGTGAAGCCGCCGCCGTAGTGGTCGGCCATCGAGTCGAGCACCGGGAACGGCGCGGTCTGGTACTTGACCTCGGGTGCCTGGTCCTTGAGGAACGCGGTGCGGAACTCGCCGTCCATGATCATGGCGAGCTTGCCCTTGTGGAAGCCGTGGTCGGCGGAGTACTCGTCGCCGAGGCCCGCCTTGAACTTCTCGACCTTGTCGTGGCCGCCGTAGAAGTCGATGAGCTGCTTCTGGAACTCGAACATCGCCTTCCAGCCCGGGTTGGTGGCGAGGTCCGACTTGCCGTCCTGCCCCAGGAACGTGGCACCGAAGTACTGCGCCCAGTACTGCGCCTGGTTGGCGTAGAACGGCATCGAGGGCAGGAAACCGGCGACCTTGATCGAGCCGTCCGGATTGAACTCGGTGAGCTTCTTGGTGTCCTCGAACAACTCCGACAGCGTCTTCGGCGGCGAGGTGATGCCCTTCGACGCGAACATGTCGGTGTTGTAGTACATCCCGTACACGTCGGCGAGCATCGGCATCGCGCACCGCTTGCCCTGGTACTCGGTGTAGTTGCGGACCGCTTCCGGGATCTGGTTCAGGTCGATCTTGTCGCGCTCGATGTAGGGCTTCAGGTCCTGGAAGCTGCCGGTGGAGCACCACGCGCCCAGGTTGTCGGTGTAGAAGGAAATCGCTACGTCGGGCGGGTTCCCGCCGCGGATCGACTGGGTGAGCTTGTCGTCGTCCTGGTTGCCCTCGTGCTTGATCTCGATGTTCGGGTATTTCGCCTTGAGCTTGTTGAGGCCGGCCGTCACCACGCCGTACTCGCGGTCGGTGAACTTCGAGTACACGGTGATCGTGAGCTTGTCGTCCTTGCCGGGCGCGGCCGCGGCGTCACCCCCGCTCGGCGCGGCGGCGCCGGAGCAGGCGCTGGTCAGCAGGACGGACGCCGCGGCGGCGGCCACAAGCAGGGCGCCGCGACGGGTCCGGGTGGTAGGGGGCATGGCCCTCCTCCTCATCGGTTGGGGCTACTCGGTCGGGGACGGGTGATGTCGCCCTCGGGCCTGCGCGACCCGAGGAGCGTGGGGGTGACGACGCCGAAGACGTCCTCACGGGTGGTGGCGAGCGCGGACTGCAGCGCGCCCGCGCGGACGGCGTTGCCCTGCACGGACGCGCAGCCGACGGGCGTGCGCGGCAGGACGAGTTCGTGCAGCTTCTCCTCGACGAGCGCGGCGAAGGCCTCGCCACCCGCGCGGCTGGTGTCGCCGCACAGGAGCACGAGCTGCGGGTCGGCGACCGCGACGAGGTTGGCGACGCCGCCGGCGACCCGCTTCGCCAGGTCGTCGAGGAACGGGTGCCCCTTCGGCGCCTTGGCGACGGCGTCCCAGGCGTTCTTCGCTTCGATGCCGTGGGCGGCGGCGAGGCGGCAGATGGCGGGCGAGTCGACGAGGTTGCCGAACCGGGCGCCGGCCTCGGGCCAGATGTCCCCGGTGTCCACAGTGGCCGGATCGGGGACGCGCATCCAGTCGATCTCGCCGCCACCGCCGGTCGCGCCGCGCAGCAGCCGCCGCCCGATCACGACGGCGCCGCCGACGCCTTCGGACAGCCACACCATGGCGAAGTCGTCGACGTCCTGGGCCTGCCCGACGGTCATCTCCTCGACGGCGACGAGGTTGACGTCGTTCTCGATGAGGACGTCGACACCGAGCTCGTCGGACAGCTTCTGCGGGACGTCGAAGCCGAGCCAGCCGGGGATGTGCGGCGCGGAGGACAGCAGGCCGGTCCGCGGATCGAACGCCCCCTGCGCGCCGATCACGACGTGGGCCAGCCGGTTCCGCGTGATCCCGGCGTCTTCGGCCACTTTCTGGAGCGCCTCCCCGAAGGTCCCGACGACATCGGCCCCTTCGTGCACGGGCAGCGGCGTCCGGTACTCGGCCAGCACGACCCCGGCGACATCGGCGACGACGAAGTCCGCGAAGTGCGGCGTCAGATCGACGGCGGCGACGAAGGCGAGACTCCCGTTGGCCGCCCACAGCTGGGCCCGCGGCCCCCGGCCACCGCCCCGGACCCCGGCCTTGACGACGAGGTCGTCTAGCTCGAGCCGGGTGATGAGCTGCGCGGTGGCGGGCTTCGAGAGTCCGATGGCGAGCTCGAGTTCGGCGCGGGTCAACGGGCCTTCCCGAAGGAGGACCTCGATGGCGGCGCGATCGTTGATCTCGCGCAGCATCCGCGGGCTACCGGCTCGCACTCGTTGCTCCCGACTTAATTAGGATACTTTACAGACGGTTTCCGGGGACTGTAGTGAGCCGGAGCACAGCCGTCAACGGTCTCGTGAAACGGCCAGGTAACGCTTGGTCCGGTGCTGGGCCACCTGCCGGAAACGTGCACGGGGCGCAACGAAAACGGCCCCGGCGGGTAGCCGGGGCCGTTCGTGGTCGCGCTCTGTGGCGGCCGGTTACTCCTCCGCGTCCGCCCAGGCCTTGAGCATCACGCGGGCGATCGACGAGTTGCCCGGCAGGATGATCTCCGCCGCGCCGCCCGCGATCGGCGTCGGCTTCGAACCCTCACCCCGCACCGCACTGTTCGCGAACGCCTCACGCACCTCCGCACGCGACACCCAGAGCGCCTCTTCGATCTCCCCGTCCGCCGGGACCAGGGGCAGCGTCCGGTCCGCACGGGCCGTGAAGCCCAGCATGATCGAGCGGGGGAACGGCCACGGCTGGCTGCCCAGGTACCGCACGTCCGAGACCGATGCCCCGACCTCTTCGCGGATCTCCCGCACCACGCAGGCTTCCAGGGACTCCCCCGCCTCGACGAAGCCGGCCAGCACCGAATACCGGCCGGCCGGCCAGGTCGGCTGGCGCGCGAGCAGCACGTGCGAGCCGTTCGTGCCCTCCAGCGAGTGGACCAGGCAGATCACCGCCGGGTCGGTGCGCGGGTACTCCTCGCGGCCGTCGTTGGTGCACTTGCTCGCCCAGCCGAACTGGACCAGTTCCGTCGGGTGGCCGCAGCGGGTGCAGAACTTGGCTTGACGGCGCCAAAAGCGCAACGCCTGCGCCGTCGTGAAGAGGCCCGCCGACGTGTCGTCCAGCAGGTCTCCGTAGCCCCGCAGCTCGACCCAGATCTCGCCGTCGGCGCGCGGGACCTCCTCGACGAAGCCCCAGCTGCCCGCCATCTTCACCGTGTCGGCTTCGCCCGACGGGCCGCCCGGGAGCGACCAGTAGTCGACGTCCTGCCACTCGCCGAGGAACACCGCGTCCGGCGGCGGTTCCGAGCCGAAGTCGATCGCCTTGCGGAACGCCAGCACGGACGAACCCTCGACGACCGGGGTGCGCCCGGTGTCGTCCAGCAGGACGACCCGGGCATCGGGCCACTTCGCGAGCAGGCGTTCCGGGTTGGTGCGCAAGCCTTCCTGGCGGTCCACAGTGGACCGGGACAGAGTGGGCGGATCCCCCAGTTCGAACGGGACGGACATCAGGCCGGCTCGCCCACCACGACGTCGCCGAGCGCGAGGAGCTTGTGTTCCAGCACCGCCGCGTCGCCGACGACCACGCCGGTGAACCGCTTGGGGGCGAAGAACTTCAGCGCCGCTTCGGCCACCTCGTCGGCGGTCACCGCGGCCACCCGCGCCGGGTGCTCGTTCAGCCACTCCAGGCCCAGCCCGGTCGACGCCAGCGCGAGCACCTGCCCGGCCAGCCCGGCCTGCGACGACGTCGACGTCAGCAGCGAGCCGATCGCGTACTGCCGCACCGATTCCAGCTCGTCGCCGGCCGGCGGGACCTGGCCGAGGCGGCCCAGTTCGTAGCGGGTCTCCAGCAGCGCCGGGGCGGTCGCGTCGGTCGCGGTGTCCGCGTCGACGTTCACCACCGCGGTGCCGTCGGTGAACTCGAAGCCCGAGTGCGCGGAGTAGGTGTACCCCTTGTTCTCGCGGATGTTCTCCACCAGCCGCGACGAGAAGTACCCGCCGTAGGCCAGGTTCGCCAGCTGCAGCGCCGCGTACCCCGGGTCGGTGCGCGGAACGGTCTGCGCGGAGAGCCGGATCTGCGACTGGACGGCGCCGGCGCGCGGCACCAGCAGCACGTTCGGGCCCGTCAGGTCCGGCAGCGCCGGGAGCCGCACGGCGGCGCGGTCGGACGCCCAGCCGCCGAGCACCTTCTCCAGGTCGCCGATGACCGCGGTGGGGTCGAGGTCGCCGACCAGGACCAGCACCGCGCCGCGCGGCAGCACGGACGCCTGGTGCAGCGCCCGCACCTGCTCCGGCGTCACCACCGCGACGTCTTCGGCCTTCGGCACCTCGCGGGTGGCCGGGTGGTCGCCGTAGCGGTGCTTCTGCAGCGCTTCCCGCGCGATCGTGCGCGGCTGCGTCCGCGAGACGGCGATCCGCTCGACGAGCCGCTCCTTCTCGCGGGCGATCTCCTCGTCCGCGTACGTCGCGCCGGTGAGGACGTCGCCGAGCACGTCGAGGAACGTCGGGAGCTTGTCGGCGAGCGCGGATCCGGTCAGCACCAGGCGTTCCGGGTCGACGCCGGCGCCGATGTCGCCGCCGATCAGCGCCAGCTCGGCGTCGATCTCGATGCGGTTGCGGCGCGCGGTGCCGGTGAGGATCGTCTCCGCGAGCACCTCGGCGATCGCCGGGTGCAAGGCGTCGTCACCCGCGAACGGGATCCACAGCCGCGCCTCGACCAGCGGCACGGTCGCCTTGCGCACGGCCAGCACGCGCAGGCCGTTGGCCAGTTCGGTGTCCACGTGGGACAGGTCGGCCGCGGCGCGCTGCGCGCCGAGCGGGGGCAGCGGGCGGGGACCCTGCGCGGTGCGGCCGATCTCCGCCGCGCTGCGATGCGTTGCCGAAGTCACTGCTCGTTGTTCCCTTCCGAAGCGGGCTTGACCACCAGCACGGCACGCGCGTCCGGGCGCAGCGACTTCGCCGCCGCCGAGACGGCCTCCGCGGTGACGGCCGACATCCGGTCCGCCAGCCGGTACACCAGCGAGGCGTCGCCGTAGAGCAGCTCGAACGAGCCGAGCGCCAGGGTCCGGGACACCAGGCGGTCGTGCTCCGAGTGCAGGCTCGCCGTCCAGCGGGCCGTCACCTTGCGCAGTTCCTGCTCGTCCGGTGGCGTTTCGGCGAGCTTCTCGAGCTCGTCGTCCAGCGCGGCGAGCACCCGCTCGCGGGGCACCTCGTGCGGGTGGATGAGGGTGATGGTGAACGTGTCGGGGTCGCGGGCCTCGAACGGGCCGAACAGCCCGGCGCCGGCGCCGATGTCGACCACCAGCGGCTCGCGGTGCACCAGCCGCTGCTGCAGGCGGGAGCCGTCTCCGTCGGTGAGCACGCCGGCCAGCACGAGGTAGGCCAGGTAGCCGTCGACGTCGTTGATCGGGTCCGGCATCCGGTAGCCGATGCCGAGCGCGGGCAGCGGGGCGTGCGGGTCGATCGTCTCGCCCTGCAGCTCGGTGGTCGGCAGCGGCTCGGCGAACGACGGGCGCTCCGGCGCGGGCCGGTGCGGGACGTCGCCGAAGTGCTTTTCGATCAGGTCCTTGGCCGCGCCGACCTCGAAGTCACCGGCCACGGTGAGCACGGCGTTCGCCGGCGAGTAGTAGGTGTCGAAGAACGCGGCGCAGTCCTCGACCGTGGCGCTCTCGAGGTCCTCGAAGCCGCCGTAGCCGTTGTGCGCGTTGGGGAACGTCGAGTACAGCACCGGCGGCAGGGTGATCCACGGGAACCCGCCGTACGGCCGGTTGAGCACGTTCAGCCGGATCTCTTCCTTGACGACGTCGATCTGGTTCGCCAGGTTCTCCGCCGTCAGCTTCGGCGCGCGCATCCGGTCGGCCTCGAGGAACAGCGCGCGCTCGAGCGCGGCGCTGGGCAGGACCTCGAAGTAGTCGGTGTAGTCCGGGTGGGTCGACCCGTTGAAGGTGCCGCCGCTGGACTGGACGTGCCGGAAGTGCGCGAGTTTCTCGAGGCTCTCGGAGCCCTGGAACATCAGGTGCTCGAAGAGGTGCGCGAAACCGGTACGCCCCTCCGGCTCGGAACGGAAACCCACGTCGTAGTGCACGCTGACGCCGACCACCGGCGCGGTCGCGTCGGGGGCGAGAACCACCCGCAGACCGTTGTCGAGGGTGTATCGGACGAGCTCGGGATCGGCCATGGCCCCACCCTACGACGGCGGAGCGGATTCCGGCGTCCGGCCTCGTGAGTGGGAAACAGTGTTCTGATCCTGTTTCCCACTCACGAGGCGGGGGAGGTGCGCGCGGCGGGCACCGGCGAACGCGCCCGCGAGCGCCGTGGCGAAGGATCCGGCCTGGTCAGGGGTGACGTCGCCGGCGTGCCAGTACACCCGCGGCGGGTGCGGGAGCGCGGCGAAGGCGGCGACCCACGGCGCCAGTTCGCCCAGAGCTGACGCGTACGGGAGACCGCGCGAGAAGACGAGCTCGCGCTGGGGCTTCGTGAGGTCCTTGGGCTTGGCCGAAGCCAGCACTTCGGCGACCCCGCGAAGGCGCCGGGCCACGTCGGTGCCCGCCCGCCGCCGCGCGGGCAGCGCGGCCGACGCCACGACCGCGGCGACCCCGGCCAGCGCGAGGATGACGCCGAGCTGGGCGTAGCCGACGGTGAGCGCGAGCAGCACCGTGAGGAACGCGCCGTAGCAGACCACCCGGATCCCCGCCCGGCCGAGCCGCCGGGGTTTCCGGGCGAGCCAGCCGCGGCGGACGGCGTCGGCGTGCAGGGCGGCGTCGACGTCGAGGGGCCGCCGGCGCAGCTCGGCGACGGTCCCGGCGTCCTCCGCGGCCGCGAAAACCGCACGTTCGAAGGCCGTCAGGTGCTCGTCGGGCGGGTTGCGGCGGGTCAGCCGCCAGCCGCCGTCCTCGGCGCTCACCCACAGGTAGTTGCGGACGGCGAGGTCGAGCACGGTCGCGGCCAGGTCGGCGGGCCCGGCGCGCCCGTGCAGCAGGACGCCGGCGTGGCCCGGCAGCACACCCTCCGGCGACGCGAACTCACCCTTCGCGGTGACCAGTTCGACCTTCGGCGGTTCGCCGACGGCGGCGTCGCGGCGGCGGGCGGACCAGACCGGCGCGGCCGCCAGGAGCAGGAGCGCGCCGAAGCCGGCCCAGGCCCAGCCGACCGGGGCGGTGAGCACGAACGCGCCGGCGATCGTCGCGGCCGGGACCACGACGGCGTTGGCGGGCACGGTGCCCGCGGGCAACTCGACGGTCGCCGTCATCCGCTGGCCGGCGGTGAGGTTCTGCTGGCTGAACCGGGTCAGCCCGGCGTGGTCGATCTGCGCGGCGCCGCACGGGAAGTCGGAGTCCGGCGGCCCGGCGAGGCAGTCGACCGCGGCCGGGATCTTCGGTGCGGCGAAGGACGCGCGGAGGAACTTGAGCTCGGTGCTCCAGCCGCCGGCCAGTTCCCAGGTGACCCGGTCGCCGGCCACCGCACCGTCCACTGTGTACCGGATGATCGAGGTGCCGGAGGTGAGGTGGACGGTGAAGGCGTCCTGGTCCACCCCGGCCGTCCCGCTGCCTTCGAGGACGACGTCGCGGACCCGGTAGACGCGGTCCCGGTGGTGGGGCGCCGCGACGCGCAGCGCGACCCGGCGGTCCATCGTGACGCCGTTGGGGACGGAGATCGCTTCGGCGACCGAAAGCGAGCCGTCGCGCTCGAGCTTGAGCTGGATCTCGGCGCTCTGCGGCAGGGTGGGCAGCGGTGGCTGGTCGACCGGCGCCGCGGCCAGGAAGAGCGCCAGCGCGGCCGCGGCGAGCACGGTCAGCGGGCAGCGCGGCCGGACGCGGTGAGCAGCCCGTCGAGCGCGGTCAGGAACGACGGGAAGTGCGCGCCGAACCGCCGCAGGTCGGGGTCGGCCTCCATGCCGCCGTACCAGTACAGCCCGGCCGAGCCGTCCGCCGCCGGGTTCAGCCCGGCGAACGCGCCGAGCCAGCGTTCGGTGTCGCCGAGCACCACGGCGTACGGCAGCGAACGGGAGAACACCAGCTCGCGGTCGGCGGGCGGGATGTCCTCGGCCTTGGCGGTGTGCAAGTAGTCGAGCAGGCCGCGGACCTGGCCGGCGAGGGCCCGGCCGCGCGCGGTGCGGGACGGCAGCAGCGCGGCCGCCGCGACGACGCCGAGCCCGGCCAGCGCGACGGCGACGCCGAGCAGCGCGTCCCCGACGGTGAACGTGAGGACCGCGGTGGCGACGAGACCGAGCGCGAAGATCCCGGCGCCGAGCCAGGTCAGCCGGCCGCGCGCGGCGCCGGGGCGGCGGGAGAACCAGCGCTTGGTGACGACGTCGTCGTACATCGCGTCGCTGATCCGGCGCAGGTCGAGCCCGCCGCGGGCGCGCAGCTGCGACACGAGCACGGTGTCGGTGCCCTCGGGCAGGAGCGTCTCGTAGACGGCGCGCTCGAAGTCGTGGAGGTGCTCGTCCGGCGGATTGCGGCGGGAGATCTGCCAGTCTTGTCCCTGCGGCCCGGCGATTTCGGCCAGCCAGAGGTAGTTGCGGACGGCGAGGTCGACGACGGTGGCGCTGATGTCCACGACGTCGACGGTCTCGTCGACGACCGTGCCGACCTGACCGGGCAGCACGCCGTCCGGGCTGGCGAAGAAGACGCGGTCGCCGTCGCGGAGGAGGACCTCGACCGGGCCGGTGGCGGTCCGCAGCGCACCGGCGTCCTGCTTGCGGCGCCGCCACACGAAGACCCCGGCGGCGACGAGCAGGACGAGCAGGACGGCGAAGACGACGCCGGTCAGCGGGGTCAGCGCGAAGGCGTTGGCGAGCAGGCCGATGGCGGCGAACTTCGCGGTCGCCGGCGCGGTGCCGGCGGGCAGCCCGACGAGCAGGTCGACGCGGTCGCCGGGCCCGACGTCGTTCTGTTCGAGGCGCACGACCCCGGTGTGGTCCAGCTCGGCGAGGGTGCAGCGGCGGTTGGAGCCGACCGGGCCGGCGAAGCAGTCCACCGGGGACAGTTCCGGCGACGGCGCGAGGAAGGACGCGGTGAGCTTCGCCAGCGAGGTGTCGAACCCGCTCGCGACCTGCCACCGCGCCTGCTGGCGGCCACCCTGGTCGGCGACGGCGCCGTCGACCAGGTAGGTGACGCTGCCGGTGCCGCCGCTGAAGGTGAGGACGAGCTGGTCACCGGTGAGCTGGCTGGTGGCGGCGCCTTCGGTCTTGACGTCGCGGACGGCGTAGACGCGGTCCTGGTCGTCGCCCGCCGGAACCCGCAGCGGCACGCGCGAGGTGAGCTGCTTCCCGCCGGGCACGGTGACCTTTTCGGTGACCGAAAGGGAACCGTCGCGGAGGACTTTCAGCGCGACGTCGGCGGTCGGGCCGTCCGGGGACCGGACGTCCCCGCCGGTGAGCTGCTGGGGCTTCGGCACCAGGTCACTCGGCAGGTTCGGCAGGCTGGGCCCGGCGTTCTGCGCGGCCGCGGTCCCGGCCCCCAGCAACCCGGCCACGACGACGATCGCGGCCGTGGCCCCCCATTTCATCGACACAGCACCACACCCTAGAGCACTCGATCTATGCTGACGCCCGGAACGGCGAGATCACCGCAGGTACGCCGCTTCCGACGGGGAAAAAGCTTGGGGGGTTCCACTCGATGACGCACGGCCCGCAGGGTCCCGGTCCACAGGGTCCCGGTCCGCACGATCCGCGGCGCCCGCCGCCGGGGGCCCGCCCCCTGCCGCCACCCTCCGTGCGGCCGTTGCCGCCGGGGAGGCCGGGAGCGGGTGGCGAGCCCGGGCAGCCGCCGGGGCCGGGCCGGCCGCAGCACCCCGGCGCACCCGGGCAGCGTCCGCCCGGCCCACCCGGTCCGCAGCAAGGTCCGGGCGGCATGCCCGGCCAGCCGCCGCGCTACCCCGCGTCGCCGCAAGGCACGGGTGGGATGCCGCTGGGGCCGGGGCGTCCGCCGCAGCACACCGCGCCGTACGGGCCGCCGACCGGGCCGAGTCCCGTGCCGCCCTTCGGTCGCCCCGCTCCCCCGCCCGCGCGGAGCCCGCTCCCGCCGCCCGCCGCCGCGCCCGCTGCCTTCGTGCCCGGTTACGCCGCGCCGCCGCCCTACGCTCCTTACGGCACGCGCTTCGGTCCCTACCCCGCCAAGAAGTCCAACACCGGGGTGATCGTCGCGGTGGCGATCTTCGCCATCGTCGCCGTCGCCGGGGGGCTCGTCGCCGCCGTCGCGCTGATCGGGGGCGGGAACTCGCGGCACGTCGCCGACGCCGGGTACTCCAGCACCTACCCGACCAGCACCGAAGAAACCACCGAGACGACCGAGACCACCACGTCGTCGTCGACGACCACCGAAGAGACGACCCGCACCTCCGAGCGCGAGACGCCGACGTCGCAGACCCCGTCCGGCCCCCGCTCGGTGGCCGCCACCGGGAACAACCCGCTGTTCGGCAGCCCGAACTACGGCCTGCAGAACGTCTCGTGCTCGCTGAGCCGCTGGGCGACCGACCAGAACAGCGCCACGAAGTTCTTCCAGTCCGGCATCACCTGCCTGGACGCGATGTGGTCGCGCATGCTCGGCGCCGTCGACCTGCCGTTCGAGACGCCGAACCTGTCGGTGCCGCGGTCGCTTTCCGAATCCTCGACGCCGTGCGGCAGCGGGGGCACGACGACCGGGGTCACGCCGTTCTACTGCCCGAGCAACAACACGATCTACATGCCGATGGACCGCATCGAGATCGACGTCTGGGGCAACCACCCCGGCCCGTACCTCTCGATCCTGGCCCACGAATACGGCCACCACGTGCAGAACATGGCCGGCATCTCCGAGGCGTACGGCAACCAGCGCTACGACGCCGGCGCCGACTCGGCGGCGGGCCTGGAGCTGTCGCGGCGGATGGAGCTCGAGGCGCAGTGCTTCTCCGGCATGTTCCTCGGCTCGGCCTCGGTCTCCGGCGGCTCGGTCGACAAGAACATCTACAACGAGGCCTGGAACGCCCAGGACCGCGGCGACGACTACGCCCGCAACGGCAAGCGCGACCACGGCAGCGCCAAGCACAACATCTCGTGGTGGCAGCACGGCGCGACGACCAACCGCAACCAGCAGTGCAACACGTGGCTGGCGTCTTCGGGAGACGTTTCCTGACCCGGGCCGCTCAGCTCGGCGGGGTGAACGGGTTGCCGGACGGCGGCGTCGGCAGGTCCGGCTCCGCCGGGGGCCCGGGAGCCGGCGAAGGTGCCGCCGGGTACGGCTGGTCCGGGGACGGCGTCCCGTACCCCTGACCCCGCGCCGCCTGGACGCGGGCCGCGTACGCCTGGACCGCTCGGGCGTGGTCGCGGTTGCGGCGCTCCGCCAGCACCGCCGCCAGGTACGCCCACGGCGGCATCCCCGGCGGGACCGGCGTGCCCAGTGCCTCGCCCACCTGCTGGGCGAGGCTCCAGCCCAGCGCTTGCGCCGCCTCCGGGCGCAGCTGGCCGAAGCGGGTCAGGAACTGGCGGCTCGCGAGGGCGAGGTCGTCCGGGAGCCGGGTCAGGTCGAGGTGGGCCGCCCAGCCCTCCAGGCCCGGGGGCATCGCGACGGCCGGGTGGTTGGTCGTCTCCGGGACGCGCTCGCGGACCACGAGCGTCCCGGCCAGGAAGTCGCCGACCCGGCGGCCGTCGGACGAGCACAGCGACACGATCACCGCGACCGCGCCGAAGAGGCCGAGCGTCCAGAAGTCGACGACGAACCCGGCGAGCCCGCGGACCAGGGCGTGCCGGAAGCGGATCGGGCCGCCGTCGACGCGGACCACGCGCAGGCCCACCGCCATCTTGCCGAGCGAGCGGCCGCGCGTGAGCGTCTCGGACAGCACCGGGTAGCCGACCAGGATCAGCACCACGAGCACCAGGATCAGCGTCAGCGCGAGGGCTTCGTCCTCGCCCGGCACCGTCAGCGTGAGCACGATGAACGCGGCCAGCAGCAGCGCGAACTGCAGGAGGACGTCGAGCGCCATCGCCAGCGCCCGGCTGGCGAGCTTGGCGACGCGCAGGTCCAGGACGACGGCTTCGCCGGTGACCAGCTCGGATTCCTCGTGCACGCGGCCCAGCGTATCGACGGATAGGGTGACGGCGTGGATGTGGACGTCTTCGTCGCGGCGCACGCGGCGGAGTGGAACCGGCTCGGCGAGCTGACCCGCCGCGGCGGCAAGCTGACCGGCGCCGAGGCCGATGAGCTGGTGACGCTCTACCAGCGGACGGCGACGCACTTGTCGATCGTCCGGTCGGTCGCGCCGGACCCGGCCCTGATCGGCCGGCTGTCCGAGCTGGTCGCGCGCGGCCGGTCGGCGATCTCGGGGTCGCACAACCCGGCGTGGCGCGAGGTCGCGCTGTTCTTCACGCGCCGCTTCCCGGCCGCGGTGTACCTGTCGCGGCGCTGGTGGATCCCGGCCGCGCTGGTGTCGATCGCGGTGATGGCGGTGATCGCCGTCTGGGTGGCGGGCGACCCGCACGTGCGCGCGTCGATGGCCACCCCGGACGAGCTGCGCGAGCTGACCAGGCCCGGCGGCGAAGCGGAAAGCTACTACTCGACCGGACCGGCGGGCTCGTTCGCGGCGCGCGTGTGGACGAACAACGCGCTGGTGGCGGCGAACTCCCTGTTCCTCGGCATCGCGCTGGGCATCCCGGTGATCGGCGGGCTCTGGCTGAACTCCCTCAACGCCGGCGTGATCATCGGCGCGATGAGCGCGGCGGGCCGCGGCGACGTGATGATCGGCCTCCTGCTTCCCCACGGCCTGCTGGAGCTGACCGCGGTCTTCGTCGCGGCGGGCACCGGCCTGAAGCTCGGCTGGACGGTGATCGACCCCGGCCGCCGTTCGCGCTCCGCGGCGCTGGCCGAGCAGGGCCGTTCGGTGGTGGTGATCGCGCTCGGCCTGGCGTGCGTGCTGCTCGTGACGGGCATCATCGAGGCGTTCGTGACACCGTCGGGCTGGCCGACGTGGCTGCGCGTGGGCATCGGCGTGGCGGCCGAAGTGGCTTTCCTGGTCTACGTTTTCACGCTCGGCCGGCGGGCGGCGAAGGACGGCGAAGTGGGCGATCTCGACGCACGGGACACCGGGGACGCGCTGCCCGAATCAGCATAGGCAGGACCCCTCGAAGGCGATCGACGAACCGTCCTCCAGCCCCGCCGACCCGACGAACCGCGCCTCGAACTCCCCCACCTCCGTCAACGTCAGCTTCGGGCTGGCCGCCGACCCGTCCGCCCCGGTCTTCACCGTCACCGTCTCCACGCCGCCCTCGAAAACCAGGGCGTTCTTCGGCCGCGCCGCCCGGACGAAGAACGTCACCGGGACGTCCGCCGCCGGCTGGCCGTTCTCGCCGATCACCCGGACCACGAACGGCGCGCCCGGGTCCTTCGACGCCAGCCGCTGGCCGTTGCCCGACAGGATCGCCAGCGTCCGGCCGCCCGCCGCCCACGTGTTCGCGATGCCCGTCAGCGAACAGACTTCCTGGTACAGCCGCGCTCCCACCGACGAGCTCTCCGCCGTCAAGCACCGTGCTGTGGCCACGTTCGCGATCTCCACCAGGCCCGGCAGCCCCGCGACCCGCCGCCACGCCTGGTGCTTGTCCGCCGCGTCGCAGGCCACCACCTTCACCGCGACGCCGTCGACCGGGCTCACCGCGGTCAGACACTGTCCACTCTGGACATTGGTGAAGTGCTGCGACGCGTACGTCCACTTCGCACCCGGGTCCGCCGCGTCCGCCAGCACCGGCTGCCCGGAAACCACCGCGAGCGACAGCTTGCCCCCGCCGTCGGCGAGGTACACGGGAGAACCGTCGGACGCGGGCGCCGAAGCGACCGCCAGTGCCACCGCCATGAGCTTGAACATGCTTCGGGCTTAACAGGCCGGACGACCGCCCACCACCGCAGCCACCCGTTAGAGCCGGCCCGCCGCCTTCAGCGCCAGGTAGCGGTCCGCCAGCGCCGGGGCCAGCTCCTCCGGGACCGCGTCCACCACGCTCACCCCGTGCCGCCCCAGCCGCTCGGTCACGCGGTGGCGCTCGGCCACCGTCCGCGACGCCGACGCCGCGTCGTACACCGCTTCCGCGTCGCCGCGGCCGGACAGCATCTCCGCCACCCGCGGGTCCGCCACCGACGCCACGATCAGCTCGTGCCGCGCGGTCAGCGAGCTCAGTACCGGGAACAGCCCCTCCTCCAGCGGTGCCGCGTCGAGGCCGGTCAGCAGCACCACGAGTGCCCGGCGCCGGGTCCGCTGGAGCACCTCCGCGACCATCCCGCGCGCGTCCGTCTCGACCAGCGACGGCTCCAGCGGCGCCATCGCGTTGACCAGCGACGTCAGCAGCGCGGCACCCGACGAACCCTGCACCGCCGCCCGCAGCCGCCGGTCGTAGGCCAGCAGGTCGACGCGGTCGCCGGCGCGGGACGCCAGTGCCGCCAGCAGCAGGGCCGCGTCCATCGCCGCGTCCAGCCGGGGCGCGTCGCCGACCCGGCCGGCCGAGACGCGGCCCGTGTCGAGCACCAGCACCACGTGCCGGTCGCGCTCGGGGCGCCAGGTCCGGACCATGACGTCCGCCGCCCGCGCGGTCGCCCGCCAGTCGATCGAGCGGACGTCGTCGCCGATCACGTATTCGCGCAGCGAGTCGAATTCCGTGCCCTGGCCCCGGATCAGCACCGCGTTGCGGCCGTCGAGCTGCTGCAGCCGCGCCAGCCGCGACGGCAGGTGCTTGCGGCTGTGGAACGGCGGCAGCACGCGGACCGTCCACGGCACCTCGTGCGAGCCCTGCCGCGCCGCCAGGCCCAGCGGGCCCACCGACCGGACCGTCACCCGCGCCGCCGTCCGGTCGCCCCGCCGCGTCGGCCGCAACGCCGTCACGAAAGCCCTTCGCTCCCCCGCCGGCACCTTCACCGCGTGCCGGTCCGAGGCGCCCGCCGAAGGGGGCCACGCGTCGCGCAGCGCGCCCCGCACGGTCCGCCCGCCGGGGTTGCCGACCAGCAGCGTCACCTCGCACGGCTCGCCGAGCCGGACCGAAGTGTCGCCGGAGCGCGAAAACGTCAACGTCCGCACGCTGCCGGCCAGCACCAGGTCGACGACGACCAGCACCAGCAGCACCCCGCCGACCGCCAGCAGCCCGGCGTCCGACGGCGCCAGCAGCCCGACCACCAATGCGCCGAAGAGCGCCAGCAGCCCGAGCCTCCCGGTGACGGCCATGTCAGCGCGGCACGGGCACGGACGCGAGCACGCGGTCCAGCACGCCGTCCGCGGTGACGCCCTCGAGCTCGGCTTCCGGCCGGACGTCGAGGCGGTGCCGCAATGCGGGCCGCGCGAGCGCCTTGACGTCGTCGGGGGTCGCGTAGTCGCGCCCGGCGAGCCACGCCCAGGCCCGGGTGACCGCCAGCAACGCCGTGGCCCCACGGGGAGAAACGCCGATCCGCACCGACGGCAGCGACCGCGTCGCCCGGCACAGGTCGACGACGTACCCGATCACCTCGGGCCCGACCGTCACGCGAGCGACGGCTTCGCGCGCGGTCGCCAGCTCCACCGCGCCGGCGACCGCCTTCAGCCCGGCCGCCGCGAGATTGCGCGGGTCGAAGCCCTGCGCGTGCCGCCACAGGATGCCGATCTCGTCCTCGCGCGAGGGCGCCGGCATGGTCAGCTTCAGCAGGAACCGGTCCAGCTGCGCCTCCGGCAGCGGGTAGGTGCCCTCGTACTCCACCGGGTTCTGCGTGGCGATCACGATGAACGGGTCCGGTAGCGGCCGCGTCTTGCCGTCGAGCGAGACCTGCCGCTCCTCCATCGCCTCCAGCAGCGACGACTGCGTCTTCGGCGGCGTCCGGTTGATCTCGTCGGCGAGCAGCAGGTTCGTGAACACCGGCCCCTCGCGGAAGGAGAACTCGCCGCTGTGGGCGTCGTAGACGATCGAGCCGGTGACGTCGCCGGGCATCAGGTCCGGCGTGAACTGCACCCGCTTGGTCTCCAGGTCCAGCGCCGCGGCCAGCGCGCGCACGAGCAGCGTCTTCGCCACGCCGGGGACGCCTTCGAGCAGCACGTGCCCGCGGCACAGCAGCGCCAGGATCAGCCCGGTGACGGCGGCGTCGTTGCCGACGACGGCCTTGCCGACCTCGGCGCGCAGCGCGATCAGCGCGTCACGGGCCCCGGTCGCGTTCTCGCTGGTCAAGTTCGCCCTGCCTCTCGTTCCACCGTGTCCAGTTCGCCCGCCAGCCGGACCAGCGCGGCGTCGCCGGTCACCGGCGGGCCGTAGAGCACCGCCCCGACGTCGTTCGCCGCGCGGCCGGTGCGCTCGCTCACCGAGGCCACCAGCGCCGCCGGATCGGCGTCGCGCGGCAGGCCCAGCGCGGTCCGCAGCCGGGTCCGCGTGGCCTTCCGCAGCGTCTCACCCGCGTGGTCGGCCGCCTTCGCCCGCCGGTACAGCCGCGCGCGCCCCTCGGCGGTTTCGGCCGCGCGGACGACGATCGGCAGCGGCTCGGTGACCACCGGGCCCAGCCGCCGCGCCCGCCACAGCGCCAGCAGCGCGACGGCGATGCCCGCCTGCGCGGCTCCGTAGTACCAGCCGGAGGGGATCAGGTCGAAGATCGACTTGCGGGTGTCGTCCAGCCCCGGGTCCGAGACCGACGGCAGGTACCAGACCAGCCGCGGGTGCGCCCCGAGCAGGTGCAGCGCCAGCGCCGCGTTGCCCTCGTCGGCGAGCCGCGAGTTGGTCAGCGGCGCCGCCGAGCCCAGCAGCGTCGTCGTGCCGCCCGCGTCGGCGAGCTGCAGCAGCGTGCCACCGCCGTCTTCGCCGGGGTAGCAGGACCGCGCGCCCGGGGACGCGTACCCGGTGCCGCCGAGGGTGACGTCGCCCGCCGCGACGGCCGCGGCGACCGTGCACTGCGGGCTCAGCGTGCCGACGTCGCTGTCGCTTTCCCGGCGCACCAGCGGCAGCGAGTCGTGCAGGGTCACCGCTCCCGGTGCTACCAGCACGACGTCGGCGGAGCGCTCCCGCAGCGCGTCGAGCCGCTTCGCCGGCACCAGGTCGGGCTGGGTGACGAGCAGCGTCGCGTTCTCGCCCGCCGCGTCGTCCGCCTCGGCCATCGTGTGCGCGGTCCGGACGTCCACGCCCTGGTCGCGCAGGAGCTTCGCGAGCGCGTGGGCGCCGCCGGGTTCGTACGAGCCGGGTTCGAGCGCGCCGTGCGTCTGCTCCCCGCGGCCGAGCAGGAGCAGCGCGCCCGCGGCGAAGATCAGGGCGACGAGGGCGAGCGGGATCCGGGCCCCGCGCCAGATCCGGCGCACGTCCGGCGAGACCGAGGTGCTGCTCATACCGCGACCGGCCGCTCGCGGCGGCACTGCTCGTCCAGCTCGGTCAGCGTCCGGTACGCCGCTTCGGTGCCTTCGCGGCCGCCGTAGTGGACGTCGTCGAACAGCCGCGCGCCCGTGCGCAGCGCGTCGGCCACGGCGGGCAGCAGGACACCGGCCTCGGCGGCGGCTTCGTCCGCCGTCCGGCCGGAGCGGGTGTCGAGCAGCGCGCGCTCCTCCAGCGCCCGCACGACCGCGCGGAAGCGGTCGCGCACGGCGTCGTCGTACCGGCCCGCCGCGGCGGCTTCGGCGGCCGAGCGGCGGTAGTCGGCGGCGTTCTTGCGCTGCCCGCCGAAGACGACCCGGTCGGCGCGGGCCGTGCGGGCGACCTTGCCGGTGCGGAGCCGGACCACGACGACGAGCACGATCAGCAGCACCAGGACCAGCAGCAGCCCGAACGGCCCGCCCGGGACCACCGACGACACGCCCTTCAGCAGCTTTTCCACCTGCTCGCCGAGCCACTGCCCGACCTGCTCCAGGAAACCCGGCTGCGCGTCGCGGTACTTCGGGTCGCTCAGCTCCTCCGCGGCGGCGCGGCGGGCCGGGTCCCGGTCGATGTCGACCGGGACGTCGGTGAAGAACAGCGTCACCACGCCTGCGGGGGCTGGACCCCGGCCGCGCGCGCCAGCTCGATGTCCATGCCCTCGCGGCGCATCCGCTGGTCGAGGTAGACGATCGCGGTGACCAGCGCGACGAACGGGATCGCGATCGTCCCGGAGACGATCTGCCCGGCGGACTGCAGCAGCAGCTCGCCGGTACCCGGCACGGACACCTTGCCCGGGTTGAGGAACCCGTCGAAGACGCCGGTGCCGAGCGCGAACGGCAGCTGGATGATGTTCTCGAAGAACGACTGGATGATCCGCGCCAGCAGGAGGATGCCGAGCACCCGCCAGAACGCGCCGCTCACCAGCTTGACCGACCGGGCGAACGCCTCCCGGAACGTGCCGCGTTCGAGCACCAGCGCCGGGGAAGCCAGCGCCCAGAACACCCAGGCGAGCACCCCGGGGATGATGCAGAGCATCAGCCCGATCGTGCTGGTCAGCGCGTAGACGAACGCCACGCCGAGCAGCGGCAGCAGCCGCGGCTGCACCTCGCGCCAGGCGATGCCGAAGGAGACCTCGCGGCCCAGCGCGGCGCGGCCCACCACCGCGGCCATCAGGCCGGTGGTGACCGTCATCAGCAGCGCGGAGATGAGTGACGCCGGCAGCGCCACGATGAGGAGGTCCCCGAAGGTGCCGAAGAGGGCGTTGCGCAGTTCTTCGTCGGTCGCGCCCGGCCCGAGGTCGGCCGTCGAGGCCAAGTTCTCGAGGTCGGCGTACAGGAACTTCTGCGCGACGAAGGTCAGCGCGGCGCTGATCACCGCGACGACCGCGCCGATGCCGAGGACCAGCAGCGGGTGGCGGCGGAGCGTGGTGATCGCGCCGTCGAGGATGTCGCCGATGTTCAGCGGCCGGAGCGCGATCACGCCCGGCTTGCCCAGCCCGTGCGGGTTCCAGCGCGGCTGCGGCGCGTACCGCGGCGCCTGCCACCCGGGTGCCTGCTGCTGCCAGCCCGGCGGCGGGGACGGCGGGGCGGCCGGGGTGTCCGGCGCCTGCCAGCCGCGCGGCGGCGTGGCCGGTGACGCGGCGTGATCTTCCGACGGCTTCGGCTCACCCGATCCGGGGGCCTGAGCCGCGGGCACGCCCTGGCTCGGTGTCGGCGTGTCGGCGCCCTCTCCGCCGGACGCGCCACCGGTGTCTGTCATCGAAGCCCCTCGCCTGCAGTGCCTGCTTGCCGACACTCTCTCAGAGGCGGTTGCACCCGGCCAGACCTGGGGTGACGTCCGGTCGCCGTGACACCACGCGCACGGACGGGTGCGAGACGGCCCATTCCCCCGATATGCTGAACCGCGGGATCGGGTACCCCCGGTCCGTACCGAGACCCTTCGGGACTGCCTAGTGACGCAACCGCCCCACGGCCAGGTACCGCCTCGCGGAACCGTTCAGCCGCCGCCGGTGCCGGGTGCGCAACCGGATCTCCCGTGGCTCGGCCAGCCGCACACCGTGGCCGTCCCGAAGCGCCGCTCCCCGGCCGCCGTGATCGGCGTGTGCCTGGGCGCGGTGGCCGTGCTGGTGCTCGGGCTGGTCGCGATCGTCGCGCTCAACCGCACCGAGACCCCGCTGGCCAACCCCAACTTCCGTGACGCACCGTCGTCGCAGGACAGTCCGGCGCCCCTGCCGCCCGGCGGCGCGGGTGCCCCGGCGTCGGCGTCGGCCCCGTCGTCCGAGACGCCGTCGCCCACCGCGACCGGCCCGCAGAAGGTCCTCAAGCTGGCCGACCACCCGATCCTGCAGGACCCGAACGCCGGCCTGCAGAACCGCGTCTGCACGCTCCCGGCCTGGCAGAGCACGCAGGAGGGCGCGGAGGCGTTCTTCACCGCGGCCAGCAAGTGCCTCGACGCCGCGTGGGGCCCGTTCCTCGAGGCCTACCACCTGCCGTTCACCCCGCCGGCCCTGCACTTCCCGACCGGCGCGAGCTTCGAGACCGAGTGCGGCACCATCCAGGTCGGCATCGCGACCGCCGCGTACTACTGCGAAAACAACCTGTACGTCCCGTTCCGCGGGCTGCAGACCGACCAGTACGGCAACAACCCCGGCGTCTACCTGGCCCTGTTCGCCCACGAGTACGGGCACCACGTGCAGGAAGTCGCGGGCCTGATGGACGCGGCCTGGCAGAAGATCTACGAGGCCGGCCAGAACAGCCCCGCCGGGCTGGAGATGTCCCGCCGCAAGGAACTGCAGGCCCAGTGCTTCTCGGGCATGTTCCTCGGCGCGCACGTCGACCAGGGCGGCACGATCAGCCGCGACATGTACAACAAGGCGTGGAACGACCAGGAGACCCGCGGCGACAACACGTCCCGCAGCCACGACCACGGCACGAACGCGCACTACGCGGCCTGGTGGCGAGCGGGCGCGACGAGCAACCGGATCGCCGACTGCAACACCTTCGCGGCGCCGTCGTCCGAGGTCAGCTGACGGGTTTCCGGACCCGGGCCAGGCCACAGGCGCTGCAGGTGACCGGCTCGCCCGCCCGTCTTGAATGAGTCATTCAGGACCTCCGAAGACCTGAATGACCCGTTCAAGACGTGGGGCGGACCGCAGCCGGTTTCGGCCGCAGCGGGATGCTCAGCCACAAGTAAACGAACATCCCGCCGGAGAAGCACGCGAACACCAGCAGCGCGAGCCCGAGCGGGCGACGCGCGTCCGAAGCGCCGATCGACGTGTCGGCCGCGTGGACCGCGACCGGGCCCTGGTCCGGCAGCGTCTCCGGGACGCCGACCTCGACGCGCTCGCCCTGGCCGTGCCCGCAGCCGTTCAGCGTGCCTTCGTGCGTCTTGCCGGCGACGGTGAACTTGACCGTCTCGACGGCGTCCGGCTTGTCGCACGCCGCGGGCTTGGTGACCTCGGCCTGCACCGGCGCGCCGAGGCTGTCGCTGGTGATGCCCAGCAGCCCGGGCCCGGCCAGCCAGGCGAGCAGCACGACGAGCACGCCCGCCGCGGCGGGGATCGCCACCGTGGGCCACCTGAGGGCGAGGGATCGCGGGGGCACCCGGCCATGGTTCCAGATTCCGCGGCCGAAACCCAGGTGGCCTTACCGCTGCTCGATCTTCTCCGCCTGCGTGACCTTCTTGACGTACAGGAGCTTGTCGCCGGGCTCGATGGCGTCGGCCTGCGGGGCGTCGACGCGGTAGAGGACGCCGTCGCGGACCAGGCCGAGGACGAGGTCGGGCAGGTGCCGCGGCGACCCGCCCTCCTCCGCCGGCTCGACCGCCCGCTCGGCGATCGCCAGGCCGGATTCGGGGGTGAGCAGGTCCTCCATGATGTCGACGACCAGCGGCGTCGACGTCGCCATGCCGAGCAGCCGCCCGGCGGTCTCGCTGGAGACGACGACCTGGTTGGCGCCCGACTGCTTGAGCAGGTGGACGTTCTCCGCCTCCCGCACCGACGCCACGATGTGCGCCTTGGGCGCCAGCTCACGGGCGGTGAGGGTGACGAGCACCGCGGTGTCGTCCCGGTTCGGGGCGACGACGACCGCGCGCGCGTGCTGCACCGCGGCGACGCGGAGGACGTCGGAGCGGGTGGCCGAGCCGTGCACGGCGACCAGGCCCAGCGCGCTCGCCGCGTCGAGGGCCTGCTGGTCGGTGTCGACGACGACGATCTGGCCCGGGGCGACGTTCTCGTCGCCGAGCAGCGCGTTGACGGCGGACCGGCCCTTGGTGCCGAACCCGACGACGACCGTGTGGTCGCGCACCTTCGTCCTCCACTTCTGGATCTTGAACGCCTGGCGGGAGCGCTCGGTGAGCACTTCCAGGGTGGTCCCGACCAGGACGATGAGGAAGAGCACCCGCAGCGGGGTGATCACCAGGACGTTCACCAGCCGGGCGGACGACGTGGCCGGCGCGATGTCGCCGTAACCGGTGGTCGAGAGCGACACGGTGGCGTAGTACAGGCTGTCCAGCAGGGACAGTCCGTCGCCGTTCGCGTCGCGGTACCCGTCGCGGTCGACGTAGACGATGATCACGGTGGCCAGCAGCGCCAGCAGCGCGCCGATGATCCGCTTCACGATGGACCGCAGCGGGCTGACCGTCAGCTCGGGCATCCGCAGGACGCCGACGAGCTCGTGGTCCGGCCGATCGGTGAGACTGCCCAGTGGCAACCGCCTCAGGGCCTTCATGCACCGGCTCCCAGCGGCTGGTGTCGAGCGTCACTCACGCCCGGAGGATAGCCCAACCGGGTGGCGGGCCGCCGCGTGGAACGCGACGATGACCCGATGGCTACCTCGCAACGGCCCGCGCACCTCCTGGCGGGGGCGCTGGGCTTCATGGGCGTCCTGCACTTCGCCGTGCCCAAGCCGTTCGACGGCCTGATCCCGAAGGAACTGCCGGGCTCGCGCCGGGCGTGGACGTACGGCTCGGGGGTGGCGGAACTGGCCGTCGCGGCCGCGGTGGCCGCCCCGCGCACGCGCCGGCTGGGCGGGCTGGCGGCGGCGTTGCTGTTCCTGGGGGTGTTCCCGGGGAACGTGAAGATGGCGGTGGACGCGCGGAACGCTCCGGCACCGCAGAAGGCGATCGCGTGGGGACGGCTGCCGCTGCAGTGGCCGCTGATCGCGTGGGCGCTGAAGGTCCGCGACCGGGCCTGACGCTGAAGGGGACGTTCGTCTCATCCGACGCGCTGAAGGGGACGTTCCTCGCATCTGATGCGAGGAACGTCCCCTTCAGCGCACCGGGGCCGGGTCACGCCTCCGGGATGTCCCGCAGCAGGCGGCGCAGGCCTTCCGCGTCCAGCAGGTCCGCCGGGCGGATCGTGCGGTTCGCCCGGACGTAGTGGAACGCCGCCCGCACCTGCGCCACCGGGACGTTCTTCAGCGCCGCCCACGCCATCCGGTACGCCGCCAGCTGGACCGCCAGTGCCGGGAGCCGCGACTCGGCCGGGACCGAGCCCGTCTTCCAGTCCACGACTTCCCAATAGCCGTCCGGATGCCAGAACACCGCGTCCATCCGGCCGCGCAGGGTGATGCCCTCGACGTCGGCCGAGAACGACACCTCCACCGCTTCCGGAACCCGCTCCGCCCACTCGCTTTCCTCGAACGCCGCCCGGAGCTCCTCGAAGTCCGCGTCGGGGGCCTCGTCGAAGTCGGCCGCACCCGGGAGATCGTCGATTTCGATGAGCTGGTCGCCCCCGAAGCGGCGCTCCAGCCAGCCGTGGAACTCCGTGCCGCGGCGGGCGAAGCTGTTGGGCTCCATCGGCAGCGGCCGGCGCAGGTCGCTCGCGAGCCGGGCACTGTCGTCGGCCAGCGTGACCAGCTGGCTCACCGTGAGCCGCGAAGGCAGCGGGACCCGCTTGACGTGGTCGTCCTTGCGCGCCCACTCCTCCAGCAGGACGTCGGTGTCGGTCAGCCAGCCGTCCGGGTCGTCGTCCTCTTCTTCCGAGGACTCCGCGGTGTCCTCGGAAGAAGAGGACATCGCTTCGGACACCAGCTCGACCCCGGTCTGCACGCCGGTGCGCCGGTCCGCCAGCGGGTCGACCGGCCACCGGGCCTTCCGCGAGTCCGAGACCAGCGGGTTTTCGTCGTCCGACGTCGGTTCCGGCGCCCAGTCGGCGAGCTGCCCGACGCCGGTTTCGCGCAGCACGTCGGCGATCTCGGTCAGGAACTCCGACGGTCCCTTCGCGCGGCTGCTGCTTTCGTTCCACCAGTGCCCGGAAACGATCAGGGCGTGCTCGGACCGCGTCAGCGCCACGTAGCAGAGCCGCCGCTCCTCCGACTGCTCCCGCTCGACGAACCCGACCTCGTGCAGCTCCAGTCCTTCTTGGACTTCCTTGCGGTCGTAGCCCTCGGCGATGCGCAGCTCCGGCAGGTCTTCGGCGTCGCCGCGCAGCACGGCGGGCAGCGACGTCGCGGTCCGCAGCCACGACGACGAGCGCCGCCGGCCGGGGAACACCTCGTGCACCAGGTGCGGGACCGCGACGACCTCCCACTCCAGGCCCTTCGACGAGTGCACGGTGAGCACCTGCACCCGGTCCGGGACGACCTCGACCTCGCCGGGGGTGAGCCCGTCTTCCGCGTGCGCGGCGGTGTTCAGGTAGTCCACAAAGGACAACAGGGTCGCGGTCGGCGCCGTCTCGGCGTAGTCGGTGACGACTTCGGCGAACGCGTCCAGGTGGGCGCGTCCCGCGGATCCGGGCCGCGCCAGGGATTCCACGTCCAGGAGCATCGTGCGCTCGACGTCGGCGACGAGCTCCGGCAGCGACTGGTCGAGCCGGCGCCGCAGCGCGGCCAGCTCCCAGCCGATCCGCCGGATGCGCCGGTAGCCCTCCGCGGAATACCGGTCCGCCGCACCGGGTTCGTCGATGGCGTCGATCAGCCCGGCCTGCTCGACGCGCTCGGCGACCAGCTCCGGGGTGTCCGGCTTCTCCGGGCTGGAGAGCTCGCCCGCGCGCCGCCACAGCGCGGCGACGTCGGCGGCCGCGAGGCGCCAGCGCGCGCCGGTCAGGAGCCGGGCCGCCGCGCTGCCCGACAGCGGGTCCGCGAGCACCTTCAACGTCGATACGAGGTCGGCGACCTCGGGCTCGTCGAGCAGCCCGCCGAGCCCGACGACCTCGACCGGCAGGCCGCGCGCCCGCAGCTCGGCGGCGATCGGGGCCATGTCGGCGCGGCGCCGCACGAGGACCGCGGCGGTCGGCGGCTTGCCGGTCCGTTCCTGGTGGGCGTACCAGCGCCGGGACAGCGCGTCGGCGACCCACTCGCGTTCGGCGCGGATGTCCGGCAGCAGCGCGCACGCGATGTCCGCGGGACCGGCGCCTTCGCGCGCCCGCAGCCGTTCGACGCCGAGGCCGCGGGCGCGCAGCGGTTCGGCGATCGCGTTCGCGAGGTCGAGGATCTCCGGGGGGTTCCGGAAGCTGGTGAGCAGCCCGAAGTCGTGCGCGGGCACCAGGCGTTCGCCGTCGAAGCGCGGGAAGTCCGTGGTGAACCGGGGCAGGTTGGCGGCGCTGGCGCCGCGCCAGCCGTAGATGGCCTGCGCCGGGTCGCCGACGGCGGTCACCGGCATCGGCGGGTTCTCGACGCCGCCGAACAGCGCGCGCAGCAGGACGCGCTGGGCGTGCCCGGTGTCCTGGTACTCGTCGAGCAGGACGGCGCCGTAGCGTTCCCGCTCGCCGCGCACGACCGACGGGTAGCCGCTCGCGAGCTGCGCGGCCAGCGACATCTGGTCGGCGAAGTCGAGCGCGCCTTCGTTGCGCTTGCGCCGGTGGTACTCCTCGACGAGCGGCAGCAGCGCGAGCCGGAAGTGCTGTGCCGCCATGATTTCCGTGAGCTTCTGCGGCAGCGCGGCCCGCTGCCCCTTGGCCCGCGGCGCGGTTTCGATGACCTGGCACAGCCACCGGGTGTACTCGGCGAGCTGCTCGGTGGAGATGAGGTGCTCGCCGAGTTCGCCGGCGAGGGCGAGCAGGTCCGCGGTGACGGTCGGCGGGACGCGGTCGGTGTCGAGCTCGTTGTCCCAAGTGGACACGACCCGGTGCGCGATCTGCCACGACGACGTCTCGGACAGCAGCCGGACGCCGGGTTGCACCGGCAGCCGGAGGCCGTGCTCGGAGAGCATGCGCCCGGCGTAGGCGTGGTAGGTGAGGACGGTCGGTTCCCCCGCGACCACAGTGGACCGCAGGGCGCCGGTGGGGTCGAGGCGGTCGAGCAGCCCGGACCCGGCGAGGCGCCGCAGCCGCGCGCGGACGCGTTCGCCGAGCTGGCGGGCGGCCTTGCGGGTGAAGGTGAGGCCGAGCACGCGGTCGGGGCTGACGATCCCGTTGGCGACGAGCCAGACCACCCGCGCGGCCATGGTTTCGGTCTTCCCGGCCCCGGCCCCGGCGACCACGAGGGAGGGTTCGACGGGCGCGGCGATGACGGTGGCCTGCTCGGGAGTCGGCCGGTGCAGCCCGAGCGCGTCGGCGAGTTCCGCGGGCTCGACGGGAGTGGCGACGAGAAGCGGGCTCACTTCCCCACCCCACACCCCGACGCCGCACTTTCACGTGAAAGTGCGGCTTTGTGGCGCAAAGCTGCACTTTCACGTGAAAGTGCGGCGGTGGTCGAGGCGGTCACGGGCCTGGCACCTGCCTGCCCTCGGGACGCAGCGGGCAGCAGCCGCGCGCCGGGCAGCGGTCGCAGTCCGGGTTCTCCTGCGCCTGGTAGTCCGGGCCGGCGGCGGAAGCCGCGGCGTCGCGGACCAGTTCCAGCCACTGCTTGCCGCCGACCTCGTCCATCGGCGGCTGGGACCGCTCGGTGGCCCCGGTCTTGTTGTTCGCCTTCGCGACGTAAACCAGCTTCGCGCCGCCGGGTTCGTTGCTGCCCTTGATCGCCCCCAGCAGCACCGCGAGCTGGTACGCCGCCAGCTGCGGGTGCGCCTCGGCGTCCGCGCCGGAAACGGGCACCTTCCCCGTCTTGATGTCGACGATCACCGGCCGCCCGTCGGCGTCCAGCTCCACCCGGTCGACGCGGCCGCGCAGCAGCACCCGGACTTCGTCGGCGCCGCCGGCCGGCAGCTCCACCTCGATGTCCTGCTCGACGCCGGCTTCCTTCAGCTCCGCCCGGCTGCGCTCCAGCCACGTCACGAAGTTCTGCAGCATCTGCTCGACGCGCCGCCGTTCGCGCCGGGAGAACCACGGCGCCCCGGCGTCGACGCGCACCCACGCGTCGTCCAACGCGGACTGCAGCTCCGCGTCGGTGCGGCCGGACGCGACCGCCTCCGCCAGCCCGTGCACCAGCGTCCCGGTCACCGCGGCCAGCTGCGCCGGGTCGCTGCCCCCGTGGCGCTCGATCATCCAGCGCAGCGGGCACTTCGTCAGGATCTCCACTGTGGACGGTGAGATCCGGATCAGGTCGCCCGGCGGGTGCACCGGCTCGTCGCTGGACGCCGGGAGCAGGCCGTACCACGTGCTCGGGTGCGCGCCCGGCACCTTCGCGTCGGCCAGCCGGGCGAGCTGCTTCGCCGCCCTGCGCCGGCGCGCCGGCTCCGCCTTGTCGTCGCAGACGACCTCGCGCAGCTCCCCCACCAGCTCGGCCAGCACCAGCGACCGGCCCGGCGGCTTCATCCGCGAGTCGAGACCGCCGTCGTCCGCGCCGTTCTCCTCCAGGTCGTCGAGGAACCGGGACGGCTGCTCGTCCTCACCCGAAACCGCGGTGACCAGCAGCGTCTGCTTCGCGCGGCTCATCGCGAGGTAGAACAGGCGCCGCTCCTCGGCGAGGATCGGCGCGGTCTGGGACACGGCGTCGTCGTCGACGCCGGCCATCAGGTCCTTGAGCCGTTCCACGCCCAGCACGGATCCCCGCAGCCGCAGGTCCGGCCACGCGCCCTCCTGGACGCCCGCGACGGCGACGACCGTCCACTCGCGACCGGCGGCCGCGTGCGCGGTGAGCAGCGAGACGCCGTCGCCGGGGACGGCGGCCGGGGCGAGCGTGTCGCCCGCGATCCGTTGCGCGCCAAGATAGTCCGCGAACGATGCGACACTCGCGCGCGGCAGCCGGTCGACGTACCGGCCGGCGGCGTCGAACAGCGCGACCACGGCGTCGAGATCACGATCGGCCTGCGCGGCCAGCGATCCGCCGCGCTCGACCTGCTTCAGCAGCTTGTCCTGCAGCCCGCTTTCGGTCCACAGCTGCCACAGCACCTGCTCGACGCCGTCGCCGCGGGCCACGGCCTGGTGCGTGACGCGCAGCAGCCCGCCGACGCGCCGCACCGGCTCGGCCTCGGCGTCGGCCAGCCCGGCGAGGATGTCCCCGCCGCGCAGCGCTTCCACGAGCAGCTCGTCGCTCGAGCGCTGCCCGCCCCCGGCCAGTTCGAGCCGGCGCAGGCCGCGCCGCAACCGCCGCAGCGCCAGCGGGTCCGCGCCGCCGAGTGCCGACGACAGCAGCATTTCCGCGAGGTCGACGTCGAGGAGTTCGGGCGCGGGCGCGAGCTTCAGCACGGCGAGCAGCGGCCGCACCGCGGGCTGCTTCGCCAGCGGCAGCTCCTCCGTCGCCGAGCCGATCGGGACGCCGGCGGCGCGCAACGCCCGTTGCAGCACCAGGAAAGTCCGCGCCGGCGACCGGACGAGCACCGCGATCTCCGACCACGGCACGCCGTCGACGAGGTGCGCGCGGCGCAGCTGGTCGGCGATCCAGCTCGCCTCGGCGGCGGGCGTCGGCATCACGCGGACGCGCACGTTCCCGCCGGTGGCCCCCTTCGGCGGGACGATCTTGCGGTGCGCCGACGCGCCCGGCAGGGTCGCGCCGATCTTCGCCACGGCCAAGCGCACGGCCGGGGCCAGCCGGTGCGACGTCGTGAGCGTGACGGTCCGGCTGCCGTCCGGGTCGGCGTCGGCGAACAGGCTCGCGTCCGCGCCGCGGAAGGAGAACACGTTCTGGTCGGGGTCGCCGGCCACGACGAACTCGGCCGCGGTGTGCCCGATCACCCGGACCAGGCTGGTCTGCAGCGGGTCGAGGTGGTGGGCGTCGTCGACGAACAGGTGCCGCACGCGCGTGCGCTCCCGTTCGCGCAGCTCGTCGTCGTCCTCGAGGGCGAGCAGCGCGGAAGTGACCAGCTCGGCGGCGTCCAGCGCGGGCGCGCTCGCGACGCCGAGCGCGTTGCCGCCGGCGCCCTGCAGCTGCGTGACCTCTTCGTACTGCGCCCAGAACTGCCCGGCGGCGATCCACTCCTCGCGGCCGCGGCGCCGCCCCAGCTCGGCGAGGTCCTCCGGGCCGAGCCCGCGTTCGGCCGCGCGCATCAGCAGGTCGCGCAGCTCTTCGGCGAAGCCCGGGACGATCAGGGCGGGCCGCAGCGCCTCCGGCCAGTACCCGGCTTCCTCGTCGAGGTCGCCGGCCAGCAGCTCGCGCACGACGACGTCCTGCTCGGCGCCCGCGAGCAGCCGCGGCGGCGGGAGCTCGCCGGCCGTCGCTTCCAGCCGCAGCAGCGAGTAGGCGTAGGAGTGCACGGTGCGCACGAGCGGTTCGCGGACGGTCCGGGGCAGCGGCCGCGCCTGGTCCGGGTCGGCGGTGAGGCGGCGCGTGATGTCGGCGCGCAGGGCGTCCGCGGCCTTGCGGGACGTGGTGAGCACGAGCACGTTCTCGGGGTCCACGCCCTCGGCGATGCGGCGGGTGGCGGCCGAGGCGAGCAGCGACGTCTTGCCGGTGCCGGGGCCGCCGAGCACGCGGCGGAACCCGCCGGGTGCGGAGAGCACGCGGCGGGCGTCTTCGTCCCAGGTGAACGTGGGTGCGTCGGGGACCGGCGTGCGCACCAGCCGCGCGTCCGCCTGCGCCGTTCGCCTCCCGTTCACCCCGCGATGGAACCACGTCCGGAGTAGTGGGTGCGGCACCGGCACGGCTTAGCGGGCGCGCGTTCGGCGAAGGCGGCGCCCGGTGCGGCGGACGGCCACCGAAAGTGTCGTACCCGTGCGGCAGAGTGTCGGTATGGACGACGTTCTGCACGAGCGCGTGCGGGAGATCATCGAGTCGGTGCCGGCCGGCACGGTGGCGACGTACGGCGACATTGCGGCGCTCGCCGGCGCGCCTTCGCCGCGGATGGTGGGCGCCATCCTCGCCGAGGACGGGCACGACCTGCCGTGGCACCGGATCCTGCGCGCGAACGGGACCCCGGCGCCCCACCTGGTCCACGACCAGCTGGAGCGGCTGCGGGCGGAAGGGGTGCTGGCCGACGGTCAGCGCGTGGACCTGCGGAAGTACCGCTGGAAGCACGGAGGTGACGAGGATCCCGGTCCGGAAGGGCTGTTCTGATTCCCGACTCTTAGGTTAGCCTCGCCTAATGACGACGCAGGCGGAGCGCACCACCCTGACCTACCACCGGGCCTCGGTCACGGTGGTCCGGCCGCTGTCGCCGCACCTGGTGCGCGTGACGTTCGCCGCGGAGACCTTCCGCGAGCTGACACCGCAAGCGCCGGACCAGTACGTCAAGGTGTTCTTCCCGCTCGCCGGGCAGGAAGCGCCGGTGCTCCCGGAGACCGGTTCGGACGTCATGTCCTGGTACCGCACGTACCTGGCGATGCCGGACGACGTCCGGCCCCCGATGCGCACGTACACGGCCCGGGCGCTGCGGCCGGAAGCGGCGGAGGTCGACGTCGACTTCGTCCTGCACGGCGACGAGGGACCGGCCTCGGCGTGGGCGTCCCGCGTCCGGCCGGGCGACCAGGTGGCGTTCCTGGGCCCGCACGGCCTGTACGCGCCTCCGCCCGCCGCCGACTGGCAGCTGCTGGTGGGCGACGAGACGGCGCTGCCCGCGATCGGCGCGATCGTCGAGCAGCTGCCCCCGGGCACGCGGGCTTCGGTGTACGTCGAGCTGGCGGACCGGGCGGACCGGCAGGCGTTCGCCACGCTCGGCGCGGTCGAGGTCCATTGGGTGCTGCGCGGTTCGCGACCACTGGGCGAGGCGTTGCTGGACGCGGTGCGCGGGGCGGCGTTCCCCGGCGGGACGCCGTACGCGTGGGTGTCCGGCGAGGCGGGCGTGGTGAAGCTGGTGCGCCGGCACCTGGTGCGGGAGCGCGAGGTCGACAAGCGGTCGATCTGCTTCACGGGCTACTGGCGGCGCGGGCTGAGCGAGGAGGCCGCGGGCCGGGAAGCGGTCCGGGCGGCAGAGGCGGGCGAACTCCCGGCGGAAGAAGACTGACCTCGTCGGTGCAGCCACGCGGTTGCACCACACCTCTTCGATGTGCAACCCTTGAGTTGCACACGAGAGGAGCCCGCCGATGCCGATCGAACGCGAGATCCTGATCGCCGCCGCACCGGAGAAGGTCTGGCCGCTGGTGGCCGAGCCCGGTTTCTGGGCGACCGACGACGAAACCGTGCATGGCACGCTCGCCGAAGAGGGCGAGACCGTCGTCGTCACGCACTCGGCGCACGGTGAGTTCCCGATCCGCGTCGAGAAGGTCGATCCGCCGCACTACCTGGTGTACCGGTGGGTGAGCGCGTTCCCCGGCGAGGAGCTGCGCGAAGACAACTCCACGCTGGTCGAGTTCACCCTGACCCCGGACGGCGGCGGCACCCGGCTGCGCGTCGTCGAGAGCGGGTTCGGCGGGCTGCCGACGTCCGGGGAGAACCGCGACAACGTGGTCAAGGACCACACCGCCGGCTGGGAGCAGTGCCTCCCCGCGCTCGCCGCGCGCGCCGGATGACGTCCGCCGAAGTTGTCGACGGGGTGCTCGCCGCACTGGCCGACCCGACCCGCCGCCGGGTGCTCGACCTGCTCGCGGCCCACGGCCCGGCCACCGCGACGACCCTGGCGGCCGGGCTGCCGGTGTCGCGTCAGGCGGTCGTCAAGCACCTCGCGGTGCTGGACGCGGCCGGGCTGGTCGACAGCGTGAAGGCCGGCCGCGAAGTCCGGTACGCGGTGCGGTCCGACGCCCTGGACGCGACGGCCCGCTGGATGGCGGCGCTCGCGGCCGAGTGGGACCGCCGCCTGGCCAAGATCAAACGCTTCGCCGAGGAGTCGTGATGAGCACGCCGAGGATCGTCGACCGCGCCACCTTCCAAGCTTCCCTGGACCGGTTGCGCACCGGGGAAAAGGCCCACACCCGCGAAGGCGACGCGATCGCCGCGGCCCGCCGCCGCCTGCCGATGACCGAGGTGGACCCGGCGCTCGAACTGCTCGGCCCAGCCGGACCGGTCACCCTCCTCGAAACGTTCGAGGGCCGGCGTCAGCTGGTGGCGTACTACTTCATGTGGAACCCGGGCCGGCCCGCGGCCGAACAGTGCGAGGGCTGCACGTTCTACGCGAACCAGGTCGCCGAGTTGTCCGCGTTGCACTCGCGGGACATCACGTACGCGGTGTTCTCCCAGGGCCGGAACGTCGCGGTGGAGCCGGGCGACGCACGGGTTTCGTACGACGAAAGCCTGCGCTACCGGGCGTTCCTGGGGTGGGACGTGCCGTGGTACTCGGCCCAGCCGTCGCTCGGGGAGCTTCTCGTCGGGCGCGAGATCGGGTTGTTCCACCTGGTCTGCTACCTGCGCGAAGGTGACCGCGTCTTCGAGACGTACTGGACGAAACGGCGGGGCGTCGAGGCGATGGACCACAGCTACGCGCTGATGGACCTGACGGTCTTCGGCCGCCGGGAGCCGTGGGAGGACTCGCCGCCGGGATGGCCGCAGGAACGCACGAACGTCCGGACCGGCGCGGGGGCACCGGAGTGGCCACCGACCGCGGAGTGGCCGGACGGACGGCCGATCGCCCAGTGGCCCCGGCTGGCGGCCGGCCACGCCGACGACCTCGGCCTCACGACCGGCGCACCGACCCCACACCGGTGTCACTGACCGCCGCCCCAAGCACCCCAATGTGGCGTTGGGTGCGCTCAACGCACCGAACGCCACATTGGGTGCGTCAGATGCACCCAACGCCACATTGGGGCGTTAGCCCGGCGCTGAGAGCGTCGAGACCAGGAGCTTGACCAGTGCCCCCAGTCGCTGGCGGTCGGGCTGGGCCGTCCGGATTCCCGCCTCCTCCAGCGGTGCCGCCGTCACCGGGCCCACGCACGCGACCAGCACCGGTCCCCGCAGCGCCGCCACCACGGCGTCGTACCGCCCGTACGACCGCGCCAGCGCCAGGAAGTTCGCCGCCGCCGGGGCGCTCGTGAACGCCAGGGCGCCCAGCTCCCCCGCCACCACCGCGTCGATCAGCTCGTGCACCGGGCCGACGTCCGGCGGCGAATACCACCGGTACGGCTGCACCTCCACCAGCGAAGCCCCGGTCAGCGACGACGTGTGCTCCGGCAGCGGCGTCCCGTGCAGCTGGACCGCCACCCGCGCGCCGTCGACGCCCGCCGCGGCGACGGCGCCGAACAGTTCCGCGTTCGACTCGGACCCGGCCGAAAAGGACTCCCGCAGGCCCGCGCCGCGGATCGCGCCGACCGCCTTCGGGCCGCGGGCGTAGATCCGGGACTCCCGCAGCCGGTCCAGCAGCGGCTCGCGCAGGCCCCAGCCGGCGGCCGCGTCGAGCCAGCCGCGGAAGCCCGCGCCCGTCGTGACCACCGTGACCGCGACCGGTGCCGCGAGCACGGCCTCGGTGCCCGCGCGCAGTTCCGGATCGGCGTCCAGCGGCACGATGGTGATCGTCGGCGCGTGGCGGACCTCGGCGCCGTAGCGTTCGAGGGCCGCGATGAAGTCGTCGGCCCGGCGTTCGGCCGTGACGCCGATGGCGATCCCGCTCAGCTCACCCATACATCGCGCCCATCTCCTCGATCGCTTCCGCCAGCTCCGCCCGCAGGTCCGCCGGTTCGAGGACCTCCAGGTGCGGCCCGAAGCGCAGCAGCTCGCCGATGGCCGGTTCGCCCCGCTCCACCGGCAGCTCCACGGTGAGCCAGCCGTCCGCGTCCGGTTCGCCCGGGGCCGAGCGCAGCGCGCGGGCCCCGACCGAGCCCGCGTAGAACGGTACGAGAGCCTGCGCCCGCGGCGACAGCCGCACCACGGCCACGCGCGGGAACATCCGGCGTTCGAACTGCTCCGACCACTCCTGCCAGTACCGCGCGAGGTCGAACCCGGCCGGCCGCTCGAACGCCTCGCCGAGGTCTTCGAGCGCCAGCACCCGCGAGATCCGGTACGTCCGGTCGGTGCCTTCGCACCGCGCCGCGAGGTACCAGTTGCCGGCCTTGAGGATCAGCCCCAGCGGCTCGACGTCCCGCTCGACGACGCGCTGGCCCCACCGCTCGTAGCGGATCCGGAGCCGGTGCGACGCCCACACGGCGTCGGCGACGGCGGACAGCGTCGGCAGGCTCTCGATCCCCCGGTGCCAGCCGGGGACGTCCAGGTAGAACCGCTCGGCGACGCGCCCCGCCCGGTCGCGCAGCTCCGGCGGCAGCGCCGCGTACAGCTTGAGCTGCGCCGCGGCGAGGACCGTCCCGAGGCCCAGCTCGGCGGCGGCCACCGGCAGCCCGGCCAGCGACAGCGACTGCGCCTCTTCTTCGGTCATCCCGGTGAGCCGGGTGCGGTAGCCGTCGACCAGCCGGTAGCCGCCGGTCCGCCCGCGGTCGGCGTACACCGGGACGCCGGACGCCGACAGCGCGTCGATGTCCCGGTAGATCGTGCGCACCGAGACTTCGAGCTCGTCGGCCAGCTCTTCCGCCGTCATCCGGCCGCGGTTCTGCAGCAGCAGGAGGACGGACAGGAGGCGGCTCGCGCGCATGCCCCGATTCTGGCAGAAATACCTGACACAAGCTGACAGGTATGCCCGGCAGAGTGGTCCCCATGAACGGATTCACCACGAAGAACTGGGAAGAAAAGCTCGTCAGCGGTACCGAGGGCGGCCCTCGGGTGGCGTACGCGCACGCCACTTTCGCGTACGACGGCGTCCTCGAGGGCGAGTCGATCTGCGACCTTCTGCTGTACTACGCGGGCGAGGGCTACAACAGCGGCGAGACGACGTCGCCGAGCTTCGAGCGCTTCGAGGGCAGGGTCGACGGTCGCGAAGGGACGTTCATCGTGCGCCACGAGTACACGTTCGATGCCAAGGGCATCGCGTCGAACTTCACCGTCGTCGCCGGTTCGGGCACCGGCGGGCTGGCCGGGCTCACCGGCTCCGGCACCGTCGGCGGCGCGCTGGGCGAGGACCGGGTCGGCTACACGTTCGAGTACACGTTCTAGGAGCCGCACGTGGACCGCCGCCAGGTACTCGCCTACCGCATCGCCGAGCACGGCCTGCACCGCACCGCGCGGGACGTGGCCGACCTCGCCGTCGTCCGGGCCGGGTTGCAGGACAGCATGCGCGACACCGCGCTGCTCGCCCTCGTGGCCCGGCTGGACGGTGAGGTGTCCCTTGTGGACGATCCGCGGCTGGTGCTCGCCTGGACGCTGCGCGGCGCGCCGCACTTCCACCTGGGCCTCGCCGAAGTGACGCGGGCGCTGGTGCCCCTCGACGACGCGGACGCGCTCGCCCGGATGCTGTGGCAGCGCAAGGAACTGGCGGCGACCGGGCAGGGAGCGGCCGAAGTCGTCTTCACGGCGGCCGCCGCGCTGCGGAAGGTCGTCACCAAGCCGATGACGAAGGGGGCGGTGAGCACCGCGGTGACGCAGGCGCTGCCGCCGTCGTTCTCGCGGTGGTGCCGCGGCTGCAACGCGACCCACATCCAGGAACAGCTGATGCGCGTCGCGGCGCCGCACGCGGGCGTCCGCCTGGTCGCGGGCGCTTCCCCGGCGACGCTGGCACCACTCGAAGGCCGCGGCCGGATGCGCCGCACCCCGGACCCGGCCGCCGCGACCAAGGTGGTCGAGGACTACCTGCGGCTCAACGGCCCGGCGTCCCCGGGCGAGGCGGCGGAGTTCGTCGGGACGGCCAAAGCGGTCGTGGACCGGACGTGGCCGGCGGACCTGGCCGAGGTCGAAGTGGCGGGCCGGCGGAAGTACCTGCCGCCGGACCGGCTCGAGGCCTTGGAGAACCCGCCGGAACCCGACGTGGTGCGGCTGCTGCCGCCGCTCGACCCCTTCATCCAGGCCCGCGACAAGGCGCTGCTGGTCCCGGATCCCGCGCGTCGCAAGGAGGTCTGGAAGATGCTGGGCAACCCCGGCGTCCTCCTGGCCGACGGCGACATCGCGGGCACCTGGCGCACGAAGGGCAGCGGCGCGAAGCTGACGTTCACGGTGACGGCGTTCGACCCCCTCCGCCCGGCGGTCCGCGAGGACGCCGAAGCCGAAGCGGCCAGGGTGGCGGCGGCGCGGGGGTTCGAGAAGCACGCGGTCACCTGGGTGGGCTGACACCGGTCCGCGGTCCGGCCCAAGCGCCCCAATGTGGCGTTCGGTGCGTCCAGCGCACCCAATGTGGCGTTCGGTGCGTTGGACGCAACCAACGCCACATTGGGGCGCTCGACGGGGTGCGGTCACCGGCTGCCGGCGTCGATGTCGCCGTACGCGGTGGTCGCGTGGATGGTCAGGCCCGGCGTGCCCTCGGTGTTCTTGAGGGAGTTGCGGATCCGGCCGTAGGTGGTGCCGGCGTCGAGGGACGCGGACACGCCGGTGGCCGCGCCGACCGTGATGTCGCCGGCCTGGGTGCTCAGGACGACGTTGCCGCTCACGGCTTCGGCGATCCGGATGTCGCCCTTGCCGGTGGTGATCTCCGCCGGGCCGGTGAGGCGCCCGACCGAGACGTCGCCGGCGTGGGCGGTGAGGCGGAGGCTCTCGGCCTCGTCGAACACGGCCTCGCCGTGCGCGCCTTCCACGGTGACGTCGCCGAGCCGGCCGACGCCCCGCAGCTCGACGCTGGCGGCCTTGGCCCGGACGTCGGATCCGGCGGGCAGCTGGACGGTCACGTCGAGGGCGCCGGACGGGCCGAAGTACTGGTTCTTCACCGCGCCTTCGATCCGCAGGACACCTTCGGAGAAGGCGACCTTGACCTGCTCCGCGGCCTTCACGTCGCGGTTCTTCGCGGGGTCGGCGGGCAGGACCTCGACGGAGGTCTCGGCCAGGTCGGCGGCGACGAACCGGACGCGGCCGGCGGGGATGTCGAGGACGGTGGTGATCGGGGCGGTGGTGGCGAAGTGCTGCATCGTGGGGCTCCTGGTGTCTCGTTTTCGGTGTGAAGCCACTTTCGCCCGGCCCGCTGACACCGGATGGCCACCGCACTGACACGGCCTGACGCGCCCGCTGACACGCGGTTCAGGCGTCCACGGCCAGCCGGTACCCGCGCTTCACCACCGTCTGGACGACCTTCCCGCCGCCCAGCGACGTCCGCAGGCGCCCGATCGCCGTCTCCACCGCGTGCTCCTCGCCGCCTCCCGGCAACGCCGAGATCAGCTCGCGCCGGGACACCACCCGCCCCGGCGAGGCCGCCAGCGCTCGCAGCAACGCCATCGGCGCCGGCGCCACCTCCCGCCAGTCACCGTCCACGATGGCCGCCTGGCCGCGCAGTTCGATCTCCCGGCCGCCCGCGGAGAACCGGGGCGAGCGCGTCACCAGCGTCTCCGCCACCGTGCGGGCCAGCGCGCCGATCCGCGCCCGGTGCGGCTGGACCGTCGGCACCCCCAGCGCCGCCAGCGGTCCCGCCGTGATCGGGCCGACGCAGGCCGCCACCACCGGGCCCGACAGCGCCGAGACCAGGCCCGGCAGCCGGCCCGTGCGCCGGGCCAGCGCCAGCAGCGAAGCCACCGCCGGGGCGCTCGTGAACGGCAGCGCGTGGATCGACCCGTCCAAGACGCCGTCCAGGAGCCGGTCCACCGGGCCCGGGTCCACCGGGCCGACCCAGCGGTACACCGAGATCTCGATGACCTCCGCCCCCGCCGCCCGCAACGTCTCCACGAAGTACGGCAACGGCTCGCCGTGCAGCTGCACCGCGATCCGCTTGCCCGAGACGTCGGTGGCCAGCAGGTGCTGCAACAGCTCCGCGTTGCTCTCCGACGCCGGCGAGTACGCCTCGGACAACCCCGCCGCGCGGATCGCACCGGTCACCTTCGGCCCCCGGGCCAGCAGGGCACAGTCCGAGAGCCGCGAGACCAGCGCGTCGCCGAGTCCCCAGCCTTCAGCCGCCTCGAGCCAGCCGCGGAAGCCGATGCCGGTCGTCGCGACCACCGCGTCCACCGGCGCCTCGAGCAACCCGGCCGTCGCCGAGTGCAGTTCCGTGTCGTCGGTCAGGGGCACGATCCGGATCGCCGGGCCGTAGCGGACGCTCGCCCCCTTGCGCACCAGTAGCGCGCCGAGCTCGTCGGCTCGGCGCGCCGCGGTGATGCCGACCACGAAGCCGGTCAGCGGGAGGACGCCGGTCACGGGCTCTCCACTTCGACCACGCCCTCTCGCACGCGCACCTCGTACACCGGAACGGACACGTCCTCGGCGTCCAGGCACTGTCCACCGTCGAGCGTGAACCGTTCCTTGTAGACGGGCGAGGCGACCACCGGGACACCGCCGGCGTCCCCGACGATCCCGCGGGAGAGCACCGCCGCGCCGCTGCACGGGTCCCAGTTGGACAGCGCGTACCACCGGTCGCCCGGCAGGTGGAAGATCGCCACCTGGACGCCGCCGTCGAGCAGCGCCGCCACCCCCGCGTACTCGGGGACCGCGTCGGCGGCGCAGACCGCCGTCCAGGTTCGCTCGATCGACGTCGTCATCGCCGCACCTCCGGGACACCCAGCATGACCGGGACCTTCTGCTCGCGCTCCTCGCGGAACGAGATCGCCGGGTCGGGGGTGCCCGGCGCGTTGACGAAGGACGAGAACCGGGCCAGCTTCTCCGGGTCCTCGAGGACGCCCTTCCACTCGTCGGCGTAGTTGTCGACGTGCTTGGCCATCGCCGCGTCGAGGTCCTCGCAGATGCCGAGCGAGTCGTCGACGATCACCGCGCGCAGGTGGTCGAGGCCGCCGTCGAGCTCCTCGATCCACGGCGCGGTCCGCTGCAGCCGGTCGGCGGTGCGCACGTAGAACATCAGGAACCGGTCGATGGTCCGGATCAGCGTCTCGGTGTCCACATCGGACACCAGCAGGTCGGCGTGCCGCGGGGTGGTGCCGCCGTTGCCGCCGACGTAGAGGTTCCAGCCGTTCTCCGTGGCGATGATCCCGAAATCCTTGCTCCGCGCCTCCGCGCACTCCCGCGCGCACCCCGAGACCGCCGACTTGAGCTTGTGCGGCGACCGCAGCCCGCGGTAGCGCAGCTCCAGCTCGATCGCCAGCCCGACGCTGTCCTGCACGCCGTAGCGGCACCACGTCGACCCGACGCACGACTTCACCGTGCGCAGCGCCTTGCCGTACGCGTGCCCGGACTCGAAGCCCGCGTCCACCAGCCGCCGCCAGATCAGCGGCAGCTGGTCCACCGTGGCGCCGAACAGGTCGATCCGCTGCCCGCCGGTGATCTTGGTGTACAGCCCGAAGTCGCGGGCGACCTCGCCGATCACGATCAGCTTGTCCGGCGTGATCTCGCCGCCGGGGATCCGCGGGACGACCGAGTACGTGCCGTTGCGCTGCAGGTTCGCCAGGTAGCGGTCGTTGGTGTCCTGCAACGTCATCTGCTCGCCGCCGAGCACGTGGCCGTTGCCGAGGGTGGCCAGGATCGACGCCACCGCGGGCTTGCAGACCGCGCAGCCGCTGCCCGAGCCGTAGCGGCCGATCAGCTCGCTGAACGTCGTGATGCGGGTGGCCTGGACGATCTCGAACAGCTCAGCGCGCGACTGCGGGAAGTGCTCGCACAAGGCCTTCGACTGCTCGACGCCGGCCGCGCTCAGCAGCTTGCCGAGCAGTGGGACGCACGAGCCGCACGCGGTGCCGGCGCGGGTGCACGCCTTGAGCTTGGGCACCGAGTCGCAGCCGTCCTCGTGGATGGCGCGGGTGATCGTGCCCTTGGAGACCGCGTTGCACGAGCAGATCTGCGCCGCGTCCGGGAGCGCGTCGACACCGACCGCCGCGCCGCCGCCCGCCGGGGCGAGGATCGCGCCCGGCTCGGCCGGCAGCGGACGGCCGACCAGCGCGCGCAGGGTGTTGTACTCGGTCGCGTCGCCGACGAGCACACCGCCCAGGAGCGTCTTGCCGTCGTCGGTGACCACGAGCTTCTTGTACGTGCCGGCGACCGCGTCGTTGACGGCGACTTCCAGCGCGCCTTCGGTCTTCGCGTGCGCGTCCCCGAACGACGCCACGTCGACGCCCATCAGCTTGAGCTTCGTGGAGGTGTCCGGCTCCGGGAACTCGCCGGAGCCGCCGGTGAGCTGCGCGGCGACGATCTCGGCCATCGCGTAGCCGGGCGCCACGATGCCGTACACGCGGCCCTCGACCGCGGCGCACTCGCCGATCGCGTACACCGCGGGGTCGCTCGTGCGGCACGACGAATCGGTCAGCACGCCGCCGCGCGGGCCCACCTCGAGGCCGGACTGGCGGGCGAGGTCGTCCCGCGGCCGGACGCCGGCGGAGAACACGACGAGGTCGACGTCGAGCTCGGTGCCGTTGCCCAGCTTGGCGAGCAGCCGCGAGCCGTCGGCTTCGATGGCGTCGGTCGACGTTCCCGTGTGGACGGTGACGTCGAGGTTCGTGATGAGCCGCCGCAGCAGCGAGCCACCGCCCTCGTCGACCTGCAGCGGCATCAGCCGCGGCGCCATCTCGACGACGTGCGGGGAGAGTCCCATGTCCCGCAACGCCTTCGCGGCTTCCAGGCCGAGCAGGCCACCGCCGATGACGACGGCCGAGCGCCGGCCGCGGCCCGGCTTGTCGACGGCCGCGGCGCGGATCGCGTCGAGGTCCTCGATGGTCCGGTAGACGAAGCAGCCCTGGAGGTCGTGGCCGGGCACCGGCGGCACGAACGGCCGCGAGCCGGTGGCCAGGACCAGCGCGTCGTACGGCTGCACGGCGCCGGACGCCGTGGTGACCGTCTTCGCGGCCCGGTCCACCGAGACGGCCAGCTCGCCGAGCCGCAGGTCGACGTGCGGGTCACCGGCGTAGTCCGAACCGGGCAGTGCCAGCGAAGCGGGGTTCCAGGTGTCCACGTAGGACGTCAGCGCCACCCGGTCGTACGCCGGACGCGGCTCCTCGGACAGGACGACGACGTGCCAGTTGCCGGAAGGGTCTTCCGCGCGCACCGCCTCCACGAGCCGGTGGGCGACCATGCCGTGTCCGGCGACGACCAGGGTGGGCATCTCAGACCTCCGCTCCCGCGAGCGCCAGACCGCGCTCACTCGTGGGCTGTTCGGCGGGCTTGCGCAGGTAGACCGCCCAGGTGACGGCGAAGCACAGCCCGTAGAAGACGAGGAACCCGATGAAGGCGGGGACCCCGCTCTTGGCGTCGGCGAACGACTGCCGGAAGGCCAGGTTGATGAACAGGCCGCCCTCGGCGCCGATCGCGCCGGCCAGGCCGATCAGCGCGCCGGACAGGCGCCGCGCTTTGAGCAGCTCGGCCGCTTCCTCGGCGCCGTTCGAGATCGCCACCTTCGCCTTGGCGCGGAAGATCGCCGGGATCATCTTGTACGTCGAGCCGTTGCCGACGCCGGTGAGCACGAACAGCACGATGAAGGCGACCGTGAACAGCGCGAGGGACTTCGACGTCGACGCGAGGATCAGCACCACGGTGGCCAGCGCCATCCCGATGAAGGTGAAGAAGGTGATCTTGCCGCCACCGATCCGGTCGGCCAGCCAGCCGCCCGTCGGCCGCGAAAGCGAGCCGAGCAGCGGGCCGAGGAACGTCACCGCGGCCGCCTGCAGCGGGGTGCGGCCGAACTGGTTCTGCAGCACCAGGCCGAAGGCGAAGCTGTAGCCGATGAACGAACCGAACGTGCCGACGTAGAGGAACGACATGACCCAGGTGTGCGGGTCCTTGACGACCTCGCGCATCGCCTTGGTGTCGCCCTTCACGGTGGCGAGGTTGTCCATGTAGAAGTACGCGCACACCGCGGCGACGACGATCAGCGGGATGTAGACGTAGAGCACGATCCGCGGCGCGGTCGCGCCGGCCGTGCCGATCACCAGGAGCCCGATCAGCTGGATCGCGGCGACGCCGAGGTTGCCGCCGCCCGCGTTGAGGCCGAGGGCCCAGCCCTTGTGCTTCTCGGGGTAGAAGGTGTTGATGTTCGTCATCGACGACGCGAAGTTGCCGCCGCCGACGCCGCCGAGCGCCGCGACCAGCAGGAAGGTGCCGAGCGACGTGCCGGGGTGCAGCACGACCGCCGCGAGGATCGTCGGGATCAGCAGCAGGGCGGCCGACACGACCGTCCAGTTGCGACCGCCGAACTTCGCCACGGCGAAGGTGTAGGGCAGCCGCATCAGGCCGCCGATCAGCGTCGGCGTCGAGACGAGCAGGAACTTGTCGGCGGCGGAGAAACCGTAGTCCTTGCCCATGAACAGCACGATCACCGACCACAGGGTCCAGATCGAAAAGCCGATGTGCTCGGCGAAGACCGAGAACCAGAGGTTGCGGCGGGCGATCTTCTTGCCCGTGGACTCCCAGAACTCTTCGTTCTCGGGTTCCCAGTGCTCGATCCAGTGCTTGCCTTGGTGTGCCACGGAGTTCTCCTTGCGACGGGTCGGGTTGGTCATTGCGCCGCGAGCCAGTTGGCGATGCCGCCGACGGTGTCGGTGCACCCGCCGCAGCCCGTCGTGGCCCGCGTGGCCCGCGCCAGTGCGGGAGTGTCGGTGGCGCCGGCCTTCCACGCTTCGACCAGCCGGCCCTTGGTGACGTTGTTGCAGCGGCAGATCACCGCGGCGGCGGGCAGGTCGGCCGGGCTGGCGGCCGGGGTGCTGCCGGTGGGCAGCGCGCGGCCGAGCAGGACGGCGAGGCGGTCGTCGGGCAGCAGCGTGCCGCGGTCGTGGAACTGGGTGATCGTGGCGGCCGCGTCGGGCAGGCCGAGCAGGATCGCTCCGGCCACGCGGTTTTCGCGGACGACGAGCTTTCCGTACCGGCCGCCGGTGGGGTCGTTGAACGTCAGCACCTCGGCGTCGGGGGTACCGGCGTCGAGCTGCGTCTCACCGAGCGCGGCGAGGTCGATGCCGCGAGCTTTGAGCCGGGTCACGGCGGTCGTGCCGCGGTACCGGGCGGCCGCGTTCGTCCCGGTCAGGACGTCCGCGAGGACTTCGGCCTGCTCCCACGCGGGCTGGATCAGCCCGGCCGGGGCGCCGGGGTGGCGGGCGCAGTCGCCGAGGGCGTGGATGCGGCCGTCGCTGGTGCGCAGCGTGTCGTCCACCAGCACAGCTCCCTCGACGTCGAGCCCGGCTTCGACGGCCAGGCGCGTCTCGGCGCGGACCCCCGCCGCGACGACCACCAGGTCGGCCGGGACGAGGGTGCCGTCGTCGAGCTTGAGGCCGTCGCCGGGGAGGTAGCGGGCGGCGGTGGCGCCGAACTTGAACGTCACACCCATGTCGGTGAGCTGCCGGGCCAGTACGTGCCCGGCGGCCGGGTCGAGCTGGCGCTCCATGACGTGCCCCAGCGGGTGCACGACGGTCACCTGGTTGCCGCGCCCGGCCAGGCCGCGGGCGGCTTCCAGGCCGAGCAGGCCGCCGCCGAGCACCGCGACGGGCGCGCCGAACCGGGCGGCTTCGAGGATCTTGGCGCAGTCGTCGAGGCTGCGGAAGGCGACCACACCCGGGCCGGCCTCGAGGCCTTCGACCGGCGGGATCCACGGGTTGGCGCCGGTGGCGAGCACGAGCGCGTCGTAGTCCACTGTGGAGCCGTCGCCGAGTTCGACGCAGCGCTTCTCGCGGTCGATGCGGGCGACGTCGACCCCGAGCCGCAGGTCGATGTTGTGGCGCACGGCCCATTCGTCGTCGTGCAGGCGGACACTCTCGGCGCTCATCCCGCCGGCGACGACGGCCGAGAGCAGCACCCGGTTGTAGGCGGCGTGCTTCTCGGCGCCGAGCACGGTCAGGCGAACGCGTTCGGCGATCGGGTCGCGGCGGCGGATTTCGTCGGCCAGCCGGGCACCGGCCATGCCGTAGCCGACGATGACGACTTCACGGGGGGTCATGCGGCACCATCCACAGTAGACAGGGACACGGCACACACCTTGAACTCCGGCATCCGGCTCACCGGGTCGAGCGCCGGGTTGGTGAACAGGTTGGCGCGCTGCTCACCCGGGAAGTGGAACGGCAGGAAGACGAGGTCGGGCTGGAGGCTCTGGACGAACCGGACCTTGGCCGTGGTCTCGCCGCGGCGGGACCGGATCAGCGCGGGATCGCCTTCTTCGAGCCCGGCGCGCTTGGCGGTGTCCGGGTGCACCTCGACGAACGCCTCCGGCACCACGTCGTTGAGTTCCTCGATCAGCCGGGTCTGCGCACCCGACTGGTAGTGCTGCAGCACCCGGCCGGTGGTGGCCGTCAGCGGGAACTCGTCGTCGGGCAGCTCGGCCGGGCCGGTGTGCTCGACCGGCACGAACCGCGCGCGGCCGTCCGGGTGGGCGAAGCTGTCGAGGAACATCCGCGGGGTGCCGGGGTGGTCGTCCGCCGGGACCGGCCAGTGCAGGGCTTCGCCGGCGCGCAGGCGGTCGTAGCTGACGCCGGAGTAGTCGGCGATCCCGCCCTTGGACGCGATCCGCAGCTCCTCGAACACCGTCTCGGCGTCGGCGGGGAACCGGTTTTCGGGCTGCCCCAGCCGTTTCGCCAGTCCGTTGAGGACGTCCAGATCGGACCGGACGCCGGGCGGCGGGTCGAGGGCCTTGCGCCGCAGCAGGACCCGGCCCTCCAGGTTGGTGAGCGTGCCGTGCTCCTCGGCCCACTGCGTGACCGGCAGGACGACGTCGGCCAGCGCGGCGGTTTCCGACAGCACGAAGTCGGCGACGACGAGGAAGTCCAGTTCGGACAGCCGGTCTTGGACGCGCTGCGAGCGCGGCGCCGAGACGACGACGTTGCTGCCGAAGACCATCAGCGCTTTCGGGCCGCCTTCCTGGCCGAGCGCTTCGAGCAGTTCGGAGGCCGAGCGCCCCGGGCCGGGCAGGCTGTCCGGCTCGACGCCCCACACGCCGGCGACGTACTCGCGGGCGGCCGGGTCGTCGAGCTTGCGGTAGCCGGGCAGCTGGTCGGCCTTCTGGCCGTGCTCGCGGCCGCCCTGTCCGTTGCCCTGGCCGGTGAGGCAACCGTAACCGGAGCCCGCCCGGCCCGGCATGCCGAGCGCGAGGGCGAGGTTGATCCAGGCGCCGACGGTCGCGGTGCCGGTGGCGTGCTGCTCGGTCCCGCGCGCGGTGAGGATGTAGGCGTTGCGGGCGCCGGCGAGCTTCGCCGCGGCGAGGCGCATGTCGGCGGCCGGCACCCCGGTGACGCGCTCGGCGCGTTCCGGCCACCACGACGCGACGATCCGCCACGCGGCTCCGAACCCGCTGGTGCGCTCGTCCACATAGGACTGGTCGAGGTGGCCGTCGGCGACGACGGCGTGCAGGATCCCCAGCGCCAGCGCGAGATCGGTGCCGGGCGCGGGCGCGAGGTGCAGGCTCGCCAGTTCGGCGGTCGGCGTCCGCCGCGGGTCGACGACGATCAGGTCGCTCCCGCGCAGGTGCTGTGTGAACGGCGGCATCGTCTCGGCCGGGTTCGCCCCGGCGAGCAGCACGACGTCGGCCTGCTTGAGATCGGTGACGGGGAACGGCATCCCGCGGTCGAGCCCGAACGCCTTGCTCCCCGCGGCGGCGGCCGACGACATGCAGAACCGGCCGTTGTAGTCGATCTGCGAGGTGCCGAGCGCGACGCGGGCGAACTTGCCGAGCAGGTAGGCCTTTTCGTTGGTGAGTCCCCCACCGCCGAAGATCGCGGTGGCGTCGGGGCCGTGTTCCGCCTTGATCTCGGCCAGCTTGCGCGCGACGAAGTCGAGGGCGAAGTCCCAGCTCACCGGCTCGAGCGCGCCGTTCACGCGCAGCAGCGGAGTGGTCAGCCGCTTCGGCGACGTGAGGAGGCTGCCGGAGGTCCAGCCCTTCTGGCACAGGCCACCGGCGTTGACCGGGAAGTCCCGCGGCGTCACGCGGGTGCCGTCGAGGCTCATCCCGCACTGCAGCGCGCAGTAGGGGCAGTGGGTTTCGACCTGCGGCACGGGCACCTCCTCGGCGGTTCGGGGATGCCCTGACGCTAAGGAGGCCGTGTTAACCGGATTCGACCGAATGTTTCAGGCAGTTGACATTGCGGCGGTGTTTCCGGCGCCCGGCCGGTGAGATCCGCGTCCACGGATCGGGAGACGGGAGGTCAGCGGCGCATCGCCGGTCGTGACGTCCGAGCTTGCGACCTCGGTCACAAGCGTCCCCAGCCGTTCTGCTCGAACAGCCGCCGCTCGAACCACCACGGCGACGTGTTGCGCGGGTCGGGCAGGGTCCGCGCCGCGAACCGGCGATCGACCCGGGACAGCACGGCCCCCACCAGCGCCCGCTCGCGGCGCGGGAGCTCGTCCAGCACCCGGGCCAGCACCCAGCGGGTGCCGACCGGATCACGGCCGGGGTGCGGGGAGGCCGGAAGTTCCAGCCGGAACGGCGGCCGGGTGGCGCGCTCCCAGTCCTCGAGCAGGCCGGCGACGAAGCCGGGCGAGCCGTCGGCCGCTGCTTCGGCGAAGGCGAGTTGGCGCTGAGCGCGGCGGGAGACGTACGGGATCTTGACCGGCGGCGGCCCCGCGACATCGAGTCGCCGAGGGCGGCGCAGGCTTCCGGGCCGCCTACGCGGCATGGCCCTTTCGGTAGCTGATCACCACTCCATCTTCCCGGCCCGGCAAGGCGGTCACAAGACCCCGCTCACCTCGCGCGCCGCCACGCGCAGCCCATCGAGCGAGGCCTGCGTCGACCTCGGGTTCAGCGCGTTCGACGCCAGCCGGAACAGCACCGCGCGCAGCAGCAGCTGCGGCCACTCCGGCAGGTGCGCCCACCGCTCCAGCAGCTCCCGCGTCGCACCGCCCCACGCCAGGGCGTCCACCGCGACGATCGCCGCGCCGTACTCGCCGGGGCGGTAGTACGGCACGAAGTCCACCAGGCCCGGGGCCGCGGTGCCGTCGAACAGCAGGCCGGCCAGCAGTTCGCCGTGGGCCACCTGGGACGGCAGGCGGATCGGGCGGCGGGCGCCGGCCAGGACCTCGAACCAGCGGCCGCCCTTCGTCTCCTCCAGGGGGACCTCGAGTTCCTCCCACGCCACCCGGTCGGCGATCGCGTCGACGTCGCGGCGGGCGGTGAGGAAGTCCGGCCGGGGCAGGCCGATCGTCGCGCGGTGGAGCTTCACCGCCGCCAGCACCGACTCGTCGCCGCGGTGTTCGGGCGTTCCCGCCACGAAGCGCGACGCCGTCCAGCCGCCGACGATCCAGCGGCCGTCGCTGGAGCCGACCGGCTTCGCGACGCGCAGGCCCGGCTCGGCGATGTAGTCGAGGGCGCGGGCGGTCCACAGCGTCTTCGCCTTGTCGGTGACCGGCTTGAGCACGAGGTCGCCGCAGCGCCACGCCGTCGAGTCCGGCAGCGGTTCGCTGACGTCGTCGAGGCCGCCGAAGGCCGAGCAGACGTGCGCCGGAGGGCGTTCGAGGGTTGACCGCACGGGTCGTGACGTTACCCGGCCGGGTGTTCCACGTTCGAGAAGACGCGCTGGTCACACAGTGTTTTGCGACTCGGGCGAAACGCCGTGAAGGCCGCCTCCGAAGCCGGAGGCGGCCTTCACGGGGAACCACTGTCAGTAGGTCGGCAGGCTCGGGTCGATCTGCTTCGCCCAGGCCAGCACGCCGCCACCGAGGTGCGTCGCGTCCTTGAAGCCGGCCGCGTGCAGCGCCGCGAGGGCCTCCGCCGAGCGGGCGCCCGACTTGCAGTGCAGGACGATCGGCTTGTCCTGCGGCAGTTCCGCCAGCGCCTCGCCCGAAAGGATGCGGTCCTTCGGGATCAGCGTCGCGCCCTTGATGTTGACGATCTCGTACTCGTGCTGCTCGCGGACGTCGATCAGGGCGAAGTTGTCGCCGTTGTCGAACTTGGCCTTGAGCTCCGCGGGGGTGATCGTGCTGCCCGACGCGGCCTGCGCGGCTTCGTCCGACACGACACCGCAGAACGCCTCGTAGTCGATCAGCTCGGTGATCTTCGGGGTGTCCGGGTCCTTGCGGATCTTGACCTCGCGGTACTTCATCTCCAGCGCGTCGTAGCTGATCAGGCGGCCGAGCAGCGGCTCGCCGATGCCGGTGAGCAGCTTGATCGCCTCGGTCACCATGATCGAGCCGATGGACGCGCAGAGCACGCCCAGCACGCCACCCTCGGCGCAGGAGGGCACCATGCCCGGGGGCGGCGGCTCCGGGTAGAGGTCGCGGTAGTTGAGGCCCTTGCCGTTCGGCGCGTCCTCCCAGAAGACGCTGACCTGGCCCTCGAAGCGGAAGATCGAACCCCAGACGTACGGCTTGCCCAGCAGCACCGCGGCGTCGTTCACGAGGTAGCGCGTGGCGAAGTTGTCGGTGCCGTCGACGATCAGGTCGTACTGCTCGAAGATCTCCAGCGCGTTCGACGAGTCCAGCCGGTCGGTGTGCAGGTGCACCTTGACCAGCGGGTTGATCTCCGCGATCGACTCCTGCGCCGACGCGGCCTTGAGCTTGCCGACGTCGGACTGGCCGTGGATGACCTGGCGCTGCAGGTTCGACTCGTCCACGACGTCGAAGTCGACGATGCCGAGCGTGCCGACGCCGGCCGCGGCCAGGTAGAGCAACGCGGGGCTGCCGAGGCCGCCGGCGCCGATGACCAGGACCTTGGCGTTCTTCAACCGCTTCTGCCCGGTCACCCCGACGTCCGGGATGATCAGGTGACGGCTGTACCTGGCCACCTCTTCCTTGGTGAGCTCGGCAGCCGGCTCGACGAGCGGCGGCAGTGCTGACATGGGTCCTCCATCTCGCGCGCGGTTCGCGTCCATCCCACTATGCACAACACGCGCAGGCAAACAGACCTTCCCCCATGCCCAGATGGTGGGACCCGCTCAAGGAGTGGGATTGGGCCACGCGTTCGGCGTGCAGACGCGGCCGTCCTTGGCGACCTTGCCCTTGTCGCCGCCGGGGATGTCGTTGAGCATCGAGACGTAGTCGTCGGAGACGCCGAAGGACTGCTGCATCATCACCGGCGCGGGCTGGCCGGTGCCGCCGCAGCCGACGTGCTGGTTGCCCAGCGCGTGCCCGACCTCGTGGTTGATGGCGTACTGGCGGTAGCCGGTCATGTCCGCGTTGAACGCCTTCGCGCCGCGCACCCAGCGGGCCAGGTTGATCAGCACCCGGCCCATGCTCTTGCGGTAGCAGGACGCCTCGAAGGTGATCTGGAAGCCGCACGCGTCCGCGCGGTGCGTCGTCTCGGGCGTGGTGAGGCTCACCTTGAACGACGGGTTCGGGAAGTTCCCGTCGACGCGCTGGAGCGCGATCTTGCCGTCCCACGTCCAGCTCTTGGGATCGGACAGCGTGCCCTGGACCGCGGCCGCGAAGGCGTCGTCGCCGGCGTAGCTCGACGCGTCGATGCCGTCCTCGACCTCGATCGTGTAGGTGTACAGCTTCCCGCTGCCGACCTTGGGACCGCTGCCCGGCACGACGTGCCACTGGCCGGTGCCCGCCTGCGTGAACGGGCTGCCGTTCGGCAGGTCCGCCGTCGGCACCTTGAGGTCGACCGGCTTGGCCGGGTTCTCCGGGATGCCCGCCTCGCCGTCGCCGTCGATGGCGCCGCCGGCCGCGTCGCCGCCCGCCGACTCGACGCCGGGCGCGGCGCTCTGCTCGGCGATCGGCTGGGCCGGGCTGTTGGCGGTGTTGACCACGACGAGCACGGTCAGCACGACGAGGATCGGCAGCGCGTAGACCCGCCAGCCGTAGGTCTTGGTGAGCTTCGCGAGACCGGACTTCGGCGGCGCTTCCTTCGGCTGCTCGCGCGGCGTCTCGGCGTGGGGCTTCCACGACGCGCTCAGCGGCTCGGCGCTGGTCCGCCGCCCGCCCGGGCGGTAGCGGTCCTCGGTGACGCGCAGCGCGGGCGCCTTCGACGACGGGCGGTACTGCCCGGTGCGCGGCGGCTCCTCGGGCTCCGGGGTCCGGCGGCCCGACGCGCGGTGGGGAGCCCGCCGATCGTCGCCTCGCGCGTCCTGCTTCACCCGGTCCACCGCACCAGGGTGCCACAGCGCCACCGAACCGTTATCGGCGACTGGCTGACCACGCAGGGGGTTGTTGCCACTCGATCGGGCTACCAGGTGCCGGCTTCGACGTGCTCCCACATGCCCAAAACGGCCTTCGCGACGACTACCGGGCGTTCCATCTGGGCCACGTGCCCGGTCCGCGGCAGCACCAGCAACCGGGCCCGCGGGATCGCCCGCGCGGTCCGCACGGCCCGCTTCACCGAGATGACGCGGTCCTCCCGGCCCCAGACCACCAGCGTCGGCGCCGCCACCCGCGGCGCGACCGACCACAGCGACGCCTTCCCGAGCGTCGACCAGGCCCGGAAGATCGCGAACGTGCTGCGGGCCATCGCGGGCGCCGCCCAGGCGAACCCCGCGCGGGCGCCGTGCTCCTCGGTCAGCTCGTCCAGCCGGCTGTCCGGGAACCGCGACGCGTCCGCGAAGCACAGCTTGATGACCTGCGCGGCGCGTTCCCGCGGCCCGAGCGCGGCCAGCTGGGCCCGCACGCGCGCGCCGACCAGCGGCAGGTACGCGAGCGCCATCCGCGGGTCCGACAGCCGCCGCGGGTCGGGACGCCGGTCGGGGACCGCGGGCGAGATGAGCGTGAGCGTCTTGACCAGCTCCGGGCGCCGGGCGGCGACGAGCAGCGCGATCGCCCCGCCCATCGAGTTGCCGAACAGGTGCACCGGCGCGCCCACCGATTCGATGTGCGTCGCGACGACGTCGGCGTGCGCGTCGAGCGTGAAGTCGAACCCCGCTTCGGGCTCGGTGTAGCCGAATCCGGGCAGGTCGGGCGCGGTCCCACCGGCGACCGGCGCGAGCAGCGCGGCCAGGTCGGTCCAGTTCGTCGACGAGCCGCCGAGGCCGTGCACGTAGACCGCGGGCACGCCGTCGGGGCCCGGCGTGCGGCGGATGTGGAGGCGCGCGGTGCCGACCTCTTCGAAGGTCGCCGGCCACGGCGGTTTCAACGGCTCCAGAGACGGCAATTCCCTGGTCGACAGGGGCACGTGCGTCAGCGGCGCCCGCGCGGTCACGGCGGTGTTCACGGATCCAGGATGCCCGACCCGTGGCACGGCATACATACCGGCGAGTAATCTTCAGGACGACTTCACGCGGTGGCGACCCCGCCCGTCGAAGGTGTGAAGACGGGAGGATGAGCATGACGGAGATGACGCGGCTGCAGCAGCGCGGGGTGCGGCTGCCCCGGACGGAGCGCCGGGCCCAGCTCCTCGCCGCGGCGCAGCGGGTCTTCGCCGAGAACGGCTACCACGCCGCCGCGATGGACGAGATCGCCGAAGTGGCCGGTGTCAGCAAGCCGGTCCTCTACCAGCACTTCCCCGGCAAGCTCGACCTGTACATCGCGCTGCTGGAGAGCCACGTCGACGAGCTGGTGAAGCGTGTGCAGACGGCGCTGGACTCCACGACGGAGAACCGCCAGCGCGTCCCGGCGACGGTCGGCGCGTTCTTCGACTTCGTCAGCAACGACGCGGGCGCGTTCCGGATGGTGTTCGAGTCCGACCTGCGCGGCGAGCCCGCGGTCCAGGAAGCGGTCGACCGGGCGACGTCGGCGAGCGTGGACGCGATCACGGAGACGATCACGGCGGACGCGGGCCTCGACGAGGACAAGGCGCGGCTGCTGGCCGTGGGGCTGGTCGGCATGAGCCAGGTCAGCGCCCGGTTCTGGCTGCAGCACCACCAGTCGATGAGCCGCGAGGAGGCGGTGGCCCTGACGGCCAACCTCGCCTGGCGCGGCATCGGCGGCGGCTTCCCCCTCAAGGACTCCTGACCCCCAAGGCCGCACTTTCACGTGAAAGTGCGGCCCCCTGGTGCGCACTTTCACGTGAAAGTGCGGCTTCGGGGGTCAGCGGTGGGTGGCGGTGCGGACCAGGGCGGAGATGCGGCGCGCGACCTCGAAGGGGCGCTCCTGCGGGAGCATGTGCCCCGCGCCGGGGTAACGGACGAACTCCGCGTGCGGCAGCTCGTCCGCGATCACCTTCGCGTGCGCCAGCGGGCACAGCCGGTCCCGCTCCCCCGCCAGCACCACCGACGGCACGTCGCACAGCGCGCCCAGCCCGCCCACGCCGCGGTGGGCCGCGATCGCGTCCAGGAACAGCCCCGCGCTCGCCGGGTGCGCCGCCAGCAGCTGCTCGACGACGCTGTCCACCTGCTCACGACCCGGGCGCACCCCGAAGACCAGCCGCCGCGCGCCCGAGCGGACCAGGCCCGGCCGCAGCCGCAGGGTGTCGCTCCGCAACCGGGCCAGCAGCTGGGCCAGCCGCGGTTCGAAGCGCGTCACGCTCCGCCCGGCCAGGCCGGGGAACCCCAGCGTCAGCTTGTCCATGTCGCCCGACGACGTCGCCACGAACGCCGCGCCCGCCAACCGCTCCGACACCAGCGACGGGTGCCGTTCGGCGAGCACCATGAGCGTCATGCCGCCCATCGAGTGGCCGGCCAGCACCAGCGGTCCGGCGGGCACGCGATCGGCGATCAGCTCGGCGAGGTCGTCGGCCAGCCGCGCGATCGTCGCCGAGCCGGGGCGCGCGTGCGCCGACCCGCCGTGGCCGCGCAGGTCGTAGCGCAGCACGCGCACGCCGGAGTCCAGGTGCGGCAGCACGAAGTCCCACGTCCGGTGGTCCTGCGTCCAGCCGTGCACCAGCACCAGCGTGACCGCCGAGTCGGCCGGCCCCGATTCCGCGACGTGCAGCGCGGCGCCGTCGCTCGCGACGAACCGGTGCCCGAGCGAGGGGTCGCGCAGCCGCGACGCGGTGGTCACCGGCCCGCCGGGAGCAGGAACGACTTGCGCCAGAAGTACTTCCCGGGCAGTCCGACCAGGCCGGACTCCTCGAGGAACGGCATGATCTTCTCCCCGGCCCACGCGATCGTCCCGTGCCAGTGCGGGTTGTTCAGCGCCGCTTCGACGCCGTCGCGCGGCCGGATGCCGACCGCCTTGTAGACGTTCGGGTTGATGAACGCCCGCGTCACGAAGTACGAGATGAGCGCGATGATGAACTGCTGGTAGGCGATTTCGGCCTTCGACAGCTTCGCCATGCCGCGCGTGACCTCTTCGCGGGCGAAGGTGACGTGCCGGGCTTCTTCGAGGACGTGGATCCGGTTGACCATCCGCACCAGCGGCTGGACGCCTTCGTCGTTCATCTGCTCGCGCTGCAGCCGGTCGAGGACCTCCTCGGCGACCAGGATCGCGCCGTAGCGCGCCGGGCCGTAGGAGATCGTCGGCATCAGCTTCGCGAGCCGCCGCAGCCACGGCACCGGGCCGTAGGCGGGGCAGCCGATCCGCGACGCCATCCGCGCGAACATCGTCGAGTGCCGGCATTCGTCGGCGATCTCGGTGAGCGCGAACTGGGCGTGCGCGGACGTCGGGTCCTCTTCGTAGACCTCCTTGAGCAGCATCTGCATCAGGAGGATTTCGAACCACAAGCCGGTGGTCGCGATGCTGGCGACCTCGTGCTTGCCCAGCTCGATGCGCTGCTCGGGGGTCAGCTGGTCCCACAGCTCGGTGCCGTACAGCGAGGAGCGCTCGTCCAGGATGTAGCGCTTGCCCTCGACGAGCGGCGCTGTCCAGTCGATGTCGACGTCCGGGTCGTAGAACTTGTTCGCCGACGACTTCAGCAGGCGGTCCGCGGTCTTTTCGCGGTCCGGTTCCTTCAGCGTCCGCGTCATTGCCGACACCCCTTCCGCAATGTGTAACTTGAGGTAACAGTTACCTGTGCGTAGCATGACTCCCGTGATCGAACGTGTCAAGCGCTCCGGCAAGCAGTCCAGCAAGGCCTCGCGCGGCGAGGAGACGACCGGCGACGCCCGGCGCGACCGCTGGCGCAAGCACCGGATCGCGCGGCGCAAGGAGTTCGTCGAAGCGGCCCTGCGAGCCCTCGACACGCACGGCCCCGACCTCGGCATGGAGGACGTCGCCGCGGAGGCCGGCGTCACGAAACCGGTGCTGTACCGGCACTTCGACGACAAGGCCGACCTCTACGTGGCGCTCGGCCAGCGAGGCACGGAGATCCTGTTCGAGCGGCTGATCCCGGCGATCAACGCCGAGCTGGCCCCGGTGCCGCGGATCCGGATGGCGCTCGACGCGTTCTTCACCGTGATCGAGGAGCACCCGAACCTCTACCGGCTGCTCGCGCACGGGCGGCCGGAGAAGCCGGTGTCGTCGGACGTCGTGGCCGAGGACAAGGAGCTGATCGCGTCGGCGCTGACCGCGCTGCTCGGCGACTACATGCGGATGTTCAACATGGACTCCGGCGCGGCCGAGCCGTGGGCGCACGGCATCGTAGGCATGGTCCAGAACACCGGCGAGTGGTGGCTGGACCGGCGCTCGATGAGCCGCGACGCCGTCGTGGAGTACCTGACGCAGATCATCTGGGCGGCCATCGACGGGCTGAGCCGCCAGAACGGCGTCGTCATCGACCCGAACCAGCCCCTGGAAGCCAACAAGGTGGTCCAGCTGGGCCGCGCGGAACGGGTGGAGGAGACGTCATGAGCGAGCACGACGAAGACGGCTACAGCGGCGAAGCGACCCTCGTGGTCGACGGCGTTTCGCTGACGGCGACGGTGGAGCTGCGCGGCTACTTCCAGCCGATCGACGGCTACTACCGCTGGTACGGCCGGGTGGCGGTGAACGAGGAGCTGACGAAGCTGGCGGGCGGCAAGAAGAAGCCGGTGACGATCCAGGCCGGCGAGTACACGGCGGACGGCGAGCTGTCCGACCCGGACCCGTGGGGCCGCTACCGCATCATGGGGACGAGCACCCCGCCGTTCCACGTCCCGACGTCGCTCGAAGAGCTGAACGCGTAACGGCGGAGTGCTCGCGAGTCTCACGGCTGGCGCGGGCCGGGCAGCTCGACGCCGGGGAGCAGGCCGTTGGCGATGTCCGTGGCGCGCCAGTTCCGGACGGTCAGCCGGACGGCGGTGACCGGCGCGGACAGGAACGGCGCCGCCTCCGGGACCTTCCCCACGAGCAGCTCGCGCACCCGCGCGTCCTCGTCGGCGCCGACGACCTCGGCGAGCGCCTGGGCCTGCAGGAACGGCTGCATCGGCGAGCCCGTCGAAACGACCACCGACACCACCGGGTTCTCCCGGATCGCGGCCAGCGTCCGGCCCCGGTCCTCGAGCACGAGGTTCAGGGTGAACTCGCCGCTCTCGGCGAAGTACACCCCGCCGACCCACGGTCCGGAGCTGCCCGAAGTGGCGAGGAACAACGACTTGTGCGCGGAGAGGGTGCTCCGCACGAGATCCGCGATGGCGGTCGGCTCGAGAGTGGTCACCGGGCGAAGCTAGGCAGCCCGGCGGCGACACACCAAAGAACACTCACTCATCCGGTGAAAGCAGCCGCTCACCTGTGCGGTAGAGCTCGATCAGCAGGGGCCGGAGCCGGCGTCCCGCGTCGGTCAGGTCGTAGGTGACCCGCGCCGGGAAGGCCGGCCGCCGCTCCCGGCTCACCAGGCCCCGCCCGCACAGCGCCGCCAGGCGCTCGGTCAGCACCTTGTCGCTGATCGACGGCAGCGCCGCGCGCAGTTCGGTGTAGGACCGCGGGCCGTCCATCAGGTCCCGCAGCACCAGGGTCGTCCAGCGGCCGGCGATCGCGGCCAGCGCGGTTTCCACCGGGCACGCCGGGGACGGGCGGTCCGTCCGGCCCGCCGCCGAGGGGACGAGCTCGCCGTCCCAGGTCCTCACCGTTTGGTGAGCCACGCGCACCTCCGGTTCGCTGGCCGCCATGGACATCGCACTGACCACCGACGCGGCGCGGCACCCCGCCGTGTTCGCCGCCGCGTTCAACAGCGGCGACCCCGGCTCGCTCGACCGGGTCTACGAGGACTCGGCGATCCTGGTCGCGAAGCCGGGCGAGCCGCTCACCGGGGCCGGCCGGCACGCGGCCAACAGCGCCCTGCAGCGGCTCGGCCACCCGATCGACGTCCGGCCGCGGCACGTCTACGTCGCGGGCGACCTGGCCCTGCTCATCGTCGACTGGCGCATCGGGACGGACGTCCACGGCACCGCCACCGACGTCGCTCGCCGCGGCTCGGACGGCAAGTGGCGCTACGCGATCGACAACCCGTTCGGCGTAGCTCCCTGAAACACGCGAAAGGCCACCCCGGGACGTCCCGGAGTGGCCTTGGCCGCGATGGGTCAGTCGCCGACGCCGAAGCCGACCTTGCGGACGTCGGACGGGGCGATCTCGACGTACGCGATGCGGTCGGAGGGGACGATGTACTTGCGCCCCTTCTCGTCGCTGATGCGGAAGAGCCCGTCACCGGCCGTCAGGGCCTCGGCGACCAGCTTCTCCACCTCTTCGGGAGACTGGCCACTGGACACCACCAGCTCGCGCGGCGTGTCCTTGATGCCGATCTTGACCTCCACGTGGGACCTCCGCTGAAAATTCGTAAGGGATGTGCTCGGCAAGGCTAACCGAACGGGCTCGTTCCGGTGGCGCATGACCGCGCCTGACCGCGTCGTCAATTCCGGGTACTCCATCGGGGTCAGCCCAGGCCGAGCGCCTGCATGCGCTTGGTGTGCCCCTGCTGCAACCGCCGGAACAGCGCCGCAATTCCGGAGAGGTCGCCGGAGCCGCCGATGATGAGCTCGGCCAGGCCGTCGCGCTCGGCGACGACGTACTGGGCCTGGGTCAGTGCCTCGCCGAGCAGGCGGCGGCCCCACAGGGCGAGTTTGTCGCGGGTCTTGGGATCGGCTTCGATCCCGGCGGCCACTTCGCGTTCGGCGAACGCGGAGTGGCCGGTGTCGGCGAGGACCGTGAGCACGAGGTCCTTGGTCTCCGGGTCGAGCCAGCTGGCGATCTCGCGGTAGAGGTCCGCGGCCAGCCCGTCGCCGACGTAGGCCTTGACCAGCGATTCCAGCCACGACTTCGGCGGCGTCGAGGCGTGCCAGGCGTCGACCTGGGCCACGAACGGCGCCATCGCGTCCTCGATCTTGACGCTCTGGGCGGCCAGGTGCTGGGCGAGCAGCCCGTAGTGACCGATCTCGGCGGCCGCCATGGTCGCCAGCGCGGCGCGCCCGGCCAGGGTGGGGGCGCTGCGCGCGTCCTCGGCCAGCCGGTCGAAGGCGGACAGTTCGAGGTAGGCGATCACACCCAGCAGGTCGACTACGCCTTCGCTGATCTCTTTCGGGTCGGTCACGGCGGCCAGGGTATCGCCGAAGCACCCGGGCGTGCCGCGACGAGACCGATCCCACTGGTTCCGGCGCGCCGGGTACTGTCGAAAAACTGCTGACCAGGTACACTGCGTTTGATATCGAAGCTTCCGTACGCCATACCGGCGTCGGGAAACAGGCAGGTCACGTGGCTTGCCGACGTACTGCAATGTGCGTGCACGCCTCTTCCGGCATTCCCGGGACGGACCGGTTCCGCGCTTCAGATCAGCGCCAGGGACCAGGGTTTACTCCCGGTCGAGTGTCGAGCGGACCCAGGGCGGTGCGCGCTGGTCACGAGAGAGGCGATCACCCTGACCGCAGAAATTCCCACAACCGAACAGACCCCCGCCGTCGCGCTGGAGCACAGCGAGACCGGCCCGGCCGCGCTCGACACCTCGCACCCGCTGCAGGCGGGCGTCGAGGTCGAGCCCGAGGCCCCGACCTTCGCGTCCTTCGGCGTCAAGCCGGAGATCGTCAAGGCACTCGGCGAAGCCGGCATCGAGCGCACCTTCGCGATCCAGGCGCTGACGCTGCCGCTGGCGATGGCCGGCGACGACCTCATCGGCCAGGCCCGCACCGGCATGGGCAAGACGCTGGGCTTCGGCGTCCCGCTGCTGCACCGCGTGCAGGTCCCCGGCGACGGCACCCCGCAGGTGCTGGTCGTGGTCCCGACCCGCGAGCTGTGCATCCAGGTCGCCAACGACCTCAAGGGCGCCGGCAAGCACCTGGGCATCCGGACGCTGGCCATCTACGGCGGCCGCCCGTACGAGCCGCAGATCGAGGCGCTGCGCAAGGGCGTCGACGTCGTGATCGGCACCCCGGGCCGGCTGCTCGACCTGGCCGAGCAGCAGCACCTGGTGCTGGGCAAGGTCCGCGGGCTCGTGCTGGACGAGGCCGACGAGATGCTCGACCTGGGCTTCCTGCCCGACATCGAGCGCATCCTGCGGATGGTGCCGGACGAGCGGCAGACCATGCTGTTCTCGGCCACCATGCCCGGCCCGATCATCACGCTGGCCCGCACGTTCCTGCGCCAGCCGACGCACATCCGCGCCGAAGAGAACGACGCGAGCGCGATCCACGAGCGCACCACCCAGTTCGTCTACCGGGCGCACTCGATGGACAAGCCCGAGGTCATCGCCCGCGTGCTGCAGGCCGAAGGCCGCGGCCTCACGATGATCTTCAGCCGCACCAAGCGCACCGCGCAGAAGGTGGCCGACGACCTGGTCGAGCGCGGCTTCGCGGCCGCCGCCGTGCACGGCGACCTCGGCCAGGGCGCCCGCGAGCAGGCGCTGCGCGCGTTCCGCTCGGGCAAGGTGGACGTGCTGGTCGCGACCGACGTCGCCGCCCGCGGCATCGACATCGACGACGTCACCCACGTGATCAACTACCAGTGCCCGGACGACGAGAAGACCTACGTCCACCGCATCGGCCGCACCGGCCGCGCGGGCCGCACCGGCGTCGCCGTCACCCTGGTCGACTGGGACGAAGAGCCGCGCTGGAAGCTGATCTCGGACACCCTCGGGCTGGACAAGCCGGAGCCGGTGGAGACGTACTCGTCGTCGAAGCACCTGTACGAGGACCTGGGCATCCCGGCGGGCACGACCGGCCGGCTGCCGCTGGCCAACCGCACCCGCGCGGGCCTGGCCGCCGAGGAGGAAGAAGACCTCGGCGGCAAGAAGCGCGGCCGTGGCCGCGGCAAGCCCGGCGAGTCCGCGTCGGAAGACGCGCCGCGCAAGCGCGCTCGCGCCCCGCGCAAGCGCACCCGGGGTGGCTCGCGGGCGGCCGAGGCGATCGAGGCCGCCGACAAGGCCGCCGCCACCGCGTCCCCGGACGAGGCTCCCGCTTCCGAAGGCCGCACCCGGTCGCGCCGCCGCACCCGCAGCGGCAACGCCCCGGAAGCGACCGGCCCGGCCGTCGAGAAGGAAGCCGGCGAGAACGCCGAGCGCCCCGCTCGGCGGCGCCGCCGTCGCCGCCCGGCCGCCACGTCTGATACACCTGCGTCGGCAGACTGAGGCCTACGCAGCGGGGGTCGGGTAAGTGAGCGAAGACGAGAAGGCGCCCGAAAGCGCGCCTGAACCGGTCGAGCCCGCGGAAGAACCGGCCCCCGAGTACGGCTCCGAAGACGTCCTCGAGGACGTCGAGACCACCCCGCCCGCCCCGCGGGTCAAGGCGCGTCGTTCGCCGTGGAACCGCGGGCGGGACCGGGTGCTCGCCGCGGCGATCGCCGTCGCGGTGCTGGCGGTCGCACTGGTCATCGGCGCGACCAGCGACAGCGCGGCCACCGACCACACCGAGGCGGCGCCGCCCCCGCCGTTGCCCGCGGCCCCGGACAAGGTGCCGGGCTCGCTGGCGGAGCTGTGGAGCGCCCGCAGCGGCGCGACCCCGGTGCCGGTGGTGGCCGGCGACGCGGTGGCCACGGCGGACGGCGGCGAGGTCGCCGCCCGCGACCCGCTCACCGGCCAGATCCGCTGGCACTACGCACGTGACCTGCAGCTCTGCACGATGAACGAGACGTGGGGGCGGCTGAACGCCGTCTACCACAAGGACGTCAACTGCAGTGAAGTGACGCAGCTGGACCCGGGCACGGGCCGGATCACCGCGCAGCGCAACGGCAACGCGGAACTGGGCACGCAGCTGGTCAGCGACGGCTCGCACGTGACGGCGACCGGCAAGAAGCTCCTCGACACCTGGCGCGACGACCTGGTGAAGTCTGCCGAGTACGGCCAGGTCCCGGCGCTGGTCAACGCGGGCAAGCAGCCCCGCACGGGCTGCACGTACGGCACGGTGGCGGCGGCGTCGGGCAAGGTCGGCGTGATCGAGCGCTGCCCCGGCGACCCGGCCGACCGCCTGACGGTCTACAAGGCGGCTCCGGAGAAGGACGACGAGCCCCAGGTCAGCTTCAGTTCCGTGCTGGCGGGCAAGCGCGCCCGCGTGGTCGCGATGTCGGGCGACCTGACGGCGGTGGTGCTGCCGGACCAGAAGCTCCTGGTGACCTACAACGGCGACGGCACCCAGCGCGCGGCGTACCCCTTGGACGTGCCGCCTTCGGACCTGGCCCAGGACCCGCCGTCGGGCGTCGAGGCGACGACCCAGACGGCGGAGAACGTGTACTGGTTCAGCGGCTCGAAGGTGCTGGCCCTGTCCCGCGACGATCTGTCGCCCCGCTGGACCCTGAGCAGCGCGATGGGCCCGGGCATCACGTTCGCGAACCAGCTGGTGATCCCGATCAAGGGCGGCCTGGCGGTCCTGAACGAGAACGACGGCTCGACGATCCGCACGGTCGGCGTCGACCGGCGCGGCTATTCGGGCGTGGTCCGCCTGGGCGCGGCCGGTCCGGTGCTGCTGGAGGAGCGCGGGGACACGCTGACCGCGCTCAAGTGAGCCAGAAGAGCGTCAACGCGGAGACGGCGAAGAGCACGACGGCAGCACCCGCCCCAACAGCCGCGGGCCCGTTGCGACGATCGGCGACCCGCTGCGCCAGCAGAGCGAGGACGGCGGCGACGGGGTGCCCGACCAGGAGGGTCGCCCCTGGGCCAGGGGCGCCGGTGTAGAGGCAGACCCCGGCCACGACGAGCACGCCGAGAGCGAGCACGGCCAGGCCGGCGGCCAGTGAGCCGGTGAAGCCCCGCCACCAGCGACCACGTTCTTTCGCCGGGACAGCGGGTGTCTCGGCTTCCGGCTCGATCCGCTCAGGCTCGACGCGGTCTTGCGGCCCGGTGCCCGTTTCGGCTGCACCGGCGGCCGCCAGGTCGTGCGGCGCGGTCTCGGCCTCCGCCGAAGCAGCACCTTCGGCCTCGCGCGCCCCCCGCCGGTCCGCGCCCGTCAGGTCGTGCGGCGCGGTCTCGGCCCCCGCCGCACCCGCCGAGGTAGCACTTTCGGCCTCGCGAGTCACCTGCTCCGGCGCCGCAGGCCGTCCCTCAGCCCCCTCCGGCTTCTCCCGCCGCGGCGGGGCCGGCTCGGGGGTGGCCGCGGGCAAGGGCAGCGTCGCCAGCTCGTCGGTGTCCGGTGAAGCCAACATTCCCTCCCGTTCAGGGCGCGAGCAGGTCCCACGGCTGCGCCTGCGGGGCGGCTTCCTGGCCTGCCGCGCAGCTCGGCCTGAAGTCGCACCACGCGCAACGCCGGTCCGGGCGGGCCGGGAACAGCACGTCCTCGTCTCCGCCCGCCTTCAGGGTATCCGTGGCGAGGCGGAGGTCCCCGGCGGTCTCGTCGGCGCGTTGCAGGTGCCTCCGCAGGCTTTCCGGGGTGTGCTCGGCCGCCGCGATCGTGCCCGTCGGGAGGTGGTGCAGCTCGACCGTCGTGCACGGCATCCGCAGCGTGCGCGCCGCCGCCACCGCGTACAGCGCCAGTGCCTGCGACGCCCGTGCTTCGTACTCGTCCGGCGGACGGCGTCCGGTCTTGTAGTCGACGATCACCAGCTCGCCCGCCCGCGCGTCGATGCGGTCCGCGCGGCCCTCGATGATCATCGACGGCCGCTCCCCCGGTACCGGGTTGACCGGCGCCGACACCCAGCGCTCCAGCCCGGCCGGGTCGTGCGTGACGTCGTTGTCCTCGACGTACTCCGCCACCCAGCCCTTGGCCCGCGCCCGGTAGCGCGCCGCCTGTTCCTCGGTCTCGAAGCCGGCGTCCTTCCAGAACTCGGCCACCAGCGCCACCGCCCGCTGCGGCACCCGCTTGAGCACCGGCAGGTCGAACAGCGCCCGCAACGCGTTGTGCACCACCGCGCCGAGCGTGCTGTGCGCCCACGGCCCGGTCCGCTGCGGTGTCGGCCGGTCGAGGTAGGCGAGGCGGTACCGGCGCGGGCAGTCGTCGAAGGTCGCCAGCCGCGCCGGCGAGACCTTCGTGAGCCGCACCGGTTGCGCTACGCCGAAGTCGAACCCCATCTGCTCCTTCACGGGTTCCTACGCTACGCACCACCACCGACACTTTCTTCGGGGGTTCGGGTGGCGGAGCCCCCGACCTGGGGCAAAGCCCCAGATGTCACCGACACTTTCTTCGGGGGTTCGGGTGGCGGAGCCCCCGACCTGGGGCAAAGCCCCAGATGTCACCGACACTTCCTTCGGGGGTTCGGGTGGCGGAGCCCCCGACCTGGGGCAAAGCCCCAGATGTCACCGACACTTTCCGCGCGGGGCGAGCCGCCCCGCGCGGAAAGTGCGGCTACCGCACCACCAGCACCGTGTGCGTCCCGCCGGAGACGGCCACCGGCCCGGCCGCGCGGAGCGGCCGCCCGTCCAGCAGCACCAATCGGCCCGACGGCACCACGAGCGAGCCGGAAGTCCCGCGCGGCGCGGAAACCGTCAGCGAGAACACCGAACCCCGCTGAGACCACGCAGCCGACAACGCGCCCTTCGGCGTCGGCACCGCTCCCCGCGCCCACGCGACGCCGCCGGGGTTCGGCGCGACCGTCCACGTCGCGAAACCGGGTGAAGCCGGCGAGACGCCCAGCAGGTCGTTGGTCAACGCCGGCACGACCCCCGCCGACCAGCCGTGCGCCGCCGACGTGTAGCCCTGCTCGTAGTGCGAGCCGCCTTCGCCGATGCCTTCCCACGCCGTGATTCCCGGGTCGTGCGTGGCCATCCAGCCGTACATCCGCTTGATCTGGTCGATCGCCGACGCCGCCTGCCCGCTCCGGAACCGCGCCTGCAGCTCCGGGAACGACGTGAACGCGTACACCCGCTTCGTGCCGTCGGGGACGAGGGTGTCGTTGTCCATGAACGGGTTCCCGTACGGCAGCGCGCCGGCCGCGAGCCGCGCCAGCGCCGAAGAAGCCTGCGCCGGTGACGCGATCCCGGCCAGGATCGCGTGGCTGTTGCCGTCCTGGCCGTGCCGCACCGCGCCCGTCCCCGAGTCGAGGTACGCGCCCGCCGCCGGGTCCCACAGGTACTGGTTCACGGCGGAAGCGACGCCGGAAGCACGCGCTAGCCAACGGTCGGCGTCGGCGGGATGCCCGGTCGCCCGCGCCAGCCCCGCCGCGCCCTGCAACGCCCGGACGTACAACGCGTTGTAGTACGTCACTTCGCCGGTGCGTGGGAGGAACGCGTAGTCGCCGTAGCCGCCTGTGCCGTTGAGGCCCTTCGCGAGCAACCCGCGCGAATCGGTGACCGACGGGTACCACGTGTCCAGCGTCTTCACGAGGTGTGAGTAGTACGAAGCCGCGTACGCGGTGTCGCCGCTGTAGAGGACGTAGTCCCAGCTCGACGTCACCCACCAGAGCGGGTAGTCGAACAGCGGCAACGTGTAGTTGTTGATCGACGCGGGCGGGATCCAGCCGTCGGCGCGCTGGTGGTCGGCCAGATCGGCGAGGACGTTCTTCGCCGCCGTGCCGTCCTGGTGCGTCAGGTACTGGGTCAGCCCGGACACCGCGACGTCGCCGACGTACGGGTCCCGGTCACGCTTCGCACCGTCGTGCAGCACGAGCTTCCCGTCCAGCGACGGGGAAAACGCGCCGCGCGGGTCCACATCGGACTCGCGGAACGTGTCCATGCCCAGCTCGTTCGTGTAGGACGCCGCGTACCAGTACTTGTTCAGGTCCTCGTCGGAGGACTCGAACCAGCCGCGGTAGGTGTCCGGCGTGCCGAGGAACGGCGTGAAGTCGAGCGAGACGCCGCTGATCCGCACCTCGCCGGACGGCTGCGCGAGCGGCGCGTCCGAGGCCAGCGCGTCGAGGCTGATCCGCAGGTAGCGGAAGCCGTGCAGGCCGTCCGCGCAGACCTGCGTGCCGCTCTGGCAGCCCTTCGTGTCCCGCCAGACGACCGGCGTCGCGGGCACGGCGTACTGGTCGCTCCCGGGCCCGCCGGAGAAGTCCGAACGCGTGAAGTCGGAGCGTTCGCCCAGGTACTGCTGGGTCTCGGAGAACGACAGCCGGACGCCCGGCCGGTTCGCCGACGCGCCCGCGAAGGCGATCTTCGGGTACCCGGCGACGACCTTGCCGAAGTCGACGACGGCCGTCGGCACCGGCGGATCGGCGACCAGGCCGGGCCAGACCTCGGCGACGCGGCTGAACTCGCCGGACGGCGTGGCCTGGTCCTTCGTCACGGTGATCCGGACCTGGCTCGTCGTCACCGGCCGGTCGAACGCGACCGCGCGCTGCACCGCGGTGTTGCCGGTCACCGAAGCCGCGACGCGCCACGCGTCGCCGTCCAGCACCTCGACCGTGAAGTCCTGCGGTACGCCGTCCACATTGGACAGCACGGTGACGCCGGGCAGCGCGGCCGGCGCGCCCGCGGTGATGGTCAGGACGTCCGGGTAGGCGGCGATCGTGTCGTCGTTCCAGAACGTGTCCGGGTTCCCGTCGACGGCGTTGCCCGGGTCGTACGTGCGCGGCTGGCCGTTCCCGCCGTTGTTCGGCGCGTGGAACGACGACGCGGCGGCCGTCGTCCCCGCGGGCCACGCCGGCTTCGGCGGCGGCGCCTGCCGCTTGAACGTCGCGACACCCCGGCCGAGCAGGCCGTCCGGGTTCGTGACGTCGCCGGTCGTCGACAGCACCTTCACCGGCCGGACGTCCCGGCTCGGCGGCGCGACGACGTACTTCTGCCAGCCGGGCGCGGCGTCGGCGGGCACGGCGGTGACACCGCTCGCCACCAGCACCGCGACCGGCAGAACTGCTCTGAGCCACTTCATCGAGGCCTCCGCAAGGCGATTGAATCGTTTCAAGCGCTGAGCTGAGGTTCAGGCTGCGCGAGCGGTGCCAACGATGTCAACGAACCCGCCGGTTCCTGTCCGGCAGGACAACCCGAAAGGCGGGGTCAGCTGCCGCCGTCGATGAAGCCGCGCACGGAGTTCGCGACCAGCTCGACGGCGATCGCGGCGAGCAGCAGGCCGGCCACCTTGGCCAGCAGCGTGATGCCGCTTTCCTTGATCAGCCGGATGACGACACCGGAGTAGCGCATGCAGATGTAGATCACGAAGTGCGTCATGACGATGGCCGCCGCCAGCGCGATGTACGCGCCGACGTGGCCGTCGGCCTGCCGGACGAACACGATGGTCGCGGCGATCGCGCCGGGCCCGGCCAGCAGCGGCGTGCCGAGCGGCACGAGCGCGACGTTGACGTCTTCCGCGGCCGCCTCCGGCTCGTGCCCGCTGCCGGTGAGCAGCTGCAGCGCGATCAGCAGGAGCAGCAGGCCGCCGGCGCCCTGCAGCGCGGGGATGCCGATGCCGAGGTAGGCGAGGATCGCCTGCCCGGCGACCGCGAACAGGCTGATGACCAGCAGCGACACCAGGACGGCCTGCCGGGCGGCGCGCGCCCGCGTCGCGACCGGCTTGCGGCCGACGAGGCTGAGGAACACCGGCACGGTGCCCGGCGGGTCCATGATGACGACGAGGGTGATCGTCGCGCTCATGAAGAGCTTCGCGTCGAAGACGTCGGCGATCGCCATGTCAGCCCTTCACGACCTGGTACCCGGCCGCGCGCGAAGCCAGCTCTTCGAACTGCCCGGGATCGGTGGTGCACTCGCCGAGCGCGATCGTCTTGTTCGTGCCGTGGTAGTCGCTGGACCCGGTGACGAGCAGGCCGAGCTCGCCGGCCAGCGCGCGGGTGCGGGCCCGGGTCGGCTCGTCGTGGTTCGGGTGGTCGGCCTCGACGCCGGTGAGGCCGTGCGCGGCCAGCCCGGCGAGGGTGTCCTCGCTGATCGTGGCACCGCGGCTGAAGGCGAAGGGGTGCGCGATGACCGTGACGCCACCGGCCGCGTCGATCATGTCGATGGCTTCTTCGACGGGCGTGTCGCGGCGGGCGACGTAGTAGCCGCGGCGCGGGCTGAGGTAGTCGGCGAAGGCCTCGTCGACGGACTTGACCAGCCCGGCCCGGACCAGCGCCTGGGCCAGGTGCGGGCGCCCGGGCGGCGAGTCCTCGGGGAGCAGGCCGAAGATCTCGTCGATGTCGATCGGGAGGCCGTCGGCAGCCATCCGCTCGGCCATCCGGCGCAGCCGCGTGCGGCGCTCGACGCGCAGCCGGGTCTGCTCGGTGACGACCGGCTCCGACGTCGGGTCGAAGAGGTAGGCCAGCAGGTGGACGCTGATCTGGCGGCCGGTCTCGGGGTCGATCGAGACGGTGGAGAGCTCGGCGCCGGGCACGAGCGTCAGGCCGGGCGGGATGGCCGCGGCGGCCGGCGCCCAGCCCGCCGTGGTGTCGTGATCGGTGATCGCGACGACGTCGAGCCCGGCTCTCGCGGCCGCGGCGACGAGCCCGGCCGGCGAGTCGGTGCCGTCGGAAGCGGTGGAATGGGCGTGCAGGTCGATGCGCATCGTGTCCATTGTCGACGATGCGCTGCGTCACACGCTCGGCGGGATGAGACTCAGCCGACCGGCTTCTTGCCGCGGGCGGCCCGCTGGGCCTTGATCATGGAGAAGCGCTCGGCCTGCTTCTGCTTGTCGCCGAAGACCAGCTCCGAGATCGTGTCGTAGAACTCTTCGGGCCGCGGCAGGAAGTCGATCTTGTTGAGGGCCTGGATCTGCCCGGCCGACTCGACGACCATCGTGCCGTAACCCATCATGCGGCCGGTGGCGGTGCGCACGTAGCTGAGGTCGGTGACCTTGCTGATGGGCATCATCAGCACCTTGGTCGTGAACACCCCGGTGGTCATGACGAACCGCTTGTCGGTGACCACCAGCCGCTCGACCCACCACTCCATCACCACGTAGGCGAACCGCAGCACGACGAGCAGCGCGACGTACCAGAGGATGTTCTGGCCGATGTAAAGCGCCGGTGGCAGCAAGTAGGACACCAGGACGCAGATGGCCAGCAGTGCGGCCGCCTCGAAGGTGTCCCACAGCAGCACCGCCCAGTGGCGGCGGATCCGGATGACCCGCCGCTCGGTGTCGAGGAGGTACTCGTCGGGGTCGCGTGGCGCGAACATGGCTCGAGGGTAGCCCTCGATCAGCCCTTGAAGACGTTGCTGACGAAGGTGATCACCGATTCGGCCGAGTCACGGAGGAACTGGATGATGTTGCCGACGAGGCCAGCGGCCTGCCCCGGCTGGGCAATGACGAAGAACAGCACCAACGCGATACCGGCGAGGCCCGCAATCTTCTTCACGTTCACCGCGATCAAATCCCGTCTCTTACGGTGACACCGGACAACAGACTTTTTACGTTGTACCGCACTCAACTGGCGCACGGGAGGTAAGTCCCGCGCTTGGGTCAGCACGTGGTCCGAAGTGTACCGTACGGCTACTCTCCGTGTACAGGACATCCGTTTTCAGTTCGGTCACGTCTACCGTTGGGGACATGGAGGGTCTCACCAGCACCACGATCCGCTGCGTCGGCGGCATCGCGTTCGACGACCACGGCCGATTGCTGCTCATCCGGCGCCGCAATGACCCCGGTTCGGGGCAATGGTCGCTGCCGGGTGGCCGAGTTGAACCGGGCGAAACGGACGAAACGGCGGTAATTCGGGAGCTTCGCGAAGAGACCGGACTGGACGTGATTCCGGGCACAGTGATCGGGAGCGTCCGGCGCGGGCCGTACTTGATCTTCGACTACGCCTGTGCGGTGACGGGCGGGGTGCTCACGGCGGGTGACGACGCGTCGGACGCACGTTGGGCCGATGCGGCAGACCTTTCGGACATGGACGCGGCCGGGGAGCTGGTGGATCTCCTGTACGTGACGTTGCGTGACTGGGGAGCGTTGCCGCGGGCTTGAGCGGCCTCCCAGCGGGCTTGCTGGGGCCGCCGGGCTGTCTCGAATGAGTCATTCGGGACATCCAAGGCCCTGAATGACTCATTCGAGACAGCCGGGCCGCGCGCGGCGGGACCGCGGGACCGCGGGAGCCGGGGAGCCGGGGAGCCGGGGAGCCGGGGAGCCAGGGAGCCGGGGAGCCAGCAAGCCAGCCGGGCAGCCAGCCCGCGCGCTGCGGGACAGCGGGAGCCAGCGAGGCAGGCAGCGGGCCAGGCACCAAGCCAGCCGGGCAGCCAGCCGGGGCAGTCGGGCAGTCGGGCAGCCAGCCGGGCAGCCGGGCAGCAAGTCAGGCAGCCAGGCAGGCAGGCAGCCGGGGAGCCAGCAAGCCAGCCGGGCAGCCAGCAAGCCAGCCGGGCAGCCAGCCGGGGCAGCCGGGCAGCAAGCCAGGCAGCCAGGCAGGCAGCCGGCCCGCGCGCCGCGGGACAGCGGGCGAGCCAGCGAAGCTAGAGCCGGGGAGCCAGCAAGCCGGCGAGGCTAGAGCGGGAGCCAGGTCATCCGCTGCCCGTGCGGGGCCGTCCGCGCCAGTGCGTGCGCCTCCGCCTTCCCGTCCTCCCACCGGACCACGCCCAGCGTCGCCAGCCCGTCCCCACCGGCGAGATCCGCCCGGCCGGGCAGCACCTGCTCCAGCCCCGCCCCGTAGAACTCCTCCGACACCCACCAAATCGGCCGGGAAGCCGCCAGCGAAGCCAGCTCCGCTACGAACCCGGCCCGCTGCGCAGCCGAAAAGTACGCCAGGACGTGGCTGGTCAGGACCACCAACGGCCCCGCCAACGACTCGGCGGCCGAAGCGAAGCCCGCTACCCCGTCGCCGGTGATCAGCCGAGGCCGGTGCTTCGCCTGCTCGGCCGCCGCCGTGCGCAGCAGCCGGATGCGGTCGGGCTGGTCGGCCCAAACGCAGGCCTCGAGCCAGGCCAGCTCGTCCTCGTCCGACAGGTCCACCGGGGCGCGGTCGAGGCCGGCCCGGTCCGTCACCGCGAGCTTCTTCGGGAGCTTCGGCGCGACCGCGCCCGGGGCCAGGTCCAGCGCGCAGTGCAAGCCCACCGCCGACTTGGCCGGGCCGGCCGTCAGCTGCTCGCCGCCGTCGCACTGGTAGCGGTAGCCGAAGCGGTCCATGCCCAGCAAGAGGCCCGCGGAGCAGCCGACTTCCAGCAGGGCGACCTTCCCGCCCGCTTCGCGAGCCGCCCGTGCCACGCCCGGGTACAGCAGCGCCGCCCGGCGGACCTCGTTCGTCTGGGTGTACCGCGACGAAATCAGCGCCCGCGCCTTCTCGGACCGCTCCAGCAGGAACGAGCGGAACAGCGGCCACGTCTCGGAGTCGACGCCGTCGAAACCGCCCAGTGACGGGTAGTAGCGGGACAGCGGGTGGATCGGGTCGGCTTGGACGAGCCGGTGCGCCGTCGCCATCAGCAGCGTCGCGCGCACCTCGCCGTCGCGCGCGACCGACAGCAGCCCGGCGACGTCGTCGTCCTCGGCGGCCTGCATGGCCAGGTGCTCGTACAGCGGCGAGACCCCGCGGGCCTCGACTTCCGCGAACGTGCGCAGTACGTCCTTGATCGCGTCCAGGTCCATCAGAGCCTCATTCGTGCGGCACCGGCCGGCCCGGCTGCTCCCCGCCCCGAGTTTCCCCGTACGAGCGCTTCGGCACCATCACCTTCCGCCGGAAGGTGCACACGATCAGGCCGTCCTGCTTGTACCCGCGCGTCTCGACGTACACGACGCCGCGGTCGTCCTTCGACTTCGACGGCGTCTTGTCGAGCACCTCGGTCTCGCCGTAGATGGTGTCGCCGTGGAACGTCGGCTTGACGTGCTTGAGCGATTCGACCTCGAGGTTCGCGATGGCCTTGCCGGAGACGTCGGGCACGGACATGCCCAGCAGCAGCGAGTAGACGTAGTTCCCCACCACGACGTTCTTGCCGAAGTCGGTCGTCTCTTCGGCGTAGTGCGCGTCCAGGTGCAGCGGGTGGTGGTTCATCGTGATCAGGCAGAACAGGTGGTCGTCGTATTCGGTGACCGTTTTGCCCGGCCAGTGCTTGTAGACCGCACCGACCTCGAACTCCTCGTAGTACCGACCGAACTGCACTCGTCTTCTCCTGTCCGCGTAACACCGCGTGAGGCTGGTACGACACGCATCCGTAGTGAGGAGTACCCTCAACCATCGGTTCTCGCGCGTCAACGCGAGCCCCACCACTCTGCACCCGGCCCGAAGGAGGTGAGGAACCCGATGAGCAGTGGCGATAGTCCGCTCCCTAGTAGTCCCAGCGTTCCCACCTCACGGGTCGTCTCCAGGTAGGCCTTTCCCCACCTCCGGGAACGCTGGTGTCGCCGGGCGGACGCGGTCCGCCCCTGGTCAGTCGTCTCGCACGACCACGCACGACGCCCAGGAGATCCCATGCCTGCCATTCCCTCGCTCGGCGGCCTTCGCGGCCGCGGCAACAAGGGCGCCGTCCCCGTCCGGCCCGTCCCGGTACCGCTGTCCGCCTACGTCGTCGACTGCGCGGTGTACGTCGCGGGCGAGCGCCTGCCCGGCCGCTGGACGCACATCGAGGCGATCAAGGAGGTCCGCAAGCGCCACGAAGGCTTTGTCTGGATCGGGCTGCACGAGCCGGACTCGCAGCAGATCCAGGGCATCGCCGAGACCTTCGGGCTGCACGAGCTGGCGGTCGAGGACGCGCTCGAAGCGCACCAGCGGCCGAAGCTGGAGCGCTACGACGACACGCTGTTCCTCGTCGTGAAAACCGTCCGGTACGTCGAACACGAGTCACCCACAACGGCGAACGAGATCGTCGAGACCGGCGAGCTCATGGTCTTCCTCGGCCGCGACTTCGTCATCACCGTGCGGCACGGGAACCACTCGGGGCTGGCGCGGCTGCGCCGGGAGCTGGACGAGGACCCCGAGCGCCTGCAGCTGGGCCCGGCCGCGGTCGTGCACGCCATCGCCGACCACGTCGTCGACCACTACCTCGACGTCACGGGCCGGATCGAGAACGACATCGACGTCATGGAGGCGCAGGTCTTCGCGCCCCGGTCGCAGGTCAGCGCCGAGCAGATCTACCTGATGAAGCGGGAGGTCCTCGAGCTGCGCCGGGCGGTGATGCCGCTGGCGACGCCGATCCAGCGCCTGGCCGAGGGCTACACCCGGCTGGTGCCGGACGAGGTCCGCTCCTACTTCCGCGACGTCGCCGACCACCTCACGACGGTGTCCGAACGGGTGGCGGCGTTCGACGAACTGCTGTCCACTCTGGTCGACGCGACGGTCGCGAAGATTTCGCTGCAGCAGAACACCGATATGCGCAAGATCACGTCGTGGGCGGCGATCATCACCGTGCCGACGATGATCGCCGGCATCTACGGGATGAACTTCGACTACCTGCCCGAGCTGCACTGGAAGTTCGGGTACCCGCTGGTGATCACCGTGATCCTCGGCATCTGCCTGTTGCTGTACCGAATATTCCGGAAGAACGGCTGGCTCTAGGTCCCCTTTCTTTCCACCGGAATCAGTGCAGGAGAATTCGTGATGCCTCGGATGCTGTCCAACCTCAAGTTCTGGGCGCTCGCGCTCAGCGTGCTCTGGATCGTCGTCATCACTTTCGTCATCGTCGCCGACCCGGGGTTCGCGCACGGGATGAAATGAGGCCCGGGCGTCGTACCCTGGGTGCGTGCCGAAAGCGCTGGTCGTCTCCGACGAGGTCGACGAGCGGCTGTGGACCGACGCGGTCCGCGCCGTCTCCGTCGACCTGGTCATCGGTGCCGGCGACCTCCCCTACGACTACCTGGCGTTCCTGGCCGGCGCGCTCGACGTGCCGTGCGTGTTCGTGCCGGGCAACCACGACCCGGACCTGAGCGGCTACACGCGCTACGGCGGGCTGTCCATGAAGGACGGTTTCCCGACGGTCTGGCCGGGCCCGGCGGGCGGCGTCAACGCCGACGGCCGGGTCGTCGACGTCGCCGGGATCCGGTTCGCCGGGCTGGGCGGCTCGATCCGCTACAACGACGGGCCGAACCAGTGGACGCAGCGCCAGCAGGCGCGGCGGGCACGCGGTCTGGTGCGGCGCGCGAAGTGGCGGCGCCGTCGCGACGGCCGTGACGTCGACGTCCTGCTGACGCACTCGCCGCCGCTCGACCTCGGCGACCGGGCGGATCCGCCGCACCGCGGGTTCGCGTGCCTGCACCGGACGATCGACGCGCTGCGGCCGAAGTGGCTGCTGCACGGCCACATCCACCCCCACGGCGAGCCGGTGCCGGACCGGGTCGTCGGCGACACCCGGATCCGCAACGTGGTGGGCCACCGGATCATGGAGTTCTCATGAAGGAGACGGGGTTCCCCCGCGCCGACGCGGAAAACGACTTCCTCCGCGCGCGCCGGGGCCAGGTGCTTTCGCGGCTCTCGACGTGGCTGCGCCGCGAGCCCGACGACGTCAACATCATGCTGCCGTTCCACGAAGTCGTGGAGGCGCTCGGGTACCTCGGCGAGCACCGGATCGGGCTGCGGGTGATCAAGCTGGACTCGATCGTCGGCACGGTCGACCGCAGCCGCGACTTCGACCGCCGCTTCCGCCCGACGTCGGCCCGCGTCCGCGAACGCTGGGAGCGCCTGGCGCTGGCGGCGCGCCGCGGCGAGGAGATCCCGCCGATCGAGGTCTACCGCGTCGGCGAGCTGCACTTCATCATCGACGGCCACCACCGGGTTTCGGTCGCGATCGCGCAGGGACTGTCCACAATAGAGGCCGCGGTGACGGTGGTCCGGACCAAGCTGGACCCGAGCGGCATCCGCCACCGCGGCGACCTGATCGTCAAGGACTACCGGCGCCTGTTCCTGGAGCGGGTCCCGCTGACGGGCCACGCGCGGGCGTCGGTGATCGTGTCGGACCCGTGGGACTACGCGCGGCTGGGCGAGCACGTGGAGGCGTGGGGCTTCCGGCTGATGCAGGACGAGGGCAAGTTCTGCGACCGCGCGAGCGTGGCGCAGCGGTGGTTCGACGAGGAGTTCGGCCCGGTGGTGGCGATGCTGCGGCAGGCGGGCCTGATCGGGGACCGGACGGACGCCGAGGCGTACATGTGGGTGGCGGCGGAGCGGTACCGGCTGATCCGCACCCACCGCTGGGACGACGAGGTCATCGAGACACTGCGGTCCCGGCGGCACTAGAAGCACCCCAATGTGGCGTTGGTTGCGTCCAGCGCACCCAATGTGGCGTTCGGTGCGTCTGACGCACCGAACGCCACATTGGGGCGCTTGGGGCCGGGGTCAGAAGTCCAGGCCGGGGGTCAGCGCCAGCCGGCGCACCTGGGCCGGCGTCAACGTCGGTTCCTCGCGCTGCTTCGGCAGCCGGACGCCCGACTGCTGCAGCACCCCGCTGTCGTTCGACCAGAACTGCACGAGGAAGCCCGCGCCGGCCAGCGCCACGCGGTGGGTCGTGACGTCGCCGGAGCGCAGGGTCGACAACCACATGACTCCCCGGGGTGTCGGTTCCGTGCGGCAGGAGACTTCCTCCGGCTCGCCGCACGGCGGCCCGCCCGCGTTGCCCGGCAGCATCAGGACGTACACCGAACCGGAGCCCGCCGCGTCCGTCACCCGGACCCCCATGTGGAACAGCGCCTCCCGGGGCGCGTCGCCCGCCGGGTCGGCGATCAGGTGGAACGGGTCCGCCGGCGGGATCTCACCAGGGATCGTCAGGCGCGTGATCTGCGCCTCCGCGGGCAGCAGCGAGCGCACGGCGCGACCCACCACGCAGCTCAACCGGTCGACCAGCGCTTCCCGCGTGTCGGACGCGGTGGGGCACGGGACGTTCGCCACCGAACCGCGGTCCGGCAGGACCACCACCGTCAGCACGAGCGCGAGGACCGCCACGGCCAGCGCCGCCGCTCCCGTCAGCAGGTGACGGCGGCGGGAGGCGCGCGCCGCCGCGAGGACCCCGTCGCCCGACAGGCCGATCGGAGGCTCGTCTTCGGTCACGTAGGTCGTCAGCAAGGACCGGACGTCTTCCATCACCACTCCTCGCTCGTCGGCGCCGGCAGGGCCGTGCGCAGGGCTTCGACCCCGCGGGCCGTCTGGGACTTGACCGTGCCCTCGGCGACGCGCAGCAGGGACGCCACTTCGGTCACCGGCAGGTCCTCCAGGAACCGCAGCACGACCATCGCGCGCTGCCTCGGCGTCAGCCCGGCCAGCGCCCGCTCCACGTCGAGGCGCAGCGGGGTGTCCCGGCCCGGTGGCGACGCCGCTTCGGGCGGCGACGGCGTCACGTACTCCCGCCCCGACTTCCGCCGCCCGGCCAGGAAGAGGTTCAGCAGGATCCGGCGCGCGTACGCGTCGGCCGTGTCCGGCCGCACCCGGCGCCACCGGCGGTACAGCTGGACGAACATCGCCTGCACGAGGTCCTCCGCGCCGTGCCAGTCGCCGCACAGGGCGAACGCCACCCGGCGGAACCGCTGGACCCGCGCGGCGAAGTAGTCGCTGAAATCGAGGTCTCTCGACGCCCCCACCCGGCCTCCTTCGCCCGTTACCAGTCTTACTAGTGCGCGGACCGCCGGAAAGGTTCAAGCGTCCCCCGTGCGAGCTACGCGCAGGTGTCCACCGCACGGGGACGATTCCGGGCCGCCGGCTCCCTAGCGTTCGTCGCAGTCGCGGCACATCGGCCGCGGAATCGGCGAAGGAGTTACTGATGAGGCTGCTCTGGCAGTTGCCGGCCGTCGCGGCGATCGCGTTCCTCGGCGGCCAAGCCGTCAACGCGGTGGCCGGGAACCCGTGGCTCACGCTGGTCCTCGGCGCGGTGACCGCCGTCCTCACGGTCGTGGTGTACCGGTGGGTGGTGCGCCGGACCGAGCAGCGCCCGGTGACGGAGCTGGCCAGGCCGGCGACCGGGCTGGGCTGGGGCACGCTCGTCGGGGTCGCGCTGTTCACGGCCGTCATCGCGAACATCGCGCTCCTCGGGGACTACGAGGTCCGCGGCTGGGGCACGGTGACGGGCGCGGTGGGGCTGGTCGGCTTCATGGCCGCCGCCGCGGTGACCGAGGAACTGCTCTTCCGCGGTGTGCTGTTCCGGATCATCGAGGAGCGCGCCGGCACCTGGCTCGCCCTGGTGCTGACCGCGGTGCTGTTCGGTCTTTCGCACCTGTTCAACGAGCACGCGACGCTGTGGGGCGCCCTCGCCATCGCGATCGAGGCCGGCGGCCTGCTGACCGCCGCCTACGTCGCCACCCGCAAGCTCTGGGTGCCGATCGGCGTGCACTTCGGCTGGAACTTCGCCGCGGCCGGCCTGTTCGGCACGGAGGTCTCGGGCAACGGCACGCCGCAGGGCCTGCTGGACGGCGTGACGTCGGGGTCGGTCGCCGTCACCGGCGGCGCCTTCGGCCCGGAAGGCAGCCTGTACTCGCTGCTGTTCTGCCTCCTGGGGACGGGCGCGTTCCTGTGGCTGGCCCACCGGCGCGGCAACCTGGTGCCCCGCGGTGGCACCAAGCGGGTCGACACCGTCACTACACTTTCCCGGTGATCGAGCGGTTCCTGGAGCGGTGGCGCCGGTTGGACGTCACCGCGCGGGACCTCCCGCTCGGGCTGCTCTTCCTGGCGGCCGCGTTCCTGCCCGCGGTCCAGAGCCACGGGACGCAGCTCGGCGGCCTCCCGCAGCGCCCCTTCGACGCGCTGGCCTTCGTGGCCGTCGGCCTCGAGTGCCTCCCGCTCGCCGCCCGGCGGCGGTGGCCGGCCGGGTGCCTCGCGGTGGTGTCGCTCGGTTTCGCCGTCGACCAGCTCCGCGGCTACCACTCGGTCTCGGGCGCGGCACTGGCCGTCGCGCTGCTGAGCGCGGGCGCCCACCTGGGGTCGCGGAGGCGCGTCACCGCGGTGCTGTTCTCCATCGCGTACGTCCCGCTGGCGGTCGTCCTCTTCCGGCTCGGCACGGAGCCGGTCGAAGAGTTCGTCACGTTCTACCTGCTGCTGGTGTTCGCGTGGGGCATCGGCGCGTGGCTGCGCGCCGCCCGCACCGCCGAGGCCGAACGCCGCCGCCGCGTCGCCGAGGACACCCGCGCCGCCGAACGCACCCGCATCGCCCGCGAACTCCACGACGTCGTCACCCACCACGTGACGGCGATGGTCGTGCAGGCCGAAGCGGCCCGGTACCTGACCGCCGCCCCCGACCGCCTCGGCGAGTCGCTGACCGCGATCACCGGCACCGGCCGCCGGGCCATCGCCGACCTGCGGCACCTGCTGGACCTGCTCAACCCGGACCACGGCCCCGGGATCACGCCGCCGCCGGGCGGGCTCCGCACGCTCGTGGAGCACGCGATCGAGGCCGGGCAGCCGGTCGAGTTCGCCGAGGAGGGCACGCCGTCCGACGCCGCGGGCAGCGCCGACCTCGTGGCCTACCGGGTCGTGCAGGAAGCCTTGACCAACGCCCTCAAGCACGCTCGCGGCAACCGCACCTCGGTGCGGGTGCGCCACGGCGAACAGGAGATCGAAGTGGCGGTCAGCACGGCGGGCCCGGGCAGCGCGTCGCCCGGCGGGAGCGGGCGCGGCCTGGCGGGTCTCCGTGAACGGGTCGGCGTCCTGGGCGGCGACTTCAGCGCGGACCGGCAGGGCACCGGGTTCGTCGTGCGCGCTCGGATCCCCACCGGGAACCGCCCGTGACCGCGCCGATCCGGGTCCTGGTCTGCGACGACCAGATGCTGATCCGCACCGGACTGGTGACGATCATCGGCGCGCAACCGGACTTCGAGGTGGCGGGCGAGTGCGGGGACGGGCGGGCCGCGGTCGAGCTCGCCGGCCGGCTGCGCCCGGACGTCGTGGTGATGGACGTGCGCATGCCGGTGCTCGACGGCATCGAAGCCACCCGCCTGCTGGCCGGGCCCGGCGTCGCGCACCCGGTCAAGGTGCTCGTGCTGACGACGTTCAACCTCGACGAGTACGTCTACGAGGCCCTGCGCGCGGGCGCGAGCGGGTTCCTGCTCAAGGACGCGCCGCCGGAGCAGCTGCTGCACGGGATCCGGACCGTGGCCACCGGCGCGGCGCTGCTCGACCCGGAGGTGACGCGCCGGCTGGTGGGACGGCACGCTGCCCGGATCCGGCCCGCCGGCACCGCGCCCGACCACCCGCTGACGCCCCGCGAGCTGGAGGTCCTCCGCCTGATCGCGGACGGCCTTTCGAACGCCGAAATCGCCGCGAAGCTCTTCATCAGCCCGGAAACCGTGAAGACCTTCGTCTCCCGGATCCTCACCAAGCTCGACCTCCGCGACCGCGTCCAGGCGGTCGTCTACGCCTACCGCCACGGCCTGGTCGCCTGACGCGCCGGAGCGGGCCCCCGAAGGCCCGCTCCGGCGGGGTCCTACATGTGGACGGCGCCGGGAGCGGCTTCGCCCTTCGGGACGCCCGGGCGCAGCAGCAGGCCGCTGAGCACCGCGCCGACCGCGAAGATCACGGCCGCCCAGGTGAACGCCGTCGTGTAGCTCTCGATCGACGCCTCGGCCGCCAGCTGCGGGGTCGGGACCTTGCCCGCGAGGTACGCCGTCGCCGCGTTGCCGGCCAGCGTCGAGAGCAGCGCCGTGCCGATCGAACCGCCGACCTGCTGCATCGTGTTGACCGCGGCCGACGCGACGCCCGCGTCGTGCGCCTCGACCCCGAAGGTCGCGACGCTCATCGACGGCGCCATCGCCAGGCCGATGCCGAAGCCCATCACCAGGAGCGGGCCGAGCACGCCGGAGGTGTAGGTGCTGTCGAGGCCGATGCCGCTCAGCCAGAACAGGCCGACGGCGGCGATCGCCATGCCGGTCGGGACGAGCGGGCGCGGGCCGAAGCGCGGCAGCAGCACGGCGGTCGCCGTCGTCGCGGACAGCATCAGCGTCGCGACCATCGGCAGGAAGCCGACGCCGCTCTCGATCGGCGTGAACTTCAGGTTCTGCTGCACGTAGAACGTCAGGAACAGGAAGATCGCGAACATGCCGATGGCGAGCAGGAACATCGCCAGGTACGAGCCGCCGCGGTTGCGGTCGAGCAGCACGCGCAGCGGGAGCAGCGGGTGCGAAACGCGCTGCTGCAGCCACACGAACACGCCCAGCAGCACGACGCCGGCGGCGAGGAAGCCCCACACCGACACGGCGGACCACGAGTCCGACTCGGCGTTCGCGAAGCCGTAGACCAGGGCGAACAGACCGGCCGACGCGGTGATCGTGCCGGGCAGGTCGAGCTTCGGGCGCGGGCCGCCGGCCTCCTGGCGGCGCAGCAGGAACGAGCCGCCCACGAAGGCCACGACGGCGAAGATGATGTTGACGAACATGCACCAGCGCCAGTCGAGGTACTCGGTCAGCACGCCGCCGAGCAGCAGGCCGATCGCCGCACCGCCACCGCCGATGGCGCCGAAGACGCCGAACGCGCGGCCGCGCTCCTTCGGGTCGGTGAACGTCGTGGTCAGCAGCGAAAGCGCGGCGGGCGCGAGCAGCGCGCCGAACACACCCTGCG